>NZ_JBVJKV010000001.1:1010048-1289346 GCF_055585065.1 Streptomyces sp. NPDC054047 | reverse complement strand
GCGGGGCGCGAGTCGGGCCGGGGCACGAACGTGACCGGGGCGCGGTTGTGACCGGGCCAGAAGTGGGACCGAGGCACACATGTGACCGGGTTGCGGGTGTGGCCGGGGCACGAGTCGGGCCGGGGCGCGGAAGTGACCGGGTTGCGGGTGTGGCCGGGGCAGCAATTGGGCTGGGGCACAGATGTGACCGGGTTGCGGGTGTGGCCGGGGCGCGAGTCGGGCCGGGGCACGAACGTGACCGGGGCGCGGTTGTGACCGGGCCAGAAGTGGGACCGAGGCACACATGTGACCGGGTTGCGGATGAGACCGGGGCACGAGTCGGGCCGGGGCACGAACGTGACCGGGGCGCGGGTGTGGCCGGGGTGTGGATCGGGTCGGGATGTGACCGGGGTGGGGATGAGACCGAGGTACGTATGAGGCGGAGGCAAGGATGAGTGCGACAGCGGCTTCACGGTCACAGACCCCCCAGCCCGAGGACCCGAAGGCCGTCGGCGCCCCGGAGCCGGTCGCCCGCCCGCCGCGCCTGATCCAGAGCGAGGCGACCACCGAGATCCCCATCCACCTCCTCTTCCGCGACGACCCCGCCGAACCAGGGGTGTCCCTTGCGCCCGCCGTCGTGCGGCGCAGGCAAGGGACGGGCGAGCAGCCGCGCACCGCCCGGCGCCCCGCGCCGCCGGTGGCCGCCCGCCCCCTGCCCGTGGTCGACCCGGCCCTCGGCGAGCGGCCCGCCCGGGTGCTGCCCGGTGCGGTCGGGGTGCTCGGCGGGGCCGTGGGCGTCGCCGGGTGTGCGGCCGCGCTGGGATGGGCCGGGGTGCTGCCCGAGTCGGTGGCGCTGGCGGCCGGGCTGCCCTGGGCGGACGGGTACGGCGGCTACGACGCGTACGCCGGGCTCGGCCTCGCGCAGTGGGCCTCGCTCGCCGCCTCGGGTGCGCTCGCCCTGTTCGGGTTCGGGGGGCTGGCCCGGGGCCGGGTCGGCACGGCGTGGGTGCTCACCCTCTTCGGGCGCTACCGCGGCAGCGTCCGCCGCACCGGACTGATGTGGGTCAACCCGCTCCTCCTGCGCCGCCGCGTCGACGTACGCCTGCGGCACTGGCGCAGCGAGCCGATGCCCGCGGTGGACCGGGGCGGGGTCGCGCTGCGGGTCGTCGTCCTCGTCGTGTGGCGGGTCAAGGACGCGGCGCGCGCGACGCTCGGCGTCGCCGACCACCAGGAGTATCTGCGCGAGTGCGTCGAGGCGGCGACCGCCCGCGTCCTGTCCCGGCTGCCCGCCGACGCCTTCCACGACGACACCCCGACCCTGCGCGACGCCGACGCCGTCGGTGACGCGCTGACCCGGATGCTCGCGGTGGAGGCCGAGCCGGTCGGCATCGAGATCTTCTCCGCCCAGCCGACCCGCATCGAGTACGCCCCCGAGATCGCCGACACCATGCGCCTGCGCCGCGTCGCCGCCCTGGACGCACGGCACCGCGACAGCGTGCTCACCTCGGTGGTGGACTCCGTCGAGGACACGGTGACCCGGCTGACCACCCGCGGCCTGGTCGAGCTCGACGACTACGAGCGCAAGGCCTTGGTCAAGGACCTGACGGTGGCGTTCTATACGGGGCATGGAGACCGATGACAGCGCCCGAACCGACCGTGCCCCCAGCCTCGCGGACCTCGCCCGGGACGCCTGGAGCCTGACCGCCGTCCGGCCCCGCACCCTCCTGGGGATCGCGGGGCCGCCCGGCGCGGGGAAGTCGACGTTCGCGCGGGCGCTGGTGGAGGCGGTCGGCGAGGGCGCCGCGTATCTGCCGCTCGACGGTTTCCACCTCTCGAACGACCAGCTGGAGCGCCTCGCCCTCACCGCCCGCAAGGGTTCGGAGCCGAGTTTCGACGTCCGGGGATACGTCGCGCTCCTCACCCGGGTCCTCGACGACACCGGGCACGACATCTACGTACCCGATTACGACCGCACTCTCCACGAGCCGGTTTCCGCCCGGCACCGGGTCCCGCCGAGCGCCCGTCTCGTCGTCACCGAGGGGAACTATCTCGCCTGCGATCTGCCCGGCTGGCGCGACGCACGGCGGCTGATGGGGGAGTGCTGGTACGTGCGGGCACCTGCGGAGGTACGTCAACTGCGCCTGATCGAAAGGCAGTTGGCGGGCGGCCGGACGGCCGACGGGGCGGCGGCGTGGGTGGCGACGAACGACGGCCCCAACGGTGACCTCGTGGAGAAGTCGCGCGAACGCTGCGATCGGATCGTCTCCACTATTGGTATGGACATGTTCAACTACCGCCCATAATCTGGGCTTGGTCTAGACCGCAGTACCCACTGCACCCACTGCACCCGCAGTGCCGCAGCGCGCGCACGGCTCACGGAACCCCCACGTTTCCCCCTGGAGCGGCAGCATGCGAAACAAGAAGATGTACGCGGCCATGCTCGGCGCCACCACGTTCGGGGCCCTCGCGCTCTCGTCCGGTGGCGCGAGCAGCCACGGCTACACCGACCTGCCGGCCAGCCGCCAGATCAACTGTGCCAACGGCACGGTGAGCGGCTGCGGTTCCATCCAGTACGAACCGCAGAGCGTCGAGGGCCCCAAGGGCTTCCCGGCGTCCGGTCCGGCCGACGGCAAGATCTGCTCGGCGGGCGTCGGCGGCTTCGACTCGCTCAACCAGCCGAAGGCGCCGGGCGGCGGCGCCTGGCCGACGACCAGCGTCAGCGCAGGTCAGAACTACACCTTCCGCTGGCAGTTCACGGCACGGCACCGCACCACCGACTTCAAGTACTACATAACCAAGCAGGGTTGGGACGAGAGCAAGCCGGTCACCCGGGCCGCCCTCGACACGACCCCGTTCCTCAACGTCCCCTACAACGGCCAGCAGCCGCCCGCCACGCTCTCGCACTCCGGGGCGATCCCCGGCGGCAGGAGCGGACATCACGTGATCGTCGCGGTGTGGACCGTCCACGACACGGCGAACGCGTTCTACGCCTGCTCCGACGTCAAGTTCTGAGCAGGGCTTGAGGCTCCACGGCGCTCCCCACGGGTAGGTTCTGCGCACGCCGTCCACGATGAGGACGGTGTGCGCGGAACGGCATCGATCACCGGGGGACAGTTGTGGAGTTCATGTTTGTCGTGGTGCCCGTGGCCATCGGCGCGGTGGCGATCGTGATGGCGGTCAAGGTGGTCAGGCGCTCCCTGGAGCTGCGGCAGGCGTGGTCGAGCGGCCTGACGGCCGAGGGGCGCTGCCTGCGTACGTACACCACGACCAGCAGTCGCAGCGACAGCGGCCACACCACGACCACGCTGCACCACGTCTACGAGTTCACGCCATCCGCGGGGCGCCCCCTCAGGTTCGAGGAGGAGAACGGCCCCGCGACGACCGTCGAGGGCGACTTCGTCACCGTGCACTACGCGGCCGACCGCCCCGAGAAGGCGACGGCGCACGAGCCGAGCCCCTTCAAGAACGCGGCGGGCACGGTCGCCACCCTCTGCTTCCTCGGCGTCGTGCTCGCCTTCTGCGTCTTCTTCATGGTGTCGGCGAACGACCTGTTCGGGTCAGAGCTCCCGTAGACACCCTCCCCATCTGACGGCCCATCAATTATGGTGCGCGGCCATGAAGTCCACCGGGAGCACCGTCGCGGAACTCGTGCGGGCGCGCTGGGGCGACCACCGCCCCGGACTGCGCTTCGAGCACCAGGAGCTGACCCACCACCAGGTCGCAGCGGGCGCGGCGGCGCGGGCGGCGCTCCTCGCCGACCTGCTGCCGAGAGGTGCCGAGCCGCACGTCGGCGTGCTGCTCGACAACACCCCCGAGTACCCGCTGTGGCTGAGCGCGGCGGCGCTCGCGGGGGCGGCCGTGGCGGGCATCAACCCCACGCGCAGGGGCGCGGAGCTGGCCCGCGACATCGTGCACACCGACTGCGCGGTCCTGATCACGGAACGGGCCCATCTCCCGCTCCTGGACGGCCTGCAACTCCCGGGCCTGCGCATCCTGGTGACCGACACGCAGGCGTACGCGGAACTCCTGGCGCCCTACGCGCAGGCTCACCCGGAGATATCGCGATCGGCGACGCCGACGAGCCGCATGCTGCTCTACTTCACCTCCGGCTCGACGGGGGCGCCCAAGGCCGCGATCTGCAGCCAGGGCCGCCTGGCGGCGGCGGGACAGTCGCTGGTCGGCCACTTCGGCCTCGGCCCGGAGGGCGTCCACTACATCTGCATGCCCATGTTCCACGGCAACGCGGTGATCGCGGACTGGGCGCCCGCGCTGGCGGCCGGGGCGGGGGTGGCGCTGCGGCGCCGCTTCTCCGCCTCGGCGTTCCTGGACGACGTACGGGCGCACGGGGCCACGTACTTCACGTACGTGGGAAGGGCGGTGCAGTACGTCCTGGCTACGCCGGAGAAGGCCGACGACACGGACAACCCCCTCCACCTGGGCTTCGGCACCGAGGCCGGGGCGGTGGACGCGGCGCGCTTCGAGAAGCGGTTCGGGGTGCGCCTGGTCGAGGGGTACGGCTCCTCGGAGGGCGGGGCGGCGATCCAGCGGGCGCCGGGGACGCCGGCCGGGGCGATCGGGCGGGCGGCGCCGGGGGACGAGCTGGCGGTGGTGGACCCCGTGACGCGGGAGGAGTGCCCGCCCGCCGTCTTCACGGAGGACGGCCGGCTCCTGAACGGGAAGTCGGCGATAGGGGAGTTGGTGAACAAGGGCCGGACGCCCTTCGAGGGGTACTGGCGCAACGCGGAGGCGGACGCGGCGCGGCTGCGGGACGGCTGGTACTGGACGGGGGATCTCTTCTACCGGGACGGGGAGGGGTTCCTCTACTTCGCGGGGCGTACGGACGACCGGCTCCGCGTGGACAGCGAGAACCTGGCGGCGGCGATGATCGAGAACATTCTGGCGCGGTGGGAGGGGGCGGTGGCGGTCGCGGTGTACGCGGTGCCGGACCCCGTGGCGGGGGATCAGGTGATGGCGGCGGTGGCGCCCCGGGCGGGGGTGGCTTTCGACCCCTTGTCCTTCGCGGAATTCCTGCTGTCCCAGCCGGACTTGGGCACGAAGATGGCGCCGCGGTTCGTGCGGGTGGTGGAGAGGATGCCGGTGACGGCGACGAACAAGGTGGCGAGGGCGGTTTTGCGGGGGGAGGGGTTTCGCTGCGGGGATCCTGTGTGGTGGCGGCCTGCCCCCGGGGCGGGGGCGTATCACCGTCTGACGCCGGACGTGGAGACTGCCCTGCTGGACCAGTACCGGGCCCAGTCCCGTGAGGGGCTGCTGCCGCCGGCGCCGGTGCCGTCTCCCGGGCCTCTCCCGCCCACCCGCCCGTAACTCCGCATCCGCCCCTTGCCGAACGGGCCTCTCCCGCCCACCCGCCCGTAACTCCGCATCCGACCCTGGCCGAACGAGCCTCTCCCGCCCACCCGCCCGATTGCCCCGCAGCGACCAGTGATTCGTCGCAGTCGGGAGCGCTCGGGAGGGGACGTGGCGGTATGTCCGCCCGGAGCACGGTTCGCGGCGCTCCGGGGCCGAAGTACCCAGGCGGCCACCGGACGATAGCGAGGACGGACATACCGGCGCGGCACCGCACCCACCCCGCCCCCGCATACCGTGGCCCCCATGGTCAGGGAAAGCGTCTGGGTGGGGGTTCGGCGGCGGGGGTATCTGGGGTCCAGTGCGCCCTGGAGGGGCGTCGGGTATCTCCTCGGGGGTGTGCTGCTGGGGATTCTCCTGCTTCTCTGTGGGCTTGTTGCCGTTACCGTCAGTGCCGCCCTCGCCCTCCTCCTCGTAGGGCTGCCCCTCCTCGCCCTGCTTCCCCTCGCCGGAATCCCCGTCGCCGCCCTCGAACGGCGTCGGCTCGCCCTCGTCGATCCATCCGGTGCTCCCAGTCCCCACCGCACCCCCGAAGCTCCCGGCATCCCCGCCTGGCTCACGCTTCGGTTCACGGAGCAGGCCACCTGGCGCGAGTTCGCGTACGCCGTGCTGCTCGCGCTCGTCCTGTGGCCGCTCGATCTCCTGGTGCTCATCTGCACCCTCGGCGGCCCCGCCGTCCTCATCGCCGCCCCTGCCCAACTCGCCCTCGACGGAGGTGAGATACGCGCCGCCAAGCTTTGGCTCGTCAGTGGCTATCCGCACGCCTTCGCCCTCGCACTCCTTGGCCTCGCCCTCCTCGCCCCGCTCCTCTATCCCCTCGGCGCCTACGCCACCGCCCGAGCCGCCCTCGCCCGCCTCCTCCTCGCCCCGCGCGAGGCCGAAGCGGCCACCCAACTGGCAGAAGTGACCCGCTCCCGGGCCCGCCTGGTCGACGCCTTCGAGGCCGAGCGGCGCCGCATCGAGCGCGATCTGCACGACGGGGCCCAGCAGCGCCTCGTCGCCCTCACCATGGCCCTGGGCCTCGCCCGGCTCGACGCCACCCCCGGCAGCCCCCTCGCCGGCCGGCTCGCCACGGCCCACGACGAGGCGGGGAACGTCCTCACGGAGCTGCGCGAACTCATCCGCGGCATCCACCCCCAGGTCCTCGCCGACTACGGCCTCGCCGCCGCCATCGAGGACGCCGCCGAACGGTCCCCCGTTCCCGTCGACACCGACCTCGACGGCCTGCCGCGCCTCCCCGAACCCGTCGAGTCCGCCGGGTACTTCACCACCCGGGAAGCCCTCACCAACATCGCCCGCCACAGCGAAGCACCCCGCGCCCGCATCAAGGCCCGACATCAGCACGGAACCCTCCGCATCGAGGTGTGGGACGAAGGCAAGGGCGGCGCCGACCCCTCCCGGGGCAGCGGGCTGACCGGGCTCGCGGACCGGATCGCCGTGCTCGATGGCACACTGACGGTCACCAGCCCGCCCGGCGGGCCGACCGTACTGTCCGTGGAGATCCCGTGCCGAGCCCAGCACTCCCCAGCACTCACCGCCGACTGAGCATCGTCGTGGCCGAGGACAGCGTGCTGCTCCGCGAAGGTCTCATCGGGCTGCTGACCCGCTTCGGGCACGACGTACCGGCCGCGCTCGGTGACGCGGAAGGGCTCCGCGCCGCCGTCGACGCGCACGACCCCGACCTCGTCCTCACCGACGTACGCATGCCGCCCACCTTCCAGGACGAAGGCCTGCGCGCCGCCCTCGCCCTGCGCGCCGAACGGCCCGAGCTGCCGGTCCTCGTGCTCAGTCAGTACGTGCAGCGTTCGTACGCCGCCGAGCTCCTGGACACCGGCGACGGCACCGGCGTCGGCTATCTGCTCAAGGACCGCGTGGGCCAGGTCGAGCAGTTCGCCGACGCGGTGACGCGGGTCGCGGACGGCGGCACGGTCGTGGACCCGGAGGTCGTACGGCAGTTGCTCAGGCGCCGCCGCGACCCCCTCGCCCAGCTCACGCCGCGCGAGCGCGAGGTCCTCGGCCTGGTGGCCGAGGGCAGGTCGAACGGCGCGATCGCCGCCGAACTCGTCGTCAGCGAGGCCGCGGTGGGCAAGCACATCGGCAACATCCTGGGGAAACTCGACCTGCCGCCCGCCGACGGCACCCACCGCAGGGTCCTCGCGGTCCTCGCGTACCTGCGGGCCTGAGCCCGGAAAGCCCGGCAAGCCCCGGAAAGCCCCCGGAAGGCCCCCGGATGGCCCCGGAAAGCAAAGCGTGCAGTGGCCATCGGTCTGGTCGATTACGATCCTGAACCATGAGCACGTCAGACCAGACACGGGCAGGCCTCACGCCGCGCCAGGCCCGGCGCATACGGATCGCCGCGGCCTCGGTGCTGATGGCCGCGGCGGCCGCAGTGCTCGCCGTACGCCTGGCGAGCCGGTCGTCCGTCCTGGTCGTGGGGGTGTACGGGCTGCTGCTCGTCCTCTGCGGCCTGGTGATCGAACTCAGCAGGCGCGGACGGACCCGGCTCGGCAGCTACCTTCTGGCCGTCGGCCTGGTGGCCGCCCTGGTCATGGACTGGGTGGTGCTTGCCTGACCGGTACGGGGTCGTCGGACGGCTCCTCGCGCAGCCCGTACCGCTCGTGCATCCTCCGCAGGCGCGGCGGCGCCCACCAGGCACGGCGGCCCAGCAGCGTCATCGTCGCCGGGACGAGGAACATCCGGACCACGGTCGCGTCGATGAGCACCGCGAGCGTCAGACCGAGCCCGATCTGCAGGATCGGTGAGAAGCCGCCGGTCATGAAGCCGCCGAAGACGATCGCGAGCAGCAGCGCCGCACAGCTGACCACGCGGCCCGAGCGGCGCAGCCCCTCGACGACGGCGGCACGGTGGTCGCCGGTCTCCAGCCACGTCTCCCGCATCCGGGACAGGATGAACAGCTCGTAGTCCATGGCCAGTCCGAACGCGATCGCGATGATCAGCGGCGGCGCGGTCAGGCTCAGCGCCCCGAGCCCTTCACCGCCGAGCAGCCCCGCGAGATGCCCGTCCTGGAACACCCACACCACGACGCCGAGCGCGGCGCCCAGGCTGAGCAGGGTGGTGGCGAGCGTACGCAGCGGGAGCAGCAGCGAGCCGGTGAAGGCGAAGAGCAGGCCGAACAGGGCGACGAGCACGGTCAGTACGGCCCAGGGCGCCCGCTCGGCGAGCATCGAGCGGAAGTCGACGAGACTCGCCGCGTTGCCGGTGACGCGGACGGGTTCGTCGCCGCGGAGGTCGCGCACCTGCTCCACGAGCCGGGTGGCGGTGGGACCGTCGACGGAGCCGGTCGGGGTCAGTTCGAGCAGGATCGTGCCGTCGGAGAGCCGCTCGCCGTCGGCCGCCCTGATCCCGGGCAGGGCACGGATCTTGTCCTCGCAGTCGGGTTCGGCGCCGGGCCCGATGAGCACCTGGACGGGGTCGGTGTCCGTCCCCGCCGGATAGTGCTCGCGCACGGTGTCGTACAGCTGCCGGGCCTCGGTGTCGTGCGGGAGCTGCCGCGCGTCCCCGATGTTGATCCGCATCCCGAAGGCGGGCAGCGCGAGCAGGGTGAGGACGGCGACGACGGTGGTCGTCACGGCCAAGGGGCGCCGGGCGGAGAAGAGGGCGAGGCGCGCGAAGAAGGCTCCGGGCTCAGGGGTCTGGTCTGACTTCGCACGCCACCAAGTCAGCTTGCTCGTACGGGACTTCGACCCGGCCGGTGCGATCTTGCCGCCGAACAGGGCGAGCAGCGCGGGCAGCAGCGTCAGCGCCGCCAGCATGTCGACGACGACCACCGCACCGGCCGCGAGGCCCATGCTGCGCAGGAACGGGCTGGGGAACCAGACGAGCCCCGACAGGCTGATGGCCACCGTCAGACCGGAGAAGAGGACGGTGCGCCCGGCGCGGGCGACGGTCGCGTGCACGGCCCGCGCCACGTCGTCCGTCTTCCCCCGTTCCTCGCGGAAGCGGATCACCATCAGGAGCGCGTAGTCGACGGCGAGGCCGAGGCCGAGCATGGTGACGATCTGGACGGCGTAGACGGAGATCTCGGTGAACTGGCTGAACCCGTACAGGGTCAGGAAGGCGCCGGCCACGCCGCTCACGGTGACCAGGAGGGGCAGTCCGGCGGCCCGCAGCCCGCCGAAGATGAGCAGGAGCACGACCAGCACGGCGGGCAAGGTGATCAACTCGGCCTGCGCGACGTCCTCCTGGGCCCTGCCGCCCATCTGCTCGCCGAGCAGCGGCCCGCCGCTCACCGCCACCTCGGCGGCGCTGATCTCCCGGAGGCGGTCGGCGGCGTCGCCGACGGCCTCTTCCTCGGCGTCGTCGTCCAGGCCGCCCTTGAGGACGACGGGGATGAGCAGGGCCTTGCCGTCCTGGGCGACCAGGCCCCGGGTGGTGTACGGATCGGGCACCTCGGCGATGCCCGGCTGCTTCCGTACGTCGGCGACGGCGTCGCCCACCTGCGCGCGGAGCTGCGGGGTCTCGACGGCGGACGCCGACACGACGGCGTTGAAGTCCTCGCCCTCCGGGGTGAGTTCGGCGAGGCGCTCCTCCGTGACGACCGACTCGCTGCCGGGGACGTCCTCGACCGACGAGGTCAGGTCGCCGAAGACCCGGGTGCCGAAGCCGAGGCCGAGGACGAGGAGAAGGAGCCAGATGAGGACGACGGTTCGTGGGCGTCGGGTCGCTGTGCGGGCGAGGGCGGCCAGCATGGCTCTGCCTCCTCCATGGACGGGGTCCGGGTCGCCCCTCAGCGTCGCCCCGTGCCCGTGTGCGGCGGATCGCCGTGGCGGGCGGTCTTGCCGTCTCCCCCGTGCGGGGTAGGTCTCCGTCGGGCGGGGGAGGGCCGGGGAAGGCAGGGGAGGGCCGGGGAGGTCACGGGAGAAGCGGCGGCAGTTCGACGGCGGGGGGCCTAGCTCCCCGGGATCACGAGCCCCGTCTCGTACGCGCAGATCACCGCCTGCACCCGGTCCCGCAGCGCCAGCTTCGACAGGACGTTGCTGACGTGGGTCTTCACCGTGTGCTCGCTGACCACGAACGACGCCGCGATCTCCGCGTTGGAGAGCCCCCGGGCGAGCAGCCGCAGCGTCTCCTCCTCGCGGGCGGTGAGGACCGCGAGGCGTTCGGACGGCGACACGGCGGGTGCGCCGGCCTCCGTGCGGCGGCGCCGGACCACGTCGGCCACCAGCCGCCGGGTCACCGAGGGCGCGAGCAGGGAGTCCCCGGCGGCCACGACCCGGACCGCGTGCACCAGGTCGTCCCTGCGGACGTCCTTGAGCAGGAAGCCGCTCGCCCCCGCGTACAGCGCCTCGTACACGTACTCGTCCAGGTCGAAGGTGGTCAGCATGACGACCCGGCAGCTGGACTGCGCGCACACCTGGCGGGCCGCCTCGATGCCGTCCATGCCCGGCATGCGGATGTCCAGGAGGATGACGTCCGGGGCGTGCCGGCGCACCGCCGCCACCGCCTCCGCGCCGTCACCCGCCTCCGCCACCACCTCGATGTCGGGCTGCGCCTCAAGGATCATGGAGAAGCCGCTGCGCACCAGCTCCTGATCGTCGGCGACCGCCACCCGGATGCTCATCCCCCAAGGATGCCGTGGGCAGCCGTACGGCGACACGGAATCCACCATCGGGACCGTTCCCGGCCTCGGCGGTGCCACCGCAGGCGGCGGCGCGTTCATGGATGCCGACGAGTCCGTGCCCCACGCCTTCGTCGGCGGAGAACCCGGCTCCGTCGTCCTGGACCTTGAGCGTCAACTCAGCTGCGGACCACCCAAGTTGGACGGTCGCCTCCGTCGCTCCCGCGTGCTTGACGCAGTTGGTCAGGGCCTCCTGGACGATGCGGTACGCGGCCACCTCGACGTCGGGCGGCAGCGGGCGGGGCTCGCCCGTCTCGCTCAACTCCACGCGCAGGCCCGCCCGTTCGACCAGCGCGGTCAGCTCCGGGAGCGCCGCGAGTGTCGGCTGCGGGACGCGTCCGCCGTCCCCCGGGGCCGACGACTCCCTCAGTACGCCGAGGATTCGCCGCAACTGCACCATCGCGTCGCGCCCCGCGCCCGCGATCGCGTCGAACGCCCCCACCGCACGGTCCGGGTCGCTGCGGACGACCACGGGCCCCGCCTCCGCCTGGACCACCATCAGGCTCACCGCGTGGGCCAGGATGTCGTGCATGTCGCGGGCGATCCTGGAGCGCTCCTGGCTGACCGCCCGCGCGGTCTCGGTGGCGCGCTCCCGCTCCAGGCGCCGGGCCCGGTCCTCCAGGGCGGCGGTGTACGCGCGCTGCACGCGGGCGAAGGCCCCCAGGGCGTACGCACTGATGAGGCTGAGCAGATGGAAGGGGTATTCGTACGGCTCGGCGTGCTCCTTGAAGGTCATGGTCACGGCGGCGCCCGTCAGCCAGCCGACGAGCATGAAGCGCCGTTTCAGCGGCGTGCTCAGGGCGGCCACGGTGTAGAGGGCGACCATGCCGCCGAAGCAGACGTCGGGCGGCGGCCGGTGGTAGAGCGCCATGGCGGGCGTGAAGACGGCGATCAGGGCGGCGCAGGCGAAGGGCGCGCGTCGGCGCCAGATCAGCGGCACCGCGGTCCCGGCACCGAGGGCGAACCCGGCCGCGCTCAGCTCGTCGCCCCCTTCGTCGGGGAAGAGGAACTGGAGCGAGACGGCGAAGAGCACCACGGCGGCGAGCGCGGTGTCCACCGCGTAGGGGTGGGCGGTGCGCAGTCGGGACAGCGCGAGGAAGGGACGTTGCATCGGGCGGCTCCTCGGGGCAGGAGGCCGTGCCAGTATCGCGGCGGCCCCGCGACGCTGTCCTCACCGGTGCGGGGGATATGTGCGGGGCGGTCCGGGGCCGGGCGCCGTCCGTGAGGTGTCAGGACTCCAGGTAGCGCAGCACCGCGAGCACCCGGCGGCTGTAGCCGGTGGTGTGCGAGAGATCCAGCTTGTCGAAGATCATGTTGAGGTTCTTCTCGACCGAGCTCAGCGAGATGTGCAGCTTCTGCGCGATGGCCGCGTTCGTGTGGCCCTGCGCAAGCACCTCGATGACGCTGCGCTCGCGGGGGGTGAGGCGGGAGAGGGGGTCGGTGTGCGTGGTGCGGATGACCAACTGCCGTACGACCTCGGGGTCGATGGCGGCGCCGCCCGCGTGGATGCGCTCCAGCGAGTCGAGGAACTCGTCGACCTGCGCGACGCGGTCCTTGAGGAGGTAGCCGACCCGCTCGACGTTCGAAGTGAACAGCTGGGCCGCGTAGTTGCGCTCCACGTGCTGGGAGAGCACGAGCACGCCGACGCCGGGCCAGCGCTTGCGGATCTCCACCGCGGCGCGCAGCCCCTCGTCGGTGTGGGTCGGCGGCATCCGGATGTCGGTGACCACGATGTCCGGCGTCTGCGTCTCCATCTCACGCAGCAGCGAGACGGCGTCACCCACCCCGGCGAGCACCTCGTGGCCTTCCTCGGTGAGCAGCCGGATCAGCCCTTCTCGCAGCAGGGTCGAGTCCTCGGCGAGAATTACGCGCACGGCAGCTCCGCGGTGATGGTGGTGGGGCCCCCGACGGGGCTGTGGACGTTCAGGCTGCCGTCGAGCGCGGCCACCCGGCTGTGCAGTCCGGTCAGACCGCTGCCCGCCGGATCGGCGCCGCCGACACCGCTGTCGCGGACCAGGATGGCGAGGGACGTGTCGTACGCCTTGACGCTGACGAAGATGTCCTCGGCCGACGAGTGCTTGGCCGCGTTGGTCACGGCCTCGGACACGACGAAGTAGGCGGCCGTCTCCAGGGACGGCGCCAGCGGCTCGGGAACGTCGTACTCCATCCGTATCGGGATGCTGCACCGCTCGGAGACCCCGCCGATGGCCTCCTGAAGACCGAGGTTGTCGAGCGCCGACGGATAGACCCGCCAGGCCACTTCGCGCAGTTCGGTGAGGACTTCCCTCGACTCCTTGTGCGCCTGCTCCAGGAGGGCGTCCGCCTGCTCCGGAGTCTTGCTGCGGCGGGCCCGCCCGAGCAGCATGGCCAGCGCCACGAGCCGCTGCTGGACGCCGTCGTGCAGATCGCGTTCGACGCGCCGCCGCTCCGTGTCCACCGCGTGCACCACCGCGGCGCGGCTGGCGGCCAGTTCGTCGATGCGCCGCTCCAGGAGCTCGCGCTCCGAGGGCCCGAAGCACTCGCGGGCCAGGCGGGCGTCCAGGGCGGCCAGTGAGTGGAGACCCTGTACGTCGAGGAAGAGCAGGACGCCGCCGAGCACCACCTGGGGCAGCAGCTCCTGCCAGGTCATCGTGGACCGGGCGACGCCCGCGGCGAGCAGCCCGGCCAGGACGACGCCGAAGACGAGCAGTCCGACCACGACGCCGCACAGCAGTCCGGTGTACGTGCGGGCCGCGAGGTAGCGCAGCACCTGCTGGTCGGAGGCGTGGTGCTCGGGGAACCTGTCGTGGAAGAAGACCGAGCGCCTCGAACGTTCGAGGGCGGCGAGCCTGCGGGCCCCCGCGGCGAGCAGGGCGTAGGCCCTGCCGCGGGTGCGCGGCCACAGCAGGAAGGCGCCGAGCAGGGCGCCGGCCAGGATGAAGTACAGCAGGCCGAGCAGGGCGGTGAAGCAGCTGAGCAGGACGCCTGCGGCTCTGAGGAGGCGCGCCGTCGGCTTCACCGCCAGGTCCCCCGTCACGCCTGCCGACACTAATGCCGCCGCACCGCCGGGGCAAGATCGCTCAGCAGGGGCGGGAAGGGGACGGGGGTTCGTCGCGTTGCCTGTCATCGCCGCGGGTCAGGACGTACGGCGGTGCTGGGGCTGCGCCTGCGGCCGCTTCTTGGACCGGACGCGCATGACCACGTAGACGGCGATGGCGACGACGACCAGGACGAGGACGGCCTTGGAGAGGAAACCGACGTAGGTCTCCACGGCGTCCCACTGGTCGCCCAGCCAGTAACCCGCCATCACCAGGACCGAGTTCCAGACCAGGCTGCCCACGGTGGTCAGGGTCAGGAAGATCGGCAGCGGCATGCGCTCCACACCGGCCGGGACCGAGATGAGGCTGCGGAAGATCGGCACCATGCGGCCCAGGAGGACCGCCTTCGTGCCGTGCTTGGCGAACCACTGCTCGGTGCGCTCCAGGTCGGAACCCTTGACCAGCGGCAGCTTGGCCCAGATGGCATGCATGCGCTCACGGCCGAACAGCACGCCGATCCAGTACAGGACGGCGGCGCCGACCACCGAGCCGAGTGTCGTCCAGAACAGCGCGGACGCCAGGCTGATCACGCCCTGTCCGGCGGCGAAGCCGGTCAGCGGCAGGATCACCTCGCTGGGCAGCGGCGGGAAGAGGTTCTCCAGGGCGATGGCGAGACCGGCGCCCGGACCGCCCATCGTGTCCACGAGGTCGGCCGCCCAGCCCGCGATGCCGCCCGCGGGTTCCTGGGGGAGGGCGAGAGTCACGAGATCCATGCGGTTTCTCCAGGCTGGCGGGACGGCGGCTGCGGCACAGCCACCGGGATTCATCAGCAACGCTAGGAACCGTGGATCAGCGGCGGTATGCGGATTGCCGTCGAGCAGGGTGGGGTTTTCCGCAGGGTCGCGGGACGGTCGGGGCAACGCGAAAGGGCTTCTCGGAAAACCGAGAAGCCCCAGGTCAGCGACCTAATCGCTAGTGCGCCGCCAGGGACTCGAACCCCGGACCCGCTGATTAAGAGTCAGCTGCTCTAACCAACTGAGCTAGCGGCGCGTGCTGACTCGAAAATAATACCCGGTCCTGGAGGGTGCTCCGAACCGCCCGCGTTCCCCCGCTGCTCGCCCCGGGGACCCGCCCCTAGATCGCCAGCGAGAGCAGCACCGGCGCCGCCCCGCGATTGAGCGTCTGGGCCGCTTCGCGCAGCCGGTGCGCGTGCTCCACCGGCAGGGAGAGCGCGAGGCAGCCGACCGAGGAGCCCGCGGTGATCGGGACGGCCGCGCAGACCGTGCCGACCGCGTACTCCTGGAGGTCGAGGACCGGGACCGTGGCGGGCTGGGCGGCGAGGCGGTTCAGGAGGACCTTCTCGTTCGTGATCGTCCGCGAGGTGAGGCGGGCCATCTTGTGGCGGGAGAGGTGGTCCCTGCGGCCGTCCAGGTCGAGCTGGGTCAGCAGGCTCTTGCCGACCGCGCTGGCGTGCGCGGAGGAGCGGAAGTCCACCCACTCGTTGACCTTCGGGGTGCAGGGGCCGTCCGCGCAGTCGGTGATCTTGATTTCGCCGTCTTCGTACCGGCTGATGTAGACGGCCGCGCCGATCGAGTCGCGCAGCCCGTCGAGCGTCACCTGGAGCTTGTCCCGCAGTGCCTGGTCGCGGCGCTGGGCCGAGCCGAGCCGGGTGAGGGACTCACCGGTCACGTACGCACCGTCGGCGATCTGCTCGACGTACGCCTCGCGGCGCAGCATGCGAAGGAGGGTGGCCAGCTGGGGGGCGGGAAGTTTGGTCTGCCGGGCCAGCTCGGCGTCGGTCACGCCGGCTTCGTGCCTGGCGACGATCTCGAGCACCCGCAGGGCGCTCTGTACCGAGTGCTGCGGCGTGGTCGGCTCGTGCTTCAGCGCCACGGCTTCCCCCTGCGTGGAACGGTTCCGGACAGCTGGGCTCCGTCCCACGATAGCCGCCAAGGGGTCACTATGGAGCGGCTGTTGACCAGATTGGTGGCGCGCTCCGGCTCCGTCAGCAGGAACGCGCCACCCTGGCATATGCCAGCGTCATCACCCAAGGCCATGGCCTGGTTGATTTCGCCACGCGGTCACAGGACCGCGCTGAGGAACTCCCGGGTCCGCTCGTGCTCCGGCTCGGTGAAGATCTTCTCCGGTGTCCCGGCCTCGATGACCCGCCCCGAGTCGAACATCAGGACCTGGTCCGAGATGTCACGCGCGAAGTTCATCTCGTGGGTCACACAGAGCATCGTGATGTCCGTGGTGTGCGCGATGTCCCGCAGGACGTCGAGGACACCGGCCACCAGCTCGGGGTCGAGCGCGGACGTGACCTCGTCCAGGAGCAGCACCTGCGGGCGCATCGCCAGGGCGCGCGCGATGGCGACGCGCTGCTGCTGGCCGCCGGAGAGCTGGTTGGGGTACTTGTCGATGTGCTCGGTGAGCCCGACCAGTTCCAGCAGCCCGCGGGCGCGCTCCTCGGCCTCGTCCTTGGACAGGCCGAGGACGGTGACCGGGGCTTCCGTGATGTTGCGCAGGACCTTCATGTTCGGGAAGAGGTTGAACTGCTGGAAGACCATCCCGATGTTCTTGCGGACCTCGCGGATGTACTTCTCGTTCGCCGGCACGAGCTTGCCGTTCTTCTCCTCGTGCGTGAGGTAGCGCCCGCCGACCTTGATCGTGCCCTCCTCGGGCTTCATCAGGGTCATGAGCAGCCGCAGGATCGTGGTCTTGCCGGATCCCGACGGGCCGATCAGCGTGACGTGTTTGCCCGAGTCCACCGAGAAGTCGAGCTCGTCCAGGACGGTGTTCGACCCGAACCTCTTGGTGACCTTGTCGAAGCGGATCAGCTCGCTGCCGTCCACCGCCGGATTGGTCGTTTCCTTGGGGGTGCTTTCAGACGACAAGACGACGCTCCAGAGCTCGGAGGAGGAGGGAGGACGGGTAGGCGATGACGATGAAGGCGATGCCGACGACGGTCAGGGCCTCGGTGTACTGGAAGGTCTGCGCCGCCTCGAGGCGCGAGCGCTGCAGCAGCTCCAGTACCCCGATGCTGGCCAGCAGCGGGGTGTCCTTCAACATCGCGATGACGTAGTTGCCGAGCGCGGGAATCACGCGGCGGATGGCCTGCGGCAGGATCACCGCGGTCCACGTGTGGCGGTAGGGCAGGCTCAGCGCCGTGGCCGCCTCCCACTGTCCGACGGGTACGGCCTCGATGCCCGCGCGATAGACCTGCGCGGTGTACGTCGAGTAGTGCAGGCCGATCGCGATGATGCCGGTGGTGAGGGCGGAGAACTGGACGCCCCACTCCGGCAGCACGAAGAACAGGAAGAACAACTGCACGAGCAGCGGGGTGTTGCGGATGAACTCGGTGATGATGCCGACCGGCCACCGCACGAAGCGGCTGGGCGCGCGGAACGCGAGCGCCCACACCAGGCCGACCGAGAACGAGATCAGCGAGCCGAGGGCCAGGATCTGCAGGGTGGTGAGGACGCCGTCCCAGAAGTGCGGCATGAAGTCGGCGACCGCACCCCAGTCCCACTTGTCAGTACCGTTGTTCACGCGCCACCGCCCCCTGAGCTCTTCGGAACCTGTGAAGTCGCCAGCTGCTGGCGGAAGTTGAGCTTGCCCATCAGGCCGCCGCGCGGCTCGGGCTGCTGGCCGATGCCGGCCTTGGTCTTACGCTCCAGGGAACGCATTCCGCGCGTCAGCAGGAACGCGAGCACGAAGTAGATCACCAGGGAGATCGTGTAGATCTCGGCGCTCTCGGTGGTCGCCAGGCGCACCAGGTACGCGGCGAACGACACGTCGCCGATGCCGAGCAGCGAGACCAGGGCGGTGCCCTTGAGGAGCTCCACCAGCAGGTTCGAGAACGGCGGGATCATCTCCGGGATGGCCTGCGGCAGCAGGATCAGACGCATCCGCTGCCACGGACTGAAGCTCAACGCGACCCCCGCCTCGCGCTGTGCCGGAGCCACCGAGTTGAGCGCGCCGCGCACGATCTCGGCGCCGTACGCACCGTAGGAGAGCCCGAGGGCGAGCACGGCCGCCCACATCGGGACCAGCGCCCAGCCCACCAGCTGCGGCAGGACGAAGAAGATCCAGAACATCAGCACCAGCGAAGAGGTGCCGCGGAAGACCTCGGTGTAGAAACCGGCCAGGAAGCGCACGGTGCGCAGCCGGTGGGTGCGGGCGATGCCGATGCCGAAGGCGACGACGGCGGCCAGGGCCGCGCTGTAGATCGTCAGCTGGATGGTGATCCAGATACCGGGCAGAACCCAGTGTTCCCACAGTCCCGCTGTCATTTGCACAGCTCCTTAGCGGTGAGCGTGGTCATCTCGTCCTTGGTGAAGCCGAACGGCTTCAGGATCCGGAAGAGCTCGCCGCTCTTCTTCATCTTGTGGATCTCCACGTTGAAGGCGTCGCGCAGTTCCGTGTCGGTGGGCCGGAAGGTGAAGCCGCCGCCGTCGATCTGCTTCTCGCCGTCGACGATGGGCGCGAAGGCCTCGGTCGCCTCAGCTTTCGTGCTCTTGCGGACCACTCCGCGGCCGGTCAGCGCGGTGCCGGCGAAGAAGTCGATGCGGCCGGCCTCGACGGCGTTCATGCCCGCGACCGGGTCCTGGAAGATGGAGATCTCGTCCCGCTTGTAGCCCGCGGCGATCCCGTAGTCGATCTCAGCGTAGGCGGGGCCCGTGCCCATCTTCGCCTTGATCTTGAAGGCGTCCTGGTAGTTGTAGATCTTCTTCGGGTTGCCCTTGCGGACGATGAAGGAGTCCAGCATCTGGTACTCGGGGTCGGAGAAGATGACCTGCTGACAGCGCTCCTTGTTGATGTACATCCCCGCCGAGACCACATCGAACTGCTGCGTGGTCAGGCCGGGAATGAGTGAACCGAACTCGGTCGCCACGGGCTGGACGCTGTCGACCCCCAGGCGCTTGAAGATCACTTTCGCGAGCTCCACCGCCTCGCCGGTGAACGCCCCGTCCTCGTCGATGTACCCGTACGGCGCCTCTCCCGCGATCCCGAGCCGCACCGTCCCCTGCGACTTCAGGCGCGCCAGCGTGTCCCCGGTGGGCACCTTGCTGCAGCCCGCCGCGCCGAGCGCGCCCACCGCACCTACCGCGGCCGCGCCGAACAGGAGTGATCGTCGGCGGATCCCGATGTTCCGGGGCGCCGCACCGGGCCCCGTGCCCGGGGCACGGGGGCTCTCTGTCTCATTGCTCTCTGGGTCGTTCCAAAGTGGTGGAGCCATGGGCGCGCGGCTACCCGACTCGACGCGAGATATGCGGGCCAATTTCAGCCCCTGATGCAATCGTTGTGGTCTTGACCCAGGGAGGAGCATGGGACACATGGCAGACCGATTCATCGAAGTCTCCCTCGCCAAGCGGGGAGTTCAGTGCACGGCAAAGCTGCTCGACGACCGGGCCCCGGTGACCTGCGCGGCGGTGTGGGAGGCGCTTCCGCTCAGCGAGGACGTCTATCACGCGAAGTACGCCCGCAATGAGATCTACGCCCTCTTTCCGGCTTTCGCGGACCGCGAGCCGCCCCTGGAGAATCCGACAGTCACCCCCATCCCCGGCGACCTCTGCTATTTCTCCTTCAACGGGACACAGCTGGGCACGCAGGCCTATGGGTACGAACCGGCCGCGGACGTCAAGGCGGGTGCCACGGTCGTGGACCTCGCCCTCTTCTACGAGCGCAACAACCTGCTGCTCAACGGAGACGTCGGCTGGGTCCCCGGCATCGTCTGGGGCCAAGTGGTCGAAGGCCTCGACCAGATGGCCGAGGCCTGCAACGACCTGTGGCGCGCGGGCGCGCAGGGCGAGACGCTGAATTTCCGCAGAGCGTAGGCCCCGCCTGCGCACCCGTCCGCGGGTTCAGCCGATGGAGGGCGGCGCGATCCTCGCGCCGCCCGCTTCGTACAGCGCGTGCGCGGCCCGCAGGACGGATGCGTCGGCGTGTCGCGCCGCCACGATCTGCACGCCGATGGGCAGCCCGTCCCGGTCCACCCCGCAGGGGACGGTCGCGGCCGGCTGCTGCGTCATGTTGAAGGGGTAGGTGAACGGAGTCCATCCCGTCCACCGCCGATGGCCGGAACCTTTCGGTACCTCGGCTCCCGCCTCGAACGCGGTGATCGGCAACGTCGGAGTGATCAGAAGGTCGTACGTCTGGTGAAAGCGGCCCATGCGACGGCCGAGCTCCATGCGTACGTCAACTGCGGCAAGGTAGTCGAGCGCGCTGGCCCGGGCGCCCTGCGCACAGATCTCCCGCAGCCCCGGGTCGAGCAACTCACGGCGGTCCGGCGGCAGGTGCTGGATCACCCGCGCCGCGCCGCTGAACCACAGCGTGTGGAAGGCCTCCACCGGGTCCGTGAAGTCGGGGTCCGCCTCCTCGACGTACGCACCCTGCGCCGCGAGGGACTCCACGGCCCGGCGCACGGCCGCGGCGACCGCGGGCCGCACCGCGACCTGACCGCCGAGCGAGGGGGAGTACGCGATGCGCAGTCCGCGTACGCCGCCTTCGATACCCGCGCGGAAGCTGCCCTCTGCCGGACCCAGCTGCGACCAGTCGCGCCAGTCCGGGCCGCTGATGACGTCCATCAGGAGCGCCGCGTCCGCCGCGTCCCGCGTCATGGGGCCGACGTGCGCCAGCGTGCCGAACGCGGACGCGGGATACAGCGGCACGCGTCCGTACGTCGGCTTCAGCGCGAAGATCCCGCAGAAGGAGCCCGGGATGCGCACCGAACCGCCGCCGTCCGTGCCGAGCGACACCGGCGCCGCGCCGAGCGCCACGGCGGCCGCGCTGCCGCCGCTGGAACCGCCCGCGGTGCGCGAAGGGTCGTACGGATTGCGCGTGATCCCGCTCTGCGGGCTGTCGGTGACGCCCTTCCAGCCGAACTCGGGCGTCGTCGTCTTGCCGATGAACACCGCGCCGTGCTCGCGAAGCCGCGCCACCGACGGCGCGTCCTCCTCCCAACTCCCTTGCTCGCGAACGGTTTTGGAGCCCCGCAGGGTCGGCCCGCCGCGCTGCAGCAGGATGTCCTTGACCGAGACGGGCACCCCGTCCACCAGACCCCGCGGCTCACCCCGCCGCCAGCGCTCCGCACTCGCCTCCGCTTCCGCGAGGGCGTCCTCGGCGTCGAGGCGCACGAAGGCGTTCACCGCGGGCTGTACTTCCTCGGCCCTGCGCAGGGCCGCCCGTGTCGCGTCGACGGGACTGAATTCGCCCTTGCGATAGGCGTCGACGAGTTGTACCGCGGTGAGATCCGTGAGCTCGGTCATGCACGCTCCTCAAGGGGGAGGGAAGTGGCTCGGGGAATGATCAATTCCCGGGTACATACCCGCGTTTCTTGTCGACCACGTTCGAGAGGGGCCGCCCGGCCGCCCACTCCTCGTACAACTCGACGAACTGTGCGCCCAGTTCATCGCGCCAGCCGACCGTGTCGCCGCTCATGTGCGGGGACACCAGGAGCCCCGGCGCCGTCCACAGCGGGCTGTCCGCGGGCAGTGGCTCGTGCTCGAAGACGTCGAGCGCCGCGCCCGCGATCCACCGCTTCGACAGGGCGGCCGCGAGAGCGTCCTCCACGACGAGCGCGCCGCGCCCGATGTTGATGAAGCGCGCGGAGGGCTGCATCATCCCGAACCGCCGCTCGTCGAACATCCCGCGCGTGTCGTCCGTCAGCGGCGCCGCGCACACCACCCAGTCGGCGCGCGCCATGAGCCGGTCGAGCTCGTCGGGGCCGTGGACGCCGGCCCGCGCGCTGCGGCCCACCAGGGCGGTGATGATCCCGAGCCCCTTCAGCATGCGCACGATGGCGTGTCCGATGGGGCCCGAACCCACGACACACGCGCGCGTACGGGCGACTCGCTGGGTCTCGCGGTGCTGCCAGGTGCGCTCGCCCTGGAGCTGGAGGGTGCGTGGCAGGTCCTTGGCCATGGCCAGGACGAGGGCGGCCACGTACTCGGCGATGGGCTGGTCGAAGACGCCGCGGGCGTTGGTGACCAGCGTGTCGGAGCGGGCCAGCTCGGGGCACATCAGGCGGTCCACGCCCGCGCTCGCGGTGTGCACCCAGCGGGGCCTCGGCCCCTCGCCGGGCCAGGCCAGACGCACCGCGTCCGAGAGGAAGTCCCAGACCAGGAGCACATCGGCGTGGGGGAGTTGGGCCGCCAGGGTGTCCGCGTCCGCGTGCAGGATCCGGGCGCGCCCGGTGAGGCTGCCGAGGCGGGGCGGCGGGGCGGGGGAGGGGGCGTCAAGGACCAGAACGGTTGTTTCAGACATCGGACCAGACATCGGATCAGACATTGATTCGGACATCGAGGAGAAACCGTTTCGCAATGAGAGTCCGCTTCCCTGAGATTTGTGTCGGCCAGAGCCGTCTGAGATGCGCGGATTGACCACGCTCGCACCTGAAACTACCTTCGTCAACAGAGGTGCTCTATCACAAGCACCCCGCGACTGAGTACGCTCCGTACGAGGCCGTAGCACTCTCTGTAGCGCTTTCTCGGCGCCTTCTGCCCCGTCCCGACGTCCCGGCGCGTCGCCGGTTTCGCATCTCCCGGCCCCGGCCGGTCCCTCCATTGCACGCACGCACGAACTTGGGGCCTGCTCATGGACGTCTCTTTCCTCGGCGGACCACACCCTCAACGCGGTGTAGGTGTCGTCGCCCCTTTCGACTTCGCACTCGACCGGGAGCTCTGGCGCTGGGTGCCGGACGAGATCTCCCTCCACCTGACGCGCACGCCGTACGTGCCCGTCGAGGTAAGCCTTGACCTGGCACGACTCGTCAGCGAGCACGAAACGCTCGCCGAGGCGGTGCGCGCGCTGAGCGCCGCGGAGCCCGAAGTTCTGGCGTACGCCTGCACGTCGGGAAGCTTCGTCGGCGGCATCGCGGGTGAGCGCGCGATGTGCGAGGCCATGAACCGCGAGGGCGCGGTCTCGGCCGTCACGACCTCGGGCGCGCTGCTCGAAGCGCTCGACGATCTGGGCGCGCGGCGCATCGCGCTCGTCACGCCCTACACCTGGTCGGTGACCCAGTCCCTGGAGCACTACCTGGCCGAATCCGGTGTGTCCGTCACCGGTCGCGCCTATCTGGGCCTGACCCGGCACATCTGGAAGGTGCCGTACAAGGACGTGGCGGAGATGGCGCGGCGGGCGGTGCTGGGCGGGGCCGACGCGCTCTTCATCAGCTGCACCAACCTCGCGACGTACGACGTCATTCCGCAGCTGGAGGCCGAGCTGCGGATGCCGGTGATCTCCGCGAACCAGGTGACGATGTGGTCCGCCCTGCGCCGTCTGGGTACCCATGCCGTAGGGCCCTACCAGGCGCTGATCAATCCGAGTGCCAGGCCGGGCGCGGGTCCGGTCGCCGGGCCGGGCGAGCTGCCCGGTGTGGTACCGGTCGATCCGCCCCAGGGGCTGCCCGAAGGACCACCAACGCTGCCTTGAAGGAGGCTGGAAGTGACCGCACTTGGTTTCCTCTATCCGGGTCACTCGGCTGAGGACGAGTACCCCCGCATGGAACAGATGCTGGGGAGTGACGTCCGGCTGCAGGTCGTCCACACCGACATCGGCGAGGACGCGCACCGGGTGGACGCGCTCCTGGAGATGGGGTCGACGGCACGGCTCGCCGCCGGGGTCGAGGAGTTGCGTCTGGCCGGGGCGGAGGCGGTGGTGTGGGCCTGCACCAGCGCGAGCTTCGTCTTCGGCTGGGAGGGCGCGCACGACCAGGTCCGTGCGCTGGCCCGGACGGCGGGCCTGCCGGCGTCCAGCACGTCCTTCGCGTTCGCCCACGCGGTACGTGAGGTGGGCGCGGGGCGGGTCGCCGTGGCGGCCACGTACCCGGAGGACGTCGCTTCCCTCTTCGCCTCGTTCCTGAAGGCGGCCGGCACGGAGGTCGTGTCGACGCGGGGGAACGGGATCATCACTGCGGCGGAGGTGGGTACGTGGGGCTGGGAGGAGGTCCGTGCCATGGCCCACGCGGGCGACCACCCCGACGCGCAGGCGCTCCTGCTCCCGGATACGGCGCTGCATACGGCGGCGTATGTGCAGGCGCTGGAGGAGGAGCTGGGCAAACCGGTCCTGACGGCGAACCAGGTGACGGTCTGGGAAGCGCTGCGCCTGGCGACCCGGCGGGTGAACGCCCCCTCCCTGGGGGCGCTCTTCACTAAGGAGCCGGTGGTGCAGGTTCGGGAGTAGCGGCTGCTGCGGGGTCGGTCCGTGTGTGGGCCGGTCCGTGTGTGGGTCGGTCCGTGTGTGGGTCGGTGCCGCGCCGGTATGTCCGTCCTCGCTGTCGTCCGGTGGCCGCCCGGCCGCTGCGGTCCCGGAGCGCCGCGAACCGTGCTCCGGGCGGACATACCGGCACGTCCCCTCCCGAGCGCTCCCGACTGCGGGTAGTCGCTGGTCACTGCGGGGCAATCGGGCGGGTGGGCGGGAAAGGCTTGTTCGTTCAGGGGCGGATGCGGGGTTACGGGCGGGTGGGTGGGAGAGGTCTGTTCGTTACGGGGCGCCGCGGGGCAGGGGGCCGGGCATCGGGGAATAAAGCGGAGCCCCCCTCCTGTTGGGTCTGCGGAGTACGAAATACCGCACAAGCACCGCGCAGCAGGAGGCAGGCCCCCGTGACAGTGGACCCGAGCGACGACATCCGCGGCGAGCGGCACGGCAGCGCGCCGGTCCCGCTCTCCGTACTGGACCTGGTGACCGTGGGCGCGGGGCGTACCGCCACCGACGCCCTGAAGAAGAGCGTGGAGATCGCCAAGCTCGCCGAGGGGCGCGGATACCACCGCTACTGGGTGGCCGAGCACCACTCCATGCCGGGAGTGGCCTCCTCCTCACCGGCGGTCATCCTCGCCCACCTCGCCGCCCACACCGAACGCATCCGGCTGGGATCGGGCGGCGTCATGCTGCCCAACCACGCTCCTCTCGTCATCGCGGAGCAGTTCGGGACCCTGGAGGCGATGGCTCCTGGGCGTGTCGACCTGGGGCTCGGGCGCGCCCCGGGTACGGACGGTGCGACCGCCGCCGCGCTGCGCAGGACCGAGCGTCTCAATGAAGGCGCCGACGACTTTCCGCAGCAGCTCGCCGAGCTGACCCGCTTCTTGGACGACGACTTTCCCGACGGGCACCCGTACGGCCGTATCCACGCCGTCCCCGGCCCCGTCCAGGCCACCTCACCCGGCGGCGTCCAGTCCCCGCACCGCCCGCCCCTGTGGCTGCTCGGCTCCTCCGGCTTCAGCGCCCGCCTCGCCGGAGTCCTCGGTCTGCCCTTCGCCTTCGCCCACCACTTCTCGGCGCAGAACACGATCCCGGCGCTCGACCTCTACCGGGAGTCGTTCAAGCCGTCCGCCGTGCTCGATGCTCCGTACGCTCTCATCGGCGTCTCGGCTCTCGCCACGGATGAGGAGGGCGAAGCTCGGCGTCAGGTTCTTGCCGCCGCGCTGAACATGGTCCGGCTGCGCACCGGGAAGCCGGGGCTCGTCCCGACTCCCGAGGAGGCCGAGGCGTACGCGTTCAGTGACATGGAGCGGGAGTTCGTCAACAGCTGGAACTCCAACGTCATCCACGGCACCGCCGACCAGGTCCGCACCGGCCTCGACGACCTCGCCAAGCGCACCGGCGCCGACGAGTTGATGATCACGGCCAACGCACACAGCGGTGAAGTCCGGTTGAGGTCCTACGAGCTGATCGCCGACGCCTACGGGCTGCCCCGCGCCTAGCCTCAACTCGCCGCGAGCAGTGCGGAGATACGATCCGGCGTCACCGGGCGGGAGTACAGCCACCCCTGCCCGGTGTCGCAGCCGATCCGGCGCAGCCGTGCCGCCTGGGACGTCGTCTCCACGCACTCCGCGGTCACCGTCAGGCCCAGCCGGTGGGCGAGCTGCACCAGCGCCTCGACGATGACCTCGTCGGCGGGGTTGATGTGCGCCTCGCCCGCCTCCGCGTCGTACTGGAAGCCTCGTACGAAGGAGCCGTCCAGCTTGAGGACGGACACCGGAAGGCGGCTCAGGTAGGCCAGGTTCGAGTAGCCCGTGCCGAAGTCGTCGATGGCGATCCGCACCCCCATGTCGCTGAGCGACTGGAGAGCCTGCAGCGGGCGGCCCGCCGAGCCCATCACGGCCGACTCGGTGAGCTCCAACTGGAGCAGTTCGGGGCGGAGTTCCGTCTCGGCGAGGATCTCCTCCACGTCGGCCACCAGGTCCGAGTCCCACACCTGGCGCACCGCGACATTGACGCTCACGAAGACCGGCGGCCGCCCTGGGTGGTCCAGCTGCCACTGCCGGGCCTGGCGGCACGCGGTCCGCAGCACCCAGCGGCCCAGCTGCACGATCGAACCGTCCTCCTCGGCCAATCCGATGAACCGATTCGGCGTCAGCAGGCCGAAGCGCGGATGCTGCCACCGCACCAGCGCCTCGACCCCGCGCAGACCGCCGTCCTCCAGGCGCACCAACGGCTGGTAGTCCAGCAGGAATTCACCGCGATCGACGGCCGGACGCAGTGAGCTCGACAGCGACTGCCGCGTCATGCGGTGGGCGTTGCGCTCGGGGTCGAAGAGCGTCCAGCGGGCCTTGCCGTCCGACTTCGCCCAGTAGAGCGTCGTGTCGGCGGCCTGCATCAGGCACGTCGTCGTGGCCCCGGCGGCCCGCCGCTCCACGACGCCGATCGACGCCGAGACGGAGAGCCGCTGGCCCGACAGGTCGAAGGGCTCCTGCAGCGTCTTGAGCGCCGCTTCGGCGAGGTCGGCCAGCTGGTCCGTGCCCGTCGAGTCCTCCACGAGCAGCGCGAACTCGTCGCCGCCCAGCCGTGCGACCAGCGGCGCCGCCGTCCTGCCGTGGCCCGCCTCGTCGGCGCACCGCGTGAGCCGCTCCGCGACGGCCGCGAGCAGCCGGTCGCCGACCCGGTGGCCGAGGGTGTCGTTGACCGCCTTGAACCCGTCGAGGTCCAGATAGCAGAGGCCGATCCGGCCGGTGCCCGTGTCGTCGTACGCTCCCGCTTCGAGCGCGGCGGCGAGGCGTTCGAAGAACAGGCTGCGGTTGGGCAGCCGTGTCACCGGGTCGTGCATCTGGAGGTGCCGCAGCCGGGCCTGCAGCTCGCGGCGGGCGCTGATGTCGGTGGCGGCGAGCAGCACCGTGCGCCCGCCGGGCATCGGCGTGACGGTGACCTGGATCCACAGGGAATGCCCGTCGGGGTGTTTCAGGCGCCGGGTGCAGCGCAGCTTCGCCTGGCGGCCGCGGAGCACCTCGCGGTACGCGTGCCAGGTGCGGGCCTCCGACGCCAGGTCCACCAGATCGGCGGCGAGGCGGCCCGTCAGCTCGTCCGAGGTCGCGCCGAGCAACTCGGCGAGCGCGTCGTTCGCGTCGACGACGACGCCTTCGCCGTCGACGACGCCCAGGGCGAGAGGGGCGGCGGCGAAAGCGGCTCGGTGATCGGGCAGCTGCGCCGGACGGCGACGCTCCGTAGTGGGCGCCCCAGCGAGGTCGGGTGCTGTGATCGCTGTGGGCGCTTGGCCTTCAGACGTTCCGTTCACCACTTGCTCCCGCAGTGCAGTTGTTCGGCGAGGCCGGGCCCGCGCAGGAAAGTGTGCCGATCATAGGGGCTGGCCCGAGGGCGCATCCAGCCACAGCGCGGCGCCGCGTGGCGGCCGTCTCCGGCATAGGACAGGCGCATGCCCGGCATGGGTTTGGCGCCCACACGGCGACAGATCGTTTCTGCTCGACCCGGTACCGCTTCCTTTGCGCCTCAATCTTCCCGGCGACCACTTGTGACGTTCCGTGAGCGCTCGACGCGCCGCTCATCACCCGACCGGGTCAGACAAACAGGGCGTATTTGAATAAATCATCACAGGGTGGGTGGGATGCCCCGCAATCCGCACCCGGAGGTCGACGTGCCGCGTCAGCTACCCCCCTGGGGACTCACCCGTGGAGGGGAGAGACCCCGGTTGCGCAGCGCGGCCGCCGCCCTCACATCCCTGACCGCACTGGCCGCCACGGGGCTCGTCGCGGGTCCCGCGATCGCCCAGACCTCGGCGGTGCCCTGCGCGCTCCAGCGCACACCGGCGCATCACTCGGAGGGCCTGGACACCTGGAACGCCGCCTATCCGCGCCCCGAACGGACCCTCGACGCGGTGATGGTCTTCCTCTCCTTCCCCGACTCCCCGCCCCGGATCGACCCCGAGGACCTGGCGGCCGACTACTTCCCCGCCACCAGCCAGTTCTTCGACCGCGCCTCCTACGGCAAGTTCGCGCTGCGCCCGCACCCGCAGCGCGAGTGGGTCGAGATGCCGGACTACTCCACCGCGTACGCCATACAGCGCGACTGGAACGCGGCACGGCGCAGCGCCTATCTGCGGGACGCGGTGACCGCCGCCGATCCGCACGTGGACTTCTCGCGGTACGACGTCGTCTACTTCGTCGCGGACCCGGACGCGCCCGGCGTCGACTCGGACGCGACGAAGGTCGTCAACTTCGACCGGCCGATGCGGGCCGACGGCGCGGACATCAAGCGCATCGTCACGGTCTTCGAGCAGCATCCACCGGACCGCAACGTCCTCGCCCACGAGACCGGCCACGTCTTCGACCTGCCCGACCTCTATCACCGGCCGACGGACGGCGAGGGCGACTGGGACACGCACGTCGGCGACTGGGACGTCATGGGCAGCCAGTTCGGGCTCTCCCCCGACCTCTTCGGCTGGCACAAGTGGAAGCTCGGCTGGCTGGACGAGCGGCAGGTGGTGTGCGTGGAGGGCGGCGACCGGCGGCTGACCCTGGAGCCGCTGTCGGCGCGGCCCACGCGCGGTGGCGTCGGCGGCACCAAGCTGGCGGTCGTGCGCACGGGCCGTGGCAGTGCCATCGCCATCGAGGCGCGCGACGCGGCGGGCAACGACCGGGCGACCTGCCGGGAAGGAGTGCTCGCCTATCGCGTACGCAACGAGGCGCCCTCCGGTGGCGGCCCGGTCGAGGTCATCGACGCGCACCCGGACTCGGAGGCGTGCTGGGGCGCATCGGTGTATCCGCCGCTCGCGGACGCGCCGGTGGGGGCGGGGGAGAGCTTCACGGTGCCGGACGAGGACGTACGCATCGAGGTCGAGGGGCGGACGGCGACGGGGGCGTGGACGGTGAAGGTGTCGGTGGGCTGAGCCGTCCCCGACATCTTGTCGGCGCCGAGGATGAAGGAAGCGCCGGGCATGAGGAAAGCGCCGGATATGAGGAAAGTGCCGGACATGAGGAAAGTGCCGGACATGAAAGAAGCCCCCCGCTTGCGCGAGGGGCTTCTTTCTGTCTGTGCGCCGTCAGGGACTCGAACCCCGGACCCGCTGATTAAGAGTCAGCTGCTCTAACCAACTGAGCTAACGGCGCCTGCTGACGTCGTAGACCTTAGCACTCTGATCGCCGCCAGGAAAAATCGAAATACGGACCGCGGAGCCCGCCGCCGCACGGGCCGCGCGGACGCAGGCCCAGAGCGTCATCTCGGGCCCCGGCAGCCAGGGGTGCCGGGTGTCGGGGGCGACGAGCCAGCGCGATTCGAGGTGCCCTTCGAGGGGGCCGGACCGCTCGGTCTCCCCGTGTTCCGCGGTGAGCGGCGGCACCGTCACCGCGTCCCCCATGCCGTGGCAGAGCACGCCCGGCACGGCGCGGCCCCACTCCTCCCACTCGAGCAGCGAGGGCAGCCGCTGGGCGGTGCCGGGGGCGGTGAAGAGCAGCATGCGGCCGCGGTGCGCGGCGACGGGGCCCGAGCCGGGGCCTTCGTCCCACAGGCGGTCGAGCATCCGCCGGCCGAAGACCGCGGGGACGCTCACCACGTCGAAGACGGAGCCGCAGGGCAGGACGGCCGGGGCGGTGGGGCGGTTGCGCCAGTGGGACAGGGCGCTGCGGGGATACGTTTCCGCGGAGGCGAGCCAGGCGGCTCCCTCGGTGGTGACGTCGGAGATGTCCTGGACGTCGGCGGGGTGGGGATCCGGGTGGAGGCGCGTGCTGCTCATGGCGACTACATCTACCGGTGGTGAAGGTTCCATTTCTGAGAGTTGCCAGAAATCAGGACAACAGGGGGTGGGAGGGAGTACCTTGCCCCCATGGCATATGCCCCGTGATCTTCTTCCGGGGCCCGGAGCGCCCTTCGCGCCCCCTGTCCGGCGCCTCTCAGGCCTCCGGACCGCCGCCGCCCGCACCGGCCCCGCGCAGCAGGTCCCGGCCGAACTCGACCATCTTCTTCGCGTAGTCCTCGGTCCACTGCGCGCGCTCAGCGATCGCGGCGGGCGTCAGCCGGTCGAAGCGCCGGGGGTCGGCGAGCTGGGCGGCCGCGATCGCCTGGAACTCGACCGCACGGTCCGTCGCGGCACGGAAGGCGTGGGTCAGCTCGGTGGCGCGGGCCAGGAGCTCACGAGGGTCCTCCATCGACTCCAGGTCGAAGAAGTGCTCCGGGTCGGCGACTGCTTCCGCGGGCTCGAAGAGCAGGGGCGCGGGTCGCAGACGCTGTTCGGTCCGGGGCCGCTCGGGCTCCGCCATGGTTCTTCCTCCTCGTACGGTTTCCGGCCGTGGGGCCGACTTCCATTCTCCCTTGCTGCGCAAGGGGGCCGTGGGCCCTGGGCTGTGGGGGTTCCAGGATTTCCGCGCACCGCCAGAGCTAGGGCCGCCATGCCACTCGGTGTTCGGCGAGGCGGGCCAGTACCGCGTGGTTCGCTTCCCAGCCATCCGGGCTGTTTCTCTTGGCCGCCTCCGGCGGCGTGCCGGACTCCGTCCGGCGTTTGGGGTGTGGTGCGCCTGCGGGTTCACGGTCGCCATGCCACTCGGTGTTCCGCGAGGCGGGCCAGTACCGCGTGGTTCGCTTCCCAGCCGTCTGGGCTGTTTCTCTTGGCCGCCTCCGGCGGCGTGCCGGACTCCGTCCGGTGTTTGCGGTGTGGTGGGCCGGCGGGTTCACGGTCGCCATGCCACTCGGTGTTCGGCGAGGCGGGCCAGTACCGCGTGGTTCGCTTCCCAGCCGTCTGGGAACTTCACGGTGACGCCCAGTTGGACCGGTTCCGTCGACGGGTGGTCGTCGAGCAGTTCGCTGACGCCCGCGCGGCAGATCACGATGCAGGCGTGGCGGTGGCGGGACGCCAGGACGCACAGGCGGCCCGTCTCCAGGTGGAACGCGGTGGCGTCCGGGCGGCCGGAGAGCGGGTGCAGGACCACCGTCACGTCGAACTCGCGGCCCTGGAGCCGGTTCGCGGTGTCCACCGTGACGTCTCTTACGCCCATTTCCGCGAGGATCGCCCGCACCGCCGCCGCCTGGTCGCGGTGGGCGGTGCCGACGGCGATGCGGTCGGCCGTCAGGGGCGTGGGTTCCGGGCCGCGCTCCGACGTGGCCGCGCCGCCCCGGTCCAGGAGCCGCCGCACGACCTGGGCCACCGCGCGCACGGCCTCGGGGTCGGTCCGCGGCGTGTTCCGCGCGGGCAGTTCCAGCAGGCCCCAGCCCGACTCCGCCGCCTCGTCGATCACCCGGTCCGGGCCCGAACCGTCCGACGGAACACCGAAGCCGAGTTTCCTGTCGCCGTGGTCCGTGCCGCTGCGGAAGGGCGTGTACGGATAGAACGCCGCCGACACCAGCGGGGCCGCCGACGCCGGGAGCCGCCAGGACACCGGCAGGCGGTGCTGCGGCAGTTCGGGATTGTGCGCGAGCAGCGTCGTCACCGCGCTCGCCGAAGGGTCGTACGCGAGACCGGCCCACTGCTCGGCGCCCACGATCGAGAACGGGTCGAGCTGGCCCGGGTCGCCCACGAACAGGGCCCGCTCGAAGAGCCCGGCCACGGCGAGCAGCGCGTCCGAACGCATTTGGTACGCCTCGTCCACGATGGCGTGCCGCCAGGGCTCCACGTCCTTGACGTGCGCCCACTTCGCCGCGGTGGACACGACGACGTCCAGGCCCGCCAGGTCGGCGGCCTTCGTGGACGTACGGACGAAGGGCAGGTCGTCCAGGGCCTTGTCGTACGCGTCCGGGTCACTGCTGTGCAGACGGCCCACCGGCAGCTCGGGGTCCTTCTCGGCGAGGCGCAGAACCAGGTCGTCCACCTGCGCGTTCGTCTGCGCGATCACCATCAACGGGCGCCCGGCGGCCGCCAGTTCGCGGGCCGCGCGGACGACGAGGGTCGACTTGCCCGCGCCGGGCGGCGAGTCGACGACGACACCGCGGTGCGCGCCGTGCAGCGTGTCGTGCAGGATCGCGTCCGTGGCGCGGGTGGCCGCGGCGCCCGGGTCGAAGGAGGCGCGGTCGAAGGGGGCGGTCGGACTCACAGGGTGTCCTCCGGCGTCACGGGGTCAGGGCGCTCGGCGGCGTCGCCCGGCGGGCCGCCGTGGGTCCAGGGAGTCGCCTCGGGTTCGGGCAGCTTGGGGCCGCCGCGCTGCTCGTGCTCGAAGAGCGTCCAGCAGACGCGGTCGCCCTTCTCCGGCACGGAACCGGGCTCGGGCTCCTTGCCGCGCCCCATCTTGTCGGTGACGCGCAGGACGACGATTCCCTCGCCCTCGTACGTCACGAACTCGGCCGTCTGCGGCTTGCCCTGCAGCGAGCGGTACACCTTCGCGCGCTCGGCCAGGTGCGGGTGGTCGTCCGTGCGGACCGTGACCAGGGGGCGCGGCCTCGGGCTCTTGCCCTCGCTGTACGCCATGACCACCTCGGTCACCTCGCCGGCGAAGGCCTCGCCCGCGAGCCTGCGGCCGGCCATCACCAGCGGGTCGTCGAGCGCTTCCTGGGCCTCCAGCCTGGCCTGTTCGCGCTCGCGCGTGGCGAGCTTGTTCGCCGCCGTCACCGCGTCGTCGACGCGGGGCTGCGGGGGTTCGCCCGCCGTCACGCGGTCGCGGTGGCCGGTGAACGACCAGCGGTCGCGGGTCCAGCGGTCGGCGGCGCGCGGGGCCTCGGGAAGCGTGCAGAGCGCGTCGAGACCGCGCCACACCGCGTCCCAGGTGGGGCGGGTCCTGCTCTCGATCAGGGAGCGGATCTCCCGCTCGGCGGCAGCCAGTTCGGCGAGGCGGGCGTCCGCCTGGATGCCGTCCTCGGCGGTGGCGAGGGTGCCGCGCGCGCGGTCGTAGCGCTCGATGGCCGGGGCGAGGAGGCGGTTGTCGAACGCCGGGTCCGTGGCGGGGCCCGCGGGCGGGCAGAGCAACTGACCGTCCTTGTCCCGCGCCAGCTCGGCGCGGAGCGCGGCCTCGGCGCCGGACGTGCCTTCCGGGGCCTCGATCCAGGCGAGCAGGGCGCCCAGGTGCTGGTCCTCCAGGCTGGACTGCCCGGTGGCCCAGTGCCGGGAGAGCAGTTCGGTCATGGCGACGAGGAGGGAGGAGCCGGGAACCCGGGCGCGCTCCCCGAAGTGGGTCAGCCAGCGGCCGAGGAGGGGGACGCGCGGCGGGGCGGGGTAGGGCGTCTCAGGGTCCTGCTCCGCGGTGCGGCGGAAGCGGGTGGAGCGGCCGATGAGCCGTACGAAGTCGATGCCGGCGCGGCTGGGGACGATCAACTGCGGTGCGTCCGCGCAGAGTTCGACCTCCACCTTGACCCGCTTGCCGGTCTCCGGGTCCGTCTCGCTGCGTTCCGCCGCCTCGACGTCGTCCGTGAACGAGTCGACGTACTCCAGGACGGTGTCCGCGAGTTGGGCGAGGAAGGTGAAGCGCAGGTCGCGGTCGCGGGGCTGCGGCACGATGAGCACGCGGGGCGAGGTCCGCTCCGTCCCGACGAGCGCGCCGAGCGGGGCGCCTGCCTCGCCGGCGGTGATGAGGGGGACGAGGACGAGGGGGCGCTGGGAGAGGTGCCGGTGCCGGGTCGTTGCTCTGGGCTGGGCGCGGCCGGTGGCCACCGCCTCCAGGCGGGCGAGGTTGTCGATCAGTGACACTGGGTCGCCTCTCCCTGCGGGGCCGTTGCACGGGGCTTTGGCGGTGCGCTGTCCGTCGTCGCCTGTTCGCCGCCGTCGTCGCCTGACGCGCCCCGGGGCGCTGCGCGGTGCGGCGGCCTCTGCGGGCCGTCATCCGCTGCTGCCCCGCCGCTTCGCGGCGGATTTTCCCCACTCGCCCACCCGATCACCCGGCGACATCCGCCCACCGAAGGGCCGGCCAGCGGGTGGGCGGGCCGGTGGAGCGCGGCCACCGGAAAGCTCCGGAACGGGTGGGCGGTCGGGAAGCCAGATGCAGCCGCAGCGCACGGGAGAGCGCGGCGGTACGGGAGAGCGTGGCGGTACGGGAGAGCGTGGCGGTACGAGACAGCGCGGCCGTACGAGACAGCGCGGCCGTACGGGAAGGTGTGGCGGTTCGAGAGAGCGCGGCGGTACGGGAGAGCGTGGCGGTACGGGAGAGCGTGGCGGTACGAGACAGCGCGGCCGTACGAGACAGCGCGGCCGTACGGGAAAGTGTGGCGGTTCGAGAGAGCGCGGCCGTACGGGAGAGCGCGGCGGTTCGAGACAGCGCGGCGGAGCACGCCGGGCAGCCGCGTCACATACGCGGTCAGCACGGCGTACCCCCCGCCGCTTCCACGCCCGAGGCGCCCACGCCCGCCGCTTCCACGCCCGAGGCGCCCACGCCCGCCGCTTCCACGCCCGAGGCGCCCACGCCCGACAACGCCTCAGCGCGCAGTGCCGCCGCCCGCCGCAGTGCCGCCACCGCCGGGTCCGCGGGATCGCCCGATGTGCCGTTCGCCGCCGACAGGACCCCGGCGACCGTCGTCAGACCGCCCAGCTCGCCCCGCAGCGAGCGGCCCAGGGACGTCACCGCGCCCTCTTCGCGGGAGCGTTCGCGGCAGTGGAAGGCCAGTTCGCAGGCGGCCAGGCACTCGGGGGCGTACGTCGCCGGGACCGATTCGACCGCCGCGGTCAGGTCGGCGGCGGGGCGGGACACGTCGAACGTCGTGCCCTCCGGAAGCGCTGCCGCGATGTCCTCGATGCGGGTCAGGCGCGCCAATTGGCGCCTGGTCACCGAGAGTTGTTTGCGCACGTCGATCGCCGACGCCGTCGGGAGGTTCGAGAAGTCCTTGGGGCAGACCAGGAGCACGTGATGGCGGACCTGGGGCGCCGGGTCCAGGTGCGCGGCCACCCGCTCGAGGGCCAGTGCGTACACCGCCGCCTGGCGCGCCGCGGCGCCCACCTTCGCCGCGTCCGCCGAACCGTCGATCATCGGGAAGGACTTGATCTCCACGACCGTCCAGGTGCCGTCGGGGTGGATCACCACCGCGTCCGGTTCGAGGAAGGCGGGGGTCCCGGCGACGTCGAGCGCCAGCATGGGGTGGTCCAGGAGGGTCCAACCCTCCGTGGACGTCGCCTCGCGCAGGGCGAGGGACGTGCGGGCCGCGCGGCCCTCGGGGCCCACCGCGGTCAGGTCCGGGACCGACGACTCGCCCGGCACCGGCTCGGGTCCGCCCCCGAGCCGCCCGTGCGCCAGACGCAGCAGCTCCGCGCCGCCGTCCGCCTTGACCTTCGCCTCGAAGGCGTTGCCCCGCATGAACGCGAACTGCGACTGCCCGAAGGAGGCGGGGGAGCCGAGCGACTGGGCGAGCGTCGCCTTGTCCACGCCCGCCCCGTCGAGCAGTGCCCGCCGCCGGCACCCCGGGTTCGCGGCGAGGGCGGCCAGCGCGCGGGCGTCGAGCGGCTGCGCGGGGACGTCCGGTCCGCGCAGCTCAGCGAGCCGCTGTCGGAGTGCTGTCCCCCGCTTCGGCGGGTCGGGCACTCGGCTCGGCGCCTGGCTCGGCGGGCCGCTTGCGCGGCCGGGGAATTCGCTCACCTGTCGAAGTCTGGCACCCGCCACTGACAATTGAGGACTCTGGGGCTGACGAGGCCGCGGCCACGCCCACGACGGACGGCGACTTCGGCCTCGCCACCATGCCCGAAGACGGCCGCGCGGCCGCGAACGGCACACCCATTCTGGCCTTCACCCGGTCCGCGAGCCGCAGCACCGGCCGGGCCAGGAGCAGCCCGATGCCCATCACGACGGCGCCCGCGACGGCGTCGAGGAAGTAGTGGTTCGCGGTGCCCATCACGACGATCGTGGTGATCAGGGGATACCCCACCGCCGCGACCCTGGCCAGCGGCGAACGCCCGTGACGCCACAGGATCACCCCGCACCACAGCGCCCACCCCACGTGCAGGCTCGGCATCGCCGCGTACTGGTTGGTCATGCCGCCGAGCCCGCGCGGCGCACTCGCCTCGCCGCCCCACCAGCCGAAGTCGCTGTACTGCGCCATGGTGTCGACGAAGCCGTGGCCCTCGCTCAGCAGGCGGGGCGGGCAGGTCGGCAGGAGCGTGAAGCCGATCAGGCCGATCATGGTGGAGGTCATCAGCCACGCGCGTGCGGCGCGGTAGTGGACCGCGCGGCTGCGGAAGAGCCAGACGAGGATCAAGGGCGTCGCCAGATAGTGCAGCGACGCGTACCAGAAGTCGGCGGGGACACCTATCCACGAGTGGTCGGTGAAGAGACGGTTCAGCGGGTTCTCGGCGTTCAGGCGCAGGAACTTCTCGACGCGGAGTATGCCGAGGCCGTGGTCGACCGCGGTGGACACGTCGCCGCGCGCCAGCAGCCTGCCGGCCGAGTACGCGGCGTACACCAGCACGATCAGCGGCAGCTCCGTCCACCAGCGAAGCCGAAGCCCGCTGATGCCTCCGGTGCCCGGAGCGTCGGTCTGCGGCATCCGGTCGGTCCCCCATCCTCTTTGGTCATGCGGTGTTCGCCGCCGCCTCACTTTACGGCGTACGCGAGAGCGCGCTGCGGCGGTCCCCGGTCGTCTTAGACGCAGAGATCGACGAGCGGGTTGCTCCTGGCGGGCACCAGTGATCGCGATCCGGCGCGTGAGTGATGATGGAAGGTACGGACAGCTGTCTGTCCACAGAATTCGCTCTATGACAGCTGATGGTCTCGACCGATGAGGACGACCGTCGGCTCGGGAAAGGCTCGACATGGCACCGCGCATCCTGCTGGCCCGGCACGGACAGACGGAGTGGTCACTGTCCGGCAAGCACACCGGCAGGACGGACATCCCGCTCCTCGAAGAGGGCCGCGACGGCGCGAAGCTCCTGGGCGAGCGTCTGCACCGCGCCCCCTTCGACGGGCTCCCGGACGTCGAAGTGCGCACCAGCCCTCTCGTGCGTGCCCGCGAGACCTGCGAGATCGCCGGCTTCGGGGACCGCGCCACTCCCTGGGACACGCTCATGGAGTGGGACTACGGCTCCTACGAGGGGATGACCCCGGCCGAGATCCAGGACGTACGCCCCGGCTGGTTCATCTGGCGCGACGGCGTCCCCGGGGGCGAGACCCTGGAGCAGATCACCGCCCGCGCGGACGAGGTGGTGGCCTGGGCGCGCGGCGCGGACCGTGACGTCCTGGTCTTCGCGCACGGGCACATCCTGCGGTCCATCGGCGCACGCTGGCTGGGCCTCGGCGTCGACTTCGCCGCCCGCATCCGCCTCAACCCGACCTCGATCTCCACCCTCGGCTGGGCCTACGGCGAACCGGCCGTCGAGTCGTGGAACGACACCGGGCACCTGGCCTAGCCGCCAAGGGCGTACGGGCGGCTATCCCGCCCGCGGCAACGAAGCATGCTGCTCCAGGAAGCCGCACACCCCCGAGGCGCGCCGGTGCGGAAGCAGCACCCGGGCCGTCGTGGCGAGCATCGACTGGATGCGCGATGACTGCACCTCGTCCAGGAGCCCGATCACCCGCACGCCCGCCGTCGCCGCCTCGTCCGGGCGGCCCGCGCGGGCCAGGTCGTCGGCGAGCTCCGCGGTGTACAGGGCGATGTTCCGGGTGAACTGCGGGGTCTGCGCCGACGCCACGCCCGCCGCGCGCCGCGCGTGCCGCACCGCCCGCCCCCAGTCGCCGAGCGCCGACCAGCACTGCGCCTCAAGGCCCTCCAGCTCGGCCGGGCCGTAGAAGCTCATCCACTCCGGGTCGGCGTCACAGGGGCCCCGGTCGAAGAGGGCGTGCGCGCGGGTCAGCGACTGCTCGCAGCCGGCCCGGTCGCCGAGCCCCGCCCAGCCGCCGGCCTCGCGCAGCGCGAGGAGCGAGAGCAGCCGGGGCGACGCGAGGTGCCGGGCTGCGCGCGTTGCCGCCTGGGACGCCCGCACCGCCTCCCGGGGCCGCCCGGCGTCGCGCGCCAGGAACGCCGTGTTGCAGAAGGCGTGTGCCTCCAGGGCCGGATCGGAGGCCATCCGGGCCGTCGCGAGCGCCTCCGCGTAGTGCGAGCGCGCGTCGTCGAAGCGGCCGGAGTCGTGCGCCAACCAGCCCACGGAGATGGCCAGTTCACCGGCGCCCGCGTGCAGCCGGTCCGCCGTGGACTGGCGGGTGGTGCCCGCGTCGAGCAGGGCGTAGGCGGTCCGCAGCGGGGCGGCGGCGCGGCGGTAGAGGCCGTCGGCGCCGTGCCGGTCGTCGAGCAGCCGGATCTTCCGTACGGCTTCCTCGACCGCGCTCACCTCGGCCTCGCCCGCCTTGCCGCCGCGCTGGGCGGTGGCCTCGGCCGGGTTCGGGGCGGCGAGCAGCCCGAAGGGCCCCATCGAGGCGGCGGCCACGGTGGCCGTGCCGCTCATGAATGCGCGACGCCGCACGTCGCTCTCCTCGTGGCTCTGGATCTCGTACGGGTCGTACTCGTGCTCTTCGGGGCCACAAGGCCCGGGCGGAGCAGACTCATACAGCTGGATCGTGGTGTGTGGGGCGGGCGCGCCGGACCCGGCGCGCGCCCCCCGTCCGCGCACTGCGGAGCGGGGTGCGAACCCCAGGTCCGTCAGCGTCCGGCCGGGAAACAGGTGCAGGAACACCCGCTCGTACGCGTAGTTGGGGCAGCGGATCTCGCCCGCCTCGACGCGTCCGATGTAACGGGCGTCGCAGCTGACGCGCTCCCCGATGTCGCGAGCGGCCCGGCGGATCACGGCGGCGAACTCGCCCGGCGAGCGCTGTCCGCGCAGGTGACGGAAGCGAAGGTTCGGTCGTGGGGACGGAGTTGACGATGCCATCGGTGACGACGCCATGGCCTGACCCTCTCGTACGGATCGTGCCGGAGTGCGCCGAATCCTGTGGATCCGGCGATGCTGCCCCTGTTCCGGCGGAGCACGAACGTACCCGCTGTGATGGGGACGGCACGCGGAGTTTGGCTACAAACCGGATATCTCACCCATGATCTGCCATGAAGTGCCATCCTTTGCGGCGGCATTCCGCCGTAGCTGTTGACGCCGTCCCGCGTTGAACCATGAGGAGAGGGAGCGACGCGGCTTCCACCCTTGCGAGGAGGGGTCCCCTTGTTGGAGATCAGCGTGGAGAACGGTGCATCGCGGGCGTCGTTGAGCACGGCACGGCACCTGCCGACCCCGGACCACAGCGCACCACCACAGCAGGGCGTCCGGCCCACCGAGCCCCCCGGCTTCTGCGACCTCGTCACCGTCCCGGCCCGCCAGGGCCTGGAGGCGGTCGACATCCTGCGCCGCGGGGCGGGCGACGCCGTCGGCCCCGTCCTGCACGACAACGGCTGCGACACCCTCGGCTTCCTGGTGCCGCCCGGCACCGCCGATGCCTGGGATCTGCCGGGCAGCGCGTGTACGCAGACCTTCCGCCGCGGCTCCCGCCCGCACACCGAGCCGGAGCCCCCGCCGCCCCCGGTCGCGGGCACCGGCTGGCTGCTGCCCCCCGACGAGGCCGATCCGGTCACCGACCCCGCCGTTCTGCGCGCGGCACTCGGCCAGGCGGCCCGCACGATCGAGGCCGCCGACAACTGCCGCTGAGCCCGCGGTGGGGCAGTACTCCAAGGTCATCGGGCCGCGCCGTCCCCGTGCGCCGATAATGGTCCGATGGCAAGGAACAGGCGGTCCCGGGAAGAGGCGCAAGCCGTCGTCGAGAAGGTGGACGGCGGGCTCGCCGAGCTGATGCCCGACCGGGACAGGGCGCGCGCGTGGACGCTGCTCGTGGACGGCGCCCCGCAGTCCCACGTCGACCTCGACGACCCGGCGTATCTCGACTTCGAGTACCAGCGCAGGCTCGGCCACGTCGCCGACCTGGTCGCGCCGGCCGGCAAGCCGGTCCAGGCCCTGCACCTCGGCGGCGGCGCCTTCACCCTCGCCCGCTACATAGCCGCGACCCGGCCACGCTCCACCCAGCAGGTCATCGAGCGCGACACCGCGCTCATCCAACTCGTGCGCCGCGAGCTGCCGCTGGACCCGCAGGCGCGGGTGCGCGTGCGCGGCACCGACGCCCGCGAGGGGCTCGCGAAGATCGCGGACGGCTGGGCCGACCTCGTCATCGCCGATGTCTTCAGCGGCGCCCGCACCCCCGCCCACCTCACCAGCGCCGAGTTCCTCGGCGACGTACGCAGGGTCCTGAAGCCCGGTGGTCTCTACGCGGCGAACCTCGCCGACGGGCCGCCGCTCGCGCATCTGCGCGGCCAGCTCGCCACCGCCGCCACGCTCTTCCCGGAGCTCGCCCTCATCGCCGACCCGGCGGTGCTGCGCGGCAAGCGCTTCGGCAACGCGGTGCTCGTCGGCTCGGACGTGCCGTTGCCGATCGCCGAGCTGACCCGGCGCAGCGCGGGCGACTCGCATCCGGCGCGGGTCGAGCACGGCAGGGCGCTCATCGACTTCAGCGGGGGAGCGGCGGCGGTCACGGACGCGAGCGCGGTGGCATCGCCCGCGCCGCCGCCCTCGGTGTTCCGCTGAGGACGTGCCTGTACCGCCCGGTCAGTACTCGTTGATCTCGACGGCGGGCGCGTGGTCGTGCCACGTGCAGAACACCGAGACCTTCTCGGCGCCCGACGTGAACTCCACGCGAATCCAGGTGTCCTGCTTCCACACCTGCACCGACCAGCCGGCCGCCGGGGTCGCCGAGACCAGCGTCGCGGACTCCTTGCCGAGGTCGAAGACGACCCGGCCGCCGTCGGAGGAGTAGCTCTTCACGTTGCCGGGGGTGGAGGCGGGCGCCGAGGGGGTGCTCGGCTTGCTCGTCCTCGTCTTCGACGGCTTGCTCTCCGGGGGCTTCTGCGACTTCGAGGGCTTGTCCGTCTTCGACGGCGAGGGGGTCGGCGTCGGGTCGGGGCGGTGCGTGGAGGACGAGAGCGGCTCCGCGCGGTCGCCGTCGGCGGCCAGCGGAACGGCGCGCGGCGGGTCGTAGGCGGTGCCCGCCATGACCGTGTGGACACCCCACCAGGAGAGCGTGACCGCCGCGCCCGTGGCGAGCGACCAAGCCATTGCGTGTATGAGTCCTCTGCGCATCGCGAGCCATACTGCACCACTGGCCCCGCCGGTGTCGCCGGTCTCCCAGGAGGACCGGGCTCACTCATATGGCGTACGGTGCCGCCCATGGCAAGTGTGCTCGTCGTCGAGGATGACCAGTTCGTACGCTCCGCTCTCATCCGGCATCTGACCGAGGCATCGCACACCGTGCGCAGCGTCGGCACCGCCCTCGAGGCGCTGCGCGAAGTGGCCCATTTCCGTTTCGACGTGGTGATCCTGGACCTCGGTCTGCCCGATCTGGACGGATCCGAGGCATTGAAGATGCTGCGCGGGATCACCGACGTACCCGTGATCATCGCCACCGCGCGTGACGACGAGACCGAGATCGTCAGGCTCCTGAACGACGGCGCCGACGACTACCTCACCAAGCCCTTCTCCGTCGAGCACCTCTCCGCCCGGATGGCCGCCGTGCTGCGCCGCTCGCGCGTATCGGCGGGCGAGGCGCCGCCGAGCCGGGAGATACGGGTCGGCGGGCTCGCCATCGACCCGCTGCGCCGCCAGGCGGAGCTGGACGGGGCGCGGCTCGATCTGACCCGGCGCGAGTTCGACCTGCTGGCCTTCCTCGCCGGGCGCCCCGGTGTCGTCGTACCCCGCAAGGAGCTGCTCGCCGAGGTGTGGCAGCAGAGTTACGGGGACGACCAGACCATCGACGTGCATCTGTCGTGGCTGCGCAGGAAGTTGGGCGAGACGGCCGCGCGGCCGCGCTACCTGCACACGCTGCGGGGTGTCGGCGTCAAGCTGGAGCCACCGCTGTGAGGTGGGCACTGGTCAAGGTGTGCCTGGCCGTCACGACGATGGTCGTGGTCGCCTTCGCGGTACCGCTCGGGCTCGTCATCCAGGAGATGGCGCGGGACAGGGCCTTCTCGAACGCCGAGCGGCACGCCGCAGGCATGGGCCCCACGCTCTCCATCACCACCGACCGCGACCAGCTGACGCGGGCCGTCGCCACGTCCGAGGCGGGCGGCGAGGGGCGGATGGCGGTGTACGTACCGGCCATCGACAAGGCGCCCGCCCTGGAGATCGGCGACCGGCGGGCCGACGAGCACGCGGTGGAGACCACGCGCAAGGAGGGCCGGGCGCGGACGGCGACGGTCGACGGCGGCTTCGCGCTGCTCCAGCCGACGGCGCTGAGCTCCGGCCAGATCGCCGTGGTCGAGATCTTCGTGCCCGAGGGCGCGGTCAGCAACGGCGTGACCACGGCGTGGCTGGTGCTCGCCGGGGTCGGCGTCGCGCTGATCATCGGGTCCGTGGCGGTGGCGGACCGGCTCGGCGTACGCATGGTGCAGCCCGCCAAGCGCCTCGTGGGCGCGGCGCAGTCCCTCGGTGAGGGGAAGCTGGGCGCGCGGGTGCCGGCGGAGGGGCCGACGGAGCTGCGCCTGGCCGCGGTGGCGTTCAATTCCATGGCCGACCAGGTGGTCCAACTCCTGGCGAACGAACGAGAGTTGGCGGCCGACCTGTCGCACCGCCTGCGCACTCCGCTGACGGTCCTTCGCCTCAACGCGGCGTCGCTGGGGGACGGTCCGGCGGCCGAGCAGACCCGCATCGCGGTGGAGAAGCTGGAGCGCGAGGTCGACACGATCATCCGCACCGCCCGCGACGCCAAGCCGCAGACCGCGGCGGTCGGCCCCGGCGCGGGCTGCGACGCCTCCGAGGTGATCCAGGAACGCATGGCCTTCTGGTCGGCGCTCGCGGAGGACGAGGGGCGCGAGGTGCGGGTCGCGGGGGTGGAGCGGCCGGTGTGGATTCCGGTGGCGCGGCCCGAACTGGTCGCCTCCCTGGACGCGTTGCTGGGCAACGTCTTCCGGCACACGCGGGAGGGGACGGCGTTCGCGGTGGACGTGCACAGCGGCGAGGACGCGGTGATCGTCCTCGTCTCGGACTCGGGCGACGGCATCGCCGATCCCGAGGCCGCGCTGGCGCGGGGCGCGGGCTCGGGGGCCGACGGGTCCACGGGGCTCGGCCTGGACATCGTGCGGCAGCTGGCGGAGTCCACGGGCGGCGACGTCCGCATCGGGCGTTCCGTGCTCGGCGGCACGGAGGTCCGCATCTGGATCCAGCTGGACGGCCGCCGGCCCGTGGCCGGGGGCCGTGGGCACGGAGGGTCCGTACGCCGCCGCAAGCGGGCGACCGCGGGTTGACCTGCGGGTGGCCGGAGAGCTCCGCGTCCCATACCCGAGGCCGACCTTTAACCGGTCCCGATCGCTCCCTTAAGCCCGCCCTAAGATCCAGTGCAGAGCCCCAATTGCCCGCGATGTCGCGCCCTCGCGGGGCTAACGTGCTGCACGCACCCCCACCCCCCGCACAGCTAAGGCAGGCACGCGATGAGCAGCACGCATCGGCGCACGGTGAGCACCACGTCCAAGGTCATGGGAGGGCTCGCGGCCGCCGCCCTCGTCGGGGGCGGAGCCTTCGCCTTCTCCGGGACGGCCCTGGCGACCAAGGCTCCCGCCGAGGACACCGCCAAGGCCGCCGACAGCGCCAAGTTCGCTCCGTTCGTGGACACTTCGCTCGCCCCCGCGTACGACCTCGTCGACACCGCCGAGAAGACCGGCGTCAAGGAGTTCACCCTCGCCTTCATCACCTCCGGCGGCAGCTGCGAGCCCCTGTGGGGCGGCACCACCGGGCTCGACGACGACAAGGTCGCCTCGCAGATCGGGGACCTGCGGGCCAAGGGCGGCGACGTACGCGTGTCCTTCGGCGGCGCGGCGGGCTCGGAGCTGGGCCTCAAGTGCGACAGCGCCGACGCGCTGGCCAAGGCGTACAGCAAGGTCATAGACAAGTACGAGCTGACGAAGGTCGACTTCGACATCGAGGGCGCCGCGCTGCCCGACACCGCCGCCAACACCCGCCGCGCGCAGGCCATCGCGCAGCTGCAGAAGGACCACGAGGGCCTGGACGTCTCGTTCACGCTGCCCGTCATGCCCGAGGGCCTGACCCAGCCGGGCGTCGACCTCGTCGCCGACGCCAAGAAGAACGGCGTGAAGGTCTCCGCCGTCAACATCATGGCGATGGACTACGGACCGTCCTACAGCGGCGACATGGGCCAGTACGCCATCGACGCGGCGACCGCCACGCAGAAGCAGATCAAGGGCGCGCTCGACCTGTCCGACGAGGCCGCCTGGAAGGCCGTCGCGGTCACCCCGATGATCGGCGTGAACGACGTCACCACCGAGATCTTCAAGGTCGACGACGCCACGCAGCTGGTGAAGTTCGCCGAGGAGAAGGGCATCGGCTGGCTCGCCATGTGGTCGTCGACCCGTGACAAGGCCTGTGAGGGCGGCGCCAACAACGGTGCGCAGCCGACCTGTTCCTCCATCGAGCAGGAGCCGCTCGCCTTCACCAAGGCATTCGCCGCCTACAAGTAGCACCTCAGCAGCTCCACCCCCTGACTGCCACCCCCCTACGGCGCCTCGACCGGCATCCCCCCACCCGGTCGGGGCGCCACTCGTGCTCAGGCCTTGCTCGCCTGCCACTCCGACGCGTAGTCGTTGAAGATCGCCCGCAGGTGATGGCCGATCTTCAGGTAGTCGAGGTCGTCCAGGTTGGCCAGCGACACCCGCACCGACCACTCGGGGCCCTCGAATCCGCCCCCGTTCAGGAGCACCACATGCGTCTGCTCGGCGAGACGGAACAGTGGGTCGACCGGCTCGTAGTTCTTCTCCAGGAAGTCGGCGAAGTCCTTGCCGTGGACGCGTTCGGCCTCGGCCAGCAGATCGAGCTCGATGTAGTAGCCGGCCCGCTTGGGGTCGTCCGAGATCTTCATCTCGGCGCCCTCCAGGAGGAGTTGCAGCCGCTGCCGCACGATCGCGCGGATTCGTAGCTTGTACGCCTGCCCCTCCTCCAACATGTCGAAGAGGGAGAACAGGACCATCACCATCTGCTGGGGGAGCGAGAGCCCCGAGGTGTGGTTCAGCGCCACCTGGCGTGAGTCGGCGACGAGCCGGTCGATGAACCTGATCTTCTCCGGTTCCAGGGTCAGCGTCCCGTACCGCTTGGCGAGCCGGTCCTTCTCGGCCTGCGGCAGCGCCGCGATCAGCTCGTCGATGACGTTGTCGTCGTGCAGTCCGATGACGCCGAGCCGCCAGCCGGTGGCGCCGTAGTGCTTGGAGTACGAGTAGACGAGCAGCGTGTTGCGCGGCAGGTCGGCGGCGATCGAGCGGAAGCCCTCGACGAACGTGCCGTACACGTCGTCCGTCACGATCAGCAGGTTCGGGTTCGACGTGGCGACGATCTGCTTGATCTGGTCCGCGACCCGCTGACTGAGCGCGAGCGAGGGCGGGTTGGACGGATTGACCAGGCACACCATCTTGATGTCGGGGTCCGCGAGCTTCGCCACCTCCTCCTCGGGGTAGCGCCACTCCCGCACGCCCGCCTCGGCGAACTTGCTGGCCTGGACGTACGTCACGTCGAACTCGTACGTGTCGAGCTCGGGGATCTCGATGTACGGCGTGAACACCGGCACCATCAGGGCGATCTTGTCGCCCTTGTGCAGGATGCCGTTCTTCATGAGCGAGTCGAAGATGTAGCACATCGCGGCCGTGCCGCCCTCGGTGGCGAAGAGCGAGAGGTTGTCGGACGGCGGCTTCTTGTCGAACATCTCGTCGGCGATGTACCCGCGCACGATCTGCTCGGCGTGCTTCAGCATCCGGTCCGGGACCGGGTAGTTGTCGCCCACCGAGCTGTCCGTCAGCTCGTGGACGAAGTCGTCCCGGTCGAAGCCGAAGCGCTCGACGGCGTACTCGACGCACTTCTGGAGCAGCTCGATGCCGGGCAGGTCCGGGTGCCGGCGTACGAAGGTGTCGAAGCGGTCGCCCGATCCCGCCTTCTCCGGCATGCCGCCCAGGTCGTCGGCGGTCCAGACGCGGCGGGACTCGGAGAGGGCGAAGTAGCCGAGCGCGTAGAAGGCCTCGCGGGGACCGGTGGCGATCCAGTTCGGGTTGCCGCGGCCCGCGTTGAGCATCTGCGGGATGGACTTCTCCTTCTGGCCCGGCTTGTCGGCCTGCACCGCCTGGGCGATCTGGATGAACTTGTCCTTCAGCTCGAAGGGGCTGAGCTGGGCGAACGACTGGATTTCCTCGCGGGTGAAGGTGGTCTTGGGCACGGCTCGTTCCTCACATGCGGACGGGATCGACGGGATCAGTGGTGGAGCAGGACGATGACGGCGCCCCAGATGGTCAGGAGCACGTTGCCGACGGCGTACGGAATCGTGTAGCCGAGCGTCGGGATCTGGGACCTGGACGTTTCGTTGATCGCGCCGATCGCCGCGGTGGTCGTCTGGCCGCCCGCGAGGACCCCCATCAGGATCGGGAAGCGGATCTTCTGGACGTAGTGCCCGAAGAGGAAGCCGACGATCAGCGGGATCACCGTGGCGATCGCGCCGAACAGCAGGAGGCCCCAGCCCGCGGTCGACAGACCGGAGGTGAAGCTCGGCCCGGCGTTGATGCCGACGACCGCGACGAAGAGGCAGAGCCCGAGCGTGTCCATGAACCACTGGGCGCCGGGCGGGACGTTCCCGTACGTCGGGTACTTGCCGCGGATCCACCCGAAGACCAGGCCCATGATGAGCGCGCCGCCGGACGTGGAGAGCGAGATGGGCACGCCGCCCGCGGTGAGTGCCGGGATGCCGATGCAGCCGCCGAGGAAGATGCCAAGGCCCACCCAGATCATGTCGGTGGCGAAGGACGTCGGCACGGGTTTGCCGATCTCCTTGCCCGCCGGGTCCACCAGGCGTTTGGGGCCGGTGAGGATCAGGGTGTCGCCGCGCTCCAGCTTCGTGGAGAGGCGGTAGGGGAACTCGGAGCCGGAGCGGTACAGCTTGTCGACGTAGACGCCGACCATGAACGGCTCCTGCCGCAGGTCACCGATCGTCCGGCCGAGCTGGGCCTTCTCGGAGGCCACGACGTGCAGCGACTCGGTCTGGTAGCCGAGGAGTTCGACGTCGTCGGTCTCGGCGCCGATGTGCGTACGGGGATCGAACTCGACGAGCGAGCCGCGCAGCGCGCTCAGCGCGACGACATCGCCCTCGCGCAGCGCGGTCCGCTGGTCGTGGTCGAGGATGTCCCCCTCTCTGCGTACGCGCGTGATGTAGACCCGGCGGCCCAGCTCGCGCTGCTGGTTCTCGAAGTCCTCGATGGTGCGGCCGGCGAGGTCGGGGCGCTGGATGGTGTAGGCGCGCAGGACGACCTCGTAGTAGCCCTCGGCCAGGTCGGGGTTGTCGCCCGGTGCGTCCAACTCCGCTGCCAGGGCCGCTGATTCGGCCGCGAGATCACGGCGGTAGAGCCGGGGCAGGACGTTGGCCAGCAGCATCGCGCACAGGATCGTGCCGAGCGGATAGGTCACGGCGTACCCGATGGCGACCAGGTTCGACTCGCTCTTGACCTGCGCGGAGCTGAGCCCCGGCAGGTTGGAGATCGCGTCGCCCGCGACACCGATGACGGCGGACTGGGTGAGCGCCCCGCCGAGCAGTCCCGCCGAGAGCCCGGGACCGTAGCCGAGCATCGCGGCGAAGCCCCAGCAGACGAGCAGGCCGGTCACGCAGACCACGACCGCGTTGAGCACCTGCGGAAGGCCGTCCTTCTTCAGGCCGCGGAAGAACTGTGGGCCGACCTTGTAGCCGAGGGCGAAGAGGAACATCGTGAAGAAGAGGTTCTTCACCGTTCCGTCGATCTCGACCTTGAACTGCGCCCCGAGCAGCAGCCCCGCGATGAGACAGCCGGTGACCGCGCCGAGTCCGATGGCCCGATAGCGCACCTTCCCGAAGAGGAAGCCGATCGCGACGGTGATGAAGACGAGCAGCTCGGGGTGGGGCTGGAAGATGTTCCGGTTGAGGAAGTCGATCATTCTCTACGCTCCGGACGCGCCGCTCAGGCGCCGAGTACGCCGACGAGGATCGGCCCGGTCAGAGGGAGCAGGAAGTTCGAGAGGGCGTACGTGATCGTGTAGCCGAGCAGCGGGACCGAGCTCTGGGCCACCTGGGTGACGGAGGTGATCGCCGGGGTCGAACACTGCTGGCCCGCGATGGCGCCGATGAGGAGCGGTTTCTCGATCTTCAGGAGCTTGCGGCCGACGACGAGCGAGATCGTCGCGGGCACGAGGACCATCGCGATCCCGGCGAACGGAAGCAGCACCCCGTACTCCTTGAGCAGCGGCCAGGCCTGCGGCCCCGAGACGAGCCCCGTGCAGGCGATGAAGATCGCCAGACCCATGTCCTTGAGGGTGTTGGCGGCCTGCGGCGGGAACGCCCCGAAGGTCTGCTTGCGGGAGCGGAACCACCCGAAGAGCAGCCCGGAGATCAGACAGCCGCCGCCCGTGCCGAGCGACATGGGCACGTCGCCGAAGTGCACGACGACCTGCCCGAGCAGGGAACCCGCCGCGATGCCCAGACCCAGGTAGATGAAGTCGGTGGCGTCGTTCTTGACGACCGCGCCGATCCTCGCGACCAGCTTGTTCAGGCCGGAGCGCGCGCCCACCAGGGTGAGCACGTCACCGCGGCGCACGGTGGTGCTCCCGGCCGCGGGCAGATGCTGATCACCGCGCAGTACGTCGGTGACGTACACGCCGTCCTTGACGAACTCGGGATGGGCGCGCTCCAGCTCGTCCACGCTCAGGCCGTCCGACGCCTTCTCGGTGACGGCGACCTGGGCGGTGGCCAGCGGGGTGTCGACGCCGGGGATGCCGGGGGTCTCGGGGCCGATCAGGCGTCCGGCCTCGATGGTGTTGGCCCGCTGCCCGACCACCAGGACCAGGTCGGAGAGGGTCAGGGCGAGACCGGGGGAGGGCGTCAGGGCCTTGCTGCCGCGTTTGACGGCCTCGACGGTGGCGCGCCCGCCGACCTCGGCCTCCAGATCGCCGACCGTGCGGCCGTCCGCGTCGGTCACCAGGAAGGTGCGGCCGACCATGCCGGGCAGCGCCGCGCGCTCGTCGGACTCCAGGCCGCCGCCCGCGCCGCGCATCTTCTCCCACAGCTCGCGCGAGGCGTCCCGCAGGTTGATGCGCAGCATCATCGGCATGATCTGGCTGGTGTAGAGCACGATGGTGATCAGGCCGAAGAGGTAGCAGACCGTGTACGCGGTGGCGACGTGCCCCTGGTACTGGGTGATCTGGTCCGGGGTGAGCCCGTCGAGCTTGCCGATGGCCTCGGTCGCCGTACCGACGACGGCCGACTCGGTGGCCGCGCCCGCCAGGATGCCCGACGCGGTGCCGACGTCCAGGTCGAAGGCCTTGGCGAGGCCGAGGGCGATGCCCAGGACGCAGACGAGCTCGATCCCGCAGAGCGCGAAGAAGCGCAGGCTCTCGCGGTTGAGGTTGGAGAAGAACTGCGGGCCCGCGAGATAGCCGAGGGCGAAGATGAACAGCGCGAAGAAGATCGTCTTGACGTCGTCGGAGACGACGACCTTGGCCCAGGCGCCGAGCAGCAGCGAGACGATCAAGGTGCCGCAGATGCCGCCGAGCGTGATGGGGCCGACGCGCACCTTGCCCACGAGGTAGCCCAGGGCGAGGCAGATGAACAGCGCGAACTCGGGGTGGTCACGGAGTACGCCCACCGGCGCTCACCGCGCCTGATCTATTGCGATATGTGGCATATGGGCAACTTAAGGAGCCGAGTGGCGGGGTGCCACTCGGCTCCTCGGGGGTACGGCAGGGGCGGGTCAGCTCACGGCACCCCCGCGCGGCAGCTCACCGGCGGCCGCGACCGCCGCGTACCAGTGGGCGCTGGACTTGGGGACGCGGGCCTGCGTCTCGTAGTCGACGTAGACCGCGCCGAAGCGCTTGCCGTAGCCGTACGACCATTCGAAGTTGTCCATGAGGGACCAGAGGTAGTAGCCCCGGACGTCGGCACCGTCCGTGATGGCCCGGCGCACGGCGGCCAAGTGTCCGTGCAGGTAGGCGATGCGCTCCGGGTCGTGGACGCGGCCGTCCGCGTCGGGCTTGTCGTCGTAGGCCGCGCCGTTCTCGGTGACGTACAGCGGCAGGCCCGGCGCCTCCCGGGAGTAGCGCATGATCAGCTCGTGCAGCCCCGTCGGGTCGATCGTCCAGCCCATCTCGGTGCGGTCGCCCGGCGTCTGGTGGAAGGCCACGTCGTCGGACCCGGGCCACGGGGAGTGCTCGCTGGCGCCGTGCCCGTCGTTGCGCGGGTTGCCCGCGTCGTCCTGCGCGGCCGAGACGAGGGCGGGCGTGTAGTAGTTCAGGCCGAGCGCGTCCAGCGGCTGGTGCGCGGCGGCCAGGTCGCCGTCGTGCACGAAGGACCAGTCGGTGATCCGGGCGGTGTCGGTGAGCAGGTCCGCCGGATAGGCGCCGTGCAGCATCGGCCCGTGGAAGACGCCGTTGGCGAGGTTGTCGATGCGGCGGCGGGCGTCCATGTCCTCGGGGCTGTCCGAAACCGCCCTGACCACCGAGGAGTTGAGGCTCACCGCCACGCGGGCGCGGGCGGGCAGAGCGGCCCGCAGCGCCTGCGTGCCCAGGCCGTGCGCGAGGTTGAGGTGGTGCGCGGCCTGCAGGGCCGCCGCCGGATCGGTGCGGCCGGGGGCGTGCACGCCCGAGCCGTAGCCCAAAAAGGCGCTGCACCACGGTTCGTTGAGCGTGATCCAGGACTCGACGCGGTCACCGAGCGCCTCGGCGACGAAGCCCGCGTACTCGGCGAACCGGTAGGCGGTCTCCCGCGCCGGCCAGCCGCCCGCGTCCTCCAGCTCCTGCGGCAGGTCCCAGTGGTAGAGGGTCAGGGCGGGCTTGATGCCCTTGCCGAGCAGTTCGTCGACCAGCCGCCGGTAGAAGTCGAGCCCGCGCTGGACGGCGGGGCCACGTCCGGTGGGCTGCACCCGTGACCAGGAGACGGAGAAGCGGTAGGCGTTCAGACCGAGGTCCGCCATGAGCGCCACGTCGTCGCGGTAGCGGTGGTAGTGCTCGACGGCCACGTCACCGGTGTCCCCGTCGGCGGTCCTGCCGGGCGTGTGGCTGAAGGTGTCCCAGATGGAGGGGGTGCGGCCGTCTTCGCGTACGGCGCCCTCGATCTGGTACGCGGAGGTGGCCGCGCCCCAGAGGAAGTCGGCCGGAAAGGCGAGGGATTCAGGCATGGAAGCGCTCCCATGGAAGGGGGAAGAGGAAAAGGAAGAGAGAGGGAGAGGGGCGGGTCGCCAGGGCCGGCGGAGTGGCGGCGGCCCGGCCCTGGCGGGAGAGGGGCACGTACGGCAGGGGGAGAGAAGCGCGCCCTCAGCCCTTGACGGCGCCCTGCATGATGCCGCTCACGATCTGCTTGCCGAAGAGGATGAACGCCAGGAGCAGCGGCAGCGTGCCGAGCAGGGCGCCCGCCATGATCACCGCCCGGTCGGGGATGTAGCCCGTGCCGAGCGAGTTGAGCGCCACCTGCACGGTGGGGTTCGACTGGTTGAGCGCGATGATCGGCCAGAGGAAGTCGTTCCAGGCCATGACGAACGTCAGCAGGCCGAGGACCGCCATTGCGGGCCGCGCCGCGGGGAACACCACGTGCCAGATGATCCGCAGGCTGCTCGCACCGTCCATCCGAGCCGCCTCGATGAGCTCGCTCGGCAGCGCCTGCAGCAGGTACTGCCGCATGAAGAACACCCCGAAGGCGCTCACGAACGTCGGCAGGATCACCGCCTGGAGCTGATTGGTCCACTGCAGGTCGGCGATCCACAGGTAGAGCGGTACGACACTCAGCTGCGGCGGCACCATCATCGTGCCGATGGTCAGCAGGAGCAGCAGACCGCTGAACTTGAACTTCAGCTTGGCGAAGGCGAATCCGGCGATCGTGGAGAACAGGACGGTGCCGATGGTGATGCTGCCCGCCACGATCGTGGTGTTGAGCATCGCGTCGCCCAGGCTCGCCTCCGTCCAGGCCCGCTCCAGGTTCTTGAAGAGGTTCCCGCCGAACCACAGGGGCGGCGGTGTCTGGGCGAGCCGCCCGCTCGTGCGCGACGCCGCGATCGCCGTCCAGATCAGCGGCGCCAGCGAGACGGCCGTGAACAGGGTGAGGACGAGGTAGGTCACGGGCCCCGCGTGCATCGTGCGACCGGCCTTCAGACCCAGCGGGCGGCCTGTCTTCGGGCTCTTGACGAGGTCTGCCTTCGGGCCTGTGGCGAGGTCGGTCGTCGGGCCCATGGTGCCGGACTTCATTGGGCCTTCCTCAGACGTCGGGCGATCAGCAGATTGACCGCGGCGATGAGCAGCAGGATCACGAGCATCAGCCAGGCGACGGCCGAGGCCCGGCCCAGGTGGCCGTTGATCCAGCCCTGGTCGTACAGATAGAGACCCAGCGTCTGGAACTGGTGGTCGGCGCCGCCCTTGGATCCGGACGTGCCGCCGAACAGCAGCGGCTCACCGAAGAGCTGGGTCGCCCCGATGGTGGAGACGACCACCGTGAACAGGATCGTCGGCCGCAGCATCGGGATGGTCACGTGCCGGAACTGCTGCCAGCGCGAAGCGCCGTCCAGCGATGCCGACTCGTACAGGTCGTGCGGCACGGCCTGCATCGCCGCCAGATAGATCAGCGCGTTGTAACCGGTCCACCGCCAGATGACGATCGAGGACACCGCGAACTGCGAACCCCACGACGATTCACGCCAGTTGACGGGGTCGATGCCGACGGAGCCGATGATCCAGTTGACCATGCCGCCGTCCCAGGCGAACAGCAGCGTGAAGACCAGTGAGGCGCTCGCCACCGACGTGGCGTACGGAGCGAGCATCGCGACGCGCCACAGGGTGGAGCCGCGCAGTTTGTAGTTGAGCAGGTGCGCGATGCCGAGGGCGACGGCGAGCTGGGGGACGGTGGAGATGATGCCGATGGTGAAGGTGTTGCCGAGCGCGTTCCAGAAGTAGTCGCTCTGCAGCAGGTTGGTGTAGTTCTCCAGGCCCAGCCACGTGCTGTCGTCGAGGTTGGTCAGCTCCAGGCGGTGCAGCGACGCCCAGCCGGTGTAGAGCAGCGGGAAGAGGCCGAAGGCGCCGAAGAAGAGGAAGAACGGGGCGACGAAGACGTACGGCGACGCCTTTATGTCCCAGCGGTACAGGCGGCTGCGCCACGAGGACGTGGGGGAGGCCTTGCGGCTCCCGGACGCGGCCGGGGCCGCGTCCCCCTCACCGGGGGACGCGGTCTCGGCGTACTCAGCGGTCTCGGACATGCGCGTCACTGTCCCAGAACATCCTTGATCTCCTCCTGAGCGGCCTTCCAGCCCTCCGCCGGAGACTTGCCCTGTTGCTCCACCTGGAGCACACCGATGTCCGTGATGGACTGGCCGATCTGGGCGTCCTTGACGCCGTAGACGGCCGCGGGGGTGTTCTTCGCGATACCGGCGAAGGTCTCCGTGATGGGCGCGTCGTTGAAGTACGCCTTCGTCTCGGCCGACGGCTTCAGCGAGTCGTAGACCGACGGGGTGGACGGGAAGCTGGCCTGCTTGGCGAAGACCTTCGCGAGCTGCTCGGGCTGGGTCAGCCAGACGGCGAGCTCGGTCGCCTCCTTCTTGTGCTTGCCCGCGCTCGGCACGCCCAGGAACGTTCCTCCCCAGTTGCCGTCCGTGGGCGCCTTGGCCATGTCCCACTGGCCCTTGCCCTCCGGGCCCGTCTTCTCCTGGATGTAGCCGGCCATCCACGCGGGGCAGGCCACGGTGGCGAACTTGGCGTTGGCGAAGCCCTGGTCCCACGTCGGGTCGAACTGCTTGAGCTTGGAGGACATGTCGCCCTGCGCGACCTTCATCGCCGCGTCCCAGGCGTCCTTGCGGCCCTGGCTGTCCTCGTAGATCTCCTTGCCGCCCTTGTCGTAGTACCGCTCTTTCGCACCGGCGAAGACGGCGTTGTAGACACTGGAGGCGGAGTCCACGAACTTGGTGCCCTTGGGCGCCTTCTCCATGTACTTCTTGCCGAGCTCGACGTACTTGTCCCAGTCGCCGGCCCAGGCCTTGGCGAGCTCCTCGCGGTCGGTGGGCAGACCGGCCTTCTCGAAGAGGTCCTTGCGGTAACACAGCGCCGTCGGGCCGATGTCGACGCCGAGGCCGACCGTCTTGCCGTCCTCGGTCGTGGCCTGCTTCCACTTCCAGTCGAGGTACGTGGCCTTGTCCACGCCCTCGGCCTTGCTCAGGTCCTCGAACTTGGCGCCCTGGGTCTGCACGACCTCGGTGATGTTGCTGACCTCTATGGCCGCGACGTCGTTCACTCCGGCGCCGGACTGGAGCTGGGTGAGGAGCTTGGGGTAGTAGGCGTCGTTCCGCTCGATGACGTTCTCTTTGATCTTGATGTTCGGGTGCGACTTCTCGTACTCGTCGTAGAGACCTGCCTGCTTCAGGCCCAGCACACCGAACGTGCCGACATTGAGCGTGACCTTGCCGTCGCCGCCCTCCGAGCCGCTCTCGTCGTCGCTGGAACAACCGGCCAGCAGGCTTGTGGCCAGCGCGGTCACGGCCGCGAAGGCCACCAGCCGTCCGGGCCGGCGGGAACTCGTGCGCATTGTGTCCTCCTGTTGCCTGACGTGCCGACCCCCCGGCCAACTGCACTGCTTGCCCCGTTGATTGACGCTTCGGCGCGGGTGGGGAACGTGCGGGATGTGTACGTGTCAGGTAGTGTGGGAGCGCTCCCACAGGTGATGAGTTGAAGAGTCGTGGCTGGGAGCGGGGGTGTCAAGGGACCGGACAGCGAGATATGTCTTCAGTTATCGGGCTGTTACTCGGACTGCCGCGAGGGCGCTCGGGTGTCCGGCCCATCCGCCCGGCAATGATCAGGCTGTTACATTCCTCTACATTCCTCGCCGGGGGAAGTGCGACGGGAGGCGGACAATGGCAGCTCACGGTGCGCGTAGCCGCAGTGGCGGGCGACCGACCCTGGAGGAGGTCGCCGCAAGGGCAGGGGTGGGCCGCGGGACGGTCTCCCGGGTGATCAACGGATCACCGCGGGTGAGCGAGGCGACCCGGACGGCGGTCGAGGCCGCCGTCGCGGAGCTCGGTTACGTCCCGAACACGGCGGCCCGTGCCCTCGCCGCCAACCGCACGGACGCCATCGCCCTGGTCGTGCCCGAGCCGGAGACCCGCTTCTTCGCCGAGCCGTACTTCTCCGACGTCCTGCGCGGTGTCGGGGCGGAGCTCGGCGAGACGGAGATGCAGCTCCTGCTGATCTTCGCGGGGAACGACCGCAGGCGTCAGCGCCTGGCCCAGTACCTCGCGGCCCACCGGGTCGACGGGGTCCTCCTGGTCTCGGTCCACGCCGACGACCCGCTGCCCGACCTCCTGACCCAGCTGGAGATCCCCGCGGTGATCAGCGGCCGCCGCTCGGCCGACGAGGCGCTGCCCTCGGTCGACTCCGACAACTTCGCCGGGGCGCACTCGGCGGTGGAGCACCTCCTGGCGCGCGGACGCACGTCCATAGCCACCATCACCGGCCGCCTGGACGTCTACGGCGCCCAGCGCCGCCTGGACGGCTACCGCGCGGCCCTGTCGGACGCGGGCCGCCCGGTGGACGAGCGGCTGATCGCGCCGGGCGACTTCACGGAGGAGGGCGGCCGCCGGGCGATGGCGGAGCTGCTCGAGGCCTGCCCCGGCGTGGACGCGGTGTTCGCGGGCTCGGACGTGATGGCCGCCGGCGCCCGTCAGGTCCTGCGGGAGGCCGGGCGGCGCATACCGGACGACGTGGCCCTGGTCGGCTTCGACGACTCGGCGATCGCCCGCCACATGGACCCGCCGCTGACGAGCGTGCGCCAGCCGATCGAGGAGATGGGCCGGGCCATGATCGACCTGCTGCTCGCCGAGATCGCGGACGACCGCCCGGCGTCCGCCCGCCGCCTGGAGCACCGCCAATTGGTACTGCCGACGGAACTGGTGGAGCGGGCTTCGTCCTGAGCCCCCGGCCGGCCGGGGAACGGGCCCCGGACATGAAGAAGGCCCGGTCCGCTTCCGCGGACCGGGCCTTCTTCATTCAGGGTGAGTGACGGGACTTGAACCCGCGGCCACCTGGACCACAACCAGGTGCTCTACCAACTGAGCTACACCCACCATGTCCGGTCGTTTTTCTTTCTTCCGACCGGCCGAGAAAAAGTGTACAGGGTCCGAAGGGGTGCTCGCGCACGCGTTTTCCGGACCCCGTACAGAGGGGTTCCGCGGAGGCTACTCCGCAGGCAGCACGTACTTGGCCGCGATGGTTTTCGCGGTGTCCGAGTCCGGTCCCGGCTGCGGCACGAAGACCGCCTCGCGGTAGTAGCGCAGCTCGGCGATGGACTCGCGGATGTCGGCAAGCGCCCGGTGGTTGCCGTTCTTGTCCGGGCTGTTGAAGTACGCCCGGGGGTACCACCGCCGGGCGAGTTCCTTGATGGAGGAGACGTCGACGATGCGGTAGTGGAGAAACTCCTCCAGCGTCCGCATGTCGCGCAGCAGGAAGCCACGGTCGGTGCCGACCGAGTTCCCGCAGAGCGGAGCCTTGCGGGGCTCCTTGACGTGCTCACGTACGTACGCCAGGACCTGCTCCTCGGCGTCGGCCAGCGTCGTGCCCGAGGCCAGCTCGTCGAGGAGCCCCGAGGTGGTGTGCATTTTGCGCACCACCTCGGGCATGGTCTCCAGCGCCGCGTCCGGCGGGCGGATCACGATGTCCACACCTTCGCCGAGCACGTTCAGTTCCGAGTCGGTGACCAGTGCGGCCACCTCGATAAGTGCGTCATCCGTCAACGAGAGCCCGGTCATCTCGCAGTCGATCCACACCATGCGATCGTTCATGCGTCTTACCCTACGGCGCACTCCTCTGGCCGGGCAGTGGCGGACGGCCTGGCGCGTACACATCCGAGTTCGGCTTCCCCGGATCCGCGGAGAGCGACGCCGAGGGGCCGAAGGCGCTCGCGGCCGCCGTGCGCCGCGTCTGCGACGGCACGGGTCCGCTCTCCGTGTTCACCGTCTGCGGGGCGGAAGCGGGCGCCGGGGATTCCAGCATGGCCCGCTCACCCCCCTGCGGCCTGCGGGCGCGGTAAGCGGCCCGGTAGGCGGCGGGCGAGGAGCCCAGCTGACGGCGGAAGTGGCCGCGCAGGGCCACGGGCGAGCGGAAGCCGCAGCGGCCCGCGACCTCGTCGACGGAGTAGTCGGAGGTCTCGAGCAGCCGCTGTGCCTGCAGTACGCGCTGAGTGATCAGCCACTGCAGGGGAGCGCTCCCGGTGAGCGAGCGGAACCTGCGGTCGAAGGTGCGCCTGCTCATGTACGCGCGCGCGGCCAGGGTCTCCACGTCGAACTGCTCGTGGAGATGTTCCAGGGCCCAGGCGACGACCTCGGCGAGCGGGTCGGCGCCGATCTCCTCAGGTAAAGACCTGTCGAGATAGCGCTCCTGGCCGCCGGCCCTGCGCGGAGGCACGACGAGCCTGCGGGCGAGCGCGCCCGCCGCTTCGTTGCCGTGGTCCGTGCGCACGATGTGCAGGCACAGATCAATTCCGGCCGCGGTCCCCGCGCTCGTGAGCACGTCTCCGTCGTCGACGAAGAGCTCACGCGGGTCCACATGGACGGACGGATATCGCTTGGCCAGCGTCGGTGCGTACATCCAGTGCGTGGTCGCCGGACGGCCGTCGAGCAGGCCGGCCGCGGCGAGTACGAACGCCCCGGTGCACAGCCCCACGATGCGGGCGCCCTCTTCGTGCGCGCGGCGCAGCGCGTCGAGTGCTTCCGGTGGCGGCGGTGACGTGATCGACCGCCAGGCCGGCACCACGACGGTGCCCGCACGCCCTATGGCCTCCAGGCCATGCGGCGCGGTGAGTTCGAGCCCCCCGGTCGTACGCAGCGGACCATCTTCGCCGGCGCACACCAGCAACCGGTATCGGGGGACCCCGGCGTCCTGCCGGTCGATCCCGAAAACGGAGAGTGGTATGGAACTCTCGAAGATGGGGCCACCGCTGAACAGCAGCACCGCGACAATCTCCCTGCGGCGGCGTCCGGAAAGCTTCCGCGACGCGGCTTCTTGCACGGCAGTGGAGTCGTGGCTCATGGTGCTAAGCCCCCCTCGGTCGTCGCGGCTCCCTGTTCTTGGCCTGGTCTGTTTTCTCTGTGTTCTCTGCGGTCTCTGTGTTCCCGGCGCTCTTGGCGTTCCTGTCGGACCTGTCGCTCCTGCACGTTTCCCCTCGGTCCTCCACCAGTCCCCCGCCGTAATACAGTCATGATCGAATCTACTGCGTCCCGTGCTGCCGGGGTGACCAGTTAAGGACCCGGCACTATGTCGACATGGCAACTTGGCGTGAAGCAGTCGATCACGAAGCGTTGCACTCACGGGCGTTGCTGGGAAGTGCGCCTTGGCTCCGTGGCCGGTCCCCGTAGGGTTCAGGCGGCTTCTGTATGGCTTTCAGCCCTGGTGGGACCGGGGTTGGGTACCCCTTCGGCCAAGGAATGCATGGCCATAGGAAGTTGGCTGAAAAGCAATGGGTGCGTGCGCGCGAATCGGTCAGTCCCCCGGCGTAGACCCACCAGCATGCCGACCGCTCCGATGCGCCCCCGCGCCCGTCCGCCCGTGCCGCCCGCGGCGCTCGCGACTCTGCTCCTCGACCAGCCGCTCCGCCCCCCGCTCCGACTGCCGCAGAAGCAGCCGGCAGACCCCCGTCACGGCCGCGAGTCCGAGGGCCGAGCCCGCGGCTCCGGCCAGTGATGTCCCGTACCCCACGAGGACGACGGGAACCAGGACGCAGCTGAACGCGGCCCAGCGCACCACGTCGCTCGCCGAGTCCTGAGGAGGGGCGGGCGGCGCCTCCTCGGCGCGCGGGGCCGGGGCGCCGCCGCGCGGGCGCTCGCGCGCCCCCTCCGGAAGGCGTCGGCGGCTCTGCGTCGTGACTCGTGAGGACGTCGTGACTTGTGAGGACACGGACGGCGGTCCAGGCACGGCGGGCTCCCTGTGGCGGTGGCGTACCGAGGTTCAACGCGTGGTCGCTCGGCCGGTCACTGGCGTGAACCTTGTGGCCGATCCCGGTCCACGCGGGTGGGTGCCCAAACCACCTGTACGAGGCAGCAACCATTGCCATACGGGCGCCGCTCATGCATGCTCCGGTGAACGCCGTGAGGCTCCCGCAGGGCCGACAGCAAGCTCTGGGCAGGAGAGGAGTGTCGCCGTACCCTTAGGGGTATGGGGTTGGGAAGATGATTCCCGGACACAGCTCCGGTGGTCGTAGCCGCTCCTCCTCGTCCCTGCCCGATCCTGTCCGTTCCGCTCCATATGCGCCGTACGACCCGAACAAAGCCGACCCTCCCACAGAGGACTCCTTCGCCGAGACACCCATGGCCGGTCACGAATTCTCCGAACCCGCGGACCGCAAGCGGCAGGTCGCCGATCCCACGGCGACCCCCCAGGCGGCGGAAGAACCACGTCATTCCTGCGATCCAGCCTTCCGGCACGGGGTCGTCGTCGGCTTCGACGGCTCGACCTCCAGTGAGCGCGCGCTCTCGTACGCGATCGGCATGGCCCATCGCTCCGGATCAGGCCTGATCATCGTGCACGTCGCCAACCGGCTCCCCACCACCGTGTGGGCGGGCTGTGAGCCCCCGGTCTTCGTCGACGTGCCGGACCACCGCACGGAAGTGCTCGGCCTGGAGCTGGCCTGTGCGGACTATCTGTCCGAGGTGCCCTGGATCCTCGTCGAGCGCGGCGGCGACATCTGCCACGAACTCGAAGAGGTCGGCCGGGAGTATGCGGCGGACGCGATCGTCGTCGGGTCGACGCACGGGATCGTGGGGCGCATCTTCGGCTCGGTCGCGGGCCGGCTCGCGCGCCGTGCGCAGCGCCCCGTCGTCGTCATTCCGTAACACCCCTTCGTCGCAGGTGGGGTTGGGGTGGCGAGGCGTCAACTTCCTTGCCGTGTAGATAAATCTACTCACGCGTAGAGGTGGGTTGTGCCCTTGTGAAGGGTACGTACAGGTGGCACGGCAACCTCCTGCCGACCGGGGAGTGACGGCCACCGGGCGAGGCAGGCGCGGGTCGGGGGAATGGGCGCCCCCGGCTCCTGAAGAACGACCCCTCGCACGCTTGGTGGCACGCGCGAGGGGTCGTTCACATGGCAGGGCCGCTCTTCGCGAGGACTACTCGACCGTGACCGACTTGGCCAGGTTGCGCGGCTTGTCGATGTCGCGGCCCAGGGCCAATGCCGTGTGGTAGGCGAGGAGTTGGAGCGGGATGCCCATCAGGATCGGGTCCAGCTCGTTCTCGTTCTTCGGGACGAGGATCGTCTGGTCGGCCTTCTCCTGCTCCTGGTGCGCGACCGCGAGGATCTTGCCGCTGCGGGCCTTGATCTCCTCGAGGGCGGCGCGGTTCTTCTCCAGGAGGTCGTCGTTCGGGACGATCGCGACCGTCGGGAGCGCGGGCTCGATGAGCGCGAGCGGGCCGTGCTTGAGCTCGGAGGCGGGGTAGGCCTCGGCGTGGATGTACGAGACCTCCTTGAGCTTGAGCGAGGCCTCGCGGGCGACGGGGTAGCCGCGTACGCGTCCGATGAAGAGCATCGAGCGGGCTTCCGCGTACTGCTTGGCGATCTTCTTGATCTCGTCCTCCTGCTTGAGGATCTCCGAGATCTGGCCGGGCAGCTTGCGCAGGCCCTCGATGATCCGCTTGCCGTCGGAGACCGACAGGTCACGGATGCGGCCCAGGTGCAGGGCGAGCAGGCCGAAGGCGACCGTGGTGTTGGTGAAGCACTTGGTCGAGACGACGCAGACCTCGGGGCCCGCATGGACGTACACGCCCGCGTCGGCCTCACGGGCGATCGCCGAGCCGACGACGTTCACGACGCCCAGGACGCGGGCGCCCTTGCGCTTGAGCTCCTGGACGGCGGCCAGCACGTCGTACGTCTCGCCGGACTGCGATACGGCGATGTACAGGGTGTCGGGGTCCACCACCGGGTTGCGGTAGCGGAACTCGCTCGCGGGCTCGGCGTCCGCGGGGATGCGGGCCAGCTCCTCGATCATCTGGGCGCCGATCATGCCCGCGTGGTACGAGGTGCCGCAGCCGAGGATCTTGACGCGGCGCACCTTGCGGGCGTCGTGCGCGTCGAGGTTCAGGCCGCCGAGGTGCACGGTGGAGAAGCGGTCGTCGATGCGGCCGCGCAGGACGCGGTCCACGGCGTCGGGCTGCTCGAAGATCTCCTTGTGCATGTACGTGTCGTGGCCGCCCATGTCGTACGACTCGGCCTCCCACTCCACGGTGGTCGGCGACGCGGTCGTGCGCGAGCCCTCGGTCGTGTACGTGCGGTAGTCGTCGGCCTTGATGGTGGCCATCTCGCCGTCGTCGAGGGTGACGACCTGACGGGTGTGCGAGACGAGCGCGGCGACGTCCGAGGCGACGAACATCTCCTTCTCGCCGATGCCGAGGACCACGGGGGAGCCGTTGCGGGCGACGACGATGCGGTCGTTGAAGTCGGCGTGCAGGACGGCGATGCCGTACGTGCCCTCGACGTGTCGCAGGGCCTCGCGGACCTTGTCCTCCAGCTTGTCCGCCTGGGCGCGGGCGATGAGGTGGGTGAGGACCTCGGTGTCCGTCTCGGAGAGGAACTCGACGCCGTCGGCGGTGAGCTTGGCGCGCAGCTCGGAGGCGTTGTCGATGATGCCGTTGTGGACGACGGCGACCTTGTCGTCGGCCGACATGTGCGGGTGCGCGTTCTCGTCGGACGGGGCGCCGTGGGTGGCCCAGCGGGTGTGGGCGATGCCGGTGGTGCCCTTGAAGCGGGCGGGCACCTTGGCCTCCAGGTCGCGCACGCGGCCCTTCGCCTTGACCATCTTCAGGCCTGCGGCCTTGGGGCTGGTGATGACGACGCCCGCGGAGTCGTAGCCGCGGTACTCCAGGCGCTGCAGGCCTTCGAGGAGGAGGGGGGCCACGTCACGCTTGCCGATATAACCGACGATTCCACACATAGAGGGTGTCCTAGCCGTAGAGGGTTGGGTTGTTCCGGGCTGGCTCTCAGCCGTCTCAGCCGTAGATCATGCGGCGCAGCTGTCTGAGGCTGAGCTCGGGCGGCGCGACCGCGCGGTACTTGAGGTCCGCCGAGATCTGTTCGAAGATCGCCGCGTTCAGCAGGCCCTGACCTTGCAGTTCGCGGTGGCGGCGACGGACGAATTCCTCGGTCGTCTCGTCGAAGTAGGCCAGCACGTCCTGGACGACCCGCAGAGCTTCGCCCCGCTGGAGCGGGGTGCTGCGGGTCAGGTGGTCCACCAGGTCGTCGTGCATTCGTTGATCCTGGAGTAATAGCCCTCTCGGTGCAACAATCCTGCCCGATTCCGGGCAGGGTCGTGGCGAAAATCGGCCCCGGACCCCTACATCCGCTTCAGGACCGCCTGCTTGGCGAGGGAGAACTCCTCGTCGGTGAGTATTCCGGACTGGTGCAGTTCGCCCAGCTCACGCAGGCGCCGCAGCAGCGCGTCGTGATCGTCCTCCGCCGGGGCGGCAGGCACGGCCTTCGCCGTCAGGGCAGGGGGCGCCTGCGAGGGTTCCGCCGAGGCCGCCGCCGGATGCGGCAGCCGCACCTGCACGGCCGCGGCCACCAGCGCCATCAGCGGGTCCTTCTTGAAGCCCCACAGCTCGACGGAGTTCGGGTCGTACTTCGGCGGGGCCTTGGTGGGCGCGTGCCGGACGGTGAAGCGGAGGTAGCCGTTCTCCAGGCCCACCGCGGGCTGCCACTCCACCGCCGCGACATCGGCGAGGGCCAGCGAGCGCGCGCCGGCCGCCGACTTCGCCTCCTCCGTCTTCCAGTTCCACTCCAGGCGGATGTGCTCGCCGTCGAAGCTCGCCGTGCCGTCCCCCGCGGAGACCGAGAGCGGCACCGAGGGGCCCGGCAGCAGATAGCCGTCGCAGGGCGCGGCAGGCACCTGCTCGATCAGCAGCGCGTTGCGGACCTCGTCGACGACGTACTCCGCGACGCCGTAGCGATCCGAATCCACCGTCAGCTGATACGGGTCCGCGTCCCCGAGCTTGCCCCCGGCCGCCTGCAGCAATGGATCGGCGCCGTCCCGCAGCCGCAGCCTCAGCCGCCCCGACTTCTTGCCCTGTTCGAAGGCGATGCCCGCCAACGCGACCAGCGGCACGGCCAGTTCTCCCAGTGACTTGCGCAGCAGGGACACGTTCTTGTCGCGTCCCGGCACAAGGCGCAGCGTCTCTCCGTCGAAGGTCCATGTCCCGTCGCGCTGGATGATTTCCGCCATGGGGACGATTCTTCCACCGGCGGGCGGCCGAAGTGGTCTACACCCTTGACCCGCCACGGGGTGCGAGGGTCCCATGGTGAGCGTTCGATTGAGATGCACCACAGTGATGGCCCGTCGAAGGGACCCGCACGTGAGACAGCACCCCAGATCGACCCGCCTGTTCGGCTCGTTGCTGCTCGTAGCCGCGGCCGGACTCTCTTCCGTGGCCGCTGTGCCGGGCGGCGACAGCGGAGCCAAGGAGGCAGCCACGGCCGGCGAACCGACCCCGCTCGGCCAGGTGATCCCGGCCCCCGCCTCCGCCGACCCGGGCGGCTCTCCGTACGAGATCAACGCCAAGACCCGCATCCGGGTCGACGACTCGCGCGACGCGCACAGGATCGGCGGCTATCTGGCGGGTGTCCTGCGCCCCTCCACCGGCCACCCCCTCAAGGTCACCGACGACGAGGGCCGCGACGGCATCCGGCTGCGGCTGAACCCCAAGGACACGTCCCTGGGCAGTGAGGGCTACCGCCTGGAGTCCAAGCGCGGTTCCGTCACCATCACGGCCCGTAAGTCCGCGGGGCTCTTCTACGGCGTCCAGACGCTGCGCCAGCAGCTGCCGGCGGCCGCCGAGAAGAAGAGCAGGCAGAAGGGCCCCTGGCTGGTGGCGGGCGGCACCATCGAGGACTCGCCCCGCTACGAGCACCGCGGCGCGATGCTCGACGTGTCGCGGCACTTCTTCTCGGTCGACAAGGTCAAGCGCTACATCGACCAGATGTCGCTCTACAAGGTCAACAAGCTGCACCTGCACCTGAGCGACGACCAGGGCTGGCGCATCGCCATCGACTCCTGGCCCCGGCTCGCCACGTACGGCGGCTCCACGCAGGTCGGCGGCGGCCAGGGCGGCTACTACACCAAGGCCCAGTACAAGGACATCGTCAAGTACGCGGCGTCGCGGCAGCTCGAAGTGATCCCCGAGATCGACATGCCGGGCCACACGAACGCCGCGCTCGCCTCGTACGCCGAGCTGAACTGCGACGGCGTCGCGCCGCCGCTCTACACCGGCACCGAGGTCGGCTTCAGCTCGCTGTGCGTGAAGAAGGCCGTCACGTACGACTTCGTGGACGACGTCATCCGCGAGATCGCCGCCCTGACGCCCGGCAAGTACATCCACATCGGCGGCGACGAGGCGCACTCCACCAGCCACGAGGACTACGTGGAGTTCATGAACAAGGTCCAGCCGGTGGTCGCCAAGTACGGCAAGACCGCGATCGGCTGGCACCAGCTGACCGGCGCCACGCCCGCCAAGGGCGCCATCGCGCAGTACTGGGGCTACGACGCCACCGGCGCCGCCGAGCGCGAGCAGGTCGCGAACGCGGCGAAGAAGGGCACCAAGCTGGTCCTGTCGCCCGCGGACCGCGCCTACCTCGACATGAAGTACGACAAGGACACCCCGCTGGGCCTGTCCTGGGCGGGCTACGTCTCCGTGCAGCGCAGCTACGACTGGGACCCGGGGACGTACCTGACGGGCGCGCCCGCGGACTCGATCAAGGGTGTCGAGGCGCCGCTGTGGTCGGAGACGCTCTCGACCTCGCCGCACATCGAGTACATGGCGTTCCCGCGCCTCCCCGGCATCGCCGAGCTCGGCTGGTCGCCCGCGTCGACGCACGACTGGAACACGTACAAGACGCGGCTCGCCGAACAGGGCCCGCGCTGGGACGCGCTGGGCATCGGCTACTACAAGTCGCCGGAAGTTCCCTGGCCGTCGAAGTAGACAGGCGGACACGTGAGAGTGGGGCTCCCGAGGACCGTCTCGGGAGCCCCACTCGGCTTATGGGTGACTGGCTACGCGATCGGGTTCCTGAGCGTCCCGACCAGCTGCAGCGCGCCCGCCGGGTCGGCGAGGTCCACCATCTGCTCGTTGTCCCGCAGCTGGAGCCTGTTCAGGCAGGAGCGCGCGAATTCGGGCGCGAACATGTCGAACTGCTTGAACTTGTCGGCCAGTTGGGGAGTCGCCTCCTGGTAGGCGGTGACGCACTCGGCGACGGCGCCCCAGAACGTCTCCTCGTCCACCAGGCCCTCGGTGACGAGGTTCGCGGACAGGAAGCGGAAGAAGCAGTCGAAGACGTCCGTGAAGATGGACAGGAGCTTCTGGTCGTCGGGCACCTCGACCCGCAGCCGCTCCACCGTCGGCGGGAGCACCGCGTCCGGGTCCATGACCGCGATCTCCTCGGCGATGTCCTTGAAGATCGCCCGCTGTACGACGCCGTCCTTCAGGACCAGGATGACGTTCTCGCCGTGCGGCATGAAGACGAGGTCGTACATGTAGAAGCTGTGAAGCAGCGGCGTCAGGTACGCGTGCAGGTAGCCGCGCAGCCACTCGGCGGGGGTGAGCCCGGAGCGCTCGATGAGGGCGCCCGCGAAGGACGCGCCGTCGAGGTCGGTGTGCAGGAGCGAGGCCATCGTGGCCAGCTGCTCGCCCTCCGCGAGGGACGGGACGGGGCTCTCGCGCCACAGGGCCGCGAGCATCTTGCGGTACGGGGAGTAGCGGTCGGTGGCGGCCTCGTACTCCAGGTGGCGATAGCCGACGGCCGCGCGCTCACGGATGATCGTCAGGCCGGTCGACTTCAGCGTCTCGTCGGTGTCGATGAGGTTCGCCAGCCAGTCGTTGATCGCCGGGGTCGCCTCCATGTACGCGGCCGAGAGTCCGCGCATGAAACCCATGTTGATGACCGACAGGGCCGTTTTGACGTAGTGCTTGGCCGGGTCGCTGGTGTTGAAGAACGTACGGATCGACTGCTGGGCGAGGTACTCGTCGTCGCCCTCGCCCAGGCAGACCAGGTGCCGCTGGGCGACCTCGGCCGCGAAGGTCACCGAGAGCTTGTTCCACCACTGCCAGGGGTGGGCCGGGATCAGGATGTAGTCCTCGGGGTCCAGGCCCTGGTCGCGGAGTGTGCGGTCGAAGCGCTCCAGGGTCTCCTGGCCCAGCTCGGCCCGGAAGAACGACTCGTAGTCGATGCCCGCGCCCGCGGTGAAGGCGGCGCGCTCCTTGCTCGCCGCCAGCCACACCAGGCGCAGGGGGCTCGCGGTCTCGGGAGCGTACGAGAGGTACTCGTGCACGCCGAAGCCGAGCCGGCCGTTGTTGGCGACGAAGCAGGGGTGGCCCTCGGTCATGCCCGTCTCGATCTCCTGGAAGCCGGAGCGGGAGAGCTCGGCGGAGGGGATCGCGGGCTTGGTGAGTTTGTAGCAGGTGCCGGAGAGGGTGGAGGAGATCTCCTCCAGGTAGACCGGCAGGATCTCGTCGCTCAGGCCGAGCGCCGTACGCAGCTCGATGAAGAAGTCCAGCGCGTTCAGCGGGAGTTCGGCGCCGTCGCGGTGCCGGGAGATGGAGCCGGCGTCCACCTGCCAGTGGTCGAGCCGCAGCCGCTTGGCGGTGAAGCGGTAGCGGGTCAGGGCGTCGTCGCTGCGGATGACGTAGGTGTCGTCGCCCAGCGGCTCCGGGGTGAAGAGCCGCTCGTGGGCGAACTCGGCGATGGCTTTGCGGATGAGGAGGCGGTTGGCCTGCTCCCAGCGCTCGGGGGAGAGGTGCGCCGTTGCGTCGGACAGGGTCATATCGCCGTTTCCCTTTCGCGTACTGCTTGTTCGAACTGCTCGCGGGTGCAGAAGCTCAGCAGAGCCTTCTTCTCCGGCTTCTGGATGACCTCGGACGCCCGGAAGCCGACGGCCTCGTTCAGGGCGTGCACGGCCACGTTGTCGACGTCGGGCTCGACCACCACGCGCTCGGTCGCCGGGTCGGCGAAGAGCGTCTCCATGACCTTGGTGATCACGTCCCGGGTGAAGCCGGGGATGCGGACGTCGGAGGGCGCGGTGAGGAAGTGCATGCCCACGTCGCCGGGCTGCGGCTCGTAGAGCCCGACGAGCTCGACGTGCGCGGGGTCGTAGCGCTCCATCAGGAAGGCGGGGACGCCTTTGTGCAGGCCGATGAACGCGTCGTGGTGCTCGTGGGCGGCGATCGCCATGTACTCGCGCTCGACGTCCGGCAGCGTCGCGTCCTGCATCATCCAGAACGAGGCCTTGGGGTGGGTGACCCAGCCGTGCAGGAGCTCGGCGTCCTTCAGCGGGTCGAGGGGGCGCAGGGTCAGGTCTGCGGTGGTGCTCATACGGCGAACTCCTGGAACGCGATGGACTTCTCGACGGGGTAGTACTCGGCGCCGAGCAGCTCACCGATGATGTACGCGTTGCGGTACGGGCCCATGCCCAGGTCGGGGCTGGTCAGGGAGTGGGAGTGCACGGCGCCGTTCTGCAGGAAGATGCCGCGGCCCGTGGTGTCGATCGAGTAGTTGCGGGCGACCTCGAAGCGGCCGCGGCCGTCCCAGCGGATGCGGCCGCGCACCGGCTCAAGGAAGTCGGGCGTGACGTACTGGTAGCCGGTGGCCAGGATCAGGCCCTCGGACTCCAGCTCGAAGTCCTTGCCCTGCTCGTCCTGGCGCAGGCCCAGGGTGTAGGTGCCGTTCTCGTGCCGGGCGCTCCGCAGCGATGAGTTGGTGAGCAGCCGCGTCGGCACCGGGCCGCCGAGGTTCTTCTGGTAGAGCAGGTCGAAGATCTCGTTGATCAGGTCGCCGTCGATGCCCTTGAAGAGCGTCTTCTGCTGATCCTGCAGGCGGTAGCGGGTCGCTTCCGGCAGTGCGTGGAAGTAGTCGACGTACTCCGGCGAGGTCATCTCCAGGGTCAGCTTGGTGTACTCAAGGGGGAAGAAGCGCGGGGAGCGCGTGACCCAGTTGAGCTTGTAGCCGTGGACGTCGATCTCGCTCAGGAGGTCCTGGTAGATCTCGGCGGCGGACTGGCCGCTGCCGACGAGCGTGATCGACTCCTTCTTCTGGAGCTCCTGCTTGGACTGGAGGTAGCGGGAGTTGTGGATGAAGTCCCCGCCGAGGTCCGCGCACGACTCGGGGATGTGCGGCGGCGTGCCGGTGCCCAGGACGAGGTGGCGGGCGCGGAAGGTGTCGCCGCTGGTCGTGTGGACGACGTACAGATCGTCCGCGTACGTCACCTCGGTCACCGTCGTGCTGAAGCGGACCGAGGAGAGCTTGGCCGCGGCCCAGCGGCAGTAGTCGTTGTACTCCGTGCGCAGCGGATAGAAGTTCTCGCGGATGTAGAAGGAGTAGAGCCGCCCTGATTCCTTCAGGTAGTTGAGGAAGGAGTAGGGGGACGTCGGGTCCGCGAGGGTGACGAGGTCGGACATGAACGGGGTCTGGAGGTGAGCGCCCTCCAGGAACATGCCCGAGTGCCACTCGAAGTCCGGCTTGGACTCCAGGAAGAGGCCGCTCAGCTCGTCGATGGGTTCGGTCAGACAGGCGAGGCCGAGGTTGAAGGGGCCCAGTCCGATACCGATGAAGTCCAGTGGTTCTCGGTGATCAGGAAGCGCGGTCAAGGGTCTCTCCCAGGTACTGCTCGGCGTGGCCGGCGATCAGATCGAGGACGGCCGTGATGTCGGCGACCGTGGTCTCGGGATTGAGCAGGGTGAACTTGAGGTACTGGCGTTCGCCGACCTTGGTGCCCGCGACGACGGCGTCACCGGAGGCGAACAGGGCCTTACGGGCGTACAGGTTGGCGCGGTCGATGGCGGCGGGGTCGCAGATCGACTCGGGGATGTAGCGGAAGACGAGCGTGGAGAGCTGGGGCTCCACGACGACGTCGTAGCGCGGGTCGGCGGCGAGCAGCCGCCAGCCGTCGTCCGCCATGTCGCACACGGAGTCGAAGAGCTCGCCGATGGCGTCGGCGCCCATCACGCGCAGGGTCATCCACAGCTTCAGGGCGTCGAAGCGCCGCGTCGTCTGGAGGGACTTGTCGACCTGGTTGGGGATGCGCTCCTGCACCATGCGGCGCGGGTTGAGGTACTCCGCGTGGTACGTCGCGTGGCTCAGCGTGGAGCGGTCGCGCACCAGCACGGCGGAGGAACTCACCGGCTGGAAGAAGGACTTGTGGTAGTCGACGGTCACGGAGTCGGCGCGCTCGATGCCGTCGATGAGGTGGCGGTTCTTGAGCGAGGCGAGCAGACCGCACCCGTACGCCGCGTCGACGTGCATCCAGGTGCCGTACTGCTCGCAGAGTTCGGCGATCTCGGGGAGCGGGTCGATGGAGCCGAAGTCGGTGGTGCCGGCCGTGGCGACGACCGCCATGGGGGTGAGGTCGTCGGCCAGGCAGCGCTCCAGCTCGTGGGCGAGTGCCACGGTCTGCATGCGCTTGTCGTGATCGGTGGGGATGACGATCACGGCGTCCTCGCCGAGGCCGAGCAGCGTCGCGGCCTTCTGGATGCTGAAGTGGCCCACCTCGGAGGCGAAGATGCGCAGCCGCGAGGCCGGCTTTCCGGCCTTGGCGGCCTCCTCGCGGGCGAGCAGCATGGCCTGGAGGTTGGACTGCGAGCCGCCGCTGGTGAACACGCCGTCGGCGGCCGGGCCGAGCCCGATGCGCTCGGCGGTCCAGTCGATGAGACGGCGTTCGATCAGGGTGCCGCCCGCGGATTGATCCCAGGTGTCGAGGGAAGAGTTGACCGCGGAGAGCACCGCCTCGCCCAGCACGGCCGGTATGACGACCGGGCAGTTGAGGTGCGCGAGGTAGCGGGGATGGTGGAAGTACACGGCGTCGCGCAGGTAGAGCTCGTCGAGCTCGTCCAGGGCGGCGATGGTGTCGTGCAGGGGCTCGTCCAGGTCGACGGCCTCGATGCGGGGCGCGAGTTCGTCGACGGAGATCCCGGTGAAAGGGCGGGAGGTGGTGGCGATCCTGGCCGCCACCCGCTCGACTCCTTCGGTCACGGAACTGCGGTAACGCTCCGCGGTGGTGTCGTTGAGCAGGTGCGAGCGCATGAACTTCCTCTGGGTGAGGGGACTTGGGGGAAGTGAGGTAAGCCTAACCTAACTCTCCCTCGGGATAAACCCAGGGGGTCCCTGTGGTCACCGGGTGACACAAAAACGGAACAGCCCTCTCCGGAATGCGGAGAGGGCTGCTGCGTGAGGCCTTCGGAAGGGGAGGGGTCAGCTGACCTTCTTGGCCTTCTCGATCGCGTCGGCGAGGTCCTCGAGGATCGGGGCGCACTTGTCGTACGAGTAGATGGGCTCGGTGACGCGCGGGATGACCTGACCGGCCTTGACCGCGGGGAGCTTCGCCCAGGTCGGCTTCTCGATGTCCGCGGGCTGGATGGTGGCGGTGCGGTTGTCCATCATGATCACGTCCGCGGCGTGCTTGTTGACGTTCTCCCAGCTCAGGTTCTCGAACCAGCCGCCGCTCGCCTTCTTGGCGCTCTCGGACGGCTCGACGAAGTTCACGCCGAGGGACTTGAAGTACTCCAGGTCGGCGGAGAGGTTCGTCCCGGAGACGTAGAAGATGTCCTGGCTGGCCGAGCCGACGAGGACCTTGATGTCCTTGTTCGCCTTGGCGACCTTGCGCAGTCGCTCGGCGGCGGCCTCGAAGCGCTTCTTCGCCTTGACGACCTTCTCGGCCTTCACGTCGGCGCCGAGCGACTCGGCGAGCGCGAGGAGGCGCTGGAGGGGCTGGGTCATCTGGCGGTCGTAGACGCTGATGCCGGCGCTCGGGGCGAGCTTGAGGATCTTGTCCTTGCTCTCCTCGGGGACGGACCACAGGGTGCCCGCGTCGTCGAACATCGTGGAGACGAGGAGGTCGGGGGCGAGGCCCGCGTACTTCTCGATGTTGAACTTGCCCCACTCGTTGCCGAGGATCGTCAGCTTGCTGATGTCCATGTCGCCGGCCTGGACGTCCGCCTTGCCGTCCTTGGTCTTCGTCGGGCCGAAGACGCCCTTGACCTCGATGCCGTAGTCGAAGAGCGCGGCGGCGACGCCGGTGAAGGCGACGATGTTCTTCGGGGTGCCCTTGGCCTTGGCGGTCGTGCCGCGGTCGTCCTTGAAGCTCCAGGGGCCGGAGTCGCCGGAGTCCGCCGCGCCCGAGCCGTCCTTCTTGTCGTCGCCGCAGGCTGCCAGCATGGCCGTGAGGCCGAGGGCTCCACCGGCGGCGAGGATGCCGCGGCGGGAGGGCTGGGGGAAGCGGGGGTGGGACATATGAGGGTCTCTGCTTTCGTGAGGACGGCGGCGGGGCCACTGGCCGGAACTAGCGCTTAGGTTAACCTAACCTAATCTGGTGTCCAGCGGCTCCCGCGGTCGCCTTCCCCGGTGCGGGCGTGGTTATCCCGCGAACCCCAGCTCCCGTGCGATCAGCATCCGCTGCACCTCGCTGGTGCCCTCGCCGATCTCCAGGATCTTGGAGTCCCGCCACATCCGGGCCACGGGGTACTCGTTCATGAAGCCGTACCCGCCGTGGATCTGGGTGGCCTCGCGGGCGTTGTCGACGGCGACCGTGGAGGAGTAGAGCTTCGCGATCGCCGCCTCCTTCTTGAAGGACTCCCCGCCGACCAGGCGCGACGCCGCGTCCCGCCAGCCGACCCGGGCCATGTGCGCCCGCATCTCCATGTCGGCGATCTTGAACTGGATCGCTTGGTTCGCCCCGATCGGCTTCCCGAAGGCGTGCCGCTCCTTGGCGTACTTCACGGACTCGTCGACGCAGCCCTGCGCGAGGCCCGTCGCCAGCGCGGAGATCGCGACCCGGCCCTCGTCCAGGATGCGCAGGAACTGGGCGTATCCACGCCCCTCTTCGCCCAGCAGGTTGGCCACCGGGACCCGCACGTCCGAGAAGGCCAGCTCGCGGGTGTCCGACGCGTTCCAGCCGACCTTCGAGTACGGTGCCGCGACCGTGAAGCCCGGGGTGCCGGACGGCACGATGATCGAGGAGATCAGCGGACGGCCGTCCGCCTTGCGGCCGGTGACGGCGGTGACCGTGACCAGGCCCGTGATGTCCGTGCCGGAGTTGGTGATGAAGCACTTGGAGCCGTTGATCACCCACTCGTCGCCGTCCCGCACCGCGGTCGTGCGCGTGCCGCCCGCGTCCGAGCCGCCGTCCGGCTCGGTCAGGCCGAAGGCGCCCAGGAGTTCACCGGAGCAGAGCCGGGGCAGCCACTCCTGCTTCTGCTCGTCCGTGCCGAAGAGGTGGATCGGCATGGCGCCGAGCGAGACGCCCGCCTCCAGGGTGATCGCCACCGAGGAGTCGACCCGCGCCAGCTCCTCGAGCGCGATGCCGAGGGCGAGATAGTCGCCGCCCATGCCGCCGTACTCCTCGGGGAAGGGCAGGCCGAACAGGCCCATGCGGCCCATCTCGCGCACGATCTCGTACGGGAATTCGTGGCGTTCGTACAGGTCGCCGATCTTCGGGGCGACCACGTCGTGCGCGAACTCCTCGACCGTGCGGCGGAGTTCCTCGTGCTCGGGGGACAGACGGTGGTCCATCGTTCTTCACTGCTCCTGGTGGGAGGTGCCGGTCAGGGCACGGACGGTGCGGGACGGGCTGGGTCGGCCCAGTTGTTCGGCCATCCACGCGCTGGTGGCGGTGAGGCGGCCGAGATCGACGCCGGTCTCGATGCCGAGGCCGTCGAGCATCCATACGAGGTCTTCGGTGGCCAGATTGCCGGTGGCGCTCTTCGCGTACGGACAGCCGCCGAGGCCGCCCGCCGACGCGTCGACCGTGCTCACGCCGTGCTGCAGGGCGGCGAGGGTGTTGGCGAGCGCCTGGCCGTACGTGTCGTGGAAGTGCACGCCGATGCGGTCCGTGGGCACGCCCGCTTCGTTCAACCCGGCGAGCAGGGCCAGCACATGGCCCGGTGTGGCCACGCCGATGGTGTCGCCGAGGCTCAGCTCGTCGCAGCCCATGTCCAGGAGGGCCTTCGCGGTGCGGACGACCTGGGCGATGGGCACGGCGCCCTCCCACGGGTCGCCGAAGCACATGGAGACGTACCCCCGCACGTGCACCTTCTGCTCGCGGGCGCGGGCCACGACCGGCTCCGACATCGCGAGCGCCTCGTCCATCGTGCGGTTGAGGTTGGCCTTGGCGAAGGACTCCGTGGCGCTGACGAAGACGGCGACGCCGCGGGCGCCGAGCGCCAGGGCGCGGTCCAGGCCCCGGTCGTTCGGCACCAGGACCGGGAGCTTCACCTCGCCGCCCTGCGCGAGGTCGCGCACGAGCGGGAAAAGACGCTCGGAGTCCGCCAGTTGGGGCACCCACTTGGGGTGCACGAAGCTGGTCGCCTCGACGGTGGTGAGGCCCGCGGCGGCCAGGCGGTGGATGAACTCCGCCTTGATCTCCGTGGGGACGACCGCCTTCTCGTTCTGCAGGCCGTCCCGTGCGCCCACCTCGTGGATGCGGACGCGGGGCGGGAGGCCCTGGGCGGGGACGGCCATGGGGAGGCCGCCGGGCCGTGCGTCGGTGGTCACTTCTGGTCCTCCTCCGTCGTGTCCGCCTCGTCCGGGATCACCACGGCCAGGATCTGGTCCATGGCGACGGTCGCGCCCGGTGTGACGTCGAGTTCGCTGACGGTGCCCGCGTGCGGGGCGGAGATGACGTGCTCCATCTTCATGGCCTCCACCACGAGGAGGCTCTGCCCCTGGGCCACCCGGTCGCCGGTGGACACCTTGACGACCGTGACCGTCCCGGGCATCGGGGCGGTCAGCGCGTCGGCCCCGCTGTGGGCGGCTCCGGTGAGGCTCGCCTCCACGGGGTCGTGGTCCTGGACGTGCCAGGCGTCGCCGTCCCTGCCGAGCCAGTCGGCGGCGCGGTGGAACGTGTGGGTGAGGCCGTCCACGTGGACCGTGACGCGGCCGGGCTCCACCGTGCGGGGGCCCTCGCCCGCGACGTGCGCGACGGGTTCGTGTCCCGGCACGCGGAGTTGGTGCGTCAGCGGGGCCGGGGTGCCGCCAAGGCGCCAGCCCTTCGGCACCGAGAACGGGTCACGCCAGCCGTCACCGGTGGGTTCGAGGGCGGCGTTGCGCACGGCGGCCGCCGCTTCGTACACCTCGTCGGGCACTCCCTCGGGGACCAGGCCCTCCGCCTCGCGCTCGACGAGGCCCGTGTCCAACTCCCCGGAGACCACCGCCGGGTGGGCGAGGAGCCGCCGCAGGAATCCCGCGTTGGTCGGCACGCCCAGCGTGACCGTCTCCGCGAGGGCGGCCCGCAGCTTGCGCAGGGCGGTCGGGCGGTCCGGGCCGTACGCGATGACCTTGGACAGCATCGGGTCGTACAGGCTCCCGACCTCGGTGCCCCGGCTCAGCCCGGAGTCGGTCCGCACGCCGTCGCCCTGCGGTTCGTGCAGCGCGAGGACGGTCCCGCCGGACGGCAGGAAGCCGCGTGAAGGGTCCTCGGCGCAGATGCGGGCCTCGATCGCGTGGCCGGTGAGCGTGATGTCGTCCTGGCCGCAGGGGAGTTCCTCGCCGGCGGCGACCCGCAGCTGCCACTCCACCAGGTCGATGCCGGTGATCAGCTCCGTCACCGGGTGTTCCACCTGGAGGCGGGTGTTCATCTCCATGAAGTAGTACGACGCGGGGTCCTTGCCCGGCACGATGAACTCCACCGTGCCCGCGCCCGCGTACCCGCAGGAGCGGGCCGCCTGGACCGCCGCCTCGCCCATCGACGCGCGCGTGGCCTCGTCGAGCAGGACGCTCGGGGCCTCTTCGATGATCTTCTGGTGGCGGCGCTGGAGCGAGCACTCGCGCTCGCCCAGGTGGATCACATGGCCGTGACCGTCCGCGAGGACCTGGATCTCGATGTGCCGGGGGCGGTCGATCCACCGCTCCACCAGGAGCGTGTCGTCACCGAAGGAGGACCGCGCCTCGCGCCGCGCGGCGGCGATCTCGTCCGCGAGCAGCGAGGCGTCCCGCACCAGGCGCATGCCCTTGCCGCCGCCGCCCGCGGAGGGCTTGAGCAGCACCGGCATGCCGATCTCACGTGCCGCGTCGGCCAGTTGGGCGTCGGTCAGGCCGCTGCCGGAGGAGCCGGGGACCACCGGGACCCCGGCCGCCGCGACCGTCTCCTTGGCGCGGATCTTGTCGCCCATCAGGTCGATCGCCGAGGCGGGCGGCCCGATGAAGACCAGACCGGCCTCCGTGCAGGCCCGCGCGAACTCGGCGTTCTCCGCGAGGAAGCCGTACCCCGGGTGGACGGCCTGGGCGCCGCTGCGGGCCGCCGCTTCGAGCAGCCGCTCGGCCGAGAGATAGCTCTCGGACGCCGGGGCCGGACCTAGGCGCACGGCGGTGTCCGCCTCCCGCACGTGCCGGGCGTCCGCGTCCGCGTCGCTGAAGACGGCGACCGAGCGCACGCCGAGCGCCCGCAGCGTCCGGATGACGCGGACCGCGATCTCGCCCCTGTTGGCGACCAGCACCGTGTCGAACATCGTCCCTCTCCTGGAATCAGTCATGGCCGCCCTCACATCCGGAAGACGCCGAAGCCGGGCTCGCCCAGCGGGGCCTCGGCGCACGCGGTCAGGGCGAGGCCGAGGACCTGCCGGGTCTCCATGGGGTCGATCACGCCGTCGTCCCACAGCCGCGCGGTGGCGTAATAGGCGTTGCCCTGCTCTTCGTACTGGGCGCGGACCGGGGCCTTGAACGCCTCCTCGTCCTGCGCCGACCACTCTTCGCCGCGCGACTCCAACTGGTCGCGCTTGACGGTCGCGAGGACCGACGCGGCCTGCTCGCCTCCCATCACGGAGATCTTGGCGTTCGGCCACATCCACAGGAAGCGGGGGGAGTAGGCACGGCCGCACATCGAGTAGTTCCCCGCGCCGTACGAACCGCCGATCACGACCGTCAGCTTCGGCACGCGCGTGCAGGCCACGGCCGTCACCATCTTGGCGCCGTGCTTGGCGATGCCGCCCGCCTCGTAGTCCCGGCCGACCATGAAGCCGGAGATGTTCTGCAGGAAGACGAGGGGGATGCCGCGCTGGTCGCACAGCTCGATGAAGTGGGCGCCCTTCTGGGCGGACTCGGAGAACAGGATGCCGTTGTTCGCGATGATGCCGACCGGGTGGCCGTGGATGTGGGCGAAGCCCGTGATGAGCGTCTGGCCGTACTCCTGCTTGAACTCGGCGAAGCGCGAGCCGTCGACCACGCGCGCGATGACCTCGCGGACGTCATAGGGGGTGCGGGAGTCCATCGGCACCGCTCCATAGAGCCCGAGCGGATCGACCTTCGGCTCCTCGACAGGGCGGACGGACCAGGGGAGTTCACCGCGCCCGGGGAGCGTGGAGACGATCGTCCGCACGATCCGCAGCGCGTGCGCGTCGTCCTCCGCGAGGTGGTCCGTCACCCCGGAGACCCGGGAGTGGACCTCGCCGCCGCCCAGCTCCTCGGCCGTCACCACCTCGCCGGTCGCGGCCTTCACCAGGGGCGGGCCGCCGAGGAAGATCGTGCCCTGATTGCGGACGATGACGGCCTCGTCGCTCATCGCGGGGACGTACGCCCCGCCTGCCGTGCACGAGCCGAGCACGGCCGCGATCTGCGGGACGCCCGCACCGGACATCCGCGCCTGGTTGTAGAAGATCCGCCCGAAGTGCTCGCGGTCCGGGAAGACGTCGTCCTGCATGGGCAGGAAGGCGCCGCCCGAGTCCACCAGATACAGGCAGGGCAGGCGGTTCTCCAGCGCGACCTCCTGGGCGCGCAGGTGCTTCTTCACCGTCATCGGGTAGTACGTCCCGCCTTTGACGGTGGCGTCGTTGGCGACGATCACGCACGTGCGCCCGGAGACCCGGCCGATGCCGGCGATGACTCCGGCCGCCGGGGCGTCCCCGCCGTACAACCCGTCCGCCGCGAGCGGTGCCAGCTCAAGGAAGGGCGAGCCGGGGTCGAGCAGGGCGTCCACCCGGTCGCGGGGCAGCAGCTTGCCGCGGGAGACATGGCGGGCGCGGGCCCGCTCGCCACCGCCGAGCCTGGCCGCCGCGAGCTTGGCCCGCAGCTCGTCGACGAGGGCGGTGTGCGCCGCCTCGTTCGTCCGCCATGCTTCGGACGCGGGATCAGCCGCGCTCGCCAGCACTGGTGCCTGCAGCATCAGTCGAGCCCCCTTGCTCGGTTAATGAGCGTTAACGCATTTCCATCAGGTTAACGAGCGCTAACCGCCCTGTCTAGAATTGATTCCATGGCCACCAGAACCGACGCCCCCACCCGTCGCGAGCAGATCCTCAGGGAGGCCGCGCGGCTCTTCGCCGAGCGCGGCTTCCACGGAGTCGGAGTGGACGAGATAGGGGCGGCGGTCGGCATCAGCGGCCCCGGCCTCTACCGCCACTTCCCCGGCAAGGACGCGATGCTCGCCGAGCTGCTCGTCGGCATCAGCGGGCAGCTCCTGACCGGCGGCAAACGCTGCGTGGCCGACGAGAACGGGTCGCCGGAGCAGGTGCTCGACTCGCTCATCGAGGGGCACATCGACTTCGCCCTGGACGACCGCTCCCTGATCACGCTGCACGACCGCGAGCTCGACCGGCTGCGGGACACCGACCGCAAGCTGGTCCGCCAGCTCCAGCGGCAGTACGTGGAGATCTGGGTCGACGTGGTGCGCAAGGTCTATCCGGACCTCGCCGAGAACGCGGCCCGGGTGTCCGTGCACGCGGTCTTCGGGCTGCTCAACTCCACGCCGCACCTGAGCCGCCGCGACGCGCTGCCCAGCCGCACGGCCATGGCGCAGCTGCTGCACAGCCTCGCGCGCGGGGCGTTCGCCGCGGCCGTAGCGTGACGGGAGCGACAGGGCTTCTCTCTGGACGGTCCGGTGACCGACGGGTAACGTCTATCTGAGCAAGCGCTTAGTCGTGTGCGCTTGGCCGAGCCTGGTGCCGTATCGAAGGAGTTCTCCGTGCGCCGTACCGTTTTCAATGAGGACCACGAGGCGTTCCGGGAGACCCTGCGCGCCTTCATCGAGGCCGAGGTCGTCCCGGTCCACGAGGAGTGGTTCGCCGCGGGTCAGGTGCCGCGCGAGTTCTACTACAAGCTCGCCGAGCTCGGTCTCTTCGGGATCAGCGTCCCCGAGGAGTTCGGCGGCGCGGGCATCGAGTCGCACAAGTTCGAGGCCATCCAGTACGAGGAGACGGCCCGCGCGGGCGTCACCTTCGGCGGCTCCGGCGTCCACGTGCTGCTCGCCCTGCCGTACATCAAGGCGCTCGGCACCGACGAGCAGAAGAAGCGCTACCTCGAGAAGTTCGTCTCCGCCGAGGAGATGTGGGCCCTGGCGATGACCGAGCCGGGCACCGGCTCCGACCTCGCGGGCATGAAGACCACGGCCAAGCTCTCCGAGGACGGCACGCACTACGTCCTCAACGGCTCCAAGACCTTCATCACCGGCGGTGTGCACGCCGACCGCGTGATCGTCTGCGCGCGCACCTCCGCGCCCACCGCCGAGGACCGCCGCTTCGGCATCTCCCTCTTCGCCGTGGACACCAAGTCCGAGGGCTACTCCATCGGCCGCAAGCTCGACAAGCTCGGCCTGAAGACCTCCGACACCGCCGAGCTGGCGTTCGTCGACGTCAAGGTCCCCGTCGAGGACCTCCTCGGCGAGGAGAACAAGGGCTTCTACTACCTCGGCAGCAACCTGCCCTCCGAGCGCTGGGGCATCGCCTACGGCGCCTACGCGCAGGCCAAGGCCGCCGTCCGGTTCGCCAAGGAGTACGTCCAGGACCGCACGGTCTTCGGCAAGACGGTCGCCTCCTTCCAGAACACCAAGTTCGAGCTCGCCGCCTGCCAGGCCGAGGTGGACGCGGCCGAGGCCGTCGCCGACCGCGCCCTGGAGGCCCTGGACGCGGGCGAGCTGACCGCGGCCGAGGCCGCCTCCGCGAAGCTGTTCAACACCGAGGTCGCGCACCGCGTCATCGACAAGTGCCTCCAGCTGCACGGCGGCTACGGCTTCATGAACGAGTACCCCATCGCCCGCCTGTACGCGGACAACCGCGTCAACCGCATCTACGGCGGCACCAGCGAGGTCATGAAGATGATCATCGCCAAGAACATGGGCCTGTAGAAGAACACGGGCCTGTGAAAACCGCCCTGTAGAACTGGATTCATGAACAAGGCACTTGAGTCGCTCCTCGATCTGCTCGACCTCGAGCAGATCGAGGAGGACATATTCCGGGGCGTGAGCCGGTCGGCGATCGTCCCGCGCGTCTTCGGCGGCCAGGTGGCCGCCCAGGCGCTGGTGGCGGCAGGACGCACGGTCCCCGCCGAGAGGCCCGCCCACTCCCTGCACGCGTACTTCCTGCGTGCGGGGGATCCGGGCGCGCCGATCGTCTACACCGTCGACCGCATCCGCGACGGCCGCTCGTTCACCACCCGCAGGGTCGTCGCCGTCCAGCACGGGCAGCCGATATTCCACCTCTCCGCGTCCTTCCAGGCGCACGAGGAGGGCTTGGAGCACCAGACGGGCATGCCGTCCGCGCCGGACCCGGAGACACTGCCGACCGCCGCCGAGATGCTGCCCCGCCATCTGCCGGCCCACGTCGCCGAGCGCCTGATCGAGGCCCGCGCGGCCGTCGACCTGCGCTACGTGGACGCACCGCCCTGGGCCAGCGTCGGACAGCCGCGCGAGCCGCGCTCGCAGGTGTGGTTCCGCACGAACGGCAAGCTCGACGGCGGCATCGACGCCTCCCTGCTGCACGTCTGCCTCGCCACGTACGTCTCCGACATGACGCTGCTCGACTCGGTGCTGCTCGCGCACGGCAGGGGCGGCTGGGCGGTCGGCGACGTCGTCGGCGCGTCGCTCGACCACGCGATGTGGTTCCACCGCCCCTTCAGGGCCGACGAATGGCTCCTGTACGACCAGGAGTCGCCCTCCGCGTCCGGCGGGCGGGGCCTGGGCCAGGCGCGGATCTGGACGCAGGACGGGCAGCTCGCGGTGACGGTCATCCAGGAAGGCGTCGTTCGCGTTCCCCGCTGATCGGACATACCGTCCGATACATGAGTGAGCAACCGTCAGAGGGCGGCGGCGAGAGCACCTTCACCGTCATCGTCGCCGCCGTCGCCAACCTCGGGATCGCCGTCGCCAAGGCCGTCGCCGGTGTCATCAGCGGGTCGAGCGCGATGCTCTCCGAAGCGGCGCACTCCCTGGCCGACACCGTCACCGAACTGCTGCTCCTCACCGCCCTGAAGCGGAGCGAGAAACCCGCCGACGAGGACCACCCGCTGGGCTACGGCCCCGAGCGCTACATCTGGGCGATGCTCGCGGCCGTCGCCACCTTCGTCGGCGGCGCCGTCTTCTCGATCTACGACGGCATCCACACCCTGGTGGCGGGCGAGGAGCTCGGCGACCCGCTCGTCTCGTACATCGTGCTCGCCGTCGCCTTCCTCCTGGAGGGCTATTCGCTGCGCACCGGCGTCAAACAGGCACGCGGTGAGGCGGAGCGCTTCGGGGCGTCCTTCGGGCGCTATCTGCGCTACACGCCCGACACCGCCGTGAAGGCCGTCGTCCTGGAGGACTCCGCCGCCCTCGCCGGCCTCGTGCTCGCCGCGGGCGGACTGCTCGGCGGGCAGCTCACCGGGTCGGGCGCGTGGGACGGCGCGGCCTCGCTCTGCATCGGCGCGCTGCTGCTCTACGTCGCCTGGGTGCTCGGCCGCAGCAACGCGCAGCTCCTCATCGGGCGCCCGCTGCCGAAGCCGATGCGCAAGGAGATCCGCGAGGTGCTCCTCGCCTCCGAGCACGTCGAGGCCGTGCTCGAACTGACGACGCTGCTCCAGGGGCCGCAGGAGGCGATGGTCGCCGCCAAGGTCGACTTCCGCGACGCCTCCACGGCGGCGCAGATCGAGTGGGCCTGCGAACAGGCCGAGCGGCGGCTGCGGGAGCGGTTCCCCGGCGTACGACGGGTCTATCTGGACCCCACGCCGGGCTACTCCCAGCAACGTACGGAAGGGCTCAATCCGTGGCCGTGAGGCCCGCGGCGTCCAACAGGTAGGCCGTCATCGGGTCGTAGAAGCGCGGGCTCGTGACGTGGTCGTCCATCGGGACCGTCACCTGGACGGTGCCCTCGGCCTCACCGATGAACAGCGCCGGGTCGTTGCAGTCCGCGTACCCGACGGAGTCGATGCCGCGCTGGCCCGCCCGTCCGGCCCAGCCGTGGTCGGCGACGACCAGGTCCGGCAGCGGGCGCCCCTCGCGCTCCAGGCCGTCCAGGATCGCGTTCATCGGCTCGGGGGAGTGGGTGTGCCACAGGGTCGCGCCGCGCTCCAGCATCGCCACGTCCGCGAACTGGAAGACCATGCCCTCGTCGGCGGTGAGGCCCTCGGGGATGACGACGATCTCGCAGCCCGCCGAGCGCAGGGCGGCGGCCGTCGCGCGGTGCACGTCCAGCAGGCCTCCGGGGTGGCCGGTGGCGAAAAGGACCCTCTCCTTGCCGGCCGCGGCCTTGCGAAGGCGGGCCGCCATCCGCTCCAGGGCGTCGACCGTCAGCTCCGGGTCGATGGTGTCCTGCCCGTGCCGGAACTCGGCGTCGTCGATCACGCCGCACCGCTCGGCCATCACCGCGAGGACGTCCTGCTCGTCCGTCCAGCGGTCACCGAGCTCAAGGCCGAGCCAGTAGTGGCGGTCGCCGTTCGCGAGCTTCCGGTAATGGCTGAGGTTGTTCTCGCGGGGCGTGGCGACATCGCCCGCGATGCGGGAGCGGACTAGGTGGTCGACGAGCGCGGCACGGCTGGGTATCGGCATGGTGTCCATTCTGCCGTCGGTGACCGGCTGGTGGCGGGCAGTCCCGAAGCCTGGACTGTGAGCTGCACTGCGTTTGGCTTGAGCGGGGGTGGGTTCTTCCTCGTCCGCGGGCCGCCTGTGGCTTGGCGCGCGGTTCCCCGCGCCCCTTCAGGGCGCCCCTCAGCGGCCCAGTGCGAACCACAGTTCCATGCGGACATCGGGGTCGTCCAAGTCCGCCCCCAGCAGCGTCGCGCACCGGGCGATGCGCTGCCGGACCGTGTTGCGGTGCACCCCCAGGGCCGTTGCCGTGCGGTCCCAGCTGCCGTGCAGGGAGAGCCAGGTGCGCAGGGTCTCCGTGAGCGCCTGGCCGCCGCCGAGCGGGGCGAGCAGCACGCGCGCGTGGGCCGCGGCCTCGGCGGGCGCCACCAGCGCGGCGATGCCCGCCTCGCGGTGCCGGACGAGCGGCGCGCGGGTGGCCTCGGCGCGGCGCAGGGCGCGGTCCGCCTGCGCGTCGGCGGCGGGCAGGTCGCGGGGGGCGGCGGGGGCGGAGACGCCGAGGGTCCAGCCCGGCTGTCCGGTGAGCTCGCGGTCGGCGGGGAGCAGCAGCCGTACGAGGTCCTGCCCCGCGTCCGCGTCGACCAGGCCGCTGCCCAGCGCGGCGGCCAGCGCGGAGGCCGCGACCGAGTGGGCCACCGGTTCGTTTCCGGCCTCCCCGCGCGCGTGCACCACGGTCCACTCCTCGCCCCCTAGAAGGGGCGCGACATCGCCCACCGCCGAGCCCAGGAGCAGCCGCACGAGCGCCGCCGACCGCAGGGAGTCGGCGGCCCCCTGGTGCTTCCCGGTCAGGAGCGAGAGCAGCACGACGGCCACCCCGGTGATGGTGTGATCCCCCGGTTCGCGCTGCTCGGCGGCGACCCCGAGCGCGAACCCCTGCCCGCCGCCCAGCGCGTACGCGGCGAGGTGGGCGCCGCCCACGGAGTCGGTGGCGGAGGCGGGCGTCGGGCCGGGCCGCCCCGCCGGACGGACGACTTCGGAGAGGCCGCGCACCGCCTGCCGCGCGCCCGGCGCCGGATCGGCCCCCGCCGTGTGGAGCACCGCGCCGTCCGGTGCGTAGAGCACCGCCCAGCCGCTCAGGCGCGCCGCCAGCTGGCGAAGGACCGCGGGCACCGGGTCCGGGCGCGCGGCGGCCGTGGCGAGGCCCTGCTGGGCCTCCGTCACGCGGCGCAGCTCGGCGTGCCTGGCCTCGGCCACCAGCTGCCACACCGCGCGGGCGACCCCGCTGAACGTGGTGCGCGGCGGCACCTCCAGGAGCGGCAGGCCGTAGCGGTCGCAGGCCGTCACCAGGGCGCGCGGCACCGTGTCGTGCACCGGCGCGACGCCGAAGCCGAGGGCCGAGCCGCCCGCCTGGACGATCCGCGCCACGTAGTCGTCCAGGTAGACGCCCGCGCCCACCGGGTCGCTGATGTGCACGCCCGCCGTCAGCAGGAGCTCGCCGCCCAGGAGGTACGGGTACGGGTCCGCCATCTCCGAGGTGTGCACCCACTGGACGGCCGCCCCGCTCTCCGCGGCGTCCGGGCCCGCGATCTGGCGCAGGCCCAGGTCCTCCCGGGCAAGCAGTGCGGTGAGCGGGACCGGCGGCGTCGGGGGCGGCGCGGAGGGGGCTGACGGGGTGGCGGGGTCCGGCACGGTGGATGTTCCATCCATATCGATCACGGGAAGTGGATGAAACGTACACTTCAGCGTTGCTTTCCGGCCACCTAAGGTCGTGCCGACCCCAGGCCGCGGGTACGGGCGGATGTCCCCGCGGCTGGTTGCCACCCCCCACCACCCCCATCTGCACGACACGCCACCGAGGTGCGCGAAGGAGGGCCCCCTATGGCCGTCGACTACACAGTGATCGTCGTCTATCTCGCCGGCATGCTCGCGATGGGCTGGTGGGGCATGCGCCGCGCCAAGTCCAAGAGCGAGTTCCTGGTCGCCGGACGCCGCCTCGGACCGTGGATGTACTCCGGGACCATGGCCGCCATCGTCCTCGGCGGCGCGTCCACCATCGGCGGCGTCGGCCTCGGCTACCAGTACGGGCTCTCCGGCGCCTGGATGGTCTTCACCATCGGCCTCGGCCTGCTCGCGCTGAGCGTCTTCTTCTCGGCGCGCATCGCGCGCCTGAAGGTCTACACCGTCTCCGAGATGCTCGACCTGCGCTACGGCGGGCGCGCGGGCGTCATCTCCGGGGTCGTCATGTGGGCGTACACCCTGATGCTCGCGGTCACCTCGACCATCGCGTACGCCACCATCTTCGACGTCCTGTTCGACATGAACCGCACGATCGCGATCATCCTGGGCGGCTCGATCGTCGTCGCGTACTCCACGCTCGGCGGCATGTGGTCCATCACGCTCACCGACATGGTGCAGTTCGTGGTGAAGACCATCGGCGTGCTGCTCCTGCTGCTGCCCATCGCGGTCGTCAAGGCCGGCGGCTTCAGCGAGATGAAGGCCAAGCTGCCCACCGAGTACTTCGACCCGCTGGGCATCGGCGGCGAGACGATCTTCACGTACGTCCTGATCTATACGTTCGGCATGCTCATCGGGCAGGACATCTGGCAGCGCGTCTTCACCGCGCGCAGCGACAAGGTCGCCCGCTACGGCGGCACCGTCGCCGGTACCTACTGTCTGGTGTACGCCGTCGCGGGCGCCGTCATCGGCACCGCGGCCAAGGTCATGTACCCGAAGCTGCCCAGCGCGGACGCGGCCTTCGCGACCATCGTCAAGGACGAACTGCCCATGGGTGTACGAGGGCTGGTGCTCGCCGCGGCGCTCGCCGCCGTGATGTCCACCTCCTCCGGAGCGCTCATCGCCTGCGCGACCGTCGCCAACAACGACATCTGGTCGCGGCTGCGGGGCGCCGTCTCCCCGAAGGGGGAGGGCGAGGAGCACGACGAGGTGAAGGGCAACCGCCTCTTCATCCTGATCATGGGCATCGCGGTCGTCTGCATCGCCATCGCCCTCAACGACGTCGTCCAGGCGCTCACCGTCGCCTACAACCTGCTCGTCGCCGGGCTGCTCGTGCCGATCCTCGGCGGGCTGCTCTGGAAGCGCGGCACGGCGCCCGGTGCGCTCGCGGCCGTCGCCACCGGCGGGCTCTCGGTCATCGGGCTCATGTGGGGGTACGGAATCCTCGCCAACGAGCCCGTCTACTACGGCCTGCTGATCTCGCTCGCCGTGTACGTCGTCGTCTCCCTCGCCACCAAGCCGACCGACGCACAGGTCCTCGCGGCCTGGCGCGAGCGGCTCGCGGGCCGGGGGGCCGAAGAGGCGGAGCCGGAGACTCCGGTGCCCGCCTAGCCCTCTCGCGCGGCCCACTGCCGGTGGGCCGCGCGACACTTGTCCCAGCAGCAACGCAGCACTCGTAACCAGCAGGAGGAAACCGACCATGAGCAGCGCCGAGACCCCGACCCCCCGCGGCCCGGTCGATTCCTCCCGCGTTCCCCGGTACGCGGGCCCGGCGACCTACGCCCGGCTGCCCCGTCTCGACGAGGTGGGCGGCAAGACGGACATCGCCGTGGTCGGCGTGCCCTTCGACACCGGTGTCTCGTACCGCCCCGGCGCACGCTTCGGCGGCAACGCGATCCGCGAGGCCTCGCGCCTCCTGCGTCCGTACAACCCCGCGCAGGACGCATCCCCCTTCGCGCTCGCGCAGGTCGCGGACGCGGGCGACATAGCCGCCAACCCGTTCAACATCAACGAGGCGGTCGAGACGATCGAGGCCGCCGCGGACGACCTCCTCGGCTCCGGCGCCCGCATGATGACGCTCGGCGGCGACCACACCATCGCGCTGCCGCTGCTCCGCTCGGTCGCCAAGAAGCACGGCCCGGTCGCCCTGCTGCACTTCGACGCGCACCTGGACACCTGGGACACGTACTTCGGCGCGGAGTACACGCACGGCACGCCGTTCCGCCGGGCCGTCGAGGAGGGCATCCTCGACACCGAGGCGCTCAGCCACGTCGGCACGCGCGGCCCGCTGTACGGCAAGAAGGACCTCACCGACGACGAGAAGATGGGCTTCGGCATCGTCACCTCGGCGGACATCTACCGCCGCGGCGCCGACGAGGTCGCCGACCAGCTGCGCCAGCGCATCGGCGACCGCCCGCTGTACATCTCCATCGACATCGACTGCCTGGACCCGGCCCACGCGCCCGGCACCGGCACCCCGGAGGCGGGCGGCATGACGTCGCGCGAGCTCCTGGAGATCCTGCGGGGACTCTCCTCCTGCAACCTCGTCTCGGCGGACGTCGTCGAGGTCGCCCCCGCCTACGACCACGCGGAGATCACGGCCGTCGCCGCCTCGCACACCGCGTACGAGCTGACGACGATCATGTCCCGGCAGATCGCGGAGGCCCGCCGGACCACCGAGGGGAGCGCGGCCAAGTGACGCACGACCACGACGTAGTCCTGCGCCCCACGGACGCGCAGCAGGAAGCGGCCCTGAACCCGCCCGCCGGGCGCAACGGCGGCGACCTCGTCGTCGAGACCCTCCAGGGCCTCGGCGCGACGACGGTCTTCGGCCTGCCCGGCCAGCACGCGCTCGGCATGTTCGACGCGCTGCGCCGCTCTTCCCTGTCGTACGTCGGGCTTCGCGTCGAGAACAACACCGGCTTCGCGGCGGACGCGTACGGCCGGATCACCGGCGAGGTGGCCCCGCTGCTCCTGTCCACCGGACCCGGCGCGCTGACCTCGCTCGCCGCGCTCCAGGAGGCGGCGGCCGGCTCGTCGCCCGTGCTCGCGATCGGCAGCCAGATCCCGGTGGCGGGCCTCGGCGGCGGCCGGCACGGCTACCTCCACGAGCTGCGCGACCAGCAGGCATCCTTCCGCGACATCGTGAAGTCCGTCCACACGGTCCGCACGGCCTCGCAGATCCCCTCCGCGATCGCGGCGGCCTGGGAGTCGGCGCTCACCGCCCCGCACGGCCCGGTCTGGGTGGAGATCCCGCAGGACGTGCTGCTCGCGGAGACGACCCTGCCCGTCGTCACGGCCATGGACGCGACCCCGGACGAGGTCGTCCCGCGTCCCGAGCTGACCGCGGTGGCGGCCGACCTGCTGTCCCGGGCCGAGCGCCCGGCGATCATCGCGGGCGGCGGAGTCGTGCGCTCGGATGCCTCCGGAAAGCTCCTGGCCCTCGCCGAGCTGGTGAACGCCCCTGTCGTGACGACCTTCGGCGGCAAGGGCGCCTTCCCCTGGGAGCACCCGCTGTCGCTCCAGTCGTGGCTGGAGGACCGGTACACCACGGACTTCCTGGAGGACGCGGACGTCCTCCTGGTGGTCGGATCGGGCCTCGGCGAGCTCTCCTCGAACTACCACACGTTCAAGCCGCGCGGCCGGGTCGTGCAGATCGAGGCGGACGCCGGGAAGCTGGAGTCCAACCACCCGGCGCTCGGCATCCACGCGGACGCGCGCCTGGCGCTCTCCGCGCTCCTGGAGACGATCGACGCCCCGCGTGAGGACCCGTCGGCCCCCGAGCGGGTGCGGACGGTGCTCGCCAAGGTCAAGGACCGCATCGCCGCCCAGGAGCTCGACCTGGAGCAGCAGGTCCTGGCGTCGGTGCGCGAGGCCCTGCCGGACGCCTCGCCGTCCTTCTGGGACATGACGATCCTCGCGTACTGGGCCTGGTCCGCCTTCGACGCGCGGCGTCCGAACACGATGCACTCGGCGCAGGGCGCGGGCGGCCTGGGGTACGGCTTCCCGGCCGCCATCGGCGCCGCGGCGGCCGACCCGACCAGGCCGGTGCTCGCCGTGTCGGGCGACGGCGGCGCGATGTACTCCATCGCGGAACTGGCCTCGGCCAAGCAGCACGGCCTGCCGGTCACCTGGCTGATCGTGGACGACGGGGGGTACGGAATCCTCCGGGAGTACATGTCCGAGGCGTTCGGCGAACCCACCGCGACGGAGCTGGCCCGCCCCGACTTCGTGGCGCTCGCGGAGTCCTTCGGGGTGCCGGGCGTCCGTACGACCCCGGAGACCCTCCGCGACGACCTGGCGAAGGCGCTCGCGGAGCCCGGCCCCTCGGTGGTCGTGCTCCCGGCGGTGCTGCGCATGTTCGAGCCGACGCATATCTGACCCGACGCACATCTGAGCCGCCGCCGATCGCGGCGGAGTCCCGGCACCACCCGCTCTTCGCGGTGTGACGCCGGGACTCCGCCGCGTCCGGGCGCGAGGTGATCATTTGGCTACGGGTTCGTCACGGATCGGTCATCTGTTCCAAAGTCGTACAACCTCGCCCGGGGCCGGTGAGTCATGCGGGGTGAGTGCGCCGGGGGGCGCGCTCGTACGGGCCCCGAGGGGTTTGTACGAACCCAAGGGGATGGGGAAATTCCATGACGCACCCGGTATCCGGGATATCCAGGCGTGCCCGCGTGCTCTCGGCGAGTCTCGCCGCCGGAGTGCTCGTGCCGCTCGGCACCGCCGCGACCGCCACGCCCGCCGCCGCGGCGGCGGCGCCGCAGGTCGTCTGCACCTCCGCGCAGGCCGGCCTGGCCGCCAAGCTGACCAAGGACATCACGGCGGCGCTGAAGAACCGCAAGGGCACCGTCGCGGTCGGCCTGCACGACCGCACCACCAAGACCACCTGCACCCTGCGATCGACCACGTCGTTCGACTCGGCGAGCGTCGTCAAGACGACCGTCCTCGCGGCGCTGCTGTGGGACGCGAAGAAGACCGATCGGAAGCTGTCGGTGCGCGAGTCGGACCTCGCGTACGCCATGATCACCAGGTCGGACAACGCGGCGACCAGCAAGCTCTGGCGCCAGCTCGGCACGGGAAAGATCAACGGGTTCCTCCGGGCCGCCAAGATGACCAAGACGGTGCCGGGTTCCGGCGGCTACTGGGGCCTGACCCGGATCAACGCGGCCGACGAGCAGAAGCTCCTCGCCCTGATCACCGCCAAGAACTCCGTCCTGAGCGACAACGCGCGCGCCTACATCCTCAAGCTGATGGGCAAGGTCGTCTCCTCGCAGCGCTGGGGCACCCCGGCGGGCGCGCCGTCCGGCGTCAAGATCCACGTCAAGAACGGCTGGCTGCAGCGCTCGACCCACGGCTGGCGGGTGCACAGCATCGGCGCGTTCAAGGGCGGCGGCCACGACTACACGATCTCCGTGCTCACCCACGGCAACAGCTCCATGAACTACGGCGTCACCACCATCCAGGGCGTGGCCAAGGCCGTCCACAAGGACCTGACGCCCAGGACCGCCGCGTCCCAGCGCTACACGCCGACCGACACGCCGCGTGAGGCGTTCGTCGCGGTCCCCGGCAGCTGACCGGGTCCTAGGACCTCAGACCCCTCTTTGTTGCGGCGGGATGAAATCCGCATCCCGCCGCGTTGGGCCTCTCGGCAGGTCAGGTCGACGGGAGGCAGCACGTGACGGAGCAACGGGGCGGGGCCGAGCCGGAGAAATCCGGTGGGGCCGGGGCGGAGAAATCCGGCTGGGCGAAACGGCTGACCGGGTACGCGTGGCGGTACCCGAAGGACGTCGTGCTCGCCCTCGGGTCCTCGCTCGCGGGCATGGCCGTCATGGCGCTCGTACCGCTCATCACCAAGGTGATCATCGACGACGTCATCGGGGACAAGAGCCGGTCCATGGGCCCCTGGGTCGGCGCCCTCATCGGCGCGGCCCTCCTCGTCTACGTCTTCACCTACATCCGCCGCTACTACGGCGGACGCCTCGCCCTCGACGTCCAGCACGACCTGCGGACCGAGATGTACGGCACGATCACCAAGCTCGACGGGCGGCGGCAGGACGAGCTGTCCACCGGGCAGGTCGTCGGCCGCGCCACCAGCGACCTCCAGCTCATCCAGGGCCTGCTCTTCATGTTGCCGATGACCATCGGCAACATCCTCCTCTTCGTCATGTCCCTCGTGATCATGGCGTGGCTCTCCATCCCGCTGACCCTCGTCGCGCTGGCCGTCGCCCCCGCCCTCTGGTTCATCGCCAAGCGCAGCCGGGGCCGCCTGCACCCCTCCACCTGGTACGCGCAGGCCCAGGCCGCCGCCGTCGCCGGAGTCGTGGACGGCTCCGTCTCCGGCGTACGCGTCGTGAAGGGGTTCGGCCAGGAGGACCAGGAGACCGGGAAGCTCAGGGAGGTCGGGCGCAAGCTCTTCGCGGGGCGGATGCGCACCATCCGGCTGAACTCCAAGTACACGCCCGCCCTCCAGGCCGTGCCCGCGCTCGGCCAGGTCGCGATGCTCGCGCTCGGCGGCTGGCTCGCGGTGCGCGGGCAGATCACGCTCGGTACGTTCGTCGCCTTCTCCAGCTATCTCGCCCAGCTCGTCGGGCCCGTGCGCATGCTCGCCATGGTCCTCACCGTCGGCCAGCAGGCCCGCGCGGGCGCCGAGCGCGTCCTGGAGCTCATCGACACCGAGCCGACGCTGAAGGACGGCACCAAGGAACTGCCCGCCGACGCCCCGGCCACCGTCGAGTTCGACGACGTCTCCTTCGCGTACGAGGACAGCCGCCCCGTCCTTGACGGGCTCTCCTTCGAGATCCGGCCCGGCGAGACGCTCGCCGTCGTCGGCACCTCGGGCAGCGGCAAGTCCACCGTCTCGCTGCTGCTGCCCCGCTTCTACGACGTGACGCACGGCGCCGTCCTCGTCGGCGGCCACGACGTGCGCGAGCTGACGACCGACTCGCTGCGGGCCGCGATAGGGCTCGTGCCCGAGGACTCCTTCCTCTTCTCCGACACCGTCCGCGCCAACATCGCGTACGGAAAGCCCGACGCCACCCAGGAGGAGATCGAGACCGCGGCCCGCGCCGCCCAGGCCGACCGCTTCATCTCCGAACTGCCCGACGGGTACGACACCACCGTCGGCGAGCACGGCCTCACCCTCTCCGGCGGCCAGCGCCAGCGCGTCGCCCTCGCCCGCGCCATCCTCACCGATCCGCGCCTGCTCGTCCTCGACGACGCGACGTCGGCGGTGGACGCGCGCGTCGAGCACGAGATCCACGAGGCCCTGCGCGGCGTCATGGCGGGCCGCACGACCCTCCTCATCGCCCACCGCCGCTCCACCCTGAACCTCGCCGACCGCATCGCCGTGCTCGACGGCGGGAAGCTCGCCGCGATCGGCACGCACGAGGAGCTGACGGAGAACTCTCCCCTCTACCGGCGCCTGCTGACCGACCCGGACGAGCTCGGCGGCGTCTCGCCCGGCCGGACGGTCCCGGTCGAGCTCCCCGAGGACACCTCCCTGCGCGCCGAGCTCGACGCCGAGTTCGACGCCGAACGCGGCATCACCCCGCAGCTCTGGGTCGGCGACCGCGAGCCCAAGGACACCGCGATGTCCGGGATGCCCGCGACCCCCGAACTCCTCGCCCAGGTCGACGCGTTGCCCCCGGCCACCGACACCCCCGGCGTCGACGAGGCGCGCGCGGTCGCCACGGAGGAGTCCTACGGCCTGCGCCGTCTCCTCGCCGGATTCGGCAAGCCGCTGCTCCTGGCGCTGCTCCTGGTCGCCATCGACGCGGGCATGGGTCTGCTGCTTCCGGTGCTGATCCGGCACGGCATCGACGAGGGCGTATCGCAGCTCGCGCTCGGCGCCGTGTGGGCGGCATCCGGGCTCGCGCTGCTCGCCGTGCTCGTCCAGTGGACGGCGCAGATCGGCGAGACGCGGATGACCGGACGGACGGGCGAACGCGTCCTCTACTCGCTGCGCCTGAAGATCTTCGCCCAGCTCCAGCGGCTTGGACTCGACTACTACGAGCGGGAGTTGACCGGGCGCATCATGACCCGGATGACGACCGACGTGGACGCCCTGTCCACCTTCCTCCAGACGGGTCTGGTCACCGCCTTCGTCTCCGTCGTCACCTTCTTCGGCATCATGGTCGCGCTCGTCGTGATCGACGTGGAGCTCGCGCTCGTCGTCTTCGCGACGCTGCCGCCGCTGATCATCGGTACGTTCTTCTTCCGCCGCTCCAGCGTCAAGGCGTACGAGCTGGCGCGCGAGCGCGTCTCGGTGGTCAACGCCGATCTCCAGGAGTCGGTCGCCGGGCTGCGCATCGTGCAGGCCTTCCGGCGCGAGCGCTCGGGCGCAAGGAAGTTCGCGCAGGCCAGCGCCGACTACCGCAGCGCCCGCATCCGCGGGCAGTGGCTGATCTCCATCTACTTCCCGTTCGTTCAGCTGCTCTCGGCGGTCGCCGCGGCCGCGGTCCTGATGGTCGGCGCGGGGCGTGTGGAGGCGGGGACGCTGACCACCGGCGCCCTGGTCGCCTACCTCCTCTACATCGACCTGTTCTTCGCGCCGGTCCAGCAGCTCTCCCAGGTCTTCGACGGCTACCAGCAGGCCACCGTCTCGCTCGGCCGCATCCAGGAACTGCTCCAGGAGCCGACCTCGACGAAGGCCGCGGACGAGCCGCTCGACGTCCTGTCCCTGCGCGGAGAGATCGCCTTCGAGGACGTGGACTTCGCGTACGGCTCCGAGGACGAGCCCGAGGAGGCCCTCAGCGACGTGCGCCTGCGCATCCCCGCAGGCCAGACCGTCGCGTTCGTCGGCGAGACCGGCGCGGGCAAGTCGACGCTGGTCAAGCTCGTCGCCCGGTTCTACGACCCGACCGGCGGCCGGGTCACCGTCGACGGCACCGACCTGCGCTCCCTGGACCTCACCTCGTACCGCCACCGCCTCGGTGTCGTCCCGCAGGAGGCCTACCTCTTCGCGGGCACGGTGCGCGACGCGATCGCCTACGGGCGGCCCGACGCCACGGACGCCGAGGTGGAGGCCGCGGCCCGCGCGGTCGGCGCGCACGACATGATCGCCACCCTGGACGGCGGCTACCTCCACGAGGTCTCCGAGCGCGGCCGCAACCTCTCCGCGGGACAGCGCCAGCTGATCGCCCTGGCCCGCGCGGAGCTCGTCGACCCGGACATCCTGCTCCTGGACGAGGCCACCGCGGCCCTCGACCTCGCCACGGAGGCGCAGGTCAACCAGGCCACCGACCGCATCGCGGGCAAGCGCACCACGCTGGTGGTCGCCCACCGCCTGACCACGGCGGCCCGCGCGGACCGCGTGATCCTGATGGACCACGGCCGGGTCGCGGAGGACGGCACGCACGAGGAGCTGCTCGCGCTCGACGGACGGTACGCGCGGCTGTGGCGGACGTTCGTGGGGGAGGCCGAGCCGTCGACCGCGTAGCCGGGGGACGCCCGATGACCGGCCCGTCGAACGAATCCGGGCGGCGGCGCAACCGGCGGACGTACGGTCGGCGTCCGTACATCAGTACGCTGATGCGGAAGTGTCGGGAGGGAAACTGGTGAGCAGTGGTCGAATACGGCGGAGCCTCGCGCTCGGCGCCGTCGTCCTTGCGGCTGCCGTCCTGCTCGGTGTCGCGGGCGCCGGCGCGGCGCAGGCCCAGGCTTCGGCCGGACGCTGCGCCGGGCACAAGGTGCGCACGCTCTCCTTCAGCACGGGCAAGGTCGTCATCTACAAGAAGCGCAGCTATGTCTGCGCCGTCACGATCGCCAAGCGCCCCGGCGCCCGCAAGACGATGTCGGTCAGTGTCCAGGCCCGGGGCAACCGCCCGGCCAGGGACAAGGGCCGCTACACGCATCGCGCGGGCCCGGTGACGGTGCACGTGGGGCATCGGTGCGTGTGGGTGAAGGGGATGGTCGGCGGGGGGAGCGTCAGCTCGGGCTGGATCCTGTGCTGACCGTGCGTGCCGACTCAGGGTGCTGACTTGTGGGTCCGACTTGTGGGTCCGGCTGAGGGCAATGCCCTCTTTGTTCCGTACTGCGGCCTGATGTGACGCAAGAGCCCCTAGTGGTGAGCGAGTTGCTCCGATAAGTTCCGGCGGACGCAACCGTGAACCACTCAGGGGAGAGTGCATGCGCAAGGCGCTCAGATGGCTGCTGTCGCTCGTGGTGCTCATAGGCATAGGCACCGCGGGCACAGTGAGTGCGGCAGGGGCGGCCACCGCCGCCAAGCCGCAGGCCACCGACATCAAGGACCGGCTCCTCGCGATACCGGGCATGAGCCTGATCGAGGAGAAGCCGTACACCGGCTACCGCTACTTCGTCCTCAACTACACCCAGCCGATCGACCACCGGCACCCCTCCAAGGGCACCTTCAAGCAGCGCCTGACGGTGCTGCACAAGGACACCGCCCGCCCCACGGCCTTCTTCACCAGCGGCTACGGCGTCTCGACGAACCCCAGCCGCAGCGAGCCGACGCGGATCATCGACGGCAACCAGGTCTCCATGGAGTACCGCTTCTTCACGCCGTCCCGCCCCGAGCCGGCCGACTGGTCCAAGCTCGACATCTGGCAGGCCGCGAGCGACCAGCACCGCATCTTCAAGGCGCTGAAGCCGATCTACGACAAGAAGTGGGTGGCGACCGGCGGCTCGAAGGGCGGCATGACCGCCACGTACTACGAGCGCTTCTACCCGCGTGACATGGACGGCGTCGTCGCGTACGTCGCCCCGAACGACGTGGTGAACAAGGAGGACTCGCGCTACGACGAGTTCTTCGAGACGGTCGGCACCAAGGAGTGCCGCGCCAAGCTGGAGGCCGTGCAGCGCGAGGCGCTCGTGCGCCGCGAGCCGCTGGAGAAGAAGTACGCCGCGTTCGCCGAGGCGGGCGGCTACACCTTCAAGACGGTCGGCAACCTGGACAAGGCGTACGAGGCCGTCGTCCTCGACCTGGTGTGGGGCTTCTGGCAGTACCAGCCGGAGTCCGCGTGCGCGGACGTGCCGGACGCCAAGTCCGCGTCCGACCAGGTGATCTTCGACTACGTGGACGCGGTGGGCGGCTGGACCTCCTACACGGACCAGGGCCTCACCCCGTACACGCCGTACTACTACCAGGCCGGTACGCAGCTGGGCTCGCCCGACATCAAGCAGCCCTGGCTCGGCGACCTGAGCCGCTACGGCTACCAGCCGCCGCGGAACTTCGTGCCGCGTGAGATCCCGATGAAGTTCCAGTCCGGTGCCATGAAGGACGTGGACCGCTGGGTGCGGCACAACTCGCACCGGATGCTGTACGTCTACGGCGAGAACGACCCGTGGGGTGCGGAGCCCTTCCGTCCCGCCAGGGGCGCGAAGCACGACTCGCACGTCTTCACCGCCCCGGGCGCCAACCACGGAGCGAACGTGGCGGGCCTCGTCCCGGCGGAGAAGGCGAAGGCCACGGAGCGGATCCAGGCGTGGGCCGGGGTCTCCACCTCGGCGTCCCCGAAGCCGCTGGCCCCGTACGACGCGAAGCTCGACCGCAAGGACGAGCGGAAGCAGATGACCCTGCGTCCGTAGGGTCGTTGCCGTACGGCCGGACGGGCCGCATCCTCGGCCCGTCCGGCGTTCGCACGCCGCACCGCTCACACCCGCACCGCACACCCCACCGGCTTACCGCCCTCCAGCGACACGTACAGCTGCGTGGCGGCAGGACACAGGGCCCGCTCCGAGACGGCCGACGTCACCCGGTACTCGGGGGCCTTCGCGCCGGACCCGTCGCACGCGGTCTCCCGCACCTCCCCCTGCCTCGCGCTGTAGACGCAGTCCCCGACGACGGTCCGGGGCCCGCCGCCGCCCCCGGGGTCACCGGGATGCGGCTCCTCCAGGTTCCGCATGCAGGCGTAGCCGCGCGGCACCTCGCCGTTCCCGTCCTCGTCGCCCGCGGGCCGGTTCTCGCTGATGTGGAGCACGAAGTCCGTGCGGACGGGGCACGCGGGGCCCTCCGCGACCCTGCCGTCGTAGCGGGCGATGACCCGCGCCGCCGCCCGCTCGCTCGTGCACGGCACCTCCGTGAAGGTCTCGCGCCCCCGCGAACTGCACTCGTCCACGGCGAGGAAGACGGCCCCGTAACCGGACGACACCGACGAGGACGGCTTCCGGTCCGAGGAATCCGATCCGGGGGACGAGGACTTCTGGCAGCCGGTCACGCCGAGGAGCACGGCAAAAAGCACGGCAAGGAGCACCCCCGCACACCTCAAGCCCGGCATGGCATGCATGGCAAACCCCCCGATATGTGCACCCAGCGTGACCCGCTCGGGCGGGCGCACGCCAGGTGCGTGGGGTGCTTTGGGTCAGGTGGAGGCGGTGCGCGGGTGGGGCGACGTACGGATCAGTACGTCAGGCCGTGGCCGACCGGGTACAGCACCTGCCCCGGATCGTCCGCCCGCTGCACCGGCACGGGCAGCTTCCCCCGCGGCTCGACGCGCCCCGCGATCACCCGGACCGCGGCGCGCAGTTCGACGTCCGTCCAGCAGTAGGCGGCAAGGGAAGCGCCCACGGACGGCAACCGCGCCACGTCGTACGGATTGCGGATGGCCACCGCGACGACCGGAACCCCCGTCGCCACCAGCGCCTGCACCAGGGCGATCTGCGCGCTCCCGGCCCCCACGTTGTACGTGCCCACCAGCACCGCGTCCTTGCCCGCGGCGGCCGCCACCGCCTCGGCGATCTTCGCGGCGGAGGGGGCCGTGCCCGTCGGAAGCACCGTCGGCGAGAAGCCGACGGCCGTCAGTTCGCGCCCGAGCACGGTCGTCGGCGGACCCGTCGTCCCCGACGGCGACGCCGGGTCCGCGCCCACGACGAGCACCTCCCCGTGCGTACGCCGCGACAGCGGAAGCAGCCCGCCCGTGTTGCTGAGCAGCGTCGTCGTCTCCTCGGCGATCCGGTCCGCGGCGGCGAGATGCGCGCGCGTGCCGACCGTGCGGTCGACGCCGCGCGAGGTGACGTACGGGTCGGAGAACAGGTCGAGCTTCGCCTTCAGGCGCAGGATTCGCAGGATCGACTCGTCGAGCCGCGCCTCCGTCAACTCCCCGCCGCGCACCGCCCGGAGCACCGCGTTCCAGGCGATCTCCGGCTTCGGCGGGTTCAGGAGCTGGTCGACGCCCGCCTTCAGGGCGAGCACCGGCACCCGGTCGTCGCCGTACTTCGTGCGGACGCCCTGCATGCCGAGCGAGTCGGTCACCACGACGCCGTCGTAGCCGAGTTCCTCGCGCAGGATGCCGGTGAGGATGGGGCGCGAGAGCGTGGCCGGGTCCTCGGCCGGGTCCAGGGCGGGGACCACGATGTGCGCGGTCATGATCGAGTCGATGCCGGCGGCCACCGCGGCCCGGAACGGCGGCGCGTCCAGGGTCTCCCACTGCTCGCGGGTGTGGTGGATGTAGGGCAGGTGGGAGTGGCTGTCGTCCTTGGTGTCGCCGTGCCCGGGGAAGTGCTTGGACGTCGAGGCGATGTCCTCGCCCTGGTAGCCCTTGACCTGGGCGGCGACCAGTTCGGCGACCGCTTCGGGGTCCGAGCCGAAGGAGCGGACGGCGATGACGGGGTTGGCCGGATTGACGTTCACGTCGGCCACCGGGGCGTAGTTCTGCCGGATGCCGAGCGCGCGCAGCTCGGCGCCCGCGATCCGGGCCGCCTTGCGCGCGGTGGAGCGCGAGCCCGCGGCTCCCAGGGCCATCGCGCCGGGCAGGAGCGTGGCGGGCTTGCCGACGCGGGCCACGGCGCCGTGCTCCTGGTCGGTGGAGATGAGCAGCGGGATGCGGGCGGTGGGGGACTGCTCGGGGGCGTCCGGGGTGAGGGCCGCGCGCTGGATGCCGTTCGAGAGGGCGGCGATCTGGTGCGGGGCGCGGGTGTTGTGGGCCCAGCCGAAGTAGATGATGCCGCCGAGGTGGTACTTGGCGACCGCTTCCGCGGCGGTGCGGACGCCCAGTTCCTTGAGGTTGGCGTCGATGTCCGCCTGGTCGGGCTCGGTGGCGGAGTGGCCGTACACATGCATCACGAAGAGCTGGCCGACCTTCTCCTCGAGGCTCATGCGGGAGATGATCTCCCGCAGCTTCCGGTCGCGCCCGCGGTCGCCGCTGCCCGCGGCATGGGCGGCGGACGGCGCGGCGAGGGCCGTCGCAGCGACGGCCGTGGCGGTGAGCAGGGTGCGTCTGGAGGCGTTGCGGTGGGACATGTGCGCTCCTTCGGGGACGGAGGCCGGACCGGGAGCCGGGCTGGGGAAACCGGCTGAAGGAAACTTTCCGAGAGTCACGGATATCCCGAAGATTTCTGCCGGTCAAGGGAGTCGGCAGCCACTGTGGAGGAGAGGGGCCGTCACCGGCGCTGTTGGAGGGGGGCGCACCGGTGACGGCATGCTGCCGGCCGCGGGCGGCGGAGAGGGTGGTCAGCGTTCGCAGCCAGCAGCGATGCCGACACCGCCTCGCGGAGACTCACCCGGCAGCTGCCAGTTGGACGGTGGGGCGTGCGCGTGGGTTCCCGGCAGAGGGCCATTTTCGGAAAGTGGTACGAGTGGGGGAACTGAGGTTCAGGGAACGGCGATTCGCGCGGCCTCGGGCACCGCGTAGGGCCCCGCGTCGGGCCGCGCGCCGTCCCACTGCTCCTGCAGGGTGCGGACCGTCTCGGCGATCGCGGGGCGCCGCGACGCCCCGGCCCGCCACAGTGCGTACAGCCGCCGCACCGGCAGCGGGTCGAGCCCCACCGTGACCGCGCCGTCGGGGATCGGGCCGCGGCCCAGGCGGGGGATGAGCGCGATGCCGAGCCGGGCCGCGACCAGGGCGACGAGGGTGGGGTTCTCCTCCGCCGTGTGCGCGATGTCCGGCTCGCAGCCCGCCTCGCGCAGGGTGCGCACCAGCCACTCGTGGCAGACGAGCCCCGGCGGCTGGGTGATCCACCGCTCGCCCTTCAGCTCCTCGCGGCGCACGGAGACGCGCCCCGAGAGCCGGTGTCCCGCGGGCACCACGAGGTCGCAGTAGTCGTCGCCGATGACGGCCTGTTCGACGCCGGGCGGCGTGGGCAGCGGCGCGATGTCCCAGTCGTGCACGACCGCCATGTCCACCGCGCCCTTGGCCACCAGGTCCACGGAGAGATGCGGGTCGATCTCCGACATCCGGGCGTCGAGCGCGGGGTGCCGCGCGGCGAGATCCGCGAGGGCGCCGGGGAGCAGACCGCGCGCCGCCGATGCGAACGCGGCGATGGTCAGGCGCCCCGCGGGCAGCCCGCGCCGCTCCTCGAGCTCGGTCTCCGCGCGCTCCACGATCGCCATCAACTCCTGCGCCGTGGCGGCGAGATGACGCGCCTCCTCGGTGAGCGCGACGCCCCTGCCCTGCCGCTCCAGGAGGGTGGTGCGGGTCTCGCGCTCCAGCTTGGCTATCTGCTGGGAGACGGCGGAGGGGGTGTAGCCGAGCGCGGTGGCGGCGGCGCCGACGGTGCCGTGCACGGAGACGGCGTGCAGGGCGCGGAGCCGAGCGAGATCGAGCACGGGAAGCCCTCCCCATTGGGATGCGACGCCCTGCGGGCCCCGCCTGATCCGTAAGCGTTGCTACATCCCATCATGCAGAGATCCGCGCTGGTCCTACATGGTCGCGGCGGGTGATCCTCGACGCATGCGACCCGCTCATGTCCTCCTCGCTCTCCTCGTCACCGCCGTGTGGGGCGTCAATTTCGTCGTCATCGAGGTGGGCCTCGACCACTTCCCGCCGCTGCTCTTCTCCGCCCTGCGCTTCCTGGTGGCGGCGCTGCCCGCGGTGTTCTTCGTGGGGCCGCCGAAGGTCGCCTGGAAGTGGATCGTGGGGGTCGGACTCGTCCTGGGGGTCGCCAAGTTCGGCCTGCTGTTCATCGGCATGGACGCGGGGATGCCGGCGGGAACGTCCTCCCTCGTCCTCCAGATCCAGGCGGTGTTCACGGCCCTGTTCGCCTTCGTGGCCCTCGGTGAACGCCCCGGCGGCGTACGCCTGGCGGGGATGCTCATCGCGCTCGCGGGCATCGGCGTCGCGGCGGTCGACGAGGGGGAGGCCGGCCCGCTCACGGCCTTCGTGCTGCTGATCGGCGCCGCGGCCTGCTGGGGCGCGTCGAACGTCCTGACCCGCAAGGCGTCCCCGCCCGACTCCCTGAACTTCATGGTGTGGGTGAGCACGGTCCCGGTCCTGCCGCTGCTCGGGCTCTCGCTGCTCTTCGAGGGCCCGACGGCGGACCTCGCCGCCCTGCGCTCGCTGGACTGGCAGGGCGTGGGCATCATCGTCTACGTCGCGTGGATCACGACGGTCTTCGGCTTCGGCGCCTGGGGGTATCTGCTGCGCCGCCACCCCGCCTCGACCGTGGCGCCCTTCTCGCTCCTGGTCCCGGTGTTCGGGATGTCCGCCGCCGGTCTCGTCCTGGGCGAGTCGGTGAGCCCGCTCGGCTGGTGCGCGGCGGCGCTCCTGGTGGGCGGGGTGGGCCTGACGTCCCTGGCGGGGGCCGGGCGTGGCGGTTCCGGCGGGGTCAGGCGGGGCGGTTCAGGAGCCGTGACAGGAAGTCCCGTCCCGGGCCGAGGAGTTCGGGCAGCGGCGCCGCGTCCTCGTACCACCGCGCCTCGTACTCCCAGCACAGCCAGCCGTCCCGGTGCTCCCCGCTGAGCAGCGCGTCCACGCACGCGGCGAGCGGCAGGACGCCGTCGCCGAGCGCCAGCGGTGTCGTGTCGTCGGCCGACGCGATGTCCTTCACCTGTACGTAGCCGAGGTACGGGGAGAGCGCCGCGTGGCTCTCCACGGGGGACTCGCCGCCGAGCCAGGTGTGCATCACGTCCCACAGGGCGCCCGCGTGCCGGTGGCCGACCGCGCCGAGCACGCGAGTGGCCGCGGCGCCCGTGCGGTGCGAGTCGTGGGTCTCCAGGAGGATGCGTACGCCGAAGTCCGCGGCGATCTCGGCCGCGGTGCCGAGCCGCCGGGCCGCCGTCGCGTCGGCCTCGTCGGCGCTCTGCTCGGTGCCGCCGCCGGGGAAGACGCGGATGAAGGGGGCGCCCAGGTCGCGGGCGAGGGTGAGCAGGGAACGTATGTCGTCGAGGACGGGCCCGTCGTCGCCGGGCGCCGCCACGCGCGCGTACCCGGAGACCCCGAGGATCTCGATGCCCGCGGTCTTGAACTGGGCGGCGACGTCCGCCCGTTCGGTGAGGCCGATCCCCGGGTGGACCGGCTCCTCGGGATGCGCGCGCAGCTCGATGCCGTGGTAGCCGTGGGTGGTGGCGAGGTCCAGCACGTCGGCGACGGGGAGTCCGGGGACGCCGAGGGTGGAGAAGGCGAGTTTCATGACGCAGACCCTAGGTGCAGTTGCCAGTCCTGCCCCAGCAGGTCGACGCCGAACGAGCGGTGCGGCTTCTCGTCGACGAGGACGAAGCCGTGCCGCTGGTAGATGGTGCGGGCGGCGCCGAGGATGTCGTTGGTCCACAGGACCATCTCGCGATATCCGACACCGCGCGCGAACTCGACGCAGGCGCCGACCAGTTGATCCCCGATGCCGTGCCCCCGCGCGTCCGGCTCGACGAGCAGGAGCCGCAGCCGGGCGGTCCCCGGAGCGTCGTCGCGCACGCACATCACACACCCCACGGGCCGCCCGTCGAGCTCGGCGATCCATACCCGCTCCAGGTGCGGATCGTGATCCTCGGCGAAATCGGCGACGATGCGGGCGACGAGGCCTTCGTAGTCGATGTTGAACCCGAACTCGGCCGCGTACAGGGCGGCGTTGCGCTGCACGATCCACCCCAGATCACCGGGACCGGGCTCGCGGAGGAGAGGCCGCGAGGCGACCGCCCCGCCCTTCCGGTTGCTCAAGATCTCCCGCACGGTGCGCATCGCGGTGGCCAGGCGGGGCCGCTCGGCGGCGGGGACGTCCGAGAGCAGCGACCCGACGGCCTCGGTGGACCGCTCGTCCAGCAGCCCGGCGGTCTCCCGCCCCCGCGGGGTGAGCGTGATGCGCTGACGCCGCGGATCACGCTCGGACGGCGCGCGCTCGACGATCCCGGCCTTCTCCAGCTTGCCGAGCAGACGGCTCAAGTACCCCGCGTCCAGACAGAGTTCGGAGCGCAGATCGGCCGCGTCGAGATGGCTGGCGTGATTGAGCTCGTACAGGACCCGGGCCTCGGTGAGGGTGTACGGGACGTAGAGCTGACGGCTGTAGTCGAGGGCGCCGATGAGGTTGGTGTAGAAGCGGTTGAAGGCGCGGATCTCTTGGATGGGCGTATCGGAGGCGTGCGGCATCACGGATCACTCCAGGGGGCATCGAGGCGAATCACCCTTGACTGAGTCAACGGTACGCCGGGCCGTCCATGACCGCCATGCCCTGTCGCGCGGGATGCGCGGGCTCAGTCCAGGTCCCCGGCCTTGGGGAAGCCGTCGGTCGTGATGGTGATGTCGCGCCCTTGGAGAGGCAGGGTCAGATCCTGGCCGAAGGGGATCTTGGCCGCGTCCTCGTAGTTCCCGGTCCTGGTCGGGCCGCGGTGGACGGTGCAGACGCCGTCCTCGGGATCGATGACCACGTAGAGCGGGATGCCGCATTCCGCGTAGAGGTGGAACTTCTTGGCGAAGTCGTTGTCCCGGCTGCTCCGCGAGACGACCTCAAGGACCGCCTCCAGGCTGTGCCACTCGTAGCGGCCACGGCTGTTGCGTTCTGCTCCGGGGGCGACGATCGCCAGGGCAGGTGCGTACCCGTACTGACTGGACGGAAAGTCGATCATGACGTCCGAGAGGATGTCACCGTGTGCGGCGAGCTGCTGCTCGATCTGGGGAGCCGCCCTCAGGATGACTTTCCACTGGTACTCACCTTGCGGCGTCATGATGATCTTCCCCTCCGTGATCTCGACGCGGTAGCCGCGGGGAAGGTTGACGCCGTCCAGTACGTCCCAGGCGCTGGGTGCATCCATGACCATGACTGCCATATGAGCCTCCTTTTCCCGAGGACGTCAACGACATCGAGGCCTCACCGACACGGCGGCGCCGTCGACCCCCGGACCATCAGTTCCGCGCCGATCGTCGCCACGCCGCCGGGGGGTGCCTCCTCCGCGCCCGTGGCCAGGCGGCCCGCGCGGGCGCCCGCCTCGTACAGCGGCAGGCGTACGGTCGTCAGGGCGGGGACCGCGTCCACCGAGAACGGCAGGTCGTCGAAGCCCGCCACCGAGATGTCCTCGGGGATGCGCAGGCCGCGCTCGCGCAGGGCGGCGGACGCGCCCAGGGCGACCGTGTCGTTGGCGGCCACGATGGCGGTCAGGTCCGGGGCGCGGCGCAGGAGTTCGAGGGTTGCCTCGTAGCCGGACCGGCGGGTGTAGGGGCCGTGCACGGTCAGTTCGTCCTGGTCGCCGTTGCCCGCGTTGCCCGCGCCGGACGCCGCGAGCGCGTCCCGGTGGCCTTCGAGCCGGTGCCGGGTCGTCGTGCGCTCCATCGGCCCCGCCACGTACCCGATCCTGCGGTGCCCGAGCGTCAGCAGATGCTCCGTGAGCCGCCGCCCGCCGTTGCGGTTGTCGAAGGTGAGCGTGGCCACCGCCGCGTCCGAGTCCTCCAGCGGGGGCCGCCCGCAGAGCACGATCCGGGTTCCCGCGTCCGCGAGCCGGGCCAGCTTCGCGGACATCGCGGCGGCGTGCGCGGGGTCCTCCAGGGCGCCGCCGGTCAGGACGACCGCGGCGGCGCGCTGGCGCTGGAGCAGGGTCAGATAGGTGAGCTCGCGCTCCGGGGAGCCGCCCGTGTTGCAGACCACGGCCATCCGCTCGCCCCCGGCGCGCCCGCCGGGGCCGCCGATCTCGGACTGGACGGCGCCCGCCATGATCCCGAAGAAGGGGTCGGCGATGTCGTTCACCAGGATGCCGACCAGATCGGACGTGGCCGCGGCGAGCGAGCTCGCGGGCCCGTTGAGGACGTAGTCGAGGTCGTCCACGGCCCGCAGGACGCGCTCCCGGGTGGCCGCCGCCACGGGGTAGTTGCCGTTCAGTACGCGGGAGACGGTGGCGGGGGAGACCTGGGCGCGTGCCGCCACGTCCGCCAGGGTCACGGTCATCTCGTCGTCCTCCGGTCACGGCTCTGGTCCGAAACCCTTGTCCGAACCTTGTGCGGCAGGCTAGCTTCTTCTTGGATAGAAAGCGCTTGCTATACGCTTACCTGCGTACGGAGGGACCCCTGTGACTCGCAAGACGGTGCGCATCGCCATGAACGGTGTGACGGGACGGATGGGCTACCGCCAGCACCTCGTCCGCTCGCTCCTCGCCCTGCGCGAGCAGGGCGGACTGCCCCTGGGCGACGCCGACGGCACGGTGCTGTGGCCCGAGCCGGTCCTGGTGGGCCGCAGAGAGCGCGCACTGCGCGAGATCGCGGAGCGCCACGGACTTGACGCCGGATCGAGCGTCTCGACCGACCTGGACGCGGTCCTCGCCGACCCCACCATCGACATCTACTTCGACGCGCAGGTCACGTCCGCGCGCGAGGAGGCCATCAAGAAGGCCATCGCGGCGGGCAAGCACATCTACACGGAGAAGCCGTCCGCCACCGGCCTCGCCGGAGCCCTGGAACTGGCCCGCCTCGCCCAGGCCGCCGGCATCAAGCACGGCGTGGTCCAGGACAAGCTCTTTCTACCGGGACTGCTCAAGCTCAAGCGCCTCATCGACGGCGGCTTCTTCGGCCAGATCCTGTCCGTCCGGGGCGAGTTCGGCTACTGGGTCTTCGAGGGAGACTGGCAGAGCGCCCAGCGCCCCTCCTGGAACTACCGCTCGGAGGACGGCGGCGGCATCGTCGTCGACATGTTCCCGCACTGGGAGTACGTCCTGCACGAGCTGTTCGGCCGCGTACGCAGCGTCCAGGCGCTTGCCGCGACGCACGTACCGCAGCGCTGGGACGAGCAGGACAAGCCCTACGACGCGACGGCGGACGACGCCGCGTACGGCATCTTCGAGCTGGAGGGCGGCGCGATCGCCCAGATCAACTCCTCCTGGACGGTCCGCGTGAACCGCGACGAGCTGGTCGAGTTCCAGGTGGACGGCACGGAGGGCTCGGCGGTGGCAGGGCTGCGCAACTGCCGCGTACAGCACCGCAGTTCCACCCCCAAGCCGGTCTGGAACCCGGACCTGCCCGTCACCCACTCCTTCCGGGACCAGTGGCAGGAGATCCCCGACAACCAGGAGTTCGACAACGGCTTCAAGGCGCAGTGGGAGCTGTTCCTGCGGCACGTGTACGCGGACGCGCCCTACCACTGGGACCTGCACGCGGGCGCGCGCGGCGTGCAGCTCGCGGAGCTGGGCCTGAAGTCCTCGGCGGAGGGCCGCCGCATCGAGGTTCCGGAGATCGCCCAGTGACGCTCAAGCTGCCGTGCGAGGACGGAACGACGCGCACGTACGAACCCCGGGAGAACCCGGCCCAGCCGGCGCCCGGGAGCTCCCCCCTCACCTCCCGCACGGTCTTCTCGGCGGCGCACGTGGTGGCGGACCCCCGCGCCGACGTCTCCCCGGACTCACCGGCGGCCGTCGACTGGGACGCGACCCTCGCCTTCCGCCGCCACCTGTGGGCGCAGGGCCTGGGCGTGGCCGAGGCGATGGACACGGCGCAACGCGGGATGGGCCTGGACTGGAAGGGCGCGGCGGAACTGATCACGCGCTCGGCGGCGGAGGCGAAGTCGGTGGGCGGCGCGATCGCCTGCGGCGCGGGGACGGACCAACTCACCGGCCCGGCCGACCTGTTGACGGTCAGATCGGCGTACGAGGAACAGCTGACCCTGGTCGAGTCGACCGGCGCACAGGTGATCCTGATGGCGTCCAGGGCGCTCGCCGCGGCGGCGAAGGGCCCGGACGACTACCTGGAGACGTACGGCCACCTCCTGCGCCAGGCGAGCGAGCCGGTGATCCTGCACTGGCTCGGCCCGATGTTCGACCCGGCGCTCACCGGCTACTGGGGGAGCGCGGACCTGGACGCGGCGACCGACACCTTCCTGGAGGTCATCGCCGCGCACCCGGACAAGGTCGACGGCATCAAGATCTCCCTCCTGGACCCGGGCCGCGAGATCGCCCTGCGCCGCCGCCTGCCGGACGGCGTCCGCTGCTACACGGGCGACGACTTCAACTACCCCGAGCTGATCGCGGGCGACGACCAGGGCTTCAGCCACGCCCTGCTCGGCATCTTCGACCCGCTGGCTCCGCTGGCGGCGCAGGCGGTGCGCCGCCTCGACACGGGGGACACGGAGGCGTTCCGCGCCTGCCTCGACCCCACGGTCGAACTGTCCCGCCACCTCTTCCAGCCGCCCACCCGCTTCTACAAGACGGGCGTGGTGTTCCTGGCCTGGCTGGCGGGCCACCAGACCCACTTCACGATGGTGGGCGGCCTTCAGTCGGCGCGTTCGCTGCCGCACTTGGCGCGCGCGTACGAACTGGCGGACGGCCTGGGCCTGTTCCCGGACCCGCGCCTGGCGGAGTCCCGCATGAAAACTCTTCTCACCCTGTACGGAGTGCGGCAATGAGCGAGGGCGAGGGCTTGGCACGCTTCTCCATCAACCAGATGACGGTGAAGCAACTGTCGCTGCCGGAACTGGCGGCGTCCTGCACGGACTTGGGCATTCCGGGGGTGGGCCTATGGCGAGAGCCGGTCCAGTCCTACGGGCTGGAGGCGACCGCCAAGCTGATGCGGGACGCGGGCCTGACGGTCACGACCCTGTGCCGGGGAGGCTTCCTGACGGCGATCGACCCGCACGCGCGCGTGCGGGCGATCGACGACAACAAGGCGGCGATCGACGAGGCGGCGACGCTGGGTACGGACACGCTGGTGCTGGTCTCGGGCGGGTTGCCCGAGGGCAGCAAGGATCTGCGGGGCGCGCGCTCGCGCATCGCCGAGGCGCTGGCCGAGCTCGCTCCCTACGCGGCAGCGCGGGGGATCCGCCTGGCCATCGAACCCCTCCACCCCATGTTCGCGTCGGACCGCTGCGTGGTCTCCACGCTGGCCCAGGCCCTCGACCTGGCGGAGGGCTTTCCGGCGGCGGAGGTCGGGGTGTGCGTGGACACGTACCACGTGTGGTGGGACGACCAGGCGCCCGCGCAGATTGCCCGCGCGGGTCGGGGTGGACGCCTGCACGCGTTCCAACTGGCCGACTGGATCACGCCGTTGCCGCAGGGCGTACTGAACGGGCGTGGGCAGCTGGGCGACGGCGCGATCGACCTGCGGTCGTGGCGGTCCTTGGTCGAGGAGGCGGGCTACGGGGGCCCCATCGAGGTTGAACTCTTCAACGAGGAGCTGTGGTCGAGGGACGGCCGACAACTCCTGTCGGAAACCTCAACAAACTACCTGCACCACGCTTGCTAGCCGGGGGGCTCCGCAGCCCTCCTTCCCCACCCACCCACCCGAATCCCCGCATCCAACTTTGAACGAACAAGCCTCCCCACCCACCCGCCCGAAACCCCGCATCCGCCCTTGAACGAACAAGCCTTCCCGCCCACCCGCCCGAAACCCCGCATCCGCCCCTGAACGAACAAGCCTTCCCGCCCACCCGCCCGTTGACCCGCAGTCGGGAGCGCTCGGGAGGGGGCGGGCCGGTTTGTCCGCCCGGAGCACGGTTCGCGGCGCTCCGGGGCCGAAGTGCCAAGGCGGCCACCGGACGATAGCGAGGACGGACATACCGGCGCGGCCCCGCCCCTAAGGCGGCGCGGCCCCGCTCCGGTGCCCCCCCGGCAGGGCTACTTCTTCTTGGCGCCCAGGACTTGGGCCAGCAAGTCCCCCAGGCCGCCGCCCCCGGAACGCCCCGCCCCCGCCGTCGGCTTCGACGACGTCCGGGCCCGCTTCGTCAGTACCGTCAACAGCACCGGGATCAGCAGTTCGATCACGCGGGTCACCGAAGCCGCCGGCAGGCCCGTCTTCTTCGCCACCGCATTCGCCACCGGCCGACTCATCTTCGCCAGCACCCCGGACAGCATTCCGCCCGCCGCGAGCCCTCCGAAGCCCCCGAACCCGGCGATCCCCTGCGGAGGCGACGCCTCGGTGAGGGCCTGTTCGACCTCCTCCGCCTCCGCGGGGTCCGCCGCCTTCTCCCGCAGGTTGCCCGAAAGCGCGGTCACCGTGGTGCCCACCACGTCCTGCGCCCCGGCCGCATCCGTACCGAGCAGCCCCGCGATCTCCTGGAGCTTGTCGTCGCCGAGTTCGTCCAGGACGTCCTTCTCCAGTGAAGTGCCGGGCGTGGTTTCGGGGGATTCGTCGCTCATGGGGGAAACGCTACTTCCGCCCAACTTCGTCGGCACCCCGAAGGCACCCCCAAGGCACCCCCGAGGCATCCCGAAGGCATCCCGAGAACACCCTGAAAGAAAGAAGCCTTGCCCGTGCAACCCTTTCCGCCCGACGCGGGTCGTACTTTGCGTCGGGACTCCCGTAGGGGGGATCTGGGGGGATCGCGGGGTACCGACAGGGGAGGGGAGACCCGAGGGGCCCGGCCGAAAAGCCGGGCCCTTCGAAGCTTTCCCGCCACCCCGCTGCCCCCACTCCCACACCCCCGGGGGAGTTATCCACAGGCTTCCCACGCTGTCAGTGCCGGGCGATAACGTCGGCTCATGTCAAGCCCAGCGACAGCAAGCGGCGCGGTGGTCGAAGGGGTCCTGGAGCGGATCACCTACGCCAACGAGGAGAACGGGTACACGGTCGCCCGTGTGGACACCGGCCGCGGCGCAGGCGACCTCCTCACCGTCGTCGGCGCACTGCTGGGCGCCCAAGTGGGAGAGTCCCTCCGCATGGAGGGCCGCTGGGCCTCCCACGCCCAGTACGGCAAGCAGTTCACGGTGGAGAACTACACCACCATCCTCCCCGCCACCATCCAAGGCATCCGCCGCTACCTCGGCTCCGGCCTCATCAAGGGCATCGGCCCCGTCATGGCCGACCGCATCACCACCCACTTCGGCGTGGACACCCTCGACATCATCGAGCAGCAGCCGGGGCGCCTCGTCGAAGTCCCCGGCCTCGGCCCCAAACGCACCAAGATGATCGCCGCGGCCTGGGAGGAACAGAAGGCCATCAAGGAGGTGATGGTCTTCCTGCAGGGCGTGGGCGTCTCCACCTCCATCGCCGTCCGCATCTACAAGAAGTACGCGGACGCCTCCATCTCCGTGGTGAAGAACGAGCCCTACCGCCTCGCCGCCGACGTCTGGGGCATCGGCTTCCTCACCGCGGACCGCATCGCCCAGTCCGTCGGCATCCCCCACGACAGCCCCGAACGCGTCAAGGCAGGCCTCCAGTACGCACTCTCCCAGTCCACCGACCAGGGCAACTGCTACCTCCCCGAGGAGCGCCTCATCACGGACGCGGTGAAGCTGCTCCAGGTGGACACGGGCCTGGTCATCGACTGCCTGGCGGAGCTCGCCAAGGAGGAGGAAGGCGTCGTACGCGAGAGGGTCCCCGGCCCCGAGGGCGAAGAGGACGTGACCGCCGTCTACCTCGTCCCCTTCCACCGCGCGGAACTCTCCCTCTCCGCCCAGCTCCTGCGCCTCCTGAAGACCCCGGACGACCGCCTGCCCGCCTTCCGGGACGTGGCCTGGGACAAGGCCCTGTCCTGGCTCGCCACCCGGACGGGCGCCGACCTCGCCCCCGAGCAGGAGGCGGCCGTCAGGCTCGCCCTGACGCAGAAGGTCGCCGTCCTCACCGGCGGCCCCGGCTGCGGCAAGTCCTTCACGGTCCGCTCCATCGTGGAGCTGGCCCGCGCCAAGAAGGCCAAGGTCGTCCTCGCCGCCCCCACGGGCCGCGCCGCCAAACGCCTCGCCGAGCTGACCGGCGCCGAAGCCTCCACGGTCCACCGCCTCCTGGAGCTCAAGCCGGGAGGCGACGCGGCGTACGACAAGGACAGGCCGCTCGACGCCGACCTCGTCGTGGTCGACGAGGCGTCCATGCTGGACCTGCTCCTGGCCAACAAGCTGGTGAAGGCCGTCGCCCCCGGCGCCCACCTCCTGTTCGTCGGGGACGTGGACCAGCTGCCGAGCGTCGGCGCCGGCGAGGTCCTGCGCGACATGCTCAGCGAGCGGAGCCCCGTCCCGGCGGTCCGGCTCACGCACATCTTCCGCCAGGCCAAGCAGTCCGGCGTCGTCACGAACGCCCACCGCATCAACTCCGGAGTGCCGCCCATCACCCAGGGGCTCTCGGACTTCTTCCTCTTCGTGGAGGACGAGACCGAGGACGCGGGCCGGGTCACGGTGGACGTGGCCGCCCACCGCATCCCGGCCAAGTTCGGCCTCGACCCCCGCCGCGACGTCCAGGTGCTCGCCCCGATGCACCGCGGCCCCGCGGGCGCGGGCAACCTGAACGGCCTGCTCCAGCAGGCCATCACCCCCAGCAGGCCGGACGTACCGGAGAAGCGCTTCGGCGGCCGCGTCTTCCGCGTCGGCGACAAGGTCACCCAGATCCGCAACAACTACGAGAAGGGGCAGAACGGCGTCTTCAATGGCACCGTCGGAGTAGTCACCTCGCTCGACTCCGACGAGCAGCGGCTCACGGTCCTTACGGACGAGGACGAGGAGATTGGGTACGACTTCGACGAACTGGACGAACTGGCTCATGCGTACGCGGTCACCATCCACCGCTCCCAGGGCAGCGAGTATCCGGCGGTGGTGATCCCGGTGACCACGGGCGCGTGGATGATGCTGCAACGGAATCTGCTCTACACGGCGGTCACCCGCGCCAAGAAGCTGGTCGTCCTGGTCGGTTCGCGCAAGGCTCTGGGGCAAGCGGTGCGCACGGTCTCCGCGGGCAGACGCTGTACGGCCCTGGATTTCCGGCTCGCCGGAGGCCGTGGCTCCACTCCATGAACCGCCCCCGGATCCGCCCCCGGATCCACCCCCGGAAATTTTGATCGATCAAACGAGTAGGAAAGGTCACACACCACTTCCGCAACCGGGGCACAGGGGGGCAGGATGAGTAGGTTGGCGGCACTGAGTGCCGCCATTAGGCCCAATGGTCGACCCCGAGTGCACTCTCCAGGGCCAAATGGGGGATGGTAGAGACAGTCAGGGCACCTCGAAGAAGAGGCACAACGTCGGTGAGGGATGACGTGAGCGACAACTCTGTAGTACTGCGGTACGGCGATGGCGAGTACACCTACCCGGTGATCGATTCGACCGTCGGCGACAAGGGCTTCGACATCGGGAAGCTCCGCGCCCAAACCGGTCTGGTGACCCTGGACAGCGGCTATGGCAACACCGCCGCGTATAAATCCGCCATCACCTACCTCGACGGCGAGCAGGGCATCCTGCGCTATCGCGGTTATCCGATTGAGCAGCTGGCCGAGCGCTCCACCTTCACCGAGGTGGCGTACCTGCTGATCAACGGCGAACTGCCGAAGGTCGACGAGCTCGCCAGCTTCAAGAACGAGATCACGCAGCACACGCTGCTGCACGAGGACGTCAAGCGGTTCTACGACGGCTTCCCGCGTGACGCCCACCCGATGGCGATGCTGTCGTCCGTGGTCAGCGCGCTGTCGACGTTCTACCAGGACAGCCACAACCCGTTCGACGAGGAGCAGCGCGACCTCTCGACGATCCGCCTGCTCGCCAAGCTTCCGACGATCGCGGCGTACGCCTACAAGAAGTCCGTGGGCCACCCGGTCGTCTACCCGCGCAACGACCTCGGCTACGTCGAGAACTTCCTGCGCATGACCTTCTCGGTGCCGGCCGCCGAGTACGACCTCGACCCGGTCGTCGTCTCCGCGCTGGACAAGCTCCTGATCCTGCACGCGGACCACGAGCAGAACTGTTCGACCTCCACCGTGCGCCTGGTGGGCTCGTCGCAGGCGAACATGTTCGCCTCGATCTCCGCCGGCATCTCGGCCCTCTGGGGCCCGCTGCACGGTGGCGCCAACCAGTCCGTCCTGGAGATGCTCGAGGGCATCAAGCAGGACGGCGGCGACGTCGACAACTTCATCCGCAAGGTGAAGAACAAGGAAGACGGCGTGAAGCTCATGGGCTTCGGGCACCGCGTCTACAAGAACTTCGACCCCCGGGCGAAGATCATCAAGGCGGCGGCGCACGACGTCCTCTCGGCTCTCGGCAAGGACGACGAGCTGCTGGACATCGCGCTCAAGCTCGAAGAGCACGCGCTGGCCGACGACTACTTCGTCGAGCGCAAGCTCTACCCGAACGTGGACTTCTACACGGGCCTCATCTACCGCGCGATGGGCTTCCCGACCGAGATGTTCACCGTGCTGTTCGCGCTCGGCCGGCTGCCCGGCTGGATCGCGCAGTGGCACGAGATGATCAAGGAGCCGGGATCGCGCATCGGGCGCCCGCGCCAGATCTACACGGGCGAGGTTCTCCGGGACTTCATCCCGGTCGAGGGTCGCTGACCTTCGCACCACCCAAGCGAAAAGCGCCCCGCCGCCGATCCCCCCACGGGTCGACGGTCGGGGCGCTTTCCTGTTTCCCGGTGCGGATTCCCCCCACGGGATCCGGCCGGGCGTCTGTGGTGGCAGCGCGCCAGTCGTACTGCGATCTGCCGGGACGCGTACGTACAGGAGGGCCGCTCAAGCTCCCCGGTGCACGTGTCCCGGCCAACGCATTCCTAGGAACATCCCCCAAGATGTCCCCGATGTCTAGAGACGTCCCCCAAGACGTCCCTGGCATCGTCCTCTTAGACTCGCGAGCCCCCCGAATGGTTACGTTGGGATCGCTGTGATCTGCGTCTCCTGCATATGTCCTGTACATGCGCAAGAGGCCCGAAATGCCGATCGGGACTCAGGCGTGAGAATGCTGCAACCACGATGTGAAGAGACTATGTGAAGTTTCTGAGTCGGAGGCTGTTGGTCACGACAAAGACCGAAGAAAATGCCATCGCGGCGCCGGCGATCATCGGATTCAGGAGCCCGGCCGCCGCCAGCGGCAGCGCGGCCACGTTGTAGCCGAAGGCCCAGAAGAGGTTGCCCTTGATCGTGGCGAGAGTCCTGCGGGAGAGCCTGATCGCGTCGGCGGCCCCGCGCAAGTCCCCGCGCACCAGCGTCAGATCGCTCGCCTCGATGGCCGCGTCCGTGCCCGTGCCCATCGCCAGGCCCAGATCGGCGGTGGCGAGCGCGGCGGCGTCGTTGACCCCGTCCCCGACCATCGCGACGACCTTGCCCTCGCTCCGCAACCGCCGTACGACATCGACCTTGTCCTCGGGCAGGACGTCGGCGTACACGGAGTCCGCGTCGATGCCGACGGCCCGCGCCACCGCCCGCGCGACGGCCTGGTTGTCCCCGGTGAGCAGCACCGGCGCAAGGCCCAGGGCGCGCAGCTCGCGCACGGCTTCGGCGCTGGTGTCCTTCACGGCGTCGGCGACGGTGAGGACGCCGCGTGCCTCGCCGTCCCAGGCGACCAGGACGGCCGTACGTCCCGCCGCCTCGGCCTCCGCCTTGAGCGCGGCCACCGAGGTGAGCCCCTCGACCCCCGCGTCCGCGAGCAGCCGCTCACGGCCCACGAGCACACGGTGTCCTTCCACCGTGCCGCGCACGCCGGACCCCGCGACGTTCTCGAACCCCTCCACGGCGGGCAGAGCGCCCACGGGAAGCCCCAACTCGGCGGCGGCGCCCGCCGCGACGGCCCGCGCCACCGGATGCTCGGAGGCGTGCTCCAGGGCGCCCGCGAGCCGCAGCAGCTGCTTCTCCTCGGTCTCCCCGGCGGCGTACACGTCCCGCAGCGTCATGCGTCCCGTCGTCACCGTCCCGGTCTTGTCCAGGACGACGGTGTCCACCCGGCGGGTGGATTCGAGGACTTCGGGGCCCTTGATGAGGATGCCGAGCTGCGCGCCGCGCCCCGTGCCGACCATCAGGGCGGTCGGCGTCGCCAGGCCGAGTGCGCACGGGCAGGCGATGATCAGGACGGCGACGGCCGCCGTGAAGGCCGCGGTCACGTCGCCGGTGGCGCCGAGCCAGCCGCCGAGCGTGGCGGTGGCGATCATCAGGACGACCGGCACGAAGATCCCGGCGATCCGGTCGGCCAGGCGCTGTACCTCGGCCTTGCCGGTCTGCGCGTCCTCGACGAGCCTGGCGATCCTGGCCAGTTGGGTGTCCGAGCCGACGCGCGTGGCCTCGACGACGAGCCGCCCCGAGACGTTCGTGGTCGCCCCGGTCACCGCGTCGCCCGCGGCCACGTCCACCGGGACGGACTCGCCGGTCAGCGTCGAGACGTCGAGCGCGGAGGAGCCCTCGACGACGGTGCCGTCGGTCGCGACGGTCTCCCCGGGACGTACGACGAAACGGTCGCCGACGGCGAGACGCGCGACCGGGACCCGGACCTCCGCGCCGTCCCGCAGCACGGCCGCGTCCTTGGCGCCCAGTTCGAGCAGGGCGCGCAGGGCCGCGCCCGCCTTCCGCTTCGATCGGGCCTCCAGCCAGCGGCCGAGCAGGATGAACGTGATGACGCCCGCGGCGACTTCGAGATAGAGCGTGGAGGATGCGTCGGCGCGCGACACCGTGAACGCGAAGCCGTGCCGCATCCCCGGCATCCCCGCGTCCCCCAGGAACAGCGCCCACAGGGACCAGCCGAACGCGGCGAGCGTGCCCACCGACACCAGCGTGTCCATGGTGGCCGCGCCGTGCCGCAGGTTCGTGAAGGCCGCCCTGTGGAAGGGGAACCCGCCCCAGACGACGACGGGCGCGGCCAGGGTCAGCGAGAGCCACTGCCAGTTGTCGAACTGGAGCGCGGGGATCATCGCGAGCAGGACGACGGGCAGCGAGAGCACCGCCGAGCCGATCAGGCGCTGACGCAGGGTGTCGGGCTCGGTGATGTCGGCGGTGGTCGTCGGTGCCTGCGGCTCGGGGGGAGCCGGGACGATCTCCTGAGCGGTGTAGCCGAGCTTCTCGACCGTCGCGATCAGCTGCCCGACCTCGACCCCGTCCGCGTACGAGACCTTCGCCTTCTCCGTGGCGAGGTTGACCGACGCGGTCACGCCCTCCACGCGGTTCAGCTTCTTCTCGATGCGGGCGGAGCAGGAGGCGCAGGTCATTCCGCCGACGGCGAGTTCGACTTCGTTCATGGCTCTTTCGTACGTCCGGTATGAAGCGGCAGCGGGCCCTGTGACGGTGTCACAGGGCCCGGGGTACCCGGCAAGCGGCAGGTCAGGCCTTGCTGACACCGGCGAGTTCGTAACCCGCCTCGTCGACCGCGGCGCGGACCGCGGCCTCGTCGAGCGGGGCGTCGGAGACCACGGTCACCTGGCCGGTGGCGGCGACGGCCTTGACGGAGCTGACGCCCGCGATCTCCGAGATCTCGCTGGAGACGGCGCCCTCGCAGTGGCCACAGGTCATGCCGGTCACCTCGTACACGGTCGTCACGGCGCCCTGCGCGGTCTCGGCGGCGCCGTCGGAGTGGCAGGAACCGCTGGGGGAGCAGCAGGAGCCGGAGGTCTCGGCCTGCGGGAGCTCGGTCTGGGCGCTCATGTCGTTCTCCTCGGTGAGGGTGCGGCGTGTGTGCGTGCGTACTTATGCGTCGTAATGTGCAGGAGTGGTCCCGGCGTTCCCGCCCGACCCCCTGACACTCATCACAGTATACCCCTAGGGGGTACACCTCAACGGGGTGGCCACCGCGGCGGGCGAGGATGGTGTCCCACCGGGGCGGTCAGTCCGTGCGCCCGCGGTTGCGCGGCCTCGCGGCGACCCAGGCGCGGATGGTGTCCGCGTACCAGTAGGGCTTCCCGGACTCCACGTGGTCGGGTTCGGGAAGCAGGCCGTGCTTGCGGTAGGAGCGCACGGTGTCCGGCTGCACCCGGATGTGTGCGGCGATGTCCTTGTACGACCAGAGCCTTCGGTCGGTCATCAGTGGCACCTCCCTGCGCGCGCCGCAGGGGCGACTCGGGGGGAGCCGTCGGGGGAGCTGCGGTACGACGCTGGCGATCACTCAGCCTGTGCCCGTTGAACGACGCGGAGTGAGCGCAGGGGGGCGGCTGTCGACCGGCTGTGACGGAAGACCCGCGTAGGCGGGACATGTGTGACAGGAAGAGGTTGTTTGTGACGGTTGTGATGCATCCGAGGGGCGCGGGGGCGCGGCGCGCGGCGGGCGCATGGATGCGGAGCGTGGGCGGGGAGGCATGAGCGAGGTGGACCGGGCCCTTCGCCAAGCTCTTGAGGAGCAGGGGATACCCCAACCGCCGGGCCCGGTCCACCGACTCCCCCTCACCCCCCCCGTGCCGTGACGGCAACGAAGGTTCCCCCGCGCCGGATGGCTCGAAGGCGACAGCGTGCCGTCGGTGGGGCGTGCCGGTATGGGAGAAACGCGCAACGCGCGGCCGACGGCGAGGGGGGGATCGCGGCCTCAGGCCAGGACCAGGCTCGTCGGCTCGTCCGCGAGCCGGTCGGCCGACGGCGGGCCGCCGCTCGGGGTCAGGAGCGTGCGCCGGACCGCCGTGAACTCGCGCGGCGTGCGGCCCGTCATGGCCCTGAACTCGCCGCTCGGATACGCCTGGTCGTAGAAACCGCAGACCGCGGCCGTCTCCGCCTGGGTGCGCCCCGCGCCCGCACCGTCCGGTCGCAGGACGGCGGCCCGGCCCCGGTCCAGCGCGCGAAGACGTCGTCCAGGAGGGCGAAACGCTCGCGCCACGCGGGCAGCGCGCCCAGCGCGGCGGCGAGTTCGGCGACGCTGCCCCAGCCGGACTAGGCGCCGCAGGAGCGCAGATACGAGCGGGTGCGGCGGGCGATGGGCAGCGGCTTGTCCGGCGGGCACGGGTACATGTCCTGCTCGACGATGGCGAACAGGTCGACGCCCAGCTTCTGGGCCGCCGCGAGGACCGGCTCGATGGCGGGCACCCCGGTCGGCGGCTCGCACATCACACCGCGGGCCACGGCGGGCCCGAACGGCATTTCGTTCGCGTGCACTTCGGCGAGGACGGCCGGGTCGACCTGCTTGAGGTGCAGATAGCCGATCCGTTCGCCGTACGTCTCGATGAGCTGGACGCTGTCGCCGCCGCAGTAGGCGTAGTGGCCCGTGTCCAGGCAGAGCGAGACGAGGTCGGAGTCGGTCGCGTCCAGGAAGCGGGTGACGTTCTTCTCGTCGTCGATGTGCGTGTCGGCATGCGGATGGACGACCACGCGCAGGCCGTACCGCTCGCGCACCTCGTACGCCAACCGCTCGGTCTGGACCGTGAGCTGACGCCACTGCTCCGGGGTGAGCGTGCGGTCCTCCAGGACCTCACCGGTCTTGTCGTCGCGCCAGAAGGACGGGATGACGACGAGGTGCTCGGCGCCCATCGCCTGGGCGAGTGAGGCGTTGTCGGCCACATGGGCCCACGTCTTGTCCCATACGGAGGGTCCGTGGTGCAGGCCCGTGAAGACCGTTCCGGCCGACACCTTCAGACCGCGCTTGAGGGTCTCGGCGGTGAGCACCGCCGGATCACTGGGCAGATAGCCGTACGGACCGAGCTCGATCCACTCGTATCCGGAGTCCGCCACCTCGTCCAGGAAGCGGCTCCAGGGGACCTGGCCCGGGTCCTCGGGGAACCACACGCCCCACGAGTCGGGTGCCGAGCCGATCCGGATGCGTGACAGCGTCGTCATGCCCGCCAGCTTTCAGGGCGCCGCGGAACGGTGTCAAGGAGTGGTCCGAATGTAAGGACAATGTGTTGACAGGGTTCGTGCGGCGGAATAGACCTGGGGGAGATCTCAGGGGCGATGCCGAGAGGGAGTGCAGGGTGACCGATCCGTACGACGTCATCGACGCGCATGACGTCAGCGATCCGTACGACGTCATCACGATGGGCCGGATCGGGGTGGATCTCTATCCCCTGCAGGCCGGCGTGCCGCTCGCCGACGTCAGCACCTTCGGCAAGTTCCTGGGCGGCTCGGCGTCGAACGTCGCCGTCGCCGCGTCCCGCCTCGGCCGCCGCGTCGCCGTCGTCACCCGCACCGGCGAGGACCCCTTCGGGGACTATCTGCACCGGGAGCTGCGGGAGTTCGGGGTCGACGACCGGTGGGTGAGCGGCGTCCCCGACCTGCCGACCCCGGTGACCTTCTGCGAGGTCTTCCCGCCGGACGACTTCCCGCTCTACTTCTACCGGCGGCCGAAGGCGCCCGACCTGGAGATGTACGAGAAGGAGCTCGACCTCGACGCGATCGCCGCCGCGCGGGTGTTCTGGATGACGGGTACGGGGCTCTGCGCGGAGCCCAGCAGATCGACGACGCTGGCCGCGCTGCGGCGGCGGGCGAAGGCCGGGCTCACCGTCTTCGACCTCGACTGGCGGCCGATGTTCTGGGAGCGGGCCGACGAGGCGCGGGGCTTCTACGCGCAGGCGCTCGCGCAGGCCACCGTCGCGGTGGGCAACCTCGACGAGGTCGAGATCGCCACGGGCGTGCGCGAACCCGAGGCCGCCGCACGCGCGTTGCTGGACTCCGGTGTCGAACTCGCCGTCGTCAAGCAGGGCCCCAAGGGGGTGCTCGCCATGAACAGCCGGGGCGAGCGCGCCGAGGTGCCGCCGCTGCCCGTGACGGTGCTCAACGGCCTCGGGGCCGGGGACGCCTTCGGCGGGGCGCTGTGCCACGGGCTGCTCGGCGGCTGGGAGTTGGAGCGGATCATGCGGTACGCCAACGCGGCGGGGGCGATCGTCGCGTCCCGCCTCGAATGTTCGTCCGCGATGCCGTTCCCGGACGAGGTCGACGCGGCGCTCGCCGCGGGAGCCGTGACGCATGGTTGACCTCACCGGACTCGTCAGGACCCGGGCCCGGCACCCCGAGGCCGTCGCCGAGGCCGCCGCCCGGCGCACCCGGCGCCCGCTCCTCGGCGACACCGGGCGGCTGATGATCATCGCCGCCGACCACCCCGCCCGGGGCTCCCTCGCCGTCGGCGGGGACAAGCTGGCCATGGCCAACCGCGGAGACCTCCTCGAACGGCTCTGCGTGGCCCTCTCGCGGCCCCGCGTGGACGGCGTGCTCGCCACCGCCGACATCCTCGAGGACCTCCTCCTGCTGGGCGCCCTGGACGGCAAGGTCGTCATGGGGTCGATGAACCGGGGTGGGCTCGCGGGGGCCTCCTTCGAGCTGGACGACCGGTTCACGGGCTACCGGGCGAAGGACATCGAGCGCCTCGGGTTCGACGCGGGCAAGCTCCTGCTGCGCGTCGACTACGAAGACCCCGGCTCCCTCGAAACGTTGCACTCCAGCGCCCGCGCGATCGACGCCATGGCCGCCCGGAAGCTGCCCGTCTTCGTCGAGCCGTTCCTCTGCCGCCGCGGCCCCGGCGGCGGCCCGCTCCGCAACGACCTGGGCGCGGAGGCCGTCACGATGTCCATCGCCATCGCGTCGGGGCTCGCCGGGACATCGGCGTACACCTGGCTGAAGGTCCCGGTGACCGAGAACCCGGACGACATGGCGCGCGTCATGGAGGCGTCGACCCTGCCCGCCGTCCTCCTCGGGGGCGACATCGGCGACGACACCGACGCCGCGTACGAGAAGTGGCGCGGCGCGCTCCAACTGCCCACCGTGCACGGGCTCGTCGCCGGGCGCACGCTGCTGTACCCGTCCGACGGCGACGTGGCGGGCGCCGTCGACACCGCCGTCGGACTGCTGTAGGAGGGCCACATGACGTACGTACCGAAGGGCAGCGCGGCCGAGGGGCCGTACGCTCTCGAACTCGACCCCAAGCGGTCCGGTCTGGTCTATTCCGCGCTGCGCGTGATCGACATCGAACCCGGCACCACACACTCCTTCGCGACCGGGGAGAGTGAATGGATCGTGCTCCCGCTGACCGGCGGCTGTACGGTGCACGCGAAAGACGAGATCATCGAACTGCTGGGCCGGGACAGCGTGTTCAGCGGAGTGAGCGACTTCGCCTACGTGCCCCGTGACGCCCACATCCAGATCGCCTCCGGCGCGGGAGGCCGCTTCGCCCTGGCAGGAGCGAAGTGCGAGCGTCGACTCCCCGCCCGCTACGGCTCCGCGCCGGAGGTTTCCGTCGAGCACCGCGGCAGCGGCACCTGCTCCCGCGAGGTCCGCAACTTCGCGTCCGCTGACGCCTTCGAGTGCGACCGGCTCATCGCCGTCGAGGTGATCACGCCCGGCGGCAACTGGTCCTCGTACCCGCCGCACAAGCACGACGAGCACCGTCCGGGCGTGGAGGCCGAGCTCGAGGAGATCTACTACTTCGAGATCGAGGCCGACGAGCGCGGCAAGGAAGGCTTCGGCTACCAGCGGGTCTTCCCGTCACGCCCCGGCGGCACCGATGTCCTCGCCGAGGTCCGGACGGGCGACGCCGTGCTGGTGCCCGACGGCTGGCACGGCCCCTCGATCGCCCAGCCGGGGCACAGCATGTACTACCTGAACGTGATGGCGGGTCCCGGCGACGAGCGGGAGTGGCGGATCTGCTTCCACCCCGATCACACGGAGGGATACCGATGACGGCGGAGGGAAATCGATGACCACGACCAGGCTCACCACCGCGCAGGCCCTCGTCCGCTTCCTGTCCCGGCAGTTCACCGAGCGCGACGGCCGGCGGCAGCGGCTCATCGGCGCCACCTGGGGCATCTTCGGGCACGGCAACGTGGCGGGCATCGGGCAGGCCCTCCTGGAGCACGGCGACGCCATGCCCTTCCACCAGGGCCGCAACGAACAGGCCATGGTGCACGCCGCCGTCGGGTACGCCCGCCAGTCCGGCCGCCTGTCCACGCACGCCGTCACGACCTCCATCGGGCCCGGCGCGACCAACCTCGTCACCGGCGCCGCCCTCGCGACCGTCAACCACCTGCCCGTCCTGCTGCTGCCCGGCGACGTCTTCGCGGCCCGCCCCGCCGACCCGGTGCTCCAGCAGCTCGAAGTCCCCTGCGCGGGCGACGTGTCGGTGAACGACTGCCTGCGCCCGGTGTCGAAGTACTTCGACCGGATCACCCGGCCCGAGGCCCTGATCCCGGCCGCGCTCGCCGCGATGCGGGTGCTCACCGACCCGGTGGACACCGGCGCCGTCACGCTCGCGCTGCCGCAGGACGTACAGGCGGAAGCCTTCGACTGGCCGGAGGAGTTCTTCGCGGAGAGGGTGTGGGGCGTACGCCGTCCGGCGCCCGACCCGCGGGAACTGGCCGCGGCCGTGCGGGCCGTGCGCGACGCGCGGCGCCCGCTGATCGTCGCGGGCGGCGGGGTCCACCACAGCGCGGCCGAGGACGCGCTGCGAAGGCTCGCGGACGCCACCGGCATCCCCGTCGCCTCCACCCAGGCGGGCAAGGGCTCCCTGCGGTTCGACCACCCGGCGGACGTCGGCGGCATCGGGCACACGGGCACGGCCGTCGCCGACGAACTCGCCCGCACCGCCGACCTGGTGATCGGCGTCGGCACCCGCTACAGCGACTTCACCACCGCGTCCGGCACGCTCTTCACGGCGCCGGACGTCCGCTTCCTGAACCTCAACATCGCCGCGTTCGACGGCCACAAGATGGCGGGCACGCCCCTGATCGCGGACGCGCGCGCGGGCTTGGAGGCTCTGACGGGCGCCCTGGAGGGCCGGCGCGTCGAGCCCGCGTACGTCGCCGAGTACACCGAGGACAAGGTGCGCTGGGAGCAGCGCGTCGACGCGGCGTTCGCGGCGGACGAGCCCGACGTACGGCCCACGCAGCTCCAGGTCCTCGGCCTGCTCGATGAGGTGGTCACGGACGAGGACGTGGTCATCAACGCGGCCGGGTCCCTGCCCGGAGATCTCCACAAGCTGTGGAGGGCGCGCTCGCCCCGGCAGTACCACGTCGAGTACGGCTACTCCTGCATGGGATACGAGATCCCCGCGTCGATCGGCGTCGCCATGGCGGCACCGGACCGCCCGGTCTGGGCGCTGGTGGGCGACGGGACGTATCTGATGATGCCCACCGAGATCGTCACGGCGGTCCAGGAGAACATCCCGATCAAGGTCGTGATCCTCCAGAACCACGGGTACGCGTCCATCGGCGGGCTCTCCGAGTCCGTGGGCGGCGAGCGGTTCGGCACCGCCTACCGCTTCCGGGCCCCCGACGGGACGTACACGGGGGCCCCGCTGCCCGTCGATCTCGCGGCCAACGCGGCCTCGCTCGGGATGCGCGTGATCCGCGCCAAAACAGTCGCTGACCTGCGCGATGCCCTCGCCGACGCGCGGGCGGCCGACGGTCCCACATGTGTCTACGTGGAGACGGAAACGGCAGACACAGTGTCGCCCCCGCCCCCGGCGCAGGCGTGGTGGGATGTGCCCGTGGCCGAGACCGCGGACCGACCGTCCGCGATCAAGGCCAGGAAAGAGTACGACCGGCACGTCTCAGCCCGACGCCGCCACCTGTGAGAGTAGGGATGCTTGTCATGACGAAGACCGTCAATCACTGGATCGGTGGGAAGACCGTCGAGGGTGTGTCGGGGACGTACGGCCCGGTGACCGACCCGGCGACCGGCGCCGTCACCACGCAGGTCGCCTTCGCGTCCGTTGACGAGGTGGACGCCGCCGTCGCCTCCGCGCGCGAGGCGTACGCCACGTGGGGCAAGTCGTCCCTGGCCAAGCGCACCTCGGTGCTCTTCGCCTTCCGCGCGCTGCTCGACGCCAACCGTGACGCGATCGCCGAGCTGATCACCGCCGAGCACGGCAAGGTGCACTCGGACGCGCTCGGCGAGGTCGCCCGCGGCCTGGAGATCGTCGACCTCGCCTGCGGGATCACGGTCCAGCTCAAGGGCGAGCTGTCGACGGAGGTCGCCTCGCGCGTGGACGTCTCGTCCATCCGCCAGCCCCTCGGCGTCGTCGCGGGCATCACGCCCTTCAACTTCCCGGCCATGGTGCCGATGTGGATGTTCCCGCTCGCCATCGCGTGCGGCAACACGTTCGTCCTGAAGCCGTCGGAGAAGGACCCGTCGGCCGCGATGAAGATCGCGGAGCTGCTCTCGGAAGCGGGCCTTCCGGACGGTGTCTTCAACGTCGTGCACGGCGACAAGGTGGCCGTCGACCGGCTGCTCGCGCACCCGGACGTCGCGGCCGTCTCCTTCGTCGGCTCCACGCCGATCGCCCGCCACATCCACACCACCGCGACCGCCAACGGCAAGCGCGTCCAGGCGCTCGGCGGCGCCAAGAACCACATGCTGGTGCTGCCGGACGCCGACCTCGACGCGGCGGCGGACGCGGCCGTGTCGGCGGCGTACGGCTCGGCCGGCGAGCGCTGCATGGCCATCTCGGCCGTGGTCGCCGTCGGGGCGATCGGCGACGAGCTCGTCGCGAAGATCAAGGAGCGGGCCGAGAAGATCAAGATCGGCCCCGGCAACGACCCGACCTCGGAGATGGGCCCGCTGATCACCGCGGCGCACCGCGACAAGGTCGCCTCGTACGTCACCGGCGCTGCGGCCGAGGGCTGCGAGGTCGTCCTCGACGGCACCGGGCACACCGTCGACGGCTTCGAGGACGGCCACTGGATCGGGCTCTCGCTCCTGGACCGGGTGCCGGTGACGGCGAACGCGTACAAGGACGAGATCTTCGGCCCCGTCCTGTGCGTGCTGCGGGTCGACACGTACGAGGAGGGCGTGGCGCTGATGAACGCCTCCCCCTTCGGCAACGGCACCGCGATCTTCACGCGCGACGGCGGCGCCGCGCGCCGCTTCCAGCTGGAGATCGAGGCCGGAATGGTGGGCGTGAACGTCCCGATTCCGGTGCCGGTCGGCTACCACTCCTTCGGTGGCTGGAAGGACTCCCTCTTCGGAGATCACCACATCTACGGAAATGACGGGACGCACTTCTACACCCGGGGCAAGGTCGTCACCACCCGCTGGCCGGACCCCTCGGACGCACCGGCGGGCGTGGACCTCGGCTTCCCGCGCAATCACTGACGGCACAAGAGGGCCCGCGTACCGCGACGGCGGTACGCGGGCCCTTTTGCCTACTCCCCAGGGATGCAACCGGGTTCAGACCACCGGCTGCCTCGGTTGTCGGCCGCCGCCCGTACGGTTGACGCATGGATCTACGACTGCCCAAGCTGCCCAAGCGCAGACTGCTCGCCGCGGTGGCCGCCGTCGCGCTGCTCGCGGGCGCAGGCACCTGGACGGCGGTGGCCTCGGACGACGGGCCCGCCGTGCACCGCGAGGACCGCATGATGCGGATGACGGGCGCGGGCGGCGCGAAGATCGACACCTCCTACTTCACCGCCGGCGACCCGTCGAAGAAACGCCCCGCCGTCCTCATCGGCCACGGCTTCGGCGGCAGCAAGGACGACCTGCGCGCCCAGGCGGAGGACCTGGCCGCCCAGGGGTACGCGGTCCTGACCTGGTCGGCCCGCAGCTTCGGCAGGTCCACCGGCAAGATCGGGCTCAACGACCCCAAGGGCGAGGTCGCCGACGCCAGTCACCTGATCGACTGGCTGGCGAAGCGGCCCGAGGTGCAGCTGGACAAGAAGGGCGACCCCCGCGTCGGCATGACCGGCGCCTCGTACGGCGGCGCGATCTCCCTCCTGACCGCCGGGTACGACGACCGGGTGGACGCCATCGCCACCCAGATCACGTACTGGAACCTCAGCGACGCGCTCTTCCCCGACGGGGTGTTCAAGAAGCTCTGGGCAGGCCTCTTCATCAACACCGGCGGCGGCTGCGAGCGGTTCGAGAAGCGGCTCTGCGAGATGTACGACCGCGTCGCGGTGAACGGCAAGCCGGACGCCGAGGCGCGCGAGCTCCTCGCCGAGCGCAGCCCCGAGGCCGTCGGCGACCGCATCAAGGTGCCCGCCCTGCTCATGCAGGGCCAGACCGACTCCCTCTTCCCCCTCGGCCAGGCCGACGCCGCGGCCAAGGCGATCCGCGGCAACCACGCGCCCGTGTCCGTCGACTGGATCTCGGGCGGCCACGACGGCGGCGACCGCGAGACGGGGCGCGTCGAGGCCCGCGTCGGATCGTGGTTCGACCGCTACCTGAAGGACGACAAGGGCGCGGACACCGGCCCCGCGTTCCGCGTCACGCGCACCGGCGGCGTCGACACCACCGACGGCGCCGCACAGCTGCGGGGCGCGAGCGGCGACGAGTACCCCGGCCTGGAGAGCGACCAGCGCAAGATCGCGCTCAGCGGGCGCGAGCAGCGCTTCGAGAACCCCGCGGGCGCCGCGCCGCCCGCCATCTCCGCGCTTCCCGGCGCGGGCGGCGGCGGACTGGGCCGGCTCTCCTCGCTCGGCGTCGGTGTCTCCCTCGACTTCCCCGGCCAGCACGCCGCGTTCCAGTCGGCGCCGCTCAAGGACGACCTGCGCGTCACCGGATCACCGAAGGTGCGGGTGCACGTCAAGTCCGACAGCGAGGACGCCGTGCTCTTCGGCAAGGTGTACGACGTCGGCCCCGGCGGCGGCCAGAAGGTGCTGCCCTCGCAGCTGGTCTCGCCGATCCGGGTGGAGGGCGCGAAGGCGGGCAAGGACGTCACCATCACCCTGCCCGCCGTCGACCACGAGGTGCAGAAGGGCCACCGCCTGCGCCTCGTCCTCGCCTCCACGGACCTGGGCTACGCGTCTCCGGCACAGCCCGCCACGTACACGGTGTCCGTGCAGGGCGGCCTGTCGGTCCCCACCGCGCCCGGCGTGAAGACGGCCGCGACGCCGCTGCCCGCCTGGGTGTGGTGGCTCCCGGCGTCCGGAGCGGTGATCGCGGCGCTCCTCCTGCTCACCGCGCGGCGCCGGACGGCGGCCCCCGCACCGGACGCGGAGCTCGCGGAAGTACCGCTGCGGATCACGGACTTGAGCAAGAAGTACACGAAGTCGGTGGACCGCTACGCGGTGCGTGACGTCTCCTTCAGCGTCGAGAAGGGCCAGGTGCTCGGCCTCCTGGGCCCGAACGGCGCGGGCAAGACGACCACCCTGCGCATGCTCATGGGCCTCATCCGGCCCGACGCGGGCGAGATCCGCGTCTTCGGGCAGGCGATCAGGCCGGGCGCACCGGTCCTCTCCCGGGTCGGCGCGTTCGTCGAGGGCGCGGGCTTCCTGCCACACCTCTCCGGGCGCGAGAACCTGGAGCTGTACTGGAAGGCCACCGGGCGCCCCGCCGAGGACGCCCGCATGGACGATGCGTTGGAGATCGCCGGGCTCGGCGACGCGCTCGCCCGCGCGGTGCGGACGTACTCGCAGGGCATGCGGCAACGGCTCGCGATCGCCCAGGCGATGCTCGGCATGCCGGACCTGCTGATCCTCGACGAACCGACGAACGGCCTCGACCCGCCGCAGATCCGCGAGATGCGCGAGGTGATGATCCGTTACGCGCGGGGCGGCCGCACGGTCATCGTCTCCAGCCACCTCCTCGCCGAGGTCGAGCAGTCCTGCACGCACCTGGTGGTCATGGACCGCGGCCGGCTGATCCAGGCGGGCCCGGTCTCCGAGATCGTCGGCTCCGGCGACACGCTCCTGGTGGGCCTCGCCGACGACGTGTCCGACCCGATGGTCGACAAGGTGGCCGCGCTGCCCGGCGTCGCGTCGGCGGTCCGCGCGGACGGCGGCCTCCTCGTGCGGCTCGACGGCACGGAGGCAGGCAGCGCCGCACGCCTGCTGCCCGAACTGGTGCGCCTGGAGCTGCCCGTGGAGTCCATGGGCCCGCACCGCCGCCTCGAGGACGCGTTCCTGACCCTGATCGACGGAGGCACCGCATGAGCGCCACAGCCACGGAGCCGGGCACGGAGCCCGGCACGCAGCCGGGCACGGAGCGTGTCACGGCTCCCGGATACCGCCCCGGCCGCACGCTGCCGCTGCGGGTCGAGGCGGTCCGCCAGCTGAAGCGGCGCCGGACCCTGGTCATGGCCGGGGTGATGGGCCTGCTGCCCTTCGTCCTCGTCCTGGCGTTCACCATCGCCGGTTCGCCGGGCGGCCGCAGCGGCCGGGTGACGCTGATGGACACGGCCACGGCATCCGGCGCGAACTTCGCCGCGACGTGCCTCTTCGTGTCGGCGGGCTTCCTCCTGGTCATCCCCGTCGCGTTGTTCTGCGGGGACACGGTCGCCTCGGAGGCGAGCTGGTCGTCCCTGCGCTATCTCCTGGCGGCTCCCGTCCCGCGCGCCCGCCTCCTGTGGTCGAAGCTGGCGGTCGCCCTGGGCCTCAGCGCGGCGGCGATGATCCTGCTCCCGCTGATCGCCCTGGCGGTCGGGACGGTCGCGTACGGCTGGGGGCCGCTGCAGATCCCCACCGGCGGGGCACTGCCCGCCGGGACGGCCGCGCAGCGCCTGGTGATCGTCGTGGCGTACATCTTCGTCTCCCAACTGGTCACGGCCGCGCTCGCGTTCTGGCTCTCGACGAAGACCGACGCGCCCCTGGGCGCGGTGGGCGGCGCGGTCGGCCTGACCATCGTCGGCAACGTCCTGGACGCGGTGACGGCCCTGGGCAGCTGGCGGGACTTCCTGCCGGCGCACTGGCAGTTCGCGTGGGCGGACGCGATCCAGCCGACGATGGAGTGGGGCGGCATGATCCAGGGCTCCGCGGTGTCGGTCACGTACGCACTGGTGCTGTTCGCGCTGGCGTTCAGGGGCTTCGCTCGGAAGGACGTCGTGTCGTAGGGGTTGTGAGTTCAATCGTCGGCCGGGCTGGAGAACTCCAGCCCGGCCGACGGTGTTTCAGCCCGTCGTGGGGCCCCTGCTCCTTAAGAGCTTGGGGGAGTTTGAGGACGAACTCGGCGAAGCCGGTGACAGACCCTGCTCAAGGCCAGGGGCCCGTTCCCGCATCGAGACTCTTCCGCAACGCTTTCGAGCGAGCGTTCGCGGGGTCCCGCGCGTCACAGTCATGTGAACCGACGACGCGAGGGGGCCAGGATGCGGACCTGGAAGGTACGGCGGGGGTCGAAAGTACGGCGGGGGCTGCTCGCCGCGGCCGTGGCGGGCGGGCTGTTGCTCACCGGGTGCAGTTCCGGCGGCGGTGAGCACACCGACCGGGCCGTCGACGGCAGCGGGAAGGAACGCCGTGGCACCGCGCCGATGCCCGCGCCGCCCGCTCCCGGCGAGGATCAGCGGGACGGCAGCCAACGCGACGGCAAAGAGCGCGACTTCGCCCCGGCCCCCGACTACCTCTCCACCTTCGCCCTGGACGTGGACACCGCCTCCTACGGCTACGCCCGCCGCACCCTCGCCGAGGGCAGGCTCCCGGACCCGTCGACCGTGCGGCCCGAGGAGTTCGTCAACAGCTTCCGCCAGGACTATCCGCGCCCCGAGGGCGACGGCTTCTCGGTGAACGTGGACGGGGCCCGCACCGACGCGGACGGCTGGTCCCTGATGCGGGTGGGGCTCGCGACCCGCGCGGACGCCGATGACGGCGAACGCCCGCCCGCCGCCCTGACCTTCGTGATCGACGTCTCCGGCTCGATGGCGGAGCCCGGCCGCCTCGACCTGGTCAAGGAGTCGCTCGGGATCATGACCGACGAGCTGCGCGACGACGACTCCATCGCGCTCGTCACCTTCAGCGACAGCGCGAAGACGGTGCTGCCCATGACCCGTCTCGGGGAGAACCGCGGCAAGGTGCACTCGGCCGTCGCCGCGATGGAGCCGACCCAGTCCACCAACCTCGAGGCGGGCATCCGCACGGGGTACGACACCGCGGTGGGCGGCCGGCGCGACGGCGCCACCAACCGCGTCGTCCTCCTCTCCGACGCCCTCGCCAACACCGGTGAGACCAGCGCCGACGGCATCCTGGAGCGCATCTCCGACGCCCGCGGCGAACACGGCATCACCCTCTTCGGGGTGGGCGTCGGCAGCGACTACGGGGACGCCCTGATGGAACGCCTCGCCGACAAGGGGGACGGCCACACCACGTACGTGTCGGACAGCGAGGAGGCCCGCAAGGTCTTCTGCGAGCAGCTCCCGGCCAACATCGAGCTGCGCGCCCGCGACGCGAAGGCGCAGGTCGCCTTCGACCCGAAGACCGTCAAGCAGTTCCGGCTCATCGGCTACGACAACCGCGCGGTCGCCGACGACGACTTCCGCGACGACAGCGTGGACGGGGGAGAGATCGGGCCAGGACACACCGTGACCGCGCTGTACGCCGTGAAGATGCGGCCCGCCACGAGCGGCCACGTGGCGACCGCCAGCGTCCGCTGGCTCGACCCCGACAGCCGTGCCCCGCACGAGGAGTCGAACCAGATCGAGTCCGGTGACCTGGAGGGCGGGCTGTGGACCGCCGACCGCGGGCTGCGCACCACGGCGGTCGCCGCGTACTTCGCGGACGCGCTGCGGCAGGGCACCTCCGCCCAGTCCGGTCCCGGCGACCCCGCGGTGCGGCCGGACACCGGCGCCACGACCACCGCTCCCGCCCCTGCCCCCGAGCCGATGTCCACCTCCACCGGTTTCGCCGCCCGGCGGCCCCTGCCCGGCGCGCCCTCGCTCGCCGAACTGGCGCGGAACGCGGAGGAGTTGTCGTCGGACGACGACAAGGCCCTGCGCGACCTCGCGACCGCCGTCCGGCAGGCGGACCGCCTGACCGGCGGAAGCGGGGGCGAGGGCGGCGGGGGCGAGGAGGAGGGCGAGATCAGGTAGGGGGTTTGCCTAGAGGTCTGCCTGGAGGTCGGCCCTCGTACGGTGTCCGGGAGCTCTCCCGCTAGCCGCCGCACAGCTCCCGCTCGGCCCGCACCGGGTCGTTCGGGAAGCGGAACGACGTCCGCTCCCACACCCCGGTGACATTGCGCAGGAACCGCCCCGGCGTCATCGGATCGCGCGTCGCCGCCCGCAGCTCGGCCAGCGGTCCGCAGCCGAGCGCCCGCCGGGCGGCGGCGACCCCCGCCGGGTCGAGGCCGTCGGGGAGGGGGCCGCGGCCCCGGTCGGCGAAGATCCACGTGTCGGGCAGCCGCTTGTCGTGGCCCACGCGGCCGTTGATGCGCTCGGAGTGGGCGGCCAGCGGGTAGGCGAGGCCGATCGGGTCGAGGGCGGCCCCGTTCAGGGGGACCACCGTGCCGCTGAACCCCAGGGTGCTGTAGACGCCGGTGACGGTGGGGGAGTTGGCGGTGGCGGGGGTCCTGGCGAGGAACAGGCTCGGGGTGCCCGTGCGGTCGGCCTCGCGTACGAGACGCGCGTACTCCACGTTGCTCGGGTAGCCCGCGAAAGAGTGGTGCAAGGGGTGCGGGGCGGCGTTCTGCTGGACGTACACACCGCGCTCGTCCGCGACGCCGCCGGGCCCGATCCGTCCCTCGTACGGAATCCGCAGCCAGCTCGCGCAGGCCAGGGCCCAGACGCCGACGCCCACCGCCGCGATGGTCCACGCGCGCGTGACGGGCACCAGGAAGACCGGCAGGAGCATGAGCAGCAGCCCCGGCAGGAACATCCGGCCGTGCATGAAGTCGCCGCCCACCTTGATGACGTAGGCCCAGCACAGGAGCCCGGCGACGACGGGCGCGAGCGCGGGGACCAGGAAACCGGGGTTCCGCCGCGTCGGCGCGGGTGGCAGCAGGGCCGCGAGCAGGAACAGCGCGGGCACCCACAGGTAGTAGGGCCCCGCGAAGTCGGCGAAGTAGTCGGCCCCGCGCCCCCACAGGCTCTGCGAGGCCTCCTTGGTCACGCCGGGCAGCGGCATCAGCTGGCCGTAGTACCCGACCCGGAAGATCTCGTACGCGACCGGCAGCGCGAGGGCGGCTCCCAGACCGCCGAACGTGGCACGCCGCGAGGGCTGCGCCATCAGCCACTGGGCGACGAGGAAGACGGCGGACACGAGCGCCAGGTCGGGCCGCACGAGGGGGCCGAGCCCGATGACGACGCAGGTGGCGATCGCGTGCGCCCGCGTCACGAGCAGCAGCCAGGCCCCGGCGATCCAGCAGGTGGCCAGGCCGGTCTCCAGGCCGGAGGTGGCGAAGTCCCAGACGGGCGGCAGCGCGAGCAGGACGAGGCAGCCGAGCGGAAGGGCCGCCTTGTCCGCGTACAGCCGCAGCGCCCCGAGCGAGGCGAACGCGAACCCGGCGGCGGTGAGCAGCAGTCCGCCGTACATCGCGGCCCGCGCGATGTCGATGCCCGGCAGCCCCGCGAGCACGAGCAGCCACTGCCAGAGGGTGCCGGTGGAGGACTCGGCGCGCTCGCCCGCGTTGAAGACGGGGCCGTTGCCGGCCAGGATCTGCCGGACCGTGCGGACGTAGATGTGCCCGTCGTCGGACATCCAGCGCCGCTGGAACCCGGCGAACGCGATGACACAGGCCGGCAGCAGACACAGGACGCCGCGCCGGACGGTGCGTCCGACGCCGCGTCGGCCGTTGAGCAGCCCGAGGACGGCGTCGGGCTCGCGGAGGGAGAGGTGCGTCGACGTCATGATCTTTTATCGGCGCCGGTCAGCGGGGGCTTAAGGGATTGAGCCGGCCCGGCAGGTGATCCGCGGTGCGCACGGCTTTCCGGCCCGCGGCCGGCGGCCCGCCCCGCTCAGCGAATCTGACGCCCCGAAATCGCCCGCGCGATCACCAGCCGCTGGATCTCGCTCGTCCCCTCGAAAATGGTGTAGATCTTCGCGTCCCGGTACATCCGCTCCACCGGATGTTCCCTGCTGTACCCGGCACCCCCGAGCACCTGCACCGCCTTCTCGGTCGCCGAAACGGCCAGCTCGCCGGCGCGCAGCTTGGACATCGAGCCCTGCCCCGCGTCGAACGCCTTGTCGTTGCGCGCCATCCACGACGCCTGCCAGATCAGCAGCCGCACCGCCTCGATCTCGGTCCGCAGATCGGCGAGGGCGAAGGCGATGGACTGGTTCTCGATGATGGGGCGGCCGAAGGCGACCCGGGAGCCCGCGTAGTCGAGCGCGTACTCGTACGCGGCCCGCGCGATCCCCAGCGCCTGCGCGCCCACCGTCGGCCGGCTCACCTCGAAGGTCGCCATGGCGGCCTGCCCACGGCCTCCGGAACCCGACGCCGTCCCCTCGCGGGCCCGCGCGAGCCGGGCGTCGAGACGCTCCTTGCCGCCGAGCAGACAGTGCCCCGGCACGCGTACGTCGTCCAGGAACACATCCGCGGTGTGCGAGGCCCGAAGTCCCAGCTTCTTGATCTTCCGGGCGCCTTCGAGGCCCCGCGTGCCGGGCGGCACGATGAACGCCGCCTGCCCGCGCGAGCCGAGGGCCGGGTCGACGGACGCGACCACCACATGGACGTCGGCGATGCCGCCGTTGGTGATCCACGCCTTCTGGCCGGACAGGGTCCACTCGTCGCGTGCCTCGTCGTACGTGGCGCGCGTGCGCATCGCCGACACGTCCGAGCCCGCGTCGGGCTCGGATACGCAGAACGCAGCGACCTTGGGCTCGTCCTCGTCGCCGAAGCACTGCGGCACCCACTCGGCGAGCTGGTCGGGCGTGCCCGCGGAGAAGATCCCGGCCACCGCGAGCGACGTGCCGAACAGGGCCATGCCGATGCCCGCGTCGCCCCAGAACAGTTCCTCGTTGGCGATCTGCAGCGAGATTCCGCTGGGGTCGCCGAACAGCTCGGCCAGGGACTCGAATCCGTACAGGCCGATCTTGGCGGCCTCCTGGATGACGGGCCAGGGCGTCTCCTCGCGCTCGTCCCACTCGGCGGCCGCGGGCCGCACCACGTCGGCCGCGAAGCCGTGCACCCAGCCGCGCAGGTCCCGCTGTTCCTCGGTCAGTTCGAACGAGAAGGCCATGGTGTCTCTCCTTTCCGGAAGTCGGTGTGTCCGTCAGGCCTTCGGGATGTCGAAGTAGCGGGTCAGACCGGCGGCGAACGCCACGTCGCCCACGATCTTGATCTTGCGCATCATGAACATCGTCACGGGGCTCGCGTTGCCGGAGACCAGCTTGAGGAACTCGGCGTCGGCCATGACGAGCGTGACGCGCGGCTCGGCGTCCGAGCGGCCCTCGCGGACGGTGCAGGTGCCCGCCGAGATCTCCGTCTCGTGGACGATCTCGTCGACTCCCGTGATCTTCCAGCGGATCAGGGCCTCGACCGAGCCCGCCGCCTCCGGCTTGAACTGCCGGCCCATCCGCCCGAAGACCTCCTGGAGGACGCGGGCGCGCAGCTCGCCGTCCTGGGCGATCTCGGTGATCTCCTTGCCGGAGAGCCCCTTCACGATCTTCGCGAACTCCTCCGGAGTGACGCTCGCGAAGTCCAGACCGGCCACACCTTCCGCACCGCCGACACCGTCCGCCATGGCAATCTCCTTACTCAACAGTAAACTTACTAAGGGGTAAGGTAGCCCCGAGTCTGGGAGGCTGCAAGGGTGACGGTCAACGGGAGAACTGAGGGACGGCGTCGGCGCGTTCCGCGCCAGGAGCGCGAGCAGCAGATCATCGATGTGGCGGTGACGGTCTTCGCCAAGCGCGGCTACCACGCCGCGTCCGTGGACGAGATCGCCGAGCTCGCCGGGATCTCCAAGCCGATGGTCTATCTCTATCTGGACTCCAAGGAGGGGCTCTTCCTCGCCTGCCTGCGGCGCGAGGCCGACCGCCTGGTCGCCGCCTTCCAGGGCGCGGCGCAGGCCGGGGGCGGCGCGCCCGAACTGCGCCTGCACGCGGGCCTGTCGGCGTTCTTCGCGTTCGTCGCCGAGCACCGCGACAGCTGGGTCGTCCTGCACCGCCAGGCCTCGGAGCTGAGCGAGGCGATCGCCTCCGCCGTGGCCGACGCGCGGCGCGCGGTGATGGCCCAGGTCGCGGGGCTTGTCTCGGACGGCATCGCGGAGAGCGCGGGCGGCTCCCAACTGGACGACGAGGACGCCGATTTCGTCGCGCACGCGCTGGTGGGCGCGGCGGACTCGCTCACGGACTGGATGGGCGGGCATCCGGGCCAGTCCCCGGAGGGGGTCACCCTGCGGCTGATGAACATGGTGTGGGTGGGGATGGGGCGGGTGCTGGAGGGGGAGGTCTGGGTGCCGGGCGGGAGGGCCGCGGGGGCCTCCGCTTCGGCTCCTTCACCGGCTCCCTCGCCGGAGTGAGCGGTCTTGTCACCGGCGTGACGACCGCCCGCTGATTCTTCGCTGTCCGCCCCATTGAACTTTCCCTACGCCTGAGTAAGTTGACCTCCCAGTAAGTACGCACCGCATCATCTACTTCAGCCGGTAGCCGGGAGCCGTCATGGGCGTACGCAAGGATCTGAAACGGGCGCAGCGCCACAGTGAGCTGGCGGAGCGCGCCGCGGTGGAGCTCGTCCGGGACGAGCACGGCACCGTGCGCGAGGCGCGTACGCCCCGGCTCGCGGCGAAGGCCACCGCGGGCAGCACCGCCGACATCCCCTTCACCAACGCCGCCGAGGCGCCCGACGCGGTCGTCCTGCGCCGCAAGCAGGGCGGCCAGTGGCGTCCGGTCACCGCGGCGGCCTTCGCGCGTGAGGTCACCGCCACCGCGAAGGGGTTGATCGCCGCCGGGCTCCAGCCGGGCGGCCGGGTCGCGCTGATGTCCCGTACGCGGTACGAGTGGGCCGTACTGGACTTCGCGATCTGGGCGGCGGGCGGGCAGACCGTGCCGGTGTACGCGACGTCGGCGGCGGAGCAGATCGAGTGGATCGTGCGGGACTCGGGAGCGACGCTCCTGATCGCGGAGACGGCGGAGAACGTCGCGACGGCCGAGTCGGCGGTCGGGGGCCTCGCCGAGCCGCCGAGCCTCCTGAACATCGACGACGGCGCGCTTCTCGAACTGGCTTCGCTGGGGCGGGAGTTGTCCGACGAGGAAGTGACCAAGCGCAGGTCCGCGCTGGCCCCGGACTCCATCGCCACCATCTGCTACACGTCGGGCACGACCGGCAGGCCCAAGGGCTGCGTCCTGACCCACGGCAATCTGCACGCCGAGGCCGCGAACACCGTCGACCTGCTGCACCCGATCTTCAAGGAGATCACGGGCCAGGTCGCCTCCACGCTCCTCTTCCTGCCGCTGGCCCACATCCTGGGCCGCACCATCCAGATCGCCTGCATGCTCGCCCGCATCGAGCTGGGCCACTGCCCGAGCATCAAGCCGGACGAACTGCGGCCCGAACTGCGGTCGTTCAGGCCGACGTTCGTCGTCGGCGTCCCGTACCTCTTCGAGAAGATCCACGACACGGGGCGGGCGACCGCGGAGAAGATCGGGCGCGGGGCGTCCTTCGACCGCGCCGAGGGGATCGCGGTCCGGTTCGGTGAGGCATATCTGAACAAGTTCCTCGACAAGCGCGGCCCCGGCCCCTCCGTCGGCCTCCACCTCGGCTGGGCGCTGTACGAACTGCTGGTCTACCGCCGCATCCGCAAGGAGGTCGGCGGCAGGCTGCGCTACGCGATCAGCGGCGGCTCGCCCCTCGACCGGCGCCTCAACCTCTTCTTCTACGCCGCCGGGATCATCATCTACGAGGGGTACGGCCTGACGGAGACCACGGCCGCCGCGACCATCACGCCGCCGCTGAAGCCCCGCCCGGGCACGGTGGGACTTCCGGTGCCGGGCACCTCCATACGCATCGCGGACGACGGGGAGGTGCTCATCAAGGGCGGCATCGTCTTCGGCTCGTACTGGAACAACCCGGCCGCCACGGACGCCGTGCTGCGGGACGAGTGGTTCGCGACGGGTGACCTGGGGGCGCTCGACGGCGACGGCTATCTCACGATCACCGGGCGCAAGAAGGACATCATCGTCACGTCCGGCGGCAAGAACGTCTCCCCGGCGATCCTGGAGGACCGGCTGCGCAGCCGGGCGCCGGTCGGGCAGTGCATCGTCGTCGGCGACAACCGTTCGTACGTCGCGGCGCTCATCACCCTGGATCCGGAGGCCGTCGAGCACTGGCTCGCCGTACGCAAGCGCCCCAAGGACACCCCGCTCGCCGGACTGTGCCGGGACCCGAAGATGATCGCGGAGATCCAGAAGGCCGTGGACTATGCCAACACGGCGGTCTCGCGCGCCGAGTCCATCCGTAAATTCTCCCTGGTCGAGGGCGAGTTCACCGAGGACAACGGCCTCCTGACGCCGTCGCTGAAGATCAAGCGGCATGCGGTGGCGGCGGCGTACGCGGACGAGATCGAGGCGCTCTACGGTGAGTGAGGCGTACGACTTCGACGTGCTGGTGGTCGGCTCCGGGTTCGGAGGTTCGGTGGCCGCCCTGCGCCTGACGGAGAAGGGCTACCGCGTCGGCGTCCTGGAGGCGGGGCGCCGCTTCACCCGCGAGACACTGCCCAGCGACTCCTGGGACCTGAGGAACTACCTGTGGGCCCCGGCCCTCGGGCTCTACGGCATCCAGCGCATCCATCTCCTGCGCAACGTCATGGTGCTGGCGGGCGCGGGGGTGGGCGGCGGCTCGCTGAACTACGCGAACACCCTCTACGTGCCGCCGCCCGCCTTCTTCCAGGACAAGCAGTGGGCGGGCATCACGGACTGGCGGGCGGAACTCGCCCCGTACTACGACCAGGCCCGGCGCATGCTCGGCGTACGCCAGAACCCGACCACGACCGAGGCGGACGAGCACCTGCGGGCGGCGGCGGACCGGATGGGGGTGGCGGACACCTTCCGGCTGACGCCCGTGGGCGTGTTCTTCGGCGACGGGGCGGACGCGGGCGGCGAGGGCGCGGCTGCCGGCGGGGGTGATGGCGGGGGTGATGGCGTGCGGGCTGGCGGTACCGGTGGCGCCACCGGCTCCAGTCCGTCAACGGCCGGACCACGTCCGGAAGTTCCCGATCCGTACTTCGGCGGAGCCGGTCCCGCGCGGTCGGCCTGCACCGAGTGCGGCTCGTGCATGACGGGCTGCAAGGTCGGCGCCAAGAACACGCTCACCGAGAACTATCTCTACCTGGCCGAGCGGGCGGGCGCGGAGATCCGCCCGATGACGACGGTGGTGTCGGTGCGCGAGACCGCCGGGGGCCACGAGGTCGTGACGGTCCCCACCGCCAGGCGCCGCAGGGGCCGCCGCACCGTCCTGCGTGCCCGCCACGTCGTCCTCGCGGCGGGCACGTACGGCACCCAGACCCTGCTGCACCGCATGAAGGACGAGGGAGTCCTGCCCGGCCTCTCGGAGCGGCTGGGCAGGCTCACCCGCACCAACTCCGAGGCGCTGGTGGGCGCGGTGACCTTCCCGCGCCGCTACCGCAAGAAGCACGGGAAGGGCCGCCCCCTGGACTTCACCCGGGGCGTCGCCATCACTTCCTCCATCCACCCGAACCCCACCACGCACATCGAGAACGTCCGCTACGGCAAGGGCTCCAACCTGATGGCGCTGATCTGCGTCCCGCAGTACCGCCGCAACCTCCCCAAGCCGCTGGCCGCCGTGCTCGCCTTCCTCACCCACCCCCTGCTCGTGGCGCGCGTCGCGTCGACCCACCGCTGGTCGGAGCGCACGATCATCGGCCTCGTCATGCAGACCCACGACAACTCCCTCACCACCCGCCTGGGACGCCGCCGCCTCCTGACGGCCGAGCAGGGCCACGGGGCGCCCAACCCGGTCCACATCGCGGAGGGCTGGGAGGCGGCGGGCCTGGTGGCGGAGCGCATCAACGGCTTCGCCGGCACGAACCTGGGCGAGCTCCTCAACAAGCCCCTCACCGCCCACTTCCTGGGCGGCTGCCCGATCGGCGACTCGCCGACGACGGGGGTGATCGACCCCTACCACCGCCTCTACGGCCACCCGGGCATCTCCGTGGTGGACGGCTCGTCGATCTCCGCGAACCTGGGCGTGAACCCCTCGCTCACGATCACGGCCCAGGCCGAGCGGGCGATGGCGCACTGGCCCAACAAGGGGGAGGCGGACGGGCGTCCGGAGCAGGGTGCGCGATACGCCCGGGTGGCGGCGGTCGCACCGCGCACGCCCGCGGTGCCGAAGGGCGCGTTCGGGGAGCTGCGGCTGCCGGAATAGCGAGGGAATCCGCCCGTCCGCCCGGCGGGGACGACCGAGTACCGTGCCAAGGTCATCCGTGCCTCTTCGGCCGCCTCACACTCATCAGACGGGTAGCTCACTGTGCGTGCCATACAGTTCGACCGATTCGGCGGACCGGAAGTCCTCGACCTCGTCGATGTGCCGGAACCCGTGCCCCGGCCGGGGCAGTTGCCGATCACCGTCGAGGCCGCCGGGGTCAACTTCGCCGACACCCATCAGACGGACGGCTCGTATCTGGCCGCGGACCAGCTCCCGTACATTCCGGGCAGTGAGGTCGTCGGCAGGACCCCGGACGGGCGCCGGGTCCTCGCCAAGGTCAGGGGCGGCTACGCGGAGACGGCCGTGGCCGACGAGGCGGCGGTCTTCGAGATCCCCGAGGAACTGCCCGCCGCCCACGCGCTCGCCCTGCTGATGCAGGGAGTGACCGCCTGGCACCTGCTGCGCGGCGCGGCCCGTCTCACGGCGGGCGAGAGCGTCATGGTGCACTCGGCGGCGGGCGGCGTGGGCAGCATCGCCGTGCAACTGGCCAGGGAGTTCGGCGCGGGCCGCGTCCTGGCCATGGCCTCCACGCCGCGGAAGCGTGAGCTCGCCCTGAAGCTGGGGGCCGACGCGGCGGTCGACTACCCGCTGGACGAGCCGGTGGACGTGATCCTGGACGGCACGGGCGGCGCGCTCTTCGACCGGGCCCTGGACTCGCTGGCCGACTTCGGGCGCATCGTCACCTATGGAAGCGCCTCCCGCACCGGGTTCACGCCGCTGGACGACGCCCGTATGCGGTCCCTCAACGCGGCCGTCGTCGGCTTCTGGCTGCGCCCCACGCTGGCCCGGCCCGGCGCGTTCGCCGAGCCGCTGCGCGAGCTGCTCGACCTGACCGCGCGGGGGCGTCTGCGGCCGGTCGAAGGACCCTCCTACGCGCTGGCGGACGCGGGTCTGGCCCACCGCGACCTGCTGGACCGCAAGACGTCCGGGAAGCTGACGCTGCGTCCCTGAGCCCGGCACTCGCAGCGCCTCGGAACCAACCGCCGTGGCGGTTGGTTCCGAGGTCCGCGGATCAGGCCGCTGCGCCCCGCAGGGTCACGGTGAAGACCGTCGAGTCGTCCTGCGTGCCGGTGACCCGGACGTCGGAGCCCTCGACGGCCGCTTCGATCCAGCACGGCGCGTCGAACTCGACGTAGCGGTCGAAGGTGCTGCTCACCTGGTGGGCCTGCGGCGCGCCAGGTCCCGTCAGGGCGTGGGCGGCCTGGTGGGCGGCCTCGATCAGGGCGAGGCCGGGCACGTGGTCGACCGGGTGGTCGTAGAGGACGGCGTCGGAGGTGTCGGTGCGCAGCAGCCACCGGCCGGGCCGCTCGGCGGGCGAGATGGCGACGCGGCTCCGCTCGGCGCATCCGGCGAGGTCGGCGGGGGCGGCCGGGGCGCACGGCACCTGCTCCCAGTCGACCTGGAGGTGCTCGCCGCGCAGCCGGCGGTAGACGGCGGGGCCGATCCAGCTGAAGTCGAGGGTCGCGTCGCCGACGGCGCGGCCGTCGTGGCGGACGACGAATTCCACGCTCATCGCGCGGGGGCCGGTGCTGTGGCAGGTGACGTCCAGGACGAGGTGCACGGCTTCGTCAAGGGCGGCACGGAAGCCGGGGGAGAGGGAGAAGTCCAGGCGGTCCATGAGCGTCTGGTGGGAGAGCGGGACACCGCGTTCCGCGTGCGCGATCAGCAGGCAGGCCTGGCGGATCGTCTGCGTCAGGACCAGCGGGTCGTAAGGGGCCTCGCCGGTGGCCGGGGGCCAGGCGGCATTGACCATGTACTGGTCCGATCCGAGTCGCGTCCAGCCGGTGACGAGGGCCGACTCCTCCCGGTGCAGATGGAGGAACTCCTTGGGGACGGCCGCGATTTCACCGCCCCGCGGGGTCGCGCTCGGTATGGAATCGACGGACAGTACGTTGGACATGGATCCCCCCATGGTGTGGTTAAGGCGTGGCAGTTCAACCAATGCCAGTAACATACCGGCAGCCTGGTCTTTTTCAAGTAACGATGATCTTAAGGAGGCGTTAACCGTGGCGCGACAGGAGCGGGCAGTCCGGACCCGCAGAGCCATCTTGGAAGCAGCCGCGGCCGTCTTCGACGAGCGGGGCTACGAGGCGGCGACGGTCTCGGAGATACTCGAGCGGGCCGAAGTCACCAAAGGAGCCCTGTACTTCCACTTCTCGTCGAAGTCGGACCTGGCACGGGGCGTCCTCGACGACGCGGTGACCACCGAGGGCGTACGGCCGAACCGCCTCAAGCTGCAGGAACTGGTCGATGTGCTCCTGCTGTTGGCCTACCGGCTGCCGCGCGAGCCGATGCTCAGCGCGGCCCTGCGCATGTCGGTCGACCTGGAGGCGCGGCGCCTGTTCGGGACGCGCTGGCAGGACTGGACGGAGCTGCTCGCGGGGCTGCTGGGCGAGGCCCGCGAGCGCGGCGAGGTGCACGCGCACGTCGACGCGACGGAGACCGCGCGCATCCTGGTGTGCGCCTGGACCGGGACGAGCGTGGTGTGCGAAGGCCTGCCCGACGACTACGACCTGACCGTAGAGGTGGCCAAGCTGTTCCAGCTCGTCCTTCCCGCGATCGCCGCACCCCTGGTCCTCGCCAAGCTGGAGGTGTCGGTGGAACGCGCCGTCGCGCTGTACGCCGACATGCCGATGGCCAGGCTGGAAGCGTCCGGCATCACCCACTGAGTCCTCGCACCGGACGGCGCTCCCGGGCCCCGAGCCCGCCTACTTCGCGGCGAGCTCGGGTGCCGGTTCCGGTGCGGGCATCGGCGCGGAGGCCACGGAAACGTGCGGAAGGGCACGGCGCGCGAGCGCGGCCAGCGTGCGGCCGGGGCCGAAGTCGATCATCTGGTCGCAGCTCATGGAGTCCGCCAGGGTGCCGAGGGTCTCCAACCAGCGCACGGGACTGACCAGTTGACGCATGCACCGGTCGGCCCAGTCGCCGCCTTCGGCATGCGCACGCGCGTCCACGTTCGAGACCACGGGCCGGTGCACAGGGGCGAACCGGGCGGCGGCGAGAGCCGGCCGGAGCGCCTCGGCCGACGGCGCCATGAGCGGCGTGTGGCAGGCGGCGGAGACCGGGAGCACGGTGTAGCGCCAGCCGTCGTCGCGCGCGAGTTCCGCCCCGCGCCGGATGGCGCCCGCGGTGCCCGCGATCACCGTCTGGTGGTGGCTGTTGAGGTTGGCCACCCACACGCTCTCGCCGCTCTCGCGCACGCGCTCGGCGAGTGCCTCCACCTCCTCCGACGTCGCCCCCATCACCGCCGCCATGGCGCCTGGGGCGCGACGGGCCACGGCCGCCATCGCCCGGCCCCGCTCGCCGACGAGACGGGCGCCGTCGGTGACGGTCAGGGCGCCCGCGGCCACCAGCGCCGTGTACTCCCCGAGGCTGTGACCGGCGAACGCGGCCACCGGGGTGTCCGGCCGCGAGCGGCGGAACTCGAGCCAGGACAGCAGTGAGGCGCTGAAGACCGTGATCTGCGCCAGATCGGTCCGCCCGAGCAGCTCCGTGCCGGTCTCCAGGAGCAGCTCCTCGACGTCGTACCCCGAGGCCTCGGAGACGGTGGCGAGCACCTCCCACGACGGAGTACCGCGCCAGCGGGTGCCCAGGCCCTGCCGCTGCACGCCCTGCCCCGGAAAGAGCGCGGCCGTCGAAGAACCGGTGTTTTCGGAGGCCTGACCGGAACCCCGTTCCGGGCCCCGCTCGAAGTCCTGCTGAGTGACCACTGAGAAATCCTCCCGACAACAGCGTGCATCCGGCCGAACATGTCGCCAGACGATTGTCGGGAGCGTGAACTCAAGCCGGGAACAAGCGCCGGACAACTGTCCCCGGCGCGTGTCCGGCTTGAGTTGAACATTGGCCCGCACCCCCGATGCTGGTCTCCGTGCCCGCCAACTCCCCTGGACACAGGGGGTCTCGGGCGCATTCACGGACGTTATCGAGGGGGATGGATTCATGAAAGCCGAGGTTCCACGGGGTTTCCCACCAGGGGCGGAGAAGCTGGAATTCAAGAGGACCGTGGATCGCGCATCCCTGCACCGCTGGGCCATTTCCGAGGTCTTCCTCACGGACGCCAGGAAGACGAGCGACACGGAATACGTAGCCGCCGCACAGCTCCCGCCGGCCCACTCCTACTACGCCGACCGCTGCTCGCGCCTGGGCACACCGGACCCGCTCCTGGTGCTCGAATGCGCCCGGCAGGCGGAGACCTACGGCGGGCACGAGTTCTTCGGGGTGGCCAGGGACAGCAAGTTCCTGCTGCGCTCCTGGTCGATGTCGCTGCCCGGCCTGCTCACGGCGCCGCGCCAAGAGCGCCCCGGTGAGCTCGTCATGGGCGTGCGCACCGGTAACCGCAGGGGCGCCGAGGGCGATGTGCGCCGGCTCACCTACGACATCGACCTGACCCTTTCCCGGCACTACCTGGGCCGGGTGAGCATCGACGTGGGCTACATCCCCGGCCAGGTCTACGACACCGTCCGCGAGCGGGGCCGCGGCAGGCCGCTGGCGCCCTTCTCGGGGCTGCGCGGGACCGGTTCGTCCGTGCGGCCCTCGGACGTGGGCCGCTCCGACCCGGCGAACGTGGTCCTTGCGGACATCGCCACCGGATCGGACGGCGTCACGGCCACCATCCGCGTCCCGCTGGACAACCCCAGCATGTTCGACCACGCCCAGGACCACCTCCCCGGCATGGTCCTGATGGAGGCGGCCCGGCAGACCTGCCTCTACGCGGCCGCCGAACTCCTCGGCGCCTCGGTGTCCCACACCACCGTGACGGGCTTCGACTTCTCCTTCACGCGGTACGCCGAACTGGACGCCGCCACGAAGGTGCGCGTCACCAGGGCCGAGCCCGGCGCCGCCGCCGGACTGCACACGTTCCACGTGGAGTTCGAGCAGGACGGGGTGGTCGTCGCGTCCGGCGTGACGCACACCGCCACCCTTGCCGCCGCACGGATTCCTGAGGACGAGGACCGGGCGGCATGAGGGCACCGGACGGCATCCGCGTCACGGCCGCCGAATGGCTGCCCGCCACCACCGTCAAGGCGTCCGCCGCGGTCGCCGACGGGAAGGCCGCACCGGACGAGGCCGCGTCGATGGGGTACGAGCAACTCCCGGTGTCGGAGGGCGAATCGGCGCCCGAGATGGCCGTACGGGCGGGCCTGCGCGCCCTCGAACGGGCGGGCACCGCACCGGAGTCCGTCAGCGCCGTCCTGCACGCGTGGACGTACTACCAAGGCCACGACTTCTGGTCCCCGGCGCACTACGTGGCCGAGCGGACCGGCGCGGGCGGCGCGGTACCGACCGGCATCCAGCAGATGTGCAACGGCGGCGGCGCGGCCCTGGAGGCGGCGCTCCTGCGGCACATGGCGGTGGCCGGACACGGCCCCGTGCTCGTCACCACGGGAGACCGGTTCTGCGCACCCGGCTTCGACCGCTGGCGCGGTGACTACGGCGTCTGGTACGGCGACAGCGGTACCGCGGCCGTCGTCGACCGCGTCGCCCCGGGCGAGGGCGCGGGGGAGCGCGGGCTGCTGCTCCGGGCCCTCGTCACCGAGGCCGCCCCCGATCTGGAGGTCGTCCACCGGGACCTGGGCCGGTTCCAGGACGCCCCGCACACGGTCGGCGCCACCGTCGACGTACGACGGACGAAGAAGGCCTTCCTCACGGGCGCCGGGCGCGGGCCGTTCGTGGCCAGGCTGCGGGAGACCACCACCCGGGTCGTCGCCGCCGCGCTCGCCGACGCGGGCCTCGCCCCCGACGACCCCGCCCTGCGCGCCGTACTGCTGCCGCGCCTGGGACAGGCCACCACGCGGGACATCTACGGACCCGCGGTGGCCGCCGTCACGCCCGCCCCGGCGCTCGACCTCGGTACGGCGACCGGTCACCTCGGCGCCGGAGACCTGTTCTCCAACCTCGCGGCGCTGTCCGGCAGCAGAACCCCGGCGCTGCGCACCGGCGAGTACGCCGTGGTGCTGAGCGCGGGCGCGGGATTCACCTGGAGCGGCGTCGTCGTACGACGGCCGTGACCGCTCCCTCCCCCCCCATGACAGAGACGAGCTCCGTCCATGAGCAAGACGAAAGGCGTCAGGATGACGATTTCCCCGCGTGAGACCTCCGGGGGCGAGCGGCCCGTACTGGTCGTGGGAGCCGGCCCGGTCGGCCTGGTCCTGGCCTGCGAACTCCTCAGCCAGGGCGTGCCGGTGAGGATCATCGACGGCACCCCGGCCGGCTCCTCGCTGCACTCCCGCGCCATCGTGGTGTGGCCGCGCAGCCTCGAACTGCTCAGCCGCATCGGCGCCGCCGAACCGCTCGCCGAGGCGGGCAACCGGCTGGACGCCGTGACGTACTACTCGCAGAAGCGGCCACTCGGAGCCATCGAGATGAGCCGACTGCGGGACACCCCCTACCCGTTCGGGCTCGTCATCCCCCAGGACCGCACGGAGGACGTGGTCCGCGACCGGCTCATCAAGCTCGGCGGGCAGGTCGAGCAGGGCACGGTGACGGGGCTCGACAACACCGGCCGGCGGCCCGTCGCCGAAGTGGAGTGGACCGACGGACGCACCGAGCAGATCGAGGCGGACTGGATCATCGGCGCGGACGGCGCGCACAGCGCCGTGCGCCGCCTGGCCGGGATCGAGTTCCTCGGCAGCGGCGAGGACGTCCTCTTCGCGATCGGCGACGGCCCGATCGAAGGAGACCTGCACGGCAACGAACTGCTCTACTGCTACACCCGTGGTGGCGCACTCGGCCTCGCGCCGTTCGGCGACGGCCAGTTCCGGCTCGCCGTCAGCGTCCCCGGCTGGACCGAGGAGCACGCGCCGCCGCGCGACCTCTTCCAGCGCGTCATGGACGAGCGCGCGCCGCGCCCCGGCCTGATCGGGCCGCTGAAGTGGACCACGATCTTCCGCGCGCGGCGCCGGGTCGCGGAGACCCTGCGCGACGGCCGCATCTTCCTCGCGGGCGACGCGGGGCACATCTTCAGCGCGGCGGGCGCACAGGGCATGAACACCGGTATCCAGGACGCCGTGAACCTCGGCTGGAAGCTGGCGGGCGTCGTCCGCGGCACGCTGGAGCCGGGCATCCTCGACACCTACGACTCCGAGCGGCGCATGGCCGCCGAGCGGGTCGTCCTCACCACCGCCAAGCAGACGAGCTGGGGACTGTTCAAGGGGCGCAAGGAGGTCGCCGTCCGGGACACGCTGATACGGGCGGCCAGGCGCACCGGCGTACTGCAGCGGTTCGGCGCTCCCCTCATGGCCCAGCACGACGTCACCTACCGGAACGCCGACTCGCTCTGGCAGACGATGCCCGGACTCACCCGGGCCGTCCGCGCGGGCGACCGGCTCCCGGTCTTCAGCAAGCACGCCGGGCTGGAGGACGACTCTCCCGCGGGTGAGGGGCGTTGGCCCTCCGTCGACGCCGAGCGGCCCACGGTCCTGCTGTGGGCGGGCGAGCGGCAGGACGACGCCTGGGTCAAGCGGTGTGCCGCCCTGCGCGCCTCCCTGCCGGACACCTTCCCGGTACGCGACATCTCCGCGTGGCCGGGCTTCGCCCCGCTGCTCGGCAAGGAGCCGCGCGCGGTGCTCGTCCGCCCCGACGGCCACATCGCCGCGATCACCGAACTCGACCCCGCCGAGCTGCGGATGGCCCTGCGCCGCACGCGCGTCATGCTCGGCACGCTGCCCCGCACCGCGCGGGTCGGGAGCGAGACGGTCACGGAGCTGGGGGCCGGTGCGGCGGCGACCGTGACGCCACCGGCGGACAAGGCCGCCAAGGGCTCCGCTCCCGCCATGGCCGCCTCATGACCACCGCGGCCGTGGTCTGCGGACTCGGTGGCTCGCTGCCGGAGACCGTCGTGTCCAACGACGAGCTCGCCGCCCAGCTCGACACCTCGGACGAGTGGATCCGCACGCGGACGGGCATCAGCAGGCGGCACGTCATCAAACCCGGCGACGCCACATCCGACCTGGCGGTGGAGGCGGGGCGCAGGGCACTGGAGTCGGCCCGCGCGCAGGACGGCACGGCGGCGGACGCGATCGACCTGGTCGTGCTCGCCACCAGCACCCCCGACCACCCCTGCCCGGCCACCGCGCCCCTGGTGGCCCAGCGGCTCGGCCTGGGCGGCGTGGCCGCCTTCGACGTCTCCGCGGTCTGCACCGGCTTCGTCTACGCCCTCGCGGCCGCGGCCTCGATGCTGAGCGCGGGGACGGCCCGCCGTGCCCTGGTCATCGGAGCGGACACGTTCTCCACGATCCTCGACCCGCACGACCGCACCACGCGCGCCATCTTCGGCGACGGCGCGGGCGCGGTGGTGCTGCGCAGGGGGGAGGCCGGTGAACCGGGCGCGCTGCTCGGGTTCGACCTGGGCAGCGACGGCGCGGGCGCCGAGATGATCACCGTGCGGGCCGGCGGCTCCCGCCAGCGCTCCACCGGGCTCGCGGCGCCCGAGGGCGACCAGTGGTTCTCGATGGAGGGCCGCGCCGTGTTCACCGAAGCGGTCCTGAACATGAGCAAGTCCGCGCAGGAACTCATCGGCCGGATCGGCTGGGCGGGCGAAGGGCCCGACCGGGTGGTCGCGCACCAGGCGAACGTGCGCATCCTGCGCGCGGTGGGCGAACAACTGGGCCTGGACGAGAGCCAGATCGTCGTCAACCTCGACCGGGTCGGCAACACCGTGGCGGGTTCCATCCCGCTCGCGCTCGCCGACGCGATGGCCTCCGGCGAGCTCAGGCCGGGGCACCGAACGCTCCTGACCGGCTTCGGCGGGGGACTCACCTGGGGGTCCACGGCCCTCATCTGGCCGGAGCTGGCCACCGTACCCACCCACATCGACGCATGACGAGAGGAACAGCCATGACCACGGCGACCGAGACGCAGAAGATCAAGAGCCTGCTGGTGACCATCCTGACCGAGAAGTTCGGACTGCCCGCGGACGAGGTGCTCTCCGGGGCCTCCTTCGAGGAGCTCGACATCGACTCGCTCATCCTCGTCGAACTCGGCCTGATCCTGCGCAAGGAAATAGGCATCGTGCTGGAGGAGGGCGAACTGAAGTCCTCGTTCACCCTCGACGACGCGGTGGCGGTCATCGAGGCCAAGGGCCCCCGGGTGTGAGCGGCACCTCCGCGAGCACCGTAGCGATCACCGGAATCGGCCTGGTCACCCCGGCAGGCTCCGGCGTCGAGGAGAACTGGAAACGCGTCAGCTCCGGCGTCTCCGCCGCCGCGCCCGACCCCCTGCTGCACGGCATGGAAGTCGACTTCTCCTGCCGGGTGCCCGACTTCGACGCCAACGACCTGCTCGGCAGGCGTACGGCCTGGAAGCTGGACCGCTTCGTGCAGCTCGCCCTGGTCGCCGCCCGGCAGGCGGTCGCCGACGCGGGGCTCGACTCCGCGAGCTGGGACGCGGCCAGGGTCGGTGTGGTCCTTGGCAACTCCCTGGGCGGGACCGCGACGTTCGAGCAGCAGCACCGCGTCTACTACGACGGCGCACCCGAGGACGTGTCGCCCCTGATGATCCCCATGGGCATGGTCAACATGGTGGCCGGATACGTCGCCATGGACCAGCGCGTCCACGGCCCGAGCCTGGTCACGGCCACGGCCTGCGCCTCGGGCGCCTCCGCCGTCGGCACCGCGCGGCAGTGGCTCGACGCGGGCCTGTGCGACGTCGTGCTGGCCGGCGGCACGGAATCCGCGATCAGCCCGGCCACCATGACCGGCCTGTCCCGGATGGGCGCGCTGTCCGGCCGCAGGGGCGATCCGGGCGCCGCGTCCCGGCCCTTCGCCGCGGACCGGGACGGCTTCGTCGCCGGCGAGGGGGCCGCGGTGCTCGTCCTGGAACGCGAGCGGGACGCCAGGGCCAGGGGCCGGCGCGGATACGCGCGGATCGTCGGATTCGGCGCGTCGTCGGACGCCCATCACGCAACTGCCCCTGACCCCCAAGGCGCCGGTCTCGAAAGGGCGTTGCGCACCGCGCTCGCCGACGCCGGTGTCACCCCGGCCGACGTCGACCACGTCAACGCCCACGGCACGTCGACGCCGCTGAACGACCTGACCGAGGCGCGCGCCCTGCGCCGGGTGCTCGGCCACGGCCCGGCGGTCACCTCGACCAAGGGCGTCACCGGCCACACCCTGGCGGCCGCCGGAGCCGTCGAGACCGCCTACACGGCGCTCGCCCTGCGGCACGGCGTCGTCCCGCCGACGGCCAACGTGACGGAACTCGACCCGGAGATCGACATCGACGTGGTCACCGGCACGGCCCGGCACGCGCCGCTGGAGGTGGCGGTCAGCACCTCCCTGGGATTCGGCGGGCACAACGCTGCCCTCGTCCTGACCACGCCCTGAACACCCACGCAACCACCGGACAGGAGCATCAGTGAAGACACGTCAACTCGCCGACGGGGGACCGGTCGTCGGGGCGATCGGCCTCGGCTGCATGGGGATGAGCTGGGGGTACGCCGAGTCCCGGCGCGACGACGAGCAGTCCGTCGCCGTGATCCGCCAGGCCGTCGACGCGGGCGTCACCCACCTGGACACCGCCGACGCGTACGGCGACGGCCACAACGAATCCCTCGTCGGACGCGCCCTGGAGGGACGCGCGGACGACGTGGTCGTGGCCACCAAGGTCGGCATCGTCGTGGACGACCTGGCCACCCGGGCCCTGAGCCGGGACGGCTCGCCCCGCCACATCAAGGAGTCCGTCGAGGCATCCCTGCGCCGCCTGCGCAGGGAGACCCTGGACCTGTACTACCTGCACCGCGTGGACCCGCAGGTCCCGCTCGAGGAGTCCTGGGGCCAGCTCGCCGAGCTCGTGCGCGAGGGCAAGGTGCGCCGCATCGGCCTCTCCGAGGCGACCGTGCGGCAGGCGGAGACCGCCCACCGCCTCCACCCCGTGTCGGCCGTCCAGTCCGAGCTGTCGCTGTGGACGCGTGACGCGCTGGCCCCCGGCGCGGACATGGTCGGATGGTGCGCCGACCACGGAGCGGCGTTCGTGCCGTTCGCCCCGCTCGGCCGGGGATTCCTGACCGGGGCGTTCGCCTCGCCCGCCTTCGAGGACGGCGACTTCAGGGCGAGCAACCCCCGGTTCGCCGACGAGGCGTTCACCGCCAACCTGCGCATCGTGGAGACCGTACGCGACATCGCCGCCCGGCACGGGGCGACTCCCGCGCAGGTGGCCATCGCCTGGACGCTGGCCCAGGGGGAGCACGTCCTCCCGATCCCGGGCACCAAGAACCCGCGCTACCTGGCCGAGAACATCGGGGCCGCGTCGCTGGAGCTGACCGTGGACGACGTGGCCGAGCTCGACCGGGTGCCCGCGCCCGTCGGCAGCCGGTACTGAGGGGCGTACGTCATGGCAGCGACACCTTCCGACCCCGGCCGGGCACCCGACCCCGGCCCTGCGCCCGCCCCCGGTCCGGCGCCCGCCTCCGCCGCCGTCGTCGGGCTCGGCGCCACCGGCACCGAGCTGGTCCGCCGCCTCGTCGCGGCGGGTATCCGCACGACCGGGGTCGAGCCGGACGCCCGAGCCGCCGCGCGCGCCCGAGCCGCGACCCCCTCCGACCTGCTCACCGTCACCGACGACCTCTCGGCGACCGCCGCGGCAGAGGTGGTCTTCGAAGCGCTGCCGGAGCCCGAGGCCCGCAAGCGTGCCGTCCTGCGGGCCCTGGCCCTCTACACCGGCGCCCCCGTGGTGACCACGGCGCTCACCACACCGGTGGCCGAACTGGCGGACCCGGAAGGGGCCGAGCTGCTCGCCCTGCGGTTCGTCCGCGCCGACCGTCTCGACACCGCCGAGCTGGCCAGGGCCCCGCACACGTCGGACGCCACCGCGGCCCGCGTCACGGAGCTCCTGAAGGGCATGGGCATCACCCCGTACGCGGTGCCCGACCGCCCGGGGTCCCTCGCCCCCGCCCTCCTGTTCGGCATCCTGAACCAGGCGGCCTGGACCTACCACGACGGCTACGCCGACCGGGAGTCCCTCGACACGGCGCTGCGCCTGGGCTGCGGCTGGGACGAGGGCCCCCTGCGAATCCTGGACGCCATCGGCCACCGCACGGCCCGCGACATCCTGGAGGGGCTGCACCAGCGCCTGGGCGACCGCTACGACCCGGCCCCCCTCGTCGCCGAACCGGCGGCACCGGCAGATCGGCCGCCCCGGGCCGCCGACCCGGGCGTCGACACCGTCGCCGTGATCGGCTCGGGCACGATGGCCACCGGCATCGCGGAGGTGTTCCTGCGCGCCGGCCACCGCGTCCTGCTGGTGGCCCGCACCGAGCGGAAGGCGGAAGACGCCCGCGAAGCCGTCGAGTTCGGCCTCCAGCGCTCCGGCACCGGCCCCGAGGACCTCGCGGATGCGCTCGCCCGCTGGACCGGGACCACCGACCTGGCGCGGGCCGCGGACGCGGATCTCGTGGTGGAGGCCGTCGTCGAGGACCTGGCGGTCAAACGGACCCTGTTCGCCGACCTCGACCGGGTGTGCCGGCCGGGGACCCTGCTCGCCACGACCACCTCCAGCCTCCCCGTGCACGCCGTCGCGGAGGCCACAGGCCGCCCGCAGGACGTCCTCGGACTGCACTTCTTCAACCCGCCGCCCGCCATGCGGCTGGTGGAACTGGTCCACGGCAAGCACACCGGGGACGCCGCGCTGCACAGGGCGCGCGCCGTCCTCGACCGTCTGGGCAAGGTCCCGGTGGAGTGCGCGGACCGCACCGGCTTCCTCGTCAACGCGCTGCTCTTCCCCTATCTGAACGACGCCCTGGGGCTGCTGGGCGCGGACGGGGTGCGGCCTGCTCTCCTCGACTCCGTCATGAAGTCCGTCGGACAGCAGCCGCTCGGGCCCACCCGGCTCCTGGACACGGTCGGCGCCGATGTGGCCCTGGAGGTCCAGCGCCGCCTCCACGAGGACACGGGCAGGCCCGAACTGGCTCCCGTACGCCTCCTCGAACAGCTCGTGGCCGACGGCTTCCTGGGACGCAAGAGCTCGGGGCGCGGCGTACGCGCGTATCTGACCGCCCAGGAACGGCCCGCCGCGGCCTGAGCCGCCCCGCATTCCACCCGTACGGCGCTCACCAGCTCCACCGCACCCGGGAGACCCAGTGACTCCCGGCGGCGCCAGCGACATCCGACCACCGAAAGGCGACACGACATGTCCCGCTCCTTCCTGACCCCCCGTCGGCGCAAGCTCGGTTACGGCGTCCTCGCCGCGGCCCTGTGCTTCACCGCCGGCGGGGTCGCAAACGCCACCACGTCCGGTACGGCCGACCCCGGCCCGATCACCAGCGAGACCCTCTCCGAGGGCCGGTCCGAGCTGCCCTTCAAGGTGAACGCGGACGGGCCGCGCCACCTCGTCTTCCGCAAGGCCGTCATCCCGCCGGGTGCCAACACGGGCTGGCACTACCACCAGGGCGAGGAGATCGCGGTCATCAAGTCCGGGACGCTGACCCGCTACAACGGCTCCGACTGCAAGGCCCGCGTCATCAGGCCCGGCGACGCGCTGGTCGAGCCCACCGGGCCCGAAGAGGTTCACTACGGCGTCAACAAGGGCACCGAACCGGTGGTCCTCTACATCACCGACGTGCTCCCGGAAGGCGCGGGCTTCTCGACCCCGGCGCCCGACCCGGGCTGCGACACGTCGAAGTGAGCCCGCAGCAGCCCGAAAAGCCCCCGCGGCCCCCCGCGTTCCTCGAGGAATGGACCTCTCTCATGCTCGCCGCCGTGCACCCGACACCGCCCGCCGGGCATCAGCCCCCGCCGGTGGCCGGCACGGCCCGCGGCCCGCTCGCCCTGGTCGGCACGCTGCTGCCGCGGACCGTGACGTTCCTCGCGTTCGAGGGCGAGGCCGGTCATGCCTGAGAGGCCGGTCAAGACCGGGAGGGGCGGGGAAGGGGTGGCCAAGGGCAGCGCCCCCATCGCGGTGGCCTTCTTCGACGTGGACGAGACCCTGCTCACCTTCAAGAGCATGTTCCGTTTCCTCGCCCACCACTTCGCGGCCAGGGGCCTGCCGCCCGAGCGGTACCGGCAGGCCGAGGCGGACCTGCGGGCCAGGGCCGCCGCCGGAGTCACACGCTCCGAGACCAACCGCGACTACTACCGCCACTACGCCGGACAGCCGGTGGAGGAAGTGATGCGGCACGGCCGCGAGTGGTTCGCCGGCGAACTGGCGGGCGGCGGCGCGCTGCACGCTCCCGCGGTGGCCGCCCTGGAACGGCACCGCGCGGCGGGCGCGCTCACCGTCCTCGTCTCCGGCTCCTTCGCACCCTGTCTGGAGCCGGTCCGTGAACTCCTGGGCGCGGACCTGCTGCTGTGCAGCGAACCGGAGCGTGCGGACGGCCGCTACTCGGGGCACCTGGAGACCCCGATGATCGGCGACGAGAAGGCCAACGCGGCCCTGAAGCTCCTGGCGGAACGGGGCCTGGCCCCCTCCGAGGCGTCCGCCTACGGCGATCACGCGTCGGACCTGTCCCTGCTGAAGGCCGTGGGCCACCCGGTGGCCGTGGGCGACGACACCGTGCTCGCCGCGTACGTCGCCGAGGCGGGCGGCAGCAGACTGCCGGGCGTGCCGGTCTGAGCCGACGTGCCGATGTGTGTGGGGGGTGCCGCTGTCGCGGCACCCCCCACACGCGTACACGGCATCGGTTCCACCCGGCTCAGGACGCGACTCCCGACAGGGCCAGGAACTGCTCGTCCGGCTCGTCCTGCAGCAGCACGTGGTGCAGGGTGTTGATGGTGGGGGACGGGGAGATGCCCAGGCTGTCCTTCATCCGGTTCCTCAGCTGCTGGTAGACCTCCAGCGCCCCGACCCTGCGCCCCGAGGAGTACAGCGCCCGCATGAGCTGCGCGTGCACGTGCTCGTGGTAGGGGTGCTCGGTCACCAGCTCCCGCGCCTCCTCGACGGCTTCCTGGGTGCGCCCCATCCGCAGCATCGCGTCGACCAGCAGGGTCCGTGCGCCCAGGTGCAGTTCGACCAGCCGCTGGACGTGCGGCGTCAGGAGCCGGCCGGTCCGTACGTTGGCCAGCGGCCGCCCGTGCCACTGCGTGAGGCCCTGGCGCAGCAGGCGTTCGGCCTCGGCCGCGTCATCGCGGGCGAAGGCCTCCCTGCTGTCCTGGACGAGCCGTTCGAACACGGGCTTGTCCCACTCGCCGTCGCCGACGTTGAGCAGATAGCTGTTCCCGTCCGTGATGAGGCGCTCCGCCGCCACGTCCTTGACCGTGCTGCCGGTGGCCTCGGCCATGGCGCGGCGGATCAGGCCCACGTACGTCTGCAGCGCCGTCATCGCGGTGCGCGGCGCGACGCCTCCCCAGATCTCGTCGATGAGCGTGGGCATGCTGACGCGTTGACCGGCCCGCAGCGTGATCAGCGCCAGAGCCTGGCGCTGCTTGGGAGCGGTCGGGGTGATGTCGCGTCGGTCGACGAGAAGGGCCAGGTTTCCGAGTGTGCGGAACTCCATCGAGTCCTCCCGAATAAACCGCGATGGCGGTTTGTTTTTGGTAAAAAAAGAGAGCGCGCACCGACCGCTTCCTGAGTGCATGGCTCCATCGACATGCCCCCACCCGCAGCGTTGGCCGATGCGCGATTCCCCCTGAGTCTCTGTCACGTACGAGCACAGCGGTGCCAGTACGTGAATGAATCCTGCACCACAGCGGTGAGTTCAGACAACATGACCAGGCAAAACTGTCGGGAACTTGCGATGATCCCGCAGTGATGAAAAATTCCGACACTCTCGATGCCGCCGACAGCCGTGTGGTCGCCGCTCTGCAACTGAACCCGCGCGCCGGAAGCGGTGAAATCGGAAGAGCCCTCGGCGAGCACGAACGCACCGTGGCCAGGCGAATCCAACGCCTCGTGGCCTGGCGGGTGATTCATCCGACGGCACTCTTCGATCCGGCGCGCAGCGGCCTGGGGAGCGCGGTCCAGCTCCGCCTCGAAGTGGAGAGGGGCTGCGTGGAGCGGGCCGCCCGTACCCTCGCGCAGTGCCCGGACATAAGGCGCGTCGTCGCCGTCAGCGGTCGAAGCGACGTCCTGTGGTGCGAGGTCGTGGTCGCCGGAGGTGGCGGACTTCACACCCTGATGACGGACGGGATACCCGACGTCACCACGGTCGAGAAGTTCCATGTCGGCACCACGCTGCGGACGTTCACCACGGTCGCCGAGTGGCACGCGCCCGTCCTCACGACGGCCGAGGAACGCGCCCTGCGGGCGGGTGCGGTGCGGCTCATCTCACCGCTCGAGGACCGGTACGAGCTGACCACCACCGATCACCGCGTCGCGGCGGCGCTGATCAGGAACGCGCGGATCAGCCTCACCGACATGGCCGGCGAGCTCGGATTCTCCGTGGCGACCGCGGGCCGCCGGGTCAACTCCCTGCTGGCGCGCGGCATCCTGAGCCTGCGCACCGAGATCGAACCCGCGCTGCTCGGGCTGCCCGTGCAGGCCCAGATCTGCCTCAAGGTCAGCCCGGCCGGCCTGGACTCCGTCGGGTCCGCCCTGGCCGCCTGCCCGCAGGTGCGCTACTGCGCGGCGATCACCGGGACGCACAACCTGATCCTGGAGGTCGCGGTGGCGCACGAGGCCGACCTCTACCGCTTCTTCGGCGAGGAGTTGGGGAGTATTCCGCACATCGCGGATTTCTCCTGTGAACTCATCACGCATGCCTACAAGCGCGGCTCCGTGATCAAGGATGCGGAATCCGAAGGGGAAAGGAGCCGCTCCAGTTTGTGACGCGCCTCACTGTCGCGCGGCAAATGCACGGAGACCCGCAGGTCCTGCCGTGTCGAAGGATGCATGACGAGGTGATCAAATGTCATCTCGCCCATGACCGGATGGACCACCGCCTTCGTGCCGTTCGATTCCGCACGCACTTCGTGCTGATCCCACAATTGCGCGAATTCCGGGCTCCTTTCGTAAAGCCCGCGCTGAATCGCGGTGAATCGCGCGTCATCGGGAAACGACGCCGCGGCGCTCCGGAAGTCGGCCACGACCTGAGGCGCGAGGGTGGACCAGTTGGTGAAGAAGTGCCGGTATCTCGGCTCGGTGAAGAACAGGACCAGGCAGTTCTGACCACGGCGCGGCACGCCGAACACCGCCTGCGCCGAGGAGTTGGTCAGGACGTAGTTCCACCAGCGGTCGAGGACGTAGGCGGGATACGGCGACCATGAGTCCATGAGCCGTTCGAGCTCGGGCATGGGAGCCGTGTCCGCCGCCGCCACCGCGGGCGGCGGGTTGAGCCCCACCAGGCGGTAGAAGTACCCGCGTTCGGCGGAGTCGAGGCTCAGGACGCGGCTGATCGACTCGACGACGGAGTCCGAGACCTTGATGACCCGTCCCTGTTCGAGCCAGGTGTACCAGGAGACGCCGATACCGGCGAGCGTGGCCACCTCCTCGCGGCGCAGGCCAGGGGTCCGCCGCAGGCCGCGGCCGGGGAGGCCGACGTCCTCGGGCATCACCCTGGCGCGGCGCGTGCGCAGGAAGTCACGCAGGTCCTCCCGTCGCGGCCTGGCCTGAACCGCACGGACGGCTGTGGTGTGGGTGGTGGTCATAACACCACCATAAGTTGGCTCTACTCATGTCTCGGCAATAGCGAGCATGATGCTCCACGTGAGCACGAACCTGCCTCGTACGGGGACTCTTCTCCCGTCGAGGCACCCGCAGCGAAGAAGCTGCCCCTCCGCAGGCCGACTGCACGCAGGCTGCCCTTCCGCAGAAGCGTGATCAGCCCACTGTCCCGGACTTCCCACGTCGCGTCGATCACGCCTTCGTGGAGCTCATATCAATTCAATGGCTGGGGATTTCAATATGCAGAGCACTTCTGAATCGGCCCGTTTCGACGGCAAGGTCGCCCTCATCACCGGCGGCGCCACCGGCATGGGATTCGCGACCGCCAGGCTCCTTCTCGACGAGGGCGCGAAGGTGGTCATCACCGGGCGCAGCGAGGACCGCCTCAAGGGCGCCGCCGAGCGTCTCGACGCGGGTGACCGGCTGCTCGCGCTGCCCGCCGACGTCTCCAGGCCGGCCGACCTCGACCGGCTCATGGACGAGGTGCGCGAGCGCTTCGAGCGGATCGACGTGGTGTTCGCCAACGCCGGGATCGGCGTCTTCAAGCGGATCGAGGAGTTCACCGAGGAGGACTTCGACAGCGTGGTGGACGCCAACTTCAAGGGCGTCTTCTTCACCGTCAAGCACGCGCTCCCGCTGCTCACCGACGGCGGCTCGATCGTCATCAACGCGTCGTGGACCCACCACAAGGGCCTGGCCATCGGCTCGCTGTACGCTGCCGCCAAGGCCGCCGCGGCCAACCTGGCCAAGACCCTCGCCAGCGACCTCTCCGACCGCGGCATCAGGGTCAACGCCATCAGCCCCGGCTACATCGACACCGACATGTTCCGCGAGTCCGTCCCCACCGAGGAGGCCCGCGAGGCGAGCCGCCAGGACGTGGTGCTCAAGCGGATCGGCACCCCCGAGGAGGTCGCGTCCGCCGTCGCGTTTCTCGCTTCTGACGCCGCTTCCTACGTCAACGGAGTCGACCTGCTGGTAGACGGCGGCGTCGCCAACTCCATCCCCGCCTGACCGCCCGTCATCCCCGAACTCATCTACTACACAAGGGTTGTGGAATGCGTCGCAGCATAGAGACCTCCGTGAGCATCGACGCGCCGTTCGACGTGGTGTGGGACGTCGTCGTCGATTTCGACCGGTACCGCGACTGGAACCCCTTCATCATCGAGGCGCGCGGCAAGGCCGAGGTGGGCCAGGAACTGAGCCTGCGGATGCAGCGCCCCAAGAAGTCCGAGGAAGAGGTCCACAAGCCCACGGTCACCGTGGTCGAGAAGAACCGCCAGCTCCAGTGGTCCGGCATCATCCGGCACCCCAACGTCTTCCGGGCGCGGCACGAGTTCCTGCTCGAGAAGGGCGAGAACGGCGGGGTTCTCCTGCGTCAGCGGGAGGACTTCGGCGGCCTGACCATGCCCTTCGCCGGCGGCATGGTGTGGCGGATCGAAGAGGGCTTCATGCTCATGAACGCGGCACTCAAGGTGCGCGCCGAATCGATCGCGTAAAGCACACGCAGGCAGTTCACAGCGGCACGCGGACGGCCGTCGGCCGACGAGCCGCGGCATGCGACTAAGGAGCGCACACGTTGTCTTCCCGTTCAGGTGGGCGAAGCCGGGGGCCCAGCCCCCAAGTGACAATGATCGCAGTGTTGTTGACCCTGCTGATCCTGCCGACCTCCGTGACCGGCTCGGGTGTGGCGCTGCCGCACATCGGCCTGGACACGGACGCATCCCTTGATGCCCTGCAATGGGTCGTGCACGCCTACAACTTGACCTTCGCCAGCTTCATGCTGGCCTGCGGAGCCCTGGCCGACCTGCTCGGCAGGCGCCGCGTGTTCGCCATCGGTGCCGTGCTGTTCACCGTGGCATCGCTCGTCAGCGCGCTGGCGACCGACATCTACGTGCTCGACCTGGCGCGCGCGGTGGCCGGAATCGGCGCCGCCGGGCTCCTCACCAGCGGCAGCTCCATCCTCGCCACGAGCTTCGAAGGCGCGGCCCGTACCCGGGTGTTCGCCGCCGTCGGTATCGCCACGGGCGCAGGACTCGCGCTGGGCGCCATGATCGCCGGTGTTCTCGCGGACACCCTCGGCTGGCGTTCCTTCTACGGGGCGCACGCCGCCCTGATGCTGCTCGTCCTGTTCGCCGTACCGTTCATGCAGGAGTCCCGCAGCGAGACCGCGGCCAAGGTCGACTGGCCGGGCACGGCCACGTTCGTCGGCAGCCTCTTCCTGCTCATGCTGGGCATGGTCGAGGGGCCGCAGTGGGGCTGGGCGAGCGCGGGCGTCCTCGGCTGCCTGGCCGGCGCCGTGCTCCTGATGGCCGTCTTCGTCGTGGTGGAGAAGCGGCAGACGCATCCGATGTTCGACCTCCAGCTGCTGCGCAACGCCAAGTTCATGGCGCTCTGCCTGATCCCCGTCGTCGTCACCTTCGCGTTCGTGATCCTGCTGCCGCTGCTGCCGAACTACCTGCTGGTCGCCAACAAGTCGACGAGCCAGGCCGCGGGCAGCACGATGCTCCTGATGACGCTGCCCATCCTGCCCACGCCGCTGCTCGCCGGGCGCCTGGTCAAGTGGGGCTGGTCGGCGCGTTCGGTCTTCGCGCTCAGCCTGGCCTGTCTGACCCTGGGCGTCGCCTGGCTCGCCGTCGTGCTCGAACCCGGCATCGGCCTCGGGGCGCTCGCGGGCCCGCTGATCCTCCTCGGCATCGGTCTGGGCCTCAACTTCGGCCTGGTCGACGGCGCGGTCCTGACGGTGGTGGCCCCCGAGGCGACCGGCACCGCCGCGGGGTTCCTCAACACCCTGCGCCTGGGCAGCGAGGCCGTTGCCATCGCCGCGGCCGGCTCGGCGCTCGTCAACCTCGTACAGAACTGGCTGAACGACGGCCTCGACAAGTTCCCCGCCTACAAGGGCGAGTCCGGTGAGCTGGCCAACAACGTCAACTCGGGCGACCTGACCGGCCCCTTGGAGAAGCTGCCCGCGGACGTACGTCCCAGCTTCTTCGACTTCGTGGCCGAGGGCTTCACGGACGCCTGGCAGGCCGTCCTCTGGGCGAGCGCCGTGATCTGCGCGCTCCTGTCGGTGGCCATCTACATGATGCTGGCCGAGCGCAAGCCGGAGGTGACGGTCGCCCGTGGCGGGCAGGAGCCCGCGCCGCAGCGCAGCGAGGCCACCGCGGACAGCGTCTCCTGAGGGTTCAAGATCCGCACGACCGTGCCCGATGGCAGACTGGCCCGCATGTTTGATTCGGCTGGATTGCTATCGGGCAAGGTCATATTGGTCACCGGGGCCAGCAGCGGCATCGGCGCGGCGGCCGCCGCGGTGTTCGCCCGCGAGGGCGCCGCGGTGGTCCTGACCGCTCGCCGCGAGGAGAAACTCGCCCAGAACGTGGCGGAGTTGACCGCCAAGGGCCTCAAGGCGTCGTACGTCGTGGCGGACATGACGCGCAGCGAGGACGCACAGCGGGCGGTCGACACCGCCGTGGAGCGCCACGGAACGCTGGACGGGGCCTTCAACAACGCGGGCACCGGCGGAAATCCGGAGCCGCTGCACACCATGGGCGACGACGTCTACGACCGCATCGTCGACACCAACGTCCGGGGCCTGTGGAACTGCCTGCGCCCGGAGATCGCCGCGATGCTGAACGGCGGCGGTGGCTCGATCGTGAACAACAGCAGCGTCGGCGGCCTGGTCGCCATCGCGACGGCGGCCCCCTACGTCGCCTCCAAGCACGCCGTCATCGGCTTCACGCGCGCCGCGGCCGAGGAGTACGCCCAGCAGGGAATCCGGGTGAACGCGGTGGCCCCCGGTTCGACGCGCAGCGAGATCACGGTGGACTGGTACGCCAGCAACCCCGGCCTGGAGGACGTGATCCACGCGGCGACGCCCCAGGGACGCACGGCGGCCCCCGAGGAAGTCGCCGAAGCGGCGGCCTGGCTCCTGAGCGACCGGGCGTCCTACGTGACGGGCACGGTGCTGCCGGTGGACGGCGGCTACGTGAACCGCTGAAGCCTGCGGGCCCCCGCTGCCCCCGCACACGCGCCTACGCCTGCACTCACCCACCCACGCGCTTACGCCCCCGCTCTCCACCCGACCACGCGCTTACGTCCCCGCTCTCCACCCGACCACGCGCTTACGCCACCGCTACGACGCCCTCGCTAGCGTGCCTCGCACCTGCCGGGCCCGCCGAGCGCACGGGCACCCACCGGCCACACGCCGCACCCACGCAAAAAGGCCCTCCCCGAGGGAGGGCCGAACAAGAAAAGCGCTGTGCGCCCCCGGCAGGACTCGAACCTGCGGCCAAGCGCTTAGAAGAGACTGGCCCGGTTCAAGGTGATCAGTGCGCTGACCTGCGGCGCAGTGCAGCGTCGCGTGGATGGGGCACTCGGCGCCACCGCGAATGCACCGGAAGCTACGACTCCGGGGCGCGGATCGCCTCCCGGACTCCTGGCCGGATAATGGGGAGCTCCGTGAGAAGCCTCTTCGTGGCGTCATGCAAGGTGCGACCTGCCCTATCGCGAGAGCCCTAGAACCAGTTCAGCCCGTCTTCAGCCGCCGAAGCATCCGCGATATCTGTGCAAAATCGACGCAGACGGGGATAATCTCATCCATGAAGAAGCTGCCGATCTCTTCGGATGAGTACCAGTGCACGTGGGTCGTAGACGGCGTGAACCTCACCGGGACGCTGGAACTAGCTGGCGATAGAGGACCTCAGGGGGATATTTTCAATATTCCCGGAGAATGGTGGACTTCCAATGTCACTCCCGAAAGCCCCGAGCCGCGTATCCACACTCCCACGACGGTAAATCATCCGGTACTTCGAGGGCGCTTGCGCACCAATCAGGAGGTGGTGCTCATTGACGCTAGGATCGATTACATTTTCCCTGAACAAGCCCGTATCCGGGCAAGAGCGGCTCTTTGTGGCCTTGAAATTTCAGCAGAGTCCCAGGTGTTCGACTCGGTGGAATTTCAGGTCGGAGGCCTGACGGAATTCTCCGGCCGTAGGCCCCTCAAGGAAATCACCATCCCAAGTGCCCATGCTCCAGAGATGGAGTTTGGTGCAAAATGGGATAGCGAGGTAGACCAAAAATGGTGTGCCGGGATTGATGAGGAAATCTCGCTCAAATACGCGCCATATGTCAAGTTTGAGCGCGGCTATAGTTATTCCGTTTCGCCCTATCCCGTGATCACTGTGAAGGGTAGGGCGCGGTCGGCAGAGCAGTGGATGGCGGAATACGTTCGCCCTCTTGTTGAGCTCACGCAGTTCGCTACCACGCAAGCACAACCGATTTCATGGGTTCTGCTCAGGGTGCATGGCGAGCCACAGAAAACAGTTCAGATTTTTTCCCAGGAAATCTCCCAAGAGCCGTATTCGGCCAGTCGCCCGTACGCAGGTGGAATTACGACTCTGCTCCAGCTAGGGTCAAGTGGCGTCAGTCTTGCGCAGCTACTAAAAGACTGGCAAGGCATGCAAGGGGAATACGACGTATTCTTCGAGTACCTTACAGTTTCGCTCCGCACCGATCGGAGTTGGAAATCGCGGTATCTGTCGGTAATTCCCTCACTCGAAAGCTATCATTCCGTCAAGCATGGTGAAGGTCCGATGAGTCGTACAGACTTCAAGGAGCAGCGAAAGGGGGTACTTAGGCGGCTTAAAGCGACGGAGGGAGTGGACCGTGATGACGTGAAATGGCTCGATGACTGGCTCAACGGCCTTGGGACCTATGATTTGCACGATCGGCTACGCCAGCTGTTTGCAGACCTTCCAGAGGAACTAAGGCAACGTATTACGCCGCATATTTCTCCCTTGCCGGAATTTCTGAATGGGATCATCCCTCAAAATCCGCGAGATGTATGGCAAATTATGGGAAGGGTCCGCAATAATCTCGCCCACGGAGGAGAGCGTCCCACGCCAGATCAGTTGATTAGGCTGACTCGTCTTGCACACACCATGGCAGTAGGTTTAGCGCTCCAATCCCTCAATCTGCCAGGAGATCCGCTACTCGAGTCAATCGATCGTGGCGACTGGCATGTCCTCTAGCCCATGGCTGGTAGAGGACATGCCGACTTATGCGAACGTCACCTGTTCCAGGCATTCGCTAGGGGACGGGCTAGCACTCGGTGTGGCGCCTAGCGGTTGGTCCACCAGTAGGCCGCGACAAGTAGAACGCCGCTTCCTCCCGCCCTCACTGTCGTGCGGATCGCCTCATCGGTCGCAGCTTCAAGAAGCCCGCGTAACCGATGCCGAGACGCGGGGCCCCTGGGCGTCAGGAGCGGAGGCCGCCTCGCCGTGGACCTGTGGCCGGCTGGCGTCCCCTGCTGGGCGGTTCGTACGCCGACAGGGGAGCGATCTGTCCTTCTGCCGCAACGGCAGCTGAGCATCGGTGTCACCTCCATGTACGGCCCAGAGGGATCCGGGCCTCAGAACCATTGAAGGAGGGGCAGCGGTGTTTACCGGATAATGTTCGCGGGGTTCTATCCTCTGGCCATGCCTCGTGGAGTCACCAGTCAGGCGGACGGACACCTCATCGCGGCCCTGGCTAGACGTGGTTATGAAGTAAGTCCGTACCAATTGGAACGATGGCGACAATCAGGGCTTATGCCTAGAAATGTGCGCCAATCTGCAGGACGCGGTCGGGGATCCACTTCACTCCTGCCACCTACGGCGGAGCTGTGTGCGAGCACGATCGCCCGCTATTCATGGCAGGGGTCGCATACTTATAGGTGCATTGAGCAGAACTTCTACTCAGGGCTTCAGTGGACTTGGGACAGTTCTCATTTGATTTCTGGGCGAGTAATTCTCACGTGCGCGCTCAGGGCGATGAATAGTCGATTAAAAGAAGTTATCGACCCTGACGACGCCTATTGGAATGCCGCTCGGGAGGCGAACGTCTCTGGAACTCATCGACTCGCTGTCGATCACATTTCATGGGCGAACCTGGGAGTTCGGAGAAGCTTTACGCCTAGCGGTGATCCTCGACTTCTGAACTCTGCGTACCAGCACTTTCTCGCTGCTTGCGACTCGGGGATTGATCAGATTGGGGTAGAAATACTGGGAGAAGCGTTCGTCGACCTAGGCTGGTCAAGCAGTGATGATGTGGATCGAGTGGTGTCATACTTCCGAGGCAGTAGGCAAAGTGTCCGAGAGGTAGCTCACAGAATTCTGCATGCTGATTTCGGGGTGTTTTATAAAGAGGCTTGCGCTGCCGCCATCTTGTCGGTGATGTGGGCGAATGATGGAAAATATTTAACGTCAGGGCGGCGTCGCGTCCCGGTATGGGTTACGCAAAGGAACTTGCGAGATAGTAACCTTGGATGGCTGCTAAAAATACCGGCTGGGTTTGGTGAGCCCGTGGATATTCATCACGCCATGATGGTCAATGAGGAATTCAGAGAAGAGGTTCGGCGGTATTTTGAGCCTCCCTATTCGCTGACCTAGCGGAGAGTGCGCGGGAGGCTGAATCGCTTCACGGTGTGGTCAGGGTTCTACGGACCTTCTCGGAATTGAAACATGAGATTCAATTCGAGAAACGGCCTCAGCTTCGAGTGTGTTGAACTCTCTTTCCTTGGCATTTTTTCGCTGAAGGGAACGAATGGCCTCTGTCATTGCGGTGCCAACGGGGAGGAGAGTGATGAAACCAAGACCCGCTGTAAGGGCTAATTGGCAAAACCTAGCCGTGGAAGGGTCCGGACCGCTTATTTTTCCCGGTCCCCCTGTCTCGGACAGCCAGCTCAGGGACTCGATCGTGCAGAGGGCCATGGCTAATCCTAGGCAAACCCATACCAGGTAGAGAAGAGTCATGGGCAGCGCACGCCAGCTCTGCTTGTCTATATCTGCCCAGTCTCGGCGCACCCGAGCTAGGCCCGCTGCATCGTCGACGGCCGCTATAGCAATTTGAGCCTCCGTAATTCGGGCATCTCGTGCATCGCGCAAAGCCCACACGCGCTTCAACGCTTGATGAACTTCGACGGTACCGATCGCCCAGATCACAGGTGCTACTGCCGCGACCGTTGTTGCGTAGGGTTCGGACATATCCATCTCACCATTCTGGGCTGTCAGTTGTCGCTATACGCCGCGATCAGCGGAATCCGACTCGAAGACTTGAAATGCCCCCACAGTTCGGGCGGAGGTGTCGGAGGCGTCAGCGTGATGTGCCGTTTTGCCCCTCGCTTGCGAGGGGCCCGTTCAACGGTCAAGGGGCTCGGCGCGCGAGTCGCCGCATGCGAAGCTGGAGGTGGTCATCTTTCATGAAAGAGCCGCCACCGAAGCTGATGAAGGGGAGGGCTACGTGCCGCAGGCCAGTCCGCGAGGTACGTACTTGCAGATCTCGGAGTCTCTGCGACAGCAGATCGAGAAGGGCAAGATCAGCGATGCGCTTCCTTCCGAAGCGGAGCTGATGCGCACCTTCGGCGTGGGCCGCTCCACGATCGGCCGTGCGCTCAAGATGCTGAAGGCCGACGGTGTCATCGAGTCCGTTCAGGGCGCGGGCTGGTTCGTGACGGGGACTGGTGACCGTCGACCGCTCGTTGAGAAGGTGACAGACCTCCTGCGTCGCGAGGGGGCCGAAGTGGGCGATCTCTTCCCCTCCGAAAAAGAGTTGTGCGACGAGTTCGGGGTGTCCCGTACAGCAGTGCGTTCCGCTCTCGCGTTGCTGGAAGGGCGGGGCCTAATCGAGATGGGCCCGAACCGCCGGCGGCAGGTTCGAGCTCTCCCGACGGGGCAGGAAGCCTCGTAGCCTTGGTCCCTATGGATCTCACTGAGCGCGCCTACGGCCTCGCCGAATCGCTGCTGTCCGAACCGTTGCCGAGACGCTGGTCGCACTCCCTTGGAGTCGCTGAGCGGGCGCGTTCCCTTCAGCCGATCCTGGGTGACGACGCAGCCCTGATGGAGTCCGCGGCAGTCCTCCACGACATCGGCTACTCGCCGCGGATCGCCTCCACCGGCTTCCATCCGCTCGATGGTGCCCGATTCCTCCGTGACCAGGAAGGCGTGGATGAGCGAGTCGTCTGCCTTGTGGCGCACCACTCGTGCGCTCTGCTGGAGGCGGAGGAGCGAGGGCTCCGTGAGGAGCTGGAGGGCGAGTTCGAGCTGGAGCGCCCCGCTCTGGTGGACGCGCTGATCTTCTGTGACATGACGACCACGCCGGACGGTGAACACACGACGTCCGACGCTCGGGTTGCTGAGATCGTAGGGCGCTACGGGCCAGACACCATCGTGGGTCGCTTCATCCAACGCGCTGCCCCGGAGATTCACGCCGCAGTGCATCGCGTGGAGGGACGTCTTTCGTCCGCGGAGCAGGCGAATCAGCCGATGTAGGGCGTGGTCCGTGAGTCGTCGAGACCGTGGGTGATTCGGAGTCGCATGGACGGGTGAATGTCCAACGTGTCAAGGTCCGCAGGGGAGACCCAGCGGACCTCTTTGGATTCGGAGCTGGTACGGAGACTGCCGCCGACAGGGCGAGCGTGGAAGCAAATTGAGAACTGCTGTCGAACTTCACCATCGTCGTAGGCGATGACGTGTTGTGGGTCGGTGTAGAGACCCACGATGTCCTCCACGACGACAGCAATTCCGGTCTCTTCGTCCACCTCGCGTACGACTGTATGCTCCACGCTCTCCCCGACGTCGTGGCCACCACCGGGAAGTGCCCACAGTCCGTTGTCGGTCTTGTGGATGAGCAGAACGTTTCCCTGCGCGTTGCGAACGACCGCAGTGACGGACGGTACGACCGAGTTGGCTGCGGGGGCATTCGGGTCACGGAAGTGGTCGGTACGACTCATGTTGTGTCGCCTTCGTGGTTGGTTGGCGAAGTGATCCGTCGTGCGGCTTCCCACACGCGTTCCACGCTCTCTGTATACGTGTCGAAGAGTTCGCCGCCGGGGATGCGCTGAAGGTGGAGTACGGGCGCCATGTAGGCGCCTACGCCGTAGACGTGCCCGTTTGCTAACAGCTGGTTGTCTGCCCGGTAGATGGAGTTGTAGAGAGTCGTGTCGTGGAGCCTGAACTCCACATTCGGAAGTCGGAAGAGCGGCGCGTAGTTCATGAGGGCGTTGCGGATTTTGCCTGCCATGGCTGCTCCGATGCCCTCATCCCCGCCGCGGACGGCGACGGCCGCGCTATCGGGGTCGCCGAGCATGAACCGCACGGGCACGCCGGCGGCCGATTTCTCTCGTACGAGCCGGTGAAACCGTGCGTCCTCGGTTAGCCAAAATCCCGAGTAGACCAGCACGTCGAAGTGCGTTGTCGCGTCGGCGTACAGCTTCGTCCAGGTGTCTGGCGGAACGACGGAGCGGTGAGGGTAGAGCTTCATCACCTCTGAGTCGCTGGAGGCGGTGACCTCCTCAGAGGTCCGCTCGTCGGGCCAGAGGTACGAGACTTCGCGCTGAAGCATCGAGGCGACCGCGTACTGAAATCGTCTGTAGGGCTTGCGGTTTGGCTCGGAGATCCAGCGGTCCACGGTCTTGGGGGATACCCCGATACGTGCCGCCACCTGCTCCAACTTGAGGCCACTCTCCACGATCGCCCCGCGGAGCCTCTCGTTCGCCATACGACCTCCCCCGTCTGGGACGTTCTGGGACGACTTCGACCCTAGCGAGTCGGATGCAAGTCGTACATGCGCGGAGTCCAACGTCCGGCGCTTCGTTGCGAAGCTGGTCATGTCGCTGATCGAGGGCGGCAGTTCCGACATCGAGCAATCCGAAGGTTGACGACGCGGAACTGTTCTGTCACGGTAAGAGACATGTAGTACATGACTCGCATTGAGTGAGGCGTGGATGCACGACTGCTTGACCTGCGCCAACGCCCGGAGGGGTCCGTATCAGGCGGGTTGCCTCGAAGGAAGCGAATGCGGCTTGTGAACTGAACAGCGTGCCAAGTCGACGGGGTGAGAGTCCCCGTCCCCGTGACGACCGGGTGATGGTCGTCCGGCGGCCCCTTTGCGGCAGGTGATCGTGTCCTGTCCCGCGTGTCAGCCCTGGAGAACGCCCCTCGGGATCATCCCTCCATCACTGGAGGTCAGCCCCTGGTGTGCCACCTGATGCGCGCCGCCCTGCTGGCGTCAGAGCAGTGACGATGACGCGCCCGACCCTCGCGGCTCGGAACCGCTCTCCGCGGCAACGGAGCGCAGTGAAGCCGCACCGCAACTGCTCATCGCCCTGGCCGGGTTCGACTCCCGGTCGGGGCTCTGTGGCCGTCGCGATGACGGCCGTGCCGCCGTGACGGCGGCTTTCCTTCCAACGGCGGGCGCCCCGGAGCGGCTACTCCGGGGCGCTGTTCGGGCCGTTGCCTACTACCAGGGAGACACGACCCATGAAGCACATCGTGACTGTTCAGGACGCCGTTACTGCGTTCGCTCCGTTCTTGGAGCCCACGGCCGCGGAGCTGGACGCCATCGAGGATGAGGCGCCGCTGATCGCCGCGGAGCTGGAGTTGCTGGACGTGCAGATCGCCCTGTTGGACCGGCCGGCCACGCCGCTGGATGAGCGCCGGTTGCGCCGTGCGGCGAACAGGGTGCTGGCAATTCGGGTGGACGTCGCCAACCGCGGCACCGCCGTCCCTGAGGGTGATGCCGCATGATCCGCATCGTCACCCAGACCCGCATCGAGCAGCTTGTGAGGGGCGAGGCTGCGGCGGACGAACGCGCCCGCCAGGTCACCGCAGCGGCGAACGAGGCCTTCGGCCGGCATGTCCGGGAGCTGTACGCCGTCACCGACCGCGCGGAGCGGGCCGAGAGCGCCACGGCCGAGGTAAGCGAGCTCCTGGTCCACACGCTGGACGAGCTGGCCGCCGCGCAGGAGGAACTCCTCCTGCGGGACATCGAGATCCGCTGCCTGCGGGAAGAGCTGGACGGCGAGCCGCTGGAAGGGCAGACACTCACGGTGCTGCTCCACTACGGCGAGCCGCACACCATCTACCGCTCGCGCGAGGAAGCCAAGGGCGACACCGCCACGCACGGGCTGACCGCAGACCACTGGGTGCCCTGCGATGAACGCCGTGCCTCCGAGTGCGAGTGGCGGGTTGAGGCGTTCATCTACGACGCCACCTCGCACGGGTTCCGCCGGGCGTTCGCGCCCGCCCCGGAGCCGGTCGGAGGCGCGGCATGAACAGTGTTCAGACCCGTTCAGCAGAGAAGGCCCTGTCCGGCGGTACGTGGTTGATCGTGTGCGGGGCGATGCTCTACTCCATCCTCACCGTCACGCCGCTGATGGCCGCTCACACGGCCGACCGCTGGGACTGGACGGCCCCGATCCTGCCGCTCGTCGTCGATGCCGCGGTGGTGATCGTGGTCAAGCTCGATGACGTGCTGGCCCGCCTGGGCGGGCACGGCGGACGCTGGCCCATCGTGCTGCGCTGGATGACCGGCCTCATGACGCTCGCCCTGAACACCGCCGACTCCGCCCTGAAGAAGGACCTGGTCGGCGTGGCCGTCCACGCAGTGGCCCCGCTTCTACTGATCGTCACAGCGGAGACCAGCCTCGCCTACCGCCGGGCCATCGCCACCGCCGTGGCCGTACTGGAGGCCAGGGCGAAAGCCGAGCGCGCGCAGCGCGAGCAGGCGGCCCGCGAGCGGGCCGAACGAATCCGTCAGGAGGCACGCGAGGAGCGCGAGCACGCCGCGCAGGTGGCCCGTGAACAGCGCGAGCACGAAGCCTGCCTCGCCCGCGAACAGTCCGAACGGGATGCCGCCCGGCGCCGCGAGGAGCGGGAGGAGCGGGAGCGGGCGGCGGCTGCTGAGCGGGAGATCCGTGAACGCCGTGAACGCGAGCGTGAACACCGTGAACACGAACGCGCACGGCTTGAACGCCAGGCCCGTGAGCAGGTGGCGGCCGAGCAGCGCGAGCGCGCGGAGATAGCGGCCCGTGAACAGCGCGAGCAGCGTGAGCGGTTGGCCCGTGAACGCGACGCGCTGCTGAAGCGCGGGCCCGCGCAGGGCAAGCTGCCCGAGGATGAGGCCCGGCGGATTGTCGCGGCCGCGTTCGGCGCGGGGTTGTCGGTGCGGTCGGCTGCGGAGCTGTGCGGCTGGTCGGTGGGCTGGGTGTCCTCCCGCTACGCCGATCACCGCGACCCCAGCAGCAGCGGGGCTGAACTCGCCATCGCGAGCAACTGATGGCCTCCCTTCCCGTCTACCGCTGGCGGCTGGCTCCGGACGGTTACGCCACCGTGCGGCAACTGCGCGCGCTGGGGCTGCGGCCCGGCGGGCAGGACGTCGCCGCGCAGCTCGAACGGCCCCGGCGTCGGCGGGGTCCGCTGGTGGCCTACCTGTACCGCATCGACCGTGCCCGGCCGGTGCGGCCGATGACGCCGGCGCGGTGGGCGGCGCTGGCCAAGGCCAACGCCGCCCGCCGCCTCTGCCCGCAGTGCGGGCGCGATGCCGGCTACGTCATCCCCACCTCGCTGGGCATGTGCGGCCCCTGCGCCGCCCCCGACGAACAGTGCGCCGCCTGACCCGCACAGCACCCCAAACCCTTTCCCTCACCGCGAGGAGATTCGCTGTGTCCAGCCGTACCCGCTCCCGCACGCGCACCGCGAAGGTGCCGGGCGGGGCCACCACCGTCCGTATCCCCCGCCAGCGCGGGCGCCGCACCCCTCAGCCGTTCATCGTGGTCGTGCCCGAACGCCCCACCCTGACTGGCCGGTTGGTGGGCTTCTTGGGTGAGCTGCTGTGGGACCACCGCCGCTCGCTCGCCCCGCTCGCCATCGCCCTGACCGTCTTCCCGCTCACCGCCGTTCTGCATGCGCTGGCCTGGTGGTCCGGGCTGCTGCTCGCCCCGCTCGCCGCGGGGCCGCTTGCCTGGCTGCTGGTCACCCAGCGCCGCCGCCCCGCCGCCGACCGCACCGTGTGGGGCTGGCGGATCGGCCTCACCCTGCTCGCCACCGCCGCAGCCGGGTGGGTGGCGCTCGCTGCGGCGTTCGGGCCGCTGGCGGGCCCGCTGGAGTTGATCTGGCTGCTCACCCTGATCGCCGCGCAGAGCGCCTGGCTCGTCGTCCGCCGTTCGCACTGACCCTGAGGAGATTGCCTGATGGCACGCAACACCAACGGCCAGGGCCCGGCGCGGCCGGTGAATGACCCCAAGACCGGCAAGTTCGCCAACGCCGGGGCCGCCGCGGGCGGCTTCGTCGGCGCGATGGGCGGCAGCTTCGTCCCGCCGATCAACGTCACGGTGAACAACAACAAGAGTGCGGCCCGCGCCAACAGTGCTGGCCGCTCCGACTCCCTGCTGCCGTCCCCGGAGTTCACCTCGCCGGCGCAGGTGCGCAACTACTGCAACACCCTGCGGGCCGCGGGGGTGACGCTGGCCATCGAGGTGGCCATGGGCGCCGAAATCCTCAAGGGCGTGTTGGCCGCGGTGCCCGACCCGGAGGGACGGGCGTTCGGCTCGCGCATCCGGGCGGCGAAGGTGGCCCGCAAGCTCAACAAGGCCTCCGACGACCTGAAGTCCGCGGCCAAGAATGCCGCTGCCGCGTATTCCACCTTCCAGCAGCAGTACGAGGAAGAGATCAATCGGGTCCGCCACCGCGCCCGCAAGCCCCGGCAGCCCGTCATGAACTGGGCCCAGCAGTAAGGGAGGTACGGCCATGATGAAGCGCCAAGACAACGACCAAGCCCAGCTCCTGCAACTGATGGAGGCCCAGCGCGGCAACGCGGACGGCGGGGGCGTGGGCGCCTACCTGCTGCACCGCGCCAAGCCGCACCTCCCGCCCTGGCTGGGGGTGGGCGGCGTCGGCCTGGCCGGTCTGCTGGGGCATCTGCGGTGGGAGGAGAGCACCCCGGCCGCGGTCGGCCTCACCCTCACCTCCGTGGCGCTGTCCGGCGGCGCTTGGCTGATCGGCAAGACCACCAGCAAGCAGCGCCGCTTCCACACCGCGCTCACCACGGGGCTCGGCTCGGCGTGGCTGACCGCCGCGTGCCTGGCCGGACCCGCCGCCGGTCCGCTCGATGACCTCTACCTGATGGGCGGCCCGGCGGTCGCCCTGTCCTGGAACGTGCGCATGTTGATGCGCCACAACCCCGACGGCTCGGGCGAGGGCGCGGACGCGGGCCTGTTGGAGAAGGTCGGCCTGGCGGGCACGAAGCTGGGGGCGGCGAAGGTGGAGCCCAACCGGGTCACCGCCCCATATGCGCTGCCCGCGGGGGAGGCGACCAACGAGGACATGGCCAAGGCGCTGCCCAAGCTGGCCGGCGCCCTGGATGTGCCGCCCAACGCGGTCCGCTACCGGCCCGACCCCGAATCCGCGCGCCGCGGCGAACTGGTCATCGTGCCCCAGGACATGCTCAGGCAGGTCACCTGGTACCCCGGCCCGTCCAAGCCGGGCGGGTCGATCGCCGAACCGCTGGTCATCGGCGTCTACGACGACGGCTCGCTCCTCCTGCTCACGCTGCCGCAGGCCATCCACCTGCTCATCATGGGCCAGACCGGCGCGGGCAAGACCGAAGGCGCCCTGGACATCCTCACCGAGGTCATGACCCGCCGCGACGTGGCCGTGTGGCTGTCCGACCACGTCAAGAAGGGCCAGGACCTGGGGGAGATCTTCCCGGCCTGCGACTGGGTGGCCCTCTCCCCGCAGGACACCGAAATCATGATCGAGGCTGTGAAGGCGGCCATCCCGGCCCGCACGGCGTGGCTCGGCTCGCACGGCTACCGCTCGTGGTGCCCGGAAGCGGCCGAGACTCAGAACGACCCGGCGCACTCCTGCCGCAAGGATGGGCGGGCGTGTGGCTGCCCCGGCATGGCCTACCTGATCTCGTGGTTCGAGGAGGCCGCCAACACCCTGGCGCGGCTGGACGACGACGTGTTCACCACCATCGCCCAGGAAGCCCGCTCGGCCGGTATCTCGCTGATCATCTCCATGCAGCGGGCCAGCGGCTACCAGATCAGCACCGACACCCGCGCCAGCCTGCCCGCCAGTCTGTGCTTCGGCGTGGACGAACGCGACGCCTCCTTCGCGCTCCCGGAGGACGTGCTCGATGCGGGCGCCAACCCCGGCGCGTGGAAGAACCGCAAGCCCGGCTACTGCTACCTGGTGGCCGCAGGCATCGAGGAAGAGCTGTACGCCAATCCGGGCCGCACCTTCCGCAACGACCCCGTGACCCTCGAATGGGTCGACCGCGAGTTCGCCGACGTCCGCATGGACATCGACGACGTGACCGCCCGTGCGGCGGCCGGCGTCGCCGGACGCGCCTACACCGACCGCACCCGCCCGCAAGACCCGACACACGCCCCGGAGGAAGACGACATGGACGACGAGCAGCGCCCCGGCGTCGACCCCGAGGACGAGCACATCGACCCCGAAGAGGAACTCCCCGCCAACCAGCCCGGCGACGAGACCCCGGTGTTCGGGCAGGAGCAGGGCCACAAGCCCTCCCCGGAGGAGGCCCGGCGGCTGCTCGATGCAGCGCTCGCGGAGTTCGAGGAGGCGGGGCGCATGGTCGTGGGCCCGAAGGACTTCACCGACTGGTGCGACCAGCACGGCCTGTCCCGCTCCTGGGTGTCCAAGCGGCTCAAGGACGCCGCCCTGGACGGCCGATTGGAGCCGACCAACCAGAGCGGCCGGTGGCGGATCGTCCCCGCCCTCACAGCCGCCTGACACCCGTCACATGTGACGGGCCGCATCACACCCAAACCCCTAGGTAGGCACGGGTGTGACGCCCCATCACAGCAGCCCGTCACACCGCATCACAGCTCTCCGTCACACCCGCAGCGGGCCCGCGTCACACCCTGACGCGGGCCCGCTGCCCTTACCCACCGGAGCGCCCCATGACTCACCCCGAGCAGCCCACCGCCGTCGAAGTCCACCACCCCATACCGATCACACCCACCACCCCCTACGCGGCGCCGCCCGCCCTCGTTCAGCCGGGCAGCGGGCCCGCGGTACAGAGCATCGTCCTGCCCGACGGCCGGGTCGTCACCGGCTACACCCTCACCACCGCGCCTACCATCCCGGCACCCGCGCCCGCCCTAGCCGCCCAGCCTGCGGTGAGCCGTACGGCCGTGAATGTCGCGCTCGGAGGGGTCGGGTTCGCCGCGGTGTGCGGCGGCCTGGTCCTGCTCACCGGGTTCATCGCCGCACTTGCGGCATTCGTCCAGCAGCTCATCATCCTGGCCGCGGTCATCTTTGGTGGCTACATCGCCGTACAGGTCTTCCGCCCTGGCTCCCACGGCAGCGGGACCACGGTCAACATCCGCAAGGCCGTCATCAAGCGCAGCCACTTCCACGGCTAGGGCTCAGAGCCGAGATCAGATCTCATCGCGCTTCGCAGGGACGTGTGAGCGTCCTTGTACGCCTGACGTAGACACGTGTACTCCTCACTGTCACTCGTCACGCCTACTTCCACCGCTATGCACATGTCTCGAACGGCGTGGTGGGTAGTGTCCGCCGCCTCCACCACTCTCAGCGGCGCCATGATCTGTATCTCGTATCTAGGGCTCAGGCAGTGCTCATAGGCGTCCCAAGCCGCCTTCGCACGCTCCGCCGGCGCCAACTCGGTCGCCCGTGCCAGCCAACTGCACGTATGCCGCGTGCTGGACAGCACCGCCAGGTACGAGCCGTACAGAACGCGCCTGTTCTCGATGTTCTGGTCGACGCGCTGCCGCTTCCAACGCCAGAACTCAAGCGCCCCAGCCGACAGCGTGGCGATAGCGCCACCCGCAACAGTGCTGATCAGCGCAGTCCATTCCACCCGTCCCCCTGGGGGCTACACCAGCTCATCAACCAGCGAAACACGCGGGGCGGCCCCTCTCGCCAAAGACCGGGCCGCCCCTTTTCCAACGTCCTCAACAGACCTGTTGGAGGTCTCCAGCATGACGCAACCCACCGACATCCGGCGAGACGGCGAGCAGCCGTTACTGCTGGACCTGTTCTCCTGCGCCGGCGGCGCCGCCATGGGCTACGCGCGCGCCGGCTTCCGCGTCCACGGCTGCGACATCGCCGATCGGCCCAACTACCCCTTCCCCTACCACCGAGGGGACGCGCTCGCGTACCTCGCGCACCTCATCACGACGGGTGAGATCGGGCGGTACGCGTTCGTGCACGCCTCTTGCCCGTGCCAGGCAGGATGCGCGCTGACCGTGGGTACCAACCGGTCCCAGGGCTGGGGAGGCAGCCACCAGGACCTGGTGGCGCCCACGCGTGAGCTGCTGGAGCGCACGGGCCTGCCCTATGTCATCGAGCAGCCCAACGGGCGCGCGGCCATCCGCAAAGACCTCACCCTGTGCGGCGAGATGTTCGGACTTGGGGTCATCCGCCACCGCAACTTCGAGCTGGGCGGCTGGAGCATCGAGCAGCCGGCGCACGTCCCGCACCGCGGGCGGGTGCGCGGCTACCGGCACGGCAAGTTCTACGACGGCCCCTACGTGGCCGCCTACGGCAACGGCGGCGGCAAGCCCACCGTTGCGGAGCTTCAGGCCGCGCTCGGCATCACGTGGACGAGCATGCGCGAGGAGCTGACCGAGGCCATCCCGCCCGCCTACAGCGAGCACATCGGCCGCGCCTTCCTCACCTCCCGCATGGTGGGGGTGGCCGCGTGAACGAGCTTCTGAGGACCGCGCTTGATCTCGCTGCATCCGGCCTCCCGGCGCTGCCGCTGCGGGCGGGGAAGGTGCCGTTCGGCAACTGCCCCCGCTGCACCGGCAACGTGTGCGGCGGACGGCCGAACATGAAGGTCCCCGGTCCGTGCGCCTGCCCCGGCCCCTGCCACGCATGGGCCGGCGCGACCACCGACCCGGACGTCATCGCCTCCGGGGTCTGGCGGCGCACGTGGGGGATGGCTGCTGCGGTCGCCTACCACCCCGGCGGGGCCGGGCTCACCGTCGTCGACCTCGACGACGCCGACGCCCTGACGTGGGCGCGCGAGACCCTGCCCACCACCTGCACCGTGCTCACGACGCGCGGCGAGCACTGGCTCTACCTGGGGCGCATGCAGTCGGCCAACGCGGTACGGCCCGGCGTGGACATCAAGTCCACAATGTCCTACGCCCGCTGGCTCGGCACCGGCACCGGCGACATGACGCCCCTGCCCGATGCCGTGCGCGCACTGGTCGTGAAGACCCGCGCAACCACCCGGCCCGCGCCACCGGCCGTCACCACGCCCGCCAACACGGGCGGGCAGTGCCGGCACCGCACGCCCGCCTTCCTGGAGCGCGGTATCGCCATGGCCGAGCAGCGCATCACCGACGCCCAAAGCGGCGTGCACGCCACCGTCTACCGCACGTTCCTGGCCGTGCTTTCCACGCACGGCCGGTGCGGCTGCCTCAACGAGGACCACATCGCCCGGCTGTTCACCGCCGCGCAAGCCAAGGGCGAGACGACACGGCACTGCACTGAGGCGTGGACCAACGCCCGCACCAAGTTGGGACTGTGACCATGTCCGACGACGACAAGACCCCAGCCCGCGAGATCATCGCCGACTACGCGCAAGAGCACTTCCGCTACTTCCGCACCGCCGACGGCACCGTCTACGCACAGAAGAAGGGCCACCCCGTCGCCCGCCCCATCCGCTCGCAGGGCACCACCGGCAGCCACCGCCAGGAACTCATGGTCGGACTGTTCAAGGACGGGATCGGCGTCTTCAACGGCACCGCACTCAAAGAGGCGTTGGACCTGATCGAGGCCCTCGCACTCACCGAGACAACGCAGGCCGTGCACATCCGCGTCGCGCCCGGCTTCGACGGGTCCACGTGGCTGGACCTGGGACGCGACGACGGGCAGTCGGTCCGCATCCACGCCACCGGCTGGGACATCACCGTTCCCGACCCGCGCGAAGTGTGCTGGCGGCGAACCCAACTCACCGGCGAACTGCCCCTGCCCGTCAAGGACACCGACGGCAAGGGCATCGATCTGCTTCTGCGGCTGTGCAACTTCGCCGGCTCGGAGACCGAGTGCCTGGCCCTGGCCTGGCTGATCGGCTGCCTTGGACCGTCCGTGCCCGTGCCGGCGCCGTTCCTCACCGGGCCGCAGGGGGCGGGCAAGTCCACCGGGGGACGCATGTTGGTGCGGATCATCGAGGGCATGAGCGGTGACCTGCGCCGCGCCCCCAAGGACGAGGCGAATCTGATCGCGGCCGTGGCGGCCGGGTGGGTCACCGCGCTGGACAACCTTTCCCACCTGACGCCGGACCTGGCGGACGCGATGTGCTGCATCGTGACCGGCGCCGAGGACGTCAAGCGCGCCCTGTTCACCGACGGGGACGTCTTCCGCACCGGCTACCGGCGCCCCCTGCTGATGACCGGCATCGACGTCGGAGTCATCCGCCCCGATCTCGCCGAACGGCTCCTGCCGCTCCGCCTGGAGCGGCCCAAGGTGCGCAGGACCGAGGCGGAGCTGTGGGCGGAGTACGAGGAGATCCTGCCCGTCGTGCTGGGCTCGCTGCTCGACCTCACCGTCAAGGTCCGCGCGGCCGACGCGGAGATCCCCACCGACCTGCGCATGGCGGACTTCGCGCACCTGTGCGCGCAGCTCGATGCGGCCACCGGGTTCGGAACTCTGCGGGCCTACCGGGCCAGCCTGGACGACCTTAACGACGACGTGATCGAGGGCGACCTGCTCGCGCAGACCGTCCTGCAGCACGCCGCTGGCACAGAGCCGGGCACCGAGCAGCGGATGACGTCGGCTGAGTGGCTGTACCTCTTCACCCGGTTGTACGTCGGGGAGGACTGCCGTCCCCTGCCCAAGGGCTGGCCCACCACCGGCAAGGTGCTCTCCGACCGCCTCAAGCGGCTTCAGCCCACCCTCGCCGCCCGCGGCCTGTTCGTGGACTGGGGCCGCACCAAGACCGCCCGCTACATCGAGCTGAGCCGTCCGCCGGCATCGCTCATGCTCGCGCAGGGGCAGGTGTTCTGACCTGCGGCAGCAGCGGCCGGCCTTCACGAGCAAGAAGAGCACGCCGCGCCGGTAGTGCTCCTCTTGCAGTTCGGCGGCTCGCCGCCGCCCGAAGGTCGTGCCGCGAAGCGGCTCCTTCTTCGCCCTTCGCATTTCGCCCTGCGCTCGTTCGAGCCGCGCACTACCAACAGACACCCTCTCTCTTTTTCCTAAGTAGAGAGACGCTGCGTCACCTGCGTCACAACGGGACGGAAAACGGCCCCTGACCTGCCGTAACAGCGGTGACGCAGACCGCCGAATCCTGCGTCACCGTTCGTCACCCGCGTCACCCTCGTCACCGGCGACAGAAGCTCCTGCGTCACCGGTGACGGGCTCCCGAACGCCTGCGTCACCACAAAGACGCAGGTCAGGGCCAGACAGTGACGCAGGTGACGCGGTGACGCAGAAATCCGTACCTCGGACACACGCAGGCCCTTGATCCCCCAGAACCCAAGGCGAGTTACTCCCACCCGACGGAGGTCCGCCCATGTCCGCGATTCGCGGCACCGCTCGCAAGATGCTCACGGTCCCCGAGGTCTGCGAGGAACTGAACATCTCGCGCTCAACCTTCTACGACTGGCGCCAGAAGGGCCGTGCGCCCCGCTGTATCAAGCTCCCGAACGGCGACCTTCGCGTACGCCGGAATGACCTGGATCACTGGCTGAACGACCTTGAGGACGCTGCCTGATGGAGACCACTTACAACGTCAAGGTCTGGAAGATCTCGGTGTACAAGGGTGCGAGAGGGACGACGTACACCGTCCGTTGGGCGCTGGAGGGAACGGAGCGGCGGGCCCCGTTCGGGACGCGGGCCCTCGCGGATGCTTTCCGCTCCGAACTCGTCAGTGCTACCCGCCGTGGCGAGGCGTTTAGCCTCGCCACGGGGCGCCCTGTTTCGCACCAGACGGGCGCGAGCGGGGTGAACTGGTACGACTTCGCGGTGCAGTTCTGCGATGCCCAGTGGCGCAGGACCTCCGGGAACAGCCGAAAGAACGTGTCCAAAGCCCTGATGGCAACGACCATCGCGCTGTTGCGTACGCCGGCCAGCCCCTTCAAGGCAGTCGACGTCCGGACCGCGTTGCGGGAGTTCGCGTTCAACACGAGGCGGCGCGAGCAGGCGCCGCCGGACGTCGCGATGATCCTCAAATGGATCGAGCGCAACACCCTGACGATGGCCGCGTGGGAGGACCCCGGCAAGGTCGATGAGGTACTCCGCGAGCTGTCCATCAGGCTCGATGGAGCTCCGGCCGCGGCTAGCTCCATCAAGCGCACGCGGCGCATCCTGAACGTGGCCATGGAGTACGCCGTCACGCACCGGGTTCTTCGCTCGAATCCGCTCCCCAAGGGGCGAGGGACCGCCCCCAAGACATCGTCCGCGGTCGACAAACGGTCTCTGCTCAACGCCCTGCAAGCGGCCCGCCTTCTGGGCTGGATCCGGCGCCGACCTCGCGGCGGCGCGCGGCTGCACGCCTTCTTCGCCACGATGTACTACGCCGGGCCGCGCCCGGAGGAGGTCGTAGCGATGCGGGTGGTGGACGTCCATCTACCTGGCGAGGACGCCGAAGATCAGTGGAGCGAACTCGTGTTCCACACTGCTCAGCCGGAGGTCGGCAAGAACTGGACCGACACCGGGGCGATCCACGAGAAACGAGGGCTGAAGGGGCGGGCCGCGGACGACACCCGGATCGTTCCGGGGCATCCGTCGCTCACGAAGATTCTTCGTGAGCACATCAAGGCCCAGAAGCTGAAGCCGGGGGATCTGCTGTTCCCAGGGGAGAAGGGCGAGATGCTCGCCGGTTCCGTCATTCGCCGTGCCTGGCGAACCGCGCGAGTGAAGGTGCTCACGCCTGAGGAGTTCGCCTCACCGCTCGGGAGGCGGATGTACGACCTGCGACACACCTGCCTCACGAACTGGCTCAACGACGGTGTGCCAGCCGCGCAGGTCGCGGAGTGGGCGGGCAACAGCGTGCCTGTGCTGCTCGCCATCTACACCCGATGCGTGTCGGGTCAGCTCACGGACCTCAAGAAGCGGATCGAAGCGCGGGGGGACCTTCCGGAGATCCCCTAGGGAGGCTTGCGGAGCGCTCGGAGAACTTCCCCGCGTATTCACCGTGGCCACCCGCAGAAACCCGGTGACAGCCGGACAGCGCCGGACCCCTCCCCACCCTGACCTGGGGCTGGTCCGGCGCTTACGCGTCCGCTACGCGCCGCTCGCTACGTTGCCCTGACCAGCAAAAAGGCCCTCCGGGGTGGAGGGCCGAACAAGGATGGACTGTGGCGCCCCCGGCAGGACTCGAACCTGCGGCCAAGCGCTTAGAAGGCGCCTGCTCTATCCACTGAGCTACGGGGGCCGGATGGTGGCCGGTGGCCTGGAGCCCGGGTGGGGACGAGCCGTGACCTTGCCGGGGACAAGGATAGGGCTCCCGGGTCCTTGTCCCTGGTGCTTCGCCTCCGAGGCGCTATGTGGAGGTTCAGTGAAGCGGTCCTGATAATCGCAGGCAGGTACGAATCCCGCATCGCTTTTGGCGTCTCACGCCTCGGGTGTTGTGCACTCGTTATGCCTGCGCCCCAGTCGCCCCTTCCGTCCCGTGTGTCCGATCGGCGCGCAGGGGTGCCCATATGCTTCAGAAAGCCGTCAAAATTGGGCATTCTTCGCATGTGGTGACCTTGGACGTACGGCCTCAACTGCTCGACGCACTCTCCGCCCTGCGCGAGCGTGTCGCCGCCGCACGCTTTCCGCTCCCCCTGGCGGGGGCGCCACGCGCGCGTGCCAACCGGGACGAGCTCCTTGCCCAGCTCGACGACTACTTGGTGCCCCGCCTGCGGGCCCCCGAAGCGCCGCTGCTCGCCGTGATCGGGGGATCCACCGGGGCGGGCAAGTCCACCCTGGTGAACTCCCTCGTCGGGCGGCAGGTCAGCGAGGCGGGGGTGTTGCGGCCCACGACCCGGACGCCGGTCCTTGTGTGCCATCCGGAGGATCATCACTGGTTCGCCGGGATGCGCGTACTGCCCGACCTCATGCGCGTATGGGTGCCCCGCCCGGACCCGTCGGACGACGAAGGCGGCCGGGACGACCGGGACGGCCGGGACGACGACGGGGGCGACGACCTGCTGCCGATCGGGCCCGGCGGCGAGCGCGCGCTGCGCATCGAGACCGCGCAGACCCTGCCGCAGGGGCTCGCCCTCCTGGACGCCCCCGACGTCGACTCGCTCGTCTCCGACAACCGCATCCTCGCCGCCGAGCTGATCTCCGCGGCCGATGTCTGGGTCATGGTGACCACGGCGTCCCGGTACGCGGACGCCGTGCCCTGGCATCTGCTGCGTACCGCCAAGGAGCACGACGCCACCCTCGTCACCGTCCTCGACCGGGTCCCGCACCAGCTGGTGGCCGAGGTGTCGCGGCAGTACGGAGCGCTGCTGGCCAAGGCGGGCCTGGGCGATGTGCCGCGCTTCACGGTGCCCGAGCTGCCCGAGTCCGCGGGCGGCGGCGGCCTGCTGCCGTCCACCGCCGTCGCGCCGCTGCGGGCCTGGCTCACCCACCGCTCGCAGGAGCCCACGGCCCGCGCGCAGGCCATCGCACGGACGGCACTCGGCGTCATCCAGTCCCTCAACGTGCGCGTGCCGGAGCTCGCGGGCGCCGTCGCCACCCAGTACGCGGCCGCACTGCGGCTCACGAACGCCGTCGACGAGGCGTACGGGCACGAGCACGCGCGCGTGCGGGATCGTCTGCAGACCGGGGCCGTCCTCGCGGGAGACGCGCTGAAGCGGTGGCGCAGCTACCCGCTGGACTGCGGCGCGGGCGAGCTCCTGGACGCCGTGGCGGAGAGCCTGGAGGCGCTGCTGCTGTGTGCCGTGACGGCCGCCGACGAGCGCATCGACGAGGCGTGGCGGCGCGAGCCCGCCGCCGCTGCCCCCGGGCTCGGCGACCGCGACCGGGACGCGGAGAGCGCCGAGCACCGCATCGGGATGGCCGTACGGCGCTGGCGGCGCGTCCTGGAGGAGTACGCCGAGGACGAGGTCCGCGGCCTCGAGAGGATCGAGAAGAACTTCGTCCCCGACCCCGAGATGGTGGCCGCCCTGCTCGCCACGGCCCTGCTCGGCGGCGACCGCGGACGCTCGGCGGGCGAGACGCTCGCCGAACGGATCGGCGCCCACGGAGCGCTCCGGCTGCGGGACCGCGGCGGACGCCTGCTTTCCACCTACCTGGACAACGTCCTGGACGCCGAACGCGAGCGACGCCTCGCACCCCTGGACGCCCTCGACGTGAACCCCGAACCCCAGGCCGACCTGATCGCCGCGCTGTCCGTACTGCAGAAGGAGAGGTGACCGCGGTGACTGCCGTCACTGATCACACCGAGCATGAGCACGAGCACGAGCGTGAGCGCGACCACGGGCGTGAGAGTGAGCGCGATCACAGGCGTGAGAGTGATCACGGGCGCGCCTCCGGGGACGCCCGTGGCGGCTCCGAAGGCGTCTGGGACGACGGGCTGATCGCGCGGCGCGGCGGTTCCGCGCGCGGTGGCGCGGCGCAGGGCGGGGGGATCGGCGGTGAGGCGTATGCCCCGGCGGAGACCTCGTCCGGGCCCTCCAGTACGCCATCCGGTGATCTTTCCGGTAGTTCGTCCGGCACTTCCTTCGGTTCGCCGTCCAGTACGTCATCCGGTCCGTCATCCAGTACGTCATCCAGTACGTCATCCGGTGTTTCGACCGCGTACGAAGGGCCCTTGCGCGCCCGGCTCGACGCCCTGCGTGAACTCGTCGGGCTCTCCCGTACCCGCCTCGACAGCGCCACGCTCGCCGAGGCGGGCCGGGTCCTCGACGAGGCCGCGACCCGGCGCAGGCTGTCCGGCAGGCACACCGTCGTCGCCATCGCGGGCGCCACCGGGAGCGGCAAGTCGACGCTGTTCAACGCCCTGGCCGGGGTGACGATCTCGGAGACGGGCGTTCGCAGACCGACCACGGCGGCCCCCATCGGCTGCAGCTGGACCGACGGCGCCGCCGGGCTCCTGGACCGGCTCGGCATCCCCGGACGGCTGCGCAGGCGCCCGCTCCAGGGCCCCGACACGAGCACCCTGGAGGGGCTGGTCCTGATCGACCTGCCCGACCACGACTCGGCGGTCGGGGAGCACCGCGCGCACGTGGACCGCATCCTCGCGCTCGTCGACGCGGTCATCTGGGTCGTCGACCCCGAGAAGTACGCCGACGCGATGCTGCACGAGCGCTACCTGCGGCCCATGGCGGGGCACGCCGAGGTCACCTTCGTCGTGCTCAACCAGGTGGACCGGCTCCCGGGCGACGCCGCCGACCAGGTGCTCGACGATCTGCGGCGGCTGCTCGACGAGGACGGCATCGCCCTCGGCGAGCACGGCGAACCCGGTGCCACCGTGCTCTCCCTCTCCGCGCTGACCGGCGAAGGAGTCGGTGAACTCCGCGACTCCCTGGGCCAGTTCACCAAGGAGCGGGGCGCCGCGGCCCGGCGGATCTCGGCCGACCTGGACGCCGCGGCCGACCGGCTGTGGCCCGTGTACGCGGCCGGGTCCGGGTCGCACGGGAGCCGGGGCGGTACGCGGATCGGGCTCAGCGAAGAGGCGCGCGAGGAGTTCGCCGACCGGCTCGCGGACGCGGTGGGCGCGGCGGCGGCAGGACAGGCCGCGGAACGGGCCTGGCGCCGCCACGCGGGCAAGGCGTGCGGCACGCCCTGGCTGCGGCTGTGGCGTTGGTACGAGGCCCAGCGCGCGCCGCAGAACTTCGGCTGGCCCGTGGCGCAGGCCCTGGCGGACGAGGAGGCCACGGCTCGCCAGCGCGTGGAGCACGCGGTGCGCACGGTGGGCGACGAGGCCGCTTCCGGGCTGCCGCAGCCCTGGGGGCAGGCCGTGCGGGAGGCGGCGGTGCGCGGCGCGGAGGGGTTGCCCGAGGCGCTCGACCAGCTGACGGTGACGGTCGGGGTGCCGGAGGGGAGGCCGCCGCGGCCCGGATGGTGGCCGGTCGCGGTCCTGGCCCAGGCGGCGATGACGCTGCTCCAAGTGGTGGGCGGGCTCTGGCTGGTGGCGCAGATCATCGGGGTCGCGGTGCCGAACCTGGGCGTGCCGGTGCTGCTCATGCTGGCCGGCATCGTGGGCGGTCCCTGCGTGGAGTGGGGGAGCCGGATGGCGGCACGGGGTCCCGCGCGGCGCTACGGCCTGGACGCGGAACGCAGACTGCGGGAGGCGGCGGCCGGGTGCGGGCGGGCGCGGGTCCTCGATCCGGTGGCGGCGGAGCTGCTGCGGTACCTGGAGGTGCGGGAGCAGTACGTGCGGGTGACGGGGGCGGCGGTGGGCTGATGGCCCATGCGGTGGGCTGAAGGCCCCATTCGGGTGAGGGGGTTTTCCACAACTGCCCGGTAGACCACAGGGTTCAGCGGGATCAGCTCGCCCGGTCCACTCTGAGATCGACGCCGCGGGACCGACCGCCGCGGCGGCGGAAGCGGAGTGGACGAGAGTGGACGAGGGAGGGGTTCGGCATGAACGAGACCTTGGTGACGGTGGTGGGGAACGTCGCGACGACGCCGGTGTTCCGGGAGTTGCCCTCCGGGCCGGTGGCGCGGTTCCGGCTCGCGGTGACGGCGCGGTACTACGACGCGGTGCAGAACGTCTGGGCGGACGGACACACCAACTTCTTCACGGTGTGGGCGAGGCGGACGCTCGGCTCGAATGTGCAGGGCTCCCTGACGATCGGTGAACCCGTCATCGTGCAGGGGAAGTTGAAGGTCCGCGACGAGGAGCGGGGTGGCCAGCACTGGACGTCGGCGGACATCGACGCGATCACCGTCGGCCACGATCTCTCGCGCGGGACGGCGGCCTTCCGGCGCGTGCTCAAGGCGAACGCGGCACTGACGGAACCGCCGCCGGCGCGCGAGCCGGAGCCCGAGCCGGTGGGTTGATGGGCCGGGTGATGGACCGTCAGGGAGGTGGCGGCCCCGTCGGCAGGAGGACGACCGATGTGCGGCTTATCGGCGAATGGGTGCCGTTGATTTGTCGATAAGCCCAGCTCAAAAACGTTGTTGGCGATAACGATTCCGAGTCGGATCGGTTATCGAACGGCAGTACCGGGGACCGTGGTCTGCCTCGTCCCTAGGATGCCGAAGGTAGCTAGCGGGGCAGTTGGTAGTGGATGCCACGCAGGTGGCAGGTGATTCTGCCCCTTTCAATCTGCTGGCGGGATCACCCCCCTCGAAGTGAACGGGTCCCGTCCGGAGGGGAATTCTGTGTCTTTTGCGCGTTCTGTGTTCGAAGCGTTCTCCGCTCTGTCCGGGGGCCGCGCCTGCTCTGCGCCGACCCGGCGGAGACGGGGTGCCGCGCGCCTCGCCGCGGTGACGCTGGCGACCGGGGCCGTCGCGGCGGGGGCGATAGCCACCGCGGTTCCGGCCGCGGCGGAAGAGGCTCCGCAGCACCGGGGCGGAGCCGTCGCGACGCTGGGCGGGCTCCAGACGTACGACCAGGCCGTCATCCGTGACAACGGAGCGAGCCAGGAGGTGCCCGCCGGGCTCTTCGAGATGTCCGTGGACGGCGGCGGCACGCTCCAGACGTACTGCATCGACATCCAGAACCCCACGCAGAAGGACGCGAAGTACCAGGAGACCCCCTGGAGCGGCACTTCGCTGAACGGCAACAAGGACGCGGGCAGAATCCGCTGGATCCTGCAGAACTCCTACCCGCAGGTGAACGACCTCGCCGCGCTGGCCCACAAGGCGGGCGCGCGGGCCCTGACCGAGCAGTCGGCCGCGGCCGGCACGCAGGTGGCGATCTGGCGCTACTCGGACGGCGCCGACGTCGAGGCCCTCGACCCGCAGGCCGAGAAGCTCGCGGACTACCTCTACAAGAGCGCCCGCGGTTCGGCGGAGCCCAGGGCGTCGCTGACCCTCGACCCGCCCGCGGTCTCCGGCCGCGCGGGGGAGCGGCTCGGTCCGGTCACCGTGCGGACGGACGCGGACGCCGTGTCCGTCACCCCGCCCGCGGACTCCGTGGCCAGCGGAGTGAAGATCGTCGGCAAGGACGGCAAGCCCGTCACCTCGGCGGTCAACGGCAGCCGGCTGTTCTTCGACGTACCCAAGGAGACCGCGGACGGCTCGGCGGCACTCGCCGTGCAGGCGTCGACCACGGTGCCGGTCGGCAGGGCCTTCGCCTCCGAGACCCGGAGCCAGACGCAGATCCTCGCGGGCTCCAGCGAGTCCACGGTCTCCGCGACGGCGAGCGCCACCTGGGCCAAGGAGGGCGCGATTCCGGCGCTGTCCGCGGAGAAGAACTGCGCCAAGAGCGGCGTGGACATCACGGCGAGCAACCCGGGCGACCAGCCGTTCACGTTCCGCCTCATGGGCCTCAAGCACACCATCGAGGCCGGTACGACCCGGACGGTGACGATCCCGCTCCAGGAAGACCAGCCCTACGACTTCACGATCAAGGGCCCGAACGGCGTCGAGAAGCGCTTCAAGGGCGTACTCGACTGCCAGACCGAGGGCAGCACGATCGGCAACAAGACGGAACCGGTGGCCGACCCGAGCCCCGCGTCAGCAGGCGGCACCGGCACGAACACCGGCGACCTCGCGGAAACGGGCGGCTCCAGCGCCACCCCGATGATCGCCGCGATAGCGGTCCTCATGGTGGTCCTGGGTGCGGCGGCGATGTTCTTCCTCCGCAAGAAGAAGGACCCCGCGGGCGCGGAGACACCGCCCGAGGACTGAGCCGCCAGGCACGCGTCGAGAATCGGAACCGGACCGCGACCGCACGGTAGTCGCACACCTACCGTGCGGGAGGTTCGGCCTCTCCCAAGGCCCATCCGAAAGGGGGCCGAGCCGGGCGGCTTCCAGGCAGCTCGGGCCGTCCTGGGCCTGCATGGGACGCGTGCGCAACCGAGCGTGCACCCCGGATCGCTGTGGCTCGAGGGCCCGGCGACAACAGCCAGTGACGGGTCGATCACCGTCGTGGCCCAGGAACGTCCAGCTCATGGCTCCCCGGCCATACTGGTTTCCTCCGGGAGGTGGCCGTCAGGCAAGATGGGGTGTATCTGCCCACTCACTGATTGCCGGACGGTTTCTCTTGGCTGAGTACATCTACACCATGCGCAAGACGCGCAAGGCGCACGGCGACAAGGTGATTCTTGATGACGTCACCCTGAGCTTCCTGCCTGGCGCCAAGATCGGTGTCGTGGGCCCCAACGGCGCCGGTAAGTCCACGGTGCTGAAGATCATGGCCGGGCTCGAGCAGCCGTCCAACGGTGACGCGTTCCTCTCGCCCGGCTTCAGCGTCGGCATCTTGATGCAGGAGCCGAAGCTCGACGAGACGAAGACCGTTCTGGAGAACGTCCAGGACGGCGCCGCCGAGATCATGGGCAAGCTCAAGCGCTTCAACGAGGTCGCCGAGCTCATGGCGACCGACTACTCCGACGCGCTCATGGACGAGATGGGCAAGCTGCAGGAGGACCTGGACCACGCCAACGCGTGGGACCTGGACGCCCAGCTCGAGCAGGCCATGGACGCGCTCGGCTGCCCGCCCGGCGACTGGCCCGTCGTGAACCTGTCCGGTGGTGAGAAGCGCCGCGTCGCGCTCTGCAAGCTCCTCATCGAGGCGCCCGACCTGCTGCTCCTCGACGAGCCCACCAACCACCTCGACGCCGAGTCGGTCAACTGGCTGGAGCAGCACCTCGCGAAGTACGCGGGTTGCGTCATCGCCGTGACCCACGACCGGTACTTCCTCGACAACGTCGCGCAGTGGATCCTCGAGCTCGACCGTGGTCGCGCCATCGCCTACGAGGGCAACTACTCCACCTACCTGGAGAAGAAGCAGTCCCGCCTCAAGGTCGAGGGGCAGAAGGACGCCAAGCGCGCGAAGCGCTTGAAGGAAGAGCTGGAGTGGGTGCGGTCCAACGCCAAGGGGCGTCAGGCCAAGTCCAAGGCGCGTCTTGCGCGCTACGAGGAGATGGCCGCCGAGGCGGACAAGATGCGGAAGCTGGACTTCGAGGAGATCCAGATTCCGCCGGGCCCGCGGCTCGGTTCCATCGTCGTCGAGGTCGAGAACCTCTCGAAGGCCTTCGGCGACAAGGTGCTCATCGACGACCTGAGCTTCACGCTGCCGCGCAACGGCATCGTCGGCATCATCGGTCCGAACGGCGCGGGCAAGACCACGCTGTTCAAGATGATCCAGGGCCTGGAGACGCCGGACTCCGGCAAGATCAAGGTCGGCGACACGGTCAAGATCAGTTACGTCGACCAGAGCCGCGCCAACATCGACCCGAAGAAGACGCTGTGGGCCGTCGTCTCCGACGAGCTGGACTACATCAACGTCGGTCAGGTCGAGGTGCCCTCGCGGGCGTACGTCTCCGCGTTCGGTTTCAAGGGTCCGGACCAGCAGAAGCCGGCCGGGGTGCTCTCCGGTGGTGAGCGCAACCGCCTCAACCTGGCGCTGACCCTCAAGGAGGGCGGCAACCTGCTCCTCCTCGACGAACCGACGAACGACCTGGACGTCGAGACCCTGTCCTCCCTGGAGAACGCGCTCCTGGAGTTCCCGGGCGCCGCTGTCGTGATCTCCCACGACCGGTGGTTCCTCGACAGGGTCGCCACGCACATCCTCGCCTACGAGGGTGACTCCTCCTGGTACTGGTTCGAGGGCAACTTCGAGTCGTACGAGAAGAACAAGATCGAGCGTCTTGGCGCCGACGCGGCCCGTCCGCACCGCGCCACCTACAAGAAGCTCACCCGAGGCTGAGACTGACATGAGTCGGCATATCTACAGCTGCCCCCTCCGATGGTCGGACATGGACGCCTTCGGGCACGTCAACAACGTCGTCTTCCTGCGGTACTTGGAAGAGGCGCGGATCGACTTCATGTTCCGCCTCGCACCGGGGGACGGCAGCCCGTCGTTCTCGGGCGGGTCCGTCGTGGCCCGCCACGAGATCGACTACGTACGGCCGTTGGTCCACCGGCACGCGCCGGTGACCATCGAGTCGTGGGTGACGAAGATAGGCGCTGCCTCGCTCTCCATCTCGTACGAGGTCAAGGACCCCGAGCAGGTGTACGTGCGGGCCACGACGATCGTCGTCCCGTTCAACCTGGAGGCGCAGCGGCCGCGGCGGATCACCGCCGAGGAGAAGGCCATGCTCCTGACCTACATGGACGACGACGGCGATGTCGCCGGAGGCTCGGAGGCGCTCGTCGCATGACGGCGCAGCTGCACTTCGCCGATGCCGGGGAGGCGGGAGATCTCGCCGCCTTCCTGGCCCGGCTCATCCACTACGACAAGGCTGCCGCGGTCCGGTTGCAGGCGGCGGGCGACACGCTCGCCGTGTTCGGCAGGCCGCCGTCGTTCGAAGTGCTCGCCATCCGTACGGCCCGGCTCGCGAAGCCGTACGAGCACGGGCTCGACGCCTCGCTCGATGTCACCGTCTCCGCCGGTGAACTCCTCGAATCCGTGGGGGAGTCGGCGGACTCCGTCGCCGCGGCGGGTGTGGTCGACGTGCCGCAGGCCGTCACCGGGCCGCCGTGGGCCGGAATCCTGCCGTCGCGGGGCGGCTGGCAGCCGGAGCTGGGGCTTCCGTCGGCGGACGAGGTGCGGCGTCTCGTGGCGGCCGCGGTCGCCGAATTCAAGTCCCGCGTCGAGGAGTTGCCGCAGGAGCGGCGGGTCCGGGCGGAGCTCGACCAGCTGGGCCGCGAGATCTGGTCCCGCACCATCGGGGACACGGGCCTGCCCGTGCGGGCCGCGCACGCCGCCCAGGCCCTGGGTTTTCTGCGGGGTGACTCGCTCGACCTGCTGTCGTCCGGGCCGTGGCTGCGGCTACGCACGAGCTACGGGTCGATCGCCGTGCGTCGGGCCGGGGTCGGCGGGCTCTCGGTGACGCCGGCCTAACGGTCCGCGTCCCCCACACGACCGTCCGCCCCGTCCGCAGGTCCGGGGCCGCCCGCGACCCGTGGCGCGCGCGAGGCGTGCCCAGGCCGCAGGCGCGGACGTCCGGGGAGCGGGGAGAGCCGTCAGCCCTCGGAGTTGACCATGGAGGCGGCCGCGTACGTCAGGTAGTTCCACAGCGTCCGCTCGTGCTCCTCGGAGAGCTTCAGCTCGTCGACGGCGGTCCGCATGTGCTTCAGCCACGCGTCGTGCGCGGCCCTGTCGACGGTGAACGGGGCATGGCGCATCCGCAGCCGGGGGTGGCCGCGGTTGTCGCTGTAGGTGCGGGGGCCGCCCCAGTACTGCATCAGGAACAGCGCGAGGCGCTCCTCGGCAGGGCCCAGATCCTCCTCCGGGTACATCGGTCGCAGCAGCGGGTCCTCCGCGACCCCCTGGTAGAAGAAGTGCACCAGGCGCCTGAAGGTCTCCTCGCCGCCGACCTGTTCGTAGAAGGTCTGCTCCTGAAGCGTGCCGCGCGGGATCTCTTTCACACCGTCCATGGTCTCAGACGGTGCGGCCGAGGACGGAAGACTTAGGACTGATCTCCTCCGGACCGGGACTGATCTCCTCCACTTAGGGACCGATCTCCTCCCGATCGGTACGTTCTGCCGCTCGCATCGCGGGCGATGGCGCAGCACAGTGGCTGTATGGGACCCACCGTCGACCCCCTTCTCGCCGCGGAGGCCGGAGCCGCCCTGGTCCGCGAGATCGAGGCCAGCGGCGCCTGGACGCGGGACCCCGAGCTGCGTGCGGCGTTCGAGCAGGTCCCGCGCCACCTGTTCGTGCCGTACTACTACGTGGCCTCGTCGGGCGGCGGCCACGAACGGCTCTGGGGCGAGGACGCCGACCCCGCACGCCGGGCACGCTGGCTGCGCGGCGCCTACGCGGACGCCCCGCTCGCCACCCGCGTACGCGACGGAGAGCTGCTCTCGTCCAGCAGCCAGCCCTCCCTGATGGCCAAGATGCTGGACGAGCTGGATCTGCGCGAGGGGGACTGCGACGTCCTGGAGATCGGCGCGGGCACCGGCTACAACGCGGCCCTGCTGGCCCACCGGCTCGGCGACGAGCACGTCACCACCGTCGACCTGGACCCGGAGATCACCGAGTCCGCGCGGCGGCACCTCACGGCCGCCGGCTACCACCCGGCCGTCGTCACGGGTGACGGGACCGCGGGGTGCCCCGAGCGCGCACCGTACGACCGGATCATCGCGACCTGCACCCTGGCCTCCGTGCCGCGCCCCTGGCTGGCCCAGTGCCGCCCAGGCGCCCGCATCCTGGCCCCGCTGGCCACCGGCCTGATCGCGCTGACGGTGGTGGACGCCGAGCACGCCGAAGGCCGCTTCCTGCACACCCCCGCGTACTTCGTGCCGCTGCGCGGGGACAGCGGAAGGGCCTCGCGCGAGCAGCACCTCGGGGGGCTGCCGCGCAAGGCCCTGCAGAACGAGCTCTTCCGCTTCTTGCTGGAGCTGACGGCCGGGAGCCTCGACCCCTACGAGGCCCTCGCCCTGTGGCAGCGCGAGGACCGGCCGGTGCGCGAGCGGTTCGGGGTCACCGTCCGGGGGCCGCACGAGTGGGCCTGGCTTGACGACCCCGAAGGGCCGTACGCCTGGCCACTGGTTTGAGCCCCCGGGGCCGGTGTGACCCGGCCCTCATCCTCAGCTGTGCCGGATGGTGATCGTCGTCCAGGCGCCCACGTGCACCCGGTCGCCGTCCTGGAGCGGCACCGGGACGAACGGCTGGATGGGCTCCTCGCCGTTGTTGACCGTGGTGCCGTTGGTCGAGTTCTGGTCGACGACCGCCCAGCTGCCGTCGGGCTGCTGGACCAGGACCGCGTGCTGGTGCGATACGCCCGGGTCCTCCGGCGGCACCGACAGGTCGATGTCCGGGGTGTCTCCGGTGGAGTGCCTGCGGCGGCCGATGGTGATCTGGTTGCCGGCCAGCGGGCGCTGCTGCTCGGGCGAGTACGCGGGCAGGTTCAGGCCCGACGCCTCGGGACCGCTGCGGTGCATCATCGCCATGAAGTACTCGCGGTCCGGACCGATCGTCGCCGACCAGGAGACCGTGCCGGTGCTGGGACCGGGCACCGCCTGATAGCCGGGAGGACCCTGCGGCGCCTGCGTCTGCTGCGGCTGCTGGCCAGGCTGCTGCTGGCCGGGCTGCTGGCCCCAGTCGCCCTGCTCGGGAGCCTGCGGAGCACCGGGGCCCGGCGTGGACGACGAGGGCGGCGGGAGCACCCAGTCGTCACCGGCACCGAAGGGACCGCCGGGACCGGGCTGCTGCGGAGGCGGCGGAGTCCCCGTCTCCTGCGGGAACGCGGGCGGCGCCGGCGGACCCTGCTGCTGGAACGCCTGCGGGGGCCGCCCCGACTGGTCGCCACCGTTGTAGGGCGGCAGGGGCGCCTCGCCGCCGCTGTACGGCGGGGGCACCTGACCGGACGGGTTGCCGTCGCCGTTTCCGTTGCCGAACGGCGGGATCGGCTCGGCGGGCCGGTTCATCTGCGAGGGCCGCGAGCCCTGGTACCCGAACGGGTCCTGGCCCGGCCGGGTGCCGGGGGACTGCTGGCCGGGCGGCTGCTGGAACTGCTGCGCCGGGTTCGGCGCGGGCGGGTGCGGGGCGGCCGGGGTGTACGAGGTCGCCGTGTTCGTCAGGAAGTTCCAGCGGCACTCCTCGCAGAACGGCGCGTTCGCCTCGCGGGGCGTGCGGCACTGCGGGCAGAGCTCGGCCTCGGCGGCCTGCTCCGGTACGGCCGACAGGTGCGGTCGGCCGGGGGCCTGCTGGGGGTATCCGTACCCGCCGTCCTGGCCGGGGCCGGGCTGGGGGTATCCGGGGTCCTGGCCGGGGCCCGGCGGCGGGTAGCCGTAGCCGGGAGCGGCCGGGGGCGGCGGCGGAGGCGGCGGTACGGCACCGGCCATGCGGTGACCGCAGACCTCGCACCAGTCGTCGGAACCCGACTGGTGTCCGTTCGGGCAGGTCGGCATGTCGGCGCTTCCCCCTCTCCTTCTCCGGCCCAAGGGCCGTACGTGCTGCTGGTGGGGCTACTAACGAGTATGGGTGGTGCTACTTCTGGTGCTGCTTGTGGTGCTACTTCTTCACGCGAACAGTCTTCGTGGACCGCGTCTCGAGAGTCATCTCGTCGGCCTCGGCGACCCTCGCCTTCAATCGAACAGTACCTGCCACGGCGTCGACCACGTCGACCACCTTCGAAAGCAGCTTCGCGGTGTCCTCGTTGCCCGAGGCGCTGGCGAGCTGAACGGCACGCCCCAGTTTGGCCGTTGCTCCGTCCATATCGCCCGACTTGCGCGCATCGAGCCCTTGCTGGATCACCTGGGCCAGTTCCGCCTGGCCGGTGTAGTGCGCCACCTGCGGATTGATCGACGTGGAGGCGGCCATGTCGTCCGTCCACACGGCCCGCACCAGGCCCTGCGAGAGCGTCTGGGCGCTGCCGTCCGGCTGCGGCACGATCAGTGAGACGCGGGCCGCGAGCATCTCCTGGCCGAGTTCGGCGTTCGGCACCTCGACACAGATGTGGTAGTCGCGGGACTCGTCGCCCCAGGACCCGGTGGGATAGTCGCCGGCGCGCGGTCCCGCCTGCGTGCGCCGGTCGGTCAACTCCTCGACCGTGGGTGCCACTTGCTTGACGAACTTGATCTCCGCGCCCATCGGCGTCCACACCCGCAGGCTGACGTCGGCGACCTCCTTGCCCATGGCCGCCTCCATCATCTGCGTGAAGTCGGCGGACAGGCCCGCGGGGTCGGCGACGATGTCGGCGGTGCCGAGCAGCGCGGAGGCGATGCCGGTGACCTCCTTGACCTCCCAGTCGGTGCCGACACCGCGGGCGTCGCAGGTGAAGCGGCCCGCGCACGCGTCCAGGGAGGCCTGCAGGTCCTCGGGTGACTCGTGTTCATTGCGGCCGTCCGTCAGCACGATGCCGTGCCGTATCGAGACGTCGGCCGAGGACAGCAGCCGGTCGGCCAGGCGCAGCCAGGTGCCGATCGCCGTGCCGCCGCCCGCGCTGAGCTTGCGCAGGGCCTGCCTGGCCTGCTCCCGGGTCCGCGCGTCGGCGACCGCCAGACGGCCGCCTCCCGGGTAGACCTCCTTGGCGACATGGGTGCCGCCGATCACCGCGAAGTGGACTCCGTCACGTACGGCGTCGATCGCGGCGGACGTGGCGTCGCGCGCGCCGCGCATCTTCGTCGGCGGGTAGTCCATCGAGCCGGAACAGTCGACCATGATCGCCACGGCCGCGTCCGGGGTCTGCCCCGCCGAGTAGAGGTGCGGGGCGCTCACCGCGGCCCCCACCGTGCCGCCGCCGGTCGAGGTGACCGTGGCGATCGCGTTGACCTCGCGGGCGCCCTCCGCCATGTACTCGTTCTGATAGACGTCGACCGAGAACTGCGGCACGTTCGACTTCGAGAAGTTGGCCATGGATCTCTGCTCCCCCTAGACGTTCCCACCGGCTTCCCCAAGCCGGTGGGTGACAAGTGCGCGTGGCCGGCCCCCCGTTGCCGGGGGCCTCCGCTAGGCCGATCCTGCCCCTTGCGGCACCACACGGAACGGCAGAATCGCCACTGTTACGTTGTCGTGGCCCCCGCCGTCCAGTGCGTGCCCGACCAGGACCTGGGCGCTGTGCAGCGGGCGCAGGGCGGAATCGACGGGGACGGCCCGTGCCATGTCCTCCACCGCTTCCGCGTAGTTCCAGAGCCCGTCGGTGCACACCACCACTACACCCGCACGGTCCGGCTTGAAGGAAGCGGTGTGCGGCTCCAGTTCGTACGCGTCGGCGCCGAGCCAGCCCGTGATGGCGTGCGCGCGCTCGTCGGCGTACGCCTCCGCCTCGTTCATCAGGCCCGCGGCGACCATCTGCGCGGCCCACGAGTCGTCCTCGGTGAGCCGGACGGTCGGGCCGCTGCGGTCGTCGGGGACCCAGTAGGCACGGCTGTCGCCGACCCAGCCGACGACCAGGAGGCCTCCGGCGATGATCGAGCCGACGAGCGTGCACGCGGGCGCGTTCTGGTGCGGTGAGTGCTCCCTGGCCTGAGTGGGCTCCGCGGCAAGGGCGTTGACGGCGTCGGCCGCCGCCAGGATCGCGTCGTGCATGGCCTGCTGCGGGTGCGTGCCGCGCGGCAGGGCGGCGAGCAGCGACTCGTTGGCGGCGCGGGACGCGGCGAGCGAGGCCTCGTCGGGGCGGGTCGCGGACGAGACGCCGTCGCAGACGATCGCGACGACGGCGGGGGAACCGTCCGGCAGCGCCGCCGAGGAGATCGCGAACGCGTCCTCGTTGCGGTGGTGGCGCAGGCCCCGGTCGCTGACCGCGGCCACCGCGTCGAGCTCCTGCTCCATGTGGTCGCGCTCGCGCGGCTGGGCGTGCCCGCAGTTCTCGCAGTAGCCGTCCGGGTCGACGCGGCCCGAACGGCACGCCACGCAGAGCTTGGTGCCCGCGGGCGGCGTCGGGTCGGCCAGGACCGCACGGGGGTCGGCGGGCTCCGGCGGGGCGCCGGGAGCGCCGGGAGCGGGCAGCGGGTACTCGTCCGGCTCGGCGGGCGGCGGGACGGGTGCGTCGGTGCGTACGTCTCCCGAGCCCCGCGTGGTGCCCGCGTTCGGGGAGAGCTCGCCGCCCGACGACTCCGTGACCGGCAGGTCGGTGGGCAGGTGCGCGGGCACCGGCATGTCGGAGCTGTCCACGTCCGGTGCGATGGGCCACTGCGACGACGCGTCCGGCGGTGGCGCGGACGACGAGCCGTTCATCACGACGGTGGGGTGGTCGTCCGACCCCACCGGCTGCGCCGACAGGTCGTACCCGCACGCGCCGCAGAACAGGTCACCCGATTCCAGCGGTTCTGCGCAGCCGGGGCACGTGGAACTCGCCCCGGCAGTCTGCTGGTGCATCTGCGACATCTTCACACCCACGTCCGAGGGCGGAAACGGTTGGCCCGCTCCACCAGTTCGATCCTTTCCTCGCCACCCTGTGCGAGCCGGGCAAGCGTTCGGTACGAGCGCTCCAGGCCGAACCTGAGGCCGCGCTCGTCCAGGTCGCTGCCGAGCAGCACGGTCCGCGAGCCGCCCGCCGGTGCAGCGGGTGCTGCCGGTGGAGCGGAGGCGTGACCAGGGTGCCTACCGGAGAGTACCCAGTCCAACGCGGTACCGAGGACCTCGGTGGAGAGTCGCTCACGGCGTACGGCGTCCAGGCCGAAGCCCGCGAGGGCCTCCACCTGGCCCGCCGCCGCCGTCAGATCGTCGAGGAAGCCGACGAAGGAGCCGCCGGCCGACGGCGCGGTGGCCGATGTCATACGGTGCCGCAGTCTGGCCCGCACCGCGGCGACACGCGCCGCCGTGTAGTGGATCGAGGCCTCGGGCACCGACTCCAGGGTCTGCACGGCACCGCGCCGGTCGTCCGCCGCGAGCTGCACCCGGGCCAGGCCGAACGCCGCGCTGACATAGCTCGGGTCGGTGGTCCATACGAGGCGGTAGTACTCGGCCGCGTTGTCCAGCTGCTCCAGGACCTCCGCGCAGACGCCGAGGGCCAGCTTGGGCGCGGGCTCGCCGGGGAACGCGTCGTACACGGCGTCGAAGGACAGCGCCGCGTTCTCGTGGTCACCGGTCGCCAGCGAGGCCACGCCGCGGTACCAGACCACCCGCCAGTCGTCCGGATGCTGTATTTCCAGCTCCGTCAACGCCTGCGCCGCGGAGTCCGGTTCACCCATGGCCAGGCGGGCACGGAGCCCGCGCAGCCGCAGCTCCACGGAGTCGGTGGGCGCGGCCCGCAGCGCGGTGATCAGCTCGGCGGGAGCGGACGCCAGCAGGCCCGCTAGGAACCCGGCGTTCGGGTCGTTCGGGTCCACGCGCGGCACCGGCAGGGCGAGCGCCGTCGCGGCGGCGTCGAGAGAGCGGACGATCCGGGCCGGCGCGGCGGCGGGCGGCACGGGCGGTGCGGTGATCGCCGGGGTGCCGGTACCGGTGCCGGTGCCGTTGCCCTCGCCCGCCGTCAGCTCGGCGCGGGCCCCGCGCCGGCCGGTGGGCAGCACCCGTACGCCGAACTGCGAGACGTCACCGGTCAGTTCGGCGAACAGCTCCGTGTCCGTGACCTTCACCTCGGGCCCGAACAGCGTCGAGAGCGCGGGCCGCGGCTTGCCCGTCTGGAGGGCCACGACCTCCCGCAGGACGCCCGTGAGCTGCTCCGCCATCTCCTGGGCGGAGGCGAACCTGCGGGCCGGGTCCGGGTCGGTGGCGCGCACGAGGAGGCGGTAGAACGACTCGTACGTACGGAAGACCTCGATGTTGTCGGGGTCCGGCAGGGAGTCCACGAAGACGTTCGTGTAGCCCTGGAAGTCGAAGGTGAGCACGGCAAGGGTGCGCGCCACCGTGTACAGGTCGGAGGCCACCGACGGGCCAAGCTCGGCGACTTCGGGGCCTTGATAGCCGACCGTTCCGTAGATCGCCGACTCGTCGTCGTCCATGCGGCGGACCGCGCCCATGTCGATCAGCTTGAGCTGGTCCTCGGTCTGGATGGCGTTGTCGACCTTGAAGTCGCAGTACAGGAGATTGCGGCTGTGCAGATGGCCCAGGGCCTCCAGGGCCTCGATGCCGAACGCGCAGGCCTGCTCGACGGGCAGCGGGTCGCGCTTGCCCTGCGCCGTGCGGCGTTCGTTGGCGATCTCCTTGAGGGACTTGCCGCCGACGTACTCCATGACGATGTAGCCGTCCATGGAGCCCGTGCGCTGGTCGAGGTGCTCGACGAAGTTGTAGATCCGCACGATGTTGCTGTGCTCGATCTCGGCGAGGAAGCGGCGCTCGGAGATCGCGGCGGCCATCGCGTCCTGGTCGCCCGTGTCGAGCAGGCCCTTGAGGACCACCCAGCGGTCGGAGACCGCGCGGTCGACGGCGAGATAGACCCAGCCGAGGCCGCCGTGCGCCAGACAGCCCACGACCTCGTACTGACCGTGCACGATGTCGCCCGCGGTCAGCTTCGGCACGAACGAGTACGGGTGGCCGCACTTGGTGCAGAACCCCTCGGTGCGGCCGGGCCGGTCCCCGCGCGCGCGGCCCACCGGCGCCCCGCAGTCGGAGCGTGAGCAGAATCGCTTGCGCTCGGGGACCTCGGGGTTCTCCTGCACCGCCTGGCGCGGATCGGGGCGCGGCACCTCGGGTACGAGCACCAGGCCCACGCCCAGCCTGCTGCGGGCCGATGTACCCGCACCCGAGCCCGAGCTGCGCACCGAGACCGAGCGGGACGTCGAGCTGCCCGACAGCGAGCGCGAGAGCCGCCCCGACACCGAACGGCGCGAGGACTGGGACCGTGAGGAACGCGACGAGGCGCGCGAACTGGACCGGGAGCTGCTGCTGCCCGCGCTCTTGGCGCCGCCGGTGATGCCGGTCGGGGGAGAGGACACCATGCCGGTCGGCGAGACGACCGGGGCCAGGCCGCAGGTGTCGCAGTACAGCTCGCCGCCGCCCACGTCCTCGTACGACCCTGTGCATCCGGGTCGCTGGCACTTCCGCTGCTCACTCATGCTTCCCCCCTCCGGTCGGTGGGACCGCCCTGTTGCGGCACCCTCGGTGCAAGGACTTCGGCGGCCGCCTGCTGATAACGAAGCACCGCCTGTTCGGCGACGCGCAGATCGCAGGGCGCGCTCCACAGCATCCGGCGCGCCGCGTCGTACCGCTCGACCAGGAGCGGGTCCTCCGCGTGGCCGAGCCGGGCGACCTTCGCCTTGTACGCGTCCAGGCGGCCGCGCAGCTCCGCGCGGACCGCCAGGGGCTGCGTGACGGCGGTCAACGACTCGCGGGCGCGCATCAGTTCGTCCTCGGCCTTCTCCTCCAGGGACTCAAGGAGCGGGGAGAGCCGGTGCCACTGGGCGTGCCTGCGGTAGTCGGACGCCATGGCCAGCTGCTCCTGGAGCGCGGTCGAGGGGCCGCTGACGGCGGGCACCTCGGACGCGGCGATCTTGGCGAGGACCTCGCCGCGCGCGGAGCGTGCCTCGGCCAGCGTGCGGTCCGCGCGCGAGAGCACGTCCCGCAGCCTGCCCAGGCGCAGCTCCGCGTCCTGCCGGACGGTGAGCACCGCGTCGATCTCGCGGCGCACGTCCTCCAGGGCGCGGGCCTCGCGGTCGTACCGCTCGGTGTGCGGCCGGCCGCCGCCCGGGGCCGAACTGCCCTGCGCGGGCTGCCAGAAGGCCAGCGGGTCGGAGATCACCTGCTCGCGCAGGAGGGTCAGCTCCGCCGTGATCCGCTCCAGGTCGTCGCCCGCCGGGTGCTCGCCGGGACGCACTCCCACGGAGTGGGCCAGCTGGCGGGTGCGGTGCAGCTCGGCGGCCAGGAGGTCTATCCGGGCGGGCAGCGCGGACCAGACCGCGTCGGCGGCGACGACCATGTCGAGCGAGTGCGCGTACAGGTCGTTCATCCGCGCGACGAGCTCGATGAGCGTGAAGCGTTCGGTGAGCTTGGCCGGGCCGGTGATCGAGGCCGACGGCGCGGGGGCGGCGCCGCCGGCGACGGTGACGCTCTCACCGCGAAGGAGTTCGGTCAGCTCCACCAGGTCGTCCCTGTTGGGCCAGCGTCTGCGGGCCCGCACCTCGTGCGCGGCGCGCAGCGCGGCCGCGTACGCGTCGAAGTACGCCCACAGGAGGGTGATCTGCTGCTCGGTGGACTGCCAGCGCTCCTGGGTGGTGCCGGTGAGACCGGCACCTTCGAGGAGCCGGCGGCCCGCGTGATCCTGAAGGGCGAGGAGCGAGGTCTCGATCGCCTCGTGCTCTGCGTCGAGCCGCGCCAGCGCACGGTCCACCTCGTCCCGGTCCATCACAGGACCGGGGGGTCCCGCGACGCTCATCGATCACCTCTCCGCTCTGCGTTGCTGTGCACGTCCGGCTCAGTCGCTGTACTTCGGTGCGGGCGGTCCCGCCGATTCGCCGAGGGCCGGCTTGAGCCAGTTGTCGTACGACTTCTGCCAGCCGCTCTCGCGGTAGTCCTCCAAGACTTGGTTGACCCGGCGCACCAGGTCGTCCTCGCCCTTCTCCGGCTTCTTCATCGCCACGCCGTAGTACTCGGTGTTCAGCGGTGCGTCGCCCTTGAGTTCGATCGTCGGGTCCTGTGCCGCCTGGCTCGCGGCGAGGGCGCTGTCGGTCACCACGGCGTCCACCTCGCCGAGCTGGAGCCGCACCAGACAGTCGAGCTGGTTCGGGACCGTGGTCGCGATGTCGGCGTCGATGGTCTTCTTCTTCTTGAGCTCCCCCAGCTTCGTGAGCGCCGTGGAACCCTTCGCCGAGCAGACCTTCTTGCCGTCCAGTGTGTCGTCGAACCCGGTGATGTCCGAGGACTTGGGGGCGAGGACCTGCTGACCCGTCTTGAAGTAGGCGGTGGAGAACGTGACGTCCTTCTCGCGCTCGCAGGTGATGGTCATCGTCCGCACGACCATGTCGACCTGGCCGGTCTGTATGGCCTTGACCCGCTGGTTGGTGGGGATGGCGCGGAACAGCACGGCGTCGCGGTCGCCGAGGATCTCCTCGGCGATCTTGTGCGCGAGGTCGATGTCGAAGCCTTCGAGCGTCGCCGTCTTCTTGTTCGGGTCGCGATAGCCCCAGCGGTAGCTGTTCTGGTCGACGCCGACGATGAGCTTCTTGACCTTGCGGTCGCGGATGGCCTCGATCGTCGGGCCGTCCTTGTCGTCGGGCGACAGGCTCGCCTCGGGGCTCTCGCACTCCTCGGCGCGCGCGGGAGCGGCCGCGGCGGAGCCCTGGGCGGACCGGCCCTTGCCTTCGCCGTCGGACTTGACCGCGCTGCCCGCCTCCGGCAGCGCAAGCACGAGGGAGCCCGTGAGTGCGCAGGCCACCGCCATGGCGGCAGCTCCGCCCCAGCCGCGCAGCCTCGCCAGTCCTCGCGTACGCATCGTCCGCTCGCCCCCTCTCACCTGTACTCCGACAGCCTGCGCCCGATGCCGAGCACCGCGCCCGCCGCGGCGAGCACCGCGAGCACGGCGGCGCCCACCGGGAGCCCGCTCATCGCTCCCTTGCCGTCCTTCGCCGCCTGCTCGAACTCGGCCCGCTCATGCCCCAGCGCCCTCTCGAGTGCCTTGTCGACATTGTCGAAGCACTCACCGGTGGGCTCGTCGCTCTTGTCGCCGACGACCTTGGCGAGCGCTCCCTTGTAGTCACCCGCGTCGTCGCTGTCGCGCGCGGTCTTGTGCCGGTCCTTCCAGACCGACACGTTGTCCGCGGCGGCCTTGACCGGGTTCTTGCCCGCCTCGTTGTCGGCGATGTCCACGGCCTTGCCGAGCAGCCCGCTGTCGGCGCTGCCGAGCTGCTTCATCTGCGCCTGGTAGTCGACGTCGAACTTGTCCTTGATCTCTTTCTTGTCCGCGGGGCCGACCTCGACGGTCTCCGCGCCGCGGCTGACCAGCGTGAGGTTCTCGTTGCTGCGGGCCTTGAGCGAGCTGATGCGGGCGTCGTTCAGGACGTTCAGGGACTTCACGCCGTGGTCGTACGAGTCGTTGAGCCCCGAGCGCGCGAAGGTGTGCCCGGCGACGAGCCAGAGCAGGACGATCGTGGACGCGGCGGTCGCGGCGACCAGGCCGTGGTTCAACACACGGTTCGTCCTGCGGTAGTTGCGGCGCTGGGCCCAGAACAGGGCGCCGAGCGCGAGCAGACCGAGGGCGATGGCGAGCCACGGATAGGGCTTCGCGTCGTCGTAGTCCGCGTTCAGCCGCTCCTTCTCCACGGTGTAGAGCTGCTCGGCGGCCGGGAGCATCTCGGTCTGCATCTTGTCGTTCGCGTACCGCAGATAGGCGCCGCCCAGGGGGAGGCCCTGGCGGTTGCTCGCGCGGGCCCGCTCGATCAGGCCGGTGTACTCCGGGAGGAGCTTGTTCAGCTTGCTCACCGAGTCGGCGGCCGACGAGCCCGCGCCCGCGTTCGACGCGGCGTTCGCCAGCTTCTCGGAGGCGCGCTCGATGTCGTCGGTGTACCGCTTGCGCACGTCGGCCGGTTCCTGACCGCCCGCCAGGAAGCCGCTGGAGGCGGCGGTGTTGGCGTCCGCGAGGGAGCGGTAGATGGCCGCCGCGTCGTCGCTCAGCGGCTGGCTGCGGTTCAGGACGCTGCTCGCGGCGTCCGAGCGGTCGGTCATCTGCCAGGTGGTGACGGCGCCGAACGCCACGACGAGCAGCGCGAGGACGGCGCCGATGATCCGCAGCTTGCCCGGTTCCGTCGTCGCCGCCGCGCGCAGCCGGTCGCGTCCCTCGATCCACGCGGGGCGCCGGGGCGCCGCGTTCGGTGCCGGCACGGGTGCCGCGGAGCCCGGACCCGCCTGAGGCGGGACGGTGGGCATCGTCGGCGCGGCCTGTCCCGGCGGCGCGGCGCTGCCGTTCGGCGGGTATGTCACCTCGACCTCGACCTCCCCCTTGGTCATCGGACGTTCACTTCCGCCCGGCGTGCGCGGCGCGGGAAGAAGTGCACGGCCGCAAGTATCGCCGCAGGGACGGACATCCGCACAGGCATTGACTGGATCTTGTTCGGATCATCGTGTCTGGATCACCGTGTCTGGACTCCCCTGTCCGGATCCCGCGAAGATCGCACACCGCCCCTGCCCTTGAATACGCGATTCAGTACGGTTCGGTTCCCTCCCGGGCCGATGAACCGCGCGCCGAGGACTCAGCCGCCCAAGACTCCCACGTCCCCCTCGTAGTGTCCCCGCACGCGCGCGTGCACCTCGGTGGGCGCTCCCACCTGGTCGAGACCGAGCAGCGCGGCGCCCAGCACGGGACGGGCGACGACCACCCGGGCCACCGCCTTGGGTGCCCGCTCGGCCAGCAACGTACGGACGCGGTCGTCCAGTTGCGGGTGGCGGGCGGCCAGGACGCTGCCGCCGAGCAGCACCGGGGCCACCTCGCCGAGCAGGCCGAGGCGGTCCAGGGCCACGGTCGACATGGCGACGACCTCGTCGGCCATCCGGTCCACCAGCGAGCGTGCCACCGCGTCGCCCGCCGCCGCCGTGGCGAAGAGCACCGGCGTCAGCTCGTGCCTGCGGATCGGGGCGATGGCGCCCAGGTGCAGCGCCTCGATCAGCGCGTACATGGAGGGCAGCCCGAAGTGCGCGGGCAGCGTCTCGCGCAGCGCGGTCGCGTCACCGCGGCCGTCCTCGGCCCGCGCCGCGAACCAGAGCGCCTCCTCGGCCAGGCCGCCCCCGCCGCCCCAGTCGCCGGAGATCCGGCCGATGGCGGGGAAGCGCGCGGTGCGCCCGTCGGGCAGCATGCCCACGCAGTTGATGCCCGCGCCGCACACCACGGCCACGCCCCGCGGCTCGGCGTCCTCCAGGAGACCGGCCCGCAGGATGGCGAAGGTGTCGTTGCGCACGTCGACCGAGGGGCCCCACGCGCGCCTGCGCAGGGCCTGGGCCAACTCCCGTTCCTCGACGGGCAGGTCGGCGTTGGCCAGGCAGGCGGACACGTGCCCCACGGAGTCGAGGCCCGCCTCGGCCAGGGCCCGCGTCACCGCCTCCTGGAGGATGTCCACCGCGGCCTCGACGCCGACCAGGGGCGGCTGGAACCCGCCGCCGCGTGCCGCGCCGACGACCCTGCCGTCGGCCGCGACCACCGCGACGTCGGTCTTGCTGTTGCCCGCGTCGATCGCGAGCACGCTCGTGCTCACGCCCACGCCAGGTGCTCCCGGTTGTGCGCGATGAGCCGGTCGGTGAGCTGCTCGGCGTACGCGTACTGGCCGACCAGCGGGTGAGCCAGCAGTGCCTTGAAGACGCGGTCGCGGCCGCCGTGCAGCGCGGCCTGGAGGGCCAGGTCCTCGTAGCCGGTGACGTTGGCGACGAGCCCGGCGAACAGCGGGTCCAGCTTCGGCACGGCGAGCGGCTTGGCGCCCTTGCCGTCGACCGTGGCCTGCACCTCGATGACGGCGTCGTCCGGCAGGAACGGCAGCGTGCCGTTGTTGACGGTGTTCACCACCTGGTAGGGGCTGCCGCCGTTGCCCAGCAGCGAGGCCGCCAGGTCCACGGCCGCCTCCGAGTAGAAGGCGCCGCCGCGCTTGGCGAGCAGCTCCGGCTTCTCGTCGAGCGTCGGGTCGCCGTACATCTCCAGCAACTCGCGTTCCATCGCGGCCACTTGCGAGGCGCGCGAGGGCTTGGTCCGCATCTCCTCGACCACCGCGTCGTGCTGGTAGAAGTAGCGCAGGTAGTACGAGGGCACGACGCCGAGCCGGTCGACGATCTCGCGCGGCATGTGCAGGTCCTCGGCGACCGCGGCGCCGTGCTCGGCCAGGAGCTTGGGCAGGATGTCGGCGCCGTCCGGGCCCCCGAGCCGTACGCCCGTCTCCCACGTCAGGTGGTTGAGCCCCACGTGGTCGAGGTGCACCTCGCCCGGCGCGACGTCGAGCAGCCTGGCGAACTTGCGCTGGAAGCCGATCGCCACGTTGCACAGGCCCACGGCCTTGTGACCGGCCTGGAGCAGCGCGCGCGTGACGATGCCGACCGGGTTGGTGAAGTCGATGATCCAGGCGTTCGGGTTCGTGCGCCGTACGCGCTCGGCGATGTCCAGGACGACCGGCACGGTGCGCAGGGCCTTGGCGAGGCCGCCCGCTCCGGTGGTCTCCTGGCCGACGCAGCCGCACTCCAGGGGCCACGTCTCGTCCTGGTTGCGGGCCGCCTGGCCGCCGACGCGCAGCTGGAGCAGGACCGCGTCGGCGTCCGCGACGCCCGCGTCCACGTCGGAGGTGGTGACGATGCGGCCGGGGTGCCCCTGCTTGGCGAAGATGCGGCGGGCGAGCCCGCCGACGAGTTCGAGACGGTCGGCCGCGGGGTCGACGAGGACGAGCTCCTCGATCGGCAGGGTGTCCCTCAACCGTGCGAATCCGTCGATGAGTTCGGGTGTGTAGGTCGACCCTCCGCCGACCACTGCGAGCTTCATATCGGTGCTAGCCCTTTACTCCGGTGAGGGTGACGCCTTCGACGAAGGCCTTCTGTGCGAAGAAGAAGACGAGGATGACCGGCGCCATCACGAGCAGCGTCGCGGCCATCGTCATGTTCCAGTTGACGGCGTGGGCGCTCTTGAACGACTCGAGGCCGTAGCTCAGCGTCCAGGCGCCGGGGTTCTGGGCCGCGTAGATCTGCGGCCCGAAGTAGTCGTTCCAGCAGTAGAAGAACTGGAAGAGCGCGATGGCGGCGATGCCGGGCTTGGCCATCGGCACGACGATCTTGACCATGGTGCGGAACTCGCCGCACCCGTCGACCTTCGCCGACTCGATGTACTCCTTGGGGATCGTCAGGAGGAACTGGCGGAGCAGGAAGATCGAGTACGCGTCGCCGAACGCCATCGGGATGATCAGCGGCCACAGCGTGCCCGACAGGTGGAACTGCTGCGCCCACACCAGGTACATGGGGATCACGATGACCTGCGGCGGCAGCATCATCGTCGAGATGACCAGGAGCATCGCGGCGCGCCGGCCGCGGAAGCGGAACTTGGCCAGCGCGTACGCCACGGGGATCGCCGAGCAGACGGTGAAGAGGGTGCCCAGGCCCGCGTACATGAGCGAGTTGCGCCACCAGTCCAGGAAGCCCGGCGTCTCGAACACGGTCTTGTAGTTCTCCCAGTGCCAGGAGTCGGGCCACAGGTCGCCGCTCATGGCCTGCGAGTCGCTCATCACCGACGTCAGGAAGACGAAGACGAACGGCAGGACGAAGAGCAGTGCGACGGCTATCGCCACGCTGTGCACGGCGATCCAGTGCAGGACGCGCTTGCGGCGGGCGCGGGCGGCGGCGGGGCCCCGGAGCGGGGCGGTGCGTTCGGGCGCCGTCTTGGGCGCGCTGAGTGTCGTGGTGGTCATGGAATCCTCAGTCCTCCGCCGCGAGCAGTCCGGAGCGCTTGCGCATCAGGAGCAGCGTGACGGCCATGGCGATGGCGAAGAGCACGAGCGAGAGCACGCACGCGGCACCGGTGTTGAAGTTCTGGAAGCCCATCGAGTAGACGAGCTGGGGGACCGTGAGGGTCGAGTGGTCCGGGTAGCCGGGCTGGATCACCGAGCCGGGGCCGATGTTGACGCCGGAGGCGACCTTCCCCGCGACCAGGGCCTGCGTGTAGTACTGCATGGTCTGCACGACGCCCGTGACCACCGCGAACATCACGATCGGCGTGATCGCGGGCCAGGTCACGTAGCGGAACTTGGACCAGGACCCCGCGCCGTCCAGGTCCGCGGCCTCGTACTGCTCCTTCGGCACGTCGAGCAGCGACGCCATGAAGATCACCATCAGGTCGCCGATGCCCCACAGGGAGAGCAGCACGAGCGAGGGCTTGGCGGTGTCCGGGTCGTTGAACCAGTTGGGCCCGGAGATCCCGATCGAGCCGAGGATCTCGTTCACCGGGCCCGTGCCCGGGTTGAGCAGGAAGACGAAGGCGACGGTGGCGGCCACCGGCGGGGCGAGGTACGGGATGTAGAAGGCGGTGCGGAAGAAGCCGGCGCCCGTCTTGATCTTCGTGACGAGCAGTCCGAGCGAGAGTCCGAAGACCACCCGCACGGCCACCATGACCACCACCAGCCAGAGGGTGTTCCACAGGGCCGGGCCGAACAGGGGCATCTGCTCGAACACGTACGTCCAGTTCCGCAGGCCCACGAAGGTGGGCTCCTTGATCTGGTTGTAGTGCATGAACGAGAAGTAGACGGTGGCGATCAGCGGGTAGGCGAAGAAGACGCTGAAGCCGACGAGCCAGGGGGAGAGGAAGCCGATCGTGCGCAGTCTGCGGCGCGCCGGGTTGGAGAGGGAAAGTGCCATGGCGGGGTCCTCAGCTCAGCTCTTCGACTGGAGGTTGTCGGCGTCTATCTGCTCGTCGAGCTTCTTCAGGCGCCCTCGCAGATCACCCACGCGGCCGGCCTCGACGGCGTACGAGAAGTCCCCGAGCGAGACGACGTAGGCGCCGCCGTTCACGGAGGGCGGCAGGGCCTTGCTGTGCTTGTTCTCCAGGATGTCGAAGAAGGCCCGGAAGGCCGGATCGGCGTCCAGGCGCGGCGACTTGAGCGCCGCGAACGTGGAGGGCACGTTGTGGATGGCGTTCGCGAAGTTCACGACCTGGTCGGTGTCCGCGGTCAGGAACCTCACCAGCTCCCACGCGGCGTTCTGGTGCTTGCTGCTGTGCGCGATCCCGGCGACGGTGCCGGTGATGAAGCCGCGCCCGTAGGTGTCGGCCTGGTCGTCGGGGACGGGCAGCGGCGCCACGCCCCAGTCGAAGTCCGCCTTCGCCTCGTCCAGCATCAGACCGCGCCACTCACCGTCCAGGAGCATGGCCACCTTGCCGGTCAGGAAGGCGTTCTGGCTGGACATCTCGTCGCCGAAGGTCATCCGGAACTTCTCGAGATCGTTGAACCCGCCCTGCGCGGCGGCGAGTCGGCCGGTCGTCTTGAAGAACTTGTACGTCGAGGGCTCTTTCGCCAGGCGCGACTTGCCCTCGGCGTCGAAGTACGCGGGGCCCCACTGTGCGAAGAGGCGGTCCGGACTGTTCTGGTAGAAGCGGAAGCTGGGCATGAACCCGACGCGCTTGTACCCGTTCCTGCCGCTGCGCACGGTCAGCTTCTTCGCGACCTTCTCGAACTCGGACATCGTGCGCGGCGGGCGCTCGATGCCCGCCTCCTTGTAGGCGTCCTTGTTGTAGTACATCCCGAAGGCGTCCGCGAGCAGCGGCAGGGCGCACTGCGTGCCCCGGTAACTCGTGTAGTCGAGCAGGGTCTTGGGGAAGACCTTGTGCTTGTCGAGGCCGGTCTTCCTCATGAACGGATCGAGGTCCGCCCACATCCCGGATTCGCAGTACTGGCCCACGTTGTTGGTGGTGAAGGACGACACCACGTCAGGGGCCTTGTCGCCGCCCGCCCGCAGGGCCTGGTTGACGGTCTCGTCGGAGACGTTCCCGGTGGCCTTCACCTTGATGTTCGGGTGCAGCTTCTCGAAGCGGTCGATGCTGTCGTTGACGGCCTTGACCTCGCCGGGCGTCGACCAGCCGTGCCAGAACTTCAGGGTGACCGGCTTGGTCGGGTCGTCGTTCGCGCTGCCGACGCTCGGGTTGGCGCAGCCGGAGAGCAAGAGACCGGCTGCGGCGAGCGCCGCGGACGCGCAGGTGGGCATGCGCCATCGCGGCATGGCGGACTTCCTTTACGGGGGAGGGGAGTTGAGGTGCGGGAGGACTGGGGAGGACTGCGGGAGTGCGGGACGTGCTCAGGCCGTGTCGAAGACCTGGTCGCGGGCCTGGGTGAGGGCCGAGCGCAGGGCGCCGGTCAGGATGGGGTCGCCGTCGAGTTCGCTGATGCGGATCTGCGGCCGGGGCAGCGCGAGCCCGGTCAGCTCCTCCTCGACCCTGACGCGCAGCTTGTCGCCGCCCGCCTGGGCCACCGAGCCGGAGAGCACGACGAGTTCGGGGTCGACGACGGCGACGACCGCGGCGATGCCGGTGGCGATGCGCCGCGCGACCTCGTCGAGCGCGGTGTCGTCGGCCATGACCTCGTCCAACGTCGCGCCGCCGCCGGTGAGTTCACGCACGACGTAGGCGGAGACGAGGCTCTCGAAGCCGCCGTCGCCGCTCTGCGCGCCGCCGCGCACCAGCGGCGCGCCCGGCAGCGGCATGTAGCCGATCTCGCCCGCGCCGCCGGTCGCGCCGCGCAGCAGGGTGCCGCCGAGCACGATGGCGGCGCCGACGCCCTCGTCGAGCCAGGTCAGGACGTAGTTGTCGTTGTCCTGGGCGGCGCCCTCGTACTGCTCGGCGACGGCCGCCAGGTTCACGTCGTTCTCGATGACCACGGGCGTGCCGAGGACGGCGGCGAGATCGTCGCGCAGCGTCCGCGAGTGCCAGCCGGGCAGGTGCGGGGCGTACCGCAGTTCACCCGTCTGCGGGTCGATGGCGCCGGGGGTGCCGATCACCGCCGCCCGCAGGTCGTCGTGGCCCAGGCCCGCCTGGCGCAGCGCCTCGTCGACGGCCTCGGTGACCAGCTGCGCGGTGCGGTGGCGCACGTCCTCGGCCACGGCGTCCGCCTCGACGCGCGCCTGGCCCAGGACGGTGCCGGTGATGTCGGCGACGAGCGCGGTGATCCCGGTGGGGTCGGCGGAGAGCGCGGCGACGTGTCCGGCGCCCGGGTCGATCTCGTACAGCAGGGCGTTGGGGCCTGGGCGTCCGCTGAGGCTGCCGGTGGTGTGCACGAGGCCCGCGCTCTCCAGGCGTCCCAGGAGCTGCGAGGTGGTGGGCTTGGAGAGCCCGGTCAGCTCACCGATGCGGGTGCGGGTGAGGGGGCCGTGCGCGACGAGGAGGTCGAGCACTGCCCGGTCGTTCATCGCGCGCAGGACGCTCGGCGTGCCCGGGGTCCCAGGAGTGCTGCCTGCTGCTGCCATGACGACCCCTGTCCTTCGGCTGCCCGGTTAACTGTTAGGAAACTTTCCAATTCGTGAGGACCGTACGGCTGGCGTGAATGAGGCGTCAATAGCGAACGCCCCCGCGGCAACCAAGTCGTTACCTGCGGGGGCGTGGCGTTGCACGGGGTGCGGCTGGGGCCGGGCGGTCCTACTTCGACAGGTTCGGCGGCGGGGCTATCGGCGAGGCCGCAAGGGACTGCGGCGAGGTCGCCGACGCGTACGCCGAGGGCGCCGCGACGCCCGCCGACGGATCGGCCGCGGCCTCCTCCGTCGCCTGCAGCGGGAGGCCGCCCACGATGCGGATGCCCGCCTCGTCGAAGGCCCGCTTGATGCGCCAGCGCAGCTCGCGCTCCACACCCAGGGCGTTGCCCGGCATGGTCTTCGCCGACACCCTGACGACCATCGAGTCGAGCAGCACGCTGTCCAGGCCGAGCACCTCGACCGGGCCCCAGAGGCGCTCGTTCCACGGCTCGTCCTTGGCCATGGCCTCGCCGACCTCGATCAGCTTCGCCTGCACCTTCTCCAGGTCCTCGTCCGGGCGGACCGTGACGTCCACGCCCGCCGTGGACCAGCCCTGGCTGAGGTTGCCGATGCGCTTGACCTCGCCGTTGCGGACGTACCAGATCTCGCCGTTGTCGCCGCGCAGCTTGGTCACGCGCAGGCCGACCTCGATCACCTCGCCGGACGCCACGCCCGCGTCGATCGAGTCACCCACGCCGTACTGGTCCTCCAGGATCATGAAGACGCCGGAGAGGAAGTCCGTGACCAGGTTGCGGGCGCCGAAACCGATCGCCACACCCGCGACACCCGCCGAGGCGAGCAGCGGGGCGAGGTTGATCTGGAACGTGCCCAGGATCATCAGGGCGGCCGTGCCCAGGATCAGGAACGACGCCACCGAGCGCAGCACCGAGCCGATGGCCTGGGAGCGCTGGCGGCGGCGCTCCACGTTCACGAGGAGCCCGCCGAGCGCCGTGCCGTTCACGGACTGCGCCGTGCGGTTCATGCGATCTATGAGCTTGGTGATGGAACGCCGGATGACCACGCGAAGGACGACGGCGACCGCGACGATCAGCAGGATGCGGAGCCCGATGCCCAGCCACGCCGACCAGTTCTGCTCGACCCAGCTGGCGGCGTTCGTCGCGCTCTCCTGGGCGTCTTCCAAGGTCGGGGACTTCGGCGTCGTCTTGTCGTCCGGGTCCGTTCCGGCTGCTGACAGGACGGACAGGAACACGGCAGGTACCTCCAGGCATAGCGGCCTGCCCAGGAGATGCACCGGGCAGAGTCACCACACTAACGGGGCATTGTGTGTGGATCGTTGTCATGTTCGAGGGAGAGACAGTGCTCACCTGGGGAAGATGAGGGTGTCGCACAGGTGTGGTCGAAAACACTCCGAGCCCGTTACCGGCACATGGTGGCGCTTGGACCAGGCATGAGGGGAGACTGGCTACAGATCGTCCCGGCGCGAGCCACGCGCCGCCGGCGTAATAGGAGGCATCCGTGCCGCACGTCCTGGTCCTCAATGCGTCGTACGAGCCATTGGGTGTCGTACCGCTCCGCCGCGCGCTCGTCCTCGTCCTGGAGAACAAGGCTCTCTGCCTCGAGGAATCCGGCGCCTTCATGCACAGCGCAACGCGCACCGTCCCCGCACCCAGCGTGGTCCGCCTCAAGCGGTTCGTCCGGGTCCCTTACAGGGGGCCCGTTCCTCTGACCAGGCGGGCGCTCTTCGCCCGCGACGGCGGTCGGTGCATGTACTGCGGTGGCGTCGCAACCAGCGTCGACCACGTCATTCCGAAGAGCCGTGGCGGTCAGCACGCCTGGGAGAACGTGGTGGCGTCCTGCCGCCGCTGCAACCACACCAAGGCGGACCGCCATCTCCTGGAGCTGGGGTGGCGCCTGCGTCACAAGCCCGCGCCGCCCTCGGGGCTCGCGTGGCGCATCATCGGGACCGGGCACAGGGATCCGCGCTGGCTGCCGTACTTGCAGCCGTTCGGCGCGGACGACGCGATGGCCCGGATCGATGGCATTTCCGCCTAGGAATCGATCCGGGCTCTGTTGTACGTGAGACGCGCCACGGCCTCCGTCACTCGTCGGCGGCCGTGGCGACCGCGTAGGCCTCCACCGACCAGAGCGAGTAGCCGAAGCGCGTGGCCCTCTTGTCGCCCTGCACCCGGATGTAGCGGGTGTCACGGGCGTCCATGCGGACCGCCTCGCGGCCGCCCTTGCCGTCCTTCACGGTCGCCGCCGTGCGCCAGGTCTTCCCGTCGGCGGAGGTCTGCACGCGGTAGCCCGCCGCGTACGCGTCCTGCCAGCGCAGGACGACCTGGCCGAGCCTGACCGGCTCGTCGAGCTCCAGCTGCCACCAGGCGCCGTCCTCCACCGGCGAGGACCAGCGGGTCGCCGGGTCGCCGTCGTTGGCGCCGGACGCCGGGAAGTCCTTCGTCTCGTCGCCCGACGAGGACGCCTTCGCGCCGCGCGCCAGGTCGCGCCCGCCGGTGCGCGGGTAGGCGCGGATCGAGACCGTCCTGGTCTGGCCCTCGAAGGTGACCGGGATCTCGTACGTCCCCGAACGCGTGCCCGCGGGGACGGTGACGTCGAGCGGGACGTCCACCTGCGCGCCGCGCGGCAGCGTCGACTTCTCCGGGGTGCGCACCTCGACGCCCTTGGGCGCCTCCGCCGTGACCTTGCCCTGTACGTCGCCGGGGCGCAGGGAGAGCAGCTTCGCCGTGACCCGCTGCGGGCCGCCGCCGATCTCCACGTCCGCCTCGGTGCGGGCCAGCGAGAAGCGGGCCTCGGGGGCGTCGGCGTACCAGGGGACGACGTGGCGGACCGTGCCCTCGGTGACCGTGACGCGCACGGCGTCGGCGCGGGGGGCGGAGTCCTTCCGTCCGGCGGGCTTCGCGGGCTCGGCCTCGGTGAAGCCGCTGGCGGACAGGGCGCCGATGCGGCGCCAGCCCTCGCCCGGGACGTGGGCCTCGATGCTGCCCTTGGTGCCGGGGTCGGTCAGCGCGGTCACCGCCGTGAGGGGGCGGGCGCGCGGGATGCGGACCGTCGCGCGGTCCGACGCCTGCTCGCTGTCGAGCCCCGCCCACGTCTCGTACGCCTTCTGCGACCGCGTCAGGAAGGGGGCGAGGACGCCCTTGCCGACGGTCACCCGGCCGGCCCTCAGGTCCTTCTGGAGCCCGGCCAGGGTGCGCGAGGCGCGCCAGGCTGCCGCGCCGTCTCCGGTGGACTGCGCGCGCAGCATGTCGACCGCCGTCTCGCCGGCTTCCCCGTAGCGCGCCAGCTGCTCGACCCAGGGCCGTACCTCGGTGTCGAGATCGCTGCCGGCGAGCCGCCGCGGCGCCTCCTTCATGATGGTGAAGGCGTCCCGCAGGGCCTGCCCGGACTTTCCGATGCGGGCGGTGTCCGTCGTCGTGCGCGCGCGCCAGAAGTCGTCCATGAGCGGGCGCAGATACGCCGATTCGTCGGCGCCGAGCACGGAGGAGGCGTCATTGCCCGCGAGGGCCCGCAGGGCGCCCCGCGCCTTCGCGTCGCCGCCCGAGAGGTCGTCGATCGCGGCGAGCCAGGACTCGTGGGGACGGTAGGCGCGGGGATTCCAGGCGTAGTCGGCGGCGGTGAACAGCGGGATGCGGGACGCGGAGGGCTGCTCCATGGCGTTGCCGAGCAGCGCGGCCGAGCCGGTGGCCACGGCGGGCTCACGGCCGGTGTAGGGGCCCAGGAAGATACGGTCCTGCGCGAAGTCGTTGACGGGGTAGTTGTCCATCGTCACGAGCGGATGCGAGCCGAACGCCTTGCGGGCGCCCGCCAGTTCACGCCCGGTGATGGTCTTGGGGACCACGCCGACGCCGGTCCACGCCACCTCGACGCGGTGGTCGAGCCGGTCCGCGATCGCGTCGCGGTACTCGGTGGAGCCGTCCTGGTAGTACTCCGTGGGCATCAGCGAGAGCGGCTTCGCGCCGGGGTGGCGCTCGGCCAGGTGCGCGGAGACGGCGTTGGCGACGCGGGACTGCGCCTTCGCCGCGGCGTCGGGCCCCGAACCGAAGGCCTCGGCGTCCGCCTCGCAGTGCCACTCGCTGTAGCTGACGTCCTGGAACTGAAGCTGGAAGGCGCGCACGCCAAGGGCCCACATCGCGTCGATCTTGCGGTTCAGGGCCTTGATGTCCTTGTCGGACGACATGCACATGGCCTGGCCGGGGGCGACGGCCCAGGCGAGCGTCACGTGGTTGCGCTCGGCCCGCTCGGCGAGGGCGCGGAAGTCGGCGCGCTGGTCGGCGGGGTAGGGCTCGCGCCAGCGCGCCTGGCGGTAGAGGTCGTCGCCGGGCGCGTACAGGTAGCGGTTCTGCTTCGTGCGGCCCATGAAGTCCAGCTGGTCCAGGCGCTGCTCGCGGGTCCACGGAGTGCCGTAGAAGCCCTCCGTCATGCCGCGCACCGCCGTGCCGGGCCAGTCGCGGATCTGGACTCCGGGGACGGTGCTCCTGCCGCCTGCGCTCTTGGTGATCAGCTGGCGCAGGGTCTGCACGCCGTGGAAGAGGCCGTCATCACCCGCGCCCGCGAGGGCGACGGTGTCCTGGCCGCCGATCCGGCCCACCGCCAGGCGGTAGCCGCCGGACGGGAGGTCGCCCCGTGCACGGGCGCCGAGGGTGCGCAGTGCCTGGTCGGCGCGCACGCCGTCGGCGCGGACGACGAGGCGCCCGCTCCCCGCGGGGAGCTGATCGGCGTCCTTCACCTCCGTGATCCTGCGGGCGCCCGCGTCGCGCAGGAGCGTGCGCAGGGCGTCCATGGCGTACGGGTCCGGGTCCTGGCCGGTGGCAAGGACGACCTCGTCCGTGACGGTGACCGAAGCACCGGCCGCGGTCATCGACTGGGGGCGGGGCCAGACCGGGGGGAGGGTGCCGTCGCTCTCCCGGTCGTCGTCCGGGGACGTGGCGGGGGTGCCGGGCTTTCCGGGGAGGCCGGGGGCGGCGACGGCGCCGGGGGCGCCACCGAGGGCGCCTGCGATGACGGCGACGGCGATGGCCGCCGCGCCTTTCCTGCGCCGCAGTTGCACGGCCCTCTCCTCGTTGTCCCTCGTCCTGGTGATCACGTGTGGTGCGCTGGTTGTCTCAGGGTGTCACTGAGCCCACCACTCGCGTGGCGGGGGTGTCAACGGGCGTGGGTGTTGTGGGGGTTTTCTTCCCTGTGACATTGGCGGATTCGCCCTCCGGCGCCGACGGGGCTGGAATGAACTCCCCGGATGCGGGAAGGGACGCAGACCCGGGGGAAAGGAAGATCTTGCGTCCGGACCCCCACCCAGGGAAACGAATGTGAGTGCGCGCACGTTCATACAACGGATATGTCTGCGATCCCGCGCATTGGGTAGGGCTGCCGAAGACCTGCCCCCTGACATTGGAGCCTTACGTGCCCGCTTCCGCGAACCTCCTCCTCTCCGCTCTCTCCAAACAGGTCTCCGGTCCTGACTCCGGTCTCGACGGATCCTGCGCCTGCGGCTGCCTCGAGCCGCCCCTGACCAGCGAGCCCCCGCTGGCCGACGCCGCACCCCTGACCAGCGAGCCTCCGCTCGCCGACGCCGCCCCGCTGACCAGCGAGCCGACCTCCACCGGCACCGCGTCGGGCCTGGCCTACATGGGGGTCTAAATGGCCCCACCCGGAGCGACCGGACCCACCACCGGACCCACCGGAACCACCACCGGCCCCACCGGCCCCACCGGCCCCACCGGACTTTCCCGCCTCGCGGCCCTGCACGGCGTGGCGACCTCTTACTCCCCGTCCCCGGACCGAACGGTTCCGGCCACCGACGCCGCGGTGATCGCGGCCCTGGCCGCCCTCGACGTGGACGCGAGCACCCCCGAGGCGGTGCGGCGCGCCCTCACGGCCCGTGAGACGGAGCTGAGCGCCCGGCTGCTGCCACCGACGGTGGTGGTGTGGCAGGGCGGCCCTCCGGCGCCCCCGCCGTGGTCAGGGCTGCCGCCGGGCACGCGGGTGTGCGTGGAGACGGAGTGGGGGGAGCGGCTGGAGTGGGAGTCGCCCGGGCCGGACGAGGTCCCGCCGGGCGCGGATTCCCCGGACGGCGCGCTGCCCCTGGGCGTGCACACGCTGCGGGCCACGACGCCGGGCCCCGAAGCCCGCGCGGCCACCGCCCACTTGATCGTCGCCCCGTACCGCCTGCCGCCCCCGCGCGAGAAGACGTACGGAGTGCTCGTCCAGCTCTACTCCCTCCTCTCCCGCCGCTCCTGGGGCATGGGCGACCTCGGGGACCTGGCCGAGCTCGCCGCCTGGTCCGGGCGGGCCCTGCGTGCGGGATTCGTACAGGTCAATCCCCTGCACGCGGCGGTTCCGAAGCCGCTGGACGGGTCGTCCGACCCCTCTCCGTACCGCCCTTCGTCGCGCCGCTTCCCCGACCCCGTCTACCTCCGCGTCGAGGACGTTCCCGAGTACGCCCACCTGGACGGCGAGGCCCGCGACCTGGCCGCCCACCTCACGCGCCGAGCCGCCGCGCTGCGCGAATCCGTACTCCAGCAGGGCCAGTTGATCGACCGTGACGCGGTCTGGACGCTCAAGCTCAAGGCCCTGGAGCTGATCCGCGAGGTCCCGCTCGGCCCCGGACGCCGCGCCGCCTACAACGACTTCCTCGCCGAGCACGGCGAAGCCCTCGAGGACCACGCCACGTGGTACGCGCTGGCCGAGCGGCACGGCCCCGACTGGCACACCTGGCCCGAACCCCTGCGCGACCCCGCATCACCCCAGACCTCCCGCGCCCGCCGCGAGTTGATGGACCGGGTGGACTTCCACTGCCGTCTCGCCTGGCTCACCGACGCCCAACTCGGCGCCGCGCAGCGCTCCGCACGCGACGCGGGCATGGACATCGGCCTCGTGCACGACCTCGCGGTGGGCGTGCACCCGGCAGGAGCCGACGCCTGGGCGCAGCAGCGGCACTTCGCGGCGGGCATGTCGGCGGGCGCCCCGCCGGACGCGTTCAACGCGCGCGGCCAGGACTGGGGCCTTCCGCCCTGGCGCCCCGACCGCCTCGCCGAGTCCGGGTACGCCCCCTACCGCGCCCTCCTGCGCGGACTGCTCCGGCACGCGGGCGCGATCCGCATCGACCACGTGATGGGGCTCTTCCGGCTCTGGTGGGTACCCGAAGGCCGCGCGCCCACCGAGGGAACGTATGTCCGGTACGACGCCGACGCGATGCTCGCGATCCTCGCCCTGGAGGCGCACCGCGCGGGCGCCCTCGTCATCGGCGAGGACCTCGGCACCGTGGAGCCCGGCGTCCGGGAGACCCTCCAGCGGCACGGCGTGCTGGGCACCTCCGTGCTCTGGTTCGAGCGGGACTGGACCGGCACGGGGCGCCCGCTGCCGCCCGAGCGGTGGCGCGCTGACTGCCTGGCCACCGCCACCACCCACGACCTGCCGTCCACCGCGGCCCGCATCACCGGCGAGCACGTCCAACTCCGCGACCGGCTCGGCCTGTTGACCCGCCCCGTGGCCGTCGAGCAGGCCGAGGCCGCGGCCGACGTGTCGGAGTGGCTCGCGCTGCTCTCCCGCCTCGGGATGCTGCCCGGCGGCGGTGGACACGAGCAGGAGGAGATCCGCGCCGTCCACCGCTTCCTGCTCGCCACCCCGGCCCGCATGGTCGGCGTCTGGCTGCCGGACGCGGTCGGTGACCGCCGCCCGCAGAACCTCCCCGGCACCTGGGACCAGTACCCCAACTGGCGGCTGCCCATCGCCGACGCCGAGGGGCGCCCCGTCACCCTGGAGGAACTGGCCGCCTCACCGCGCCTGCACGCGTTCATGGACGTGTTCCGCACCCGCGGGAGACCCCGTACGGCACCCCCGGGCGCGCGGCCCGTTTAGCAGTTCGCTACGTTGGCACCGTGGACAAGAAGAACGCCCTGCGCGCCGGCGCCCTGGCTTCCGGTACGACGCTGATGATGCTGCTCATGTCGTCCCCCGCGCTCGCGCTCACGCGCGACGACGGTGACGACCCGGGTCCCGGCCTGAGCGTGATCGACACGCTCGGCCTCTATGTCGCGGCGCCCATCGTGCTGTTCCTGGTGATCGCGGGCCTCGTCATGGTCGGTGACAAGACCCGCAAGCAGGAGAAGAAGGGCTGACGCCACTCCGCTTCAAGAGTTCTCCGTAGGGGGCTCTTCGTCGACGTACGCATGCGTGCGTGCCGACGGAGGGCCCCCTGCGCGTACGTCGGGTGGCGGCATGCCCTCACGGTCGCTCGGCCGTGAGGTAGCGCTGGACCGTCGGCCCGACCCAGTCCGCCAGCTCCGCGCCGGACAGCGCGACCGCGGGCGGGAACCGCAGCACATAGCGGGTCAGCGCCATGCCGAGGATCTGTGAGGCGCAGAGCCCGGCCCGCGCGGGGGCGTCGGCGGGATCGGGGCAGACGCGGCGCGCGACCGGCAGCAGCTGGTCCCTGAAGATCCCCTGCATGCGCTCGGCGCCCGCCGTGTTCGTGATGCCGACGCGCAGCATCGCGGTCAGCACCCCGTCGTTCTCCCAGACGTCGAGGAAGTGCGTCACCAGGGCGCGCCCGATGTCCTCGCGCGCCACCGCGGTGAGATCGGGCAGCCGCAGATCGATGGAGACGGCCGCGGCGAACAGGCCCTCCTTGTTGCCGTAATAGCGCATCACCATCGACGGATCGATCCGCGCGTCCTTGGCGATGGCGCGGATGGTGGCGCGCTCGTAGCCGTCGGCGGCGAACCGCTCGCGGGCGGCGGCGAGGATCGCGCCGCGGGTCGCGTCGGAGCGGCGGGGTGGCGCGGCGGCAGGTTCGTTCGCCGGTTCGTTCGCCGGTTCGTTCGCTGGATCGGGTGCGCTTTCAGTCATGCCAACAAGCGTAGGCCAACATGTGTTGACAGTCCATGACGGCGGCCCTACGTTAGCCAACAAGCGTTGACCAACAGTTGTTGGCACTAGGAGGCCGCCATGAACGGAACCCAGGGCACGACTAAGGGCACGACTCAGGGTGCTACCCAGGACCCGACCGGCGCCGAGGGCCCCGCAGTGATCGTCGTCGGCTCCGGCCCCACCGGACTGCTGCTCGCCGGGGACCTGGCGGCCGCGGGCATCCGGGTCACCCTGCTGGAGAAGCGGCCGCACGGGATCAGCAACCTCTCGCGCGCCCTGGTGCTGCACGCCCGCACCCTCGAACAGTTCGACGCGCGCGGCCTCGCCGACGAACTGGAGGTCAAGGGCAAGGCGCTGGACCGCCTGCGCCTCTTCGGCCGCCTGGAGGTGGGCCTGGACAAGCTGCCCTCGCGCTACAACCACCTCCTGGTCCTGCCGCAGTACGAGGTGGAGCGGGTCCTCGAACGGCGGGCGATCGCGGCCGGCGTCGACTTCCGGTACGAGAGCGAGGTCGCCGGGCTCACCCAGGACGCGGACGGCGTGAGCCTCGAAGTCCGGGGTCCCGGCGGCGGGTCTAGCACACTGCGGGCCGCGTACGCGGTCGGCGCCGACGGACTGCACAGCCCGGTCCGCAAGGCGATCGGCCTGCCCTTCCCCGGGAAGTCCGTCATCCGATCGCTCGTCCTCGCCGACGTGAAGCTCGCCGAGAAGCCCGCCTCGGTCCTCACCGTGAACGCCGCCGGTGACGCCTTCGCCTTCATCGCGCCCTTCGCCGACGGCTATTACCGCGTCATCGGCTGGAACCGCGCCCACAACGTCCCCGACAGCGAGCCCCTCGACCTCGAAGAGGTCAAGGAGATCACCCGCCTCGCGCTCGGCCGTGACTACGGCATGCACGACGCCCGCTGGATGTCCCGCTTCCACAGCGACGAGCGGCAGGCGCCCGCCTACCGGGTCGGCCGGGTCTTCCTCGCCGGGGACGCCGCGCACGTGCACACCCCGGCGGGCGCCCAGGGCATGAACACCGGCCTGCAGGACGCCGTGAACCTGAGCTGGAAGCTGGTGGCGGCGGTCGAGGGCCGGGCCCCTGAAGGCCTGTTGGACACCTACCAGTCCGAGCGGCACCCCATCGGCAAGGCGGTCCTGCGCAGCAGCGGCGGGATCGTGCGGCTGGCGATGGCCAAGCGCCCGTGGTCGATCGCGGCCCGCGCCGTGCTCGCGTCCTTCATCGGCGCCGTGACCCCGATCCGCGACAAGGCGATCGGCCAGATCACCGGCATCGGCTACACCTATCCCGCCCCGAAGGGGGCCCACCGCCTGACCGGGCACCGCGCCCCGGACGTCGCGCTCAAGGAGGGGCGGCTCTACGAGGCTCTGCGCGCGGGCAAGTTCGTGCTGATCGCTCCGGTGGGCGCGGAGTACGACGCGGGGCGTGCGGTCGTGACGCGCTGGGCGAGTGGCCGGCGTACGACCGTCCTCGTCCGCCCCGACGGATACGTGGCGTGGGCGGCCGACGAGGCGGACGCGGGGGAGGTCCGGGCGGCCCTCGCGAGGATCGTTCGATAAGTAATCGTTCAGAAGAACTTCAAAGAATCCTCGAAAAGATTCGATGGACCTGATGGGTGTGGGGGTGCGACGGTAGTCCCGCAACCAACCAAGAGATCAGCCAAGAGATCCCCGCCGGTGGTGCCCACCTCGGCGGGGCTCGTGTTTTCCCGGGCCGATCGGGAGAGAGAAAAGGGATATCAGTGACTGTCCTGGACCGGACGACCCCCATCCACACCGCGGCGGTGCCGTCGGTGCCGACGGCGGTGCCGACGGCGGCGGCGAGCAAGAGGCAGCGGGCCGCGGGCCCCATCGGCCTCGGCCTCGCCCTGGCGGCGCTCGCCACCGTCGTCTGGTCGGGCAGCTTCGTCACCTCGCGTGCGCTGGCCGACAGCGTGCCGCCCATTCAGCACGCGTTCTGGCGGTGGATCATCGCGATCGTGGCGGTGGCGCCGTTCGCGGCGCGCCAGACGTGGCGGCAGCGGGCCCTGCTCCGCAAGCACATCGGCTTCCTGCTCCTGGCCTCCCTCCTCGGCGTCACCGTCTACAACACCCTGGTGAACCAGGCGGGCGTGACCACCACCGCGGGCAACATGGGCATGATCATGGCGGCGTCGCCGGTCCTGATGGCGGTGTACGAACGCCTCGGCGGCGCGAGGCTCGGGGCGCGCCGGGTGACGGGCATGCTGATCGCCTGCGCGGGCGTCCTGGTCCTCGTCTCCGGGGGATCGCTCTCCATGGACTTCGCGGTGGGCGACCTGTGGGTGATCGCGGGGGCCGTCTCCTTCGGCTCGTACAGCGCCCTGCTCAAGCGCAAGCCCGCCGAGATCGGCGGACTGCCGTTCCTCTTCGCGACGTTCACGCTCGGCGCGCTGATGCTGCTTCCGGTGTTCGTGGCCAGCTTCGTGCTGCAGGGCGGCTTCACGCCGACCGTCGGGACGGTCTCCCCGCTCCTGTACGTCGGTGTCGTCTCGTCCGCGATCGCCTTCTTCGCCTGGAACAAGGCGATCTCGATCATCGGCGCCGCCCGCGCCGGGGTCATCTACTACCTCCAGCCGGTGTGCGTCGCCCTGCTCTCCTTCGCGGTGCTCGGCGAGGCGATGGGGTGGCTCCAGGTGATGTGCATGGGGCTGATCCTGGGCGGGGTCGTGCTGGGCGCGGCGCGTGCGAAGAAGTAGGGGCGTCCGGTGCGGCCCGTGGGTCTGGTGCGGCCGGTGGGAAAACCTCTCCTGACCAGTCGGTACGTTGACTCCATGAGCGAGTGGGACATCAAGAAGCTGCAGATCCTGCGTACGTTGAGCGAGCGGGGCACGGTCACGGCGACGGCGCGGACGCTGCAGATGACGCCGTCGGCGGTGTCACAGCAGCTGTCCAACCTCGCGAAGCAGCTGGGGGTGCCGCTCCTTGAGGCGCACGGCCGCCGGGTGCGCCTGACGGACGCGGCGCATCTCGTGCTCCGGCACGCGGAGGCGGTCTTCGCCCAACTGGAGCTGGCCGACGCGGAGTTGGCTGCGTACGCGCAGGGCGAGGCGGGGGAGGTACGCGTCGGGGCCTTCTCCACCGCGGTGCCCGCGCTCGTCGTCCCCGCGGTGCGGGAGCTGCGGGCGGCGGCGCCGGGGATCTCGGTGCGGGTGCGTGAGGTGGAGGCGGCGGAGGCGTACGAGTTGCTGGCCGCGGGGGAGGTGGACGTGGCCCTTTCGCTGGCGGTGACGGCGCCCGCGGCTGCGGACGCGGACACGCGCTTCACGCGGGAGTCACTGCTTGCGGACCCGCTGGACGTGGCGCTCCCGGGGGATCACGCGCTGGCGGAGGCCGAGGGGCTCCGCCTCTCCGACCTGGCCGGGGAGCCGTGGATCTTCGGGGGCAGCGGTCCCTGGTCGGAGATCACGCGGGCGGCGTGCGAGGGGGCCGGCTTCACGCCGGAGCAGGCGCATTCCGCCTCCGGCTGGACGGCGATCCTGGCGATGGTGGAGGCGGGGATGGGGGTGGCCCTGGTCCCGCGGATGGCGGCGGTCCGCCGTGACGGCGTGGTGATGCGAGAACTCTCCGCCGACCGGCCCCGCCGCCATGTGGTGGCGGCGGTGCGGCGGGGGGCCGCCGGGGGTGCGGGGGTCAGCAGGGTCTTGTCGGCGCTTCGGGCGGCGGTTCCCTCGCGGGGGGCGGGGGCGGGGGCGGGGGCGGAATAGGGGCTCCCCTCTGCGCCGGGGGCGCGCCGCGGCTTCGGTGGCCGGGTCTTCGCCTGCGAGCCGCCGGCCTTCCCGCGCTGCGCGCGGATGTCTCCCCCGCGCCCCACAGCCGCATGGTGGCCGGGTCTTCGTCTGCGGGTCGTGTCCGGCCTTGCCGCGCTGCGCGCGGGTCTCTCCCGCCCGCCCGCCCGATTGCCCGGCGGTCGCATGGTGGCCGGGTGTTTGTCTGCGGGCCGCCACCGGTCTTCCCGCGCTGCGCGCGGATCTCTCCCGCCCGCCCGATTGCCCTTTTCGCGCGGGCCCCGTTGCTGCGGGGTGCTCGGGTGGGTGGGTGGGAAAGGTCCGCGCGGAGCGCGGGAAGGGAAAGGGGCAGCCGTCCCGCGGCTGCGGGGGCTGCGGCAGACCACATGTGCCGCAGCCCGCCGCCGGCGCAACGCGCAGCCCGGACTACACGTCCGCCGCCTGCGCCCGCAGGGCTCGTTCGATGCCTGCTCGGGACTCCGTGATCAGGCGGCGGAGGGCGGCCGAAGGGTCGGCGGATGCCAGCCACGCGTCCGTCGCGTCCAGCGTGGACCGGGACACCTGGAGCGAGGGGTAGAGGCCCACCGCGATCTGCTGCGCCATCTCGTGCGAGCGCGAGTCCCACGCTCCCTTGACCGCCGCGAAGAACTTCTCCGCGTACGGAGCGAGGAGTTCGCGCTGGTCCGTCTGGACGAAGCCGCCGATCACGGACTCCTGGATCGCGTTCGGGAGCTTGTCGGACTCCACGACCGAGGCCCATGCCTCCGCCTTCGCCTCCGGCGTGGGCCGCGCCGCCCGCGCCGCGGCGGCGTGCCGCTCGCCCGCGGCCGTCTTGTCGCGGTCCAGCTCCGCCGTGATCCCGGCCTCGTCGAGCCGGCCCGTCGACGCGAGCCGGTGCACGAGGGCCCAGCGCAGCTCCGTGTCCACCGCGAGGCCCTCGATCGACTGCTTGCCCGAGACGAGGTCCTCCAGGAGCGTCAGCTGCTCCTCCGTGCGTGCCGTCGCCGCGAACGCCCGCGCCCACGCCAGCTGGTGGTCGCTGCCCGGCTCCGCCGAGCGGAGGTGCGAGAGCGTGGCCTCGGTCCAGCGGGCCAGCGCCTCGGCACGCCCGGCCGGCGCCGCGTACAGGTCGAGCGCCAGCTTCACCTGGCGGTGCAGGGACTGCACGACCCCGATGTCCGACTCCTTGGCGATGCCGGAGAGGACGAGCGAGAGGTAGTCGCGCGTGGGCAGCTCCGCGTCCCGCGTCATGTCCCACGCCGACGCCCACGACAGCGCACGCGGCAGCGACGCCTCGAAGTCACCGATGTGCTCCGTCACGAAGGCGAGGGACTCCGCGTCCATGCGCACCTTCGCGTACGAGAGGTCGTCGTCGTTCAGGAGGATCACGTCCGGGCGCTCACGGCCCACCAGCGCGTCCACCGCCGTCAGTTCGCCGTCCACGTCCAGCTCCACGCGGTCCGTGCGCAGCAGCTTGCCGCTCTCCTCGTCGAGGTCGTACAGGCCGATCGCGATCCGGTGCGGGCGCAGTGTCGGTTCGCCCTTCGCGCCGGCGGGCAGCGCCGGGGCCTCCTGTTTCACCGCGAACGACGTGATCTTGCCCGTCGTGTCCACGTCCACCACCGGACGCAGGATGTTGATGCCCGCCGTCTCCAGCCACTTCTTCGACCACGTCTTCAGGTCGCGCCCGCTGGTCTCCTCGAGCGCGCCGAGCAGATCGGACAGGCGCGTGTTCCCGAACGCGTGCGCCTTGAAGTACGCCTGCACGCCCCGGAAGAACTCGTCCATGCCGACGTACGCCACCAGTTGCTTCAGGACGCTCGCGCCCTTGGCGTACGTGATGCCGTCGAAGTTGACCAGGACGTCGTCGAGGTCACGGATGTCCGCCATGATCGGGTGCGTCGACGGCAGCTGGTCCTGGCGGTACGCCCACGTCTTCATGGAGTTGGCGAACGTCGTCCACGAGTGCGGCCAGCGCGAGTTCTCCGCGTACGCCTGGCAGGCGATGGACGTGTACGTCGCGAACGACTCGTTCAGCCAGAGGTCGTTCCACCACTCCATCGTCACCAGGTCGCCGAACCACATGTGGGCCAGCTCGTGGAGGATGGTCTCCGCGCGCGTCTCGTACGCCGCGTCCGTCACCTTCGAACGGAACACGTACTGGTCGCGGATGGTCACCGCTCCCGCGTTCTCCATCGCGCCCGCGTTGAACTCCGGCACGAAGAGCTGGTCGTACTTGGCGAAGGGGTACGCGTAGTCGAACTTCTCCTGGAACCAGTCGAAGCCCTGCCGCGTCACCTCGAAGATCGCGTCCGAGTCGAGGAACTCGGCGAGCGAGGGACGGCAGTAGATGCCGAGCGGAACCGACTGGCCGCCAGGACCCTCGTACGAGCTGTGGACCGAGTGATACGGACCGACGATGAGCGCCGTGATGTACGTCGACATCCGCGGCGTCGGCTCGAAGACCCAGACATCACCGCTGGGCTCGGGCGTCGGCGAATTCGAGACGACCGTCCAGCCGGACGGCGCCTTCACGGTGAACTGGAACGTCGCCTTGAGATCGGGCTGCTCGAACGAGGCGAAGACACGGCGCGCGTCCGGGACCTCGAACTGCGTGTAGAGATAGGCCTGCTCGTCGACCGGGTCGACGAACCGGTGCAGGCCCTCGCCCGTGTTGGTGTAGTCGCAGTCGGCGACGACCTTCAGCTCGTTCGGCCCCGCCTCCAGGTGCTTCAGCGCGATGCGCGAGTCACGGAAGACGGCGGCCACGTCCAGCGAGCGGCCGTTCAGGACGGCCTCGTGGACCGCGGGGGCGACCAGGTCGATGAACGTCTCGGCGCCCGCCTCGGCGGAGTCGAAGCGCACCGTGGTCACCGACCGGTAGGTGCCGCCCGCTTGCGCGCCGGAGAGGTCGAGGTCGATCTCGTACGAGTCAACGGTGAGCAGCTTCGCCCGCTGCTGCGCCTCTTCGCGGGTCAGATTGGTGCCGGGCACGCGTTCATCTCCTCAGGTACGACTTGTGGCGTTTCCAGCCATCCTTCCACGTGGGTCAGCGGACGGGGCCGGGCATTGTCCGAGGACCGTCATGCGGCATTGTTCGCGGGCTGCCGTGCCGCTAGCATCCGCGCGTCGACACACGCCCCGGGGGGAGCGTCCATGGGACTCAGACGGTCACGGCGACTACCGCGATTACCGCGATTACGTGGCGCGAGGTGCGCCGCATGATCGACGTACTCGTCGCGGGAGCGGGCATCGGCGGCCTGACCGCCGCGCTCAGCCTGCACGCGGCGGGCATCGGGGTGCGGGTCATCGACGCGGTGGACGCGCTGCGGCCCGTCGGGGTCGGCATCAACCTTCTGCCGCACGCGGTACGGGAGTTGACGGACCTGGGCCTGGGCGCCGAGCTGGCGGCCACGGCCGTGCCGACCGCCGAGACGGTCCACTTCGACCGGCACGGCAACCACATCTGGGGCGAGCCCCTCGGCCTCGCCCGCGGCCACCACTGGCCGCAGTACTCCCTGCACCGCGGCGCGCTCCAGCTGATCCTCCTCGACGCGGTGCGCGACCGCCTCGGTGACAACGCTGTCCAGACCGGTACGGCCTTCGTGCGGTACGCCGAGCCGGAGGGCTCGGGGGCGCTGCGGGTGACCCTGCGGGACGTGCGGCGCGGGCGGGAGTTCGCGGTGCCGGTGCGGGCCCTGATCGGCGCCGACGGGCTGTACTCGGCGGTGCGGGCCCGGCTGCACCCCGGCGAGGGCCCGCCGCTGTGGAACGGCATCCGGATGTGGCGGGGCGTCACCGAGTGGGACCCGGTGCTCGGCGGCCGCACGATGGCGTTCGCGGGCAGCAACGCGACCGTGAAGCTCGTCGTCTACCCGATCTCGCGGGAGGCGGAGACGCGGGGGCGTGCGCTGCTCAACTGGGTGGCGGAGGTGCGCTTTCCGAGACATCACCACGGGGCGCCGGGCCCGGTGGACTGGAACCGCTCGGGCCGCCTGTCCGATGTCCTTCCGCACTTCTCGGGTTGGCGGATCGGGGACCTGGACGTGCCCGCGCTCCTTGCCGCGACCGGGGCGAGGAGCCGGATCCTGGAGTACCCGATGGTGGACCGCGACCCCCTGCCGTGGTGGGGCCGCGGCCCCGTGACGCTGCTGGGCGACGCGGCGCATCCGATGTACCCCGTGGGGTCGAGCGGGGGCTCGGAGGCGGTCCTTGACGCGCGGGTGCTCGCGCGGTGCGTGGCTCATGCCGGGGCGGACCGGGTGAGCGGCCTGCGGGCGTACGAGGCGGAGAGGTGGGGCCCCGCCAACGCCGTGGCCCTGGCCAATCGGGCGATGCCGGTGGACGAGGTGCTGCGGGCGGTGGCGGAGAGGGCGCCGGAGGGGTTCGTGCGGGTGGAGGATGTCCTGACGGGGGAGGAGTTGGGGGGTTTGGGGGAGGGGTATCGGCGTATGCGGGGGCTTTGGTAGCGGTCTTTGTTTGATCCCCAACCCCACCCCTTCCCGAAAACCCGCTCGGCGCGGGGGCCTAGCTGGGGCTCCGCCCCAGACCCCGCTCCTCACACGCCGGAGGGGCTGAAATACAGCCCGGGGGCCAAACCCTGGGTGGGCACCCGCTCCGGCCACAGACCCGGGGACTCCGCCCCCAGACCCCCGCTCCTCAAACGCCGGAGGGCTGGACCTCCAGCCCGTCCGGCGTTTGAGGACGAACTCGGCGGAGCCGGTGATGGAGGGCCACCAAGGCCCCCGCGCCAGAGCGGGTTTTCGGGAAGGGGCGGGGTGGGGGAAGAGCAACGTCTGAAACCCGCCAGCCCCCACCCACCCGCACGCGCGACCCTCGGAACATGAACGCAACCCCAACCACGACCTACGCCCCGCTCCCCATCACCCCCACCGCCCTCGCCCAACTCCGCACCACAGACGACGCCGCCCGCCCCTGCACCCCCTACGTGGACACGGAAGGCGGCGACCCCCTCCGCTGCTGCCTGCGCCCCACCGCCCCCGGCGAACGCGTCGCCCTCGTCTCGTACGCGCCCCTGCGCCGCTGGGCCGCGGAGACCGGTGCCACCCCCGGTGCCTACGACGAGCAGGGCCCCGTCTTCATCCACGCGCAGGACTGCGAGGGCCCCACCCCCGGGCAGGGTTACCCCTTCGCCCGCCCCGGAGCCCTCCGCACCCTGCGCCGCTACAACGCCGAAGGCCACATCGTCGGCGGTCGCCTGATGGAGATCCCGGACCCGGCCACGGAAGGCTTCGACGCCGCCTTCGCGGAGGCCTTCGCCGACCCGGACGTAGCCCTCGTGCACGTCAGGGCCGTCGAGTACGGCTGCTTCCACTTCGAGGTCCGCCGCCCTTAGGCGAGCGTCCCGACCGAGCCCACTGCCCTCACCGAGCCCCCTGCCCCCACCGCCCGCGCGAACGCCCGCACCCGCTCCGTCTCCTCGTCCCGCCGCCACACCATCCCGAGCACCGAGTCCGGCACCCCCTCCACCGGCACGAACGTGACGTCACGCCGGCCGTGGTACTCCGCGGTGGGGCGGCACAGCAGCATCGCCCCCCGCTCGGCCGCGACCAGCGTCAGGCCCTCCTGGAGGGTGCGCACCTCCGGTGCGGGGACGGGAGAGGGGGCCTGCGCCGCGCGCCAGTACGCGGGGGCCGGAGCCGTCGCGGAGATCAGCGGCAGCCCCGCCAGCTCGGCCGCGTCCAGCGACCCGCGGCCCGCGAAGGGATGGCGTACCGACACCGCGACCGTCTGCTGCTGGCGGGAGAAGAGCGGGCCGAGCACCAGGTCCGGCTCCTCGACCGGCAGCAGCACGATCGCCGTGTCCACGTCCCCGTGCCGCACCGCCCCGAAGGGATCCGCGAACGGCACCTCCACGATCTCCGTCACACACCCCGGATGCCGCTCCTGGAAGTCGGCGATCGCCCCCATCAGGCGCGCGTCCGCCGTCCCCTGGAAGCCGATCCGCAGCCGCCCCGTGACACCCCGCGCCGACTCCCGCGCCGCGTCCACCGTGGCGCTCAACCTCTCGTACGCCGGGCGCAGTTCGGCCAGGAACCGCTCGCCCGCCGGAGTCAGGCGCACCCGCCGGCTCGACCGCTCCACGAGCCGCGTGCCGATCCGCCGCTCCAGGTCGCGCAGCAACTGGCTGACGCGGCTCTGCGACACGTAGAGCCGCTCGCCCGCACGGCCGAAGTGCAGCTCGTCGGCGAGCGCGATGAAGCACTCCAGCTCCCGTATCTCAAGCCCGCTCAACCCGCACACTCCCTCGACCATGAGCCTTCGCAACGAGGCGACGACGCAACGACGCAATTACGCAACGACGCATCCACGCATTCACGCATCGATGAGCCTCGCTCATTCAAGGATGAGATCTTCGCCGTTGTTCCCCGCGGGCGCCCGGCGAAGGCTTGACCCCATGAACGCCACCCCGCACACACTCCCTGAACTCGCCGAGCCGCGGCGCCGCCTGCCGCTCTCCGTCCTCACCGTCGCCGCCACCACCTTCTCCGTCGTCACCACGGAAATGCTGCCGGTCGGCCTCCTCACCTCCCTCTCCTCCGGGCTCGGCGTCTCCGACGGGACCGCGGGCCTGACCGTCACGCTGCCCGGCGTCGTCGCGGCGCTCGCCGCTCTCCTCCTGCCGGTGGCCGTGCGGCGTGCCGACCGGCGGACGGTGCTGTGCGCGCTGATGGTCCTGCTCGCCGCCGCCAACCTCCTGGCCGCGCTCGCGCCCGCCTTCGGCGTGCTGCTCGCCGCGCGGGTGCTCGTGGGGGTCTGCATCGGGGGCGTGTGGGCGATCGCGGCCGGGCTCGGCGTACGGCTCGTGCGGGAGGAGGCCGCGGGGCGGGCCACCACGGTGATCTTCAGCGGGATCGCGGTGGCGTCCGTGCTCGGCGTCCCCGCCGGTACGTTCCTCGGTGAACTCGCGGGCTGGCGCTGGGCGTTCGCGGTGATGGGGGCGTTCGCGCTCGCGGTCGCCGGGCTGCTCGCGGCGGTGCTTCCGCCGCTGCCCGCTTCGGCGGCCGTACGGCTCGGCACGTTCCCCGGGCTGCTGCGGGGAGCGCGGCTGCGGGCGGGGCTGCTGGTGGTGCTGCTTCTGGTGACCGGACACTTCGCGGCCTACACCTACGTCAGGCCCGTCCTGGAGCGAGTGCCCGACCTGGGCGCCGGGCTGATCAGCGGGCTGCTCCTCGTGTACGGGATCGCGGGCATCGTCGGCAATTTCGCGGGCGGCGCGCTCGCGGCCCGCGATCCGCGCCGGGCGCTGCTCGCCATCTCGGCCGGGCTGACCGCCGTGGTCCTGCTGCTCGGGCCCGCGGGCGGCTCGCTCGTCGCGTCGGTGGCGCTCCTCGTCGCGTGGGGCCTGGCCTACGGCGGGGTCTCCGTCTCCACCCAGCACTGGGTGCTCGCCGCGGCCCCCGGCGCCCGTGAGGCGGCGTCGGCGCTCTTCGCCGGGGTGTTCAACGCGGCGATCGCCCTGGGCGCGCTGACCGGCGGCCTGGTCGCGGACGGCTTCGGGACGACGGAGGTGCTGTGGCTGGGGGGCGGCCTCGCGGCGCTCGCGCTGCTGGTCGTGGGGTGCGCGAAGGGGGCGGGCACCGAGTAGAGATCGGTGCCCGCCCCCAGCGGCGTACGTATGACGAGGTAAGAGCTGAGACTCAGCCCTTGAGCTCGGCGGCCACCAGCTCCGCGATCTGCACCGCGTTCAGCGCGGCGCCCTTGCGGAGGTTGTCGTCGGAGATGAAGAAGGCCAGGCCGTTCTCCGCCGTCTCGTCGTTGCGGATGCGGCCCACGAAGGAGTCGTCCTTGCCCGCGGCGACCAGCGGGGTCGGCACGTCCGTGAGGACGACGCCCTCGGCCGACGCGAGGATCTCGGTGGCGCGCTCGGCGCTCAGCGGACGCTCGAAGCGGGCGTTGACCTGGAGCGAGTGGCCGGTGAAGACCGGCACGCGGACGCAGGTGCCGGAGACCTTGAGGGCCGGGATCTCCAGGATCTTGCGGGATTCGTTGCGGAGCTTCTGCTCCTCGTCGGTCTCGTTCAGACCGTCGTCCACGATGGAGCCCGCCATCGGCAGGACGTTGTACGCGATCGGCGCGACGTACTTGTTCGGGGCCGGGAACTCCGCGGCCGAGCCGTCGTGCGTGAGGTTCGGCGCTTCGTCGCCGACCTTCTTGACCTGGTCGAAGAGCTCCTCGACACCGGCGACGCCCGAACCGGACACGGCCTGGTAGGTCGCCACGACGAGCGCGGTGAGACCGGCCTCCCGGTGCAGCGGCTTCAGGACCGGCATGGCGGCCATCGTCGTGCAGTTCGGGTTGGCGATGATGCCCTTGGGGCGGTCCGCGATCGCGTGCGGGTTGACCTCGGAGACGACCAGCGGGACCTGGGGGTCCATGCGCCAGGCCGAGGAGTTGTCGATCACGACGGGGCCCTGCGACGCGACCTTCTCGGCCAGCGCCTTCGAGGTGGCGCCGCCCGCCGAGAACAGGACGATGTCAAGGCCGCTGTAGTCGGCCGTGGAGGCGTCCTCGACCGTCACACCGTCGAGGACCGTGCCGGCCGAGCGGGCCGATGCGAACAGGCGCAGCTCGTCGATCGGGAACTTCCGCTCGACGAGGATCTTGCGCATGACCGTGCCGACCTGACCGGTGGCTCCGACGATTCCGACCTTCACAGGGACTTCCTCCGTATGTGCATGGGCATAGGCATTGGCCTGTGCGTTCCATCATGCGTCTGTCCACGGGCGCCTTGTCCAATCCATTGTCCGAAGTTCGGGATGTCACATTCCCGCGCACATTCCTGCCGCCTCGGTCGAACGTTTCGGGCCGCCCCGGCGTCCTAGGGGAAACGCGGGGACGGGAGGGGTGTCTTGCTGCGCGGAAGAATGCGACGGGACCGACGGGACCGACGGGACCGACGGGGAGGGTCCGATCCGCTCGACGCGGCCCAGGAGGACCGGGTGCGGGCGGTGCTCGCGCTGGGCGGGGTGCCGCACGCGGACCTGCCCGACGGCGTCCAGCAGGTCAGGCTCAAGCTCCTGGAGCGGGCGGCGGACGGCCGCGACGCGCCCCGTGACGTCTCCGCGTGGGCGGCGGTCGTCGCCTCGAACCTCGCCATGGACTGGCACCGGGCACGCCGCAGGCAGGAGCGGCTCGGCGAGCGGCTCGCGGTCCTGTGGCGGGAGGCGACGGACGAGGACGGGGCGGAGTCACGGGCCCTCTCGATGGCCGTGACGCAGGGCCTGGACGCGCTGCCCGACACCCAGCGGCAGGTCGTCGTCCTGCGTTTCTACGCCGATCTGCCGGTGCGGGCGATAGCCGACGAGCTGGGCATTCCGGAGGGCACGGTCAAGAGCAGGCTGCATACGGCGGTACGGGTGCTGCGGACGCGGCTGCACGAGGGCGAGGTGGTGTGACGGTGGCCAAGGACGAGTACGCGTACGAGTACGACGGCGACCACGACGCCCTGATGCTCGCCCTCACGGACGAGCCCCTGCCCGAGGCGTCCCGGCGGGACCCGGAGGCCGTGGCGGAGCATGCCGCGGCTGTGGCGGACGTCGCACTGCTCCGGGAGCACCTGGGGGTGGTGGGGCGGACCCTGTCGGCTCCGGAGCGGGAGCCGGTGCGGGTGGTCCCGGTGCGGCCCGGCGGTGTCCGGCGGCGGCGCCTCGCGATGTCGCTCGGTGTGGCGGCGGCCGCCGCGGCCGCCTCGCTCGTGGGCGGTCTCGCCTGGCTGGCGCTGGAGGGCGGGGGTGAGATGACCAGGAGCGACTCCGACGCGGCGAAGGGGGTAGCGCCGGACGCGGGTGACGAGGACAGCGGGGGCTCGGCGGACCGGTCGCCCGAGGGGTACGTGGCGTGCGCGCGGCTCATCGCGGAGGGCACGGTCAGGCGGGTCGAGCCGGTCCCCGGCGGCGTCCAGGACCGGATCGTCCTGGACGTGTCCCGCTACTACAAGCCGGGCCGGGGCGAGAAGCAGATCACGTTCGTGATGGACGTGGACGTGGACCCGCGCCTGCGCCCCGGCGACCGGACCCTGATCGGCATCGCGAAGGGCGAGGCGTCGCCGGACATCTGGTCCACGACCGCGAAGGACATCGCCAAGGACCGGGCATGGATCGAGCGGGCGCTGCCGCGCGCGGAGGGGATGCGGTGCTGAGGGGCACGGGCGGTTCGGGGCACGGGCGGTGCCGAGGGGGGAGGGCTGTGCAGATGGAGGAGTAAATGCGCTGGATGTAAGGGTCTAAGTGCCCCTATGGTTACTACATGACCACCCAAGTGCCCGCCCCCGCACCCGACTTCACGCCGACCGACGACGTCTTCGTCAGGAAGCACATGGGCGTGCCGGACATCGACGTCACGGACTGGACCCTGGTGGTGGAGGGGCTCGTCGAGCGGCCGCTGCGCCTGGACATGGCCGCCGTCCTCGCGCTCGGGACGGAGCGGCTGGCCGCCTTCCACGAATGCTTCGGGAGTCCGTTCGCTCCGGACGTGCCGACGCGGGCGGTGGCGCAGGTGGAGTGGGCGGGGGTGCCGCTCGCCGCGCTCCTGGACCGTGCGGTGCCACAGGCCGCGGCGCGGCACGTGTGGTTCGAGGGCGCGGACACGGGGTCCTTCCACGGGCAGGACGGTCTGACGTACGTCAAGGACCTGCCCCTGCCGACGGCCCGCGGCGACGTCTTCCTCGCGCACCGGATGAACGGCGAGCCGCTCCGAGCCGAGCACGGGTTTCCGCTGCGGGCGGTGGTGCCGCGGATGTTCGGGACGAACTCGGTGAAGTGGCTGACCCGGATCGTCCTGGCGGACCGGCGGTCGGACGGCGTCTTCACCACGCGGTTCTACAACCGCGTCCTGCCGGGGGAGGCGTCCCCGAGCCCCGTGCGGGAGGTGGATGTGAGCAGCAAGCTGTTCGCGCCGGGGGAGGGGGCCGAACTGGCCGCGGGGAAGGTGGAGTTGAGCGGCCGGGCGTGGAGCGCGACGGAGATCGTGGGCGTCGAGATCTCGGTCGACGGGGGTGCCTGGGAGGCGGCCGTGGTGGATGCGCCGGGCCCGGGCCCGACGTGGCAACGCTTCTGTCTCACCAGAGAGTTGGCGCCCGGCCCGCATCGCGTCCGCTGCCGGGCGCGGGATCTCGCGGGGCGCGTGCAGCCGCTCGCGGGGGCGCGGAACGCGGTGCACGAGGTGGCGGTCGAGGCCGGATAGCGGCCCGGCGCCCCCTTCGCACGTCGGCCGGACGCACGTCGGCCGGGCTGGAGGACCAGCCCGGCCGACGTCCTGGCACAGATGCCCTGTCGCAGACGTCCTGTCACAGACGTCCTCTCACAGAGAGACCCCTACGAGGCGACCTTCTCGATGATCACGCTGCCGGTACCGGCGACCGTGCCGCGACCGTTCAGGAGCGAGACCTCACCGAACAGCTGACGTCCCTCCATCGTGGGCGCGTCCGCCGCGACCTCCGCGGAGACCTGGGCGGAAGCCCCGTTCGCCAGCTTCACCGACGCCGACTCGTCGACCTTCACCGAGCCGAGCGCGGCCGAGAAGAAAACGTCCCGGTAGTCGTACGCCGTGGTGCCGGACGGGATCGAGTAGCCCACCACCTGGATCTCGTACGTGCCCGCGGCGGGCTTGGTGAGGCTGACCGACTCCTCCGAGTCGCCGTCCGCCGACGAGCCCACGACCGCGCCGTCCTTCGAGACCGACAGGTCCAGGTCGGCGGCGGTGTCCGCCGTCGAGCCGATCGCGACGTCGAGCCGCTCCGCGCCCTGGGGCACGACCACGGTCGTCTTCTGCGTCTCACCCTGCTTGATCGACGGCTTCGCCGCCTTCGCGGAGCCGAGCGGGCCGCCCTTCAGCTTCCCGTCCACCGCGGCGAAGTTGTTCGTCCCCTTCCAGGAGACGGGCGCCGGCGTGCCGACCTTCGCCTCCGGAACCGTCTGCACGGCGGGGTCGAAGGCGACACCCAGAGCCGAGACGTCCAGCTTGTAGGGGTTGTCCAGGAGCGGCGACGTCCTGCGCGACTCGACCTCGATCTCCCACACGCCCGGCTGCGGGTCCGCGTACGAACGCAGGTCGGGGCGGCAGGTGTTGGCCGGGTTCTCGTAGTTCGGGTAGCAGACGAGCGACGACGTCGAGTCGACCGGGACACCGTACGGGTGCACCGCGATGAACCGCGTCTGGCTCTTGTCCTTCAGGCCGCCGAGCGCCACTTCGAGGGACTTGGCGCCCTTGGGGACCGTCACGAAGTACGACTTGGTGCTGTTGCGCTGCACCGAGCCGGACCCCGAGAACGTGTACGCGGGCTTGGCGAGCGGCGCCGAGACGACGACCGTCGACATGATCTGCTGGTCGATGCCCTCGCTGCGCTCGTCGTCGACCGTCAGGATCGCGCTGTGCACACCGGCCGACTTGGCCTTCGCCTGCACCTTGACCGTGACCGGCTTGTTCAGCGGCAGCGTCACCGCGCCCTTGCCGAGCAGCTTGAACGTGCCCTCGTGGTTGTTGACCAGGTCCAGCTCGTGGCGGATGGAGCGGTCGGGGCCCGAGGTGCGGGTGACCTCGACGTCGTACGTCCGCTTCTGGCCGGTCTTCAGGCCGCCCTCACGGTCGTAGATGCCGGTGCCGGGCTTCTTCAGCTCCTGCTCCAGGGCGGTGTCGACCGGGGCCTTCACCGTGTACGTGTGCGCCTTCGCGTCGTCCTCGATGGCGTTCCAGGCGTCGACCACGTTGATCAGGCCGGTGCCCTGCGCGTACGCCTGCTCGCCGCTGATGCGGTCCGCGGTCGAGGTCAGCGCCGTGCGCAGCTTCGCCGGGGTCAGGTCGACGTCCTCGCGCTTGGCGGCGGACAGCAGCAGCGCGGATGCGCCCGCGGCCTGCGGGGACGCCATCGACGTACCCTGCAGCATCGAGTAACCGGCGGGCAGTTGGTAGCCCGCCTCGGCGACCGGGGAGCCCGGCAGCCAGGTCTGCGTGGTGTTGATGGCCGAGCCGGGCGCGGAGATGACCGGCGCGAAGCCGCCGTCCTCACGCGGACCGCGCGAGGAGAAGTTCATCATCGCGTACTTCTTCTCCACGGCGGAGCCGTAGTTGGCGGCCCACGTCTCCTTGGAGATGGAGGCGCCGACCGAGATGACCTTGTCGGCCAGGCTCGGGTCGCCGATGGTGTTCGCGCCGGGGCCGGAGTTGCCCGCGGAGATCACCAGCTGGACGCCGTAGGTGTCGATGAGGCGCGTGTAGAGCTCGGCGCGCGCGTTGTTGCCGTCGTTCAGCGCCGGGAGGCCGCCGATCGACATGTTCACGATGTCGACGCCGCGCTTCGTGACGAGGTCGATCATGCCCTCGGTGAGCGCGACGTTCGTGCAGCCGCCGGTCCAGGTGCAGGCGCGCGAGGAGACCAGTTTGGCGCCGGGCGCCGCGCCGTTCATCTTGCCGCCGAACAGGCTGTTGGCCGCGGTGATGCCCGCGACGTGCGTGCCGTGCTCGGACTCGATGACGCCGATGTTGACGAAGTCGGCCTTCTTGCCGACCCAGTCGCCGCCGTACGGGTCGGTCGGCACGTCCTTGCGGATCTCGACGACGAACGGGACGCGCTCGACGACGTCGGTCGCCGGGTCGTCCTTGCCGAAGTAGGCGACCTGGTGGCCGTCCTTGTACGGCTTCATCGTCTCGTCGTCGGTGAAGTCGTTGTTGTCGTTCAGGTCGACCCGGACCGTCCCGGCCGCCGGGTCGTAGAGCACGCCCCAGCTGTCGGTGGTGTCGCCGTCACGGTTGATGTCGCCCTTGGCGTCGCCGCCGGTGGTGGCCGACTCGCGGAAGCGGTTGACCTGGAAGGAGCCCGCGGGGGCCTTCCACGTCTCGCTGTCCCAGGTGAAGACGGGGCCCGTGACGGGGTTGGTCATCCGGCGCCAGGTGGCGTCCGCGTCCACGATCGGGTCCGTCGCGGTCACCCAGTCGGTGATCTTCCGCTCGCCCGTGGTGGTCTTCTGGAGCGCGGGGTGGCCCAGGTCGACGCCGGAGTCGAGGATGCCGATGGTGGTGCCCCGGCCGTCCGCCTTCGGGTGCTTCTTCACGAAGTCGACGGCGCCCGTCTCGAAGGACGGGTTGTACGGGTTCTTCGCCGGGGTGTTCTTGCCGGGTCCGGCGAACGTCCCCTCGGCCGCGGTCTTCGCGCCCTTGGCGCGGTCGGCGGCCGGCGTCGGGTCGTCCAGCTCGATCTCGTGCCGCAGGTCGATGCCGTGCACCGACGACAGCTTGCCGGCGGCCTCGATGGCGGCCTCGGCCTTCGCGGTGGGCACGGTGGCGCGTACGTAGCCGAGCTTGTCGTACGTCCGGCCGACCGAGCCGCCCTTGACGGCGTCGAGCTGGTCGGCGACCTGCTCGGTGGCGCCGGGCGCGGTGGCGACCATCATCGTGACGGTCTTCTCGCCGTCCGCCTTCGCGTCCGCGAGGAGATCGGCATCGGCCGAACCGAGCTTCTTCTCGGCGGACTTGGGGGTGGTCTGGCCCCCGGGGTCTCCGTCGGCCGCGAGGGCCATGGGTATGGGCCCGGCGGCGGAGAGCGCGGCGGTGAGGCCGACGGCTATCGCGAGACGGGTCGTGCGTCTAGCACTGGATCTGTGCATCAGCATCCCTGTACGTAAAGGTCGAAAAGGTCCGGAATCCGGAACCGGATGACCGCTCAGCCTTACGTAAGTGACTGCTGTTTGGGGAGAGTTGTCCGGAGAGGATCAGAGGCTGGCGTAATCCCGCCATGCGCCACCGGTGACATAGCGGATGATTACGCCTCTACCTCTCTACGCCTCACGCGCCCGCGCGTAGTGCCGCGAGGCCTTGGCCCGGTTGCCGCACCCGGACATGGAGCACCAGCGCCGGGTCCCGTTCCGCGAGGTGTCGTAGAAGTGCAGGATGCACGCCTCGTGCGCGCAGGGGCGGATCCGGTCCGGGGCGGTGGCGAGGAGCGTCAGGTAGTCACGGGCCGCCAGCCATGCCGCACCCCAGGTCGGGTCCTTGAACTCGGGCTCCTCGCCCGGCCCTTGCGCGGTCAGGGTCGCCCGGATGCGCCCGTGCCCGAGGATCGTGTCGACGCGGGCGATGCCGGCGGGGTCGTCGGGGCTGTCCACGGTGGACGCGAGCGCGTCGCGTGCCCGCAGCACGTGCTCCAGCGTCGCCTCGTCCGCAGTGAACCTGTCGTCGAGCCCATGGGCGGCGAGCCAGACGGCGAGCCCGTCGACATGGGTCAGCAGATCCTGGCGCGCGCCGTCCATCATCCACCGGGTGTTGAGCAGGTCGAGGGAGAGCGGCTCGCCGACGAGCGGGCGCGGATCGCGGGGGGCGGCGGACATGGGGCTCCCTTCAGGACTAACCAGCAAAGGGTACGTGACTGGTTGACGCTCGCTGATTCTAACTCTTAAAGTGGTGTTGAAAGGTTAGCCAGCCCACGCGGGTCGGGCGGGCAACCGCTGACGCGCTGACAAGGGGAGAGTCATGACCTCGACCGGCACACTCCGCACCGGCCACATCGGCCTGAACGTCACCGACATCGAGCGCTCGCTCGCCTTCTACCGCGACGTCATCGGGTACGGCGTGATCAGCGAGGGCAAGGAAGAGGGCCGCAGATTCGCCTTCCTGGGGGAGAGCGGAATCCCCGCGCTCACGCTCTGGCAGCAGGCGGACGCGTCGTACGCGGCTTCGAACGCCGGACTGCACCACCTGGCGTTCGAGGTGGACACCATCGAGGAGGTCCGCGCGTACGAGAGCGCCCTGCGGGCGTACGGGGTGGAATTCGCCTACGAGGGAGTCGTCCCGCACGGCGAGGGCGCGGCGTCCGGCGGGATCTTCTTCCACGACCCGGACGGAACGCGCCTGGAGATCTATGCGGGGTCCGGCGTGGCAGCCTCGGACACTGCTCCGGTGGCGGCGGCGCCGACCTGCGGCTTCTTCTGACCGCGCCCTGACCCGCTCACCCATTCACCCATTGACCCGGCAGGGAGTGACATGACCACCCCGCACACCCCGTACCACCACGGCTCCCGAGCCGTTCAGGACCTCGTCGGTGTGCGGGAACTGGCCGACCACGTGGGCCGGTCCATCGGCGACGGCATCCGCCCCGTCGCCGCCGCCTTCCTCGAACTCCAGCCCATGCTGGTGATCGGCGCCGCGGACCAGGCGGGCGCGGTCTGGGCCTCGCTGCTCACCGGCGAACCCGGGTTCGTGCGGGCCACGGGGCCGCGCCAGGCATCGATCGCGGGCGGCCCGCACCGGGCCGACCCCCTGGCGCGGGCCCTCGCCCAGGAGGGCACCCCCGTGGGCACCATCGCCCTGGACCCCCGCACCCGGCGCCGCATGCGCCTGAACGGACGGGCCCGCCCGACCCCCCGCGGCCTGGCGATCGAGGCCGACCAGGTCTTCTCGAACTGCCCCAAGTACCTCCAGAAGCGCCAACTCGACCCCGACCGCGATCCAGGCGGCCCCTCCACCCCCACCCGCACGCCGGAACTCACCGCCGAACAGCGCACGCTCATCGCCGCCGCCGACACCTTCTTCCTCGCCTCCGTCCACGCGCACGGCGCCGACGCCAGCCACCGGGGCGGCAACCCCGGCTTCGTCCGGGTCGCGTCAGCCACCGAACTCACCTGGCGGGACTACCCGGGCAACGCGATGTTCCTGACCCTCGGCAACCTCGCCACGGACCCCCGCGCGGGCCTGCTCTTCCTCGACTGGACGACCGGCACCACCCTCCAGCTCACCGGCACGGCCGGCACCGAACACGGCGACGACGGCTCCCGCACGGTCCGCTTCACCCTCACCGAGGCGGTCCAGACCCTCGGCGCGAGCCCCTGGAGCTGGACGGCTCCGGAGTACTCCCCTGCCAATCCGACCGAGGAGGACTAGCGTCACTCTGTGAACAAAGAGCTTCGGGTGGCGGCCTACGCCGTATGCGTACAGGACGGGCAGCTGCTGCTCGCCCGCTGGGTGGCGGGCGACGGCAGCAAGCGCTGGACGCTGCCCGGCGGCGGGATGGACCACGGGGAGGACCCGTACGACACGGTGATCCGCGAGGCCGATGAGGAGACGGGGTACGTCATCGAGCCCGTCGCGCTGCTCGGCGTCGACTCGCTGCGCCGCCGCTATCCGCGCAAGCTCGGCGCCGTCGCCGACTTCCACGGCCTGCGGATCGTCTACGAGGCGCGCGTCACCGGCGGCGAGCTGCGCCACGAGCGGGACGGTTCCACCGATCTCGCGGCCTGGCACACGCTGGACGCCGTCGCCGGCCTCGACCGGGTCGGGCTCGTCGACATCGGGCTCGACCTGTGGCGGACCCGCCCCGGCGACGGTCACCTCGCGACGCCCTCCGAGCCGCCCTCCTGAGCCCACGCGGAGCCTTCCCTTCCCCGAAAGGTGAACGTGGAGTGACGGCCTCCTCTCCGCCCGGAGAGGGGTTCATGACCGCGCAGGGTGCCCGATGATCCACGTACGGTGATCGGCGCTGCCCGTTGCGGTCTCGTTAACGTGCAGGTCATCCCGGATGTCAACGATCCAGTACGAGCGGGAATTTCGCCCACTGCGGAGCTGCCCGCGACCACTGCCGACGCGTTTGCAATCGGGGAGACCGCGCCATGTCGCGCACACGCTCTGTCGCCACCGCCGCCCAGTCCGCCGCCCACGCCGCCGCCTCCGCCGTCTCCTCCGTGGACCGCCGCGCCTTCCTGGCGACCACCGGAGCCGTCTCCCTCTCCGCGGGCATCGGCTACGCCCTGCGGCCCGGCACCAGCCACGCCGCCGCCAGCGGACCCGCCCCCGTCGCGCTCTCCCGGCAGGCGCCCGCCGCGCCCCTGATGCCCTACCTGGGCGGCACCACGCTGGGCGCCGTCGCGACGCCGCGCGGCACGTCCGGCTACCGGCGGCTGGGGGACGGGCCCGCCTGGGACCGCGTGGTCCGCGGCGACCTGGCCGACCCCAAGAACGGCCGCGAAGGGCGGCGCACCCCGCTCGCCGCGTTCGTCCAGTTCACCGACCTGCACCTGGTCGACGTACAGCACCCGCTGCGGTACGAGTACCTGCGCGCCCAGACCGCGAGCGCCTGGCGCCCGCAGGAGGCCCTCTCGGTGGCCGGCGCGGTCGCGCTCGTCGAGCGGGTCAACGCACTGCGCGGCGCGCCCGCCACCGGATCGCCGCTGCACTGCGTCGTGACGACGGGCGACAACACGGACAACAACTCCCGCTCCGAACTCGACTGGTTCCTCAAGACCATGAGCGGCGGGCGCATCACCCCCAACACCGGTGACCCGCGCCGCTACGAAGGCGTCCAGGACAGCGGCCTGAAGCTGTACTGGCACCCGGACGACGACCTGCGCGACTCCGACAAGGCGCTCGGCTTCCCACGGGTCGACGGCTTCCTGGACGCCGCGCTGCGCGAGGTCAACAGCCCCGGCCTCGGCCTTCCTTGGTACTCGACCGTCGGCAACCACGACGCGCTGCCCGGCGGCTGCTGGGGCCCCGGGGACTCGTACTTCTCCGAATTCGCCGTCGGCGGGCGGAAGCTGATGTCCCTCGACGAGCCGCGCGGCGCCGCCCTGTGGAAGGCCGTCAAGAAGGGCCGCGACCCCAAGGGCGCCCAGTTCAAGGAGCTCCTGAAGAGCGAGGCGCGGCGGATGCGCTCGGTCACCCCGGACGAGAGCCGCGCGCCCTTCACCCCCGCCGAGTACGTCAAGGCCCACCTCGACCCGGCGTACAAGGGCCACGGTCCCGCGGGCCACGGCTACACGCAGGAGAACCTCGACTCCGGAACCCAGTACTACTCCTTCCGCATCAGCGACGACGTCCTGGGCATCAGCCTGGACTCGACCGACCCCGGCGGCCACTACGAAGGCTCGCTCGGCACGGCCCAGATGGACTGGCTGACGCGGGAGCTGAAGGCGAACGAGGAGAAGGACGGCGGCGGTTCGTACGTCATCGTCTTCAGCCACCACACCAGCAGGACCATGCGCAATCTGCGCCAGGACCCGGACCGCCCGAGCGAGGGCAGGCACGGGGGCGACGAGATCGTCGCCCTGCTCGGCCGCCACCGTTCCGTCCTGGCCTGGGTCAACGGACACAGCCACAAGAACAGGATCACCGCGCACCAGACCCCGCGCGGCTCCTTCTGGGAGGTCTCCACGGCCTCGCACATCGACTTCCCGCAGCTGGCCCGCGTGGTGGAGCTGAGCGACAACCACGACGGCACGATCTCCCTCTTCACCACCCTCATCGAGTCGTCGGCCCCGCACCGCACGGATTACGCCGACCTCTCGCAGACCGGCCTCGCCGCGCTCTACCGCGAACTCTCCTTCAACGCCCCTGGTGCGAAGCCCGCGCTCGGCGGCGAGCCGGGCGACCGGAACACGGAACTGATCCTCAGGAAGGGCTGAAACCCGCCCAACCCGCGCGTCGACCTCAACCTCGTCCCCGGACCCGTGAGTCCCTCCCGCCGTCCGTACGTCGTGAACAGATGGGGGAGAGATGGCAGCGCGCAAGAGACGCCTGACGGGTGTGGCCGCGGTGATGGCGATGACGGTGACGGCGGGAGCGTTCGCGGCGCCGGCGCTCGCGGGGGAGTCCGGTGGTGGCGGGCACGGCGACCGGCACCGGGCGACACAGAAGGCGATGGAGGCCGCCGTCAACGAGAACGCCCCCGGCGTGACCGCCCAGGCCAGGGACAAGCACGGAACCTGGAACTCCGCCGCGGGCATCGGCGACCTCGAACGGCGGACCCCGCGTGGCGCCCACGACCGCTACCGCGTCGGCAGCATCACCAAGACCTTCGTCTCGACGGTGGTGCTCCAGCTCGTCGCCGAGGGGGAGTTGCGCCTGGACGACAAGGTGGGGCGGTGGCTGCCGGGCGTGGTCGAGGGCAACGGCCACGACGGCGACCGCATCACGGTGCGCCAGCTCCTCAACCACACGAGCGGCATCTACGACGTACTGAGCGACCCCGGCTACCAGGAGAAGATGTTCACCGAGAAGTTCCTCGCGCACCGCTACGACACCTGGACCCCCGAGCAGCAGGTCGCCATCGCCATGCGCCACGAGCCGGACTTCGATCCCGGTGAGGGCTGGAACTACTCCAACACCAACTACCTCCTCGCAGGCATGATCATCAAGAAGGTGACGGGGGAGTCGTACGCGGACGAGATCAAGCGCCGCATCATCGAGCCGCTCGGCCTGCACGCCACCAGCGTGCCGCGGACGGACCCCTCGATGCCGGAGCCGAGTTCACGGGCGTACATGAAGCTCTCCAAGGCCCCGGGCGCCGCGTTCCACGACGTCACGGAGCTCAATCCGTCCATGGCGGGCTCGTCGGGCGGGATGATCTCCGACGCGGCGGACCTGAACCGCTTCTACACGGCCCTGCTGCGCGGCAAGCTCCTGCCCAAGAAGCAACTCGCCGAGATGAAGAAGACCGTGGTGCGGGACCCGGACAGGCCCAACGACGGGTACGGGCTCGGCCTGGTGAGCCGCGAGACCTCCTGCTCCACCGTCGTCTGGGGCAACGGTGGCGACATCCAGGGCTCGACGTCGATGACCCTGGTGACCGAGCGCGGCGGCCATGCGCTCTCCGCCAACTTCAACAGCCTGGACGGCGACCTGTTCGCCGTCCGGGACGCGGAGTTCTGCGGGAAGTGACGTGTCCGGCGGGGCCCGGCGTGCGGGTCCCGCCCCTCTCCCGCGGCGGCTACCGCGGCAGCACCACCACGTACGCGGCCGGGTCCCGGTCGGCCGACGCCATCAGGGCGGTCCGCACGACGGTCGCCTGCTGTTCGAGCGACTCGCGCAGTTTCCTGGGCGTCAGATGCACGACGGTGATGCCGAGGCGCTCCAAGTGCTCGCGCTTGCGGGCGTATTCGGACCACAGGGCGTCGTCGTCCTGCCGGAATCCCTGCCGGGGCGCCCGCGTGTCCAGCTCGACGGCGACGGCCAGATCGGGCCAGTAGGCGTCGACGCCCCCGAGATGCGGCCCACCGGGCAATCGCAGGTCGACGTTCCACAGCGGATCGGGCAGACCGTGCTCGACGACCATCTGGTAGAGCCGGTCCTCGGCGATCGCCCGCCCCTCGGCGAGCAGCGAGTCCACCGCGTCCACGACATGCGGGCGGGTCAGCAGCCGCGCGGAGTTCAACTCCCGCACGATGGCGGCCGGTTCGCAGTGTCCGCCGCGCACCGCCTCGGTGAGCAGCCTGCGCACCGCGCCCGCATCGGTGAGCCCCGCCACGGCGTCGGCGAGCGCGCGCGGCACCGGCGCCACCGGAACTCCGGTGACCTGTACGGCGGTCGGCAGCGCCGGGGTCCGCACGAGCCGGACGAACCCGGTGGAGCGCAGTCGCCGGGTGCGCGGGACGAGGACGTCGATGCGGTCCAGGGACAGCAGTGGGGGAGCCGACGAGAAGCGGTGCAGGGCGAGCGCCGCGAGTCCGGTGATCAGGGCGTCGGCGTACGGGGCATGGGGCTCGCCCGCGCCGGGCTGCGCGGGCACGGTCTTCGCCGCCCGGGCCGGCGGCCGCCCCGCGAACAACAGGGCCCCGTGCAGGCGCTCTTCACTGGTCGGCGGCCCCGGGTGCAGCAGGCAGACCCCCGGGAGCAGCTGCTGCCAGGGCCCTTCCGGGCGGCAGTGGGACGAGACGTCGGCGGCGGAGATGCCGTGGGCGCGGAGCTGGGCGGTGCTCATCACGCGACGCTGGACGTCGGCGAGGTGACGGAGGGGGCGGGGGGAGAGCGGGGTGTTGTGGTTCATGACCGGGCCATTCCCGCTGCCGCTCCGCCCCCTAACCGCTGTTACAGCCCCGTCGACATAACCGGACAACCCCGCACTAAAGTGCAGACGTTCGACTGCCGAAAAGGTCTGGTTGCGCGGGTTACGTTCCGACGGCCCCCTCGCCGAGCCGCCGAGCGGCTCGGCGAGGGGGCCGTCCCGGCCGCAGGCCTACGCGGCAGCGGCGTCGCAGGCCTGCGCCCGCAACGACCGCGCGAGGTCGTCCCGGGCCTCGATCACAAGCCGCCGCAGGGCGGGAGCGGCCGTCTCGTGGGCGGCGAGCCACGCATCGGTCGCGTCCACGGTGGCCTGGCTGTCCTGGAGGTGCGGGAACAGCCCCTTCACCACGTCCATCCCGATCTGGATGGACCGCTCGGCCCACACCCGCTCGATGGCGGCGAAGTACTTGGGCGCGTACGAAGCGACGAGGTCCCGCTGCGACGTCTGTGCGAACCCCGAGATCGTCGCCCCCACCAACGCGTTGGACAGGGAGTCGGACTCCACCACGGCGGCCCACGCCTGCGCCTTGACCGCCTCGGAGGGCCGCGCGGCCAGGCACCGCACCTGGTGCCGCTTGCCCGAAGCCGTGTCGTCCCGAGCCAGCTCGGCGGCGAGCACCTGCTCGTCGGCGACGCCGTGCGCGGCCAGCGGGCCGAGGAAGGCCCAGCGCAGCTCCTGGTCGACGTCCAGGCCGTCGATCTTCGCCGTCCCCGCCAGCAGGCCCCGCAGCAGCTGCAGGTCGGCCTCCGAAGAGGCGACCGCCGCGAAGAACCTCGCCCACGTCAGCTGGTGCTGGCTGCCGGGCTCCGCGTTCCGCAGCTCCCGCAGCGCGCCCTCGGCGAGCGCGCGCCCGCCCTCCTCGCGCCACTCGGGGGCCGCGTAGAAGGTGAGGGCCGAGTCCGCCCAGGTGTGCAGCATCTGGAGGACCCCGATGTCGCTCTCGCGCCCCGCGAACCGCAGCACGAGGCCGATGAAGTCCCGCGCGGGCATGAGCGCGTCCCGGGTGAGGCTCCACAGCGCGGACCAGCACAGCGCGCGGGCGAGCGGGTCGGTGATGTCGCCCAGGTGTGCCCGCAGGGTGTCGAGGGAGGTCTCGTCGAAGCGGATCTTGCAGTACGTCAGGTCGTCGTCGTTGACCAGGACCAGCTCGGGAGCATCCTCGCCGGCCAGCTCGGACACCACCGTGCGCGGCCCGGCGACGTCCACCTCCGCGCGTGCGTACCGCGTGAGCTCGCCCTCGGGCGTGCGGCGGTACAGGCCCACCGCCACGCGGTGCGGCCGCAGTTCGGGGTGCGACTCGGCGGCCTCCTGCACCACGGAGAGCTCCGTGATCCGGCCCTCCGCGTTCAGGATGACCTGCGGGGTCAGGGAGTTGACGCCCGCCGTCTGCAGCCACGACCGCGACCACGAGGCCATGTCGCGCCCGGAGGTCTCCTCCAGGACCGAGAGGAGGTCGCCGAGGCGGGTGTTCCCGTACGCGTGCCGCTTGAAGTAGCGGCGGGCGCCTTCGAGGAACGCGTCGCGTCCCGCGTAGGCGACGAGCTGCTTCAGTACCGACGCGCCCTTCGCGTACGTGATCCCGTCGAAGTTGAGCTTGGCGTCCTCCAGGTCGCGGATGTCGGCCGTGACCGGGTGCGTGGAGGGCAGTTGGTCGGCGCGGTAGGCCCACGCCTTGCGGTTGTTGGCGAAGGTGATCCAGCCGTTGGTGAAGCGCGTCGCCTCGACCATCGAGAAGGTGCCCATGAAGTCGGCGAAGGACTCCTTGAGCCACAGGTCGTCCCACCAGCGCATGGTGACGAGGTCGCCGAACCACATGTGCGCCATCTCGTGCAGGATGACGTTGGCCCGGCGCTCGTACGACGCCTGGGTCACCTTGCCGCGGAAGATGTACTCCTCGCGGAAGGTCACACAGCCGGGGTTCTCCATCGCGCCCAGGTTGTACTCGGGGACGAAGGCCTGGTCGTACTTCCCGAAGGGGTAGGGGTAGTCGAAGTTGTCGTGGAAGAAGTCGAGCCCCTGCTTGGTGACCAGGAAGACGTCGTCCGCGTCGAAGTGCTTGGCGAGGCCCTTCCTGCACAGGGCGCCGAGCGGGATGTCCAGCGTCGTGCCGTCGTCGAACGTGCGGCTGTAGGAGTCCGTCACGTAGTGGTACGGACCCGCGACGACCGCCGTGATGTACGTCGAGATCGGCTTCGTCTCGGCGAACTTCCATACCCCGTCGACCAGTTCACCGGAGCCGTTCGACCAGGCGGTCCAGCCCTCGGGGGCCCGCACCTCGAACCGGAAGGGTGCCTTCAGATCGGGCTGCTCGAAGTTGGCGAAGACGCGCCGTGAGTCCGCGGGCTCGTACTGCGTGTAGAGGTAGACCTCGCCGTCCTCCGGGTCGACGAAGCGGTGCATGCCCTCCCCGGTGCGGCTGTAGGCGCACTGGGCGTCCACCACCAGTTCGTTCTCCGCGGCCAGGTCCTCCAGGGTGATGCGGGTGCCGTCGAAGACCTCGGAGGGATCCAGGTCCTTGCCGTTGAGCGAGAGTGCCGTGACGCTCGGGGCGATCAGGTCCGCGAAGCTCGCGGCGCCGGGTTCGGCGGAGCGGAAGCGGATCGTGGTGACGGAGCGGAACGTGCGCGGCTCCTGGACGCTCTCGCCGATCGCGGAGCGCAGGTCGAGAAAGACCTCGTACCCGTCGACGGACAACAGCGCGGCCCTCTCCTGGGCCTCGTCGCGGGAAAGATTCTCACCGGGCACGGGCGGTACTCCCTTGTACTCGCAGGGGGAAGTCGTGGATCGCACGACCTGTACGAATGTCTACGATCCTCGCATGTGGCCTCAGCGGGCGGTATCCGGGAATGCCTGGGCAGATCACTGACGTTCCCCTGGCCAAGCGCGCAAGCATTCCCTAGGGAGAGACATGTCCGAGAACGGCAAGACCCCTGTTGACTTCTGGTTCGACCCGCTGTGCCCGTGGGCCTGGATGACCTCGCGCTGGATGCTCGAGGTGGAGAAGGTCCGCGACGTAGAGGTCCGCTGGCATGTCATGAGCCTCGCCGTACTGAACGAGGACCGGCTCGACGAGCTGCCCGAGGAGTACCGGGACATGCTCGAGACGAAGGCCTGGGGCCCGGTCCGCGTGGTCATCGCCGCCCAGCAGAAGCACGGCGACGACTACACCGGGAAGCTCTACACCGCCCTTGGCACCCGCTTCCACAACCTCGGCGAGGGCCCGACCCGCGAGGCGGTCGTGTCCGCGCTCAAGGACGTCGGCCTGCCCGAGGAGCTCGCGGACTACGCGGACTCGGACGAGTACGACACCCAGCTGCGCGCCTCCCACCAGGAGGGCATCGACAAGGTCGGCCAGGACGTGGGCACGCCCGTCATCGCCGTCCCCGGCGCGGACGGCGAGCAGGTCGCCTTCTTCGGTCCCGTCGTGACGCCCGCACCGAAGGGCGAGGCGGCGGCGAAGCTGTGGGACGGCACGCTGCTCGTGGCGTCCACGCCGGGCTTCTACGAGATCAAGCGCACGCGTACGCAGGGCCCGATCTTCGACTGAGCTAGCCGAAGGACGGGGGGAGGTCGAAACCGTCCCGGTGGGCCCAGTAGTTCTGTACCCGCAGGCAGCCCTGGCGGCCGCACCGCCAGTATTTGCCCGCGTCGGCGGGGCCCACCCGGGCGATGACGACGTCCAGTGCGTCTCCCGTGGGCTTCTGGAAGTTTTGGTGGCTGTCGCCACAGTTCAGGCAGCGCCTCCAGGGATCTGACATGGCCTTACCGTCCCCCGGAACCCGGCATACCGAAAGACCCCCGTGAGCCATGTCCTCACGGGGGTCCTTCGTCCATCCGCCTGCCTCGGCGAAGGTTGAGAAGACGATCACGAGGCAGGGCGTTCTCAGGGGGCCAGCAGCAGGCTGTTCACGCGTTGCTTGGCGGCCGCGTAACGCTTGGAGACGTCCTGCCAGTTGACGACCTGCCACATGGCCTCGATGAAGTCCACCTTCTGGTTCTTGTACTGGAGGTAGAAGGCGTGCTCCCAGGCGTCGAAGACCAGGATCGGCGTCGAGCCCTGGCCGACGTTGCCCTGGTGGTCGTAGACCTGTTCGACGATGAGGCGGTTGCTGAGCGGCTCGTAGGCGAGCACGCCCCAGCCCGAACCCTGCGTGGTCGCCGAGGCCTTGGTCAGCTGGGCCTTGAACTTGGCAAAGGAGCCGAAGGACTCGGTGATCGCGTCCGCGAGGTCGCCGACACCGTCCGCGGCCAGCGGCTCACCGCCGCCACCGTCCTTCGGGCTGTTCATGTTGTGCCAGTAGATGCTGTGCAGGATGTGGCCGGAGAGGTGGAAGGCCAGGTTCTTCTCCAGGCCGTTGATGGCGCCCCACGTCTCCTTGTCGCGCGCCTCCTCCAGCTGCTCAAGGGTGTCGTTCGCGCCCTTCACGTACGCCGCGTGGTGCTTGTCGTGGTGCAGCTCGACGATCTGGGGATTGATGACCGGCTCGAGCGCCGCGTAGTCGTACGGAAGTTCAGGAAGCGTGTAAATGGCCATGTCCGAGCCCTCCGACTGCTGCTCTGCTGTAGTGCAACGCTTATTGCAACCTATATGCAAGTGCAGGCTAGCAGCAGGAGTGGGTCGGAGTTGATCAGCCCTTGGTCCTAGGTCCGGGGAAACGCGAGAGGGCCCCGAGTCCGTCGACCCGGGGCCCTCTCGCGCAGAGGTGTGTCGCTACTCGGCGGCGACCGCCGCGCGTTCGGCCCTCTTCTGCCGCGCGAAACCGATCACGGCCAGAATCAGCGTCAGCGTGCCCGTGGCCAGGAGCTGCTTGCGCGTGTCGGGCTGTTCCGTCATCAGGTAGAAGATGTACGCCATCGCGGCCAGGGCGACCCAGGTCAGGAACGGGTAGGCCCACATCTTCACGACCAGCTTCTGCGGCTCGTCGCGCTCCGTCCTGCGGCGCAGGATCAGCTGCGAGGCGGCGATGAAGATCCAGACGACCAGGATCATCGCGCCGATCATGTTCAGGAGCCAGGGGAAGACGTCGTCCGGGCGCCAGTAGCTGAGCAGGACGCAGACGAAGCCGAAGACCGAGGAGGCGAGGACCGCGAGGCGCGGGACGCCGCTGTAGACGCGGCCGAGCGCCTTGGGGCCCTGGCCGCGCGCGATCAGGGAGTACGACATGCGCGACGCGCCGTAGATGTTGGCGTTCATCGCGGAGAGCAGGGCGATCAGGACGATGACGTTCATGATCTGGCCCGCGCCCGGGATGCCCAGGTGGTCGAGCGTGGCGACGTACGGGCCCTTCGCCACGACCTCCTTGTTGTCCCACGGCAGCAGCGTGACGACGACGAGCATCGAACCGACGTAGAAGAGGGCGATGCGCCACATCGCCGTGCGCACGGCCTTGGCGACGCTCTGGACCGGGTTCTCGGACTCCGCGGCCGCGATCGTGACGGTCTCCAGACCGCCGTACGCGAACACGGACGCGAGGAGGCCGATGATCAGGCCGTCCGTGCCGTTCGGCATGAACCCGCCCTCACCGGTGAGGTTGGCCGTGCCGGGCGCGGAGGCGTCCGAGCCGGGCAGGATGCCGAGGATGGCCAGGACGCCGATGCCCAGGAAGAGCGCGATCGCGCCGACCTTGAGGGCGGCGAACCAGAACTCGAACTCGCCGAAGTTCTTCACGGCCGTCAGGTTGGCCCCGCAGAACACCAGCATGAAGAGGGCGACCCAGGCCCACTCGGGGCTGTCGGGGAACCAGCCCACCATGATCTTCGCGGCGCCGATGCCCTCCAGGCCGACGGCGACGCAGAGCAGGAACCAGAAGCCCCAGCCGGCGGTGAAGCCCGCCCAGGGGCCGATCGCCCGCTCGGCGTGGACCGAGAAGGAGCCGGACGCCGGGTTCGCCGCCGACATCTCGCCCAGCATCCGCATCACGAGCATGACGAGCGCGCCGGATATCGCGTAGGCGAGGACGATCGAGGGGCCCGCCGCGGCGATGCCCGCTCCGGAGCCCACGAAGAGGCCGGCTCCGATGACGCCGCCGAGGGCGATCATGGAGAGATGCCGCTGCTTGAGACCGTGGACGAGCGGGGAATCGGCCTGGGGAGCCGCGTCGGGTGCTGCGTCCTTGGGGGTGTCCTGGGGGGTGGACATCCGAGACATGGGCGTGCCCTGTTCAGTAGCCGAGACGGGGGAGCGAGCGGCCCACAGTCTGAAGTCCGGTACCGCTGACAGGGAACACCTGACCGCTATACGGACACGACGCTCACACGTTGTGAAGAAGCGGACACAAGTTGTTCACGCCCGTTTCATGCGCTTCTCGCGCCACTCCCGCAGCCCCGCGACCGCGAGGACCAGGCCCGTCGCGCCCGCCGACCACAGCAGCTGCGGCCGTGCCCCGTCGTCGGTCAGCATCAGCCCGATCACGGCCGCCATCGCCGCGAGCGCCGCCCACGTCAGGTAGGGGAACGCCCACATCCGCAGGACGAGCCGCTCCGGCGCCTCGCGCTCGATGCGGCGGCGCAGGCGCAGCTGCGAGACCGCGATCAGCGCCCACACGAACAGGAGCACCGCGCCGACCGAGTTGAGCATGTAGAGGAAGACCGAGTCGGGCCACTTCAGATTGAGTACGACGGACACGAAGCCGAAGGCGACGGACGCGAGGACCGCCCGGCGCGGCACCCCGCCGCCCGACACCTTCAGGAGGGCCTTGGGGGCCTCGCCGCGCTCGGCGAGCGAGAAGACCATCCGGGACGAGCCGTAGAGGTTGGCGTTCAGCGCCGAGAGCAGCGCGACGAACACCACGATGTTCATGATCGTGCCGGCGGACGGCACCCCGATCGAGTCCAGGACCGTCACATACGGACTGACGCCCGCCTTCTCCGCCGTCCACGGCAGCACCGTCACGATGACCAGCATCGAGCCGACGTAGAAGAAGAGGATGCGGTAGACGGCGCTGCGCACGGCGCGGGCGACCGAGCGCACCGGGTCGTCGGACTCGGCTGCCGCGATCGTCACGACCTCCAGGCCGCCGAAGGCGAAGACGACGGCGAGCACACCGGAGGTGACGCCCTCCCAGCCGTTGGGCAGGAAGCCGCCGTGTCCGGTGAGGTTGGTGAGGCCCACGGGGTCCGTGTCGGGCAGCACCCCGAAGATCGCGAGCAGCCCGAGGACCAGGAACGCGACGATCGCGAAGACCTTCAGGGCGGCGAACCAGAACTCGAACTCGCCGAAGTTCTTCACGGAGGCGAGATTGGCGGCGGTGAACACCAGCATGAAGATCAGCACCCAGGCCCACTGCGGGACCCCCGGCGCCCAGCCGTTGGCGATCTGCGCGGCGCCGGTCGCCTCCACGGCGAGCACGACCACGAGCAGGAACCAGTAGAGCCACCCGACGCTGAACCCCGCCCAGCGGCCGAGCGCGCGCTCGGCGTGCACGGAGAAGGACCCGGACGCGGGCATCGCGGCCGACATCTCGCCGAGCATCCGCATCACGCACATCGCGAGCGCACCGGCGATGAGGTACGAGACGACGATGCCCGGCCCGGCCACGGCGATCCCGGCCCCGGACCCGACGAAGAGCCCCGCCCCGATGACCCCACCGAGCCCGAGCATGGTGAGATGGCGCTGCTTGAGACCTCCGCCGAGAGGTTCGGGCTCCGTCGCCGTCGTGCCCCCACTGCCGGGCGCCGATGAATCGGGGGTTGCGTCGTGCATGGTGCTTAGCGCTGCTCTCGGGCTCACAAAGAAATTGGCGGGAACCTACAGTCTCCCCGGGCGGCATCCCCGTACGCAAAACGGGACCCTCGCGCCGCCCACCTCAGTGACGAGCGTCACGCTCCCCGCAGGGGTACGCCCATCGCTTTGTACAGTGCCCACCAACAAGGTGCCCCGCACCTTGTCACCCGTACACCGTGAGAGGCGCCCCCGCCTGAGATAGCGTCGCGGGGTCCCACCTGCCCGTCCCAGAACCCGCGGAGTCCCGATGAGCATCGCCGCCGTCTCTTCCCGTCCCGGCCAGGTCCTCGCGGACCTGCTCCCCGCGTCCCGCGCGAAGGACGCGGCCTTCGTCCTCGGGGGCGCCGCCCTGACCGGCATAGCGGCCCAGATCGCCGTGCCCGTCCCGGGCTCCCCCGTACCGGTGACGGGACAGACCTTCGCCGCCCTCCTCGTCGGCACCGCCCTCGGCGCCCGCCGCGGCTTCCTCGCCCTCGCCGTGTACGCCCTCGTCGGCATGGCCGGCATGCCGTGGTTCGCGGAGGCGGGCTCCGGCGTCGCCGCCCCGTCCCTCGGCTACGTGCTCGGCATGCTGCTCGCCGCCACCGTGGTCGGCGCCCTCGCCCGCCGCGGCGGCGACCGCTCCGTCCTGCGCACCGCGGGCACGATGGTGCTCGGCTCCGCGATCATCTACGCGGTCGGTGTCCCGTACCTCGCCGCCGCGACCGGCATGTCGATGACCCAGGCCGTCGCCGCCGGGCTCACGCCCTTCCTGATCGGCGACGCCCTGAAGGCCGCGCTCGCGATGGGCGCGCTGCCCACGGCGTGGAAGCTCCTCGACCGCTGACGCCGGTCAACCGACGTCGTAGTTCCGCCTGAAGAGGTTCGCCGGGTCGTACGTGGCCTTCAGCCCGGCGAGCCTCTTTCGCGTCCCGGCGTCGTACAGCCCCTCGGGCCGGTCCCCGGCGGCGAAGGCGAAGTTGAGCAGCCGCCCCTCGACCTCCGGCGCGAAAAGTCCGAACGCCCGCGCCTGCACGGCCCGCACCGCGTCGAGACCCGCGTCGTCACCGGCTTCGAAGGGTGAGAGCACCCGCACCAGCCACCCCGCGTCCCGGTAAGGCACCGCGTTCCCCGCGGGCTTCGCAAGGGCCCCGCCCAGCTGGTTGATCTGGACGACGTGCATCTGCTCGGCGGCCGGACCGGTCAGCGCGAGCAGCTCGCACGCCGCCGCGACGTCCAGCTCGCGCACCACCACGCTGTCCCCGTAGTAGGAGTGCGGGAAGTCCGGGTCGCTGTGGATCGTGTGGCTGTCGGTGTACGGCATCTCCCGCAGCGAGTCCGAGACCGTGGGCCCGATCTCCCGCAACGGCGCCACCAGCCGCTCGCCCGACGCCTCGGAGCCGGTGTACGCGACCCGGACCGTCACCAGATAGCGGCCCCGCAGATGCGGCGGCAGCTGCGGGATGTCCGGATAGACCAGCGCCGCCACCGACGAGGTCAGCTCCCGCGGCACGGTCCGCGTCCACGCCTCGTACGCCCGCAGCACGTCCGCCGGGTCGACCTCCCCGCCGTCGAACTCGATCGCCCCGCCGTACAGCCGCGCCACCGGCACCAGGCCGATCTCCAGGGCCGTCACCACCCCCAGGTTCGCCCCGCCGCCGAGCAGGCCCCAGAAGAGCTCGGGCTCGGCCCGCGCCGTGACGCGGCGCAGCGTGCCGTCCGCCGTGACGACGTCGAGCCACCGGACGTGGTCGGCCGCGTACCCGAACTCCCGGGCCAGGATGCCGAGCCCGCCGCCCAGCGTGTACGAGACGGCGCCCACGCCCGGCGCCGAACCGTTCAGCGGCGCGAGTCCGTGCGCCGCCGCGGCCTCGACGACCTGGCCCCAGCGGACGCCCGCGCCCACGGTGACCGTGCGCGCGTCGGCATCGATCCGGACGGAATCCATTCGCCGGGTGCTGATCAGTACGCCGCCCTCCGAGGCCCCGGGAAGACCGTGCCCGGTGGCCTGCACACCGATGGGCAGCCCCGCATCGGCGGCGTACGACACGGCGGCGACGACGTCATCGGCGCTCTCGGCCCCGAACACGATGGCGGGCCGCTGGGTGAAGCCGGTCTGGAATCCGGCGATCTCCTCGGCGTACCCGTCGTCGCCGGGCCGGAACACAAGGCGCTGGTCGAGTCGCTGGTCGGGTTGCCCGTCGGTGAAGTCCACGGTGGTCCTCCAAGGAGTGCGCGGTGCTGGCTGACGCGTCAGAGCCTCCCCGGAAAACCTGACATCCGCCGTCAAGTTTTCCGGCTCTTCGGGAACCGGGCGAACTGTGCTGTCATGAAAGGGGACTCGGGGGTGAGCGCCCATGCCGGAGCTTTCAGTGGTCGCGGGCCGCTATCGCCTGATCGACGTGGTCGGCCAGGGCGGCATGGGGCGCGTGTGGCGCGCGGCCGACGAGCTCCTCGACCGCCGCGTGGCGGTCAAGGAGATGCGGATCGACATCGCGGACGGCCTGGACGCCGAGGACGCCCGCGTCCGCAGGGAGCGTGCGCTGCGCGAGGCGCGGGCCAGCGCGCGGATCGATCACCCCGGTGTCGTACGCGTCTATGACGTCGCCGAGGAGGACGGCCGGCTCTGGATCGTCATGGAGCTCGTCGAGGCGCGTTCCCTGGCCCGGTACGTCGACGAGGAGGGGCCGCTGGACGAGCGCGACGCGGCCCGGGTCGGCCTGGCCCTGGTCGCGGCGCTGCGCCGGGTGCACGCGGCGGGCGTACTGCACCGCGACATCAAGCCCGAGAACGTCCTGATGGGTGCCGGGGGGCCCGCCGGACGGATCGTCCTCACCGATTTCGGCATCGCCGCGCTCCAGGACTCCGGGCGGCTCACGCAGACGGGACTGCTGGTGGGCTCGCCCGAGTACATGGCGCCCGAGCGGGTCTCGGGGGCTCCGCAGGGCCCGCCGTCCGACCTCTGGTCCCTGGGCGCGACGCTCTGCACGGCGTTGCGGGGCAGTTCGCCCTTCGCTCGCGAGGAGGCCCTGACCACGCTGGTGGCCGTCCTGCACGACGCGCCCGAACTGCCGCCCGAACCGAGCGGGTTGCGTCCTCTTCTGTCGGCGCTCCTGGTCAAGGACCCGGCGCGGCGGCCGGACCTGGACGAGGTGGAGGAGGCGCTGCGGGCGGCGCTCACGGCACCGCCCCCGCGGCCGCCCCGAAAGCCGGACGGCGATCGGGCAGGGGCCGGCTGGCGGCCCCACGTCCTGACCGCCGTGGTCCTGCTGGTCGCGGCCGCCGTGGCAGCCGTCATGTTCTTCACCGCGCGCGGTCCCGGCGGCAGCGATTCGCCGGGACCGAGCACGCGTCCGCCGACGGTGGCGGGTACGTCGACCACGCCACCGTCGGACCGCACCGGTTAGGCGTCGACGCCGGTGCCGACCTTGTCGGTCTCGGCGTCAGTGCCGGTGCCGGCGTCGACGCGGGGCCGCACCTTCTCCCGGATGACGGAGAACGCGACCACGAACGCCGCCGCGAGCAGCGAGAGCAGCACCTGCTTGCGCCCGGCCTCGTCGGTCAGCATGTAGACGAGCACGAACGAGATCATCGCGATCGTGACCCAGGTCAGGTACGGGAAGAGCCACATCTTCACGACCAGCTTCTCCGGCTCCTCGCGCAGGATGATGCCGCGCATCCGCAGCTGCGTGAACGCGATCATCAGCCAGACGAAGAGGGCCACCGCGCCCGAGGAGTTCAGCAGGAAGTCGAAGACGGTGTCCTGCCACTGGTAGTTGAACCAGACGGCGACGAAGCCGAACACGACGGACCCGAGGATCGCGGCCTGCGGCACACCGCGCGCGTTGGTGCGCGCGAAGGACTTGGGCGCGTCACCGCGCTGGCCGAGCGAGAAGGCCATGCGGGAAGCGGTGTAGAGCCCGGAGTTGAGACAGGAGAGGACGGCGGTCAGGACGATGACGTTCATGACCTGACCGGCGTGCGGGATGCCGATCGAGTTCAGGGCGGCGACGTACGAACCGTCCTTGAGGATCGACTTGTCGTCCCACGGGAGCAGCGTGATCACGACGAAGATCGAGCCCAGGTAGAAGACGCCGATACGCCAGATGACGCTGTTCGTGGCCTTCGTGACGGCGCGCTGCGGGTCCTCGGACTCACCGGCGGCCAGCGTGACGATCTCGGAGCCCATGAACGAGAAGACGACCATGAGGACGCCCGTGAGGATGGCGCCCGCGCCGTTGGGCATGAATCCGCCCGCGTCGGTGAGGTGCGCGAATCCGGCGCCGGGGTTGTCGGAGCCGGGCAGCACGCCGAAGACGGCGAGCAGACCGATGATCACGAACCCGCCGATGGCGACGACCTTGATCCCGGCGAACCAGAACTCGAACTCGCCGTAGGAGCCGACCGAGACGAGGTTGGTGGCGGTGAGCACCACCATCACGATGAGCGCCCAGCCCCACTGCGGGACGGCGGGTATCCACCCGTTGAGGATGACGGCTCCGGCGGTGGCCTCCACCGCGAGCACCACGACCCAGAAGAACCAGTAGAGCCAGCCGATGGAGAAACCGGCCCAGCGGCCGAGGGCCTGGTCGGCGTAGGTGGAGAAGGAGCCCGACGTGGGCCGTGCGGCGGCCATCTCGCCGAGCATCCGCATCACCAGGACGACCATCGTGCCGACGAGGGCGTACGAGACGAGGATGGCGGGCCCTGCGGCGGCGATACCTGAGCTGGAGCCGACGAAGAGTCCCGCTCCGATGACGCCACCGATGGCGATCATGGAGAGGTGGCGGTTCTTCAGCCCGGCCTTGAGGCCGTCACCGGTGTCTCCAGACTGCGAATCCCCAGGGTCTACGGGGTTGCGGTCTGCCTTCGCAAGGGAGGGTTGCGAGGTCATGGACGAATCCTTAAGTTCTCGGGTCACGAGCCCACGCATTCAAACTCAGCGGTGTACGTGACGGAAGTCCTGACTCCGGATCGTGATATTCCGGCCCGAAGGCCCAGACCTTGGTGACCAAGGTCCTGCCCCCGGACGCCGCTACCCGCCCCGCGACATGCCACACTCAGTCGCATGCGCGTGTACCTCGGCTCGGATCATGCCGGCTACGAACTGAAGAACCACCTGGTCGAGTGGCTCAAGAGCCACGGCCACGAGCCCGTCGACTGCGGGCCCCACATCTATGACGCCCAGGACGACTACCCCCCCTTCTGCCTCCGCGCCGCGGAGAAGACGGCGGCGGACCCCCAGTCGCTCGGCATCGTGATCGGGGGCTCCGGCAACGGGGAGCAGATCGCCGCGAACAAGGTGAAGGGGGTGCGGGCCGCCCTCGCCTGGAGCGAGCAGACGGCCGCGCTCGGGCGTGAGCACAACGACGCGAACGTGGTGTCGATCGGCGGCCGGATGCACTCGCGGGAAGAGGCGACGAAGTTCGTCGAGATCTTCCTGTCGACGCCGTACTCGGGCGAGGAGCGCCACACCCGCCGCATCGACATGCTGTCGGCCTACGAGTCCACGGGCGAACTGCCTCCGATCCCGGCCCACCACCCGCAGGGCTGAGACCCTTCTCTTCTCTTCTCTTCTCTCCGAACGCCGGACGGGCTGGACTCTCAGCCCGTCCGGCGTTCGAGGACGAACCCGGCGAAGCCGGTGATTTCCGGTGCGCCGAGGGGCGGCTCCGATCAACCCGCACCCCTTGGGAGGAACCGTGCCGGAGGGGCACACCATTCACCGCCTCGCGGACGACCACCGCGCCCGCTTCGAGGGCCGAGGCCCCCTCCGCGTCACCAGCCCCCAGGGCAAGTTCTCCGACAGCGCGGCCCTGCTGAACGGGCAGGAGATGGACACCGCCGAGGCCCACGGCAAGCACCTCTTCCTCGGCTTCGCCGAAACCGGCTGGATCCACATCCACCTCGGCCTCTTCGGCAAGGTCACCTTCGGCGGCACGGCCGCCGCGAACCCGCCCACGGACACCGTCCGCCTCCGCCTGGCCACCACCGACGCGTACGTCGACCTCCGCGGCCCCACGACCTGCGCCCTCATCACGGACGAGGAGAAGCAGGCGATACACGCCCGCCTCGGCCCGGACCCGCTCCGGGAAGCCGACGACCCGGACAAGGCCTACGCCCGCGTCTCCCGCAGCCGCACCACCATCGCCGCGCTCCTCATGGACCAGAAGGTCATCGCGGGCGTCGGCAACGTCTACCGCGCCGAGGTCCTCTTCCGGCACCGCATCGACCCGTACACCCCGGGCAAGGACATCCGCCCCGCCCAGTGGACGGCGATCTGGGACGACCTGGTCGGCCTGATGCGCGAGGGCGTGCGCCTCAACCGCATCGACACCGTGCGGCCCGAGCACACGCCCGAGGCGATGGGCCGCCCGCCGCGCGTGGACGACCACGGCGGCGAGGTGTACGTGTACCGCAGGGCCACGATGCCCTGCCACATCTGTGGCGGCGAGATCCGCACCGCCGATCTCGCCGCCCGCAATCTGTTCTGGTGCCCCTCCTGTCAGGGAACGGTGTCCTGAGCCCGCGGACGGGCGGCTCGCATAAGATCACCGCTTGACCGAAACGCCAGTTCAACGGGGGATCTCATGTTCGGGTTCGAAGCAAGCTGGATGGACGGGCCGCTGGCCATCGCGGTCGGCGTGCTCTTCGTCGCCGTCTTCCTGTTGCCGTCCCTCATCGCCTTCAACCGGGACGTCGAACTCCGCTGGGTGATCCTCGTCATCAACCTCTTCCTCGGCGCCTCGCTCATCGGCTGGCTGGTCGCCCTCTATCTGGCGACCCGCAAGCCGAAGAGCGTCCCGACGCCCCAGCTCCTCTGAAGCCCCCGGCTAGAACCCGTGCGGCAGCCACGGCGCGACGTCCGACCCGAAGGCCGGCGTCGCCTCGGCCAGTGCGCCCGGGCGCAGTTCCCGCACCCGGCCCGCGGCCGCCAGTGACGTCAGGGAGATGCCGCCGAGATAGGCCGACCCCAAGTCCCGTACGGACAGGGCGAGATCGGCGTCGTCCTCGGTGCGCTCGCAGGTCGCGCCCTTCACGTCGCCCTTGAGCCGCCAACGGCCCGTGTTCCAGGGGCAGAAGGCGTCGTCGACCTCCAACACCAGGTTCACCGGCGTCCGGTAGGCGCGTGCCTCCAGGGCGGCCCCCACGTCCACCAGACGTACGTGGAGCGAGTCCTTCACCTGGAGCCCGCAGCGCCGCACGTCCGAGACGAGGTGGAGCACCGCGTCGTCCACCGGGCGGCTGTGCGCCTCCACCGTCGACGTCAGGTCGATGCCGAAGAGGAACTGCCACAGCGCCGCGTTCGCCGCCGGGTCGAGGGACTCCAGGTCGCGCAGCTTGACCGTGCCCTTGGGGCCCGCCGCGTCCCACTCGGGCTTCACGTGGAAGCGCGCGTACCCCACGAGCTCCCCGTCGCGCTCGGCGAGCACGCACTGGAGCGGTGACGCGCCGTGCCGCTCGCTCTCCGGGTCGAGCAGCCCGAGCCGCTCCCAGCCCGGCTGCCTGGCCAGCATTCCGGGCCGCTCGCTCACCCGTCGTGCGTACAGCGCCTCGCACGCCGCGTGGACGTCGGCGGGCTTGGCGTACCGAAGGCGTACGTCATCGGTGCCGGCCGGGAGCGACAGGCGCACGCGTGCCGTGTCGATCTCGGCCTTCATCTGCAGGGTCGCCGCGCCGTACCCGAACCGTCCGTAGATGGCGGGTTCGGAGGCCGTGAGCACGGCCAGGCACTCGCCCTTCGCGCGTACGTCGTCGAGCTGGCGCCGCATCATCGACGTGAGGATCCCGCGCCGCCGGTGCGTGGCCGCGACGCTGACCATCGTCACACCGGCCGCGTCCACCAGTGAGCCCCCCGGCACGGAGAGGCGGAAGCTGAACGCTCCCGTCGTGCCGACGCAGGTCTCGCCCTCCCAGGTGCCGAAGAAGCGGTCGAACTCGGTCAGTGCGTTCCAGAGCTCGTGCTCCTCCTTCGCCTCGGCGACGCCGCCGAAGGCGAGCTCCAGCGTCCCGTAGTACTCGTCCCAGTCTTCCTGGCGCAACTCCCGCAATTCCGTCGTCATATGCCATGCCTACCAGGGTGAAGCGGGCGGAGCGACAGGATTTTCGCGTGGCCGCCGCATGCCTCTGACGGGGGACAACCGGCACCTCCCGTGCGAAGTGCCTGGCCCGGTGGATAGGGTCCGGGAGCAATGGCAGGCAGGCGAGCGGAAGCCGAGACGTTCACAGCCCGGATGAAGAAGCGGATCCACCGGGCGCGCATAGGGCTGCGCAAATCCGGGGTCGACTACTTCAGAGGCGACGGCTCGGACTGGATCGCGCTGGCGGGCCTGCTCGTCACCATCCCGGTGATCACCTTCTGCACCATCGTCAACAACGTCTGGTTCGCGCCCTCCGCGCTGGTCCTGCCCATCGTGGCCGGCGGCCTGCTGCTGCGGCCCTCCAGCCTGCTCGGCCTGTACGCGACGGCAGCCGCCGCGCTCATCGTGGAGTCCGTCCAGCTCGGCCCGTACACGCAGGGGCCGTCGCGGGTCACGCCCGGCGTGGTCCTGGTCGTCGCGGCCTGCGGCTTCTTCGGGCTGATCATCGCCCAGTTCCGCAGCCGGGTCGGGGTGCCGTGGCGCGGCGGCGGAACGATGCTCTTCGACCTGCGCGAACGCATCCGCGTACAGAGCAAGCTGCCGAAGCTGCCCCGGGGCTGGCACCGCGAGATGGCCCTGCGCCCCGCGGGCGGCCAGTCCTTCTCGGGGGACTTCGTGGTCGCGGCCCGCACGAACGGCGGCCGCACCCTGGAGGTCGTCCTCACGGACGTCTCGGGCAAGGGCATGGACGCGGGCTCCCGCGCGCTGCTCCTGTCGGGCGCCTTCGGCGGTCTGCTCGGCTCGCTGCCGCCGCACGCGTTCCTGACCGCGGCCAACGGCTATCTCCTGCGCCAGGACTGGGACGAGGGCTTCGCGACCTCCATCCATCTGGTCCTGGACCTGGAGACCGGCGACTACGAACTCTTCTCGGCGGGCCACCCGCCGGGCCTGCAGCTCAGCGCGGGCAGCGGCCGCTGGGAGGAGAAGGTCGCCGACGGCCCCCTCCTGGGGGTCTACGACGGGGCCCAGTTCGACCCGGTGAAGGGCTCCCTGCAGCCCGGCGACGTACTGATGCTGTTCACCGACGGCATCGTCGAGACCTCCGACCGCGACATCAGCGAGGGCATCGACCGGCTCACCGGGGAAGCCGACCGCTATGTGGCGGGCGGCTTCCACGGCGCCGCGTGGCACCTGATCGAGGCGGTCGCGAAGGACGTCAACGACGACCGGGCGCTGCTGCTGATCTGCCGGGAGCCGTCAGTGGGCGCCTGACATCTCCGGCTCGGGATCGGGGGCGGGATCGCGCCCGCCCGGCAGGATCCGGGCCAGCCAGTGGGCCCGGGTCGCCGCCAGCGGGCCGAGCACCGCGAGCAGCAGCACGTACCCCGCGATGAAGGGCGAAAGCCGCTCGTCGAGGCCCGCGGTGGCCGCCATCGTCGCCAGGATCAGGGCGAACTCGCCGCGTGCGAGCAGGGTGGTGGAGATGTTCGCCGCGGGGCCCGCCCCGAAGCCGTACACACGCGCCGCACCGATTCCCGCCAGGACGTTCATGAGCAGCGTCACGGCCACGGCGGCGAGCACCGGCCAGAGGACCACGGGCAGGTCGCCGGGGTCGATCGAGAGGCCGAAGGCGAAGAAGAAGATCGCCCCGAACGCGTCCCGCAGGGGGTGCACGAGCTTGCGGACGCGCTCGCCGGACGCCGTACTGCCCACCATCAGACCGACCATGAACGCGCCGATCGCGTCCGCGACCCCGAACCACTCCGAGACCCCGGCCACGAAGACCGCGGCGCCGAGGAAGGAGATGACGAGCAGCTCGTCGTCACGGGTGTCCATGAGCCGCCCGACGACCTTCGTGCCGAAGCGCGCCACGAGGGCGAGAAGGAGCAGGAAGCCGAACGCCTTGCCGCCGTCCATGACGGCCGCCGCGAGGCTGTCGGCGCCGGACAGGACGGGTTGCAGCGCGGCCAGATAGAGCGCGAGGAAGATGTCCTCGACGACGATGATGCCGAGGATCGGCTTCGTCTCGGGGTTGCCGAGCCGGCCGGTGTCGACGAGCACCTTGGTGACGATCGCCGAGGACGAGATGCCGAGCACTCCGGCGAGGACCAGCGCTTCGGAGGTGCCCCAGCCGAGGGCGAATCCGAAGCCCAGGCCCGCGCCGACGTTCAGCGCGAGATACGTCCCTCCGGCGAGGGCCATCTTGCGGCCGCCCGTCTTGAGGTCGTCCATGTGGAACTCGAGGCCCAGGTAGAAGAGCAGCAGCACCAGGCCGAGCGCCGAGAGCATCTCCAGGTCGTGGGGGTCGGAGACCAGGACCACGCCGGGGGTGTGAGGGCCGAGGAGTATCCCGGCCAGGATGAAGAGCGGAATGGTGGGGAGTCCGATGCGGCCGCCCACGCGGGCGAGCACGGCGGCGGCGAGAAAGGCGCCGCCCATGGCTATCAGGGTGTCTGCGTGTCCGATGCCGTTCCTCCTGGTGATCCGAAGACGCACACTCCGCACGTCGATGGCAAAGGGAGCGTCAAGAACGCGTCAATAGTTAGCTTACCAAAGGGTTTACGCGGCAACTCTGTATGGCGTACATCCGCTCGCTGCGGGGGCTATCCCCACCCCCGATTCGCCGGGGGACCTCATGGTCCACACCACCCCCGAATCCGTACGTTCGAGGCATCACCTACGGAAGGCGGAGAGAGCCATGGGGCTGCGGCGCAAGAAGGAAGCAGTCGAAGGACCGGGGTCCCCGACGGTGCCCTCGATGCCCGGCGCGGCACCGCGCGGCACCGACTGGGCCGTCGAACTGCACGGTGTACGCCGCAAGTACGGCAGGGGCTCCGGCGCCGTGCACGCCCTCAGCGGCATCGACCTCGCCCTGGAGCGCGGCAGCTTCACCGCCGTCATGGGCCCATCGGGCTCCGGCAAGTCCACCTTCCTGCAGTGCGCGGCGGGGCTCGACCGGCCCAGCGAGGGGACGGTGAGGCTGGGCGGCACGGAGATCACCTCCATGAGCGAGAACAAGCTGACCGCGCTGCGCCGCACCCGCCTCGGCTTCGTCTTCCAGGCCTTCAACCTGCTGCCCTCGCTGACCGTCGAGCAGAACGTGGTCCTGCCGATGCGCCTCGCGGGCCACCGCCCCGACCGCCGCAAGGCCTCCGACATGCTCGCCCGCGTCGGCCTCGGCGCCGACAAGCACAAGCGCCGCCCCGGCGAGCTCTCCGGCGGCCAGCAGCAGCGCGTCGCGATCGCCCGCGCCCTGGTCACGAACCCGGACGTGATCTTCGCGGACGAGCCGACCGGAGCCCTGGACACCACCACGGCCACCGAGATCCTCACCCTGCTCCGCTCGGCCGTCGACGGCATGGGCGCCACGGTCGTCATGGTCACCCACGACCCGGGCGCGGCCGCCTACGCGGACCGCGTCCTCTTCCTCGCCGACGGCGCGATCGTGGACCGCCTGGAGCGAGCCTCCGCCGAGCAGATCGCGCGGCGCATGACGACCCTGACGGCTCCGGCGTACGCGACAGCGGCGGCCTAGCCCCGCACCACGGCCCCGCCCTTCCACGGACTCCGGAGAATCCCCATGCCCAACGGCCTCGCCCGCGCCGCCGTCCGCTTCAAACCCGCCGCCTTCGTGGGCACGTTCGTCGCGCTGATGATGGCCGCGATGATCGTGTCCGCCTGCGGCATCCTCCTGGAGACCGGGGCGCGGGCATCGGTGCCGCCCACCCGGTACGCGGGTGCCCCCGTGGTGGCCGCGGCCGAGCAGACGGCCCGCTTCGTCACGGGCAGCGGAGACAGCCGGTCCGAGTCGAACACCCCGCTGCCCGACCGGGCCCGCATCGACAACTCCCTCCTGGCGAAGGCACGTTCGGTGCCCGGCGCGCGCACCGCCGTCCCGGACGTCACCTTCCCGGTGCAGTCCGGCGGCAAGGGCGTCACCGCACACGGCTGGGGCTCCACGTCCTTCACCGGCGAGAAACTGACCGCGGGCCGCGCCCCGCAGCCCGGCGAGGTCGTCCTCGCCGCGCCCGGCGCGGCCGTCGGCGAGCGCACCACGCTCACCACGGCGGACGGACCGCGCGACTTCCGCGTCTCCGGCACCGTCGAGTCCCGGCAGGGCGCACCCACCGCCTGGTTCGCCGACTCCGAGGCCGTACGCCTCTCCGGCCACCCCGACCGCATCGACGCCATCGCCGTCCTGCCCAAGAAGGGCGTCACCGACGACGCCCTCAAGTCCCAGGTGGCGCACGCCGTCGGCGGCAAGGCCGCCGTCCACACCGGCGACGACCGCAGCGAGGCCGAGGGCTCCGAGCTCGCCTACGCCAAGGAACTGCTCACCGGGATCGGCGGCTCCTTCGGCGGCATCGCCACCATGGTCGCCATGTTCACCGCCGCGGGCACGGTGGCGCTCTCCGTAGGCCAGCGCGCCCGTGAGTACGCGCTCCTGCGGGCCATCGGCACGACGCCCCGCCAGATCCGCCGCACCATCGCCACGGAGTCCCTGCTCGTCGCACCCCTCGCGGGAGCGGTCGGCGTCCTGCCCGGAATCGCCCTGGCCAGGTGGTGGTTCGGCCAGCTCAAGGAGAAGGGCGCCCTCCCGCAGACCCTGGACCTCTCGGTCTCCTTCATCCCCCTCGTCTCGGCCATCGGCGCCGCCGTGCTCGCCGCGCTGCTCTCCGGCTACCTGGCCGCCCGCCGGCCCTCCCGCATCAGGCCGGGCCAGGCCCTGAGCGAGTCCTCCGTGGAACGCCTGCGCTTCGGCTGGATCCGTACGCCGCTGGGGATCGCGGCAGCCGTCGGAGGCTGCGTCCTGTCCGGCGTCGCCTCCTCCCTGACGGGCGACGACGCGGCCAACGTGGCGCTCGGCATCGTCATGCTGTTCATGCTCGCCGTGGCCCTGCTCGGCCCGCTGGTCGCCCGCGGCTGTGCGGCCCTTTTCGGACTTCCGCTGCGCGGTGCGGGCGCCTCCGCCCAGCTCGCGGCGGCCAACTCCCGTACGAACGCCCGCCGTCTGGCCTCCGCGATCACCCCGATCGTCCTCGCGATGGCGTTCTCGTCGACCCTCGTCTTCATGCACACCAGCGAGGACCGCGTCGCCGCCGACCAGCAGCGCGAGGGCATCACGGCGGACCACATCCTCTCCGTGTCGGGGGCGGGAGCGACCCCGGACGGCGTGACGAAGGCCGGACGGGCGCCGGGCGTCACCTCGGCCGTGGGCCTCCTGAAGACCTCCGTCCTGGTGCCGGTGGGCTCCGGCGGCGACCGCTGGCTGGAGACGGCGTCGACGCAGGGCGTGACGGGCTCGTCCCGTGACCTGGCCACGGTCCAGGACCTGGACGTCAGGAGCGGCACGATGGCCTCGCTCGGCAAGGGCGAGATCGCCGTGGACGCGAAGCTGGCGGACTCCGCGCACGTGAAGACGGGCGAGCGGATCGCGCTGCGGCTGCCCGACGGCACGAAGGCGTCACCGAAGGTGGTGGCCACGTACGGCAGGGGCCTGGGCCTCTCCCAAGTGACGCTCCCCGCCGCGGACTTGAAACCCCACGTGACGTCGTCCTTCTCCTCGGAGATCTGGACGAAGGGCGAGGCACCGCAGGCCCTCACCGCCCTCGGCACGCTCCAGGACCGCGACGGCTACGCCAGGGCGCAGTCCACCGAACGCGCGGTCAACGCCTGGGCGAACACGGTGATGGCGGCCGTACTCGGCGGCTTCGCCGCGATCGCCGCGGCCAACACCCTGGTGATGACGGTCCTGGACCGCCGCCGCGAGCTCGACACCCTGCGCCTGATCGGCTCCACCCGGCGCCAGGTGATGCTCATGGTGCGGTGGGAGGCGCTCCTGGTCGCCGGCGCGGGCATCGTGATCGGCTCGGCGATCGCCCTGGCGACACTGGTCCCGATGATGAGGGGCCTGACGGGCGAATCCCCGTACATCCCACCGCTGCTGTACGGGTCCTTCGCGGGAGCGGCACTGGCGCTGGGCCTGGCGGCGACGGCCTTGCCGGCGAGGGCGGCGTTGAGGGAATCCGGCCCGTCCGGCGTTTGAGGCCGTCTTGTGCGGGGTCGGGGAGACAATCCCCGTATGAATCCCGACCCCGCCCTCTCCCTGCCCGAGGTGGAGGCCATCGCTCGCCAGGCCCACGCCACCCAGAAGGACAAAGCGGGCCGCCCCTACACGGAGCATCTGCGAGCCGTGGCGGACGGGGTCGAGGCCCGAGGCGGTTCGCCGGAACAGATCGCCGCCGCCTGGCTCCACGACGCCATCGAGGACGACGCCCTCACCGAGGAGTGGCTGGAGGCCGCGCCCCTCACCCCGTACACGAAGGCCATCGTCCGCGCCCTCACCAAACAACCGGGCGAGTCCCCGCAGGCGTACGCCGCCCGCATCCTCGAAACCCCCGGCGCCCGCCTGGTGAAGGAGGCGGACCTGGCCCACAACGCGAATCCGGCCCGTCTAGCAGAGCTAGACGGGCCGACCCGCACTCGCCTCACGGCGAAGTACACCAACATGCGCGCCCTGCTGGGCCTGTGAACCGAGCGGTCAAGCCGAGGACTTGGCCCGCTCCCTGGCCAGCGCCGCGGCGTCCCGCTTGAACGCCCACTCCATCTTCGGCTCCATGGCGAAGCGGAACATCCGCTGCACCGGAGGCGTACAGAGGAGCGTCACCACAGCCGCGGCCACCAGCGAGACGAGTACCTCGCCGGCAGGCGTGTGCATCCACTCGTAGTTCTCGAACCAGCCCCAGAAGCGCGAGCCCTTGGCGAGGAAGCCGTGCAGCAGGTAGCCGTACAGCGTGCCCGCGCCCAGCACCGTGAACCACATCTTCCGGCGCGGAACCCACGCGAAGAAGCAGGCGGTCAGGATGGCGGAGCAGCCGAACAGTGCCAGCGTCATCACGACACCGGCCCACCACGGCGCGCCCAACTCCTGCGCGCTGTCCCGGCGGTAGAACCAGGCCGAGGTCATCCGCGGCCCGGCCCAGTACGCGAGGAGCAGTGCGCTCGCGAAGATCGGGATGGAGAGCAGCCGCACCTCGCGGCGCCGCACCAGCTGGAAGTACTCGGGCTTCATGAACAGACCGAGCACGAAGAAGGGCAGGAACTGCAGCACGCGCTGCAGATCGAGGTCGTCACCGATGTCCGGCGAGATCGACGCGAGCACGGCGATGGCGAGCGCGAGCGGAATCGGCCAACGCACCAGCTTCCACAGCGGGGTCGTCAGACGCCAGACGAAGAGCGCGACCAGGAACCAGGTGAGGTACCAGGGGTCGAGCAGACTGATCGGCTGCGTCGGATCGTCGTCCGCGTAGCGCTTGAAGAAGGTGTACGCGACTTCGAAGATGACGTACGGCACGGCGATGCCGGTCACCAGGCGCTTGAGGCGGTCGGACCGCATGTCGAAGCTGCGCGAGAAGTAGCCGGAGATGAGGATGAACGCCGGCATGTGGAACGTGTAGACGGTCATGTACAGCGCCTCTGCGGCGCGGCTGCCGTCCGTCAACGGCTCCCAGGCGTGCGCCATGGCGACCAGGACGATCGCCAGATACTTGGCGTTGTCGAAGAACGAGTCGCGCTGCTTGGCGGGTTGACCCGTGGAGACGGGCTTGCCGGTGGTGGAACCGGGGTGGCCCGTGGAGCCTGCGTGGCCCAGGGAGCCGGGTCGAGCGGTGGTGCCGGCCGGGGCGTGGGGAAGAGTCGCGGCCATGGTGGACTGGGGGGCGCGGGGGCCAGGTACTCCGTCCGCCGGCACATGTGCCGGGGGGAGCGGCGCCCGGTGGCGGCCGTGCGGGTGAACCGAGTTCGTCACAGGCCCTCCCACCAAGAGCTCGGTGAGACGATCCGGGACCGCACTGCGCTTGCGGGGATGGTGGCAGCGTGGAACATCTGAGGCACCCTAGCGTCGCTTGCGTGTATTCGTAAAACCCTCAACTCGGCTGTCAGCTCAATCACAGACGGTTCAGGGCTATTGAGGTCCGAGTACCCGGGAATGACCGAAGTCGACATGGAGATTCAACTCCTGTCACCCTCGATGACACGGGCGATACACAGGCCCGTATGTCCATTACGTCGCATCTCATCCCCCTTAAACGTTGCATAACGCCCGCAGGCGACTCTGGTGAAATGTCCGATTGATCAGCTCCTTGTGAAGCCGGTGATGTGTGGCCGGCAACAATTCGAATTTCTGGCGAACGAGTTGTGTGGCAATGGAAACGATCAAGCCGAATTAGTGGCCGTGCGCGGGCTTCGAATTGCCGTGCGGGGGCGCGGTGTTCATACGCCCCAAGGGCGCCCCCGTGCGCCGGGCCCCCGCCGGGCACGTGCGGCGTTGGCCGACGATGTGTCACCGGCCGCATACGGACGGCGCGTTGGTGGCACGATGGTTCTGGCGGGGGTGTGCGGGGTCGTACCCCCCGGGCCGGGGAGAGACCGACCTAGGGTGTGATCAGTGTGGCCATTTCGCTGTCAGTGGTGTTGCTGTTGGCGATCATCCTCATCGTGCTGATCCGCGGAGGATCGATCAAAACGGGGCCCGCGATCGTCGCGGTGTTGTTCGGGTTCTTCCTCGCCTCAACTGGAATGGCGCCTTCCATAAACCGCTTCCTCAACGAAGTGGCCGAGACGATCAACTCGATCAGCTTCTGAGCGGCCTACGAAGCCAGGGGCACCGTCACGCGACTCGGCCCCGCCGGAGACACCGGAGACAGGCGTCCATCCGATCGACGCCCGGTGCGGCTCCGGCGGCGGGCCGAGATGTCCGCTCGGGCGGTCCATGAACGCACAAGCCTCCGGCCCGGTTCCGAGGAACCGGGCCGGAGGCCACAGAGCGGGTGACGGGAATCGAACCCGCGTAGCTAGTTTGGAAGACTAGGGCTCTACCATTGAGCTACACCCGCACAGCATGCGCCGCGGTACATCCCGCAATACATCGGGGACGCTGCTGGTCGGCGACCGCGGCACGGCAAGCATCGTAGCGGGTTGGAGCCCCTCGCCGCACACCCCGTACGTACTCGCGATTCAGCGGGCGCCGCACTGCCTGCGGGCATGTACCCTACGTGTCGCACCGACGGGGTGTGGCGCAGCTTGGTAGCGCGTCCGCTTTGGGAGCGGAAGGCCGTGGGTTCAAATCCCGCCACCCCGACCAGCAAGATCTCCCTCACAAGATCGCATTGTGGGTCGGCTCCCGCTTGCCGTTACTATGCAAGCTGTGTGCCCGTGTGTCTCTGAGCCGGGCTCAATCCCAAGAAGTCAGCCCCAAGGAGACCGAACCGTGAAGAGCGCCGTGGAGACCCTGAACCCGACCCGGGTTCGGCTCACTGTTGAGGTGCCCTTCGAGGAGCTCAAGGACAGCCTCGACGCGGCCTACAAGAAGATCAACCAGCAGGTCACGGTGAAGGGCTTCCGCAAGGGCAAGATCCCTGCCCGAGTCATCGACCAGCGGTTCGGCCGCGGCGCCGTCCTCGAAGAGGCCGTCAACGACGCGCTCCCGAAGTTCTACACCGAGGCCGTGAACGAGGCCGAGCTCAACGTCCTGGGCCAGCCCGAGGTGGACATCACCGAGCTGAAGGACAACGAGACCCTCAACTTCACCGCTGAGGTCGACATCCGTCCCGCGATCGAGATCCCGGACTACTCCGGCATCGAGGTCGAGGTCGACGCGGTCGAGGTCAGCGACGAAGACGTCGAGAAGGCCGTCGAGGAGCTCCGTGAGCGCTTCGCGTCCACCTCGCCGGTCGAGCGCGCCGCCGAAGACGGCGACGTCGTGACGCTCGACCTGGAGGCCAAGGTCGACGGAGAGGTCCTGGAGGACGGCGTCGCGTCCGGCGTCTCCTACACGATCGGCTCCGGCGAGCTCCTCGAGGGCATCGACGAGGCCGTCAAGGGCCTGGAGGCCGGTGGCGAGGCCACCTTCACCTCCGAGCTCAAGGGCGGCTCCGCCGCGGGCAAGGAGTCCGAGGTGACCGTCAAGGTCACCCAGGTCGCCGCCCGTGAACTCCCGTCCCTGGACGACGACTTCGCGCAGCTCGCGTCGGAGTTCGACACCCTGGACGAGGTCAAGGCGGACAGCCGCAAGCGCCTCGAGAACATGAAGCAGTACGACCAGGCGACGCAGGCCCAGGAGCGCGTCCTGGAGAAGCTGCTCGAGCTGGTCGAGGTCCCCGTCCCCGAGAAGCTCCTCGCGGACGAGATCGAGACCCGCAAGCACAACCTGGTGAACCACCAGCTCGGCCAGATGGGCCTCGACCTCGCGAAGTACCTGGAGATCCAGGGCAAGACCGAGGAAGAGTTCGACGCCGAGACCAAGGAGCAGGCCGAGAAGGGCATCAAGACGCAGTTCGTCCTCGACGAGCTCGTCAACAAGGAGAAGCTGAACGTGAACCAGGAGGAGCTCACCGAGCACCTCATGCGTCGCGCGCAGTCCTCCGGCATGAGCCCGGACCAGTTCGCCCAGGCCGTCGTCGAAGGCGGCCAGGTCCCGATGCTGGTCGGCGAGGTCGCCCGCGGCAAGGCCCTCGCGGTCGTCGTGGAGGCCGCGACGGTCAAGGACACGAACGGCGAGGTCGTGGACCTCGACGACGAGGACGAGACCGCCGAGACGGTCGAGGCCTCCTCCGAGGAAGCGGCCGCCGAGCCGGCCGAGGCCGAGGAGAAGAAGACCGAGGCCTGAGCAGCCTCGCTTCATTGAGCGCATGACCGGGCCCCGGGGACGCATGTCCCCGGGGCCCGGCCCTTTAGGGGCGCCCCTAAAGGGGCGCGGGGAACTGCGCGGCCAGCCCCCGACGGGCCGCACCCGCCGTGCGACCGCCGGTGGCAGCCGCGTCCGCGGCTTGTGGGGGTTGCTCGCGCAGTACCCCGCGCCCCTGACGGGGCGCCCCGTCAGCTGACAAGGCGCCCCCGCCAGAACCTGCGCTCACAGCGAACAGTCACCTTTGCGGGATTCCCCGGACGGGGCTGAGCGTTAGGGTCCATGAATACGAGGGCAGGGGAGTCCCCGAAGCCGCCCCGGAGCGGCGAGCACGCGGGGTCCCAAGCCTCAGAAGAAGACGTGAGACGGCCCGGCGCCGTCGTAAGACGAGCAGGTGGATACGTGACGAATCTGATGCCCTCCGCCGCCGGCGACCCCTCCATCGGTGGTGGCCTCGGCGACCAGGTCTACAACCGGCTGCTCGGCGAGCGGATCATCTTCCTCGGCCAGGCCGTGGACGACGACATCGCCAACAAGATCACCGCGCAGTTGCTGCTCCTTGCCGCAGAGCCGGACAAGGACATCTTCCTTTACATCAACAGCCCTGGTGGATCCATCACGGCCGGCATGGCGATCTACGACACCATGCAGTACATCCAGAACGACGTGGTGACGATCGCGATGGGCATGGCGGCCTCGATGGGCCAGTTCCTGCTCAGCGCCGGCACCCCCGGCAAGCGCTTCGCGCTGCCGAACGCCGAGATCCTGATCCACCAGCCCTCCGCCGGACTCGCGGGCTCCGCGTCGGACATCAAGATCCACGCCGAGCGGCTGCTTCTCACCAAGAAGAAGATGGCGGACCTCACCGCGTTCCACACGGGCCAGACCGTCGAGCAGGTCACCCGCGACTCGGACCGCGACCGCTGGTTCGACCCGCAGGAGGCCAAGGAGTACGGCCTCATCGACGACATCATGCCCAACGCGGCCAGCATGCCGGGCGGCGGCGGCACGGGAGCCTGAGCAGCCCGCTCAGCCCTTCCGAAGCCGACCCAGCCCACGCTCCTCAGGAGACCTACAGAGATGAAGAACAACCCCGGCAGCGGCCTCTACGAGCCCACCCAGGCCGAGTACACCGGCCCGACCGCCGAATCCCGCTACGTGATCCCGCGCTTCGTCGAGCGCACCTCGCAGGGCGTGCGCGAGTACGACCCGTACGCGAAGCTCTTCGAGGAGCGCGTGATCTTCCTCGGCGTGCAGATCGACGACGCGTCCGCCAACGACGTCATGGCGCAGCTCCTGTGCCTGGAGTCGATGGACCCCGACCGCGACATCTCGATCTACATCAACAGCCCCGGTGGCTCCTTCACGGCGCTCACGGCCATCTACGACACGATGCAGTTCGTGAAGCCCGACGTGCAGACGGTCTGCATGGGCCAGGCCGCGTCCGCCGCCGCCGTGCTCCTCGCGGCCGGTACGCCGGGCAAGCGCATGGCGCTCCCGAACGCGCGCGTCCTGATCCACCAGCCCTACAGCGAGACGGGCCGCGGTCAGGTCTCCGACCTGGAGATCGCCGCGAACGAGATCCTCCGGATGCGTGCGCAGCTGGAGGAGATGCTGGCCAAGCACTCCACGACGCCGATCGAGAAGATCCGCGACGACATCGAGCGCGACAAGATCCTCACGGCCGAGGACGCGCTCGCGTACGGCCTGGTCGACCAGATCATCTCCACCCGGAAGATGAACAATTCGTCGGTCGTCTGACGCAGCGCTGTAGCATCTGCCGTTCCTTGGCACGGTCCACGACAAAGTGAACCGTGCCAAGGGGGGCCCGAACGGGGGGCCAGGCAAGGTACCGTCGGATATGAGGCACCAGGAGTCGCTGAACGTGGCGTCTCCCAGGCGAAGGGGAAGCACCTCGTGGCACGCATCGGTGACGGCGGCGATCTGCTCAAGTGCTCGTTCTGCGGGAAGAGTCAGAAGCAGGTCAAGAAGCTCATCGCAGGTCCCGGTGTGTACATCTGCGATGAGTGCATCGACCTCTGCAACGAGATCATCGAGGAAGAGCTCGCGGAGACGAGCGAGGTGCGGTGGGAGGAACTCCCCAAGCCTCGCGAGATCTACGAATTCCTCGAGGGCTATGTCGTGGGCCAGGAGCCCGCGAAGAAAGCCCTCTCGGTAGCGGTCTACAACCACTACAAGCGGGTCCAGGCCGGCGAGACCGGCGGCGCGCAGGGCCGTGACGACGCGATCGAACTCGCCAAGTCCAACATCCTGCTGCTCGGCCCGACCGGCTCCGGCAAGACGCTGCTCGCGCAGACGCTCGCGCGCATGCTGAACGTCCCGTTCGCCATCGCGGATGCGACGGCGCTCACGGAGGCGGGCTATGTCGGCGAGGACGTCGAGAACATCCTCCTGAAGCTCATCCAGGCCGCTGACTACGACGTCAAGAAGGCCGAGACGGGCATCATCTACATCGACGAGATCGACAAGGTCGCCCGCAAGAGCGAGAATCCTTCGATCACGCGCGATGTCTCGGGCGAGGGCGTCCAGCAGGCCCTGCTCAAGATCCTGGAAGGCACGACGGCGTCGGTTCCCCCGCAGGGCGGCCGCAAGCATCCGCACCAGGAGTTCATCCAGATCGACACGACGAACGTGCTCTTCATCGTGGGCGGCGCCTTCGCCGGCCTCGAGAAGATCATCGAGTCGCGGGCGGGCGCCAAGGGCATCGGCTTCGGCGCCACGATCCACTCCAAGCGCGAGCTCCAGGAGAAGGACCGGTTCGAGGACATCATGCCGGAGGACCTGGTGAAGTTCGGGATGATCCCGGAGTTCATCGGCCGCCTCCCCGTGATCACCTCGGTCCACAACCTGGACCGCGAGGCCCTGCTCCAGATCCTGGTGGAGCCGCGCAACGCACTGGTGAAGCAGTACCAGCGCCTGTTCGAACTCGACGGCGTGGAGCTTGACTTCGAGCGCGAGGCGCTCGAGGCCATCGCCGACCAGGCGATCCTGCGCCAGACCGGCGCGCGTGGCCTGCGCGCCATCATGGAGGAAGTCCTCCAGTCGGTGATGTACGAGGTCCCGTCCCGCAAGGACGTGGCCCGCGTGGTCATCACGGCGGACGTCGTCCACTCGAACGTCAACCCGACGCTGGTGCCGCGCGATGTGCGGGGTCCGGGGTCCGGCGGCGAGCAGAAGTCGGCGTAGGCATGTAGTACGTACGTGAGAGGGGCGCCCGGCGATGTGATCGCCGGGCCCCCCTTCTCGTTGAACGGCCTCTTACGCTGAACGGCCTTGCGGTGCCGTCTACTTGACCTCGACGCGCACGTCGTCGCGGAGATTGGTCACCAGGCTGGCCACGTTCTCCAGCTTGATGTCCGCGCCGCTCGCGGTCGCGGCGACATCGGAGTACGCGGCGTACGCGACCGTGCTGTGGTCGCCCCAGACGCACATGGGCGTCTTGAAGCTGTTCGGCACGCCTTCGTCCTCCGGGCCGACCTCGCCCATCTTGAACTCGGCCTCCTGGCACTTCATGATGCCGTTCTCGAAGCCGTCCGGAGTGAACTCCTCGGGGCTGCCGATGAGCTTCATGCCGGTGCCCGAGTTCTTCGCGGCGTTCTTCTCCATCTCGGCGAACATGGCGTCGACGACCTTCTCCGGGTCGTCGATCTCCCCGTACACACCGGAGTAGTTGAGGGACTTCATGGTCGATCCCTCGCCGTAGTTGTACGCGGCGAAGACGTCCTTGGGGTTGCTGACGCCCTGCTTCTCCAGGTCCTTGAGGTCGCTGGACGACATACCGCCACCGCCGCCGGACGAGTCGGCCTTCTTGTACTCACCGCCGAGGACGGAGGCGGGCGCCGTCAGCTTGTACGTCTTGCCGTCATCGGCGACGGAGCCGCTGCCGTTGCCCGCGGTGAACCACCACACGCCGGCGCCTATCGCGGCGACGGCAACGACGACACCGACGATGACCCCGGCCTTCTTGCCACCACCGCCGGGCGGCGCCGAGGGCGGCATCTGCCCGTACGGGCCCTGGGGCATCTGTCCGTACGGCCCCTGGGGCTGCTGCCCGTACGGCCCTTGGGGCTGCTGCCCGTACGGGCCCTGGGGCTGCTGGGGGTAGCCGTATCCGGGCTGCGGGGCCGGTGGCTGCTGCGGCTGACCGCCGTACGGGCCAGGCTGGTTGTAACTCATTGAGCGGGTTCCCCTCCGCAAGATGTCGGGCTGACGGTCAGAGCTTGACGCGGACTTCCTTGCGGAACTTGGCCGTCTTCTCTGCGGCCTCGTCGAGGTCGGCGCTCTTGCCGGCCATCGCGTTCGCCACGTCCGTGGTGATCACGATGCCGAGCGTGCTCTTGTCGCCCCAGATGCAGGTCGCCATCGACATGTTGCTCGGGCCCGCGCTGCTGCCGCCCGTCGACGAGCCCAGGTCGAACTTCATCTCCTGGCACTTCATCACCGCGCCGTCGAGACCGGCGGGGCTGTACGACTGGGGGCTGCCGACCATCGTCATCGGCTCGCCGCCGCTGTCGCCCTCCTTGGCGTTCTTCTCCGCCTCGACGAACATCGCGTCGACGACCTTCTCCGGGTCCGCGATGTCGCCGTAGACGCCGTTGAACTGCAGGATCTTCTGCGACAGCGGGTTGTCCTCGGTCCCCGACTGGTACTGGCCCTCGACGTCCTTGGCGTTGCTCACGCCGTGCTTCTCGGCTTCCCTGATGTCGTTCGAGGTCATGCCGCTCCCGCTGCCGGCCTCCTTGCTGAGCTTGTACTCGGAGAGGACCGTCGCCGGCGTCGTCAGCTTGTGCGCGCCGTCGTCCTTGACGCCCGCGTCGTCGCCGCCGCCCGCAACGGACGAGGAGCCGCCCTTCTTGCCGCTGTCCTTGTCGTCACCGCCCGCGAGCACGAAGTAGCCACCGACCGCGACCGCGGCGACCGCGACCACCGCGGCGATGATGATGCCGGTCTTCTTGCCGCCGCCCTGCGGGGGCGGAGGCGGCGGGACCTGGCCGTAGGGCGCCTGCGGCTGCTGGCCGTACGGTCCCGGCTGTTGGGGCTGGCCGTACGGGGCCTGCTGCGGGGGCACGCCCTGCGGGGCCTGCGGAGGGTAGCCGTAGCCGGGCTGCGGGGCAGGCGGCTGCTGACCGTAGGGGCCGGGCTGCTGGCCGTACGGGCCTGGCTGCTGCGGCTGCTGGCCGCCGTACGGGCCGGGCTGGTTGTAGCTCATGAGTGGGTTCCCCCGTGAGTGCGCTTATGTGATTCCGACATCCTGACGGAAGCAGCCCCGGCCGAAGCGACCGGGGCTGCTGAGTGCCAGGTGACGCCGTAGGGCGATCAGGCCTTGACGCGGACTTCCTTGCGGAACTTCGTCGTCGTGTCCGCGGCGTCCTGGAGCGAGGCGCTCTTGCCGGTCATGGCGCTCGCCATGTCGACCGGGATCACGACACCGACGGTGCTGTTGTCGCCCCAGATGCAGACCGGCATGCGGATCGACTTCGGCCCGGCGCCGTTGCTCTTGATCTCCGTCTCCTGGCACTTGACGACCGCGCCGTCCGCGTTGAAGCTCTTCGGGCTGCCGATGAGCTTCCCCGTGTCGGTCTTCTCGGTCGTCGACTGCTCCTTCATCTTGTCGAACATGCCGTCGACCACCTTGGACGGGTCGTCGATCTCGCCGTAGACGCCCATGAACTTGATCATCTTCTGGGCCAGCGGGTTGCTCTTGTCGCCCGACTGGTACTCGGCGTCCACGGGCGTGCCGTTCTTGACGCCGTCCTTCTCGGCCTTCTTCATGTCCTCGTCGTCGAAGCCCTCGCCGGTCGACGCGCCCTTCTTGTAATCGGAGAGCACCGTCTCGGGCGTGACCAGCTTGTGCGCCCCGTCGTCCGCCACGGCCGAGTTGCCCGCCGACGAGCTGTCGTCCTTGCCCGCCGTGAACCACCAGATGCCGCCGCCGATCGCGACGAGCGCCACGACCGCGCCGATGATGATCCCGGTCTTCTTGCCGCTGCCGCCACCTGCGGGCGGGGGCGGCGGCACCTGCCCGTACGGGCCGCCCGGCTGGTTGTGGTCGTACGGACCCGGCTGCTGCGGCTGGCTGTAGCCGCCCTGCTGCGGAGGGACGCCCTGCGGAGCCTGCTGGGGATAGCCGTAGCCGGGCTGGGGTGCCTGCGGCGGCTGGCCGTAGGGTCCAGGCTGGCCCGGCTGCTGCCCGTAGGGACCGGGCTGCTGGGGCTGCTGCCCGCCGTACGGGCCAGGCTGGTTGTAGCTCATCGCGTGGGTTCCCCTCCGAACGCTTATGTGATGCCGACATCCTGACCGAAGGCGGAGCCCCATGGGGCGTCGGGCCGCAACCGTTACTGAAGAATCCGGTTTCGGGACGGGTCTGTGACACCTCTAAACTGACCCGGTGACCGAGAACACTCAGCAGCAGAATCCAGCGCCCATCACCGAACTGCCGACCCAGTACGCGCCGGCCGAGGTAGAGGGGACGCTGTACGAGCGCTGGGTAGAACGCGGCTACTTCTCCGCCGACGCGGCCGGCGAGAAGCCCCCGTACACCGTCGTCATCCCGCCGCCGAACGTCACCGGCTCCCTGCACCTGGGCCACGCCTTCGAGCACACGCTCATCGACGCCCTCACCCGCCGCAAGCGCATGCAGGGCTTCGAGACGCTGTGGCAGCCGGGCATGGACCACGCCGGCATCGCCACGCAGAACGTCGTGGAGCGCGAGCTCGCCAAGGAGGGCAAGTCCCGCCACGACCTGGGGCGCGAGGAGTTCATCGAGCGCGTCTGGAAGTGGAAGGGCGAGTCCGGCGGCCAGATCTCCGGGCAGATGCGCCGCCTCGGCGACGGCGTCGACTGGGACCGCGAGCGGTTCACGATGGACGAGGGGCTCTCGCAGTCCGTCCAGACCATCTTCAAGAAGCTCTACGACGACGAGCTGATCTACCGCGCCGAGCGCATCATCAACTGGTGCCCGCGCTGCCTGACCGCGATCTCGGACATCGAGGTCGAGTACCAGGACGACGACGGCGAGCTCGTCTCGATGAAGTACGGCGAGGGGGACGAGACCATCGTCGTCGCCACGACCCGTGCCGAGACGATGCTCGGTGACACCGCCGTCGCGGTCCACCCCGACGACGAGCGGTACAAGCACCTGGTCGGCAAGCAGATCAAGCTGCCGCTGACCGACCGCACGATCCCCGTCGTCGCCGACGAGCACGTCGACCCCGAGTTCGGCACCGGCGCCGTCAAGGTGACCCCGGCGCACGACCCGAACGACTTCGAGATCGGCCAGCGCCACGACCTGCCGAACATCGCGGTCATGGACGAGCACGCCGTGATCACCGTGCCCGGCCCCTTCCAGGGCCTGGACCGCCTGGAGGCCCGCAGCGCCATCGTCGGCGCGCTGCGCGCCGAGGGCCGCATCGTCGCCGAGAAGCGTCCGTACGCGCACTCGGTCGGCCACTGCTCGCGCTGCAAGACCACCATCGAGCCGCGCCTGTCGATGCAGTGGTGGGTCAAGGTCGGCCCGCTCGCCAAGGCCGCCGGTGACGCGGTCCGCGACGGCAAGGTCAAGATCCACCCGCAGGAGATGGAGAAGCGCTACTTCGACTGGGTCGACAACCTCCACGACTGGTGCATCTCGCGTCAGCTCTGGTGGGGCCACCGCATCCCGGTCTGGTACGGGCCGAACGGCGAGGTCGTCTGCGTCGGACCGGACGACGAGGCGCCCACCGGCGAGGGCTGGACGCAGGACAGCGACGTCCTCGACACGTGGTTCTCCTCCGGCCTGTGGCCGTTCTCCACGCTCGGCTGGCCGGAGCAGACCGACAGCCTGGCGAAGTTCTATCCGAACTCCGTCCTGGTCACCGGCTACGACATCCTCTTCTTCTGGGTCGCCCGGATGATGATGTTCGGTCTGTACGCGATGGACGGCACCCCGCCGTTCCACACGATCGTGCTGCACGGCATGGTCCGCGACCAGTTCGGCAAGAAGATGTCGAAGTCGTTCGGCAACGCGGTCAACCCGCTGGACTGGATGGACAAGTACGGCTCGGACGCCGTCCGCTTCACGCTGGCCCGCGGCGCCAACCCCGGCACGGACGTGCCGATCGGCGAGGACTGGGTCCAGGGCTCGCGGAACTTCGCCAACAAGATCTGGAACGCCACGCGCTTCGCGCTGATGAACGGCGCCACGATCGAGGGCGATCTGCCGCCCGTGGAGCAGCTCTCGGCGACGGACCGCTGGATCCTGTCCCGGCTGAACGCGACGGTCGCCGAGGTCGACGCGCTCTACGACGACTACCAGTTCGCCAAGTTGTCGGACGCCCTCTTCCACTTCGCGTGGGACGAGGTCTTCGACTGGTACGTCGAGCTGTCCAAGACGACGTTCATGGGCGGCGGCGACGCGGCGAAGGTCTCGGGCCGTGTCCTGGGCGAGGTCCTCGACGTGACGCTGCGCCTGCTGCACCCGATCGTCCCGTTCGTGACGGAGACGCTCTGGACGACGCTCACCGGCCGCGAGTCCCTCGTGATCGCCGAGTGGCCGAAGGACAGTGGCTTCCGCGACGCCGGAGCCGAGCGGGAGATCGAGACCCTCCAGCAGGTCATCACCGAGGTCCGCCGCTTCCGCGCCGACCAGGGGCTTCAGCCGGGCCAGAAGGTCCCGGCCCGTCTCTCCCTGGACGGCACGGCACTCGCCCCGCACGAGGCGGCCATCCGTCAGCTCCTGCGCCTCCAGCCTGAGGGCGAGAGCTTCGCGGCCACCGCCACGCTGCCGGTCTCGGGCGCCACGGTGGCGCTCGACCTGTCCGGCACGATCGACGTCGCGGCGGAGCGCAAGCGCCTCGCCAAGGACCTCGCGGCGGCCGAGAAGGAGAAGGCGCAGGCCACGGCGAAGCTCGGCAACGAAGCGTTCCTGGCGAAGGCGCCGGACAACGTGGTCGACAAGATCCGCGGCCGCCTCACCAAGGCGGACGCCGACATCACCCGGCTGCAGGCCCAGCTGGACGGGCTGCCGGCGGCCTAGTCAGCTGGTCACGCGGTGGAGACAGGGCCCATGGAACCGACCGGTTCCATGGGCCCTGCCCCGTTTTCCGGTCCCGTCTCCTGTACGGGGATGTACACCTGCTCGGGGATGTGCAGCCCCAGGCGCACCAGCTCCGCCTCGGCGAGCGCGTCGATGACGACGGGGTCGCCGCCGCGCCAGCCCTCGGCGAGGCTGCCCGCGGTGGCGCCGGGGAGTTCGTACGCGGTCCGCGCGACCTCGTCCAGGGGACGCAGCAGGGCGCGCAGGGCGAGCAGTTCGCGGCCGTCGTCGCTCGCGGCGAGCTCCTGGGCGGCTGCCGCCTGCCGGATCCAGCGCAGGCGGCGGGGGAGCCAGCTGCTGAGCAGGAGACCGACGGGTACGAGGAAGACGACGACGGCGCCCACGATCACCGCCGCGCGGACGGTCACCGGGTCCCCGGCTCCGGCGACGTCCGCGGCGGCCCGCAGCGCGGAGTCGACGCGTTCACCGACCAGGGGCAGCCGTGACGGGTCGCCCAGGGGCGGGGCGGGGGTCTCCGGTGCGGGGCGGGTGAGCAGACAGGCCAGCCGGTAGGCGACGACGGCGGCGGCGGTCCACAGCGCGGTCCAGAGCAGGACCGCGCCGTCGCCGAGGAGCTGGCGGGTCCGTCGGCCGGGGTTCTGGGCATACCACATGGTCTGATTTGACCCCTGGAGTCCGCCTTTCGGGGGTAGCCACGCCGACGGGCGTCGACGTGTCACACTTCACGAAATAAAGGTCATAAGTCCGATGATTCGGGCAGAAAGACCTTGGATGATGGAGGGCATGCACGACCTGCCCGTCGCCCAGGCGATCCGCGAGGCGACGGCCGCGGGCCGTCGGCTGGCCGGGCGCTGCGCACGTGCGCCCCGGGCACAGGACGCGCTCACCGCCCTGAGCTGCCTGGCCCTGATGAGCCTGGAGATCCCCGGCCTGGCCGAGGCGGACAACTCCCTGAACGGCCCGCTCGCGGCCCTGGTCCTCACCTGCGGCGCCGCGACCCTGCTGCTGCGCCGCGGGGCTCCCTGGGTGACGTACGCGGTGGCTCTCGTGCTCGTGGGATGGCTGCACGACCTGACGCTGGCCCAGTTCGCGCTGTACTCCCTGGGCAGGTACCGCGGCCGTCTGGCCGGCACGGTCGGCGTGATCGGCTATGTGGCCTTCGCGTACGTGATGTTCACCCTGCCCGGCTGGCCGGTGCACCGCGGGGACACCCTGAGTTCCTTCCTCAGCCTGGTCGTGCCGATCGGGGTGCTGGCCGCGGGGGTGGGGGTGGCGGCCAACCGCCAGGACCTGGTCCGTGCGCTGCAGGCGCAGCGGGCGGAGACGGACGCGTTGCACGCGGTGCAGCAGGAGCGGTCCCGTATCGCGCGGGACGTGCACGACTTCGTCGGGCGCGAGCTGACGCTGCTGAGCGTGCGCTCGCAGGTGCTGGCTCGCCGGGCGACGGGCGGGGCCTTCGAGGACGGCTTCGAGGAGCTCTCCGAGACGGCGCGCTCGGCGCACCGGATGCTGAACGAGATCATCGTGCGGCGGGGCGTGGACGGCGCCCCCACGCCGGGGCTCGACGCGCTTCCCGAACTGGCCGAGCGCAGCGAGCGGGCGGGTACGCCGGTCGATCTCCTGATCGACGGGGCGGCCCACCGGCTGTCGCCCATCCGCCAGGCGGCGGTGCACCGGGTGGTGCAGGAGTGTCTGACGAACGCGGCGAAGCATGCGCCGGGGGAGCGGGTGGATGTGCGGGTGGAGGTGGCCGCGGGGCGCCTGCGGGTGTCCGTACGCAACGCGCTGCCCGCCGCAGGCTCCGCCCCGTCACCGGTCTCCGCGGGGACCGGCACGGCCGGTATGGCGGAGCGGGTCCACACGGTGGGCGGCACCTTCGCCTCCGGCCCGCGGGCCGGTGCGTACGAGGTCCTGGCCACGCTCCCCGCGGGGGACCTGGCCTGAGCCCCACCGCCCCCTGCGGCACTCGGGACGAACAACCTCTCCCACCCACGCGCCCGATCACCCCGCAGCCTCGCCCGCGACGAACAGACCTTTCCCGCCCACCCGCCCGATTGCCCCGCGTGCCAAGGGATGGGCGGGTGGGTGGGGGACGTACGGACCGGGGTGGGTGAAGAACCTAGGGGTTGGTGGGGAATGGCCCCGGCAGCCGCAGTCGGGAGCGCGCGTGAGGGGACGTGCCGGTATGTCCGCCCGGAGCACGGTTCGCGGCGCTCCGGTGCCGAAGTACCCATGGGGCCACCGGACGATGGCGAGGACGAACATACCGGCGTGGCACCGCACCCACAGCCGGACGGGACCCGCAGCCTGCCCCGCGACCCGCAGTCGGGAGCGCGCGCGAGGGGGCGGCTTCGGTTTCGCAGCAGCCCCGTGGCCACCGGACGATGGCGAGGATGGACATACCGGCGTGGCACCGCATTCACAGCCGGATGGGACCCGCAGCCTGCCCCGCGACCCGCAGTCGGGAGCGCGCGCGAGGGGGCGGCTTCGGTTTCGCAGCAGCCCCGTGGCCACCGGACGATGGCGGG
>NZ_JBVJKV010000001.1:239997-1009950 GCF_055585065.1 Streptomyces sp. NPDC054047 | reverse complement strand
AGGATGGACATACCGGCGCGGCACCGCATTCACAGCCGGATGGGACCCGCAGCCTGCCCCGCGACCCGCAGTCGGGAGCGTGCGCGAGGGGGCGGCTTCGGTTTCGCAGCAGCCCCGTGGCCACCGGACGATGGCGAGGACGGACATACCGGCGCGGCCCCGCACCCAAGACGCACCCGTCCCGCCTCGCCCCGTCCCGCCTCGCCCCGTCCGCCGCAGGCCTACGCCGCAGACATCACCCGCTCCAGCCCGTCGAAGTCCTCCACGCACTTCCCGCAGCCCAGCGCCACGCTGTCCAGCGGATTGTCGGCCACGAACACCGGGATTCCGGTGGCCGAAGCCATCCGCAGGTCGAGGCCCGGCAGCAGCGCGCCGCCGCCCGTCAGGACGATGCCGTGCTCCATGACGTCCCCAGAGAGCTCCGGCGGGCACTCCTCCAGCGTCGTCCGCACCGCGGCGATCACCGCCTCCACCGGCTCGTCCAGCGCGGCCCGCACCTCCCGCACCGTCAGCTCCACCGTCTTCGGCAGCCCCCGCACCTTCTCCCGCCCCCGCACGGTGAACGTCCGCGACTCCAGCGCGTCGTCCCCCGGCACCGGCCACGCCGAGCCGATCGCGACCTTGATGTCCTCGGCGGTCCGCTCCCCGATGAGCAGCCCGTGCTCCTTGCGCACGAAGTTCGTGATCGCCTCGTCCAGGCGGTCCCCGCCCACCCGCAGCGACTGCGCCGTGACGATCCCGCCCAGGGAGATCACCGCGACCTCCGTCGTGCCGCCCCCGATGTCGACCACCATCGACCCCCGCGGCTCCGCCACCGGAAGCCCCGCTCCGATCGCCGCCGCCATCGGCTCCTCCACCAGGTGCACGGCGCGGGCCCCCGCCCGCTGCGCCGCGTGCACGATGGCCCGGCGCTCGACCTGGGTGACGCCGCTCGGCACGCAGATCACCATCCGCGTACGGGGACGGCGCCCCGGAACGGCCTTGCGCACGAAGTGCCGGATCATCTCCTCGGCGGCTTCGTAGTCGCTGATCACGCCGCCCTTCAGGGGGCGGATCGCGGTGATGGAGCCCGGTGTACGGCCGATCGTCTCCTTGGCCTCCGTACCGACGGCGAGAGCCGTTCGCGCGCCCTCCTTGACGGCGACCACGGACGGTTCGTTGAGCACGATCCCCTGCCCGCGGACGTAGAGAAGGGTGTTCGCAGTGCCGAGGTCGATACCTATGTCCATGATCGCCAAGTTTGCCCGGCGAATCCCCGGATCGTCGGGACTAAAGTCCTGAATTACCCGGGACTTTAGTCCCGACAGGGACCCGAGAGGGCCCGCGCGGCGGCCGGGCAGGTCCCGACGGCGGCTGTCACACCCCGTCCGTAGACTGGCGTACGTGAGTGACCTCCCCCCGCCTGACAGCGAGCACCCCGACCGCGACAACAGCGACGACCGTTTCGAAGAGATCGTCGAAGCCGAGACCGACCGTGACCCCGACCTCGCCGTGATCGAGGCGGGCAGCCGCACCCTGCGCACCCAGGCGGGCCCGCCCCAGGGCGACATCCCCTCCCGCCCCACCGACCCGGAGATCGACAAGGCGCTGCGCGAGGTCGAGACGGAGCTCGCGGGCCGCTGGGGAGAGACGAAGCTGGAGCCCTCCGTCAGCCGGATCGCCGCGCTGATGGATGTCCTGGGCGAGCCCCAGCGCGCGTACCCCTCGATCCACATCACCGGGACGAACGGCAAGACGTCCACGGCCCGCATGATCGAGGCCCTGCTCAGCGCCTTCGAGCTGCGCACCGGGCGTTACACCTCGCCGCACGTCCAGTTGATCACCGAGCGGATCAGCCTGGACGGCGCCCCCATCGAGGCCGAGCGCTTCGTGGAGACGTACAACGACATCAAGCCGTACGTGGACATGGTCGACGCCAAGGAGGAGTACAGGCTCTCCTTCTTCGAGGTGCTCACGGGCATGGCGTACGCGGCCTTCGCGGACGCCCCCGTGGACGTCGCCGTCGTCGAGGTCGGCATGGGCGGCAGCTGGGACGCGACGAACGTGATCGACGGCTCGGTCGCCGTCGTCACGCCCATCGACCTGGACCACACCGACCGCCTGGGCAGCACGCCGGGCGAGATCGCCGGCGAGAAGGCCGGCATCGTCAAGCCGGACGCGACGGTGATCCTCGCCCAGCAGCCGGTGGACGCGGCGCAGGTGCTCCTGAAGAAGGCCGTCGAGGTCGACGCGACGGTGGCCCGCGAGGGCCTGGAGTTCGGCATCGTCTCCCGCACGGTGGCGGTCGGCGGCCAGCTCCTGACCCTGCGCGGCCTCGGCGGGGAGTACGAAGAGGTCTTCCTGCCCCTGCACGGCGCCTATCAGGCGCACAACGCCGCCGTCGCGCTCGCCGCGGTGGAGGCGTTCTTCGGCATCGGCTCGCAGCACGCGCGCCCGCTCGACATCGAGACCATCCGCAAGGCCTTCGCCTCGGTCTCCGCGCCGGGCCGCCTGGAGGTCGTGCGCACCTCGCCGACCGTCGTCCTGGACGCCGCGCACAACCCCGCGGGCGCCCGCGCCACCGCCGAGGCGATCAGCGAGGTCTTCGACTTCAGCAATCTGATCGGCGTCGTCGCGGCGAGCGACGGCAAGGACATGAAGGGGCTGCTCGAAGCCTTCGAGCCGATCTTCGCCGAGGTCGTCATCACGCAGAACTCCAGCCATCGCGCGATGGACGCGGACACGCTGGCCGGGCTCGCCGTCGAGGTCTTCGGCGACGACCGCGTCCAGGTCGAGCCGCGCCTGCCGGACGCCCTCGAGGCCGCGATCACCCTCGCCGAGGAAGAGGGCGAGTACGCGGGCGGTGGCGTCCTGGTCACCGGCTCCGTCATCACCGTCGGCGAGGCCCGACTGCTCCTGGGGAGGGGCTGACTCCTGTGCGTACGCTCTGTGCTTCGACGCTGATCGGCGAGTTCTTCGTCATCGGCTTCGCCGGTCTGGTCGCCATGAAGGACCCGGACCTGTCGATGGGCACGGTCTGGACGGTCAGCGGCATCGCGATGCTGTTCTGCGTCCTGCTGTGCGGAATGATCACCCGGCCCGGCGGGGTGCAGCTGGGCTGGGCGCTGCAGATCGCGCTCATCGCCAGCGGGTTCGTCGTGCCGATCATGTTCTTCATGGGGGCGGTGTTCGCCGCGCTGTGGTGGGCCTCGCTGCACTTCGGCCAGAAGATCGACGAGGCGAAGGCCCGGTTCGCGGCGCAGGCCGAGGCGGAGGCCGGGGCCTAGCGGGGCGGGCTCCAGGGGCCGGAGGTAACGCGGTGTAGTGGGTGCCGGTATTCTGCCGGGCAACCCACACGCTCGTAGAAAAAATGCTTGGAGCCGCACATGACCCAGCGCACTCTCGTCCTGCTCAAGCCCGACACCGTCCGTCGTGGCCTGATCGGCGAGATCATCGGCCGCATCGAGCGCAAGGCGGGCTGGACGATCTCCGCGCTCGAACTGCGCTCGCTCGACCAGGAGACGCTGGAACAGCACTACGGCGAGCACAAGGGCAAGCCCTTCTACGAGCCGCTGGTCGACTTCATGTCCTCCGGTCCGGTCGTGGCGCTCGTCGTCGAGGGTGAGCGCGTCATCGAGGGCGTGCGCGCCCTGGCGGGTCCCACCGACCCGATCGCCGCCGCGCCCGGCTCCATCCGTGGCGACTTCGGCACGATCGTCCGGGAGAACCTGATCCACGCCTCGGACTCCGAGGAGTCCGCCGAGCGCGAGCTGAAGATCTTCTTCCCGGGTGCCGTCTGACACCCGTCCGGCGTCCGTCCGACGTCCGTATGCAGAGACACTCGTAAAGAGTTCCGTAAAGACTTCTGACGCCTAGTCAGCAGGGCACCGCCCTGACCAGGGGTGGCCGAGAAAACCGGCCGCCCCTTGGCATATGCGCCCCAATTGGGGGAACCCGTGCCTCCGATGGCACGTCTCCAAGAGCGAGGCGGCGCATCATCTGCTGACAATGGCGAAGACCCTAGCGCCGTGTTCGTGCAGGCGAGACTACGATGGAAGCCTCCACGCCACACAGCACCCACCTCGCCTACCTAAAAAGCCATCAAACGCTCCAGGGAAGGCCAGACGCATCCTCATGGGGAACAACATGTCGTTCATCGGCCGTGACATGGCTGTCGACCTCGGGACCGCCAACACGCTGGTGTACGTCAGGGGTCGGGGGATCGTTCTCAACGAGCCGTCCGTCGTCGCGATCAACACCAACACCGGTGGCATCCTCGCTGTCGGCGCCGAAGCCAAGAAGATGATCGGTCGCACGCCGGGCAACATCGTTGCCGTGCGACCGCTGAAGGACGGCGTCATCGCCGACTTCGAGATCACCGAGCGGATGCTCCGCTACTTCATCCTGAAGATCCACAAGCGGCGGTACCTCGCCCGCCCGCGTGTCGTCGTCTGTGTGCCCTCCGGCATCACCGGAGTCGAGCGCCGCGCCGTCATCGAGGCCTCCTCGCAGGCCGGCGCCCGCCAGGTGCACATCATCGAGGAGCCCATGGCCGCGGCCATCGGTTCCGGCCTGCCGGTCCACGAGGCCACGGGCAACATGGTGGTCGACATCGGCGGTGGCACCACCGAGGTCGCCGTCATCTCGCTGGGCGGAATCGTCACGGCACAGTCGATCCGTGTCGCGGGCGACGAGCTGGACAACGCGATCATCCAGCACATCAAGAAGGAGTACTCCCTCCTCCTCGGCGAGCGCACGGCCGAGCAGATCAAGATCACCATCGGTTCGGCGTACGACATGGACGCCGACGAGCACACCGAGATCCGCGGCCGGGACCTGGTCTCCGGGCTGCCCAAGACCGTCGTCATCTCCGCCGCCGAGGTCCGCAAGGCCATCGAGGAGCCGGTCAACGCGATCGTGGACGCGGTGAAGACGACCCTCGACAAGTGCCCGCCGGAGCTTTCCGGTGACGTCATGGACCGCGGCATCGTTCTCACCGGAGGCGGCGCCCTGCTGCGCGGCCTCGACGAGCGTCTCCGCCGCGAGACGGGCATGCCGATCCACATCGCCGAGGACCCGCTGGACAGCGTGGCGCTCGGCTCCGGCAAGTGCGTCGAGGAGTTCGAGGCGCTGCAGCAAGTGCTCGACGCGTCGCCCCGCCGCTGAGGGTGGCGCGAACCCGCTGAAAGGGTGTCCGCCGTACGAGTGCCTGTCACCTCGTGCGGCGGATCGTTGATATAGAGGGCTGAGAAGACAACGCATAAGAAGGGCACGGCATAACAATTCCGCGGCGTCCGCAGACGTCGCGGATTCGGATTGCTTAGATTTGCTCGGACATACGCACAGTTGCTCAGAATTCCAAGGATTTCCAACTGAGGAAGGCACGGCCGCCGCACGTGAGGGACACACGAGAGAGCCGGCTGCTCCTGGTGCTGCTGATCGCCATCGCGTTCGCTTTGATCACGGTGGACATCCGTGGTGGCGAGGACTCGCCGGTCGACGGTGCCCGCCAGGCCGCCGCCACGGTCTTCGGCCCGGTCGAGGACGGAGTGTCCTCCGCCGTCGACCCGATCGGCAACGCCATCGGCGCGGTACGGGACTCCGGCGACCGGCATGACCGGATCGCCGAACTCACGCGGCAGAACGCCGCGTTGAAGGCGAAGCTCGGCAGCGACGACCGCAACCGCAGTCGCGTCAGACAGCTGGACAGCATGCTCAAGAGCGCGGGTGCCGGTCAGTACGGCATCAAGGGCGCCGAGGTCATCGGCATAGGAGCGGCCCAGGGCTTCTCCTGGACCGTCACCATCGACGCGGGCGCCAATGACGGACTCAAGCGCGACATGACCGTCCTGAACGGCGACGGCCTGGTCGGCCGCGTCACCACGGTCGGCCCCAGCACCGCGACCGTCCTGCTCGCCAACGACCCCGACTTCACCGTCGGCACCCGCATGGAGAAGACCGACGAGCTCGGCTTCGCCACCGGACAGGGCGACCGCCCGCTGTCGGTGCAGATGCTCAACGGCAAGGCCAAGGTCAAGAAGGGCGACCGCCTGGTCACCTTCGGATCGCAGCGGGACAAGCCGTTCGTGCCGGGCGTGCCGGTCGGCGAGGTCGTCCGCGTGGACCCCTCGGGCGGTGACCTGACGCGCAACATCTTCATCAAGCCGTACGTCGGCTTCACCAAGCTGGACATCGTCGGCGTCGTCGTCGAGGCGCCCCGCGAGGACCCGCGCGACACGGTGCTGCCGAAGAAGCCCGCCAAGCCGAAGCCGACCCCGACGGTGACCGTCACGGCCACCCCGTCAGGACAGCCCCCGGCCGACGGCGTCGACAACGGCAACGAGCAGTAGGAGCCCCGGACCCATGCGTTTCAACCGAATCCTGCTCTCCAGCACCCTGGTCGTCGTCGCCCTGGTCATCCAGGTCAGCGTCCTGGCCCGGCTCCAACTGCCGGGCGCGGTCCCCGATCTGGTGCTGCTCACGGTGCTCGGCCTCGCCCTGGTCTACGGCCATGTGGGCGGCGCCCTCATCGGCTTCGGCGCCGGACTCCTCGCCGACCTGGCCCCGCCGGCCGACCACGCGGCCGGGCGGTACGCCCTGGTCCTGTGCGTCGTCGGCTACCTCGCGGGCCTGGCCAAGCCGGAGACCGGACGGCTCAGGTCGGCCACCGCGCCGCTCGTCGTGGTCGTCGGCGCGGCCATCGGCTCGACCCTGCTGTACGCGGGCGTGGGCGCCCTCGTCGGCGACACCGCCGCCCGCCACGTGGGCCTGGGCGGGCTCCTCTTCACGGCCGCCCTGTACGACCTGCTGCTCGCGCCGTTCACGGTGCCGCTGATCATCGCGCTCGCCCGCAGAGCCGAGAACGACCCGCTGGGGGAGAGCTCCCCGGCCAACAAGGCCACCGACGTCTCGTCCGGCTGGCTCTCCTCGGGCACCGGGCTGCGCATCGGCAACCAGCGCGGCGGCCTGCGGATGAAGGCGGCCAAGGCCCGCGTCGCGCGCGCCGGACGCATCAAGGGGGTCAAGCGCCTGTGACCGCAGCGCAGTTGGCCCCGTACCCGACCGGCCGCGCACCCAGGTCGGTCGTGTACACGTACCACTCGTACACACACTGAGAGGGGGAGGAACAGCAGTGACCAACATCCCCGAGACCGGACGGACCCCAAGAGTCCAGATCCGTCTCATCGTCATCCAGATCCTCGTGCTCTCCCTCCTCCTCACCCTCGGCGGCCGCCTCTGGTACCTCCAGATCCGCAACGGTGAGGAGTACGCCGAGGAAGCCTCCGGCAACCACGTCCAGCAGGTCGTCGACCCCGCCGTACGCGGCTCGATCCTCGACGCCCGCGGCGTGCCGATCGCCGACAACGAGACCCGCCTGGTCGTCTCCGCGTCCCGCACGGACCTGATGAAGATGAAGGACGACGGCAAGGCGGCCCTCGCCAAGCTCGCCGACGTGCTGGGCATGACCACCAAAGAGGTCTCCGACAAGGTCCGCCTCTGCGACTCCAAGACGCCGCAGCCCTGCTGGAACGGCTCGCCCTACCAGCCGATCCCGATCACGGACGAGGCCTCGCCCAAGCAGGCCCTCCAGATCCGCGAGCGCGCCGAGGACTTCCCCGGCATCACCGCCGAGCCCACCGCCGTACGCCGCTATCCCGCGCCCGGCAAGTCCAACACCGCGCAGGTGCTCGGCTACCTCTCGCCCGTCACGGACGAGGAGATCACCAAGGCGGAGCACACCGACTCGCCGTTCCTGCGCTCCGACCAGGTCGGCCGCTCCGGCCTTGAGCGGACCTACGACGCGCAGCTGCGCGGCAAGGCGGGCGTCACCCGCTACGAGGTCGACAACCTCGGCCGCGTCATCGGCAAGGCCAAGGACGACCCGGCCCAGCCCGGCGCGAACGTCGTCACCAGCATCGACGCGCGCGTGCAGGCGCTGTCCGAGTACTGGCTGAACGACGCGATGAAGAAGGCCCGCCAGGAGTTCGACAAGAACACCAACGAGAACTACAAGGCCGACGCGGGCGCCGTCGTCGTCATGGAGAACAAGACCGGACGCATCGTCTCCATGGCGTCCAACCCGGCCTACGACCCCAACGCCTGGGTCGGCGGCATCTCCGGCAAGGACTACACGAAGCTCACCGGCAAGAAGTCCAACTACCCGCTCCTGAACCGCGCCATCCAGGGCCAGGCGGCCCCCGGCTCGATCTTCAAGGTCATCCCGACGACCGCCGCGGTCAACGCGGGCTACGACTTCAACGGGCGCTACCCCTGCCCCAGCTCGTACTCCATCGGCGGCCAGACCTTCAAGAACTTCGAGTCCCAGGGCCACGGCAGCATCACCCTCGGCCAGGCCCTCGAGGTCTCCTGCGACACCGTCTTCTACAAGCTCTCGCACGACCAGTGGGCCAAGGACGGCGGCAACAAGCCGAAGAAGGACGCCAAGGACTGGTTCTACAAGACGGCCCACCAGTTCGGCCTCGGCAAGGAGACCGGCATCGACCTGCCGAACGAGGTCACCGGACGCGTCCCGGACCGCCAGTGGAAGAAGGACTACTGGAAGGCCAACAAGGACGGCTGGTGCAAGCAGGGCAAGAAGGGCGGCGACTACGTCGAGCAGATCGCGTACGAGAACTGCCTCGAAGGCATGAAGATGCGCGCCGGTGACTCCGTCAACTACTCCATCGGACAGGGCGACACCCTCGTCACGCCGATACAGATGGCGACGATCTACTCCGCCATCGCCAACGGCGGCACCCTTTACGACCCCACCGTCGGCAAGGCGATCATCAGCGCCGACGGCAAGCAGGTCCAGGAGATCAAGCCGAAGTCCCACGGCAAGCTGCCCATGGACGAGAAGACGCGCGCCGACATAGACGGTGCACTCGCCGACGTCGCCACCAAGGGCACGGCCGCCTGGCGGTTCGGCGGCTGGCCGCAGGACAAGATCCCGATGCACGCCAAGACGGGTACGGCGGAGGTCCACGGCAAGCAGACCACCTCGTGGTTCGCGACGTACACCAAGGACTACTCGATCGTGATGACGATCTCCCAGGGCGGTACGGGTTCCGGAGCATCGGGACCCGCCGTCCGCAAGATCTACGACGGCATCTACGGCCTGGACGACGAAGGCAACCAGAACCTCAAGAAGGCCCTGCTGCCCCAGCCGGAGAAGAACCTGCCGAAGATCGAGACCGACGGTTCGATCGAGTCCCCGAAGATCAAGCCGTTCAAGCCCGAGGCCCCCAAGCCGCCGCAGGAGCAGCAGGAACTGGCGGGCGCGCCCGCGAACGGGAGGCGCGACTAGTGGCCGGCAACAATGGCTTCTCCGTCTCCGGCTACGGGCCCGAGCGCTCGTCGATGGCCTCCCGCATGTTCGCCCGCGACTCGCTGGTGCGCAGGCTGGACTGGCCGATACTGCTCGCGGCGCTCGCGCTCTCGGCGATCGGCTCCGCGCTCGTCTACTCGGCGACGCGCAACCGCACCGAGCTGGTCGGCGACGACCCGTACGCCTTCCTGCTCAAGCACCTCCTGAACACCGGCATCGGCATCGCCCTGATGGCGGGCACGGTGTGGCTGGGCCACCGCACGCTGCGCACGGCCGTGCCGATCCTCTACGGCATCTCGGTCTTCCTCGTCCTGCTCGTCCTCACCCCGCTCGGCGCGACGATCAACGGCGCGCACGCGTGGATCGTGATCGGCGGCGGCTTCTCGCTGCAGCCCTCCGAGTTCGTGAAGATCACGATCATCCTGGGCATGGCGATGTTGCTCGCGGCCCGGGTGGACGCGGGCGACCGGGTCCACCCCGACCAGCGCACGGTCCTGCAGGCCCTCGGCCTGGCCGCCGTACCGATACTGATCGTGCTCCTCATGCCCGACCTCGGGTCGGTCATGGTGATGGCGATGATCGTGCTCGGCGTGCTTCTCGCGTCGGGCGCCTCCAACCGCTGGGTCTTCGGGCTCCTGGGCACGGGCGCGGCTGGCGCGATCGCCGTCTGGCAGCTCGGCATCCTGGACGACTACCAGATCGCCCGCTTCGCGGCCTTCGCCAACCCCGCGCTCGACCCGGCGGGCGTCGGCTACAACACCAACCAGGCGCGCATCGCGATCGGCTCCGGCGGCCTGTCGGGCACCGGCCTCTTCAAGGGCTCGCAGACCACGGGCCAGTTCGTGCCCGAGCAGCAGACGGACTTCGTGTTCACCGTCGCCGGCGAGGAGCTCGGCTTCCTGGGCGCGGGGCTCATCCTGGTCCTGCTCGGCGTGCTGCTCTGGCGGGCCTGCCGCATCGCGCGCGAGACGACCGAGCTGTACGGCACGATCGTCGCCGCCGGGATCATCGCCTGGTTCGCCTTCCAGTCCTTCGAGAACATCGGCATGACGCTCGGCATCATGCCGGTGGCCGGTCTGCCGCTGCCCTTCGTGTCGTACGGAGGGTCATCGATGTTCGCCGTCTGGGTGGCCGTCGGCCTGCTCCAGTCGATCAAGGTGCAGCGACCGATGTCGGCCTAGCTGCGTCCCGGGGCGTCTGGGGGACTGCCCAGCGCCCCGGATCCCGTCTAGATTCGGTTCATGGCGGACACGAAGCGGGAGATCGAGCGGAAGTACGACGTAGGGGCGGACGCGGAGCTGCCTGACCTGACCGGCGTCGCCGGGGTCGCCGACGTCGTCCACAAAGGCGTCGTCGAACTGGACGCCACCTACTGGGACACCCCCGACCAGCGGCTCGCCGCATCCTCCGTCACGTTGCGCCACCGCACCGGCGGCGACGACGCGGGCTGGCACCTGAAGCTGCCGGTGGCGCTCGCGCAGGGGGTGCGGGACGAGATCCACGCGCCGCTCTCGGACGACGTGCCGCGCTCGTTGCTCGGCCTCGTGCGTTCCCGCGTGCGCGAGGCCGAACTGGTCCCTGTCGTACGCCTGTTGTCCGCCCGGGAGCTGCGCCACCTCGTCGACGCCCAGGGCGCCCTGCTCGCCGAGGTCAGCATCGACGGCGTACGGGCCGAGCGGCTAACCGGGGACGCCGCCACGGTGGAGTGGTCCGAGGTCGAGGTGGAGCTCGCGGACGACGGCGACCCCGCGCTGCTCGACAAGGTCGAGAAGAAGCTGAAGAAGGCGGGCGTGCGGCGGTCGGACGCGCCCTCGAAGCTGAGCAGGGCCCTCGCGGAGACCGAGCTCCAGCAGAGCGTGCCCCGGGAGCTCGTGGTCAGGAGCGTCAAGAACGACAAGAGCGACAAGAAGGCGGGCAAGAGCGAGGCGGTCGCGCAGGCCGTGAAGGAGGCCGTCGGCGACGGGCCGGGGACCGCGGGCGACCACGTCCTCGCCTACCTCCGCGCCCAGCGCGACGCCATCGTCGCCCTCGACCCCGACGTCCGCCGCGACCTGCCCGACTCCGTGCACCAGATGCGGGTCGCCACGCGCCGGATGCGCAGCGCGTTCCGCTCGTTCCGCAAGATCCTGGACCGCTCCGTCACCGACCCGATCGGCGACGAGCTGAAGTGGCTCGCGGGCGAGCTGGGCGTCGACCGGGACCAGGAGGTCCTCACCGAGCGGCTCACGTCCCGCATCGCCGCCGTGCCCCGCACCCTGCTCCTGGGCCCCGTCCGCGGGCGCCTTCGCATCTGGAGCGTCGCCCGGCGCAGCGGCTCCCGGCGCAGGACCGTCGCCGTGCTCGACGGCAAGCGCTACCTCGCGCTCCTGGAGTCCGTCGACGCCCTGCTCGCCGACCCCCCGCTGCGCCCGGCCGCCTCCGCGTCCGTGACCAAGGCGCTCCCCAAGGCCGTGCTCAAGGACTACGCCCGCCTCGCGGCCCGCGTCGAGCACGCCCTGGAGCTGCCGCCGGGCGGGGAGCGCGACGTGGCCATGCACGAGGCCCGCAAGGCCGCCAAGCGCGCCCGGTACGCGGGCGAGGCGGCGACGCCCGCGCTCGGCAAGCCCGCCAAGCGGTTCGCCAAGCAGATGAAGGCCGTCCAGAGCGTGCTCGGCGACCACCAGGACAGCGTGGTCGCCCGTGACGCGCTGCGGCACCTGGCGATCCAGGCCCACATGGCGGGCGAGACCGCCTTCACCTGGGGACTTCTGTACGGCCAGGAAGAGGCGGCGGGCACGGACCGCGAACGCGAGCTGCCGGAGGTCTGGGCGAAGGCGTCCCGCGCGAAATTGCGGGCGTCTCTGGGCGGCTGAGCGCGGCGGGACGAAGGCGTGACCGAATGGGCGGCTGATCGTTTTATCGACGCACGGCCTCTCCGCCGATGCGGAGGTGCTCCGGACTGGGACACGTGTGATGTCCGCTGGGCCCAGTGCTCCCCGCCGATGCGGGGGTTTTCAAGCCGTGCGAGGGGCGCTCTCGAGCGGGTTACGCTTGAGAGTCATCCCCCTGCCAGCTCACGAAAGTCGCGAGATGCCTGTCGAGTCGGTCTTCCCACAGCTCGAAGCTCTGCTCCCGCATGTGCAGAAGCCCATTCAGTACGTGGGCGGTGAGCTCAACTCCACCGTCAAGCCGTGGGACAGCTGTGACGTCCGCTGGGCGCTCATGTACCCCGACGCGTACGAGGTCGGGCTGCCCAATCAGGGCGTCATGATCCTGTACGAGGTACTGAACGAACGCGAGGGCGTCCTCGCCGAGCGCACCTACAGCGTCTGGCCGGACCTCGAGGAGCTGATGCGGGAGCACAAGGTCCCGCAGTTCACCGTGGACAGCCACCGCCCCGTCGGCGCCTTCGACGTGTTCGGGCTGAGCTTCTCCACGGAGCTCGGCTACACGAACATGCTCACGGCCCTCGACCTCGCGGGCATCCCGCTGGAGTCCAAGGACCGCACCGTCGACGACCCGATCGTCCTGGCCGGAGGCCACGCGGCCTTCAACCCCGAGCCGATCGCGGAGTTCATCGACTGCGCGGTCATCGGCGACGGCGAGCAGGCCGTGCTCGACATGACGGCGATCATCCGCGAGTGGAAGGCGGAGGGCCGCCCCGGTGGCCGCGAGGAGGTCCTGTTCCGCCTCGCCAGGACCGGCGGTGTCTACGTCCCCGGGTTCTACGACGTCGAGTACCTCCCGGACGGGCGGATCGGCCGCGTCGTACCGAACAGGTCCGGTGTCCCGTGGCGCGTGTCCAAGCACACCGTCATGGACCTGGACGAGTGGCCCTACCCCAAGCAGCCCCTCGTGCCGCTCGCGGAGACCGTTCACGAGCGCATGTCCGTGGAGATCTTCCGCGGCTGCACCCGCGGCTGCCGCTTCTGCCAGGCCGGCATGATCACGCGCCCCGTGCGGGAGCGAAGCATCACCGGCATCGGCGACATGGTGGAGAAGGGCCTCAAGGCGACCGGTTTCGAGGAAGTCGGCCTGCTCTCCCTGTCCTCCGCGGACCACACGGAGATCGCGGACGTCGCCAAGGGCCTCGCGGACCGGTACGAGGAAGACAAGATCGGCCTCTCCCTGCCCTCGACCCGCGTCGACGCCTTCAACATCGACCTGGCGAACGAACTGACGAGGAACGGCCGCCGGTCGGGTCTCACGTTCGCCCCCGAGGGCGGCTCCGAGCGGATGCGGAAGGTCATCAACAAGATGGTCTCCGAGGAGGACCTGATCCGCACCGTCGCGACCGCGTACGGCAACGGCTGGCGCCAGGTGAAGCTGTACTTCATGCTCGGCCTGCCCACCGAGACCGACGAGGACGTCCTGCAGATCGCGGACATGGCGGCGAACGTCATCGCCAAGGGCCGCGAGGTCGCGGGCAACGACATCCGCTGCACCGTCTCCATCGGCGGCTTCGTGCCCAAGCCGCACACGCCCTTCCAGTGGGCCCCGCAGCTGTCGGCCGAGGAGACGGACGCCCGCCTCGCGAAGCTGCGCGACAAGATCCGCGGCGACAAGAAGTACGGCCGCTCGATCGGCTTCCGCTACCACGACGGCAAGCCCGGCATCGTCGAGGGCCTGCTCTCGCGCGGGGATCGCCGCATCGGCTCCGTCATCCGCGCGGTGTACGAGGACGGCGGCCGCTTCGACGGCTGGCGCGAGCACTTCAGCTACGACCGCTGGATGGCCTGCGCCGAGAAGACGCTGCCCGCCTTCGGCGTGGACCTCGACTGGTACACGACGCGTGAGCGCACGTACGAGGAGGTCCTGCCCTGGGACCACCTGGACTCCGGTCTCGACAAGGACTGGCTCTGGGACGACTGGCAGGACTCGCTCGACGAGACCGAGGTCGAGGACTGCCGCTGGACCCCGTGCTTCGACTGCGGCGTCTGCCCGCAGATGCAGACCGAGATCCAGATCGGCCCGACCGGCAAGAAGCTCCTTCCGCTGTCGGTAGTGAAGTAGCCCCACGTGACGCAGCGCGAGCCGGTGGACGGGGCGGGTGTTCCTCAACTCGCCCCGCCCTCCGGCCTCGTGCATCTCTCCTTCATCGCCGCGATGGAGGAGTTCCGCGCCGAGGGGCGCGGCGGCGATGACGACGACACGACGCTCGGCCGCACCCTGCGCGACTACGGCGACAAGTGGCACGAACCGGCGGTCTTCGAGCGCTACGTGACCGAGGCCCGCGAGGCCGCGCACCCGGCCGAGCCGTTCTCCGTCCCCGTGACGACCCTCTGGTACGCGGACGGCGCCGACTACTTCGGCCGCCTCGCCATCCGGCACAACATCGCCACGCGCTTCCTGCGCGAGTACGGCGGCCACATCGGCTACGACGTACGCCCCACCGCTCGCCGCCGCGGCCACGCCACCGCGATGCTGATCGGCTGCCTGCCGTACGCCCGAGCGCTGGGCCTCGCATCGGTCCTGGTCACCTGCGACACCGACAACACCGGTTCGCGCAAGGTGATCGAGGCCGCGGGCGGCGCCTTCGAGGACGAGCGCGGCGGAAAGCTGCGCTACTGGATCCCGACCGGCGCCTGACGAACCGGCACCCACCACTGACGCGTCTAGGACGGCATGGACCTGGAAAAGCGGCCCCCGCAGCACGAGCGCGAGCCGGAGCAGCCGCTGCCCGCACCGCGACTCCCCGCACCACAGGGCCCCGCACCACAACCGCGGGCCGAGGGCTGCCTCGCCGTCGCCATCCGCATCCCGGTGCGGATCGTGGTGCTCGTGCTCGTCGTACCGGTACGCCTGGTGTGGGACGCGTTCGCCGTGTGCGGCCGTTTTCTCTACTTCCGGGCGCTGCGGCCCGTGGGACGCGCTCTCGGCGCGGCCGTGACCTGGCTGCTCAAGGCGGTGTTCGTGTGGCCGTGGGTGGCGCTGTGGCGGTACGTGCTCGCGCCCGTGGGCAGGGGCCTGGCGTGGCTCGGGCGCGTGCTGGTCGTGGTGCCCGTCGCGTGGCTGTACGCGTCCGTCCTCGCCCCGATCGGCCGCGGCATCGCCTGGCTGTGCGGGGGAGTCGGGCGCGGCGCCGCGTGGCTGTGCGTGGCCGTCGGGCGCGGCGTCGCCTGGCTGGTGCGGACGCTAGTCGTGGTCCCCGCCGTATGGCTCTACACCTGCGTCCTGACACCGATCGGGCACGCGATCGCCTGGCTCGCGCGGGGCATCGCGGCGGGTGCCGCGGTGGCCGGGCGCGGCATCGGCCTCGCCCTGGTGTGGCTGTTCAAGGCGGTGTTCGTGTGGCCGTGGGTGGGGCTGTGGCGGTACGTGGTCGTGCCCGTCGGCACGGGGCTCGCCTGGCTCGGGTGCGTGCTGATCGTGATCCCGGCCGTCTGGCTGTACGCGTCCGCCCTCACCCCGATCGGGCGCGGCATCGCCTGGCTGGTCGGGGGGATCGGGGCCGGGATCGGCTGGCTGGCCCGGGGGATCGGGACGGTGCTCGGCGCCCTGGGGCGCTGGATCTTCGTCGTGCCCGCCGTGGCCCTGTGGCGCTGGGTGCTCGCGCCCGTCGGGCGGGGGATCGCCGTCGTCGCACGCGAGATCGGTGCCGCCTTCGGACACGCCTGGCGCATCGCCGGGTACGTGTCCCTGGCCGTGGGCCGCTTCCTCGGCCGGCTGCTGCGGTGGCTCTTCGTCGACCCGGTGCGCTGGGTGTACCGCGCGGTCCTCACCCCCGTGGGGCACGCCGTGCGCGACGGGGTCTGGCGGCCCGCCGCCCGGGCGGTCAAGGACGCGGGCCGCGCCACCCGGCAGGCCCTGGCCGCCGCCCGCCAGAGCGTGCGGGACGCGCGTGCCGACGTACGGCGCATGCTGTTCGGTGCGCCGAAGGAACGGGTCCCCGCGGGGAGGGTCCCGATGGAGCCCGCACCGGTGCCGGTGGCCCGGCGGGAACCGGACACGCCTGCGACACGTACTCTAGGTAGCAGTACGACCGCACTCACGAAGGACTAGAACACTGGGCAAGCGACAGCCCGAAGGCCCGCCGCCCGCTCCCGCGGTGCAGCGCATCCGACTGCGCTACACCAAGCGCGGCCGCCTCCGGTTCACCAGCCACCGTGACTTCCAGCGCGCCTTCGAGCGGGCGCTGCGCCGCGCCGACGTGCCCATGGCGTACTCGGCGGGGTTCACTCCCCACCCGAAGGTGTCGTACGCCAATGCCGCACCCACCGGCACGGGCAGTGAGGCCGAGTACCTGGAGATCGCGCTCACCGAGACGCGTGACCCCGACAGGCTGCGCGAGCTGCTCAACGAGTCGATGCCCACCGGCCTCGACATCGTGGACGCCGTCGAATCCCGCACATCGGGACTCGCCGACCGGCTCACCGGGTCCGTCTGGGAGCTGCGCCTCGACGGCGTGGAGCCCGCGGACGCGGAGCGTGCCGCCGAGGCCTTCCGGGCCGCGGACACCGTCGAGGTCCAGCGCCGCGCGAAGAACGGCATGCGCACGTTCGATGCCCGTGCGGCCGTCGTGAGCCTTGAGGCGATCGCCCCTGACGAGGCGATCAGCCACGACGCTGATAGGCCGACCGACCAGCCCTGTGCGATACTGCGGCTGGTTGTTCGGCACGTGACACCTGCCGTACGACCCGACGACGTCCTGTCCGGTCTTCGAGCTGTGGCCGACCTGGCGCCGCCGGTCGCCGCAGCGGTGACCAGGCTGGCGCAGGGGCTTCTTGACGACGAGACCGGCACGGTGACCGACCCGCTCGCGCCCGACCGCGAGGCAGCCACGACCCCGCTTGAGAACCAAGGGGTCGCCGCAGCCGCCGCGAAGGTGCCGGCGACGGAAGGTCCCGCGTAGGGACGAACGTCGTAGCGCCGCCCTCGTACTCGGGAGCCACCTGGGTCGGGCAGCGCACTGACCGAGACTTTCGCCAGGCCGTCCGCATTTGGGCGTACGGAACCGGCGAGACAGACACATAGAGCTCCCGTGCGGCGCCCACGCCCCCGGATGGCGGCCCCGCGTAGGTGAGCGAGGGCCGCGGACATCACCGGACCAGGCGCGGCGCCCGGGAGCGTGACGGGAGAACCGCCCGCATGCTTGAGCCGAACGAACCCACTGAGGGCTCGGACAACAACACCCCCAGCGACACCCTGCCGCCGCGCCGCAGGCGCCGTGCGGCGTCGCGGCCCGCCGGTCCGCCCGTGGGGGCCGCCGGGAGCACCGAAGGCGCGGCTCCGGCCATACCGGCCACCCCCGCCGCCGAAGAGCCCGCCGTGGCCGCCGCTCCCGAGCCCGAACCGGCCGAGGAAGCAGCTCCCGCGCCGCGTCGCCGCCGTGCGACCCGCCGTGCGTCGGCTCCGGCCGGTGCGCCGCAGGGCGCCGAGGCTCCTGTGCAGGAGCAGGCCCCCGAGCCCGTGGCCGCCGAGGTGACGGCCGATGCCGAGCCCGCCGAGGGAGCAGCTCCCGCCCCGCGTCGCCGCCGTGCGACCCGCCGCGCTTCGGCTCCCGCCGGTGCGCCGCAGAGTGCCGAGGCCGCCGCCGCGGCGCCCGTGGCCGCCGAGCCCGCCGCCGATGAGCCCGTGGCCGAGGCCGCGCCCGAGGCGCAGCCGGAGTCCGGTGACGCAGCCCCGCGCCGTGCCCGCCGCCGTGCGACCCGTGGCTCGTCCGCGCCCGCCGCCGAGGCCGCTGCCGAGCCCACCGAGGCTCCCAAGGCCGCGGAGCCGAAGGCCGCCGCGCCCGTGGAGAGCACCCAGACCCCCGAGGCTGAGCCCGCCGAGGACGACGCGCCCCGTGGGCGGCGGCCCCGCCGTGCCACCCGCAAGGCCGCCGCCGGATTCTCGGCGCCCGCCCCGACGCGTGCCCGCAAGGCGCGCGCCGGTGACGCCGACGACGACTCCGCCTCGAAGCCCGCGCGTCCCGCCGTCGCCGTCTTCCAGGCGCCGGTGTTCGCCGAGCCGATGTTCCAGACCCCCGAGCGCGCCGCTGCCGCTGCCGCCGCCGAAGCGGCCGACGAGCCCGCCGAAGAGGCCGAGGTCGAGGCCGAGCAGCCCGTCGCCGCTGCACCCGTGGTGGAGGAGGAGACCGGCCCGCGCCGTCGCCGCCGCCGTCGTGCCGCGGACGAGCAGCCCGCCGCCGAGCGCGAGCCCGCCAAGGCCGCCCCGCAGCCCGCCGAGGCCGAGGCTCCCGAGGCCGAAGAGGCCGAGGACACCGCCGCGGACAGCGACAACGACAACGACGAGTCCGACGACTCCGGCGAGCGGCACGGCCGCCGTCGCCGTCGTGGTGGCCGTCGCCGCCGCCGCGGTGAGTCCGCCGACGACTCCGGTGACCAGCAGGACGCGGACGCAGACTCCGACACGGACGCTCCCGCCGCCGAGCGTGGGCAGTCCGCCGAGGACGCCGAGGACACGGCCGAGCAGGCCGATGACGACGCGGACGACAACGGCTCGGGTGCCGGCTCCAGCAGCAGCCGTCGCCGCCGTCGCCGTCGCCGTCGCGCCGGTGACTCCGGTGACGCGGACGGCGGAGAGAGCGACCCGGAGCGTACGGTCGTCAAGGTCCGTGAGCCGCGCAAGAAGGAAGAGCGCGAGCTCGGCACCGGCGTCGACGAGGTCACGTCCATCAAGGGCTCGACCCGTCTCGAGGCCAAGAAGCAGCGCCGCCGCGAAGGCCGCGAGCAGGGCCGCAGGCGTGTGCCGATCATCACCGAGGCGGAGTTCCTCGCCCGCCGCGAGGCCGTCGAGCGGGTGATGGTCGTCCGCCAGAACGGCGAGCGCACCCAGATCGGCGTCCTCGAGGACAACGTGCTCGTCGAGCACTACGTCAACAAGGAGCAGGCCACCTCGTACGTCGGCAACGTCTACCTGGGCAAGGTCCAGAACGTGCTGCCGTCCATGGAGGCCGCGTTCATCGACATCGGCAAGGGCCGCAACGCGGTCCTGTACGCCGGTGAGGTCAACTTCGAGGCCCTCGGCATGGCCAACGGCCCCCGGCGCATCGAGTCGGCCCTCAAGTCCGGCCAGTCGGTCCTCGTGCAGGTCACCAAGGACCCGATCGGCCACAAGGGCGCCCGCCTCACCAGCCAGGTCTCGCTGCCCGGCCGCTACCTGGTCTACGTGCCCGAGGGCTCGATGACCGGCATCAGCCGCAAGCTGCCCGACACCGAGCGCGCGCGTCTGAAGACCATCCTCAAGAAGATCGTCCCCGAGGACGCGGGCGTCATCGTGCGCACCGCAGCCGAGGGCGCGAGCGAGGACGAGCTGCGCCGTGACGTCGAGCGTCTGCAGCAGCAGTGGGAAGAGATCCAGAAGAAGGCGAAGAACGGCGGCGCCGCGCCGACGCTTCTGTACGGCGAGCCGGACATGACCGTCCGTGTCGTCCGCGACATCTTCAACGAGGACTTCTCGAAGGTCATCGTCAGCGGTGACGAGGCCTGGGACACCATCCACGGATACGTCGCCCATGTCGCCCCCGACCTGGCCGACCGCCTGCAGCGCTGGACCTCCGAGGTCGACGTCTTCGCGACGTACCGCATCGACGAGCAGCTGATGAAGGCGCTCGACCGCAAGGTCTGGCTGCCCAGCGGCGGCTCCCTGGTGATCGACAAGACCGAGGCGATGATCGTCGTCGACGTCAACACCGGCAAGTTCACCGGGCAGGGCGGCAACCTCGAAGAGACCGTGACGAGGAACAACCTCGAAGCAGCCGAGGAGATCGTGCGCCAGCTGCGCCTGCGCGACCTCGGTGGCATCGTCGTGATCGACTTCATCGACATGGTGCTCGAGTCCAACCGGGACCTGGTCCTGCGCCGTCTGCTCGAATGCCTGGGCCGTGACCGCACGAAGCACCAGGTGGCCGAGGTCACCTCGCTCGGCCTGGTGCAGATGACCCGTAAGCGGGTCGGCCAGGGCCTCCTGGAGTCCTTCTCCGAGACCTGCGTCCACTGCAACGGCCGCGGCGTGATCGTGCACATGGAGCAGCCGACCTCCGCCGGTGGCGGCGGCAAGCGCAAGAAGCGCGGCCGCGGCGGCTCCGAGCAGGGTCAGGAGCACACGCACGAGCACGACCACGAGCACGAGGGCACCGACGAGGCCGACGTCGAGACCGAGTCCGAGGCCGAGGTCGCGGCGGAGGCCGCCGCCCCGGTGGCGCTTCCCGAGCCGGAGTTCGTGCCGGACGAGGAGCTCTACAGCAGTGCGTCCGAGGCCGAGGCGGCCGCTTCGTCCCGTGGTGGCCGTTCGCGCCGCAGGGCGACCCGCAGGGCCTCGGCTCCGGCCGGCGCCCCGCACGCGGAGAGCGCGCCCAAGTCGGAGAAGCGCTCCAAGTCCCGGCAGGCCGCCACGGCCGAGGCTCCGGCCGCCGAGGACCCGGTCGTCGAGGCTCCGGCCGCCCCGGCCCAGGAGGAGGCTGCCCCGCAGCCCGCTCCCGCCGTCGAGGCCGCCCCCGAGGCGCCGGTGGACGACGCCGCTCCCAAGGGGCGTACGCGCCGTCGTGCGACCCGCAAGGCGACGGCGCCCGCCGGTTCGCCCAAGAGCGCGCAGAGCACCGAGCCGGAAGCCGCCGAGGTGATCGTCACCGAGGCGCCCAAGGCGGAGCCCGTCGCGGAGCCGGTGGCCGAGCCGGTCGTGGCCGAGGCCCCCGCCGACGCCGCCCCGGCCCGTCCGCGCCGCCGTGCGGTCCGCAAGGCCACCGCGCCGACCGCGTCCGAGGAGGCGGCCGTCCTGGTCGTCCCGTCGGCGGAGAAGGCCGCTCAGGCCCCGCAGAGCGCGGAGCAGGCCACGGAGCGGTCCGAGGCCGACGCGGAGGAAGCCGCTCCGGCCAAGAAGGCGACGCGTAAGACCGCCGCCAAGAAGACGGCCACGAAGAAGGCCGCCACCAAGAAGACCGCGGCCAAGAAGACGGCCGCCAAGAAGACGACGGCCAAGAAGGCGTCGAAGACGACGAAGAAGACCGCCGCCGCGGAGCAGGCACCGGCCGGTGTCAAGGCCTCCGCGGCAGACGAGGGCTGACCTGCCCCTTCGTGGTCCGTACGTATGACCGGGTGCCCCCGGCACGGTGAATCCACCGTGCCGGGGGCACCTGGCTGTTGGAACACGGTGAAGTACCTGTAAAACTCATGCGGTTGGTGCAGGAACACGCGAGCGTGGCGTTTGGGGAGACGTTCCGTTCGTGTCAGGGGAGGGGTGGACGATGGCGCACGGTCGCCTGGGAGGCACGGGACGTCACCGTGCCGTGAAGCAGGTCAAGGGCGGACGCCGGGCCGTCGCGCTGGCGACGGTCCTGTCGGCGGCGGGTATCCAGACCGTCAGCGCCGTGGGGACGGCGGCGGCCGACGGGGAGCCGCCCCTGGTCGAGGCCCCGCTGTTCAACGACCCGCTGGGCACCCCCGAGCAGCAGCACGCGATCCGCACCCGGCTGATCGAGCTGACGAACGCAGCCGTGCCGGGCTCGACCATCAAGGTCGCGGTCTACCACGTGTGGGAGGCCCCGGTCGTGGACGCGCTCGTGGCGGCCAAGAACCGCGGTGTGCGCGTGCAGATGGTGCTCGACGAGTCCAGCAGGAGCGACCGCCCCACGAACACCGCGTACGGCAGGCTCGCGGTGGAGCTCGGCACCGACAGGACCAGGCCGTCCTTCGTGACGCTCTGCCCGGCCAACAAGTCGTGCCTGGGCGACCCCGCGTACGGCAAGTCGATCATGCACAACAAGTTCTGGCTGTTCTCCGAGGTCGAGGGCGCCAGGGACGTCGTCGTGCAGACCACGTCGAACTCGACGCCCTCCGCGCACACGAAGTTCTTCAACGACGCGCTGCAGCTCCCGAACAACCCGACGATGTACGAGGCGTACTCCGACTACTTCGCCGACATGATCCGCAAGGACTGGCGGAACTGGGACTACCGCACGGTGAGCGACGGCCTCTACAAGGCGTACTTCTTCCCGCGCTCCGGCACGGTCAACGAGACCGACACGATGTACTCGGTCCTGAACAACGTGCAGTGCAACTACCGGGACGCGGCCGGGGTGGCCCGGCACACGAACATCCGCGCCTCGATCTTCAAGATCACCCGGAAGCAGATCGCCGACAAGCTCGTCTCGCTCAAGAAGGCGGGCTGCACGGTCAGCATCGTCTACGCCGAGACCGACAGCGCCAAGAGCCAGGGCGGCACCCCGGGCACCTGGGAGGCCCTGCACAAGGCGGGCGGGCCGACCCTGCGCTGCTTCAACGACGACCGGGACCCGCTGCGCCCCGGCACCAAGCTGGTGACGCCCTACATCATCCACTCGAAGTACCTGCTCATCGACGGCAAGTACGACGGGAAGCAGAACAAGCTCTCCTTCACCGGCTCGCAGAACTACACGGCGCCGGCGCTGCGCGAGAACGACGAGGCGATCATCAAGATCGACGACGACTCGGTGCACGACGCGTACCGCGGACACTTCGACCGCGTACGCACGGTGGCCTGGCCCGGCAAGGCCGACACCACCGACTTGTGCAAGGGCGTCAAGCCGCTGCCGCCGGACGGCGAGAAGCCGGTTTGACCCGTCCGGCCCAGCCCCGTAATCTTGACCGTCGGCGTGTTACTAGCACGTCCTACCCCTGTAAACCCTGATTTCCTTCCGGCGCCCCGGCGCTCGGGAGAGGCTGGCTGTGCGAACGGCCGGCTGGACTGCGGGGGTCCCGTTCCGAGCGAAAGAGAGATCCGTGTACGCCATCGTGCGCAGCGGTGGTCGCCAGCACAAGGTTGCTGTCGACGACATCGTTGAGGTTGACAAGCTTCCCACCGCCAAGGTTGGCGACACCGTAGAGCTCTCTACGCTGCTCGTTGTCGACGGCGACGCCGTGACGAGTGACCCGTGGGTGCTTGCCGGTATCAAGGTCACGGCCGAGGTCGTGGACCACCACAAGGGCGCGAAGATCGACATCCTTCGCTACAAGAACAAGACCGGCTACCGCCGTCGCCAGGGTCACCGCCAGCAGTACACGGCGATCAAGGTCACCGGTATCCCCACGGCTGCGAAGTAAGGGACTGAGAACACATGGCACACAAGAAGGGCGCATCTTCCACTCGGAACGGGCGCGATTCCAATGCTCAGCGGCTCGGCGTGAAGCGCTTCGGCGGTCAGACCGTCAACGCCGGTGAGATCCTGGTCCGCCAGCGTGGCACCCACTTCCACCCGGGCTCGGGCGTCGGCCGTGGCAAGGACGACACCTTGTTCGCGCTGGACGCCGGTGCGGTGGAGTTCGGCACCCACCGTGGCCGCAAGGTCGTGAACATCGTTCCGGTCGCCTGAATCAGGCTTCCGTAGAACAGGTTCTTCGCGAGGGCGGACCTCACTTCCCTGTCGGGAAGCGGGTCCGCCCTTCGCGTGTTACACCTAAGGGCATTTCGCCCTTAACCTTTCGTACGTTTTCTGGAGGCACATCCCATGACCACCTTCGTGGACCGCGTCGAGCTGCATGTCGCCGCGGGTAGCGGGGGCCACGGCTGTGCCTCCGTCCACCGTGAGAAGTTCAAGCCGCTCGGCGGCCCTGACGGTGGCAACGGCGGCCGTGGCGGTGACGTGATCCTGGTCGTCGACCAGTCGGTCACGACCCTGCTCGACTACCACCACTCCCCGCACCGCAAGGCCACCAACGGCGCCCCCGGCGCCGGCGACAACTGCTCCGGCAAGGACGGCCAGGACCTGGTCCTGCCCGTGCCGGACGGCACCGTCGTCCTCGACAAGGACGGCAACGTCCTGGCCGACCTGGTCGGCCAGGGCACGACGTACGTCGCCTCGCAGGGCGGCCGCGGCGGCCTGGGCAACCGGGCACTCGCATCGGCCCGCCGCAAGGCGCCCGGCTTCGCCCTCCTCGGCGAGCCCGGTGAGAGCGGCGATGTCGTCCTGGAGCTCAAGACCGTCGCGGACGTCGCGCTCGTGGGCTACCCCAGCGCGGGCAAGTCCTCGCTGATCTCGGTCCTGAGCGCCGCCAAGCCGAAGATCGCGGACTACCCGTTCACGACGCTCGTCCCCAACCTCGGTGTGGTGACGGCCGGTTCGACCGTCTACACCATCGCCGACGTGCCCGGCCTGATCCCGGGCGCCAGCCAGGGCAAGGGCCTCGGGCTCGAGTTCCTGCGGCACGTCGAGCGGTGCAGCGTCCTGGTGCACGTCCTGGACACGGCGACCCTCGAGTCCGACCGTGACCCCGTCTCCGACCTCGACATCATCGAGGCCGAGCTGAGGGAGTACGGCGCGGGCCTGGAGAACCGGCCGCGGGTCGTCGTCCTCAACAAGATCGACGTACCGGACGGCCAGGACCTCGCGGACCTCGTCAGGCCTGACCTGGAGGCACGCGGCTACCGCGTCTTCGAGGTGTCGGCCATCGCGCACAAGGGCCTCAAGGAGCTGTCCTTCGCGCTCGCCGAGGTGGTGGCCGCGGGGCGTGCCGCGAAGCCGAAGGAGGAGGCGACCCGGGTCGTCATCCGGCCCAAGGCCGTGGACGACACGGGCTTCACCGTCAAGCTCGGCGACGACGGCATCTACCGCGTGCGCGGCGAGAAGCCGGAGCGCTGGGTGCGCCAGACCGACTTCAACAACGACGAGGCCGTCGGCTACCTCGCGGACCGGCTGAACCGGCTCGGCGTCGAGGAAGGGCTGATGAAGGCGGGCGCGCGCAGCGGCGACGGCGTCGCCATCGGCCCCGAGGAGAACGCGGTCGTCTTCGACTGGGAGCCCTCGGTGATGGCCGGCGCGGAGATGCTCGGCCGCCGCGGCGAGGACCACCGCCTCGAGGAGCCCCGTCCGGCCGCTCAGCGCCGCCGGGACCGGGACACCGAGCGGGACGAGGCCGAGAAGGCGTACGACGACTTCGAGCCGTTCTAGGCGGTCTCTGGCGGGGGCGCCCAGAGCAGTGAGAAGGGCCCCCGGAGCTTTTGCTCCGGGGGCCCTTCTCTTGTGCGTGCACCGTGCGGGTGCGTGGGGGCTTGGCGCGCCCACGCGGCGGAGCCGCAAATGTCACAGCCCCGCGCCCCTTACAGGGCGCCCACTGACGGGGCGCTCTTAGGCCGTTACCGAGTCCTCCGCGCCGTTCTGCTCGGTGGGGTCGGACTCCATTTCCTCCGCCGCGTCCTCCGCCGCCCGCTGGCCGGGGATCTCCGCGTCGATGCGGGTGGCCATGCGGATGCGGCGTTCGTCGGCCTTGGCCGAGAGCGCGAGGGCCGCCTCGTTGAAGCGGACCAGCGAGGGCGGGTCCGACGGGCCCAGGAGGTGCTCCTTGAGGGCCAGGCGGGCGTCGGCGTGCGTGTCCTTCTCCGGAGAGCGGACGGCCTCCAGGAGCGCCGGGACGCCCTCGGCGGTCGGGGAGAGGATCGCTGCCGCGCTCACCGTCGGGAAGCCCGCGCGGAAGTCCGTCTCGGACATGCCGGACGTGTTGGCGACGGCGTACGGCTTCTCGCTCGTCAGCCAGTCGGAGACGACCGAGGAGACGTCGCTGATCAGCAGGTCCGCCTGGTTGAAGCAGGAGAAGATCGCGGGGCGCGCGGTGGTGATGATCTGGTGCTCCCACTCGGGGAACGACGCCCAGTACGCGGCCTCCCACGCCGCCGTCGCCTCGGCGACTGCCGCCTGCTGGTCGCCGTCCGGCGTGCCCTGGAGCATCATGCGCTCCATCTCGTCCACGCTCTTGCGGAACGCGGTCGAGGTCAGCCGGTCCAGGTCGGCGGTGCGGCGCGACAGTTCGGCCAGGGCGTCCTGGCCGGGACGCTCGCCGGAACGCTTGACTGCGGCCTCGCGGATCATCGCCTTGATGCGCTCGTTGGCGGCGCCCGCGCGCGGGTCCTGCGAACCGGTCATCGGGTGCGGCTTGTAGATGAGCCGGACGCCGGGGTCGGCGAGCAGGTGCCGGACGATGTTCTCGCCCGCGAGGGTCACCGACGTGTTGCCGGGGTTGCCGTCCCAGCCCTCCCAGGTGGGGGCGTACAGAACGGTCGTGAACGGGCCCGTGGGGGCGCCCGTGGACCGCAGGATCGGGGACAGCTGGGGGCGGCCGACCTCGACCACGTCCTTGTCGTCCACGCCCACGTCGGCGGCCTGGTAGCGGTCGCGCGCGGCGGGTCCGGCCACCCACACCTCGTCGTACGCCTTCGCGTACGGGTTGCAGGAGGACAGCTTGTCGCTCTCGCCGTGGTTGATGAAGGCGTGCTTGATCGTCGGGATGCGCAGGACCTGCGAGGTCTTCGCGGCGTTCGCCGGGTGCAGCATCATCTTCAGCGTCGAGGTCTCCAGGGAGAACATCGTCGCGACCTTCGGGAAGCAGATGATCGGGACGTCCGTCGCGTCGATCTTCTGCACCATGAACCGCTCACGCAGCACGATCAGCGGCTTGCCGTCGAGCTTGGAGAGCGTGGAGAGCCACATGTTCGCCTGGTACGCGGACGTGGCGCCGCCCGAGAAGTACATGGCGACGGACGGCTGGTAGTCGGCCAGCCAGTTGTCCAGCCACTCCATGACCTTCTCGTCGTTCTTCGCGCGCTTCTTGGGGAGCAGCCACGTGGCGAGGTAGACAGCGCCGAGGCCCATCAGGGCGATGGAGATCCCCAGGCCGATGCCGCCCCAGTACGCGTCCGTGGTGCCCGCGGTGACCATCAGGCCTGCCGTGGCGGGGATCGAGAACGTGAGCAGGCGGTGGGCCTGGCGGCGCGAGAGGATCCGCGGCGGGGCCGCGGTCAGGTGCAGCTCGGACGTGTCGATGTTGCGCGTGACGATCGGCAGCTGGCGGCGGCGGCGCACCATTATGGCGGTGGCCTGGCAGCCGAAGTGCAGGAAGTAGAAGGCGAGCAGCGAGATGGTCAGCGGCGACTGCTCGGCCAGCGGTTCGATGCCGTCGATGCGCAGCAGGCCGACCAGGATCAGCATGTCGCGCAGGAGCTGCCTGACGGTGACATCGAAGCGGATCTTGCCAAGGAGGGAGAGGAGGCCCGGCTGCTTGTACTGCAGATAGACGTCCAGCGCGAGGTTCGCCGCCGACGCGGCGATGAACACCGGTACATACGGGACCAGCGCGCTGACGAGCTGGGCCGTGAAGAGCGCGAACATCGCGAACAGCGCGGAGAGCTGCACGATGCGGCGGGATGCGAGTCCGGCAGAGGGCACGGGCTTGGGCTCCTGGCGGGGGATCGGGGGGATCGGACGGGGGGGGATGTCGAGCAAGGCGACCACTGACCGTATGACGTGCGGTGGCCCTGTAGCAATCTTCCGTGACGTCAATCACCGGATAAAGGGGCAAAGGTACTGAACCTCGGGGCCGTGTTCTACCTCGGGGGAGTCCTCGGTCCGCCCCTCGAAATGCTGGGGCGCCCCGCCTGGGCACTCGCGTAGATTGGCTGGTCCGGCAGGGAATGGGATCTTCGGGATCAATTGGGGAAGCACGTGGCTGGGGCAAGGCAGGGCATCGCAGAGGCCCACAGGGTCGTCGTCAAGGTCGGGTCCTCGTCCCTGACCACCGCGTCGGGAGGTCTGGACGCCGATCGCGTTGACGCGCTCGTTGACGTGCTCGCCAAGAGCCGCAGCGGCGGCGAGCGCGAGATCGTGCTCGTCTCGTCCGGCGCCATCGCCGCCGGGCTCTCGCCGCTGGGCCTGCGCAGGCGCCCCAAGGACCTCGCGAGGCAGCAGGCGGCCGCCAGCGTCGGCCAGGGCCTTCTCATGGCCCGCTACACCGCTTCCCTCGCGCGCTACGGCGTACGCGTCGGGCAGGTGCTCCTCACCTCCGACGACATGGCCCGCCGCGCCCACCACCGCAACGCGTCGCGCACCCTCGACCAGCTCCTCGCGATGGGCGCGCTGCCCGTCGTGAACGAGAACGACACCGTGGCGACGGACGAGATCCGCTTCGGCGACAACGACCGGCTCGCCGCGCTCGTCGCCCACCTCGTCCGCGCCGACCTTCTCGTCCTGCTCTCGGACGTGGACGGCCTCTACGACGGCGACCCGGCCAGGCCCGGCACCTCCCGGATCTCCGAGGTGACGGGCCCCGCCGACATAGCGCACGTCCAGATCGGCAGCGCGGGCAAGGCGGGCGTCGGCACCGGCGGCATGGTCACCAAGGTCGAGGCCGCGCGGATCGCCGCGGCCGCCGGCATCCCGGTCGTCCTGACCTCCGCGGTGCACGCCGCCGACGCCCTCGCGGGCCGCGACACCGGTACGTACTTCCACCGCACCGGCCGCCGCTCCGCCGACCGGCTCCTGTGGCTCCAGCACGCCTCCGAGCCGCAGGGCGCGCTCACGCTCGACGACGGGGCCGTGCGCGCGGTCGTCGAGGGGCGCAAATCGCTGCTGCCCGCCGGGATCGCGGCGGTCGAGGGCGACTTCGCCGCGGGCGATCCGGTCGAGCTGCGGGACACCGCGGGGCGGGCCGTGGCGCGCGGTCTGGTGAACTTCGACGCCAAGGAGCTTCCGCAGCTCCTGGGCCGTTCCACGCGGGAGCTCGCGCGGGAGCTCGGACCGGCGTACGAGCGGGAAGTGGTGCACCGCGACGACCTCGCCCTGCTGCACGACTAGCCCTTCGCCACCCCCCTCGCGCGCGGTCTCGTCGTCCCAGGAGTCACAGGGGCCCCAGCGGCCCCCGGCCGAAAACAGGCGCGAACGCCGCGCGCCGACCGGCCCCTGCGAGGTGAAACTCCCCAAAACCGCCCCGCGGGGGCGCTTGGCCTGCTCAACTTTGTTCCAGACACTTCCGCACGACCATTGCGTATCCGCACCACCATTGCGTAGAGGAGGCCGTCGTGAGACGAGTGCGCCCGGGAGCGTCGTCCCGCGCGTCGGCTGAGCGGTCCCTGACCAGCGTCGCCGCGGGGGCGACGTACACCGACACGCAAGCGGCGGGCGAGACGGACGAGAGACCGGAGGGCGAGACGGTGGAGGCGCCCCGTCTGTGGCACGTCACCCTGAGTGTCTCGGGGGCCGAAGCTCCGCTGAAAGAGGTCAGGCGCGGTCTCGAACAGCTCGCGCACGACCACCCCTTCCTGCTGACCAGCAGGTATGCCCCCGACCACGCGGAGATCCGGTACTGGGAAGAGGCCCGCGACCTGCACGACGCCGCCGCGGTCGCGCTCCGGCTCTGGGGGGAGCACCGGCAGAGCGCGCAGCTCCCGCCGTGGGAGATCGTGGGGCTCGAAGTGATCGACCGCGACACATACCACCAGCGGATCGCGGAGGGGTACGGCCCGCTGCCCGCGACCCCGGTGGGCGTGCACCCTTTTTGAGCCGTCGTGGGCACACCGGTCTCGGCTGCTGAAACAGCGGGTGGACCCCGGCCGGTCCCCATTACGCTGCGGACATGACGTCCCTCACCCCTCCGTTCTCGGGCTTGCCGTACGACAACCTCTCGCCCGTCGCCCAGGCCGCCTACCGCGCCCGCGGCGCCGCCGCGACGCTGGCGCCGCTGCCGCGCGCCGCCAAGGACGACGCGCTCCTGGCGATCGCCGACGCCCTCGAGGTCCGCACCGCCGAGATCATCGAGGCCAACGGCAAGGACACCGCCCGTGCCCGGGAGGCCGGGACGAGCGAGTCCATCGTCGACCGTCTGACGCTCACCCCGGAGCGGGTGCGTGCCATCGCCGCCGACGTGCGCGACGTGGCGGGCCTGCCCGACCCCGTCGGCGAGGTCGTGCGCGGCTCGACCCTGCCGAACGGCATCGACCTGCGCCAGGTCCGCGTCCCGCTGGGCGTCGTCGGGATCATCTACGAGGCCCGTCCGAACGTCACCGTGGACGCCGCCGCCCTCTGCCTGAAGTCCGGCAACGCGGTGCTCCTGCGGGGCTCGTCGTCGGCGTACGAATCGAACACGGCGCTCGTGCGGGTCCTTCGCGACGCCGTTCACGGAGCGGGCCTGCCCGCCGACGCCGTCCAGCTCGTGCCGGGCGAGAACCGCGACTCGGTGCGCGAGCTGATGCGCGCCCGCGGCCTCGTCGACGTCCTCATCCCGCGCGGCGGCGCCTCGCTGATCAAGACCGTCGTCGAGGAGTCCACCGTCCCGGTCATCGAGACCGGCACCGGCAACTGCCACGTCTACGTGGACGCCGACGCCGACCTGGACATGGCCGTCGACATCCTCATCAACTCCAAGGCCCAGCGCCCCAGCGTCTGCAACGCCGCCGAGACGCTCCTCGTGCACGCGGACATCGCCGACGCCTTCCTGCCGCGCGCCCTGGACGCCCTTGCCGAGGCCGGGGTCACCGTGCACGCCGACGAGCGGGTCATCACGTACGCCGACGGGTCGAAGGCCACCGTCGTGCCCGCGACCACGGAGGACTGGGAGACCGAGTACCTCTCGTACGACATCGCGGCGGGCATCGTGGACTCCCTGGAGCAGGCCGTCGAGCACATCCGCCTGTGGACCTCCGGGCACACCGAGGCGATCGTCACCACCTCGCAGCAGGCCGCGCGCCGCTTCACCCAGCTCGTGGACTCCACGACGGTCGCCGTGAACGCCTCCACGCGCTTCACGGACGGCGGCCAGTTCGGCTTCGGCGCCGAGATCGGCATCTCCACGCAGAAGCTGCACGCCCGGGGCCCGATGGGGCTTCCCGAGCTGACGTCGACGAAGTACATCGTCACCGGCGACGGTCACATCCGCTGAATTCCCGCACGGGCCCAATTCCCGTACCGTCTGCCCAGATTGCCCCTTCCGGGTCTACGCTGGAAGGGTGCCGGAGGACGTGGGGGGCACGCCGTCGTTTCCTGACGGCTGGGAGCCCGACGACGACCGCGACCACGGGGGTGCGGACGAAGAGTTCGCCTCCGTGGTCTTCGACGAGGACTTCGTCAAGGCCGCCGAAGTCCATGAACCCACCGCGGTGGAGCGGCTGTTGGCCGCCGCCCAGGCGCGCGCCGAGGCCTCCGAGGCCGAGAACCGCCGGGCCCGCACCCGGGGGCCGGGCCGGGAATCGCCCGAGGACGACCTCTACGACGAGGGCTTCGGCCCGGACGACGGCGGCGAGTTCGGCCACGACCCGGACCTCGACGACGTGTACGACCGCGAGTTCACCGAGGACGGGTACGGCAGGCAGGGCGGCTACGGCGGCCACAACCGCTGGCACCGCCCCGTCGCCTGGATGCTCGCCCTCCTGATGGGCATCGGCATGGTCGCGCTCGCCTTCACCGCGGTCTACCGCGGCGCGTCGACGGGCCGCCAGGACCCGATGCCGCCACCCGTGTCCACGGAGCCGTCCGCCTCCGCGGAGTACGGGCCGCCGGCGGTGTCCGCGACGCCGCGCACCCCGTGAGAAGTTGTCAGAACTTGTCGTGTACCAGGGCGTTTACCTGACGGCGCTGAGACCTACCCTGAAAGTATGGGCGGGCCAGGAGAACCACCTGAGGGGACCCCCGAGGGTGCTCCCGCCGGTGGTGAGGACGAGTACCGATCCGTCGTCTTCGACGAGTCGTTCGTCCGCGCCGCGCGGCTCCAGGAGTACTCCGCGCAGGAGCGCATGAGCGACCACACGCATGCGGTGCGCCGCCTGCCCGCGCGCCACCGGCACCTCTCCAAACAGGCCGTGATCCTCGTCGTGCTGATCGCCGTCGCCTTCGGCACCGCGATCTACATGGGCGTACGCCATCCGTACCAGCCCCCGGCCGCCCAGCGCCCCGAGCCGCTGCGGATGACGGTCATACCGCTCGCCCCGCCCGGCCCCGTGCCCGGCGCCGAGAAGCCGTCCGAGCTGTACGCGCACAGCCCCGCCGCGCAGTTCCGGGTGGGCGCGTCCGGCATCAACCTCCCGGCGGCGCGGCGCACCTCGCACTTCTCGGACAGCCAGGTGATGACCGCGCTGACCACCGCCAAGGACTACCTGGTCGAGTCCTCGCTCGACCCGGACGTCCTCACCGGCGGCGCCGTGCGCTCCGCGCGCATCCTGCTCGACCCGCACCAGCTCGACCAGTTCGACGAGAGCTTCGCGCACCCGGCGGCGGACGGCCGGCACGCGCCCACCGGCTGGCTGGTGCGCTTCGACCCGACGAGGACGGCCCTCGCCACGCCCGGCATCCGGGTGCACGGCACCCTGCACGCCACCGAGACGGACAAGAACGCCCTTGAGGTGACCTCGGACCACACCTTCGTCTACGCGCTGCGTCCGGCGGGCAAGGGCGAGCACGTCAAGGCCTCGCTGTTCACCGTCCGGCGCGAGCTGCAGTTCCGCTTCGACCGCGACGACCTGCGGATGCGCCAGACCGAGCTGCTGGTGTCGTACATGCAGGCGGGCCCGCTCGCCTGCTCCGCGGACGCGGCCAACCAGCTGCGGCCGCTGCTGGCCGGGCAGAAGGCGAAGGCGGGCGGCCCCGCGGGCACCGACCCGTACGCGACGGGCGATGCCACGGCGCTGTGCGGGGCGCTCTCCGTGACCGCCCAGCCCTCGCTCTGAGGGGCTACTTCTCTTCGGTGGTGCCGCTGCCCTGCTCGCCGGGCCGGCCGCCCTGCCCGCCCTGCCCGGTGAACTTCCCGCGCAGCTTGCCGCCCAGGTCGCCCGCGCCGCCCGCGATGTCGTTGACCAGCTTCATCAGCGGGTCCTTGCTGCTGCGCACGTCGTCCGCGTAGCTGGACGCCGACTGGCGGAACGAGTCCGACACCGAGGTGTCCCTGTCCTCGTCGCGGCGCGGATAGTGGCCGTCCATGATCCGCTGGTAGTCGCGGGTCTCGGCCCACTTCTTCAGCTCGGCGGCGCGCACGGTGGTGAAGGGGTGCGTGCGCGGCAGCACGTTCAGGATCTTCAGGACGGAGTCGCGCAGGTCGCCCCCGGCCTCGTACTCCTTGGCCTGCTCCAGGAACGCGTCGACGTTCATCTCGTGCAGGTGGTTGCCGCCCGCGATCTTCATCAGACCGCGCATCGACGCCTTGAGGTCCTGGCCCACCAGGAGTCCCGCACGGTCCGCCGACAGCTCGGACTTGCGGAACCACTCGCGCAGGGCGGTCACGATCGCCATGATCGCCATGTTGCCGAGCGGGATCCAGGCGACCTTGAGCGCCAGGTTGGTGAGGAAGAGCAATATCGTGCGGTACACCGAGTGGCCGGAGAGGGCGTGGCCCACCTCGTGGCCGACGACCGCGCGCATCTCCTCCTCGTCGAGCAGCTCGACGAGGCCCGTGGTCACCACGATGATCGGCTCGTCCAGGCCGATGCACATGGCGTTCGGGTTCGGGTCCTGGTTCACGTACATCGGCGGGACCTTCTCCAGGTCCAGGATGTAGCAGGCGTCCCGCAGCATGGTGTTGAGGTGCGCGAACTGCGCGTCGCAGACCCGTACGGAGTCGGAGAGGAACAGCAGCCGCAGGCTCCGCTCGGGGAGCAGCCCGCTGAGCGCCTTGAAGACGGTGTCGAAGCCGCTGAGCTTGCGCAGGGCCACCAGGGCGGACCGGTCCGCCGGGTGTTCGTAGGCCCGCGACGAGATGCCGGGAAAGCGCCTGCGCTGCCTGCTCGGCACGTTCTCGTGGCCACCGTCCCGCTGGCCGTGGTCGTTGTCGTCGGTCATGCCCCATCCCCCATGCTCGTCCAGTCATGCCCCCGAGGTGGGGCCCAGCCTAGGCGGAGATACCGTGACAGGGCAGCACAGCGAATGGAGTCGCCCGTCATGGCCGTCATGGAGCACAGCGCCGCAGCCCACCACTGGGTCACGGAGGCGGCCGGCCTGGCCGCCAAGGAGCAGGGGGCGGGCAATCTGCTCCGCGTCGTGCTGATCGTCATGGTCGTCGGCTGCGTGCTCGTCGCGTGGTTCCTGCTGCGGGGCTACCGCCAGGGTGCCGACGCGCAGCGCCCGAGCGGGGACGCGCGGCGCGGTGAAGGCAGTCCCGGCGGGGACGGCGACGCGGGCGACAAGGCCGACCGCGCCGACCGGAACGGCTGAGTCGCCGACCAGAACGGCTGAGTCGCCGACCGGAACAGCTGAGTCGGCGTGAGCTCGGCCGGTGCCCCCGCATACGATGGCCCGTAAGTCTTTGTCCCGCCCACCTCCGGATAGGTCCTGCCGACGATGAGCCTCCACAGCACCGCCTCCCAGCTGGTCACTCTCGCCTCCGAGGGCAAGCACGTCGACGAGCACGCAAGCATCAGTCCTCTCATCACCGGCGGTGGCGCGTTCGTCGCGCTGATGCTGCTCCTGTGGATCACCACGCGCTTCAACCGCGACCGCTGAGCGACACCGCCGAGCGATCTCACGGAACGGACGGCTGAACCAGAGCCCGTCGACCGGGCCGGTAGGGTCTGCACGCATGGGAGAGCAGGACATGCCTACCGGTCCCGGTACCGGCCCGGCCAGCAAGGGCAAGCGCCGTCTCGGAGTCATGGGCGGAACGTTTGACCCGATCCACCACGGACACCTCGTGGCGGCCCAGGAGGTCGCCGCGCAGTTCCACCTCGACGAGGTGGTGTTCGTGCCGACCGGGCAGCCGTGGCAGAAGAGCGACAAGGCGGTGTCCCCGGCCGAGGACCGCTATCTGATGACGGTCATCGCGACGGCCGAGAACCCACGGTTCTCGGTGAGCCGCATCGACATCGACCGCGGCGGGCCGACCTACACGACGGACACGCTGCGCGATCTGCGCACGCTCAATCCCGACACGGACCTCTTCTTCATCACGGGCGCCGACGCCCTCGGCCAGATCCTCACCTGGCGCTACACCGAAGAGCTGTTCTCCCTGGCGCACTTCATCGGGGTCACCCGGCCCGGCCATACGCTGGCCGACCCCGGGCTCCCCGAGGGCGGCGTCTCCCTTGTGGAGGTCCCGGCCCTCGCCATCTCGTCCACGGACTGCCGTGCGCGGGTCGCCAAGGGGGATCCCGTCTGGTACCTGGTGCCGGACGGTGTGGTGCGTTATATCGACAAGCGCGAGCTGTACCGCGGCGATTGAGCCGAGAGGGGCACCGGTGAACGACCGACAGTACGACCCGTATGCGGGCGGCGACCCGTATGCGGGCGAGTACGCGGCTGACCAGTACCAGGTCGTCGGGTACGACGAGTACGGCCAGCCGGTGTACCAGCAGGTGCAGCCCTCGGCTTCGTACGACCAGTACGGGGCACAGGCCCAGCAGCCTCAGCAGCAGCAACAGCAGTCGCAGCAACAGCAGTCGCAGGGCTACGGCTACGACCCGTACGCGACCGGGCAGCAGGCTCCCGTCCCGTCGTACGACCCTTCGTACGACTCCTCGTACGACTCCGGTTCCTACGGGACGTACGACCAGCAGCCCCAACACCAGCCCCAACACCAGCCCCAGCAGGGCCACCAGCCCCACCAGCAGCAGGCCCCCCAGCAGACGCAGACCGGCTGGATCCCGCAGCAGTCGCGGCAGCCGGAGGCGAAGCCGGACCCCGAACCGGAGCCCGAGCCCCGGCGTGAGGCCGAGCGCGAACCCGCCTACGAGACCCAGCAGTTCTCCTTCATCGAGGAGCCGGACGAAGAGTCCGAAGACGTCATCGACTGGCTGAAGTTCACCGAGAGCCGCACCGAGCGGCGCGAGGAGGCCAAGCGGCGCGGGCGTTCCCGGGTCGTCGCGCTCATCGTGGTGTTCGCCCTCGTGATCGCGGGCGGCGTCGGCTACCTCTGGTACGCGGGCAAGCTGCCCGGCCTGTCGGACGACGCCTCCGGCGACGACGCGGCGGCGGCCGGACCGCAGAACCGCGACGTGATCGTCGTCCACCTGCACAACACCAAGGGGGGCGGCACCTCCACGGCGCTCCTGGTCAACAACACCACCACCAAGCGCGGCACCACCGTCCTGCTGCCCAACTCCCTCTCCGTGACGGACGACGAGGGCGCGGGGACGACGCTCGGCAAGTCGGTCGACGACGACGGTTCGACCGGCACCCGCGAGTCGATCGACACCCTGCTCGGCACCCAGGTCGAGGGCACCTGGCGGCTCGACACCCCGTACCTGAACAACCTCGTCGAGCTGGTCGGCAACATCGACGTCGACACGGACGCCAATGTGCCCGACCCGAAGGCCAAGAAGGGTCAGGCGCCCCTCGTGAAGAAGGGCGAGCAGCAGACCCTGAGCGGCCCGATGGCCGTCGCGTACGCCACGTACCGCGCCTCCGGCGAGACCGAGACCGCGCAGCTGAAGCGGTTCGGGCAGGTCATGCAGGGCGTCCTGCGGAAGCTGTCGTCCGACCCGCAGGCCGCGACGACCACCGTCCAGTCGCTGGCGCAGATCCTGGACCCCTCGCTCAAGGAGAAGGACCTCGGCGCCTTCCTCGCCAAGCTCGCCGACCGTGCGAAGGGCGGCGACTACTCCACGGAGCAGCTCCCGGTGCGGCAGGACGGGACGCTCTCGCAGCAGGCCGGCGCGAACGTGGTCAAGGAAGTCCTCGGCGGCGCGGTCAAGAGCCCGGAGAAGGGCGCGGCCCTGCGGGTCGGCGTCAAGAATGCCTCCGGGAGCAAGGGCGCCGGGCAGGACGCGCGGATCACGCTGGTCAACGGCGGCTACACCTTCGTCGACAGCGGCGCGGGCACCACGGCCCAGGCCGCCTCGCAGGTCACGTACGCCGACGCGGACAAGAAGACGCAGGCCGCCGAGGTCGCCAAGACCCTCGGACTGCCGGACGGCGCGGTCCGCAAGGGCAAGACCGCACCGAACGCGGATGTGTCGGTCGTCCTCGGCCAGGACTACCGGGCGGGATGACGCCACGGACCCCGGCCGGGAGCCTCCCGGCCGGGGTTTTCGGCGGGCTGACGCAGCAGACTTCGGCGGGGTGACGCAGCAGACAGGGTGATCGAGCGATCGCCGGGAGTGCTGTCGGCGGTCCGTGAGACCCTTGGTGTGTCTTGACCACCTGAAGGAAAGCTCACTAGTGACCGCCACGGACCGCTCCATCGAGCTCATCAAGGCAGCCGCACAGTCGGCCGCCGACAAGCTCGCGCACGACATCATCGCGTACGACGTCAGTGACGTGCTGTCGATCACCGACGCCTTCCTGCTCGCGTCCGCGCCCAACGACCGCCAGGTCAAGTCGATCGTCGACGAGATCGAGGAGCGGCTGAACAAGGAGCTCGGCGTCAAGCCGGTGCGCCGCGAGGGCGACCGCGAAGCCCGCTGGGTCCTCCTGGACTACGTGGACATCGTGGTGCACGTCCAGCACAGCGAGGAGCGTGTCTTCTACGCCCTCGAGCGCCTGTGGAAGGACTGCCCCGAGATCGAGCTGCCCGCGGACGCCGTCGCGACCCGCGGCAAGGCCGCCGAGCACGCCGAGCAGCGCGCCGCGGAGGAGGCAGCCGACCTGGACGGTGAGCTTCGGTGACCAACCGCGGCTGCCGGATCATCCTGTGGCGGCACGGCCAGACGGCCTGGAACCTGGAGCGCCGCTTCCAGGGCTCCACGGACATCGAGCTGACCGACACGGGCGTCTCGCAGGCCAGGCGCGCCGCCCGGCTGCTCGCCTCGCTGAAGCCGGACGCCATCGTGGCGTCCGACCTCAAGCGGGCGGCGGCCACCGCGAGTGAGCTCGCCGCCCTCACCGGCCTGGAGGTCACGCACGAGCAGGGCCTCCAGGAGACGTACGCCGGCGACTGGCAGGGCCTGACGCACGACGAGATCATCGCGCGCTTCGGCGACCAGTACACCGCGTGGAAGCGCGGTGAACCGGTGCGCCGCGGTGGCGGCGAGCTGGAGACCGAGGTCGCCGACCGGGCGGCCCCGATCGTGCTGCGCCATGCCGAGAAGCTGCCGGAGGACGGCACGCTCGTCGTGGTCAGCCACGGCGGCACGATCCGCACCACCATCGGCCGTCTGCTCGGCCTGGAGTCCCACCACTGGGAGGGCCTTGGCGGGCTCTCCAACTGCTGCTGGTCCGTACTCGGCCAGGGCGCGCGGGGCTGGCGCCTGCTCGAGCACAACGCCGGCACGCTGCCGGAGCCGGTGCTCGGCGACGACGATTAGCCCCGGGCGGGCGGGTGGCGAGAGCCGCTGGTCGGAGGGCCTGAGAGGGTCCCCCAAAGGCTCCGTCACCCGGATTTCACATTCCGGCTGGTCGCAGGCTAAAGTTCTTCTTGTTCGCCCGCCGAGCGGGAAAGAACACACGGGGCTATAGCTCAGTTGGTAGAGCGCCTGCATGGCATGCAGGAGGTCAGGAGTTCAATTCTCCTTAGCTCCACAATTCGGATCCCGTCCTCATCAGAGGGCGGGATCCTTCCGTTTCCGGTGGCCTGAGTGCGCGAAGCGCGGCCGCACGGTTGCGGCTCTCCTCGTCGTTCGGTGTGTACGCGACGATCCGGCACTCCGGCATGCCGTTGATGGACAGCGAGACCGACGTCATCCGCAGCTCGCCGACCGCCTCGTGCCGGAACGTCTTCACACGGGGTCCTGGCGGCGCCACGTCACCGCTCTCCCACAGCTCGGCGAAGAGCGCGCTCGCGGCGGACAGGCGGCGTATGAAGTCCTCCCAGGCGGGCTCGCCCACGTGCCGGCCGTACGAACTGCGCAGCGTCGCCACCATCACCGGCAGCTCCTCGTCCCGGAAGACCAGCGGGCAGACGGGGTCGGGCGCGATGAACAGCGTCCACAGCACGTTCGGCGAGCCGAGGGCCTCCAGCTGTGGGACGAAGAAGAGGTCGCGGTAGGCGGGGTTGGTGGCGAGGATGTCGTACCGCGCGTTGTAGACCACCGCCGGGTGGGGGTCGAGGGCGTCGATGATGCCCTGGATCTCCGGGCCGACGGCCGCGGGGGAGGCGGTCCTGCGGTCCGGCTCGAACGGCACCTCGGCCAGGTGGTAGAGGTGCTCGCGCTCCGGCTTGTCCAGGCGCAGCGTGCGTGCCACGGCGTCCAGGACCTGCGCGGACGCGTTGATCGGGCGGCCCTGCTCCAGCCACGTGTACCAGGTGACGCCGACTCCGGAGAGCTGGGCGACCTCCTCGCGGCGCAGGCCCGGTGTGCGGCGGCGCAGGCCCGGCGGCATGCCCACGTCGGCCGGTGTCACCCTGGCCCTGCGGCCGCGCAGGAAGGCGGCGAGCTCCGGTCTCCGTCGCTGAGCCGTCCCTTGAGCTGTCCCCTGAGCCGTCCCTTGAGCCGGTTGCCGAGTCGTCCCCTGGGCCGCCCCCTGAGCCGGTTGCCGAGTCGTCCCCATCGTCGTCACGTCCCCCATCGTCGGCCCACGCCCCCAGCCTTGCCAGGTGCTGCCAGTACCAGCATCAGCGGGCTCTCGTTACCCGTACCAACTCGCCGTCACGCTCGGTGCCATGACAACGACCACCCCGCCCACCGCGGCGGATCCCGCTGGTTCACCGCCCGCTGGTTCACGTTCTGAATCCAGTAAAGCCCCCGGCACCGACAATCGCCCCGGGCGGCTGCTCGCGGTCGTCATCGCCGCGCAGTTCATGGCGCTGCTCGACGTCTTCATCGTCAATGTCGCCGCGCCCACCATCCGCACCGAACTGGGCGCGTCGGGCGCCGGGTTGCAGCTGGTGATCGCCGGATACACCATCACGTACGCCGTGCTCCTGATCACCGGCGCACGGCTCGGCGACCGCCTCGGGCACCGTCGCGTCTACCTGATCGGCCTCGCGGTCTTCACCGTCGCCTCGCTCGCCTGCGGACTCAGCCGGGGCACGGGCGAGTTGATCGCCTTCCGGCTGCTTCAGGGCGCGGGCTCGGCGCTCCTCATCCCGCAGGTGCTCAGCCTGATCCAGCGCAACTTCACGGGGGAGGCGCGGACGAGGGCGCTCGGCGCGTACGCGGCCGTGCTCGCCGTCGGGGCCGCCGCGGGGCAGGTGCTCGGCGGAGTCCTGGTCAGCGCCGATCTGTTCGGCACGGGGTGGCGTCCGGTGTTCCTGGTGAACGTGCCGGTCGGGGTGGTCCTGCTGATCATGGCGGGGCGGGTGCTGCCGCGTGACGCCGTCCGGAAGCCGGTGGCGGGAGAGCGGGTTGCCGGGGAGCCGGGGCCGCGGGCGCGTGGGCTCGATCTGCCGGGGCTCGTGCTGCTCGGCGGCGCCGTGTCGTTGCTCACCGTGCCGCTGGTGCTCGGCCAGGAGGAGGGCTGGCCGCTGTGGTCCTGGCTCTCGCTCGGCTCGGCCGCGGTGTTCTTCGCGCTCTTCTGCGCGTACGAGTCCCGGCTGGCCCGCGGCGGCGGGGCGCCGCTGATCGCGCCACGGGTCCTGCGCATCCCCGGCATGGGCCTCGCGGTCCTGAGGATCGCCGCGGTGATGGCGGTCAACGCGGGCTTCCTGTTCGTGCTCACCCTGCACGTCCAGGGCGGCCTGGGCTACAGCGCGCTGCGCGCCGGTCTGACGTTCGCGCCGACCGCGATGGTCTTCGGCGCGGTCGGCCTGACCTGGCGCCGCTGGCCCGCGGCGCTCCAACGGGCGCTGATTCCCGGTGGGTTCGCGCTCACCGCGGTGTCGGCGGTCGCGGTGGGGCTGCTGCTGCGGGACGGCGGAGAGGGCGGACCGTGGCTGTACGCGGCCTTCGTGGGCATCGGCGCGGGCCTCTCCCTCGGGTTCAGCCCGACGCTCACCCGGGCACTCTCCACGGTGCGGCCCGAGGACGCCGCGGACGCCAGCGGCCTCCTCTCGACGGTCGCTCAGCTCGGCCAGCTGATCGGTGTCGCGTGCTTCGGAGCGCTTTTTCTCAACCGGCTTGAGTCACAAGGGGCTCCGGGGGCGTATTCATCCGCACAGGCCCTCCTGGTGTGCACATACGCCCTGGCCGGGGCGGCCGCGCTGGGCGCCGTGTCCGGACTGGTACGACTGCGTCGCTGACCGGGTCGCTCAGGCCGTGGCAGAATCGGACAGCCGGAAGGGGACCGCACCAGACCACCGATTGTGACCCGACGGGAGGGAGAGCGATGCCTGCGAGCATCCTCGATGGGGCCGACCGCCCCATCGCAGCGGCCGCGCCGTTTCGCGCTGCCGCTCCCTCCGCAGCGATCACCCTCCTCACCTGTCCGTCCTGCGGTTCGTCCCATGTCGCCCAAGTACTCGGCGACAACGGCGGTGTCTCGTACGTGTGCACGGCCTGCGGCCGCAGCTGGAGCTGATTGATGGGTGCACACAGGCGGAAGTGCGACTGGTGCGGCAGTGGTACGCCGATCGTCCGCGACATGGAACCGGTCAACCCGGACTACCAGTACTGGTGCGAGGAGTGCGCGCGGGCGCTGATCATAAAGGGCGACCCCATCGAGACGTACCGCGAGCTCGAAGGGGAGCCGATCTATGGCCGGCTGCTCGACGAACACTGCACGCTCAAGCGCTTCTATTCCTTCGCCACTGCTTGACCTCGCCCGGTCCACGGGCGGGTGCGGCGTCCGATTCCTAGCAGCAGTCCATGCAGCAGGAACGCGAAAGCGGTCCCTACGTAGAGGGCGGACAACGTCATCTCGCCATAATTCTGGCCGAGTTCGAGCCGTCCCACGCCGTGCGGTACCCACCACAGGGCGTACGAACAGAAGACGAGGGCCACGGCTCCGGTGGCCGCCCACCGGGCCCGGCCGCCCCGGCGCACCGCCCGGTCCCACACGAGCAGCGCCATCGGCACGCACCACACCCAGTGGTGCGACCACGAAACCGGGCTGACCAGGAGCGCCGTCGCCGCGCAGGTCACCGCCGCCCGGGCGCGCTCCCCGCGCAGCGCCGCGCGCACCGCGACCGCGAGGCCGAGCGCGCCGACCGCCGCCGCGGCCACCGCCCACCGGATGCCGGGCTCAGCGGTGTGCAGGAGCCGTGCGAGGACCCCGCGCAGCGACTGGTTCGCGGTGTCCTCGGCGAGCCCGACCCGGCCCGCCTCGAAGACCATCCGGGTCCAGAAGCGCCACGAGTCGTACGGCAGGACGGCGGCCGCGAGCAGCGTCGCGCCGGCGAACGAGACGGCCGCCACGCACGCGTGGCGCACGGGCGGACGCCACGGCCCGCGCCGCGCGGCCTCGGCCGCGCCGGTGAGCAGCAGGAACACCGCGAAGAGCGCGGGAGTGAGCTTGATCGCCGCCGCGATGCCGATGCCCAGGCCCGCCCAGCGGTGGCCGGGGCGCCGTGACAGGTCCCACAGGACCAGGACGGCGAGCAGCAGATTGACCTGGCCGTACCGCAGGGTCGTCCACATCGGTTCGGCCCAGACCGCGAGCGCGGACACCCACAGGGCGGTCTCCACGCGCGCGTGCCCGATGTTCGGGAGGGGGCCCACGAGCCGGAGGGCGAGGTGCGTGAAGGCCACCAGGAGGAGCAGGTTTCCCACCGTCGCCAGCGTGCGCATGTCCGCCGTGTCCAGGAGCGTCAGCGGCGTGAACAGCAGGGCGGCGAACGGCGGGTAGGTGGTGGGCAGATGCGCCTCGGTGGTGCGCAGCGCGTAGAGGTCGCCGCCCGCGCGGACGGTCTCGCCCTCGGCGCGGTAGACCATCAGGTCGATCATCGAGACGTCCGCCGCGCGCTGCGCGAGCCAGAAGGCCGTGAAGGAGAGCAGGCACGCCCCGGCGGCGAGGGGCACGCGGCGGCGGGCGCCGGCAAGCGCGATCACGGTCACGAAGGCTGACAGTACCGGCCGTATCCGTACAGACCGGAAACGATTTGGTGGAGCACGGGGAGGAGCGTGTAATGTTGGCGGAGCCGCCGGGGAAACCGGGCGGACAAGCAAGGGGCTATAGCTCAGTTGGTAGAGCGCCTGCATGGCATGCAGGAGGTCAGGAGTTCAATTCTCCTTAGCTCCACAGCAGATGAGAGCGGGCCACCCGGATCGGGTGGCCCGCTCTCGTGTGTCCGGCCGGCGGGTCCAGGTGGGTCCCTGGCCTAGTGGGTCATTGACGTCCGCTGCCGAGCGCCCTGCGGCCACGGCCGCGGCCCGGCGGCAGCGCGAGCGGCAGCGCCGTGCGCGTCGCGGGCGCGGACGGGTCCTCCTCGATGCGCAGCGCGAGCGCGGGGCAGCGGCGTACGGCACGTTCGGCACGCGCTTCGGAGTACCGCGGTACGGACGCTTCCGCGACGCCGGGGAAGCCGTCGGGGCCCAGCTGGATCAGCTCGGGGATGATGTCCGCGCACAGTCCGTGGCCCTGGCAGAGCGTCCAGTCGACGGCGAGCCTGCGGCCACTGGGGGCCTCGGCAGGGGAAGCCTCCGCCTGGAGCGGCAGGACGCCCTCCACAGGGCGGCCGCAGCCGCCGCCCAGGACGTGCGCGGCGAGGTCGTCCGTGAACGCCGAGATCGTGGATTCGATGAAGGCCGCCGTGCCGTCCGGGTGCTTGCAGGCGCCGCGGCGCTTCACGGCCCGCGTCACCTCGCGCAGCGCCTCCAGAGCGGTGGGACCGCCGCCGTCCAGGACGTCCGCGAGGCCGCGGGCCGCCGCCGGGAGCCCCAGATAGCAGGGGCCGCACTGGCCGGCGCTCTCGGAGGCGAGCCAGTTCGCCACGTGCAGCGCCTCCCCGAGCGGGCAGGTGCCGGGGCCGATGGGCAGGATCGCGCCCGCGCCGAGCGCGCCGCCGCAGGCCTCCAGGGAGGCGCGTGAGACGACCGCGTCGTGAGCGGTGACCGCGTCGAGCCACTTGCCGTGATAGCCGCCCGTCAGGACGCCCTGGGGGAGCGGCGGTGCGCCGGCCAGCTGCAGGACGTACCGCAGGGGCACTCCGGTGGGGACCTCGACCACCATGGGCCGCGCGACGGCTCCGGAGACGGTGAGCAGCACCGTGCCGGGCTCCTCCCGCAGGCCGGTGCGGCAGTAGCGGTCGGCGCCGATCCGGGCGGCGACCGCGAGCTGGGCGAAGGTCTCCGCGTTGGACAGCAGGGTGGGCGCTCCGCCCACCCCGGAGTCCGAGGTGCGCACCTTGCGCCCCGGCGGCATCGGCGGGCCGCCGTCAGCCGAGCGCACCAGGGCGGACGACTCACCGGTCACCATGCGCACCGGATTGCGCTGCACGCGCGCGCGAATGGTCGATCCGCGCCGGTTGGTCAGGCCGCGCTCGGCGAGCGCCGAGAGCATCGAGGACTCGGTGGAGTCCCGGGTCACGCCCACGACGAGAGTGCGGGCGCCAAGCGCCTCGGCGGCAAGGAGAGCGCCGTCGAGGATGAGGTGCGGTGCGCGGTTGATCAAGACGGTGTCCTTGCGGCAGGCGGGTTCGTCCTCGCTGCCGTTGACGACGACCACGGGGCGCACGCCGCGACGTATCGCCGCGTCGGCGACCGCGCGCAGCTTCTTGGCGAAGGGGAAGCCCGCCCCGCCCCTGCCGCGCAGCGAGATGGCCTCGGACAGGCCGGCGAGCGACTCGCCGGCCATGGGTTCGAGCGGGCCGTGCACCTTCAGGTGCATCGCCAGATCGAGGCGCTCGACCAGATCGAAGCCCGAGGTCAGGAGCGGAAGCCCGACGACGCGGACTTCGGGGACGTCGGGCAGCGACGCGTTCACTTGGGGCCTCCGGTGGCGGCGTTCCAGGGCTCGCCCGAGCTCGGCGCCTGGAAGGTGTGCGGCAGCGGTTCGGTGGCGGGGCCGCTGTCGTACGGGGCTTGGTAGGGCGCCTCGTACGGGGGATGGGGGTCGTGGGCCGCGTCGTACGACGGGTCGTACGCGGTGTCGTGGGAGCGGTAGGCGGTGTCTTCGGAGCCGTACGCCTGGGAGTGGGTGTCGTACGGGGGGTCGTAGGGGATGTGCGGCGCCTCGGCCGGGGGAGGCGGGGACGGGGCCGGCCAGCGGGGCGGCGGGGGATCGGTGCTGGAGACGACCTCCGTGGGCTGGTTGGTGGAGGCGAGGACGCGGTAGGCCGCCGCGATGCCGACCACCGGGGGCGGGCCGGACGGGGCTTCGGGGGCAGGGCCGGGAGCGGCGGCGGTCCCGGGGAGCGGCGACTCGGCGATGTCCCGGCGGACGGCCTCCCGGTTGCGCGCGCGGCCCTCGGGTTCGAGAAGGGCCAGGATCCGGGCGGCGACCTTCCGCTTGATCGGGAGCGGGGCCGCGCGCAACGCGACCGCACCCGCGACGCCGACCAGGCAGAGGCAGTACAGGGCGATCACCCACGGCTTGGGCGGGCGTCCCGCGTAGAGGCCGTGTATCAGCGCCGAACACCAGGCGGGGTAGGCGAGCATGTGCAGCGCACGCCAGCGCGAGGCGACCTGGGCCGGTGAGGCGAAGGCGCTGCGCAGGGCCCCGGTGACGCCCGTGACGACCATCAGGAGCCCGGCGAGCGAGCCGAGGCCGATGAGCCCGTCGCTGCCGGAGAAGCCGAGCCCGAAGGGGATGAGGGCGCCGACCGGCGACACGTGGTCGAGCGCGAGTTTGACGCTGACGTGCAGCAGAAGGAAGCCGATGGATGCGACGGCCGTGGCCCGGTGCACGGCCTGGGCGAGCAGTCGCTGACGGGAGTGCAGGAAGAGCCGGTCGGTGGCGACCAGGCCCCAGGCGACGGCGGCGGTCAGGGAGACCAGGGACAGGACGCCGGTGGTGAAGTCGAGGGCGGCGCGGAAGGCGTCGCTCCCGACGATGACGAGCAGGGGTATGAGCAGCAGTACGGCGGTGGTCAGAACTCCGCGCGTGGTTCTGCTCGGTTCGGGGAAGGCTGTGAACGAACGGCTCGTGCGGGTGGCGCGGTTGGTGCGGCTCTTGCGATGCGGATTCAGAGGGTTCATGGGGGCGACTCCGAAATGGCTCGATCGCCGCATGCTAAGTGTCCGCATACCAGTGAGTACGAGGTTTGAGTTATTGCGTCGTTATCTAAAAGCGACGCGATCTTGGTGTTGCCCCGATAGAGGTCGGTACGCGGAGTAACCTTTGGCCAAAGATCGGGTTCCGGGCCTCCGGCGGACCGGGGAGCGGCGCGAAGCGGCGCGGTGGAACCTCGTCGCGGGCCGCGTGAGCGCTGCGGTACCCTGACGCCATGCGTGCCGTACGCCTTCTGCTTAGCGGGCCGCGCTGATCAGTCCCGACCGCCGGAAAATCGCGGTCGGCATCGGCGCGGCGTCCCCTCCTGTGTGAGGGGCTTTTTCATTTGGCCGGGACGGCCATTTCCGCAGGCAGAGACGATCGATGGAGCTTTGAGGATCATGAGCGAGACGAATTCTGCTGCCGCCTCCGAGGTGGCCGCACCGCACCGCTACACGGCCGCCCTGGCCGCCGACATCGAGGCACGCTGGCAGGACTTCTGGGACGCGAACGGCACGTACGAGGCGCCGAACCCGAGCGGTGACCTGGCCGCGGACGGCGACGCGCAGGCCGCGCTGGTCGCCAAGCCCAAGCAGTTCATCATGGACATGTTCCCCTACCCCTCCGGCGCGGGCCTGCACGTCGGCCACCCGCTGGGGTACATCGCCACGGACGTCTACGCCCGCTTCCAGCGCATGACGGGCCACAACGTCCTGCACACCCTGGGCTTCGACGCCTTCGGCCTGCCCGCCGAGCAGTACGCCGTGCAGACGGGCACGCACCCCCGGGTCTCCACCGAGGCCAACATCGAGAACATGAAGTCGCAGCTGCGCGGTCTGGGCCTGGGCCACGACAAGCGCCGCTCCTTCGCGACGATCGACCCGGACTACTACAAGTGGACCCAGTGGATCTTCGTACAGATCTTCAACTCCTGGTACGACGCCGACGCCCAGAAGGCCCGCCCGATCGCCGACCTGGTCGCCCAGTTCGACAGCGGTGAGCGCGCCGTACCGGGCACCACGCGCGCGTGGAGCGAGCTGGACGCCGTGGAGCGCGCCGAGGTCCTGAGCCAGTACCGCCTGGCGTACGCGTCCGACGCGCCCGTCAACTGGTGTCCCGGTCTGGGCACCGTCCTGGCGAACGAGGAGGTCACCGCCGACGGACGCTCCGAGCGCGGCAACTTCCCCGTCTTCAAGGCCAAGCTGCGCCAGTGGAACATGCGCATCACCGCGTACGCGGACCGCCTGCTGGACGACCTGGACGCGCTGGACTGGCCCGAGGCCATCAAGCTGCAGCAGCGCAACTGGATCGGCCGCTCCGAAGGTGCCCGTGTCGACTTCCCCGTCGGCTCCGAGGACGGCGACGCGATCACCGTCTTCACCACCCGCCAGGACACGCTGTTCGGCGCCACCTACATGGTCCTGGCGCCCGAGCACGACCTGGTCGACAAGGTCGTCCCCGACGCCTGGCCCGAGGGCACCCACGAGACGTGGACCGGCGGCCACGCCACCCCCGCCGAGGCCGTGGCCAAGTACCGCGCGTTCGCCGCCTCCAAGTCCGACGTGGAGCGCCAGGCCGACGCCAAGGAGAAGACCGGCGTCTTCACCGGCGTCTACGCCACCAACCCGGTCAGCGGCGAGCAGGTCCCGGTCTTCATCGCCGACTACGTACTGATGGGTTACGGCACCGGCGCGATCATGGCCGTCCCGGCGCACGACAGCCGCGACTTCGCCTTCGCGCGCGCCTTCCACCTGCCGATGCGCTGTGTGGTCGAGCCGTCCGACGACCGCGGCACCGACCCGGCGACGTGGGACGAGGCCTTCTCCTCGTACGAGGCGAAGCTGGTCAACTCCTCGAACGCGGAGATCTCCCTGGACGGCCTGGGCGTCGTCGACGCCAAGGCCCGCATCACCGGCTGGCTGGCCACGCGCGGCATCGGCGAGGGCACCGTCAACTTCCGCCTGCGCGACTGGCTGTTCAGCCGCCAGCGCTACTGGGGCGAGCCCTTCCCGATCGTCTACGACGAGGACGGCATCGCCCACTCGCTGCCCGAGTCGATGCTGCCCCTGGAGCTGCCGGAGGTCGACGACTACTCCCCGCGCACCTTCGAACCGGACGACGCGGACACCTCTCCGGAGACGCCGCTGTCCCGCAACGAGGACTGGGTCAACGTCACCCTGGACCTGGGCGACGGCCCCAAGAAGTACCGCCGCGAGACCAACACCATGCCCAACTGGGCGGGTTCCTGCTGGTACGAGCTGCGCTACCTGGACCCGCACAACGACCAGAAGCTGGTCGACCCGGCCGTCGAGCAGTACTGGATGGGCCCGCGCGAGGGGCAGCCGACCGGCGGCGTGGACCTGTACGTGGGCGGCGCCGAGCACGCGGTGCTGCACCTGCTGTACGCCCGCTTCTGGTCGAAGGTGCTGTTCGACCTGGGGCACGTCTCGTCCGCCGAGCCGTTCCACAAGCTGTTCAACCAGGGCATGATCCAGGCCTACGTCTACCGCGACAGCCGTGGCTTCCCGGTCCAGGCCACCGAAGTCGAGGAACGCGACGGCCAGTACTTCTTCGAGGGCGAGCCGGTCAAGCGCGAGCTGGGCAAGATGGGCAAGTCCCTGAAGAACGCGGTCACTCCGGACGAGATCTGCGAGGAGTACGGCGCGGACACCCTGCGTCTGTACGAGATGGCGATGGGCCCGCTGGACGTCTCGCGCCCGTGGGACACGCGCGCGGTCGTCGGCCAGTACCGCCTGCTGCAGCGCATGTGGCGTCTGATCGTCGACGAGTCGACCGGTGAGGTCACGGTCGCCGACGTCGCGGAGTCCGACGTCGCCGAGGGCACGCTGCGCGCCCTGCACAAGGCGATCGACGGCGTGCGCCAGGACCTGGACGGCATGCGGTTCAACACCGCCATCGCCAAGATCACCGAGCTGAACAACTACCTGACCAAGGAGGGCGGCGCGCTGCCGCGCTCGGTCGCCGAGCGCCTGGTGCTGCTGATCGCTCCGCTGGCCCCGCACGTCGGCGAGGAGCTGTGGCGCAAGCTGGGCCACACCGACACGGTCGTCCACCAGGACTTCCCCGTGGCCGACCCGGCGTACGTCGTGGACGAGACCGTGACCTGCGTCGTGCAGATCAAGGGCAAGGTCAGGGCACGCCTGGAGGTCTCCCCGTCGATCTCGGACGAGGAGCTGGAGAAGGTGGCCATGGGCGACGAGAGGGTGCTGGCGGCGCTGGACGGCGCCGGAATCCGCAAGATCATCGTCCGGGCGCCGAAGCTGGTGAACATCGTCCCGGCCTGACGGTCCTGACGGTCCTGAGGATCTGAGGGCACGCGGGGCATGAGGGTAGTCCCCTACGGGCAGGTTGGGGGTTCCGATGGAACCCTCGGCCTGCCCTTTGCGTTTACCGTTGAAGAGTCGGTGCGGAACCCGCCGCAGGACCTGAGAGGAGCGTCATGGAAGCCGTGGGCGTGATCGTGGCGCTGCTCGTACTGCTGTTCGTGATCTTTGGTGCGTACGTGACGGTGAAGGTGGTCGGTGCCGCCAAGCGCGGCGTGGACCGCACGATCTCGCAGGCGCGCCGTTCGGTGGAGGACACGACGCTTCGCGCGAAGAGCTTCGCGCAGGTGGGTGCGGCCGGCGAACTGGCCCAGCTGCGGCTCTCGTTGCGCACGTCGATGCGGGCCACGCAGGAGGCACTCAAGGCGGGCGCGGTCGAGGACAGCTCGCTGCAGGAGTCCCTGGGGCTCTTCGAGCGGCTCAGCGCGCACGGGCACGAGCTGGACGACGAGCTCCGGCGCCTGGAGCGGGACCCGGACAAGGCGACCCTGGCCCAGCGGCTCCCCGCGCTGCGGGAGCGCACGGCGCAGATCACGAAGTCGGCGGACTCGCTGCGGTGGGTGGTGCGCGACCGGGCTCACCATTTCGCGGACGACGACCTGGACTCGTTGAGCTCCCAGATCGACCTGGAGACCGGCGCGCTGCGGCACTGGACCAAGGAGCCGTCGCCCACGCAGACTCCCGCCGCGTGGCCCGAGCCCGAGCCGGCGGACGCGGGCAAGGGGGCGGAGCAGACGTGGACGGAGCCGTCGGAGCCATCGGGGCAGCCGGGGCGCCCCGAGCCGTCGCGACCCTCGGCATCGTCCGGATCGGCGGAGGAGTCGGCGCGGCCCGCCATCACGCCCCCGACGCCGCGGCCTTCGTACCCCTGGGAGAAGCAGGCCAGGCCCGAGAGCACGACGTGACCGCGAGGGCGACCCGGCACGGCTCGGAGCGCGGCTGGCAGACTGGCCCGCAAGGGGTCGGGCTGCCGCCGTCGGCTCCAGGCAGGTAATCTCCACCGCATGTCCCGTCATGTCGCGATCGTCACGGATTCAACGGCCTATCTGCCGCAGCGGACGATGGAGCGGCACGGCATCACGTCGGTACCACTGACCGTGGTCCTCGGTGACCAGGCACTCGAAGAGGGCACCGAGATCTCCGCCCGCTCCCTGGCCCTGGCGCTACAGAAGCGGCGCTCTGTGACCACCTCGCGGCCGAGCCCGGAACTCTTCGCGGAGACCTATCGCAAGGTCGCCGATGCGGGCGCGACGGCCATCGTCTCGCTGCATCTGTCCGCCGAGTTCTCGGGCACGTACGACGCGGCGGTCCTCGCGGCGAAGGACGCGCCGGTGCCGGTGCGGGTGGTGGACACCGGAATGGTCGCGATGGCCCTGGGCTTCTGCGCGCTCGCGGCGGCGGAGGCCACCGAGTCGGGCGGCTCGGTGGACGAGGCGGTGACCGCGGCCGAGAAGCGGGCCGCGAACACGTCCGCGTACTTCTACGTCGACACGCTGGACTATCTGCGCCGGGGCGGCCGGATCGGCGCCGCGCAGGCGCTGTTGGGTTCGGCGCTCGCCGTGAAACCGCTGCTACAGCTGGACGGCGGGCGCATCGAGATGCTGGAGAAGGTGCGGACGGCGTCCAAGGCGATCGCGCGGCTCGAGGAGATCGTGATCGAGCGGGCCGGTTCGAACCGCGTGGACATCGCGGTGCATCATCTGGCGGCGCCGGAACGGGCTTCGACCCTCGCGGACCGGCTCAGGGACCGGGTGCCGGGCCTCGCGGAGCTGCATGTCAGCGAGGTGGGGGCGGTGATCGGGGCGCATACGGGGCCCGGGTTGTTGGGGGCTGTGGTTTCCCCCTGGTGAGTGTCCTGGTGAGGCCTCGGTGAGCCCTGTTGAGGGCGTGGGTGACGGAGTTATCCACAACTGCTGGGTAATCCACGGGAATTGACCAAGATCAACATATTTCCGCCGCGGTGCCTAGCGTCGTCGGCATGACACTTCGATCACTTTCAAGGACACCTGCCGCGACGAGTGGCCCGGGGCGAGACCCCGCGTCCGACGGTCGCGTCTCTCATGGCCGCGTCTCTGATGGTCGAGAGCGGTCCAGCCACGCCCGTAGGCGGGCAGCCCGGCGCAGGCACGCTTCGGCGGAGACGCGGGTGCGGGCCCAGGTATTGCGGCAGCGCGCGGAGTCGCTCTTCGCCGGGCCTGAACAGGCAGGTGGCGGAGTCGGGTTGAGGTCGGGGGCGCCGCCGCCAGATGCGCGGGGCGTGGGGGTGCCGCCGGGTGCGGGGCCGGGGACAGAGCCGGGGCAGGGGTCGGGGACGGAGCCGAGTCCGGGGCCGGAGCCGCTGGCTGGGCCGCGCGCCGTGGCGCAGTCGCAGCGGCAGCGGCAGGCCGTGCGGTGGCGTCAGCCAGAGCTGGAGGGTGTGGGGCAAGGGCAGGTTGTGGCGGGGCCGCGGGGCGTGGCGGCGCCGGGGGGTGGGCGGTCTTCTCAGGGTGAGCGGTCGTCTCGGGTGGTGTTGCCGCCGGAGGGGGTGCCGGTGCTGGTGCCGCAGTTGCGGGGCGGGCCGTCGTCCCGAGGTGGGCCGGAGTCTCGGGGTGGGCCGCGGCCGGAGGGGGTTCCGGTGCCGCAGTTGCTGGGCAGGCCGGGGCTTCGGGGTGGGGCGGAGCCGCGGGGTGGGCCGGAGCTTCGGGGTGGACTAGAGACTCGGGGCGGCCCGGAGCCTGAGGTGGTGTTGGCGGTTCGGGGGCAGGAGCAGCCTCCAGGCCAGGTTCCGCCCCAGCGGCCCGTGTCGGCTGCGGCCGGAGGCGAGTCGGTGCCGCCGGTGCGGGGGCGGGTGGGGCTTGCCGTGCGGGAGCGGTTGCCGGTGTGGCTCCAGCTGCGGTGTGGGCTTGAGCGTCGGAGCCTCGTCGCGCTTGTGGTGGTCCTCGTCGTGGCCGCGGTGTTCGCTGCCCAGCACTTCTGGGCAGGGCGGACGCAGCCGGTGCGGGCGCCGGACGTGGTCGGGGCGGCACCTGATCGGGGTGCGGAGCCCTCTCCGTCACCGGGAGCCGCGCTTCCTGCGGAGGGCGGGGGCCGGGCGGCGGCTGGTGCTGGCGGTGTGGCCGGTGCGGGCGGTGGCGGGGTCGTCGTGGACGTCAGCGGGAAGGTCCGCAGCCCCGGGATTCTGCGGCTGCCCGCCGGGTCGCGGGTCGCCGACGCGTTGAAGGCCGCGGGCGGGGTTCGCCCCGGCGCGGACACGGACGGCCTGAACCGTGCCCGCCTGCTCATCGACGGCGAGCAGGTGGTGGTGGGCGCACCGGCGGCGGCTCCTCCTCCGGCGGTGCCCGGCGCGGGGGCGGCCGCCGGGCCGACGGGAGCGAGCCCTGCCGCGCCGGTCGGCCTCAACACGGCCACTGCGGAGCAGCTCGACGAACTGCCGGGTGTCGGCCCCGTGCTGGCCCAGCACATCATCGACTACCGCACGGAACACGGTGGTTTCCGCTCGGTGGACGAACTGCGCGAGGTCAATGGAATCGGCGACAAGCGCTACGCCGACCTGCAGAATCTCGTGCGGCCATGAGGTCCAGGAGCCAGGCGCCTGTGGTGCCCGGAGCCTCGATGGCCCCGGCCCGCCCCACCGCCCACGCCGCGTCCGGGCGCCGGAGCGGGGACGCGCACCCCCGCCAGGAGGGCCCCCTGGACCTGCGCCTCGTGCCGCCCGCCCTCGCGGCCTGGGGGACGGCGGCGCTGGCACTGGACGCCCCGCCCCGGTGGGTGATCGCAGCGGTGGCGGTCTGTGTGGCGGTGGCCGGCGCCCTGTTGGTGGCATGGACGGTACGGGGGCGGTCGGCGGAGGAGGGGCCGCTGAACGCCCGGAGGTACTCGGCAGGTGAGGGGCCGCGGGATGCCCGGAGGTATGCGGCGGCTGGAGCGCGGCAGGATGCGCCCGAGCCGGGCGGCGCCCAAGGGAGGAGGCAGCCCTGGCGGCGGGTCTCGGTGGCGGCCGTCCTGCTCTGTGTCGCGGCGGGGGCGACGTCGGCGGCGCTGCACGGGGCCGATCTGCACCGGGGGCCGGTCCCCGCCCTGGCTCGTCAGTATTCCGAGGCGGAGGTCGAGTTGGAGGTCACCTCCGACCCTCGACTCACCCGGCCCCGCGTCACGGGAGCCCGTGCCGTGCCGCCGTCCGTCATGTTGGACGCGGAGATCGTCCGGGTCACGTCGCCGGACGGCAAGACCTCCGTGACCCGCACCCCGGTCCTGGTTTTCGCCGGGGAGGGAGACAGGGATGACGCGGATACGGGTACGGATACGGGTACGGCTACGGAGAGGGGCGAGGGCGGGGCAACCGGCACGGATTCCGTCGGCACGGATTCCATGGGCACGGATTCCATGGGCACGGATTCCATCGGCAGGGATTCCACCGGCAGGTCATCCTCCGGTGGGGAATCCGTCGGCCCCTGGCCCAGGGCCCGTTGGCTCGCGCTTCTGCCCTCGACCAGGCTGCGCGTCCGGGCGAGCCTCGCGCCTCCCCTGCCGGAGGGTGACCGCGTCGCGGCGGTGCTCCGGGTGGAGGGGGAGCGGACGCCACGGGTGATCGAGGCACCCTCAGGGCCACAGCGCCTGGCGGGGCGGTTGCGGGGCGGGTTGCGGGAGGCCACGGACGGGTTGCCGCCCGATGCCAGGGCGCTGTTGCCGGGGCTGGTGGTCGGGGACACCTCACGTGTGCCGCCCGAGCTGGAGGAGGCGTTCAGGGCGACCGACCTGACGCATCTCCTCGCGGTGAGCGGGGCCAATCTCACGATCGTCCTCGCCCTGCTCATCGGCCCGCCAAGCCTTGCTCAGCGGGCGGAACGGCGCGGCCTCGCACCACGGCTCGGGATTTCACTGCGGGCGACCGCGCTGATCGGCGGTGCGCTCACCCTGGGCTTCGTCATCGTCTGTCGACCGGACCCGAGTGTGGTGCGGGCCGCGGCCTGCGGGCTGATCGCGCTGCTCGCCATCGGCACCGGGCGGCGCCGGTCGCTGATCCCGGCCCTGGCCGCCGCCGTACTGCTGCTGGTCCTGTACGACCCGTGGCTGGCCCGCAGCCCGGGATTTCTGCTCTCCGTCCTGGCCACCGGCGCCCTGCTCACCCTCGCGCCGAGGTGGAGCCTTGCCCTCCAAAGACGCCGGGTTCCACCACGCCTGGCCGAGGCGTCGGCCGCCGCGGCTGCCGCGCAGGCGGTGTGCGCGCCCGTGGTCGCCGTCATGGCGGCGCGAGTGAGCCTGGTGGCGGTGCCCTGCAACCTCCTCGCGGAGGTGGCCGTCGCGCCCGCCACGGTCCTCGGGTTCGCCACGCTCGCCACGGCGCCGTGGGCGATGACGGTCGCCAAGTGCCTTGCCTGGTGCGCCAGTTGGCCCACCGCATGGATCGCGGACATCGCACGGGCGGGGGCGGCGCTGCCCGGCAGCGGAGTCGACTGGCCCGGCGGTTGGCGTGGCGGCCTGCTGCTCGCCCTCGCCACGGTGGGCCTGATCCTGGTCGGCCGCAGGCTTGTCGGACACCCCTGGGTCAGTGTGGCCTGTGCCCTGCTGCTCGTCCTGGCGATCGTGCAGCCTCCGCCCCTCACCCGGGTGATCGCGGGCTGGCCGCCGGGCTGGCGGTTCGCGATGTGTGATGTGGGCCAGGGGGATGCCACTGTGCTCGCCGCGGGCGACGGGGCGGGAGTGGTCGTCGACGCGGGTCCTGACCCGGTGCTCGTGGACCGTTGCCTGCGTTCGCTCGGCGTGACGCGTGTACCGCTCGTGCTCCTCACCCATTTCCATGCCGATCATGTGGCGGGGCTGCCGGGCGTGCTGCGGGGGCGGTCGGTCGGGGCGATTCAGACGACGGGGTATCAAGAGCCGTACGGGCAGGCACGGTTCGTACGCGAGCAGGCGGCCGCCCGCCGGATTCCGGTGAGCCGGGCCGTGGCGGGGGAGCGGCGTCGTGCGGGCGGCGGCGCCCTTGACTGGCGGGTGCTCTGGCCCGGGGCGGAGGGGGTGGGCCCGGCACCGACTCCCGATGGCCCGAACGACGCCAGCGTCTCCCTGCTCGTCCGTGCCGAAGGGGTGACCCTGCTGCTGCTCGGCGATCTCGAACCACCCGCCCAGCGGGCCCTTTCGCGCACGCAGGCCGTGGCGGAGCTGCCACCCGTGGACGTGCTCAAGGTCGCCCACCACGGCTCGGCCTATCAGGACCCCGGACTCCTGCGGCGGACCGCGCCGCGCCTCGCCCTCATCTCGTGTGGCAGGGACAACTCATATGGGCACCCGGCACCGCGCACGGTCGCGGCCTTGCGGGCCGGGGGAGCGGAGGTGCTGCGGACGGACACGAGCGGCTCGATCGCGGTCATCGGGCCGGCCGCCGGAGCGGCGGCGGCCCGGCCGACGGGCAGAGAGGCGGCCCCGATCCTGGAGGTGGCCACTCGACCGCCCTAGGGAGCCGGGGCCGGGGCCGGGGCCAGGCCGGGTCGGGCTCAGCTCGCGGCCTAGGCGGGCCGGAGAGTCCAGCACGCTCGCGCTGATCAATTCGGGTGACTCATGACACTTCCAGCGCTAGCGCAGCATTCCAGCGCAGTGGGTTCGTGTTGCATCGAATGCCGCAACGGTGATCGAATGCCTCTTCGTGGCAGGAGTTGTCAAGGGAGTTGTCAAGGTGCGCGGGGGTGTGTCGCAAATGTTCGGCCGCTGGCTGGGAGACCGTAGGAACCGAGCCGGTCGGGCGAATCGAGCCGGTGGGGCAGGAAGAGCGGGTGGCGCGGGACGGACCGGTCCCGCCGGTCCGGCAGGGCGAGCCGGCAGGGCAGGCCGCACCGGGAGTCCCTTGTCCGCCGTGGCGGTGCCGCCCAGTGCGGGCGTGCTCAGCTGCCGGGTGCTCGACCCGGTCAATGAGCCCGTGCGGCACGGGGAGTTCGCGGTCAGTGATGCCATGGGGCGCAAGGTCGTCGGTGGGGGGCTGGATCCGTTCGGTTCGTTCGTCGCGACCGTTCCGGCCGGTGACTACCGCCTGGCGGTCTCGGCGGAAGGCTTCACGCCGTACCGGGCGAACGCCACGGTCGGGGAGAGCGCGCACGCATCCCTCGGTGACGTCATGCTCCAGATAGCCAAGCCACCGGCGCTGCCCGAGCCCGGTGACTGGGAGCTCGACCCCCTGCACTCCTCGGTGGCGTTCACCGCGCGGCACATCGGGCTTGCCCGGATTCACGGCCGGTTCAACAGCTTCGCGGGTGCGATACGGCTGGGGGAGCGGATGGAGGACTCCGCGATGCACGTCGTCATCGACGCCGCCTCCATCGACACCGCGGTGAAGATGCGCGACGACCACCTGCGGTCCGGTGACTTCCTCGACGTGGAGCGATTCCCGACGATGGAGTTCTACAGCGACCGCTTCGTCCACAAGGGCGGCAGCCGCTGGGCGATCTCGGGCGGCCTGACGCTGCACGGGGTGACGCGCACGGTCACGCTGGAGACGGAGTACCTCGGGGTGGGCCACGGCCTGGAGGGTGAGACCCGCGTCGCCTGCCGCGCCTCCACCGAGCTGCACCGCGACGACTTCACGATCAACTGGCAGACGATGCTCGCCCGCGGCATCGCGGCGGTCGGCCCCAGCATCACGATCGACCTCGACATCCAGGTCCTGCCCAAGGGCTGACGCCGGGCCTCGCCCCTCACTAGGGGCCCGTCCCCGCCCCCGTAAAAGGGAGCTCAGGCGGCTCAGGGAGCCTCGAGCCAGCCCTCGTGCTCGGCGGCCAGTTCGTCGAGCGCCGAGCGGTCGAGGCGCCGGTCGGGGTCCTCGACCACGACCAGCCACTGGGCGTCCTCGGCGTCGTCCTCGCCGGCCAGGGCGTCACGGACGAGTTGAGGCTGCTCGCGCACGCCGAAACGGTCGGGGAGCTCTTCGGCGACTTCCTCCGCGGCATCGCGGTCGGGCAGCACCAGGACATGTCGTACGTCGGTCACCCGGCCATTCTCCGACACGGGGTGAGCCGCCCGGAAACCGGCCGTACCGGAAGGCTCGTACCGGAAGGCTCGTACCGGAGGGGCCGTACCGGAGGGGCCGTACCGGAGGGGCCGTACGGGACGGGCTGTCAGTGCCGCGTGGGATGCTTGACCGCGATGGCCAGGAAGACAGATACCGCCGACCCGCTCGCTCCTCTCACGCTCGCCGTGGGCCAGGAGGACCTCCTCCTCGACCGCGCCGTGCAGCAGGTGGTCGCGGCCGCCCGCGCCGCCGACGCGGACACGGATGTGCGCGACCTCACCTCCGACCAGCTCCAGCCCGGCACGCTCGCCGAGCTGACCAGCCCCTCGCTCTTCGCCGAGCGCAAGGTCGTGATCGTGCGCAACGCGCAGGATCTGTCGGCCGACACGATCAAGGACGTGAAGGCGTATCTCGGCTCGCCCGCCGAGGAGATCACTCTCGTCCTGCTGCACGCGGGCGGGGCCAAGGGCAAGGGGCTGCTCGACGCGGCCCGCAAGGCGGGGGCCCGTGAGGTCGCCTGCCCCAAGATGACCAAGGCCGCGGACCGGCTCTCGTTCGTGCGGAGCGAGTTCCGTGCCCTGGGCCGTTCGGCCACGCCCGAGGCGTGCCAGGCCCTGGTCGACTCGATCGGCAGCGATCTGCGGGAGCTCGCCTCGGCGGTGTCCCAGCTGGTGGCGGACGTCGAGGGCACGATCGACGAGGCGGTCGTCGGCCGCTACTACACGGGCCGGGCCGAGGCCTCCAGCTTCACCGTGGCCGACCGTGCCGTGGAGGGCCGGGCTGCCGAAGCGCTCGAAGCGTTGCGGTGGTCCCTGTCGACCGGGGTCGCCCCCGTTCTGATCACCAGCGCGCTTGCCCAGGCCGTGCGGGCCATCGGGAAGCTCTCCTCCGCGCGGGGTGGGCGCCCCGCCGACCTCGCCCGTGAGCTGGGCATGCCGCCCTGGAAGATCGACCGGGTCCGGCAGCAGATGCGGGGGTGGTCTCCCGACGGGGTGGCGGTGGCTCTGCGGGCCTGCGCCGATGCCGACGCGGGCGTCAAGGGTGGGGGCGATGATCCTGAGTACGCCCTGGAGAAGGCCGTCGTCGCCATCGCCGGCGCGGCGAGGTCTCGCCGCTAGGCGTTGTCACGGCCTGCCCCGCTGGCCTGCGGCGCGTCGCTCGCCTGCGCCGCTGAGCACCCGCCGGTTTGGCATCCGCGGGCCGTCCGTGGCTGGTCGCGCAGTTCCCCGCGCCCCTTACGGGGCCGGACCCAGCGCAGTTCCCCGCGCCCCTTACGGGGCCCGGACCCAGCGCAGTTCCCCGCGCCCCCTACGGGGCCCGGACACAGCAATGCCCCCGGAGTGGGCCGGGGGCATCGTCGCAGCGTGGCGTACTGCGTGGTCTGTCCGCGATTCGAGGTAGAGGGCTCGAATTACCCTCGCGGGAGGATTGATCAGCGCCCCGGCGAGCCGGGGCAAGGGGTTCAGCCCTGGAGGGTCGCGGCCTTCGAAGCAAGCGCCGACTTCTTGTTGGCGGCCTGGTTCTTGTGGATGACACCCTTGGAGACAGCCTTGTCGAGCTGACGCGAAGCCTCACGCGTCGCCTCGATGGCCTTCTGGGAGTCACCAGCGGCAACGGCCTCGCGGGCCTTGCGGATCGCGGTCTTCAGGGAAGACTTGACCGCCTTGTTGCGCTGACGCGCCTTCTCGTTGGTCTTGATCCGCTTGATCTGGGACTTGATGTTCGCCACGAAAGAGCCTTTTCAGGTTCAGGTACTGCAGAGGTACTGCAGATGAGTTTCTTTGACACGTGCCTCAGGGCCATCAGGACCGTGAGGTACCGAGAGGGTCAGGAGACACAGCTGCCCAGATTACCAGCCGCTCCACGACCGGCCCAATCCGGGCTCAGCTCCTCTTCCTGACCGGCCCGATCCGGGCTCAGCTCCTCTTCCTGACCGGCCCGATCCGGGCTCGGCTCCTCCCCCCGAGCAGCCCGATCGAGGTTCAGTCACCCACCCCGACCGGCCCCATCGGGCCCAGTGCCTCACCCATGGGACCATGGAACCTACGTATAGATCCGACCCGAGGCGACAGGCGCCTCAAGAGACAGGACCCTGCGTGCCCGCGACCCCTAAAAATGTGCCCGAGCCGAGCCGTACCGACCCGGCTCTGATTCGTAATTTCTGCATCATCGCGCACATCGACCACGGCAAGTCCACGCTCGCCGACCGGATGCTCCAGCTGACCGGTGTGGTCGAGCAGCGGCAGATGCGTGCTCAGTACCTCGACCGGATGGACATCGAGCGCGAGCGCGGAATCACGATCAAATCCCAGGCGGTGCGTCTGCCCTGGGCCCCCTCGGAGGGCCCCGAAAAGAGCAGGACCCACATCCTCAACATGATCGACACCCCGGGTCACGTGGACTTCACGTACGAGGTGTCCCGCTCTCTCGCGGCCTGTGAGGGCACGGTCCTCCTCGTCGACGCCGCGCAGGGCATCGAGGCGCAGACTCTCGCCAACCTCTATCTGGCGATGGAGAACGACCTCAAGATCGTTCCGGTGCTCAACAAGATCGACCTGCCGGCCGCGCAGCCGGAGAAGTTCTCGGAGGAGCTCGCCAACCTCATCGGTTGCGAGCCCGAGGACGTGCTGAAGGTCTCCGCGAAGACCGGCATGGGCGTCGAGGCACTGCTCGACAAGGTCGTCGCCGAGGTTCCGCCGCCGGTCGGCGTCGCCGACGCGCCCGCCCGCGCGATGATCTTCGACTCGGTGTACGACTCCTACCGAGGCGTCGTGACGTACGTACGAGTCGTCGACGGCCAGCTCAACAAGCGTGAGCGGATCCGGATGATGTCCACCGGCGCCACCCACGAGCTCCTGGAGATCGGCGTCTCGTCGCCGGAGATGACCCCGTCCGACGGCATCGGCGTCGGCGAGGTGGGCTACATCATCACCGGCGTGAAGGACGTCCGTCAGTCCAAGGTCGGTGACACGATCACCTCCCTGCACAAGGGTGCGACCGAGGCGCTCGGCGGCTACAAGGACCCCAAGCCGATGGTGTTCTCGGGTCTCTATCCGCTGGACGGCTCGGAGTACCCCGACCTGCGCGAGGCCCTCGACAAGCTGCAGCTCAACGACGCCGCGCTCGTCTACGAGCCGGAGACCTCGGCCGCGCTCGGCTTCGGCTTCCGCGTGGGCTTCCTGGGTCTGCTGCACCTGGACGTGATCCGTGAGCGCCTCGAGCGCGAGTTCGGGCTCGACCTGATCGCCACCGCTCCGAACGTGGTCTACCGCGTGGACATGGAGGACGGCACCGAGCACACGGTCACCAACCCGAGCGAGTTCCCCGAGGGCAAGATCGACAAGGTCTTCGAGCCGGTCGTACGCGCCACGATCCTGGCGCCCAGCGAGTTCATCGGCTCGATCATGGAACTCTGCCAGACCCGCCGCGGCACCCTCCTCGGCATGGACTACCTCTCCGAGGACCGGGTGGAGATCCGCTACACCCTCCCCCTCGCCGAGATCGTCTTCGACTTCTTCGACCAGCTGAAGTCCAAGACCCGCGGGTACGCGTCCCTGGACTACGAGCCCACCGGCGAGCAGTCCGCCGACCTGGTGAAGGTCGACATCCTGCTGCACGGCGACCGGGTCGACGCGTTCTCCGCCGTCACCCACAAGGACGCCGCGTACGCGTATGGCGTGCGCCTGGTGGCCAAGCTGCGCGAGCTCATCCCGCGGCAGGCCTTCGAGATCCCCGTCCAGGCCGCCATCGGCTCCCGGGTCATCTCCCGCGAGACCATCCGCGCCATCCGCAAGGACGTCCTCGCCAAGTGCTACGGCGGTGACATCTCGCGTAAGCGCAAGCTGCTCGAGAAGCAGAAGGAGGGCAAGAAGCGCATGAAGATGGTCGGCTCCGTCGAGGTGCCGCAGGAAGCCTTCATCGCGGTGCTCTCCAGCGACGACAGCGGTCCGGGCAAGGGGAAGAAGTAACCCACCCCTCACCGCCGCCCCGTCCGGCACGGGCGTCACAGAGGCAGCTCAGCGGGTCCGTCGCGCTCTTGCGCGGCGGACCCGTTCTTGTATGAAGTGACAGGCAGAAGCCCCTTACGCACCGGGCCTCGGCGCTCTACTCTGATCACTGCTCGTAGGTTACTCGCAAGTTAAACAAGACCCTCTCAAGTTCAACAAGCCCAGCAGCCGCCAGCCAGTCGCCGCCATGTCGCGGGTCCGGAGGATGTCGTGAGCGACACACAGACCTTGATCGAGAACCGTCCGCCGTCCGTGGCGCATCTCTTCCTGGAGCGCGTGGCGGCCACGCCCGATGCCGAGGCCTACCGCTATCCGGTGCCATCTGCCTCGGGCGAGGGCCCCGACGAATGGAAGTCGCTGAGCTGGGGGCAGGCCGCCGAGCGTGTCTTCGCCATCGCCGCGGGCCTCATCGAGCTCGGCCTCGACCCCGAGGACCGGGTGGCCCTCGCATCGGCCACGCGGGTCGAGTGGATCCTCGCCGACCTCGGCATCCTCTGCGCGGGCGCGGCCACCACCACGGTGTATCCGCAGACCAACGCCGAGGAGTCCACCTACATCCTGTCGGACTCCAGCAGCCGGGTGCTGATCGCCGAGAACGCCGAGCAGCTCGCCAAGGCGCGCGAGAAGCGGGCCGAGCTGCCCGAGCTCCGGCACGTCATGGTGATCGACGCCGAGGGCGCGGGACCCGCCGAGGGCGACCCGGAGGGCTGGGTGCTCAGCCTCGCCGACCTGGAGGCCCGCGGCGCCGCCCATCTGGAGAAGAACCCGGAGGCGGTCAAGGAGCGGATCGCCGCCATCAGCAAGGACCAGCTCGCCACGATCATCTACACCTCCGGCACCACGGGCCGCCCCAAGGGCGTGCGCCTGCCGCAGGACAACTGGTCGTACATGGCCAAGGCCATCGCCTCGACCGGTCTGCTCGGCCCGGACGACGTGCAGTACCTGTGGCTGCCGCTCGCGCACGTCTTCGGCAAGGTGCTGACCTCCGGGCAGATCGAGCTCGGGCACGTCACCGCCGTCGACGGCCGCGTGGACAAGATCATCGAGAACCTTCCGGTGGTGCAGCCGACGTACATGGCCGCCGTGCCGCGCATCTTCGAGAAGGTCTACAACGGGGTCGCGGCCAAGGCGCGGGCCGGTGGCGGCGCCAAGTACAAGATCTTCCTGTGGGCCGCCGAGGTCTCCCGGGAGTACGCGAAGGTCAGCCAGGACAACTTCCGCAGGACCGGCACCGCGTCCGTGCCCTTCGCGCTCGGCGCAAAGCACAAGGTCGCCGACGCGCTCGTCTACTCCAAGCTGCGGGAAGCCTTCGGCGGCCGGCTGCGCGCCGCCATCTCCGGTTCGGCCGCGCTCGCGCCCGACATCGGCTACTTCTTCGCCGGCGCCGGCATCCACATCCTGGAGGGCTACGGCCTCACCGAGTCCTCCGCGGCCTCCTTCGTCAACCCGGGCGAGGCCTACCGCACCGGCACCGTCGGCAAGCCGCTGCCCGGCACCGAGGTCCGGATCGCGGACGACGGCGAGATCCTGCTGCGCGGCCCCGGCATCATGGAGGGCTACCACGGCCTCGCCGAGAAGACCGCCGAGGTCCTGGAGTCCGACGGGTGGTTCCACACCGGGGACATCGGTGAGCTGTCCGCGGACGGCTATCTGCGGATCACCGACCGCAAGAAGGACCTGATCAAGACGTCGGGCGGCAAGTACATCGCGCCCGCCGAGGTCGAGGGCCAGTTCAAGGCCGTCTGCCCGTACGTCTCCAACATCCTGGTGCACGGCGCCGACCGGAACTTCTGCGCCGCCCTGATCGCCCTCGACGAGCCGGCCATCCTGGCCTGGGCCAAGGACAACGGCCTGGAGGGCAAGAGCTACGCCGACGTGGTCGCGGCCCCGGCGACGGTCGAGCTCATCGAGGGCTATGTGAAGCAGCTGAACGAGGGTCTGCAGCGCTGGCAGACCGTCAAGAAGTTCAAGTTGCTGCCCCGCGATCTGGACATCGAGCACGGCGAACTGACGCCCAGTCTCAAGCTGAAGCGCCCGGTCGTGGAGCGCGAGTACCAGCACCTGATCGACGAGATGTACGCGGGATCGCGCGAGGCCTGAGCCTCGACCGCCCCGCGCGGGCGGAGTGTCGGACACATCGTGTCAGGCACCCCGCCCGCGCCGCATCTCCTTCACCAGCTCCTCCATGTGCGTCACGTGGTGGCGCAGTTCGAGGACGTCCTTGAGGCTGCTGGCGGCCATGTGCGTCTCGATCGCCGAGAGGCGGGCCGCGAGCTCGTCGAACTGCTGCTTCTCGCGCGCCAGGATCTTCTCCAACTGCTGGTTCTTGCGGTGCAGTTCGAGGAAGACGGTGACCTTGGCGCGCAGCACCCACGGGTCGAACGGTTTGGTGAGATAGTCCGCGGCGCCCGTCGCATAGCCGCGGAAGGCGTAGCCCGCGTCGTTGTCGGTGCCCGTCAGGAAGATGATGGGCACGTCCTTGGTCTGGTCGAGCCGCTTGATGTTCGAAGCGGTCTCGAAGCCGTCCATCCCCGGCATGCGCACGTCCAGGAGGATCACGGCGAATCGTTGCCTCAGCAGGGCCTTCATCGCCTCCTCGCCCGAACGGGCGCGTACCAGCGGCTCGTTGAGTGACCCCAGGACGGCTTCCAGCGCCATCAGATTGTCCTCCATGTCATCGACAAGGAGGATGCTCGCGCGATTGTCGGTCATGACCTCAGTGCTCATGGTGGCGGTGCCTCACTCGGGCGTCGGCGGAACGGCGATCTCCCCATGAGCGTCTGCCGGTTCCGGTGCAACGGGTTCGTCTGTTGTGGCGGGCGTGTCCGGCTCCGTCGTGCCGTCGCCTTCGGGGGCCAGAAGGGCGCAGGCGACGGTGAGCAGCTGGTCCACGTCCACCGGCTTGGGTACGTAGTCGCTGGCGCCCTGCTCGATGGCCTTCTCGCGGTCGCCGGGCATGGCCTTGGCGGTCAGCGCGATGATGGGAAGGCCGGTCCAGCGGGGGGTGCGGCGGATCGCGGCGATGGTCTCGTATCCGTCCATCTCCGGCATCATGATGTCCATCAGGATGAGGTCGGTGTCGGGGTTGCGCTCCAGGGTCTCGATTCCTTCGCGGCCGTTCTCCGCGTACAGGACGGGCATGCCGACGCGGCTCAGCACATGGGTGAGCGCGAAGACGTTGCGGATGTCGTCGTCCACGATCAGGACGCGGCGCCCGCGCAATATGCGGCCGGCCGAGCCTTCCCGGTACTCCTCCAGCTTGGTGGGCGTCGGCCAGCTGTCGTTCTGTTCGTGGAAGGTGTGCGGGGTCATGGCGATCCGGTCGTCGTGCGGCTCCGGCGTCGTGAGCGACCTGGTCGCCGCGTACGCCGCGGCGGCGGGGCCGTGGCCGGGGTGCACCACGGGGACGTACAGCGTGAAGGTGGAGCCCTGGCCCGGGGTGCTCTCCGCCGTGATGCGACCGCCGAGGAGTCCCGCGATCTCGCGACTGATGGAGAGGCCGAGGCCGGTGCCGCCGTACTTGCGGTTGGTGGTGCCGTCGGCCTGCTGGAACGCCTCGAAGATGGCGGGCAGCTGATCGGCCGGGATGCCGATGCCGGTGTCCTTCACGGCGAAGCAGAGCCGGTCGCCGCCTTCGTGGAGCCGGTCGCCGGTCCTCTTGACGCGGCTCACGCGCAGCTCGACGCCGCCGCTGGCGGTGAACTTGACCGCGTTCGACAGGAGGTTGCGCAGGATCTGCTGGAGCCGCTGCTCGTCCGAGAACATCTCGCGCGGCACGTCCTCGCCGACCGACACCTCGAAGGCGAGCCCGCGGTCGAGGGTGAGCGGCCGGAACGTCGCGTGGACGTAGTCGAGGACCTTGATCAGGGGGAGCTTCTTGGGACGTACGTCCATCCGGCCCGCCTCGATCTTCGACAGGTCCAGGATGTCGTTGATGAGCTGGAGGAGGTCGGAGCCCGAGCGGTGGATCGTGGTCGCGAACTGCACTTCCTGGTCGGAGAGATGGCTGTCGGGGTTGTCGGAGAGCAGCCGGGCCAGGATGAGCAGGGAGTTCAGCGGGGTGCGCAGCTCGTGCGACATGTTCGCGAGGAACTCGGACTTGTACTGCGAAGAGGTGGCGAGCAGGGCCGCCTTCTCCTCCAGTTCGGCGTTCGAGCGCTGCAACTCCGCCTGCTGGAGCTGGAGTTCGTCCGAGCGGTCCTGGAGCTGCGTGGCGAGCCGCTGGGACTCGCTGAGCAGTGACTCCGTACGGGAGTTGGCGATGATGGTGTTGATCGCGACGCCGATCGTGCTCACGAACTGGTCGAAGAACGCCAGGTGCACGTCCGAGAAGCGGGAGAACGTGGCCAGCTCGATCACGCCGAGCAGCTTGTCCTCGAAGAGGATGGGGATGATCACCAGGCTGGCCGGTGCGGCGTCCCCGAGCCCCGAAGTGATCTTGATGTAGTCGGGCGGCACCTCGTCGACGAGGATGCGCTTCTTCTCCAGGGCCGCCTGGCGCACCAGGCCGTGCGCGGGCATCGCGCCCGTGTCGACGACCGAGCCCTGCGCCGAGCCGTACCCGGCGATGAAGGCGAGCCCCTTGACCGGGGGAGTCTGCAGCGTCGTGGCGTCCCCCGCCTCCGGGTCGGCCAGGAAGAAGGCGCCGTACTGCGCGTTCACCAGCGGGGTCAGCTCGCGCAGGATCAGGTCGGCGACCTCCATCAGGTCACGGTGGCCCTGCATCAGACCCGCCAGACGGGCGAGGTTCGACTCCAGCCAGTCCTTCGCGCGGGTGGTCTCGCGGAGGTTGGAGACCATGACGTTGATGTTGTTCTTGAGCTCGGAGACCTCGCCGCGGGTCTCGACCGTGATGGAACGGGTCATGTCGCCCTGCGCCACGGCCGAGGCGACCTCGGCGATCGCGCGGACCTGCGTGGTGAGGTTCAGGGCCAGCTCGTTCACGTTCGTCGTCAGGCGCTTCCACGTGCCGTAGACGCCCTCGACCCTTGCCTGACCGCCCAGTTGGCCCTCGGAGCCGACCTCGCGGGCCACGCGGGTGACCTCGGAGGAGAAGGAGGACAGCGTGTCCACCATGGTGTTGATGGTGGTCTTCAGCTCCAGGATCTCGCCGCGCGCGTCCACGTCGATCTTCTTGGAGAGGTCGCCCTGGGCCACCGCCGTCGCCACCTGCGCGATGTTGCGGACCTGACCGGTGAGGTTGTCCGCCATGTAGTTGACGTTGTCGGTGAGGTCCTTCCACACGCCCGACACACCGAGCACCTGGGCCCGGCCGCCGAGCCGGCCGTCCGTGCCGACCTCGCGGGCCACGCGGGTCACCTCGTCCGCGAAGGCGCGCAGCTGCTCCACCATCGTGTTGACGGTGTCCTTCAGCTCCAGGATCTCGCCGCGCGCCGTCACCGTGATCATCTTCGACAGGTCGCCGTTGGCGACGGCCGTGGTGACCTGGGCGATGTTGCGCACCTGGGAGGTGAGGTTGAGCGCCATGAAGTTGACGTTGTCCGTGAGGTCCTTCCATACGCCGGACACGCCGCGCACCTGGGCCTGGCCGCCCAGGTTTCCTTCCGTGCCGACCTCGCGGGCGACGCGGGTGACCTCGTCGGCGAAGGCGGAGAGCTGGTCCACCATCGTGTTGATGGTCGACTTCAGTTCGAGGATCTCGCCCTTCGCCTCGACCGTGATCTTCTTGCCCAGATCGCCCTGGGCGACGGCCGTCGACACGAGGGCGATGTTGCGCACCTGAGAGGTGAGGTTGTCCGCCATGAAGTTGACGTTGTCGGTCAGGTCCTTCCACACACCGGACACGCCGCGCACCTGAGCGCGACCGCCCAGGTTTCCTTCCGTGCCCACCTCGCGGGCCACGCGGGTGACCTCGTCGGCGAACGCGGAGAGCTGGTCCACCATCGTGTTCACCGTCGACTTCAGCTCCAGGATCTCGCCCCGGGCGTCGACGGTGATCTTCTGGCTCAGGTCGCCGTTGGCGACGGCCGTGGTGACCTGGGCGATGTTGCGCACCTGAGAGGTGAGATTCGACGCCATGAAGTTGACGTTGTCGGTCAGGTCCTTCCAGACCCCCGACACACCCCGCGCCTGCGCCCGGCCGCCCAACTGGCCCTCGGTGCCCACCTCGCGGGCGACACGCGTCACCTCGGCTGCGAACGCGGAGAGCTGCTCGACCATCGTGTTGACGGTCAGTTTCAGCTCCAGCAGCTCGCCCGTCGCCTCGACCGTCACCGTCCGTGTCAGGTCGCCCTGCGCCACCGCCGTCGTCACCAGGGCGATGTCGCGCACCTGGGCGGTGAGCCGGGCTGCCATCGTGTTGACGGCCTCCGTCACGTCACGCCAACTGCCCGACAGGCCGCGCACCTTGGCGCGACCGCCGAGCCGCCCCTCCGTGCCGACCTCGCGGGCGACGCGCGTGACCTCGCCCGTGAACAGCGACAGCTGGTCGACCATCGTGTTGACCGCGCGGCCCAGGCGCCGCAGGTCGCCCCGCAGTTCCCGGCTCCCGTCGTGCAGGTCCACGCGCTGGGTGAGGTCGCCGCCCGCCACCGCGTTCAGGACGCGCGTCGCGTTGGCCGCGGGGGCGACCAGCGCGTCGAGCAGGGAGTTGACGTCCAGGATGCGCGTCGACCAGCTGCCCTGGCCCGGACTCGCGGAGAACCGCTCGTCGAGATGGCCGTGCCGGATGATCTCCCGGCGTACGCGCGTGAGTTCACCGTCGAAGTGCAGGGAGCGGTCCAGCATCTCGTTGAACACCGCGTGCAGCTCGGCGGTGATGCCGTGGCCGGTCACCGGGACCTTGGTGAAGTCCCCGTCCCGGGCCGACCGCATGGCGGCAAGCAGCGGGCGCAGGTCGGAGATCGCTTCCGGGGCGGTCTCCGGGGTGATTTCTGGTGCCGTCTCCGGAGCGGGTCCGGTCGGCGGTGAGGGTATCGGAGCTGGTTTCGGTGCCGGAATCCGACCGTAACCGAGCGCGGGCATAGCACTGTTCTCACTCATAGCGGCCCACTTCAGTAACTCGGTGCTTATGGGCGTGGTCAGTCTGTCACTCTGTCCGTGTCGCCTGAGGCGTATTCGACCGAACTGCTCAGGAGCCGAAACGTGGGGTCCATTCCGATGCAACGGGAGACCACTTTCCGTGCGTCCGCCCAGCCGGGGCACCAGCCCGGCCCGCCGGCGGTGGTGTGCACATCGCTGCCCGGAAACCCGATGGCGCCCGCCGCCGCGCGCAGGTTCGTGCGCGCCGCGCTCGCCGACTGGACCGAGCTCGCGGTGCCCGCGGCGGCGGGCATCACCGACCGTCTGGCGGACGACGCCGTGCTGCTGGTCAGCGAACTCGTCACGAACGCCGTCGTGCACGCGGGCACCACGGTCGAGCTGCTGTGCCGGCTCGACGAGGCGGGTCTGGGGGAGAGCTGCGACACCCTGGTCATCGAGGTCTCCGACCACCACCCCGCCCGCTCGGTCCGCAACGAACCCTCGCCCCAGCCGCCCGGGATGCCCGAGTACGGCCGTGGGCTGCAACTCGTCGCCGCCCTCTCCGACTCCTGGGGCATCACCTACCGCACCGGCACCAAGTCCGTCTGGGCCCGCCTGCTGGTCGGGGGCGTGCAGGCCGGCCAGGACAGCGAGTCGTACGCGGGTGACCAGGGCGCGCAACGCGGACCGCGCGCCGCCGAGATCCTCGCGCCGCTGCCGAAGCGGATCACGCACGACACGGAGTGGGTCAACCGCGGCGCGCTCACCTTCCTCGCCGAGGCGTCCGATCTGCTCGCCGGACAGTTCGACGAGGACCTGGTGGCCGCCCTGGCCGGACAGCTCCTCGTGCCGCGGCTCGCGGACTGGTGCGCGGTGTGGCTCGACGACGAGCCGGAGGTCGCGCCGCGCGACGCCGCGAGCGGGTCGCAGGGGACCCGGCTGGCCCGCGTCTGGCACACCAGCGAGCAGCGGATAGAGGAACTGCGCCGCAGTCTGGAGAAGGACCCGCCCCTGCTGCCCGATTCGGCGGGCTCCGGCGCCGCTCCCGTGCCGTGGCCCCGCGAGGCGCTGGCGGGGGAGGCGCTCGGCACGGCCCTGGCGTACCGCCTCACGGCGGGCGGTCGCGCGCTGGGCACGCTCGTCATCGGGCGGTCCGGGATGATGCGCTTCGCCGACGAGGTCACCGGCCTCATCGAGGACTTCAGCCGCCGCGTCGCGCTCGCCATCAGCGCGGCGCGGCGCTACCAGCGGCAGGCCACCATCAGCCAGGTCCTGCAGCGCGGCCTGCTGCCGAGCTCCGTCGCGGACATCCCCGGCATGCACAGCGGTGTGGTGTACGAGCCGCGGGACAAGGGCGGCCCCGGCGGCGACTTCTACGACGTGTTCCAGGCGGGCAAGGGCCGCTACTGCTTCGCGCTCGGGGACGTACAGGGCAAGGGCGTCGAGGCGGCCGTCGTGATCGGTCTCGCCCGGCCGTGGCTGCGGCTGCTCGCCCGCGAGGGATACGAGGTCGCGGAGGTCCTCGACCGCCTCAACCAGCTCCTCCTCGACGACGCGACGGAGGCGGCGGACGCGGCCGCCGCGGTGGTCGCGGTCGCGGGCGGCCAGGGCCTGCCGCCCGACGGCGCCACCTCCCGCTTCCTCTCCCTCCTCTACGGCGAGCTGGTGCCCATGGACGACGGCGGCGTCCGCTGCACGGTGGCCAGCGCCGGCCATCCGCTGCCGCTGCTCCTCTCCCCGGACGGAACGGTCCGGGCGGCGGCCACGCCCCAGCTGCTGCTCGGGGTCGTGGACGACGCGACGTACACGAGCGAAACCTTCGAGCTGCGGACCGGCGACACCCTGCTCTGCGTCACGGACGGCGTGACGGAGCGCCGCGCGGGACAGCAGATGTTCGACGACGCGGACGGCCTCGCGGCGGCGTTCGCGGGCTGCGCGGGGCTGGACGCGGCGCTGGTGGCGGAACGGATCAAGAGGCTGGTACACGAGTTCTCGGAGAGACCGCCGGACGACGACATGGCGGTGCTCGTGCTTCAGGCGCAGTAGCGGCGGGGCGCGCGGCGAGGCCCTGGGGCGGTGCGGGAAGCCCGCGCGGCGCGGGGTTCCTCCGCGGTGCGGGACAATCGAAGGTATGCCTTCCGCACTGCCCGATGGTGAGCCCATGCCCGAGGACGGCGCGCTGCCCGCGTCCGCCCTGCAGGGAGCGGGGGCCCGTCCCCTCGGCTTCTACCTCCACGTCCCGTACTGCGCCACGCGCTGCGGCTACTGCGACTTCAACACCTACACCGCGACCGAGCTGCGCGGCTCCGGCGGCGTGCTCGCCTCCCGCGACAACTACGCGGACACCTTGATCGACGAGGTGCGGCTCGCGCGCAAGACCCTGGGCGACGACCCGCGCCCGGTGCGGACCGTCTTCGTCGGGGGCGGTACGCCGACGCTGCTCGCCGCGGCCGATCTGGTCCGCATGCTGGGGGCCGTCCGGGAGGAGTTCGGGCTCGCGGACGACGCGGAGATCACCACCGAGGCGAACCCCGATTCCGTCGACCCGGCGTACCTCAGCGAGCTGCGCGAAGGCGGCTTCAACCGCGTCTCCTTCGGGATGCAGAGCGCGAAGCAGCACGTGCTGAAGGTGCTCGACCGTACGCACACGCCCGGTCGGCCCGAGGCGTGCGTGGCGGAGGCGCGGTCGGCGGGCTTCGACCACGTCAACCTGGACCTCATCTACGGCACGCCGGGCGAGAGCGACGACGACTGGCGGGCCACGCTTGACGCGGCGATCGGCGCGGGCCCCGACCACGTCAGCGCCTACGCGCTGATCGTCGAGGAGGGCACGCAGCTGGCGCGGCGGATCCGGCGCGGCGAGGTGCCGATGACGGACGACGACGTGCACGCGGACCGCTATCTGATCGCGGACGAGGTCCTGGGGCGCGCGGGATTCTCCTGGTACGAGGTGTCCAACTGGGCCACCTCCGAGGCCGGGCGCTGCCTGCACAACGAGCTGTACTGGCGGGGCGCCGACTGGTGGGGGGCCGGGCCGGGGGCCCACAGCCATGTGGGGGGCGTGCGGTGGTGGAACGTGAAGCATCCCGGGGCGTACGCGGGGGCGCTGGCCGCTGGGCGCTCGCCGGGTGCCGGGCGGGAGATCCTCGCCGATGAGGACCGGCGGGTGGAGCGAATCCTTCTTGAGCTGCGGCTGCTCGAAGGGTGCCCGTTGACCTTGCTGCGGCCTGCGGGGCTTGCTGCTGCGGGGCGGGCGCTCTCCGACGGCCTGCTGGAGGCGGGTCCCTACGAGGAGGGCCGGGCGGTGTTGACGCTGCGGGGCCGGTTGCTGGCGGACGCGGTGGTGCGGGACCTGGTGGACTGAGGTTCGGGCGCGCCGGACGGGTCGAAGAGCTTTTGGGGGCCCAGGTAGGCAGCCGCGGGGTAATCGGGTGGGTGGGCGGGTGGGAAAAGATCCGTCGCGAAGCGGCGGTCTAGGACTCGACCGCGGTGACGAAGTCGATCAGCTCCTCCACCCGCCCCAGAAGCTCCGGTTCAAGATCCCGGTAGCTGCGCACCGAGCCCAGGATCCGCTGCCACGCGGCGCCCGTGTTCAGGGGCCAGCCCAGCGCCTCGCAGACGCCCGTCTTCCAGTCCTGCCCGCGCGGCACCCGGGGCCACGCGGCGATCCCCACCGACGAGGGCTTCACCGCCTCCCACACGTCGATGTAGGGGTGGCCCACCACCAGGGCCGAGGAAGAACTGACCTGCGCCGCGATCCTGGACTCCTTCGAGCCGGGCACCAAGTGGTCCACCAGGACGCCCAGCCGCGCGTCGGGACCGGGGGAGAAGTCGGCGACGATCGCGGGAAGGTCGTCGATGCCCTCCAGGTACTCGACGACCACGCCCTCGATCCGCAGGTCGTCGCCCCACACCCGCTCGACGAGCTCGGCGTCGTGCCGCCCCTCGACGTAGATCCGCCCCGCACGGGCGACCCGGGCCCGCGCCCCCGGCACGGCCACCGAACCGGAGGCGGTGCGCGTGGGACGTACCGGAGACGAGGCGGCGGACGGGCGGACGAGGGTGACCGTGCGGCCCTCCAGGGCGAAGCCCCCGGGCGTCATCGGGAAGACGCGGTGCTTGCCGAAGCGGTCCTCCAGGGTCACCGTCGGACCCTCCGCCGTCTTCTCGCAGCGGATCACCGCCCCGCAGAAGCCGGTGGCGAGCTCCTCCACCACGAGGTCCGCCTCCGCGGCGACCTCCGGCACGGACTTGGGCTTCTTCCACGGCGGGGTGAGGTCTGCGGAGTACTGGCGCATTCGCACGACGATAAGAGAAGTGGCGTACGACCGGCTACGACACGCCGAAGCGGGCCGCCAGTGTGGCGCGTTGCGCACGGACAAATGCCGCATCGACCACCGCGCCGTGCCCCGGGACGTACAAAGCGTCGTCGCCGCCGAGCTCCAGGAGCCGGTCGAGCGCCGCGGGCCACCGCCCCGGGACCGCGTCGGGGCCCGCCTGGGGTTCGCCCGACTCCTCGACCAGGTCGCCGCAGAAGACGATCTCCGGCGAGCTGTCCGTGCCGGGGACGAGGACCGCCATGTCGTGGCCCGAGTGCCCGGGGCCGACGTTCGCGAGCAGGACCTGCACCCCGCCGCCCAGGTCGAGCGTCCACTCCCCGCACACCAAGTGGTGCGGGCGGACCAGCAGATCGGCGGCCTCCGCCGCGGCGTCCGGGGCGACGCCGTGCCGGACGGCGTCGCCGCGCAGTTCGTCGCGGCCCTTCACGAGGACCGTGTCCAGGCCCACCGCGCCGTACACCTCCACGCCCGCGAACGCCGCGGCGCCCAGGACGTGGTCGAAGTGCGGGTGCGTCAGGGCGAGGTGGGTGACCCGGCGGCCCCCGCCGAGAAGGCCCCGAGCCTGGGTGCGCAGCTGTGCCCCCTCGCGCAGGGTCGCCCCCGCCTCGATCATCAGCGCCGATTCGCCGCCGACGACAAGGCCCGCCGTACAGTCCCAGACCGGGAGGCGCCGCCGCCCCACGTGCGGCGCGAGCCGCTCCCAACCCGCCTCGTCCCAAGCAAGTGCCACGTCCATAAGCCGACGCTAGCCCCGCACGGGCGGCTTGGCAGCCGCTGTCCTGGCCGTTGGACCGACATAGGGGTCCGGCCCTTGCCGGGGTCGTACCTCGCGGCCGTACACTGGGCGGGGTGTTGGCTGGCACTCGCCCGACAAGAGTGCCAGGCGAGGCCACAGGACCGGCAGGTTTCAGGGCAAAAAGGTGGAGGTGTGCGCGGATGCTCAGTGAACGCAGGCTCGAAGTGCTGCGCGCCATCGTCCACGACTATGTCGGCACCGAGGAGCCCGTCGGCTCCAAGGCGCTCACCGAGCGGCACAGCCTCGGGGTCTCCCCGGCCACCGTCCGCAACGACATGGCGGCGCTCGAGGAGGAAGGGTTCATCGCCCAGCCTCACACGAGTGCGGGGCGCATCCCGACGGACAAGGGGTACCGCCTCTTCGTCGACCGGCTCGCGGGCGTCAAGCCGATGGCGGCGCCGGAGCGCAGGGCCATCCAGAACTTCCTCGACGGCGCCGTCGACCTCGACGACGTGGTCGCGCGTACGGTGCGGCTGCTCGCGCAGCTGACCCGGCAGGTCGCGGTCGTGCAGTACCCGTCCCTCACGCGGTCGACGGTGCGGCACGTGGAGCTGCTCTCGCTGGCTCCGGCCCGGCTGATGCTCGTACTGATCACGGACACGGGCCGGGTCGAGCAGCGCATGATCGACTGCCCCGCCCCGTTCGGCGAGACCTCGCTGGCGGATCTGCGGGCGCGGCTCAACAGCAGGGTCGCGGGGCGCCGCTTCGCGGACGTGCCGCAGCTGGTGCAGGACATGACGGAGTCCTTCGACGCGGAGGACAGGGGCACGGTGGCGACGGTGCTCTCCACGCTCCTCGAAACCCTCGTCGAAGAGACCGAAGAGCGGCTGATGATCGGCGGAACGGCCAATCTCACCCGCTTCGGACATGACTTTCCCCTCACCATCAGGCCCGTCCTGGAGGCTCTTGAGGAGCAGGTCGTCCTGCTCAAGTTGCTTGGCGAGGCCACGGATTCGGGCATGACCGTACGGATCGGTCACGAGAACGCCCATGAGGGACTCAGCTCCACTTCCGTGGTCTCCGTCGGCTACGGTTCGGGCAGCGAGGCAGTAGCCAAACTCGGCGTGGTCGGCCCGACCCGCATGGACTATCCGGGAACGATGGGAGCAGTACGCGCAGTGGCACGTTACGTCGGACAGATCCTGGCGGAGTCGTAAGTGGCCACGGACTACTACGCCGTACTAGGCGTGCGCCGCGACGCTTCCCAGGACGAAATCAAGAAGGCCTTCCGAAGGCTGGCGCGTGAGCTTCACCCGGACGTGAATCCGGACCCGAAGACTCAGGAGCGCTTCAAGGAGATCAACGCCGCGTACGAGGTGTTGTCGGACCCGCAGAAGAAGCAGGTCTACGACCTCGGCGGCGACCCGCTGTCCCAGGCGGGCGGCGGCGGTGCGGGCGGTTTCGGAGCCGGTGGCTTCGGCAACTTCTCGGACATCATGGACGCGTTCTTCGGGACGGCGTCGCAGCGTGGCCCCCGGTCGCGCACGCGCCGTGGCCAGGACGCCATGATCCGGCTCGAGATCGACCTGGACGAGGCGGCCTTCGGGACCACCAAGGACATACAGGTCGACACGGCGGTCGTCTGCACGACCTGCAGCGGTGAAGGTGCCGCGCCGGGGACATCCGCCCAAACGTGTGACATGTGCCGCGGTCGCGGCGAGGTGTCGCAGGTCACGCGGTCCTTCCTCGGCCAGGTCATGACCTCGCGGCCGTGCCCGCAGTGTCAGGGCTTCGGCACGGTCGTGCCCACCCCGTGCCCGGAGTGCGCCGGCGACGGCCGCATCCGGTCGCGGCGGACGCTCACCGTGAAGATCCCCGCCGGTGTCGACAACGGCACGCGGATCCAGCTCGCGGGCGAAGGCGAGGTCGGCCCCGGCGGCGGCCCCGCCGGCGACCTGTACGTGGAGATCCACGAGCTGCCGCACGCCGTGTTCCAGCGGCGCGGGGACGACCTGCACTGCACGGTCACCATTCCGATGACGGCCGCGGCCCTGGGCACCAAGGTGCCCCTGGAGACGCTGGACGGCATGGAAGAGGTCGACATCCGGCCGGGCACGCAGTCCGGCCAGTCGGTGCCGCTGCACGGCAGGGGCATCACGCACCTGCGGGGCGGCGGGCGAGGTGACCTCATCGTGCACGTCGAGGTCCTCACGCCGAGCAAGCTGGACGCGGAGCAGGAGCGGGTCCTGCGGGAGCTTGCGCAGCTGCGCGGCGAGGAGAGGCCCACGGGGCAGTTCCAGCCGGGACAGCAGGGTCTGTTCTCGCGCCTCAAGGACGCGTTCAACGGGCGGTAGCGCCTCAAGCAGTGCCTCTTGGCGCCCCCGGCAGCGGATACCCCGTGCCGGGGGCGCCTTGTCGTCCGTGGGTCACTTGTGGTTGCTCGCGCCGTTCCCCGCGCCCCTGCCGGGGCGCGATTCGGTCGGTCGCAAAGGTCGTGGCACGATGCGGTTATGTCCTCCGCGCTGACCGATCTCTGCCGCCTTCCGATCGTGCAGGCCCCTATGGCGGGCGGGGCTTCTTGCCCCCAGCTCGCCGCGGCCGTGTCCGAGGCCGGGGGGCTCGGCTTCCTCGCCGCCGGGTACAAAACCGCCGACGGGATGTACCAGGAGATCAAACAGCTGCGGGGGCTCACGAGCCGGCCGTTCGGCGTGAACCTCTTCATGCCGCAGCCCGAGTACGCCGATGCCGCGGCCGTCGACGTCTACCGCAACCAGCTCGCCGGTGAGGCCGCCTGGTACGAGACGCAGCTCGGCGATCCGGACAGCGGCCGCGACGACGGCTACGACGCCAAGCTCGCGATCCTCGTCGAGGACCCGGTGCCGCTGGTGTCGTTCACCTTCGGATGCCCCACGCGCGACGTCTTCGACGCCTTCGCGCGGGTCGGCACGGTCACCGTCGCCACCGTCACCACGCCCGAAGAGGCGCAGACCGCCCAGTGGTCGGGCGCCGACGCCGTGTGCGTGCAGGGCATCGAGGCGGGCGGCCACCAGGGCACGCACCGCGACAACCCCGAGACGGACGGCGCCGGGCTCGGCCTCCTCTCGCTCATCGCGCAGGTGCGCGAGACCGTGCAGATCCCCGTCGTCGCGGCCGGCGGCCTGATGCGCGGCTCGCAGGTCGCCGCGGTGCTCGCCGCGGGCGCGGACGCCGCGCAGCTCGGCACGGCCTTCCTGGTCTGTCCCGAGTCGGGCGCGAACGTCCTGCACAAGCAGGCCATGACCAACCCGCTGTTCACCCGGACCGAACTGACCCGCGCCTTCTCCGGCCGCCCCGCGCGCGGCCTGGTCAACCGCTTCATGCGGGAGCACGGTCCGTACGCCCCCGCCGCCTACCCCCAGATCCACCACCTCACCAGCGGCCTGCGCAAGGCCGCCGCCAAGGCCGGTGACGCGCAGGGCATGGCGCTGTGGGCGGGGCAGGGCCACCGCATGTCGCGGGAGCTTCCCGCCGGGCAGCTCGTGGAGGTCCTCGCCGCCGAACTGGCCGAGGCGAAGGCCGCGTTGGCGGCCGAAGGGCAGCAGGGGACCCAGCCGGGGAGCGAGGCGTGACCGCGCCCGTCTTCGTCGTCGAGACCTTCGGGAACACTGCCGCGGGCGGCGCCGGACGCTACGTACTCGACGGCCCCGAAGGGCGGCACGCCGTCTCCGTGAAGCGGCTGCACGCCGGAGAGGACGTCGTCCTGACCGACGGCGCCGGCCGCTGGGCCGACTGCGTGGTTCTGGACACCGAGGGCAAGGACCGGCTGGTCCTGCGGATGGACCCCGTACAGGAGGAGGCGCCGCAGGAGCCCCGGATCACCGTCGTGCAGGCGCTGCCCAAGGGCGACCGCGGGGAACTCGCCGTCGAGACCATGACGGAGACCGGCGTCGACGCGATCGTGCCCTGGTCCGCGGCGCGCTGCATCACGCAGTGGAAGGGCGAGCGCGGACTCAAGGCGCTCGGCAAGTGGCGTGCCACGGCGCGCGAGGCGGGCAAGCAGTCGCGCCGGGTGCGCTTCCCCGAGGTGGCACAGGCCGCGACGACCAAGCAGGTGGCGGCGCTGCTCGGCGGCGCCGACTTCGCCGCGGTCCTGCACGAGGAGGGCAGCGAGCCGCTGGCCACGGCGGACCTTCCCGCCGCCGGGCACATCGTCCTGGTGGTCGGCCCCGAGGGCGGGGTCTCCCCGGACGAGCTCGCGGCGTTCGCGGCCGCGGGGGCCAGGCCGTACCGCCTGGGGCGTAGCGTGTTGCGTACGTCGACCGCGGGGACGGCGGCGGCCGCGCTGCTCCTGGGGCGCACGGGCCGCTGGTCCTGAAACCCCGCGCCGGGTAAGGGGGTTGCCGTGGAACTGGCCCAAGTGCGCCTGCTCGTATCGGACTTCAGCGCCTGTTACCACTTCTACGCCGACGTCCTCGGCCTCAAGCCGCAGTCGGGGGCGGTGGACGGACCGTACGAGAAATTCAGTCCGGCGACCGGCTCCGCGGGGATCGCCCTCCAGGACCGCTCGATGATGGCCGAACTCCTCGGCGAACTGGAGGAGTCGGCCACCGGGCACCGCTCGCTCGTGGTGCTGCGGGTCGACGGCCTCGACGCGTACTGCGCACGGATCGCGGGGCGCGGCGGAGTCGTCGTCCAGGGCCCCGCGCCCCTGACGGACCGCATGCGCGTCGCCCATCTCAAGGACCCGGAGGGGAACTTGGTGGAGTTGCAGGAGTGGCTGCTGCTGCGCGGCTGAGGGCGCCGTCGCGCAGGCGGACGGCTCCGGGCGCGTAGAGGTTGAGCCACTTCCGGTCACGGAGACGGCCGTCCTCGCCGTACGCCGCCCTCGCCGTACAGCGCGGGTGCGCGTTGCCCGGCGCGTTCTTTTGCGTGGGCCTGGCCTTCCTGGGCGTTCGGAGTGGACGCAAAGGGGACTATCGTCAGGCGGCTCGCAGTGGCACTCTGCCGCGTATGGGGGCATTGAGGCGCTTAAGCGATCGTGCGGTGGACGTGTGCGGACGGCGCCGACGGGTGCTGTATGCCGTCGGGTTCGCGGGGGCGGCAGTGATCGGGGTCGCCGCGTGCGATCCCGTCGACAGCGAGATGAACACCGCGGCCATCGCGATCACCACCGACGAGATGGCGACCAAGGAGCTGGAGCGGCAGCATCTCGACGTGCTGTGGATCAGCTGTACCGCCCGCTTCAAGGAAAGGGTCACGCCGTCCAGCGGTTCTCCCGACCGCGACGCGGCCGCCACCGTCGACTGCCAGGGGCAGGCCAGGAACGGCAAGGGGTCCGACAACACCAGTGACATCACCGTCAAGGGGACGGTGTGGTCCGTCGTCGACGGGCACTGCGTGCGCGGGAACCTGACCGCCAAGGTCGACAACAAGGAGTGGTTCCGGGTGGACGTGCTCGGCGACTGCTCCGGCGGTGACAACGGCGACAACGGCGGAGGGAACGGGGGCGGTGACACGCCGGTCGAGCCGGACGAGCCGGATCAGCCGCCCGGCGCGACCGTCACGGTGACCGTCGCGCCGCCGGGGACGCCCGACCCGACCTGCTCCTGCTTCAAGGGCAAGTGAACCGTGGCGACTTGCCGGCGGACACGGGCAAGTGATCCAAAACGCTGTCCGGGTCCGCCGAGGCTGCCTAGGCTGGCTGTGTGACACTGACTGGGCACTCTGCGTATCTACGGTTTCCGCATCTGCGCGGCGAGTTGATCGCCTTCACCGCCGAGGACGACGTCTGGGTCGCGCCCCTCGACGGCGGCCGGGCATGGCGCGTCAGCGCCGACAACATGCCGGTGAACCACCCCCGCATCTCCCCGGACGGGACGACCATCGCCTGGACGTCCACGCGGGACGGCGCCCCCGAGGTGCATGTCGCCCCGGTCGACGGCGGCTCCTCCAGACGCCTGACGTACTGGGGCAGCTCACGCACCGCGGTGCGGGGCTGGACCCCGGACGGGCGGGTCCTCGCGGTCAGCACGGCCGGCCAGGCCTCCCTGCGCCGCAGCTGGGCGCGGGCCGTCCCGCTGGACGGCGGGCCCGCGGACACGCTGCCGTACGGCGTCGTGGGCGATGTCGCGCACGGCCCGCGGGACGGCCAGATCCTGCTGCTCTCCGCGCCGATGGGGCGCGAGGCCGCCTGGTGGAAGCGGTACCGCGGCGGCACGGCGGGCAAGCTCTGGATCCGGCGCGGGGACGCGGACGATGCGGCGGGCGGCGAGGCCCGCTTCGTACGCGTCCATGAAGAGCTCGACGGGAACATCGAGTATCCGCTGTGGGTGGGAGAGCGGATCGCCTTCCTCTCCGACCACGAAGGCGTCGGCGCCCTCTACTCCTCGCTGCCCGACGGCTCCGACCTGCGCCGCCACACCGGCACCGACGGCTTCTACGCCCGGCACGCCGCGACCGACGGCACCCGCGTCGTGTACACCTCGGCGGGCGAACTCTGGCTCCTGGACGACCTGGTGGACGCCGAGCCGCGCCGCGTCGACGTCCGTCTGGGCGGTCAGCGCACCGACCTCCAGCCGTTCCCCGTGAGCGCGGCGCGCTGGTTCGGTGCCGCCGCTCCCGATCACACGGCGCGGGGCAGTGCCGTCTCCGTGCGCGGCGGGGTGCACTGGGTGACCCACCGCGAGGGGCCCGCCCGCGCACTCGCCGCCGAGCACGGGGTGCGCGCACGGCTGCCGCGCACGTTCCGCGTGGACGGCGAGGAGCACGTGGTCTGGGTGACGGACGCGGAGGGCGACGACGCGCTCCAGTTCGCGCCGGCCACGGGGCTCTCGCCGGGGGCGACGCCGCGCAGGATCGCCGCGGGGCAGCTGGGCCGGGTGCTCAACATCGCCATCGCCCCCGACGGCAGCAGGGCCGCCGTCGCCTCGCACGACGGGCGGGTGCTCCTGGTGGAGCGGGAGAGCGGGGAGGTGCGCGAGGTCGACCGCGGGGAGCACGGGGACGCCACCGGGCTCGTCTTCTCGCCGGACTCGGCCTGGCTCGCGTGGTCGCACCCGGGTCCGCGTCCGCTGCGCCAGCTGAAGCTGGCGAACACGGCTGATCTCTCGGTGTCCGAGGCGACGCCGCTGCGGTTCCGCGACTACGCGCCCGCGTTCACGCTCGACGGCAAGCATCTGGCGTTCCTGTCCGCGCGTGCCTTTGATCCGGTGTACGACGAGCACGTCTTCGACCTGGCTTTCGTCGGCGGCTCGCGGCCGCACCTGATCACGCTGGCGGCCACCACTCCCTCACCCTTCGGGCCGCAGCGGCACGGGCGCCCCTTCGAGGCCCCCGACAAGGACGAGACCCCGGACAGCGAGGGCTCGCCCGTCACCCGCATCGACCTCGACGGGCTCGCCGACCGCATCGTGCCGTTCCCGGTCGAGGCCGCCCGCTACTCGACCCTGCGGGCCGCCAAGGACGGCCTCCTGTGGCTGCGGCACCCCGTGCGGGGCGTCCTCGGCGCCTCCCGCGCGACCCCCTCGGACCCCGACCCGCGCACCGAGCTGGAGCGGTACGACCTGGTGCAGCAGCGCATCGAGGAACTGGCTTCGGACGCCGACCACTTCGCCGTCAGCGGCGACGGGAAGCGGGTGCTGCTGTGGGCCGACGGAAAGCTGAAGGTGGTGCCGAGCGACCGGCGGGCCTCCGGCGACGAGAGCTCCGACTCGAACATCACCGTCGACCTCACGCGCGTGCGCCAGACCGTCGACCCCGCCGCCGAGTGGCGCCAGATGTACGACGAGGCGGGGCGCCTCATGCGGGACAACTTCTGGCGGCCGGACCTGGGAGGGGTGGACTGGGACGGGGTGCTCGACCGCTACCGCCCGGTCCTCGACCGGGTGGCCACGCACGACGACCTCGTGGACCTGCTGTGGGAGGTCGCCGGGGAGCTGGGCACGTCGCACGCGTACGTCATGGGCGGCGGGGGCTGGGGGAGTTCGGCCGTGCGGCAGGGGCTGCTCGGGGCGGATGTCTCGCGGGGCGAGGACGGGGCGTGGCGCATCGACCGGATCCTGCCGTCGGAGACGTCGGACCCCTCCGCCCAGTCACCGCTCGCGGCGCCGGGGGTGGCGGTGCGGGTGGGCGACGCGTTGCTGGCGGTCGCGGGGCGGCCGGTGGACTCGGTGACGGGGCCGGGGCCGCTGCTGGTGGGTACGGCGGGGAAGCCGGTGGAGCTGACGGTGTCGCCCGCGGGGGGCGGTGACCCGCGGCACGCGGTGGTGATCCCCGTCGACGACGAGGAGCCGTTGCGGTACCACGCCTGGGTGGTGGACCGGCGTGCGTACGTCCACGAGCGGTCAGGGGGGCGGCTCGGGTATCTCCACGTGCCGGACATGCAGGCTCCCGGCTGGGCGCAGATCCACCGGGACCTGCGGGTGGAGGTGGCGCGGGACGGTCTGGTGGTGGACGTACGGGAGAACCGCGGCGGGCACACGTCTCAGCTGGTGGTGGAGAAGCTGGCCCGCAAGATCGTGGGCTGGGACCTGCCGCGGGGCGCGCAGCCCTTCAGCTACCCGGCGGACGCGCCTCGGGGTCCGGTCGTCGCTGTCGCCAACGAGTTCTCCGGTTCCGACGGGGACATCGTGAACGCGGCGATCAAGGCGCTGGGGATCGGGCCCGTGGTGGGGACGCGGACGTGGGGCGGGGTGGTGGGGATCGACAGCCGCTACCGGCTGGTGGACGGGACGCTGGTGACGCAGCCGAAGTACGCGTTCTGGCTGGAGGGGTACGGGTGGGGGGTCGAGAACTACGGCGTTGACCCGGACGTGGAGGTGGTGACGACCCCGGAGGACTACGCGGCGGGCAGGGACCCCCAACTGGACGAGGCGATCCGCCTGGCCCTCTCAGCCCTGGAGACCACGCCGCCCAAGACGGCGCCGGAGCTGCCGGGGGTGTGAGGGCGGCGCGGGGCGGGTCTGGTCAGTGGGTGGGTGCGGTGCCGCGCCGGTATGTCCGTCCTCGCTATCGTCCGGCCCCTCCTGAGCGCTGCCGACTGCGGGCATTCGGGTGGGTGGGAAAGCTTGTTCGTTCAGAGGTGGATGCGGGTGCCTGGGAGAGGTGGGGGCTGAGGGGAGCGGTCAGGCGGGGGCGCAGCCCCGATAGCATGCGGGGGGCCCGATACAACCTGCTCAGACCGGAGGCGCCCCATGGCGGGAGAACCGCAGGCAGACTGCCTGTTCTGCAAGATCGTCGCGGGTGACGTACCCGCGACCGTCGTCAGGGAGACGGACACGACCGTCGCCTTCCGGGACATCAACCCGCAGGCCCCCACTCACGTCCTCGTCATCCCCAAGGCGCACTACCCGGACGCCGCCTCCCTCGCCGCCGCCGAACCCGCCATCGCCGCCGACGTCCTGCGCGAGGCCGGCGAGGTCGCCGCGGAGGAGAAGGCGGAGAGCTATCGCATCGTCTTCAACACCGGCTCCGGCGCCGGGCAGACCGTCTTCCACGCGCACGCCCACGTCCTCGGCGGACGCGGCCTGCAGTGGCCTCCGGGATAACCCACCTTGTCCGTACGCGAATTGGTGGTCCTCGGCACCGCGAGCCAGGTCCCCACCCGGCACCGCAACCACAACGGATACGTCCTGCTCTGGGACGGGCAGGGCATCCTCTTCGACCCCGGCGAGGGCACCCAGCGCCAGATGCTGCGTGCCGGGGTCGCCGCGCACGACCTGCACCGGATCTGTGTCACGCACTTCCACGGCGACCACTCGCTGGGGCTGCCCGGTGTCATCCAGCGGATCAATCTCGACCGCGTCCCGCATGACGTGACCGTGCATTTCCCGCTCTCGGGGCAGCACTTCTTCGACCGGCTGCGGTACGCCACCGCCTACCGGGAGACGGTCTCGCTCGTCGTCGAACCCGTCGCCGGTGACGGGCCCCTGGCCGTCGCCCCCTCCTTCGTCCTCGACGCCGTCAGGCTCTCCCATCCCGTCGAGTCCTTCGGCTATCGCATCACCGAGCCCGACGGGCGGCGGATGGTGCCCGAGCTGCTCGCCGCGCGCGGCATCTCCGGGCCCGACGTGGGGCGCCTGCAGCGCGAGGGCGCGCTGGGGGACGTCACGCTCGACGAGGTGAGCTCCGTGCGGCGGGGGCAGCGGTTCGCCTTCGTGATGGACACCCGGCTGTGCGACGGCGTCCTCGCCCTCGCCGACGGCTGCGACATGCTCGTCATCGAGTCCACCTTCCTTGACGAGGATGTGCAACTCGCCTCTGATCACGGGCATTTGACCGTGGGGCAGGCCGCCCGGGTCGCGGTGGACTGCGGAGTCCGTCATCTCGTACTGACCCATTTCAGTCAGCGTTACCCCGACCCCGGCGTATTCGAGCAGCAGGCCCGGGATGCGGGATTCGACGGTGAACTCACCGTCGCGCAAGACCTGTTGCGTGTACCTCTGCCCAAACGAACCACCTGAGTGAGCCGCCGCCATGCCCCTTCCCAAAGCCGAACTCCACCTCCACATCGAGGGCACCCTCGAACCCGAGCTGGCCTTCGCCCTCGCCGCCCGCAACGGCGTCACCCTCCCGTACGCGGACACCGAAGCGCTGCGCAAGGCCTATCTCTTCGACGACCTGCAGTCCTTTCTCGATCTGTACTACGGGTTGATGGCCGTCCTGCTCACCGAGCAGGACTTCGAAGAGCTCGCCGACGCCTACCTCGCGCGCGCCGCCCAGCAGGGCGTGCGGCACGCCGAGATCTTCTTCGACCCGCAGGCGCACATGGTGCGCGGCGTCGGTATCGGCACCGTGATGGAGGGACTCGGGCGCGCCCTGGAGCACAGCGAGGAGCGGCACGGGATCACGACCCGGCTCATCATGTGCTTCCTGCGGGACCAGTCCGCCGAGTCGGCGCTGGAGACCCTGGAGGCCGCCAAGCCCCATCTGCACCGGATCGTGGGCGTCGGGCTCGACTCCGCCGAGGTCGGGCACCCGCCCGCCAAGTTCCGCGAGGTGTACGAGGCGGCTGCCGCGCTCGGCCTGCGCCGGGTCGCGCACGCCGGCGAGGAGGGGCCGCCCGCGTACATCACCGAGGCCCTGGACGTCCTGGGCGTCGAGCGCATCGACCACGGGCTGCGGTGCATGGAGGACCCGGAGCTGGTGGAGCGGCTCGTGCGGGAACGGATTCCGCTCACCCTCTGCCCGCTGTCCAACGTCCGGCTGCGCGCCATCGACGTACTCGAAGAGCACCCGCTGGCGCGGATGATGGACGCCGGGCTGCTGTGCACCATCAACTCCGACGACCCCGCGTACTTCGGCGGCTACGTCGACGACACCTTCCACGCGGTGCGGGAAGCCCTGGGGATCGACCAGGAGCGGCTGCGGGAGCTCGCGCGGAACTCCTTCGAGGCGTCGTTCCTCGACGGGAGCGCCGAGGACGAGGCGCTGCGGGCGAAGTACCTCGCCGAGGTCGCGGCCCATTCGTTCGACTGATGGGCCGCCGGGGCCGAGCTTCGACCCGTCCGTCGTTCGGCCCCCGATGGTCTCCATCCGTTACGTTGCCTGCATGGTCGTACCCCTCAAACCCAGCATCGACCCGCTCAAGGGAGCCCGCAGAGCAGGCGATCCGCCCTGCGACGTCTTCCTCACCGGCACGGTCTTCCTCGACATCATCTTCACCGGCCTCGACTCCGCGCCGGTGCGCGGCACCGAGTCCTGGGCCCGCGGAATGGGGTCGAGCCCCGGTGGCGTCGCCAACATGGCGACCGCCCTCGCCCGCCTCGGGCTGCGCACCTCGCTCGCGGCGGCCTTCGGGGACGATCACTACGGGGAGTACTGCTGGGACGCGCTCGAACAGGGCGAGGGCATCGACCTCGCGACCTCGCGCACCGTGCCCGGCTGGCACTCCCCGGTGACCGTCTCCATGGCGTACGAGGGCGAGCGGACCATGGTCAGCCACGGGCACGAGCCGCCGCCCGACGCGAAGTCCCCGGACGGTGGCGCCCCGGCCTGCCCGCCACGCGCGCGTGCCGCCGTCGCCTCCCTGACGCCCGGCACGCGCGCGCCGTGGATCGCCGAGGCCGCGCGCTCGGGCACGCGGATCTTCGCCGACGTGGGCTGGGACGACACCGGGCGCTGGGATCTGGCGGGGCTCGCCGACCTGGAGCACTGCGAGGCGTTCCTGCCGAACGCGGAGGAGGCCATGCGCTACACGCGGACCCAGTGCCCCCGGGCCGCCGCGCGGGCGCTGACCGAGCACGTTCCGCTAGCCGTGGTGACGCTGGGCGCCGAAGGGGCGTACGCGGTGGACGGGCGGACCGGCGAGACCGCCGAGGTCCCGGCCATCGCGGTCGAGGCCCTCGACCCGACGGGGGCCGGTGATGTCTTCGTGGCGGGCTTCGTGACCGGCACCCTGGCCGACTGGCCCCTCGCGGACCGGCTCGCCTTCGCGGGGCTCACGGCGGCGCTCTCGGTGCAGGAGTTCGGGGGGTCCCTGTCGGCGCCTGGCTGGGCGGAGGTCGCCACGTGGTGGCGGACCGTGCGCGAGGTCGACGACCAGGACCCGATGGCGCTGCGGCGCTACGGCTTCCTGGAGGGCCTGCTTCCGGAGGCCACCCGTCCGTGGCCGCTGCGCAGGGCCGTGCCCACGATCGGCTTCCGGTCCGCGTAGGGGCCGCTGTGCCCATGGGCGCGCCTGGCGCCCATGGGCACAGCGGGGAACGTCAGGGGAAGCGTCAGCCGGCCTGGGCCCGCACCCGGACCTCTCCGTCGGGCCCCGCCAGGAACACCGGCGTCCCGGCTCCACCGAGGTCCGCCACGGCGGCGAGGTCCTCCGCGGAGAGCTCCTCCTCGGCGGAGACGACCGCCGCCGCCTCGAGGGACTCGGCCCCGGACGCCACCGCCATGGCCACGGCGGTCCGCAGCGCGGAAAGCTTCAGCGAGGCGAGCGCGACGGTCCCGGCGACGTACGTACGCCCCGTCTCGTCCCGCACAGCGGCTCCCTCGGCCACCCCGTTCCGCGCCCGTGCCGAACGAGCCAGCGTAACGATCTTCCGGTCCTCAGCGTCAAGCGCAGCACTCTCGGTCATACGCCGAGCATACGGAGCACGGAGGGCCGTACGGCCACCGGGCCCGCGCACGCGGCGCGACGCCTAGGGCCGGTCGAGCCGCAGGCGCACCGCCTTCGGCAGACCCGCGACCACCAGGTCGTACGAATCCTCGATCAGCTCCCGGACCTGCGGGTCCGGGAGGTGCGCGTCCACCGTCACGGTGTTCCAGTGCCGCTTGTTCATGTGCCACCCCGGCACGATCTCCGGGTGCGCGGCGCGCAGCTGGACCGCCATGTCCGGATCGCACTTCAGGTTCACGGTCAGCGGCTTCCCGTCCAGCGAGCTCAGCGCGAACATCTTCCCGGCGACCTTGAAGACCGAGGCATCGGGACCGAACGGGAACTCCTCCACCACGTCGTTGAACGACAGGCAGAACGCGCGCAGCTCCTGCGGGGTCACGACGTCTCCTTCTCCGCGTCCGCCGGCGCGACCGGCTCCACGAGCACCGTCACGATCTTGTTCCGCCGCCCGGCGGCGGATTCCGCGGTGAGCCGCAGCTCACGCCCGTCCGGCAGCGGCACGAGCGCCGAGGCCCCGGCGATCGGCACCCGGCCGAGCGCCTTGGCGAGCAGGCCGCCGACCGTCTCGACGTCCTCGTCGTCGAACTCGTCGAGCCCGAAGAGCTCGCCGAGGTCACCGATGTCGAGGCGTGCGGTGACGCGGTAGCAGCCGTCGTCGAGCTCCTCGACGGGCGGCAGTTCACGGTCGTACTCGTCGGTGATCTCGCCGACGATCTCCTCCAGGATGTCCTCGATGGTGACGATGCCGGCCGTGCCGCCGTACTCGTCGATGACGACGGCGACGTGATTGCGCTCCTGCTGCATCTCGCGCAGCAGGTCGCCCGCGTTCTTCGTGTCGGGCACGAACGTCGCCGGGCGCATCGCCGTCGACACCAGGTCCGACTCGCTGTCGCGGTTGATGTGCGTCTTGCGGGCCAGGTCCTTCAGATACACCATGCCGACGACGTCGTCCTCGCTCTCGCCCGTCACCGGAATCCGCGAGAAACCGGAGCGCAGGGCGAGGGTGAGCGCCTGGCGGATCGTCTTGAAGCGCTCGATGGCGACCAAGTCCGTCCGGGGCACCATGACTTCGCGGACGAGGGTGTCGCCGAGCTCGAAGACGGAGTGCACCATGCGGCGCTCGTCGTCCTCGATGAGGGATTCCTTCTCGGCGAGGTCGACCATCGCGCGCAGCTCGGCCTCGGAGGCGAACGGGCCGCGCCTGAAGCCCTTGCCGGGCGTGAGCGCGTTGCCGATGAGGATCAGGAGCGGCGGGATCGGGCCCATGACGCGGGCCAGCGGCAGCAGTACGTACGCCGCGGCGGTCGCCGTGTTGAGCGGGTGCTGGCGGCCGATGGTGCGCGGCGAGACGCCCACGGCCACGTACGAGACGAGGACCATCACCGCGATGGCGACCGCGAGCGCCTCCCAGGTCTCGGGGAACTCCTTCAGGCACGCGTACGTCACCAGGGACGCCGCGGCCATCTCGCACGCGACGCGCACGAGCAGCGCCACGTTGAGATAGCGGGTGGGGTCGGCGGCGACCTGCGCGAGCTTCGCGCTGCCGCGCCGACCGGAGCGCACCGCCTCCTCCGCCCGGAAGCTGGAGGTGCGGGCGATGCCCGCCTCCGCGCAGGCGGCGAGCCAGGCGACGACGATCAGGGCGACGGCGCCCGCGATCAGCTGGAAACTCATGGGCCTAGGAGACGGTCGGCGCGGGAGAGGGCCCGGTCAGGCCGTTCTCACCACGCCAGCCGTCGACGATGGCCGCCTGGAGACCGAACATCTCGGCCTTCTCGTCCGGCTCCTCATGGTCGTACCCGAGCAGATGGAGCACTCCATGGACGGTGAGCAGCTGGAGCTCCTCGTTCATGGAGTGCTCCGTGGGAGCTTCCCGGCCCTGCTTGAGCGCGACCTCGGGGCAGAGCACGATGTCGCCGAGGAGGCCCTGCGGGGCCTCCTCCTCGTCCTTGGCGGGCGGGCGCAGCTCGTCCATCGGGAAGGACATGACGTCCGTCGGTCCCGGCAGGTCCATCCACTGGATGTGGAGCTGCTCCATGGCGTCCTCGTCCACGACGATCACCGAGAGCTCGGAGAGCGGGTGGATGCGCATCCGCGCGAGGGCGTAGCGGGCGATGTCGAGGATCGCCTGCTCGTCGACCTCGGTTCCGGATTCGTTGTTGACGTCGATCGACATGGTGCGGCTTCCGCTACTTCCCGTTTTTCTGGTTCTGCTGACTGTCGTCGTACTTCTCGTACGCGTCGACGATACGGCCGACCAGCTTGTGCCGTACGACATCGTGGGACGTGAGCCGCGAGAAGTGCACGTCGTCGATGCCCTCCAGGATGTCCTGGACCTGCCGCAGACCCGACTTGGTGCCGTTCGGCAGGTCGACCTGCGTGACGTCACCCGTGATCACGATCTTCGACTCGAAGCCGAGGCGGGTGAGGAACATCTTCATCTGCTCGACGCTGGTGTTCTGCGCCTCGTCCAGGATGATGAACGCGTCGTTCAGCGTCCGGCCGCGCATGTACGCCAGCGGGGCCACCTCGATGGTGCCCGCCGCCATCAGGCGCGGGATCGAGTCCGGGTCGAGCATGTCGTGCAGCGCGTCGTACAGCGGACGCAGGTACGGGTCGATCTTTTCGTAGAGCGTGCCCGGCAGGAAGCCGAGCCGCTCGCCGGCCTCGACGGCGGGGCGGGTCAGGATGATGCGGTTGACCTGCTTGGCCTGCAGGGCCTGCACGGCCTTGGCCATGGCGAGATACGTCTTGCCGGTGCCCGCGGGGCCGATGCCGAACACGATCGTGTTCTTGTCGATGGCGTCGACGTAGCGCTTCTGGTTGAGCGTCTTGGGGCGGATCGTGCGGCCCCGGGACGAGAGGATGTTCTGCGTGAGGACCTCGGCCGGGGTCTCCTGGCCGTCGCCCTCGCCCGCCTCGTCCGCCCTGAGCATGGCGATCGAGCGTTCCACTGCGTCCTCCGTCATCGGCTGACCGGTGCGGAGCACCAGCATCATCTCGTCGAACAGACGCTGGATGAGGGTGACTTCATGGGCCTCACCGACAGCGCTGATCTCATTGCCCCGGACATGGATGTCGGCCGCCGGGAAGGCCTTTTCGATCACGCGCAACAGGGCGTCTCCGGAACCGAGCACCGTCACCATCGGATGGGTCGCCGGAACGGTGAAGTGTGCTCGCGACTGGCCCTGGGCAGGGGTAGGAGCTGTGGGTGTCTGAGTCATGGGCCGGCACTATGGCCTGCTCATCCTCCTCATGCGGGGCTTGGTGGCCGCTCGACAGCCTTGCACTGCCAAGAGTACGACGCACCACTGTCACCGCCGTAGGGCTTTTCCACTCCTGTCGCGGGCGGCGTCCGGTCTCCGCGCCGGGACGGGATCACACCGCGTCCGGACCCCGCTCACCGGTCCGGACCCGCACGACCGTCTCCACCGGTACCGCCCACACCTTCCCGTCCCCGATCTTCCCCGTCGCCGCCGCGCGCACGATCGCGTCGATGACCGGGTCCAGGTCGGGGTCCTCGACCACGACCTCGATGCGCACCTTCGGCACCAGGTCCACCTGGTACTCTGCGCCCCGGTACACCTCCGTGTGCCCCCGCTGGCGCCCGTACCCGCTCGCCTCGGTGACCGTGAGGCCCTGTACGCCCAGCTCCTGGAGGGCCGTCTTCACCTCGTCGAGACGGAACGGCTTGATGACCGCGGTCACGAGCTTCATGCGAGGGTGCTCCCCTTCGGGTGGTGCGACACGGTGCTGCCCTTCAGTGGGCCGCCGACCAGGACGCCGTGATCGTAGGCCGTCTCCGCGTGGTGCGTCTGGTCGAGGCCCGTCAGTTCGTCCTCCTCGGACGCGCGGAAGCCCATCACCTTGTCGATGACCTTGCCGATGCCGTACGTCACCGCGAAGGTGTACGCCGCCACGACGAGCACCGCCACCGCCTGCTTGCCCAGCTGCACGAGCCCGCCCCCGTAGAACAGGCCCTCCGCGCCGTCCGTCATCGTGGCCGTCGCGAACAGGCCGATCAGGAGCGTGCCGACCACGCCGCCGACCAGGTGGACGCCCACGACGTCCAGCGAGTCGTCGTAGCCGAGACGGAACTTCCACGCCACGGCGTACGAGCAGACCACGCCCGCCGCCAGACCGACCACCGCGGCCCCGAGCACCCCGACGACCCCGCACGCGGGCGTGATCGCCACCAGGCCCGCCACCGCGCCCGACGCCGCGCCGAACGTGGTGGGGTGGCCGTCGCGCCGCTGCTCCACGAAGAGCCAGCCGAGCAGGCCGGTGCAGCCGGCGAGCAGGGTGTTGAGGAGGGAGGCCGCCGCGAGGCCGTTCGCGCCGAGGGCCGAGCCGCCGTTGAAGCCGAGCCAGCCGAACCAGAGCAGACCCGCGCCCATCAGGACCATCGGCAGGTTGTGCGGGCGCATGGCGTCCTTCCTGAAGCCGATGCGCGGGCCGATGACCAGGACGAGCGCCAGGCCGGACGCGCCGGACGCGATCTCGACGACCAGGCCGCCCGCGAAGTCCATGGCGCCGAGCGAGGAGGAGATCCAGCCGTCCGGGCCCCAGACCCAGTGCGCCACGGGAACGTATACGAGCAGCGCCCACACCGGCACGAAGACGAGCCACGCGGCGAACTTCGTGCGGTCCGCGATCGCGCCGCTGATCAGCGCCGTGGTGAGGATCGCGAAGGTCAGCTGGAACGTGGTGAACAGCAGGGTCGGGACCGTCCCCGTCAGCGTGCTCGGGCCGATGCCCGCCATGCCCAGGTGGTCGACGCCGCCGATCAGCCCCGCGAAGGCGTCGTCGCCGAACGCGAGCGAGTAGCCGACGAGCAGCCACACCACCGTGACCAGGGCGATCGACACGAAACTCATGAGCAGCATGTTGAGGACGCTCTTCGTGCGGACCATGCCGCCGTAGAAGAGCGCGAGGCCCGGCGTCATCAGGAGGACGAGGGCGGTGGCGGCGAGCAGCCAGGCCGTGTCACCGGTGTCGGGGCCCTTGGCCGCGGCCAGGTGCGTGGTGAGCGAGTGCGGTGAGTACGACGCGTACACGGTCTGCACGGGGAATCTCTCCTCCGGGTGGGGGCAGAGGGAGAGCGTCACCGCCGCGCGTTTCGGAACGGGCACCCGGGCGTTTCCGCCGTGTTTCGTGTTGCGCAAGAGTTTCCGGGAGCTCACCGATGCCGTACCGGCGCCTCATCGGTGCCCGATCGGTGCCTCGGCGTGCTGCGGCCCTCCGTCGATCAGGGAGAATGGGCGCCATGAGCGTTCGTACCGAGTCATCCGAGCCGTCCGCGGCACCCCACCGCGCCGGCTTCGCCTGCTTCGTGGGCCGCCCCAACGCGGGCAAGTCCACCCTCACGAATGCTCTGGTCGGCCAGAAGGTGGCGATCACGGCGAACCAGCCGCAGACCACGCGGCACACGGTGCGCGGCATCGTGCACCGCCCGGACGCCCAGCTGATCCTGGTGGACACCCCCGGGCTCCACAAGCCGCGCACGCTGCTCGGCGAGCGGCTCAACGACGTCGTCCGTACGACGTGGGCCGAGGTCGACGTCATCGGGTTCTGCCTGCCCGCGAACGAGAAGCTCGGCCCCGGCGACCGGTTCATCGCCAAGGAACTGGCGACGATCAAGAAGACGCCGAAGATCGCGGTCGTGACGAAGACCGACCTCGTCGACAGCAAGACGCTCGCCGAGCAGCTCATCGCCATCGACCAGCTCGGCAAGGAGCTCGGCTTCGAGTGGGCGCAGATCGTGCCGGTGTCGGCGGTCGGCGACAAGCAGGTCAAGCTGCTCGCGGACCTGATCGTCCCGATGCTCCCCGAGAGCCCGCCGCTCTACCCCGAGGGCGACCTCACGGACGAGCCCGAGCAGGTCATGGTCGCCGAGCTGATCCGCGAGGCCGCGCTCGAAGGCGTGCGGGACGAGCTGCCGCACTCCATCGCCGTCGTGGTCGAGGAGATGCTGCCGCGCGAGGACCGCCCCGCGGACAAGCCGATGCTCGACATCCACGCCAACGTCTACATCGAGCGCCCCAGCCAGAAGGGCATCATCATCGGCCCGAAGGGCAAGCGCCTCAAGGAGGTCGGGATCAAGTCCCGCCAGCAGATCGAGGCCCTGCTCGGTACGCCGGTCTTCCTGGACCTGCACGTGAAGGTCGCCAAGGACTGGCAGCGCGACCCCAAGCAGTTGCGCAAGCTCGGCTTCTGAGGGCCGCCGAGCCTCCGGCTACCGCACGCCCCTGATCCGCGTCACCAGGAGCGCCCCGGCCAGGCCCACCACCGCCGCCACCAGGTACAGCACCCGGTAGCCGCCCAGGTGCGTCACGATCGGGGCCGCGAGGGCCGGGGCCGCCACCTGGGGCAGGGAGTTGGCGATGTTGATGACGCCCATGTCCTTGCCGCGGTCCATGGCCTGGGGCAGGACGTCCGTCATCAGGGCGAAGTCCACCGACGTGAAGACGCCGAAGCCGACCCCGAGCACCGCCGCCGCGACGATCGCGCCCGGCCACGTCTGCCAGCCGGCCAGCACGGCCGTGGCCACCGCCATCAGGACGCCCGACCAGAGCACGAACGGCTTGCGGCGGCCCACGCGGTCCGACCAGACGCCGCCCACGACCACCGTCGCGAGCAGCGTCAGGCCGTTCACCGCCGTGAGGATCAGTACGCCCTCGTCCGGGTCGGCGTAGTCCAGGCGGTCCCGCAGGTAGTAGAGGAGATAGAGCAGGACCAGGGCGTTGCTCAGGTTGATCAGGAAGCGGGTCAGCCAGGCCCAGCCCAGGTCCGGGTAGCGGCGCGGGCTCAGCCAGAAGGCGGCGGCGAACGACCGCCACGCGAACGGCGGCCTGTCCCGCGGCGCCAGGCGCAGGTCCCGGTGGCGCAGCACGTACGGCAGGACCCCCGCCACCGTGAACACCGCGCACGCCGCGTACCCCGCGCCCACACCCCCGGCCACCGTCGCGAGCCCCGTCCCCACCACCACGCCCAGCAGCTGCGCGGCCCCCAGCCAGCCGCCCACCGCGCCCCGCTGGCGCCGCGGCACCCGGTCCGGCACCGCCGCCGTGACCGCGGCGAACGCGGCGTTCAGCGTGAGCTGGACCAGGCACCAGCCCGCCGCCATCCACCACACGGACCCCGCGGCCGACAGCAGCAGGAGCGCCGCCGCGCCGCCCGCCGTGCCCGCCACGATCCACGGCGTGCGCCGCCCGAAGCGCGACACCGTCCGGTCCGAGAGCGCCCCGAAGAGCGGGTTGGAGGCAAGGGACACCACCGCGCCCGCCCCCGCCACCCACGCGAGGACCGTCTCCTTGGACGTGCCGGCCGGGGCGAGGTCCTCCGCCTGAAGGGCCAGGAGGATCTGGAGCGGGCCGTACCAGCCCACCCAGATCGCCCCGTTGGCGAGCGACAGCGCGGACGTCCAGCTCCGCCCGACCCGTTCGGTCGGCTCCCGCAGCGCGTCGTCGACCGGCGTCGTGGTCATGCCCGCTGGGCCCGCAGCGTCTCGCGCAGCCACGCGTACGAGGCCTTCGGGGTGCGCTCCAGGGTGGTGTAGTCGACGTGGACGAGACCGAAGCGCTGCCGGTAGCCCTCCGCCCACTCGAAGTTGTCCATCAGGGACCAGACGAAGTAGCCGCGCACGTCCACTCCCTCCTCCAACGCCCGGTGCAACGCCCGGAGATGGCCGCCGAGGTAGTCGATCCGCCGCCGGTCGTCGATCCCTTCGTACGAGCAGCCGTTCTCGGTGATCACCAGCGGCGGCAGGCGGTCGCCGTACCGGTCGCGGAAGCCGGTCAGGAGCTCGGTGAGCGCTTCCGGGACCACCGGCCAGCCGAAGTCCGTGACCGGCCTGCCCTCGATCTCCCTGGGGGAAAAGGGGAGTTCGGGCGGAAGCGTCAGACCGGAGAACTCTGTCGGCGTCGACGCCCCGGCCGGTAGCGGCGCCCCCACCTTCGTCGGCTGGTAGAAGTTGATCCCGTACCAGTCGATCGGCTCCGCGATGACCGACAGGTCGGCCTCGATGTCGCCCCCGGACGCGAGCAACTCCGCGATGCCGTCCGGGTACCGGCCCAGGATCAGCGGGTCCGCGAACAGGCGGTTGAGGAGTACGTCGTAGAAGTCCGCCGCCTGCGTGTCCTCGGGCGAGGCCGACGCCGGCCAGGTGGGGCCGTGCGAGTTGGCGATGCCGATGTCCGTGACGCCGGCCGCGCGCAGCGCCCGTACGGCGAGACCGTGCGCCAGGAGCTGGTGGTGCGCCGCCGGCAGCGCGTCGAACATGAGCTGCTCGCCGGGCGCGTGCTGGCCGAGGGCGTGACCGAGCAGGGTGTGCTCGGCGGGTTCGTTCAGAGTGATCCACTTCTTGGCGCGGTCGCCGATGCGGGCCGCCACCACGGCCGCGTACTCGGCGAAACGCTCGGCCGTGTCCCGCCGCAGCCAGCCGCCGTCGGCCGCGAGCGCGAGCGGGGTGTCCCAGTGGAAGAGCGTCGGGACGGGGCGCACGCCCGCCGCGCACAGCTCGTCGACCAGGCGGTCGTAGAAGTCCAGGCCCGCGCCGCTCACCTCGCCCGCCCCGTCCGGCAGCACGCGCGGCCAGGACACCGAGAAGCGGTACGCGTCCACCCCCAACTCCCGGATGAGCGCGACGTCTTCGCGGTAGCGGTGGTAGTGGTCGCAGGCGACGGCGGCCGTCGTGCCGTCCTTCACCCTGCCCGGCACCGCGGTGAACGCGTCCCAGACCGAGGGGCCGCGCTCGTCGACGGCGCCCTCGATCTGATGGGCCGAAGTGGACACGCCCCACAGGAAGTCGCGGGGGAACTGAGGGAGTGGTTCGCGCGCATCGCTCGCTGCCATGGGCGCGATCTTCCGTACGGCCGAGTACGGAAGTCAATGGGCGTACCCCAGAAAACGTGAACACCGCTCAAGTTTTACGGGCCCGCCCTTTTCGCCCCTCCTTTACGAGCCCTCCTTGAGGACACGCGTGATCAGCTTCCGCTGCGGATCGGTCAGGCGTGGATCCGAGCAGTACACCGTGTGTCCGTCGACGGTGAGCTGGTAGCTGAAGCCGTCCGGCACGCCTATCGGCGGCGTGCTCCTGCCCTGGGCCACGGCCTCCTCGGCCAGGGCCTGCCACTCGTGGGCATCGGGCAGTCCCGAGGTCTCGACCTCGGCGTGCCGCTCGATGCCCGCGAATCCTCCCGTGCGCTTCACCTGGATACGCATGGAACCTGTCTACTCCATGGGGAGGCCGGTGGGTAGCTCAGTTGGTGGGCACGCCGACCTGGGACCAGGCCTTCACGACGGCCCCGTGCTCCTCGCCCTCTCCGTACTTGTCGCGCGCCGCGGCCACCGTCAGCTTCGCGAAGTCCTCGAAGGACGCGTCCTGCGCCAGCTGGCCGCCGGTCAGGACGGCGTACCAGATCTGGCCCGCCCGCTCCCACGCGCTGCCGCCGAGCGCCTCGGCGAGCAGGTAGAAGGCGTGGTTGGGGATGCCGGAGTTGATGTGCACGCCGCCGTTGTCGCGGCCCGTGCGGACGTAGTGGTCCATGTCGGCCGGCTGCGGGTCCTTGCCGAGCACGTCGTCGTCGTAGGCCGTGCCGGGGGCCTTCATGGAGCGCAGCGCCGTGCCCGTGACGCGCGGGGCGAGCAGCCCGGCGCCGATCAGCCAGTCGGCCTCGGACGCGGTCTGGCCGAGCGTGTACTGCTTGATCAGCGAGCCGAAGACGTCGGCGAAGGACTCGTTCAGGGCGCCGGGCTGGCCGAAGTACGTGAGGTTCGCCGTGTACTGCACGACGCCGTGCGTCAGCTCGTGGCCGATGACGTCCACGGGGATGGTGAAGTCGAGGAAGATCTCGCCGTCACCGTCGCCGAACACCATCTGCTCGCCGTTCCAGAAGGCGTTCCCGTACTTCTCGCCGTAGTGGACCGTCGCGTTCATCGGCAGGCCGCTGCCGTCGATGGAGTTGCGCTGGTAGGTCTTGAGGAACAGCTCGAAGGTCGCGCCGAGGCCCGCGTACGCGCGGTTGACGGTCGCGTCCTTGCCGGGCTTCTCGCCCTCGCCGCGGACCTTGCGTCCCGGCAGCTCGGTCTTGTGCTTGGCGTCGTGGATCGTGCGGTGCGCTTTGCCTTCCGCTGCTTCCCTGGGCAGCGAGACGGACGGGGCGCCGATGACCGTGGTCAGACGGCGGTGGGTGCGCTCGATGGCGTCCCGCTCCAGGGTGCGGCGGGCGGGGCCTGCGAGCGTGGCGTCGTCACTCTGGGCCAGAGTGTCGAGCACGTGGGGCGGAATGATGGTGCAGAAGACAGGCTCGAAGCCTGGGTTGGCGGTCATGGCGGCAATGTGGCACTGGGTCATGCCGCTGTCACTACCTGCAACCATGATTAGTGAAATAGAGGTATTGATCACCTCTTGGCCGTAACCTGACGGCGATCCCGCATACTGATACGCACCCGCGCACACAGCGCGGCTCGGCTAGGCTGCGGAGCATCATGCGTTACGGGCTGCTTCTCCTTAGCTGCCGCGGCGAGGGCCTGTAGTCGAGGCCGACCCCCTCCCCGCGGAGTTCGGTGTTGCTCGCGAAGCGACCGTCGGCCGTCCTTAAGGACACTCCCGAGGAGCCCCCGCATCATGGCCATCAAGCCGAATCTGCAGCGCGCCACGTCCATGCCGATCCACAAGTACGGCCAGTACGACCAGGTCGACATCCCCGACCGCACGTGGCCCGACAACCGGATCACGGTCGCTCCCCGCTGGCTCTCCACGGACCTGCGCGACGGCAACCAGGCGCTGATCGACCCAATGTCCCCGGCGCGCAAGCGCGAGATGTTCGATCTGCTGGTCCGCATGGGCTACAAGGAGATCGAGGTCGGCTTCCCCTCGTCGGGCCAGACCGACTTCGACTTCGTACGGTCGATCATCGAGGACGGCGCCATTCCGGACGACGTCACGATCTCCGTCCTGACGCAGGCCCGCGAAGAGCTGATCGCCCGCACCGTCGAGTCGCTGGTCGGCGCCAAGCGCGCCACCGTCCACCTGTACAACGCGACCGCGCCCGTCTGGCGCGAGGTCGTCTTCCGCGGCTCGAAGGACGCGGTCAAGCAGATCGCCGTCGACGGCACGCGCCTGGTCATGGAGTACGCGGAGAAGCTGCTGGGCCCCGAGACGATTTTCGGCTACCAGTACAGCCCCGAGATCTTCACGGACACCGAGCTGGACTTCGCCCTGGAGGTCTGCGAGGCCGTCTGTGACGTGTGGCAGCCCGCCGAGGGCCGCGAGATCATCCTCAACCTGCCCGCCACGGTGGAGCGTTCGACGCCCTCCACGCACGCGGACCGCTTCGAGTGGATGTCGCGCAACCTGACCCGGCGCGAGCACGTCTGCCTGTCCGTCCACCCGCACAACGACCGCGGCACCGCCGTCGCCGCCGCCGAACTGGCCATCATGGCCGGCGCCGACCGCATCGAGGGCTGCCTGTTCGGGCAGGGCGAGCGCACCGGCAACGTCGACCTGGTCACGCTGGGCATGAACCTCTTCTCGCAGGGCGTGGACCCGCAGATCGACTTCTCCGACATCGACGAGATCCGCCGCACCGCCGAGTACTGCAACCAGATGGAGGTCCACCCCCGTCACCCGTACGCGGGCGACCTCGTCTACACCGCCTTCTCCGGCTCCCACCAGGACGCCATCAAGAAGGGCTTCGAGGCCATGGGCGTCCGGGCCGAGCAGCAGGGCAAGACGGTCGACGACATCGAGTGGGCCGTCCCGTACCTGCCCATCGACCCCAAGGACGTCGGCCGTTCGTACGAGGCCGTCATCCGCGTCAACTCGCAGTCCGGCAAGGGCGGTATCGCCTACGTCCTGCAGAACGACCACAAGCTGGACCTGCCGCGCCGCATGCAGGTCGAGTTCTCCAAGATCATCCAGACGAAGACCGACACCGAGGGCGGCGAGGTCACCCCGGACGCGATCTGGGGCATCTTCCAGGACGAGTACCTGCCCAACCCCGAGAACCCGTGGGGCCGCATCCAGGTCAAGAACGGCCAGACCACCACGGACAAGGACGGCACGGACACGCTGACCGTCGAGGCGACCGTCGACGGCGCCGACACGATCCTGAGCGGCACCGGCAACGGCCCGATCTCGGCCTTCTTCAACGCGCTGCAGGGCATCGGCATCGACGTACGCCTCCTGGACTACCAGGAGCACACGATGAGCGAAGGAGCCTCCGCGCAGGCCGCTTCGTACATCGAGTGCGCGATCGGCGACAAGGTTCTGTGGGGCATCGGTATCGACGCGAATACGACACGTGCCTCGCTGAAGGCCGCGGTTTCCGCGGTGAACCGCGCGGCTCGCTGACCGGCGGCCACACGGCTCCACCACGTCACGCAGAAGCGCCGGACGGGCTCGAATGGGCCCGTTCGGCGCTTTTGCGCGCGGCCGTGTCCAGGTCGTCTACCGGCCATCTCTCGTACAGGGTGCTGACGCCACATCAACAATGTGGCTAACATCACGCCCAACGCGGCAATGTTGCCGGGGCGTTACGGAGGTGCGTGGTGCTGCCAGATCGGGGACGAAACGGCCGGGACTCCCGCATCTTCGCCACGCCCGTTTCACGCGGGCGGTTCCTGCGCCGGCGCGTGATCGGCATGCATACGGCGTGGACCACCGTCGGCGACGGCGAGTTCTTCTGCCCAGGCTGCGGCGGTGACCGCAACTACCGGCGCCGCACCGGCCGTCGCCGCTTCGTCCTGCTCGGCGTCCCGGTCCTGCCGCGCGGCGTCGCGGGCCCCATCGTCGAGTGCGCCGCCTGCGGCGACCACTTCGGCACGGACGTCCTCGACCATCCCACCACCACCCGCCTTTCGGCCATGGTGCGCGACGCCGTGCACACCGTCGTCCTCGCGATCCTCGCCGCCGGCGGCACCTCCTCGCGCACGACGCTCGACGCGGCCGTCGGCGCGCTGCGCGGCGCGGGGTACGACGACGCCTGCGAGGAACAGCTCGTCGCGCTCGTCGACGCGCTCGCCGCGGACACCGGCCGGGCGACCGTGCCGGACTGCGGGCCCGGTCTGGCCATAGAACTGCACGAGGCGCTCGGCCCCCTGGCCCCGCACCTCGCCCCCGCCGGACGTGAGGCACTGCTGCTCCAGGGCGCGCGGATCGCGCTCGCCGACGGCCCGTACACCCCGGCCGAGCGCGAGGTGCTCACCACGGCGGGCGACGCGCTGACCATCGGGGCGGACGAGGTGACGCGGCTCATGGTGGCGGCGCGGACGACGCACTTCTGATCCTGCCGTGCTCCGGGCCCGAGCCCTGCCGTGCTCCGGGCCACTACTCCCGTGGGAGTAGTGCGACTCCTTCGCCTCCCTGTGCCGTACGCCCCAACTCGCCCTCGCGCCCGACGGATCGCGTGACCCCCTCCGGAAGGGTTGGCACTGAACCTGCCAACCTGCCGGAAGGAGGCCCGTCATGCGGGCCGAACAGACCACCGCACGACGCCGACGAGCCGTGCCCTGGGCGCTCCTCGGGCTGTGGATAGCCGTCATCGCGCTCGCCGGGCCCTTCGCGTCCAAGCTGGCCGACGCCCAGCAGGACCGCATCGTCGACTACCTCCCCGCCAGCGCCGACTCCACCCAAGTGGCCGAGATCCAGGACCAGTTGCCGGGCGGCGAGGCCACCGAGCTGGTCCTCGTCTACCACCGTGACGGCGGCCTGACCGCCGCCGACCGCGAAACGGCGGCCCAGCAGGTCGCCGGGATCGGCCAGGCCCACCAACTGACCGGCACCCCGCGCGCCGTACCGTCGAAGGACGGCACCACGCTGATGTACCCGGTGGTGACCACCGAGCCGGGCCACGACGAGGAGGCCAGGGACGCGCTCGTCGACGACGTGCGCGAAGCCGCCCACGGCGAGGGCGGGTTGAGCGTCGACGTGGGCGGCGCGGGTGCGCTCGACACCGACGCGGGCAAGGTCTACGACTCGCTCGGCGGGCCGCTGCTCTACACGACCGCCGCAGTGGTCGCGCTGCTCCTGATCGTCATCTACCGCAGCCCGCTCCTGTGGCTCGTGCCGCTCGCCGTGGCGGGCATCGCGGACTACCTGGCGATGGGCGTCGCCTACGGACTGCACGAAGGCTTCGGGACCTCCGTCACCGGCCAGAGCAGCGGCGTGATGACGATCCTCGTGTTCGGCGCGGGCACGGACTACGCGCTGCTCATCGTCGCCCGCTACCGCGAGGAGCTGCGCAGGATCGAGCGCCCCTACGACGCGATGGTCGCCGCGCTGAAGGGCTGCGGCCCCGCCGTGCTCGCCTCGTCGGGCACGGTCGCTGCCGGGCTGCTCTGCCTGCTCGCCGCCGACCTCAACAGCAGCCGAGGCATGGGCCCGCTGGGCACCGTCGGCGTGCTGTGCGCGCTCGCCGCGATGCTGACGCTGCTGCCCGCGCTCCTCGTCCTGCTGGGGCGGCGCGTCTTCTGGCCGCTCGTACCGGCCTTCGGCAGCGAGCCCAAGCAGCGGCGCAGTCTCTTCTCCATGATGGGCAGCTCGGCGGGGCGCAGGCCCCTCGCCGTGCTGGCTGGCGGCGCCGTGCTGCTCGGCGCGCTCGCCCTGGGGGCGCTGAACCTGCCGGGCGCGCTGAAGCAGGAGGACTCCTTCACCAAGACGCCCGAGTCCGTCACCGCCATGGAGACCCTCGCCGCCGCCTACCCCGAACGCGGCACCCAGCCCATCACCGTGATGGCCCCCGAGGACCGCGCCACCGCCACCCTCGCCGAGATCAAGGGCACCAAGGGCGTTGACAGCGCGCAGAAGGGACGTACGGCCAAGGGCTGGACGGAGATCTCCGTGATCGCGACCTCCGCGCCCGAGTCGGCGGGGGAGACGGCGACGATCGAGGCGTTGCGCGCGGACCTCGACGGCTCGTACGTGGGCGGCTCCAGCGCCCAGCAGCTGGACCTGAAGGACACGAACGAACGCGACCGGCTGATCATCGTGCCCCTCGTCCTCGCGGCGGTGCTGCTGATCCTGGTGGCCCTGCTGCGGTCCCTCGTCGCGCCGCTGCTGCTGCTCGCGGCGGTGGTCGCGGTGTGGGGCGCCTCGCTGGGCATCGCGGGCCTGGTCTTCGAGCCGCTCATGGGCTTCGAGGGCACGGACCCGGGTCTTGGCCTGCTGTCCTTCGTGTTCCTCGTCGCGCTGGGCGTCGACTACGGCATCTTCCTGATGCACCGCATGCGCGAGGAGTCCCTCGCGGGCGCCGAGCCGGGGGCAGTCGCGCTGACCGCGCTGCGGACGACCGGCGGCGTCATCGCGTCGGCGGGCCTCGTGCTCGCGGCGACGTTCGCGGTGCTCACCAACATGCCGCTGGTGCAACTGGTCGAGCTGGGCTTCGTGATCGCGGTCGGGGTGCTGCTCGACACGTTCCTGGTGCGGACATATCTGGTGACGAGCGCGAGCGTGGCCCTGGGGCGGAAGGTGTGGTGGCCGGGCAGCCTCTCGCGCCCGGCTCCGGCCTCCGGCCCCGCCGCGGAGAACGAGCCTCAACGGGTCACCGCCCGCTGACAGTTGACGGCCGCGGGGCGCCCCTTCCCTCCCGGAGGGGCGCCCCCGTACGGGAGGATGCAGCTGTGGGGGACATACCGCGGGTCCGGATTCAAGGTCAGGGTCGAGGGCGTGCCTCGGCGCCGCGTGGACTGCTGGCCTTCACGGGCGCCGTGCCCGGCAGCCGGCGCGCCCCGCGCACCGACGCGCTGTTCGCGGCGGGGCTCGCGGTGCTGTCCGCCGTGCTCGCCGCGTTCGTCGAGGACGGGCGGCGCCCCGATCTCCTCGGGTGGAGCCTGCTGCTCTGCGCGCACCTGCCGCTGGTGTGGCGGCGGAGCCGTCCCGTGCTCGTGCTGCTCGCCGTGATCGCCTTCATCGCGCCGTACCATGCCGTCGACTACACGCACATGGCCGCCGTCCCGGTGGGCATGGTCGCGCTCTACACCGTCGCCGCCTCCGGGCGCCCGCGCCGCGCCCTGATCACCGGCCTCCTCGTCGTCGGCGTCACGATGACCCTCAACGCGAGCGTGGCCCCGCACCAGGTGGCCGAGGTGCTCAGGATCTCCGGCTGGATCGTCTCCGTACTGCTGCTCGGCGTGTACGTGCGCATCCACCGCCAGTACGTCGCCTCCGTCCTGGAGCGCGCCGAGCGGGCGGAGCGTACGCGCGAGGAGGAGGCGCGGCGGCGGGTCGCGGAGGAACGGCTGCGGGTGGCCCGTGATCTGCACGACCTGCTGGCCCACAGCATCACGCTGGTCGGCGTCCAGACGTCCGTCGCGGCGCATGTCCTCGCCGCGGATCCGGAGCGGCTCGACCGGGCGGCGGTGGCCAGGGCGCTGGACGACATCGCCGACACCTGCCGCTCGGCGCGGGGTGAACTGCGGGCCACGCTGGAGGTGCTGAGGGCGGGCACGGCCGAGGAGACGCGGGGGCCGCTGCCGGGTCTCGACGGGCTGCCCGACCTGGCGGAGGCGGCGCGCATCTCGGGGGCCGAGGTGGACCTGGTCGTACCGGAGGTGGAGGCGCCGCCCGCCGTGGGCGCGGCGGCGTACCGGATCGTGCAGGAGGCGCTGACGAACGCGGTCCGCCACGGTGGGCCGGACCTCACCATCCGGGTGGAGATACGGGTGGCGGACGCGGCGCTGCGGGTGACGGTGACGGATGACGGGCGGGCGGCGGAGGACCCCTCGCACACGCCCGGGTTCGGCCTGGTGGGGATGCGGGAGCGGGCGCGGAGTGTGGGGGGCACGTTGGAGGCGGGGCCTGGGGATGGCGGGGGTTTCGTGGTGTCGGGGGTACTGCCGCTGGTTTCCGTCGTGTCTGGTGCGTCGAGTGGGTCAAGTCGGTCAAGTGGGTCAAGTCGGTCAAGTGGGTCAAGTGGATCTGGTGAGTCCGTCGCGTCCGTCACGTCTCTTACGTCTCTGGAAGGGCTTTGATGACGATCCGTGTGCTGCTTGCCGATGATCAGACGCTGGTACGGGCGGCGTTCGCGATGCTGGTCGAGTCCGCGCCGGACATGGAGGTGGTGGGGCAGGCGGGCACGGGCCGGGCGGCGGTCGACCTGGCCCGGTCGGAGCGGGCGGATCTCATCGTGATGGACATCCGGATGCCGGACCTCGATGGGATCGAGGCGACGCGGCTCCTCGCGGAGGACGAGGACCTGGCCGGGGTGAAGGTCCTGATGCTGACGACGTACGACACGGACGAGCATGTCGTCGACGCGCTGCGGGCCGGGGCGTCCGGTTTCCTGGTGAAGGACACGAAGCCGGGGGAGTTGCTGGAGGCGATTCGTACGGTGGCCGCGGGGGAGTCCCTGCTGTCGCCGGGCCCGACGTCTCGGCTGATCGCCAGGGTGCTGCGGGCGCCGACCGCGGTCGCTCTGCCGGACGCGCTCTCTGGGCAGTTGAGCGAACGGGAGCGTCAGGTTCTCGCGTTGGTCGCGCGAGGGCTGAACAACACGGAGATCGCCGAGCAGTTGGGGCTGAGCCCGCTGACCGCGAAGACCCATGTCAGCCGGATCATGGGAAAGCTGGGCGCGAGGGACCGGGCGCAGCTGGTGATCGTGGCGTACGAGTCGGGGTTGGTTCGGCCGGGGGTGGCGGGGGCGATGTAGGGACGGGGCGGGCCTCTGCGGGGCATTTCCCCCACCCCGCCCCTTCCCGTCTGTGACATGTGGGCTCCGCCGCGGGCCGCTCGGCGCGGGGGCCTACCTGGGGCTCCGCTGCCCCAGACCTCGCTCCTCGAACGCCGGAGGGGCTGCATCATCAGCCCGTCCGGCGCTTGAGGACGAACCCGGCGGAGCCGGTGATCGACGGTCACCAAGGCTCCCGCGCCCCCTACAACAACCCCGCCCCCGCCAGGAACTTCCCCACCCGCTCGACCTCCACCGCCGACAGCGGCACCTGCGGCTCCGCGGTGACCGGGCAAGCGATCACCCCCCGAAGGTGAAGCGCCGCCTTGAACGCCCCCAGCGCCGACGAACTGCCCCCCATCCGCCCCGCATCCCCGACCCGCACCATCCCGAACAGGCCGCACAACCGCTCCTGCTCCACCCTCGCCCGCACCCAGTCCCCCTCCCGGCAGTGGCGATAGAGCCGCGCGTACCCCTCCGGGTCCACGTTCCCCAGCCCCGGCACCACCCCGTCCGCCCCCATCGCCAGCGCCGCGTCCACCGTCGTCTCCGACCCCGTCAGCACACTGAAGCCGGACAGGTCCCCCCGGCCCCGTGCGCCCCGCGCCCCCAGCACCACCTCCCGGAAGTTCCCCTCCTGCCCGCTGGAGTCCTTCAGCCCGGCCAGGACACCCTCCGCGGCCAGCCCAAGGACCAGCTCCGCGTCCAGTTTCGAGTGGACCGCCACCGGCAGGTCGTACGCGAAGACCGGTACCGGCGACCCCGCCGCCACCAGGCGGAAGTGGCGTGCCACCTCGGCGCGGTGCGTGCGCGTGTAGAAGGGGGCCGTCACCACCACCCCGTCCGCCCCCGCATCCGTCACCGACCGGACGTGGTCCAGGACCCGTGGCGTCGCCATGTCGATCGCCCCCGCCAGGACCGGGAGTTGGCCCCCGACGTGCCCCGCGACCGTGTCGATCACGACCCTGCGCTGCCCGTCCGTCAGGTACGCCGCCTCCGAGGACGAGCCGAGGACGAAGAGCCCGTCGACCCCGCCCGCCACCAAGTGGTCGACCAGCCTGACGAGCGACCGCGTGTCCACCTCGTGGTCCGGTGTGAGGGGGGTGCAGACGGGCGGAACGACACCGGTCAGCGGGGTGGGCATGGTCATGGATTCTCCCTGGGGCTCGCGTCCGTGGCGGCGGACTGGATCACTAGCTCGTGCGTGGACTGGCCGTCCCGTACGGGGTGGTGGCAGCGGTAGCGGTGCCCGGACCCCTCCGTCGACGCGAAGTCCGGCATGGAGGAGGCGCAGGTGTCGTCCGCCTTCCAGCACCGCGTACGGAACGGGCATCCGCTCGGCGGGCGCGTGGCCGACGGCACCGGGCCGACGAGCGGGATCGGGTCGATGGGGTCCAGGAGGCCGGGCGTCGCCGAGAACAGGGCCCGTGTGTAGGGGTGGCGCGCCCTGTCCAGGATCTCCCGCGCCGGCGACTCCTCCACGATCCTGCCCAGGTACATCGTGATGACGCGGTCGCTCATCCTGCGCACGGTCTGGATGTCGTGCGACACGAAGACCAGGGCCAGACCGAGCCGCTCCTTCAGGTCGAGGAGGAGGTTGAGGATCTGGGCGCGCACGGAGACGTCGAGCGCGCTCGTGGGCTCGTCCGCCACCACCAGCTCCGGTTCGAGCGCCAGCGCACGCGCGATCGCCACGCGCTGCCGCTGCCCGCCCGACAGCTGCCCGGGCAGCCCGTCCGCCAGAACCTTGGGGAGGCCCACCAGTGACATCAACTCGCGCACCCGCTCGTCGCGTTGGGCGGTCGTGCCCACCCTGTGCACGTCCAGGGGGTCCCGGAGGATCTGGCGCACCGTCAGCCTGCGGTTCAAGGCCGTCGAGGGGTCCTGGAAGATCATGGCGGTGTTCCGGCCGATCGCCGCCCTTCGCTCGGCTGGCCGCATCGTCCACAGGTCGCGCCCCCGGAAGGACACCGTGCCCGCCGTGGGCGGCTGCACCCCCACGAGCACCTTCGCGAGCGTCGACTTGCCGCACCCCGACTCGCCCACGACGCCCACCGTCTCGCCGGGCGCGATGGTGAGATCGGCGCCGGTCAGGGCGTACACACGGTCACGCGAGAACAGCCCGCCCGAGCGCGCCCGGTGCACGACGTGCGCGTCGGAGAGGGTGATCAGGTCGTCAGCGGTCGGGTCCTCGGCGCTCTGGTTTTCCGTACTCACTTGAGGGCCTCGCTTCCCCTGGGCTCCGGCACCCGTGGCGGCTGTTCCGCCGGGTGGTGGCAGGCGATGGAGTGCCGCGCCCCGCCCACGAGTTCGGGTGCCGTCGTGCGGCAGACCTCGCTCGCCAGGGGGCAGCGGTCCGCGAAACGGCAGCCCGCCGGGAAGTCGGCGGGCGAGGGGACGACGCCCTTGATCTGCGTCAGGCGTTCCGCCGCCGATTCGAGCGACAGCACCGAGCCGAGCAGGCCGCGCGTGTAGTGGTGCGAGGGCGTCTCGACGAGGTCCGCCGTCACGCCCGTCTCGACGATCTGGCCTCCGTACATCACCACCACCCGGTCGGTGACGTCCGCGACGAGGGCCAGGTCGTGCGAGACGAGGATCAGCGCGAAGCCCAGCTCCTCGCGCAGGCGCAGCAGGAGCTGGATGACCTGGGCCTGCACCGTGACGTCCAGGGCCGTCGTCGGCTCGTCCGCGACGATCAGTTTCGGGTCGCGGGAGAGCGCCATCGCGATCAGGACGCGCTGGCGCTGGCCGCCGGAGAGTTCGTGCGGGTAGCTGCGCAGGGTGCGGTCCGGGTCCAGGCCGACGAGTTCGAGGAGCTCGACCGATGTGCGGCGGCCCCCTCTCCGTACGACCTGTTTGAGCTGGGAGCGGACCGTCATCGCGGGGTTGAGGGACGACAGCGCGTCCTGGTAGATCATCGCCATGTCGTGGCCGAGCAGCCGCCTGCGGGCGCGCATCGGCATGCCGATCAACTGCTCGCCTTTGAAGTCGACTTGACCGCTCACCCGGGCGCCCTTCGGCTCCAGACCCATCACCGTCAGGGCGGTGAGCGACTTGCCGCAGCCCGACTCGCCGACCAGGCCCAGGACTTCACCCGGCCGTACGTGGAAGCTGATGCCGTCGACGATGTCCACGCCCCCGTGCCGGGCGTCGAAGCCGATCGCCAGGTCCGAGACGGTGAGGACCGCAGTTCCCTCCGGCAGGGGCCGGGCGCGCGATCGCAGGCGCTGGGCCGCCTCCGTCAGGCCCGGCAGCTCCAGGATCTTGCCGCTGCCCGGCTCGGGGGCTTCGAGGCGGTCCTCCAGGTCCTCCTTGCGGGCCGCGCCCGGCACGTCGCGCGTCGCGGGCGCCGCCCACGCGTCCGACACGCCCTCGGAGAGGATGTTCAGGGCGAGGACCGTGATCAGCATCAGGAGGCCGGGGAAGACCGTCGCCCACCAGCCGCCGAGAAGGACCATGTTCTTGCCGTCGGCGATGACGCTGCCCCAGGACGGGTCCGGGGGCCGTACGCCCGCGCCGATGAAGGACAGCGAGGCCTCGAAGACGATGGCCTCGGCGACCTGCACCGTGCAGAACACCAGGATCGGCGCGGCGCAGTTGATGGCCACGTGCTTGATGAGGATGTGCGGGGTGCGGGCGCCCACGATGCGTTCGGCGACGACGTAGTCCTCGCCGTACTGGTCCATCACGTTCGCCCGCACGACCCGCGCGATCGGCGGTGTGAACAGGAACGCGATCGCGCAGATCAGGACGAGGATGCCGCCGCCGAACACCGCCACGAGGACGGCGGCGAGCGCGATCCCGGGGAACGCCATGACGATGTCCAGGCACCGCATCAGCGTCTCGTCGACCGCCTTGCGCGAGGTCGCCGCGATCGCGCCGAGCACCGCGCCGACGATCAGGGCGAGCAGCGTCGCCCCGAGCCCGATCGCCAGGGACCAGCGCGCCCCGTACATCAGCCGGCTCAGGATGTCCCGGCCGAGGCTGTCCTGCCCCATCCAGTGGTCGGCCGAGGGATGCCCCGTGCCGTCCACCTGCGGCTGCTGGTCGAGCGGGTCGTGCGGGGCGATCAGCGGCGCGAAGAGCGCCACGAGGACGACGACGCCGACGACCGCCACCGCGATCCGCGAGAGGACCGGCAGCCTGCGCAGGGAGCGCAGCCGGATGCCGGGCCGCGAGAGCCGCTCGGTCAGAGCCTTGCGCGACATGATCATCAGGCGGTCCCCCTCAGGCGCGGATTGACCAGCAGGTGGAGGATGTCGAGGGCGAGGTTCACGACCACGAAGCCGACGGCCGTCGTGATGACGACGCCCTGCACGACGGCCGGGTCGCCGTTCTTCACGGCGTCGATCATCAGCTTCCCTATGCCGGGCAGCGAGAAGATCGTCTCGATGACGACCGCGCCGCCGAGCAGATAGCCGACGCGCAGGCCGAGCACGGTCAGCGGGTTGATGAGGGCGTTGCGCAGGACGTTGCGGCCGACGACCACGACCGGCGGCAGGCCGCTGCCGATCGCCGTCCGTACGTAGTCCTTGTCGAGCTCCTCGACCACCGCCGTCCGGATGATGCGGGTCAGCCCGGCGGCCACGGGCAGGGAGAGCGCGAGCGCGGGCAGCGTCATCGTCTTGAGCCAACCGGTGAACGAATCACCGGGGTTGACGTATCCGCCGGTCGGGAACCAGCCCGCCTCCACCGCCAGGTACTGGATCATGAGCAGCGCCAGCCAGAAGCCGGGCGCCGCCACACCGGTCAGCGAGATGACGCGGATCAGCTGGTCGGGCAGCCGGTCGCGGTAGATCGCGGCGGTCACGCCCAGGAGCAGCGAGATGACCACCGCGATGCCAAGGCCCAGGAAGGTCAGCTGCATGGTGAGCGGCAGGGCGGTGGTGACCTGCTCCACCACCGGCGAGCGGGTGAGCACGCTGATGCCCATGTCGCCCTGGAGCAGATCGCCGACGAAGGCGACGTAGCGCACCGGCAGCGGATCGAGCAGGCCGTTCTCCTCGCGGAACTGCTGCAGTTGCTCCTCGGTCGGATTGGCGCCCTGGAAGAACGCCGACGCCGGATCGACGTCGGAGAACCGCATCACGAGGAAGACGAACAGGACGATGCCGAGCAGCAGGGGGATGAGCAGGGCGAGGCGGCGGGCCAGGATTCTGACGATCGCGGTCACGTTCGTACGACTCCCAACGGTGGTGCTGGAAGGGCTGGTTGCTTGTCCTGGGCGCTAGTCGGCCCACTTGGCCTGGAGGAGATTGATGCCGGGGTAGGGCTGGGCCTTGATGCCGGTGAGCTTCTTGGGGTCCCAGGCGGTCATCAGCTCGTTGTGGACGACCGGGTAGATCACGGCCTCCTCGGCGACGATGTCGATGTAGTCCTGGACCATGGCCTTCTTCTTGGTCGCGTCGGGTTCGCGCGTCGCCTGGTCCATGTCCTTGAAGAGCTTCTTGGCCGTGGAGTCGTCCGCCCAGCGGGCGTAGCCCATCCACAGGTTCTCGGGCCCGTAGTTGTAGTGCATGATCAGGTCGGCCTCGATGCCGAACTGGTTGGGGTTCGATGCGGCCGCGACGATCTGGTAGTCCTTCTTCTGGTCCAGCTTGGTGAAGACGGCGGTGGTCTCCTGCGGGTCCAGGGTCGTCTTGACGCCGATCGCGTCCCATGAAGCCTTGATGGTCGGCAGGCAGTCGACGATCCAACTCACGTTCACCGCCATGAGGTTGATCGACAGATCCTTGACCCCGGCGTCCTTCAGGAGCTTCTTCGCCTTGTCGGGGTCGTACGCGTAGACCGTCTTCGCCGGGCGGTAGGAGGGGTTGGACTCGTTGAGGAACGAGGTCGACGCCTTGCCGTGGCCCTTGAGCGCGACCTCGATCATCTTCTCGGTGTCGATGGCGTAGTGCAGGGCCTGGCGCACGCGTACGTCGTCGAAGGGCTTGTGCGCGGTGTTGAACATCAGGAACAGGTTGTTCATCCCCGCCCCGCCCTCGACGGTGAGCCCGCCCTTCTTGAGCTGCTCGATGTTGGCGTACGGGATGTTGTCCGAGATCTCCGAGTCCGCGCTGCCGCCGGAGATCTTCGCCACGCGGGGCGCCGCGTCCACGATGGTCAGCCAGTTCATCTTCTTGAAGGCTGCCTTGCGCGGGCCGTTGTAGTCGCCGAATGCCTCGAAGGTGGTGTTGGACTTCGGGTGGTGCGACGCCTGCTTGTACGGGCCCGAGCCCACCGCCTTGCCCTTGGTCGCCTCGTCCCAGGCGCCCGGCCTGGAGTAGACGTGCTTCGGCATGATCTTGGCGAGGGAGAGGCGGGCTAGCCCGTCGGGGAAGGGGAACTTGAGGGTCAGCTCGACGGTGGTCGCGTCGACCTTCTTGACCCCCTTCAGCCAGCTCTCGAAGAAGCCCTTGGCCAGGGTCTGCGTCTTCGGGTCCAGGATGCGGTCGAAGACGAACACCACGTCGTCGGCGGTGACGGGCTTCCCGTCGTGCCACTTGGCGCCGGGACGCAGCGTGAACTTCCAGGTGGTCGCCTTGTCGTCGGTGGGGATCTCGGTGGCGAGCGCCGCGTACGGCTCGCGGGTGATGGGGTCGGTGTTGAGCAGCCCCTCGTAGATGTGTTCGTTGCCGGCCATCGCGAACGCGGACGCGGTCTGCGTCGGGTCCCAACTGCCGTCGTTCCCATAGCCGATGACGGCGGTGAGGGTGGAGTCGCCGCCCGTCCCGCCGCCCCCTCCGGCGTCGTTCGTGGACTCGGGTCCCGACGAGCAGGCGGAGAGCGTGGTGGTGATGGCGGCGGCCGCGCCCAGCGCACCGGTGTACTTGAGGAAGGACCGGCGGTCCGGTGCGGGTGCGGCGGAGCCGGTACGGGTCCTCTGGCCGCGCGCTTGATCGTCCGCTCGGTCGCTCACTTGGTCGCTCACTGTGTCTCCCTTGAGAGATCCCACGTCCTACGTCGTGGTGGCGTGGCGACCATAAGAGCGCCGCGATGGCCGGTCAAGAGATCGCGCACGGATCCGAATCCGGCCCCTGCGGAACGATGTTGGTCCGGAGGTGGGACGTGGGATGTCATCCGTGCCTACGATGTGCCGCATGCCTCAGGAGCCAGTCCGCGAACGGCGTGTGGGCAGTCAAGTCCAGCGCGAAATAATGCAGTTGATCCTCGACAGAAGGCTGCGGCCGGGCGCGCTTCTGCCCACCGAGGCCGAGCTGATGGAGGAGCTGGGGGTCAGCAGGAACTCGGTGCGCGAGGCGCTCAAGGCGCTCCAGGCCCTGGACATCGTGGAGATCAGGCACGGCTACGGAACGTATGTGGGACAGGCGTCACTGACCCCGCTGGCGGACGGCCTCACGTTCCGCGCGCTCGTGCAACGGGCGGACGACACGCATGCGCTGGCGGAGATCCTTCAGGTGCGGGAGGTCCTCGAGGAGGGCCTGGTGCGGCGGGTGACGGTGCTGCTCTCGGACGAGGAGCTGTGTCAACTGGAAGCGCTGGTGCGGAAGATGGAGGAGTCGGCGGACGGGGGCGCGGCCTTCCCCGAACTGGACCGCGAGTTCCACGAGACGCTCTACCGCTCGCTCGGCAACGAACTGGTGCCGCAGCTGCTCGGCGCGTTCTGGAACGTCTTCCACCGGGTGGCGGGCGTGCGGGGCTGGGCGCGCGACCCGGCGCCGGAGGTGACGGTGAGCAGGCACCGGGACATCGTGACGGCGCTGCGGGCACGGGACGTGGAGCGGGCGCAGCGGGCGATGGCGGATCACTTCCGGGGGATCGCGGCGCGGTCGGGACAGGAGGCGAGGGGTGTGGGATGAGGGAGGGGTGCGGGGTGAGACTGGGTCACTTCTATGACCGGGTGTCGTCGCTGGGATATGGCGGCGACTACAACCCGGAGCAGTGGGGCCCGGAAGTGCACGTAGAGGATCAGGAGTTGATGCATGAGGCGGGCGTGAACCTGGTGACGCTCGGGATCTTCTCGTGGGCGAAGACGGAGCCGGCTCCGGGTACGTACGACTTCGCGTGGCTGGACGGGCACATGGACCGCCTGGCGGAGGGGGGAGTGGCGGTGAGCCTGGCGACGATGACGGCGTCACCGCCGCCCTGGCTGACGCGGCTGCACCCCTCGACCCTCCCGGTGACGGAGGACGGCACGCGCCTGCACCCCGGCTCGCGCCAGCACTGGTGCCCGTCGAGCCCGGTCTACCGCCGCCATGCGGTGCGCCTGACGGAACGCCTGGCCACGCGCTACGGCAAGCATCCCGCGCTCGCCCTCTGGCACATCGGCAACGAATACGGCTGTCACATCTCGCGCCACTGCCACTGCGAGGTGTCGACGGCGGCGTTCCGCAGGTGGCTGCGGCAGCGCTACGGGACGGTGGCGGCGCTGAACGACGCCTGGTCCACGGACTTCTGGTCGCAGCGCTACGGCACGTTCGAGGAGATCCACACCCCGCGCAAGGCCCCGTCGTTCCGCAACCCGGCCCAGCAACTGGACTACTGGCGCTTCTCGTCGGACGAGCTTCTGGCGTGCTACTTGGCGGAGAAGGAGGTCCTGACCAGCATCACGCCAGCGGTGCCGGTGACGACGAACTTCGTCCCGATCGCGAAGACGCTGGACCTCTTCAGCTGGGCCCCGCACCTGGACGTGGTGTCGTACGACTCGTACCCGGACCCGCACGATCCGGACGCGCTCCACCGGACGGCGTTCTCGTACGACGTGATGCGAGGCCTGAAGGGCGGGCAGCCGTGGCTGCTCCTGGAGCAGGCGCCGGGCGCGGTGAACTGGCGCGAGCGCAACGGCAGGAAGCCGCCGGGCCGGATGCGCCTGGACAGCTGGCAGGCGGTGGCGCACGGGGCGGACTCGGTGCTGTTCTTCCAGTGGCGGCAGTCGCGCGGGGGAGCGGAGAAGTTCCACTCGGCGATGGTGCCGCACGGGGGCAGGGAGAGCCGGATCTTCAGGGAGGTGACGGCCCTGGGAGCGGAACTGGCGGAGTACCCGGAGCTGATGGCCTCCCGCCCCGAGCGGGCGGACGCGGCACTCCTCCTGGACTGGCCGAGCTGGTGGGCCCTGGAACTGGACGCGCACCCCAGCAAGGACGTGACGCTCCTGGACGCGGCCCTGGCCCACCACAAGCCGCTGTACGACGCGTCGGTGGCGTGCGACGTGGTGTCGGCCGAGGCAGACGCGACCGACTACCGCTTGCTCCTGATCCCCAACCTCTACTCGGTAACGACGGAAGCTGCGGAACGCATCGACGCCTACGTACGGGGTGGCGGCACGGTGGTCATGTCCTACTTCTCAGGAATCACGGACGAACACGACAGAGTCCACCTGGGCGGCTACCCGGCCCCGTTCCGCGCGCTGCTGGGCCTGAGGGTGGAGGAGTTCGCCCCGAGGGCGGACGGAACCTGGTCGGAGGAGATCCATCTGGAGGGCGCGGAGGCGGTGCTCTCGTTCCCCGACACCGGCACCCCATCGGTGACCCGCCACCCGTACGGAGAGGGAGTCGCCTGGTACCTGGGCACGCGTCCCGCCCCGAAGGAGATGCGGGAGTTGCTGGACAGGGTGCGAGGGGAGTGCGGGGTATCCCCGACCCTGCCGGACATCCCGGAGGGGGTGCAGGTGAGGACGAGGGTGACGGGGGCGGGGGAGCGGCTGCATGTGCGACTGGACCCGAGGGACAACTCGGTGGGGGTGCTCCGGGTCTGAGGCTGAGCCCCCCATCCGGGTTTAGTGACCGCTAGAGCACGCGCCTGGGGTGCGAGAAGGAGCGCGGCAAGTGAGCGGACACATCAAGTGGTCGTCGTCCAGCGGACACCGCGAGCGGGCGGAGGAGCTATCGGGGGGTTGTGACGCGTTCCTCGAAGGCGCCGAACGCATGCTCGCCGAGGCTCGCGCGTGGCGGCTTGCCGAGACGCGTCAGGAGCGCGGCTACACCCAGGCGCAAGTGGCCGAGCGCATGCCTTCACGGACCCCCAAATAGACTTTCCCGGGCGCGAGGTGCGGCCCGCTCACCTCATCGGCGCCGGCGACGAGCGCGAGCCAGCGCAGTTCGCCGCAGGCAAAGAAGGATTCGCCCCAACTGTCGACCCAGATACGGATGCTGCCTTCCGCCGACCGCGTCAGATCCCACCAGGCCCAGCCCCGGGTCTCGGACTCGGGGTCGAACTCGTAGAGCCACTCCTGAAGCCTCCAGGATCCACCCTGGAACGCGGAGTTGTAGTGCTCCCTGCCGCCCCTCGCGAATTCAGGGGCTTCCAGGAACAGGGGGCTGCTCACAGCGGCGAACCACTGAGGGACGGCCTCTACGGGCAGGTCGGTTTTCGAATCCTTCGGAGAGGGCCAGAGCCAACGCAGCGTCGAGAACGGACCGTAGGTGATCCGCGTAATCGTCGGCCGACACAGTCGGTGTCACATCGAAGAAGCTCAGCACCGGCGGTGTGTCCTGGAGGGGCGGTCGCCGGGCAACGCGGAGCCTCTCCCGCTCGATGTCCTCGATCTCGTGCATCATGTCACTGGGGTTCCTCATCAGCCTTCTTGAACGACGCGCCCAAGGTACTTGGCCACTTCTCCTGAATTCGTCGAGCATGCCGCTAGGGCGGCCGCTGCCCGCCGGGCAAGAAGGAGCGGGACCGGCTACGCGTCGAGGTTCTCGCGGAGTGCGTCGACGACGTGCTCCGGTGAGAACTCAAGGAGCCAGCCCATGAACCGCACGCCGTACTCGTCGCGCGCGCGATAGAAGATGGCGTCGCCATCCTCGGGCGCGGTCAGGCCGAACCTCTCCTCCAGCCAAGCGAGATATTCCGTGTGCGCCACGCTGTGCTCCTCGTCCTCGGCCCACTCCCAGTCGGGCAGATACCACTCGTGGTCGATGGCCAGCAGCCGGAACAGGTCCCGCAGGCCGAACGCCACGACATCGAGATCACCCTCGTCACCGAAGAGGATCACAGGCAGAGTCGCGAGATCGGCGCGGTCGTCGCAGCACCACAGCGCGTAGAACGACCCGGAGCCGGTGGCCTGCGCGAAGGGCACAAGGCGGTCCAGGCGGGCCCGCGACTCCGGGGAGTCGGTCACACCCAGCCACTCGACGAGGCCGGAGTCGCGCCGACCGTACTCGTACATCTCGAACCCGTCGGCGAATCCCGCCTTCCCCGGCCCGTCGTGGAACTCCTTGAGCAGGTTCAGTTCGGGTATGGGTGAGTAGGTGTTGCCCATGGCGTGGTCCACGGCCTCTCCTCGATGAGGGGCGGTTCGGACGACGGACGCTACCGCCCGGCACTGACAGCGACTGCCTCGCGCTAGGTTTCAGCCATGCCCGAACTCCAGCGTCTGCGCCGCGATCACGCTCCCGCCGTGCTCGCCTTCGAGCGCGAGAACCGCGACTACTTCGCGAAGTCCGTGCCTGACCGTGGCGATGCCTACTTCGATGAGTTCGACGTGCGGCATGCCGCCCTGCTCGCCGAACAGGACGCCGGGGACTGCCACTTCCACGTCCTGGTCGATGGGGACGGCGCCGTGCTGGGGCGGGTCAATCTCGTCGACGTGACGGAGGGCGAGGCTGAGCTCGGATATCGCATCGCCGAGAGCGCGGCGGGGCGCGGCCTCGCCACCACTGCCGTACGCCGGCTGTGCGAGCTGGCCGCCGCCGAGTACGGGCTGACCGCGCTGCGTGCCGCGACGTACGCCGACAACGCCGGGTCCCGTGCGGTGCTTGAGCGTACGGGGTTCGTTGTGGTGGGGGAGGAGCCGCTGCCTCTCGACGGGCGAACGGAGGTCCGCTACCGCCGGGAGTTCGCAGCCGACAGCCTTACCGGCCGCTGATCGGGCACTTGTTAAGCGGGGGTCCGGCACCTATTTCCGAGAAGGCGCATCCGGCAACGCGTGCGCCCCCCTTCTGTCAGAACACAACTTTGCAAAGTAGGTGCGCCACACCGCGTGGTCCGGCCGGTAGGCGCTTGACGAAGCCGGGACTGGGTCCCGGGCGGATCGCGCATCCCTCATCCCTCGGGGTGCCCTGCGACGTACCGGTCCGCACCCGGCAGTGAAACCCCACGGCCCTGCGGGAGTGGTCGAGAGTCCCGCCCCTCGGGCCGTCCGGTCGTCTTCCCTCGCGCGGTGGAGGGACGGGTGTCAAGGGTGGAGCGCAGCGCAATCGGCGAAGCCGACGCGACGGTAGGAGCGCCCTTGACTCCCGGCCCGGAACCGCCAACCTCGGGACAACCGGGCGGCCCCGGTACCGAAGTGCCGCAGGCCCACCGAAGCCCCCGCCTCGGGCGTCAGCTGACTGTGCGGACGTCCAGGACAAACGCGGACCAGGCTTCGGCGCCGAGCAACAGGGCTGGGCCCTCGGGGTTCTTGCTGTCCCGTACCGGGACGATGCCGGGGACTCCGTCGGCGACCTCGACGCAGTTGTCGCTGTCGCCGCTGCTGTACGTGCTCTTGCGCCAGCGGGCGTTGCTCAGGTCGTACTCGCGCATCGTCTGTAGTCCTCCGCCACCGATTCGATCAGGGCCAGGGACGCCTTCGGCGACTCTGAGACGGCCCTGAGCAGATCGTAAGCCGCCTGCACGTGCTTCACCACAGCTGGATCGTCCAGCAGATTTCCCGAATTCACGCCCTCTGTATAGACAGTTGGCGGCGCATCCTCGAACTCCATGAGCTTCATCATCTTGCCCATCTTTGGGTACGCACCCGCAGCGAACCGGATCACCTGCACTAGTACCTTGCGCTCCCGCATCATCGACGCAAGAAGGTCCAGTTGCCCCGCCATAGTTGCTGCCCCGCCGACGGGGGTGCGCAGGACGGCCTCATGGACGATCGCCCAATACACGGGCCGTGCAGTTCCCTTGAGGACCTCGGCGCGATCCATCCGTGCCCGCAGCAACTCTTGGACGTACTCCTCCGTGGCCAGCGGGTTGCTTGCCACGAAGAGGGCGCGTGCGTACTCGGGTGTCTGTAGGAGCCCTGGGATCAGTGCCGGTTCGAACTCGCAGAGCTTGGTCGCCAGCCGCTCCAGCTCTGCGGCGTGCGCAAAATAGCCCGTATACGGCTGATCCTTAATCAGCTTGCGGCACATCCGCTCGAAAATACCGTCCGATTGCAGCACCTCATCGATCCGCTGCGCAACATCCAACTGCGGCTTGCGAATGGCCTGTTCGAATTGGCCGATGTACGCGCCGGACACGAAAACCTGAAGCCCCAGCGCGGACTGCGTGAGCCCCGCGTCCTCGCGCCGCCGCTTCAGCTCTGCCCCGAAGAACTCCCACGCGGCCTGTCGCGAACCATTGGCCATGGCCAACCACCCTCCGCTGCGCAGCAGTTGTAGAGCACAGACTCCTGTCGAGTGTAGGCCGGACGCGTCACCATCGAGACACGAAGCGTGAAATCCGATGGGAAAGGGGAGCCACGTCATGGCTGTTAGCAAGGTGCACTCGACGCAATGCGTCGAAGAAGCGGAGGAGACCGTGAAGGAATTGCGTGCTGCGCTCGCACGGGCCGGAATTATTCTTCCGTCATTGCGGATCGACCCCACATCTTGGGCCCGTGAGGCCCCCTGTCCGCACATTGAATTGGGGCACGCGCCACTGCCACGCGGCGCGGGCGAAGGCGAGGGCCCGAAGTGAACCTCCACCTGCCCATCGGCGCCTACGCCGTCGACACCAGCACCGGCCAGGTCGGCAGGGTCATGGGCCACGAAGGGCCCTACATCCAGCTCCGCCCCTTCGGCGGCGGACGGGAGTGGGACTGCGCGCCCGACGCGCTCAGAACCGCCACCGACTCGGAGCGGCTGCGCGCCGCCACCGCCTATGCGAACGCACGGAGCCGGGGCGAGGTCCCGTGACGTAGGAGAAGCACCGTGACGTAGGCGAAGTCCCGTGACGTATGGTGCGGGCGCATGGCCATATGGAAGTGGAGCAAGCCGAAGGTCGAGTCCAGGTACCCGACACCGCTCACCGTGCACCAGCTGTGGATGGTGTCGCTGGGCGCACCGGTGAGCCGGGACAAGGACGCATCCCGGACGACGCTGTATCCGTTCACCCGCGTCGACGACGCCAAGGCCGAGAAGTGGCTGGCCGAGCAGTGGGAGATCACCGCGCCCGAGCAGCTGCTCGGGCGCCTGGGCGGTCTCGCGAACACCGGCTACCGCGCCATGGCCCAGCGGCGCACCGGCGTCGCACCCCTGGCCTGGGACATCGCGCTCTACGTGGACATCGCACGGCGCGGCTTCGCCTGCGGGATGCTGAGCGAGGTCGACACCTGGAACCGGCTCAAGAACATCGTGCCGAGGGTCGCGGGGACGTACGCCTCCTGGGAGGAGTACGCCGACCACTACCTCCTCGGCAGGCAGGTCTGGCAGGAGAGCCTCAGGGGCACGCGGGACGAGAGCTTCCCCGCGCCCCAGGCCGCCTCCGACGCCCACCTGCAGGCGCTCCTGGACCCGGCGAACCGCACGAGCCCGTGGAACCTCGCCCCCTGGGAAGCCATCGGCCACCCCGACCGGCCCCGCCCCGCCCGCTAGAGAGGGCTAGTGCTGCTGCGGCTTCTGCGGAGTCGCCTCGCTCGGCCGCACGATGACGTACCCCTCGCCCCGCAGCATCAGCTGCACCGCCTCGCCGGAACCGCCCCTGATCATCGAGCCGATGGACTGCGAGCGGTGCAGCGTGGTGTCCAGGTTCGCGGTCCAGCCCACCACCGCGTCCGTGTCCACGTACACCGGCTGCTGGGGCGTCACCGGGATCACCAGCGGGTTGCCCTCGCAGACCAGGCCGAGCTGCCCGGCTCCCGTGAAGACGCTGTTGAAGAGGCCGCCGCCGGTGACGCCCGCGCCCTTCACCGTCTTGATCTCGTACGACAGCGTCGCGTCGAAGCACAGGACGTTGCGGCCGTTGACGGTCAGGACGTCACCCGGCTCTATGTCGACGATGAAGCAGTTCTGCGCCTCGTTCGCGAACCAGGCCTCTCCGTGGCCGCGCACCGCCATCAGCGGGAGACCCTCACCGGTCATCGCCCGCTTGAGCATGCCGCCCACGCCCTGGCCCTTGCGCTCGAACTGCAGGTCACCGCGGTAGGCGATCATCGAGCCCTGCCGCGCGTGCATCTCGCCGTTGACCGCGTACTTGATGGACTTGGCGTTCTGCAGGGTCATCCCGGGGACGACGGACTGCTGCGCCATGTGCTCTGTGGAGAACAGCTCACTCTTCATGCGGGCATTTTGTCAGGTCTGAGTCATATGGCCAGGGGTCGGCGGCGGGGGGTTGCAGAGGGTCGGAGCCACCCCGGCCACGGCTGTCGGCCCCGTACGCGAGAATGGGTCCATGAGTCTGTTCCGTGACGATGGCGTCGTGCTGCGCACCCAGAAGCTGGGTGAGGCGGACCGCATCATCACGCTGCTCACCCGCAGCCACGGCCGGGTGCGCGCCGTCGCCCGCGGCGTGCGGCGCACCAAGTCCAAGTTCGGGGCGCGGCTCGAACCCTTCTCCCACGTCGACGTGCAGTTCTTCGCGCGCGGCAGCGAACTCATCGGGCGCGGGCTTCCGTTGTGCACGCAGAGTGAGACCATCGCTCCGTACGGTGGCGGGATCGTCACGGACTACGCCCGCTACACCGCCGGCACGGCCATGCTGGAGACCGCCGAGCGGTTCACCGACCATGAGGGCGAACCCGCCGTGCAGCAGTATCTGCTGCTCGTGGGCGGGCTGCGGACCCTCGCCAACGGCGAGCACGAGCCGCATCTCATCCTCGACGCGTTCCTTCTCCGCTCCCTCGCCGTGAACGGCTACGCGCCCAGCTTCAGCTCCTGCGCCAAATGCGGAATGCCCGGCCCCAACCGGTTCTTCTCCGTGGCCGCCGGCGGCTCCGTCTGCGTCGACTGCCGGGTGCCCGGCAGCGTCGTACCCTCCTTGGAAGCCCTGGGCCTGCTCGGTGCGCTGCTCACCGGGGACTGGGAGACGGCGGACGCGTGCGAGGCGCGGCACGTCAGGGAGGGCAGCGGTCTCGTCTCCGCCTATCTGCACTGGCACTTGGAGCGCGGGCTCCGCTCGTTGCGGTACGTCGAGAAAACCACGTAAGCACGGTCAGTACGTCAGCACCACACGTCAGCTAGGTAGGAGAGAGCCCCCCATGGCACGTCGCGGAATCCTCGGACGGTCCCGCCGTGAGTACAAGACCCCCGAGCCGCACCCCTCGGGCGCCACACCGCCGAAGATCCCCGGCGAGCTGGTGCCCAAGCACGTGGCGATCGTCATGGACGGCAACGGGCGCTGGGCGAAGGACCGCGGTCTGCCGCGCACCGAGGGGCACAAGGTCGGCGCCGAGCGCGTCCTGGACGTGCTGCAGGGCGGCATCGAGATGGGCGTCGGGGCGATCTCGCTCTACGCCTTCTCCACCGAGAACTGGAAGCGTTCCCCGGACGAGGTGAAGTTCCTGATGAACTTCAACCGCGACTTCATCCGCAAGACCCGCGACCAGCTGGACGAGCTCGGTATCCGGGTGCGCTGGGTGGGCCGGATGCCCAAGCTGTGGAAGTCGGTCGCCAAGGAGCTGGAGATCTCCCAGGAGCAGACCAAGGGCAACGACAAGCTCACCCTGTACTTCTGCATGAACTACGGCGGCCGGGCCGAGATCGCGGACGCCGCGCAGGCCCTCGCCGAGGACGTGAAGGCGGGGCGGCTCGACCCCTCGAAGGTCAGCGAGAAGACCTTCGCGAAGTACCTGTACTACCCGGACATGCCGGACGTCGACCTCTTCCTGCGCCCCAGCGGCGAGCAGCGCACCTCCAACTACCTCCTCTGGCAGAGCGCTTACGCCGAGATGGTCTTCCAGGACGTGCTGTGGCCGGACTTCGACCGCCGCGACCTGTGGCGCGCCTGCCTCGAATACGCCTCGCGCGACCGCCGCTTCGGCGGGGCGATCCCGAACGAGCAGCAGATCGCCGACAGTTAGTCACGCACATACGGAATACGTGAAGGGCCCCCACCGTCGCCCTGACGGTGGGGGCCCTTCACGTACGCATGGCTACTTGCTCGCGCACTCCGCGCACGTGCCGAAGATCTCGACCGTGTGCGCCACGTCCACGTACCCGTGCTCCGAGGCGATCGCCTCGGCCCACTTCTCGACCGCCGGGCCCTCGACCTCGACCGCCTTGCCGCACACCCGGCAGACCAGGTGATGGTGGTGGTCGCCGGTGGAGCAGCGGCGGTAGACCGACTCGCCTTCGTCGGTGCGGAGCACGTCGACCTCGCCGGCGTCGGCGAGGGACTGGAGCGTCCTGTAGACCGTGGTCAGGCCCACCGAATCGCCCTTGTGCTTGAGCATGTCGTGCAGGTCCTGCGCACTGCGGAACTCGTCCACCTCGCCCAGGGCCGCCGCCACAGCGGCGCGCTGCCGGGTGGATCGGCCTCGTACCGGGGGTCCCGCAGCTGTTGTCACAGGTGCCTCCTCAACTGAAAACTCGCACGATCGCCCGCACATCTGTCATATCCCGTCGGGCCATTGTGCCAGCTCGCTCTCAGACGGTGACCTCGTCCGCCGGACGCCGCGCCTCGGGAACGCCCGTCGCGGAGTCCGTGGCGGCGTCCACCGTGCAGGTCGCCTCCGCGGCGGACGCGGCCCGCGCCCGGCGCCGGGCCAGCGGGGTCGCCAGCGCCGTCAGGACGACGAAGACGCCGATCGCCATCAGGACGATGGTCGCTCCGGGCGGCACGTCCTGGTAGTACGACGTGACCGTGCCGGACAGCGTCACGGCGGTGCCGATGACCACCGACAGGACGAACGTCACCTTGAACGAACGGGTGATCTGCTGGGCCGCCGCGACCGGCACCACCATGAGCGCGCTCACCAGGAGCAGGCCCACGACACGCATCGCGACGGTGACCGTCACCGCGGCCGTGACCGCGATGAGGAGGTTGAGCGCGCGCACGGGCAGCCCGGTCACCCGCGCGAACTCCTCGTCCTGGCTCACCGCGAACAGCTGCTTGCGCAGGCCGACCGTGACCAGGACCACAAAGGCCGCCAGCAGGCAGATCGCCGTGACGTCGGAGTCCGAGACCGTCGAGAGCGAGCCGAAGAGGTACGAGGAGAGGTTCGCGTTCGAGCCGGTGTCCGAGAGGTTGATCAGCAGGACACCGCCCGCCATGCCGCCGTAGAAGAGCATCGCGAGCGCGATGTCGCCGCGCGTCTTGCCGTACGCCCTGATCAGCTCCATGGTCACCGCGCCGACGACGGCGATGAGCGTCGCCATCCACACGGGGCTGGAATTGAGCAGGAAGCCGAGGCCGACGCCCGTCATCGCGATGTGGCCGATGCCGTCGCCCATCAGGGCCTGGCGGCGCTGGACGAGGTAGATGCCGATGGCGGGGGCCGTGATGCCGACGAGGACGGCGGCGATCAGCGCCCGCTGCATGAATTCGGTCTGGAGGATTTCCATGATCAGCTCAGCAGTCCCGTGCGGATCGGCTCGTCGGCCGAGTGCGGATGTACGTGGTCGTGGCCGGGCAGCGCGTGCTGTCCGGTGGCCTTGGGCGGCGGCCCGTCGTGCGTCACGCAGCCGTCCCGCAGGACGACCGCGCGGTCGATCAGCGGCTCAAGGGCGCCGAGCTCGTGCAGCACGAGCAGCACCGTCGTACCGGCCGCGACCTGCTCGCGCAGCGTCTGCGCGAGGATCTCCTGGCTGGCCAGGTCGACGCCCGCCATCGGCTCGTCCATGATCAGCAGCTCGGGCTCGGAGGCGAGCGCGCGGGCGATGAGCACGCGCTGGTGCTGGCCGCCGGAGAGGGCGCTCACGGAGTCCTTGGCGCGGTCGGCGAGGCCGACGAGCCCGATGGCCCGGTCGACCGCCGCGCGGTCCGCCCTGCTCGACCAGCCCAGCTTCGACAGCTTCGTACGCGAGAGGCGCCCGGCCGAGACGACCTCGCGGATCGTCGCGGGGACGCCGCTCGCGGCCGTCGTGCGCTGCGGTACGTAGCCGATGCGGGCCCACTGGCGGAAGCGCTTGAGGGGGGTGCCGAAGAGGCTTATGTCGCCGCCGGTGAGGGGGACTTGGCCGATCACGGAGCGGACGGCGGTGGACTTGCCCGAGCCGTTCGCGCCGAGCAGCGCGACGACCTCACCGCGCCTGACGGTGAGGTCGATGCCGCGCAGCACCGGGCGCGCGCCGAGGGTGGCCGCGGCCGCCCTCACCGATATGACGGGCGGGGCCGCTGCCCCGGTCGTGGCTTCCTTGGCTCCCATGGCGTGTGCCTCCGATGCTGCTGCCGGCCGTACGTTCACTTCGCGCCGAGGGCCTTCTGCAGCGCGGCGAGGTTGGACTCCATGACCTCTACATAGTCATCGCCCTTGGACTTGTCCGTGATTCCCTCCAGGGGATCGAGGACATCCGTCTTGAGGCTCGCGTCGTTCGCGAGCGTCTTGGCGGTCTTGTCGCTGGCGAGGGTCTCGAAGAACACCGTGGAGACGTCGTCCTTCTCGGCGATGTCCTGGAGCTCCTTGATGCGGGCGGGGCTCGGGTCCGACTCGGGGTCGACGCCCGCGATGCCCTCCTGCTCCAGGCCGTAGCGCTCGGCGAGGTAGCCGAAGGCGGAGTGGGTGGTGATGAAGGTCTTGGTCCTGGTGTTCTTCAGGCCGTCCTCGAACTTCGTGTTCAGGCCGTCCAACTTCTTGACCAGGGCTTCGGTGTTCTTCTTGTACGCGGCCGCGTGGTCCGGGTCGGCCTTCTCCATGGCCTTGCCGACGCCCTTGGCGACCTCGGCGTACTTCACCGGGTCGAGCCAGATGTGCGGGTCGGTACCGGCCTCGCCTTCGCCCTCGTGGCCGTGCTCTTCCTCGTCGGAGTGCTCGTCGGAGTGCTCTTCGCCTTCGTGGCCGTGGTCGTGGCCGACCTCGGTTCCGTGCTTCTCCAGCTTGGTGAGCTCGGCGGCATCCACGGTGTTCTTCACGCCGGACTGGCCGATGGCGTCGTCGACGGCGGGCTGGATGCCCTTGAGGTAGAGGATGAAGTCCGATTCGCCGAGCGAGGCGGTCTGCCTGGGGCTGAGCTCCAGGTCGTGCGGCTCGACGCCCGGCTTGGTCAGGGTGTCGACGGAGACGTGGTCGCCGCCGATCTCCTTGGCCAGGTACTGCATGGGGTAGAACGACGCCGTCACGTTCAGCTTGCCGTCGTTGTCCGCGGCGCTGGAAGAGGAGCAGGCGGAGAGGGCCGTGAGGCCGAGGACCGTGGCGGAGGCGACGGCGGCGGTGGGTATGAGGCGACGTACGTTCATGACACTCATTTTCAACAAATCTGGAAACGATTGTCAACTAGCCGTCCGATCCGCGACGGGACACACGGCGGATACGTGGTCGATATGCGGCGGATGTGCGGTCGACCGGGAACCGATTTGATTAGGGGGGTAAGGCCGCCGGTAACCTGAAGCATTCGCTTCGCCCACCGTCGTAATGAAGAGAGCACCGTGGCCGCCGACAAGATCGACAGCATCGTCAGCCTGAGCAAGCGCCGTGGCTTTGTTTACCCGTGCAGTGAGATCTACGGCGGCCAGCGTGCCGCCTGGGATTACGGGCCGCTCGGCGTCGAGCTCAAGGAGAACCTCAAGCGCCAGTGGTGGCGCTACATGGTCACTTCGCGTGAGGACGTCGTCGGTATCGACTCGTCGGTGATCCTGGCCACGGAGGTCTGGCAGGCCTCGGGTCACGTCGCGACGTTCTCCGACCCGTTGACCGAGTGCCTCTCCTGCCACAAGCGCCACCGCGCCGACCACCTGGAAGAGGCGTACGAGGCCAAGCACGGCCGTCCGCCGGAGTCCCTGGCCGACGTCAACTGCCCCAACTGCGGCACCAAGGGCCAGTTCACCGAGCCCAAGCAGTTCTCCGGCATGCTCTCCACGCACCTCGGCCCCACGCAGGACAGCGGCTCCGTCGCCTACCTGCGCCCCGAGACCGCGCAGGGCATCTTCACCAACTTCGGCCAGGTCCAGCAGACTTCGCGCAAGAAGCCGCCGTTCGGCATCGCCCAGATGGGCAAGTCCTTCCGCAACGAGATCACGCCCGGCAACTTCATCTTCCGCACCCGCGAGTTCGAGCAGATGGAGATGGAGTTCTTCGTCAAGCCGGGCGAGGACGAGAAGTGGCAGGAGTACTGGATGGAGCAGCGCTGGAACTGGTACACCGGCCTGGGCCTGCGCGAGGAGAACATGCGGTGGTTCGAGCACCCGAAGGAGAAGCTCTCCCACTACTCCAAGCGCACCGCTGACATCGAGTACCGCTTCCGCTTCGGCGGCAGCGAGTGGGGCGAGCTCGAGGGCGTCGCCAACCGCACGGACTACGACCTCTCCGCGCACTCCAAGGCGTCGGGCCAGGACCTGTCCTACTTCGACCAGGAGGCCGGCGAGCGCTGGACCCCGTACGTCATCGAGCCCGCGGCGGGCGTCGGCCGCACCATGCTGGCCTTCCTCCTCGACTCGTACATCGAGGACGAGGCGCCCAACGCCAAGGGCAAGCTGGAGAAGCGGACGGTCATGCGCTTCGACCACCGCATCGCGCCCGTCAAGGTCGCCGTGCTGCCGCTCTCCCGCAACCCGGAGCTCTCGCCGAAGGCCAAGGGCCTGGCGACGGCGCTGCGGCAGAACTGGAACATCGACTTCGACGACGCGGGCGCCATCGGCCGCCGCTACCGCCGCCAGGACGAGATCGGCACGCCGTACTGCGTGACGGTCGACTTCGACACCCTGGACGACAACGCGGTGACGGTGCGCGAGCGTGACTCGATGAAGCAGGAGCGGGTTTCCCTCGACCAGATCGAGGGCTACCTCGCCTCGCGCCTGGTGGGCTGCTGACGTCTGCGTCCCGCTCGGGCGTTCGCCGCTGAGTGAAGGTTGAAAGAAGCCCCCGGTTCCGTATAGGGAACCGGGGGCTTCTGCTGCACACTGGCGCCATGCCTTCGATGACCACGAGCAAGGTCAGCAGATGGGACCAGCACGGGCGCGAGCATGTGGTGCACGTGCAGAAGTCAGGTGTCCAGCGCCAGTTGAGCTGCGACACGTGCGACTGGAGGAAACGGGCCCAGTTCCTGCCCTGGCTGAAGGCGGAAGAACACCTCGCCGAGGCGCATCAGGCGACGGTGGACCCTTCGGTGCCGTGAGCCCTGCGGGCCGGGGCCGCTAGGGACGCAGGCCGCGTACGACCAGGTCGACCACCGCCGTGAAGGCGGGCTCGATGCCGGGCTTCGACCACTCGCCCGCGTACGCGGGGTCGTGGAAGCGGTTGGTGGCGTCGAAGACGGCGCGGGCGGCCAGCGCCGGATCGGGCAGTGGTGACGCCAACTCGCCGCGCTGGACGCCCTCTCCGATGATCACCTCTAGCTGCCCGACCAGTTCACCGATGTGCGCCTCGACGACAGAGCTGCTCTCGCCGAGCAGCACCTCGTACGTGGAGAACAACTCCGGATCGTCGCCCGCCTTGCGGCGCTTGGCCGCGAAGAGTGCTGAGAACCAGCGGCGCAGCCGGACGTCGGAGGACACCGAACGGTCCTCGACGATCAGCACCAACTCACCTGTCGTGCGGTCCAGCCACCGCTTGGTGACCGCCTCCCGCAGTTCCGCCTTCGTACGGAAGTGGCGGTAGACCGTGCCGTGGCTGACCCCGAGCGCGCGGGCCACGTCCACGACGGTGGCCTTCGCCGCGCCATGGCGGCGCAGCATGTCCTCCGTGGCTTCGAGGATGCGCTCGGGGGTCAGGGTGCCGGTTGCCATGACAGTGACCGTACCTGGGGGCGATCAGCGCTCGCTGTCGAGGTGCGCCATCTGTGCCTCCGGGTAGCGCGCGCCCGCGGCGGCGTCCGCGGGGACCGCCTGCTCGATCGCGGCGAGGTCGGACGCGTCGAGCGTCACGTCGAGGGCGCCGAGCGCCTCGGAGAGGCGGTCGCGGCGACGGGCGCCGACGAGCGGGACGATCGAGGCGTCGTGCCGCGGGCCCTGGGCCAGAACCCAGGCGATGGCGGTCTGCGCCACGCTGACGCCCTTCTGCTCGGCGATCTTGCGAAGGGCCTCGACGAGGTCGAGGTTCCGGTCGAGGTTCTCGCCCTGGAAGCGGGGGCTCATCGCACGGAAGTCGTTCGCGGCCAGCTTGCGGTCGCGGGCGAAGTGGCCGGAGATCAGGCCGCGGGAGAGCACTCCGTACGCCGTGATGCCGATGCCGAGCTCACTGACCGTCGGCAGGATCTGGTCCTCGATGCCGCGGGAGATGAGCGAGTACTCGATCTGTACGTCGGAGATGGGGGCGGTGGCGGCGGCGCGGCGGATGGTGTCGGCGCCGACCTCCGAGAGCCCGATGTGCCGGACGTGCCCCTTCTCGACCAGCTCGGCGATCGCGCCGACGGTCTCCTCGACGGGGACGTCGGGGTCGATGCGGGCGATGCGGTAGACGTCGATGTGGTCGACGCCGAGCCGCTGGAGCGAGTACGCGGCGAAGTTCTTGACCGCGGAGGGCCGCCCGTCGTACCCCGCCCAGCCGCCGTCCGGGTCGCGCAGGGCGCCGAACTTGACGCTGGTGAGCGCCTGTTCGCGGCGCGCGGCGGGTGCGGAGCGGAGGGCTTCGCCGATCAGCATTTCGTTGTGACCCATGGCGTAGAAGTCGCCGGTGTCGATGAGGGTGACGCCCGCTTCGAGGGCGGCGTGGATGGTCGCGATGGACTCCGTGCGGTCGGCGTCGCCGTACAGCGCGGACATGCCCATGGCGCCGAGGCCGATGGCGGAGGTCTGGGGGCCGGTGGTTCCGAGGGTGAGAGTACGCATGCATTCACCATGCCATGACAGATGACAGATTTCAATATCTGTCATCTGTCAGTCGTCACCGGTCACCGGTCGAAGCGCGCCACGAATCTGCGCTGCCACGGCGTCTCCACCGCTCGCCTCGCATAGTGCTCCCGCACGTACGCCACCGCCTCGCCGCTCGGCACGCCGTCCAGCACCGCGATGCAGGCCAGCGCCGTGCCCGTGCGGCCCTGGCCGCCCGCGCAGGCGATCTCGACCCGTTCCGTCCCGGACCGCTTCAGTGCCTCGCGCAGGGCCGCAGCCGTTGCGGACCGGTCAGCGGGCAGGCGGAAGTCCGGCCAGCGCAGCCAGCGGGACTCCCAGGGGACGGTGGGGGGTTCCTTGCCCAGGAGGTACAGGGCGAAGTCCGGGGGCGGGCCCTCCGGGAGCGGGTCGCGCAGGCCCCGGCCGCGGATGAGTCGGCCCGAAGGGAGGCGTAGTACGCCTGGTGTCGTGGGGTTCCAAGTCGCCGTCACGGCGCGAGCGTAGTGCGCGTGTGGTGCGCGCGTTCGGCTTCGTGTTCGGTTCAGGGGCTTTCGGTTCAGGGGCGGGGCGAGCGGCGGTCCGCGTGGGGCGTCGTGTTCGCTCGTGGGCCCTGGGGCATGGCCTCCAGGCGTTCCGCCGTCCGGCGTGCCGTCCCCCTCGCCCAGCTGCCGCTCGTCAGGGCGCCGAGGACCAGGACCGCGAGGCCGCACCCCGCGATGATCCACCAGGCGGGGCGGCTCGCCTCCGTGAAGACGGCCGCGTACGACGAACTCCCCACCCCGGATGCCAGGACCGCGCCGATGACCGCGACGCCCAGGGTCTGGCCGATCTGGCGGCTGGTCGATGCCACCGCCGCGGCCACGCCCGCCTGGGAGCGGGGCATCCCGGAGACGGCGGTGTTCGTGATGGGGGCGTTCACGAAGCCGAAGCCCAGGCCGAAGAGGACGTACCCGAGGAAGAGCGTCGCGTTCGTGGTCTCCGCGTCGAAGGCGGCGAACAGGACCCCCGAAACCGTCATCGCGACCCCCGCCACCAGGAGCGGAAGCCGCGGGCCCCGGCTGCCGACCAGGCGGCCCGACAGCGGGGCGCAGATCAGCGTCATCGCGGCCATCGGCAGCATCCACACGCCCGCGTGCAGGGCGTTCAGGCCGCGTACGTTCTGGAGGTAGAGCGTGGAGAGGAAGAGGAAGCCGCCCAGTGCGGCGAAGGCGCTGATGGCGATCACCGTCGCCCCGCTGAACGGCGCCGAGCCGAAGAAGCGCAGGTCGATGAGGGGGTCGGCGCGGCGCGGCTCGTAGGCGAGGAGGCCGAGCAAGGCCAGTAGTGCCGTCGCCGCGAACGTGATGATCAGCGGCGAGGTCCAGCCCGCCGTGGGGGCCTCGATGATCGCGTACGTCAGGGCGCCGAGCAGCACCATGACCAGGAGCTGGCCCACGGGGTCGGGGCGGCGCGGCTTGGGGGCGCGGGACTCGGGGACGTACCGGATGGTGAGGAGCAGCGCCGCGAGGCCGACCGGCAGGTTGATCCAGAAGATGGAGCGCCAGCCGACGGTGTCCACCAGGAGGCCGCCCACCAGCGGGCCCGCCGCCATGGAGATGCCGACCACCCCGCCCCAGACCCCGATGGCGCGGGCCCGCTCGCGGGGCTCGGTGAAGGTGTTCGTGATGATCGACATCGCGACCGGGTTGAGCATGGAGCCGCCGACCGCCTGGAACATGCGGAAGGCCACCAGGGATTCGAGGTTGGGCGCGAGGGAACAGGCCACGGAGGCGACCGTGAAGATCACCAGGCCCACCTTGAAGATCTTCTGCCGTCCCACGCGGTCCGCCGTCGATCCGGCCAGCATCAGGAGCGCGGCGAGGACGAGGGTGTAGGCGTCGATCGTCCACTGCATGCCCGAGATGCTGGTGTCGAACTCCCGCGCCATGGTCGGCAGGGCGACGTTCAGGACGGTGTTGTCGAGGCTGACGATGAGCAGGCTCATGCAGCAGATCGCGAGGACGAGCATGCGTCGGCGGTGCGTGAGCTCTGGCGCTGGCATGAGTTCGACGGTATCCCGGCGGGCTGTGGGCCGCGCCCGTGGGCCGTGCGTCGTACGCGCGCGGACCCTCACCGCCTCCCTCAGCCGAGCCGGCGCGGCAGCCGCAGGCTCAGCAGCGCGAGCCCGACGAGCCCGGCCAGCTGCACCGCGAGCACGACCGCGAACGCGTCCCGCATCCCCAGGCCCGGCACCATGGCCAGGAAGAGCGAGCCGAGCGTGGCGACGCCCAACGCGAGGCAGGACTGCTGGACCGTCGCCGCCAGACCGCTGCCCGCGCCCGCCTTCGACGCGGGCACCGCGGCGAGCACGATGCGGTAGTAGAGGGCGAGCTGCACCCCCTGGCCCACGCCGCACAGGGCGAGGCCGGGGGCGAGGACGAGCGGGCTCAGGGACGCCCACGGCGTCCACAGCACTGTCAGCGCGAGGATCGCGAGACCGGCTCCGTGCACCGCCGCGCACACCGTCAACGCCCGGCTGCCGAGCCGTGTCACCAGGCGCGGGGCGAGCATCGACGCCGCGAACTGCGCGACACCCATGGGGATCAGGGTCAGACCGGCCTTCAAGGGGCTGAAGCCGAGCCACTGCTGGAGCGTCACCGCGCTCACGAACATCCAGCCGGCGAAGCCGGTGAAGATGGGCAGGCCGATGGTGAGACCCCTGCGTACGCCGGGTTCGCGAAGGAGCGAGGGGGGCAGCAGCGGGCTGCCGCCGGTGCGTTCGGCGCGCAGTTCGACGCGGGCGAACGCCCAGGCCAGGAAGGGTGCGGCGGCCAGGGACAGCACCGACCACAGGGGCCAGCCCGCGGCCCGTCCCTCGGTCAGGGGCAGCAGCAGCGCGATCAGGGACGCGGCGAGCAGCAGCGTGCCGCCGATGTCGCTGCGGGTGGGCTGCTCGGCGCGGCTGTCCGGCACGGAGCGCACCGCGCAGAGCAGGGCGGCCACGGCGACGGGCGCGTTCACCAGGAACACCGCGCGCCAGCCGGTGCCCGCCAGGTCGGCGGAGACCAGGACACCGCCGAGCACCTGGCCCAGGACGATGGAGACGCCGCCCACCGAGCCGTAGAGCGCGACCGCCTTGGTCCGCCGCTCGCCCCGCGTCGTCGCGTGGATGGTGGCGAGGACCTGCGGCAGCATCAGCGCGGACGCGGCGCCCTGGGCGACGCGCGCACCCACCAGCCACCAGGCGCCGGGCGCGAGGCCGCAGGCCAGCGAGGTCACGCCGAAGGCGGCGACGCCCCAGAGGAAGAGCCTGCGGCGCCCGTAGGTGTCGCCGAGCCGCCCGCCGAGCACGAGGAGCACGGCGTACGCGACGGCGTAGCCCGCGACGACCATCTCCAGGGTGGCGGGGGACGCGTGCAGGTCGGCCTCGATGCTGGGCAGGGCGACGTTGACGATGAAGAAGTCGATCATCGGGAGCGCCGCGCCGAGCAGAATGGTGACGAGGCCGAGCGGGGTTAGGGCGGGTGCGGCGTCCGGGGCGGACCGGCCGTCCTGGGCGGGCCGGCTGCCCGGGGCCGCGGGGGCGGGCTTGAGGACGTGGGCCGTGGAGTTCGTGAGGTTCACGAGTACGACGGTCGTCGAACCATCAGCCTGGTACCAGAGTCTCTTCATCCTGGTACCCGCACTACCTGGAAACAGGGTCGCCGGGCAGGCAAGCTGATCCCATGGACACCGCAGCGCCGGCGAAGACCGACCGTATCCGCCGCAGTGAGCTCGCCGACTTCCTGCGCAGCCGCCGCGAACGCATCACCCCCGAGCAGGCGGGCCTGCCGCGTGGCCCGCGCCGCCGCACGCCGGGCCTGCGCCGCGAGGAGGTCGCGCACCTCTCCACGGTCGGCGTCACCTGGTACACGTGGCTGGAGCAGGGCCGCGCCATCCACGTGTCGGCGCAGGTGCTCGACGCCCTGTCCCGCGCCCTGATGCTGGACGCCGGTGAGCGCGCCCACCTCTTCCAGCTCGCGGGCACCGCCGACCCCTCACCGGCCGCCGAGATCGCCTCGGTCCCGCAGGGCCTGCTGCGGATCGTCACGCAGCTGGAGCCGTACCCGGCGTGCGTGCAGAACTCCCGCTACGACGTCCTCGCCTACAACGCGACGTACGGAAAGCTCCTCACCGACCTCGACGTGCTGCCGCCCGAGGACCGCAACTGCATGTGGCTGACCTTCACGCACCCCGCCTGGCAGGCCGCCATGGAGGACCGCGAGGAGACGATGCGCCGGATGGTCGCGCGCTTCCGGGCGCGGATGGCCGGGCATCTGGCGGACCCGGCGTGGAAGACGCTGCTCAGGCGGATGCGCAAGGCCTCGCCGCAGTTCTGCGAGCTGTGGGAGCGGCACGAGGTGATGCAGGCGGTGGACCAGTCGAAACGGTTCAACAATGCCGCCGTGGGCCCGCTGCACTTCACGTACCACGGGCTGTGGCTCGGCCCGGCCGAGGGCCCGCGCCTGGGTACGTACGTCCCGGCGGACGCCCGCTCGCAGGCGGCCACGGAGGAGCTGTACCGCCTGGTGAAGGCCGGGCGCGCAAGCAGTCGCGCGGATGAGGGACAATAAGAGGTCTGCCCCCTGCCCAACCGCTCGCCCGGAGGAACCCCGCGCCATGGAGCCCCAGCTTCAGATCGGCCCGCACGCCGTGCGGCCGCCCGTCGTGCTCGCGCCCATGGCGGGCATCACGAACGCGCCGTTCAGGACGCTGTGCCGGGAGTTCAGCGGGGGCAAGGGCCTCTTCGTCAGCGAGATGATCACGACGCGCGCCCTGGTCGAGCGCAACGAGAAGACCATGCAGCTGGTCCACTTCGACGAGACCGAGAAGCCCCGGTCCATCCAGCTGTACGGCGTCGACCCCGCGACCGTCGGCAAGGCGGTCCGCATGATCGCCGAGGAGGACCTCGCCGACCACATCGACCTGAACTTCGGCTGCCCCGTCCCCAAGGTCACCCGCAAGGGCGGCGGCTCCGCGCTCCCGTACAAGAGGCCCCTGCTGCGCGCGATCCTGCGTGAGGCCGTCAGCGGCGCCGGGGACCTGCCCGTCACCATGAAGATGCGCAAGGGCATCAACGACGAGCACATCACCTTCCTGGACGCGGGCCGCATCGCCGTCGAGGAGGGCGTCACGGCGATCGCCCTGCACGGCCGCACCGCCGCCCAGCACTACGGCGGCACCGCCGACTGGGACGCCATCGCCCGCCTCAAGGAGCACGTCCCCGAGATCCCGGTGCTCGGCAACGGCGACATCTGGTCGGCGGCCGACGCGGTCCGCATGATGAAGGAGACCGGCTGCGACGGCGTCGTCGTGGGCCGCGGCTGCCTCGGCCGCCCCTGGCTCTTCGGCGACCTGGTGGCGGCCTTCGAGGGCACGGGCGCGCCCAAGGCCCCGGATCTGCGCGAGGTCTCGAAGGTCATGCTCCGCCACGCGACGCTGCTGGGCGAGTGGATCGGCGACGAGGCACGCGGTGTCATCGACTTCCGCAAGCACGTGGCCTGGTACCTGAAGGGCTTCTCGGTCGGCTCCGAGATGCGCAAGCGCCTCGCGATCACCTCGTCCCTGGCCGAACTGGAGGACGGGCTGGGCGAGTTGGACCTCGACCAGGGCTGGCCGACGGGTGCGGACGGCCCGCGCGGCCGCACGTCGGGCAACAACCGCGTCGTCCTGCCGGACGGCTGGCTGAAGGACCCCTACGACTGTGCGGGCATCAGCGAGGACGCGGAGCTGGACACGTCCGGCGGCTGACCCTCACCGCAGCGCCACCGTGACGGGCAGCTCCTTGATCCCGTTCACGAAGTTGGACCGCACCCGCCGTACCTCACCGGCCACCCGGATGTCCGCGAGCCGCGGCAACAGCTCCTCGAACATGATCCGCATCTCCAGGCGGGCGAGGGAGTTGCCCAGACAGAAGTGCGGGCTGCCCTTGCCGAAGGTGACGTGGTCGATGTTCTCGCGCGTCACGTCGAAGCGGTACGGGTCGGGGAAGGCATCGGCGTCACGATTCCCCGAGGCGAACCACAGCACCACCTTGTCGCCCTCCCGGATCAGCTTGCCGCCCAACTCCACGTCACGCGTGGCCGTCCGCCGGAAGTGATAGACGGGCGAGGCCCAGCGCAGACACTCCTCGACGCCACCCGGAATGAGCGAGGGATCGGCGACCAGTTTCGCGCGCTCGTCCGGGTGCTCGATCAACGCGAGCATGGAGTGCGAAATGGCGTGCCGGGTGGTCTCGTTGCCCGCGACCACGAGCAGCAGGAAGTAGTTGTCGAAGTCGCTCTCGGAGAGCGGGACACCGTCCTTGGGCGAGTTGTTGACCAACGTACTCACGAGATCACTGCCGCCCCCGCCACGCCGCACGGCGGCCAACTTCCGTCCATACGCGAAGACTTCGGGCGCGGCAGGGGAGCGGAACGGCAGATCGCGGTACTGCTCGCTCTCCGCGCTCTCCAGGAGAACATCGGCGTAGTCGGGATCGGTGTTGCCGATGATGCGGTTGCCCCAGTCGATGAGCTGCTGGGTGTCCTCCTCGGGAACGTCGAGCATCCGGGCCAGCACGTTGATGGGAAAGTCCGCGGAGACTTCCCTCACGAAGTCGAACGTCCCTCTGGGCAGGGCCGCGTCGAGCGTGCGGGCGGTAAGGCCGCGCAGGAACGTCTCGTACGTCGCGACGGCGCGCGGAGTGAACTGCTTCTGCAGGATCAGCCGCATCGCGCGATGGCGCATGCCGTCCGTCTCCAACAGGGAACGCCGCAGGGCGATTTGATCCTCGTCGACTTCCTCGAGATTTGTGAACCGCATCGAGGTGAAGGTCTCCGGGTCGCGGTCCACGCGCACGATGTCCGCGTGCCGGGTGACCGCCCAGAAGCCGGAGTTGGGCGCTGGCTCGGGCTGCCAGTGGACGGGGTCCTCCCGGCGCAGCACGTCGAACATCCGCCAGGGCAGCGTGCCGTCGGTGAACTTGTCGTTGTCGGCGAGGTCGACGTCGGACAGGGCCAGGGGCTCCGTGACCGTGCTCATGGGACGTACTCCTTCGGATCTCAGGTCGGGCGCGGGATCAGGCGCGGGGTCAGAGGAGGAAGGCGTACTCCGTGAACTCCCATTCGGTGACGTGGTGGTGGAAGCGCTCGATCTCGTTGCGCTTGTACGTGAGGAAGGCGTCGGTGAACTCCGCGCCCAGGAGTCCGGTCAGCGCCTCGTCGGCCTCCAGGGCGTCGAGCGCGGCGCCGAGCGTGCCGGGGAGGAGGGGCGCGGAGTCCTCCTGGTAGCCGTAGCCCTCCAGCGGGGCCGGCGGCTCGGCCTTGTCGCGGATGCCGAGAAGCAGCGCGGCGACGGTCCCGGCGACGACGAGATAGGGATTGGCGGAGGCGTCACCGAGCCGCAGCTCGATCCTGGTCCCGTCCCCCCGCTCGGGCGGTATGCGGAGCATGGCGCTGCGGTTGTCGAGACCCCAGTCGATCAGCCAGGGGGCGAGGGTGTCGGGGCCGAAGCGTTTGTACGAGTTGATGGTCGGGTTGAGCAGGGCGCTGAGCGCGGGAGCGTGCCGCAGGAGCCCGGCGACGGCGTGCCGCGCGGTCGCGGAGAGCCCGTCGGGAGCTTCTTCGTCCTCGAACACATTGCGTCCGCAGCCGTCGGCCAACGAGAGATGCAGATGGAATCCGGAACCGCCGAGCCCGTTGAACGGCTTGGCCATGAAGGTCGCGAGCCGCCCCTCGCGGCGGGCCGTCTCCTTGACGGCGGCCTTGAAACGGAAGGCGCGATCGGCGGCGTCCAGGGCGTCGGAGTGGCCGAGATTGATCTCGAACTGCCCGCCGTCGAACTCGTGATTGCCCGCGATGACGCCGATGCCGAGCCCGTCCAGGGAGCGCAGGGTGCGCAGCAGGTGACCGTCCGGGTCACCGCGCCGGCCCGCGCTGTACACGTTCCCGGTGGCGCCGCCGTAGACGGACCACCCGGAGGGGGCGGCGGGGTCGGCCTCGCACAGGAAGTACTCCAGCTCGGGCCCGACGACAGGGGTGACGGCGCTGTCGGCGTACTCCTCGGCGCGCTCAAGTACGCGCCGCAGCAGGGCGCGTGGCGATTCGGCGGCGGGTTCGCCGGTGGCGGGATCGAAGGTGTCCCCGAGGCACCAGGCGACGCCGGGCTCCCAGGGCAGGGCCTGGAGGGTGGCGAGATCGGGCCGTACGCAGATGTCGGGAAGCCCGGCGTCGAGCCCGCCCGCGACGGGGACGACGTCGCCCCGGGGGCTGGTGTGATAGACGGCGCGGCAGAAGGAGAGCCCGTGGGCGCAGGCGCTCGCCAGATGTCCGACGAGGATGTCCCGACCGCGGTCGACGCCGATGAGGTCGGGATAGATGACGCGGACGACGTCGGTTCCTTGTCCGCGCAGCGATTCGATGGTCTCTGCGACGTGGGGGGGATTCCGGGGGGCTTTCTGGGGGGCTTTGTTCCTCGGGGTTGCGCTCGCTTCGGTCACCCGTGGTCCAGCCTTTCTGCGGGGCGGAGCGGGGCTATCGTTTGAGACCAAACGATAGGAACGTCCTTGGGGGTGCGCAAGCCCCTCCGGGGGGGATTGCGGGGTGACTGGCTTGGCGCCGCGGGGTGTTGGGCCACGCAAGGACCCCTCCCACCCACCCGCCCGTTCACCCCGCATCCACCCCTGGGCGAACGAGCCTTTCCCACCCACCCGCCCGCAACTCCGCATCCACCCCTGGGCGAACGAGCCTTTCCCACCCGCCCGCCCGCAACTCCGCATCCACCCCTGGGCGAACGAGCCTCTCCCGCCCCCCCCGTAACAGCGCTCAGGCGTCGAAGCGGCCCCGCGGTGATGGCGAGGGCGGGCATATCGGCTCGGTCCCGACCGGCGGCCGAGGGGCGCCGTAGCGCTTCCGGTGGTGGAGGCATACCGTACGGGTCCAAACGAAAGTGCTGCCAGCATCCACGAAGGAGCCCGCCGATGGCCGTCGCCGGAGTGCACGGATTCTTTCCGCCCAAGACCGCGACGGGCCGCTCCTCCCTCATCCCGGCCCCGCCCTGGCACTACTCGGGCGACCTGCTCACCATCGAGTACCGCACCAACCCGTCCCGAGTACGCGAACTGCTGCCGGCTCCCCTCGACCTGGCCGCCGACGACCCCGGCGCGGTAGCCCTCATCTGGGCCGACTGGCAGTCCTGCGGGGACTCCAGGGCCGAACTGCTCGACCCCGTCCGGGCCCAGTACAAGGAGTGCTTCGCCGTCGTGCGCTGCGCCCACCGCGGCCGTACCTACTCCCGCTGCGTCTACATCTGGGTCGACAAGGACTTCGCCGTCGCCCGCGGAATCCACCAGGGCTACCCGAAGAAGCTCGGCTCGATCCACCTCACCCGCCCCCACCCCTTCGGCCCCGCCCCCCGCATCGAGGCGGGCGCCGCCTTCGGCGCCACCCTCGCCGCCGCCGACCGCCGCCTCGCCCAGGCCGTGGTGACCCTGCGCGAACCCTCCGAGACGAACGGCTTCGTCAACGCGCACCCCATGGCCCACCACCGCCAACTCCCCGCCGTGGACGGAAAGGGGCTGGCCCTGGACGAACTCATCGCGTCCGGTGCCGCCTCCTTCGAGGGTGGCCAGGCCTGGTCGGGCGAGGCCGAGCTCGACCTCTTCGACGCGCCCACCGAGGAGTTGTCCGCGCTGACGATCGAGGAGCCGATCGGCGCGTACTACCGCCAGGTGGGCGTGACGTGGAACGGCGGGACGCTGCTGGAGCGGGGCCTGTAGCAGGAGGCCGCGTTATCGTTCGAGCCCGTATGGAATGTGAGTGGCGCTGGTGATACGTCGCCACCACTGGCACCACAAGAACGAGGAGACACGGACGTGACGGGCTACCGCTCCATCCGCGAGACCGAGAAGGCGGTCCGGGCCAAGCTCGGCGGCACCCCCGTCGCGTACGAGCAGATGGCCGCCGTCTCCAACATCTACCGCGCGGCGTCGGCCGTCCGGCAGCACTTCGAGAACTCGGTGCTGCGCGGGGCCGAACTGACGTGGACGTCGTTCGTGGTCCTCTACGTGGTCTGGATCTGGGGCGAGATGGAGACGCGGTACGTCGCCGAGGAGGCCGGGATCTCCAAGGGCACGCTGACCGGGGTCGCCCGGACCCTGGCGGGGCGGGGCCTGCTGGAGCGGCGGGGCCACCCCGGCGACGGGCGGCTGGCGCTGCTGCGGCTGACGGGGGAGGGGGAGCGGCTGATGGAGAAGGTGTTCCCCCAGTTCAACGCCGAGGAGGCGTTTGTCGCCGACGGTCTCACGGACGAGGAGTGCAGGGTCCTCGCGGACCTGCTGCGGAAGATCGTGGTGCAGACGGAGGAGAAGGGGGAGGAGCGGCGGCTGGAGCTCCTGGACGGCGCGGACCCGGCTCCTCGCCGGAGCGGGCGGCGGGCCAAGGGGTAGAACCGGCCGCCCCGAAGCCCCGAAGCCTTGCGCACCGTCATCACCGGCTCCGCCGAGTTCGTCCACAAACGCCGGACGGGCTGAAATCCTTCAGCCCCGCCGCCTGGACCAGCGCCCCGAACAACCCCTGCTGAGCCGCGTCCGACGCCGCCGTGTCCTCCGGGTGCCACTGGATCGCCGCGAACCACCCCTGCCCACCCAGCAGTTCGAGCGCCTCCACCGTCCCGTCCGCCGCCCACCCCGTGGCGACAAGACCCCGCCCGAGCCGCTCCACGCACTGGTGGTGGAAGCAGGAGGCGGACACCGTCTCCGCGCCCAGCGCACGGGCCACGGTCGAACCGGCCGCCACCCGCACCGGATGCAGCACATGCCGATGCGCCCCCGCTACCCCCTCCGCCCCCGCCATCCCCTCCGCCCCACCCATGTCCTGCCGCAGCGAGCCGCCCAGCGCGACATTCACCACCTGCAGCCCTCGGCACACCGCAAGCACCGGCAGGCCGCAGGTCAGCGCGCGCCGTGCGAGGGCGAAGTCGAACGCGTCCTGGGCGTCGTCCACGTCGTACACAGCACCGTGCGCCTCCGAGGGGGAGCCGCCCGCGTACCGCCAGGGCGCCACGTCCCCGCCCCCGGGCAGCAGCAGCCCCTCACACCGCGCGAGCCGCGCCGCCGCCTCCCCGGGCGGGCCCGGCAGCATCATGAACGGCTCGCCGCCCGCACGGAACACCGCCTCCGCCAACGCGCGGGCCGTCACCACCGCCTCGTACCGAAGAGCGGAGGTCGACGCCGCGTACCGCTGCGGCAGGGCGATCAGCGGGCGGCGCCTCAGAGCTGGTTCCACGCTTCGGCCCGGCGTATCCAGTCCTGATGGCTGCCGCTGGCCAGTGCGTCGTCCGGCATGGATGCCTCCTGGGTGCCGTGGGGCACGTACAACGGCGTCTGCGTCTGCGCCCGTGTCTCTCGTTTGAGCTCAAACGGTAGCCGAACGGGGCGGTCCGATCGAGGGGTTGACCGCCTCGCCCCGCCGCTCCTAATGTTGTTTGGGTTCAAACGAACTGGAGGACGTCATGGCTTCCCCCGACCCCGCGCCCCCGCCGCACACGGCCGCCGTCGCCGGTGTCCCCGTCGACATCCGGCACTGGATCGGCGGCAAGCGCGTCACCTCCGCGACCGCCGCTGCCTCCTCAGGCGCCTCCGCCACCTTCACCGACCACTCGCCGCTCGACGGCGCCCCGCTCGCCGAGATCGCCCGCGGTGGCCCCGCGGAGGCGCGGGCGGCCGTGGTCGCGGCCCGTGAGGCCTTTCCCGGCTGGGCCGCCACCCCGCCCGCCGAGCGCGCCCGGCTCCTGCGCGCCGTCGCCGACGGGGTCGAGGCCCGCATCGAGGACCTCGCCGCGGTCGAGACCGCCGACAACGGCGCACTTTTGCGCTCCCACCGCCGTGGCGTCATGCCCCGCGTCGCCCACAACCTCCGCTACTTCGCCGACCGCCTTCTCGCCCTCGCCCACGACGACTTCGAGACCAGGGGCCACACGAACCACGTGAGCTGGGACCCGGCGGGTCCGGCCGTCCTCATCACGCCGTGGAACGCCCCGCTGATGCTGGCCAGTTGGAAGATCGCCCCCGCGCTGGCCGCCGGGAACACCGTCGTCCTCAAGCCCGCCGAGTGGACCCCGCTGACCGCCTCGCTGTTCGCGGACATCGCGCACCAGGCGGGGCTTCCGGCCGGGGTCCTCAACGTGGTGCAGGGGTACGGCGCCGAGGTGGGCGAGCCCCTTGTCGCCGACCCCGACGTGCGCCGGATCAGCTTCACCGGGTCCGTACCCACCGCACGGCGGATCGCCGCGGCGGCGGCCGAGCACCTCGTGCCGTGCAGCTTCGAGCTGGGCGGCAAGTCGCCGCTGCTCGTCTTCGCCGACGCCGATCCGGAGCTCGCGGCCGGCCTCGCCGTCGAGCAGTTCGACAACGCGGGGCAGGTCTGCCTGGCCGCCACCCGCATCCTGGTCGAGGAATCCGCGCGCGACACCTTCCTCGGTCACTTTCTTGACCGGGTAACGAAGTTGACCCAGGGAGATCCGCGCGACGAGGCCACCGACGTCGGGCCCACCATCCACCCCCGGCACGTCGAACGCGTCGACGGATTCGTGCGCCGCGCTCTCGAAGCGGGCGCCAAGGCGGCCACCGGCGGCGGCCGCAACGAGCGGCTCGGCGGCAACTACTACCTCCCCACCCTCCTCACCGACGTCGCCCAGGACTCCGAGATCGTGCAGGAAGAGGTCTTCGGGCCCGTCCTCACCCTCCAGACCTTCCCGGACGGCGACGAGGACGAGGCCGTACGCCTCGCCAACGACACCCGCTTCGGCCTCGCCGCGACCCTCGCCACCGGCGACCGCGAGCGCGCCGACCGGGTCGGCGCGCGGCTCGTCGCCGGCACGGTCTGGGTCAACTGCTTCTTCGTACGCGACCTCTCCGCGCCCTTCGGCGGCTCCCGCGCCTCGGGGATCGGGCGCGAGGGCGGCGACTGGTCCTTCGACTTCTACTGCGACCTGAAGAACACCGTGACCGCGCCGAAGGGATGGGCCCGCCATGGGTGAGATCGTCGGGGCGGGGCTCCTCGCCCACGTGCCCACCATCGTGCTGCCCGAAGAGACCCGCAAAGAGCTCAACGAAGGCCGCGAGATCAGCCTCGTCCCCGGCCTGCGGCGACTGCGCGAGGAAGTCTTCGAGACCCTCGACCACGACACCGTCGTCGTCCTCGACTCGCACTGGGCCACCACGGTCGAGTTCGTCGTCTCCGCGCAGGCGCGCCGTGCCGGGCTCTTCACCTCGGAGGAGTTGCCGCGCGGCATGTGCAGGATGCCGTACGACTATCCCGGCGACCCCGAACTCGCCGCGTCCGTCGCGGAGTTCGCCGACCGGCACGGCACGTGGATCACTCCGATCGACGACCCGTGCCTGCCGGTCCACTACGCCACGATCAACCTCTGGAAATACCTGGGCGAAGGCCTCCCGGACAAGAAGTGGCTCTCGATCGGGGTCTGCCAGACCGGCGACACCGAGGACCACCTGCGGCTCGGCCGCGCGCTCGCCGACGGGATCGCCGCACTGCCCGACCGCAAGGTCGTCCTCGTCGCCTCCGGCGCGCTCTCGCACACCTTCTGGCCGCTGCGGGAGCTGCGCGCCCACGAGTCGAGCGCCCCGTCCCACATCCGTACGCCCGAGGCGCGGGCCGCGGACGAGCAGTGCGTCGAGCGGCTCGAACGCGGCGACCACGCCGAAGTCCTGCGCACGATGCCGGAGTTCCTCGCCCACAAGCCCGAGGCGCGCTTTGGCCACTACCTCATGATGATCGGTGCTCTCGGAGAAGAGCGGTGCTCCGCTCCGGGGCGCGCCTTCAGCGACTACGAGAACTCGATCGGCACCGGCCAGATGCATCTGTGGTTCGACCGCCCCGCCGGGGGCTGGTCCGTCACCGCCGCCGAGAGTGAGGCCTCCCTCGTATGACGACCACGGTCGAGTACCGCCGCGTCCTCCTCGAAGGCGCCGCAGTCCAGGTCGTGCGGGAGGGGGAGGAGCTGGTCGCCGCCGACGGCCGCCGGGTCAAGGCCGCACAGGCGCACCACCTGCCACCCGTACGCCCCACCAAGGTCATCGCCGTCCACCTCAACCACCGCAGCAGGGTGCGGGAGTTCGGTGTCGGCCTGCCGCCCGCGCCCACCTACTTCCACAAGCCGGTCTCGGCCCTGAACGCGCACGGCGGCGCGGTCGTCCGCCCAGAGGGCTGCAAGTACCTCAACTACGAGGGCGAGATCGGCATCGTCATCGGCCGGACCTGCCGCAACATCGCTCCCGCCGACGCGGGCGCGTACATCGCGGGCTACACCGTCGCCAACGACTACGGCCTGCACGACTTCCGCGACACCGACGCCGGTTCGATGCTGCGGGTCAAGGGCTCCGACACGCTCTGCCCGCTGGGCCCCGGCCTCGTCACCGGATGGGACTTCCACGGCAAACACCTGCGGACGTACGTCAACGGGAAGCTGGTGCAGGACGGTTCGACGGACGAGATGGAGTGGGACATGCCCTACCTCGTCGCCGACATCGCCCGCACGATCACGCTGGAGCCGGGCGACGTGCTCCTGTCCGGCACCCCCGCGGGCTCCCGGCCCGTCCGGCCGGGAGACGTCGTCGAGGTCGAGGCCGAGGGCCTGGGCCGCCTCACGAACCACATCGTCACCGGCCCGACGGCCGTCCGCTCCGACGTCGGAGCCCAGCCCACGGAGTCCGAGGAGGTCGTCTCGACGGCTCTCGGGGGCGACTGGGAGTTCCGCGGAGTACGAGCGCCGCGCAGGTAATGGGTCCTATATCCCCGGGAGTTCACATGCTCAAGGTCACCGTCGACCTGGACGTCTGCCAGGACCACGGGCAGTGCGTCTTCGCCGCGCCGGACGTCTTCACGCTCGGCGAGGACGGCCACCTCGCGTACGTCGAATCGCCCGACGAGGCCCTGCGCGCCGACGCGGAGGACGCCGCCGACGTCTGTCCGCTGCAGGCCATCCGGGTCGAGGGCTGACCTGCCGTGGCCTCGGCGGGAATCGCCGTCGTAGGGGCGTCGCTCGGCGGTCTGCGGGCGGCGGAACAGCTGCGGGCGGCGGGTTGGGAAGGCCCTATCACGCTGTACGGGGACGAGCCCCATCTCCCCTACAACCGACCGCCGTTGTCCAAGGAGGTACTGGCGGGCGAGGCACCCCCCGCCGCCACGGCACTGCGGCACCGTCCGAGTGTCGACGACGTCGCATGGCGGCTGGGCACGGCGGTCGCGTCCGCCGACCTGACCGCCCGCACGCTCACGCTGGCCGATGGTTCGGTCCATGCGTACGAGGGCCTGGTGGCCGCTACAGGGGTGCGGCCACGGAGGCTTCCCCTGGCGGCCGGGGGCCCGCCGAGGCATGTCGTACGGACACTGGAGGACGCGGCTGCGCTGGGCGCTGAACTGGCCGAGGGTGTACAGGTGTTGGTGATCGGCGCGGGCTTCATCGGCTGCGAGGTGGCGGCGACGGCGCGCAAGGCGGGCTGCGAGGTGACGGTGGTCGCGCCGGAGGCCGAGCCGATGATGCTGGCGGTGGGGGAGGAGCCGGGGAGGGTGCTGCGGGGGCGGCACGAGGGGCGGGGGGTGCGGTTCCGGATGGGGCGGCTGGTGTCCGAATTAGGCGATGGATGCGCGGTGTTGGATGACGGGGCGGAAGTCGCGGCGGACGTACTGGTGGAAGCCGTCGGTTCGGTCCCCAACACGGAATGGCTGGCGGCCACCGAAGGCCTCGACCTCACGGACGGCATCCTCTGCGACGCGCATCTGCGCATCGGGGGGCTTGCGCACGCGGTGGCCGTGGGGGACGTGGCGCGCTTCCCGAACCCCCGCTACGGGCCGGTCGCGCGGCGGGTCGAGCACTGGTCGATGCCGGCGGACTGCGCGAAGCACGGGGCGCGGATGCTGGTGGCGGGGCTGGGGGGCGCGCCACCGCTGCCGCCGCCGCCCGGCTTGGCGCCGTTCGCGCCGCTGCCGTCCTTCTGGAGCGATCAGTTCGATGTGCGGGTGCAGTCGTTCGGGCTGCCGGGGGTGGGGGAGGAGGTCCGGCTTCTGGAGGGTGAGCCGGGTTCTGGGAGCGGGGATGTGATGTACGGGTACTACGTGGGGGAGCGGATGGTGGGGGTCGTGGCGCTGGGTGGGGCGAAGGCGGTGGCGCTGGCGGGGCGTTGTCGGGCGGAGCTGATGGCATCGCCGGAGGGGGCGGGGCTGGCGTAGGGGCGGGCCCTGCGGGGCTTTCCCCCATCCCGCCCCTTCCCGAAACCATGGGGCTCCGCCCCCTGGACCCCCGACAAGATGTCCTCAAACGCCGGACGGGCTGGATATAGCCCGTCCGGCGTTTGAGGACGAACTCGGCGGAGCCGGTGATGACGGAGACCAAGGCCTCGGCTCAGCTACCCGCCCACCGCACTCAGCAGCGCCAACGGCGCCGCCGCCGAGCGCGATTCGCGTACGCACGCGTGCGGATAGGGCACCGGCCCCGGATATGACTCCCGCCCATACCCCGCGAGCACCTCCGGCAAGCGATCACCACCCCGCGACGCCGCCCCCACAAGACCTCGCGCCACCGCCCTCGCCTCGTCGTGCAGCCCATAGCGTGCGAGCCCCAGCGTGATCAGGGCGTTGTCGTGCGGCCACACCGAACCCCGGTGGTAGGAGAGCGGGTGGTAGGCCCCCTGGCCCGCGGCCAGGGTTCGTACTCCCCAGCCCGAGAAGAAGTCCGGCTCCAGCAGGCGGCGGCCCACCGCCTCCCCGTACTCCTTGTCCAGGAGTCCGGACCACAGCAGGTGGCCCGCGTCCGAGGCGAGCGCGTCCACCTGGCGCCCCTCGCCGTCCAGGGCCAGCGCAGGAAAGCCCTGCCCCGGCATCCAGAAGTCCCGCTGGAAGCGGTCCCGCAGGTCGGCCGCCGCCTGCGTGAGCAGGTCCGCGTACACCGCGTCGCCCCACACCGTGCGCGCCAGCCACGCCGTGCGGCCGAGCGCGTCGTACGCGTATCCCTGCGCACCCGCCGCCATCACGGGCCCCGAGGCCCTGCTGCCGTCGGCGGAGCAGATCGCGCCGGGGGAGTCCTTCCAGTTCTGGTTGGCGAGGCCGCCCTCGTCCGCGCGGTAGACGAGGTAGCCGCGCGAGGTCAGGCCGCCGTGGTCGAGGATCCAGCCGACGGCGGCCCGCGCGTGCGGCTCCAGGCGGCGGGCCAGGGCCGTGTCGCCGGTCTGCTCCGTGTACGCGCCGAGCAGGACCAGGAACAGCGGGGTGGCGTCCACCGAGCCGTAGTAGCGCCCGTACGGCACCTGCCCGAAGTGCGCCAGCTCGCCGTACCGCACCTCGTGCACGATCTTGCCGGGCTGGGCGACCGTCCCCTCGGTGGCCTCCGTCGCCTGTGCGGCGGCGAGCGCGGGGAGGGTGGCCGCGGCCAGGCGCGGCAGGTAAGGCAGGGCGAAGAGCGAGGTCATGAGGGCGTCGCGGCCCAGGAGCGTCAGGAACCAGGGGACCCCCGCCGCCGGGACGCTCAGCGCCTCGCCGTCCGGTCCGCTCGCGGGCACCTGGAGTACGGCGAGGTCCGCGAGGCCCCGCCGACACGCGGCCGCCAGCTCGGGCCAGCCGCCGGGGATCTCGATGCCCGACGCGAACTCGGCCTCCAGGGAGGTGAGTTGCTCGGCTGCCTCCGGCGGTCCCGCTGGAGCCTGCGGCCGAGGGGCCCCGTGCGGGTACGCCGTGACACGCAGTGCCACCTCGGCCGTGGCGTGCGCGTCCAGGTCGAGCGTCCAGACGAGCCGCCGCGCGCCCGTCCCCGTCTCCTCGACCGCGTCCGGGGCGGGGTCCGCCGTCACGGACGTACGGGAGCACCACTCACGGCGCCGGTACGCGAACTCGATGCCCTGGATCGGGTCGCCCTCGCCCTCACTCCCTCCGCCGGCGCCTCCGCCCCCGCCTCCGCCCTCGCGTCCGCCGATGACCTTGCGCGACCTGACGGCGCCCGTCTTGGCGTACGTACGGTGGTCGGAGCGCAGCTCGAACTGGTCGGTGAAGTCGGCGTCCACGGTCAGCGCGAGCCGGACCGTCGTCGGTACCGGGCGATTGCACGTGACGCGCAGCGACTCGACGAACGCGCCGTCCGTCACCGCCTGTTCGCGGAAGAGCGTGCAGGACGCGGGTTCCTGCCTGCCGCCGCGCGGGACGAGGACGCACCGTGCGACGCCCGTGTCCGCGTCGGCGTCCGACACCGGCGCGAGGATCTCCGGGACGGCCCCGTCGACCGTCAGCTGCCAGCGGCTCAGATGCCGGGCGTCGCGCACGAACAGACCGTCCGGAGTCGTGCCGCCGCCCCGCACCCCGCTGATGTCGCCGCCCGAGCCGAGCACCGCGAACGTAGCGCCCCGCACCAGTGGTTGACGCCGATCAGTCATCCCTGAACCCCTCCCTCACCACCGTCACGGGAGGCACACCTGCGGGCCTCCCGTGCGGCTCGTCGTCACGCCCGGCGGGATCGTCGAGCAGCAGATCCAGGGCGAGCGCGGCGCTCCAGCCGAAGCCGCGCGCACCGCAGCCACGCCCTGTGCAGGGGTCCACGTACTCCGCGAACCCGGACTCCCCGGCCACATCGAGCAGCGAGCGCCGCAGGCCGTCCGCCCGCGCGCGCTCGCCGTGCAGCCGAAGTCCCCGCTCCAGCAGCCAGTTGGTGTTGAACCACGCGGGCCCGCGCCAGTACCGGCGCGGGTCGAAGGCGCTTCCCGTGAGGTCGTAGCTCGGCACGAGCCGCGCGGGGCCGCCGAGACCGAAGTGCGGTCCGCACGCGGTCCGTACGAGTGCGGCGGCGACGGGGTGCGGCAGCGCGGGCAGGATCAGCGGGACCAGGCCGCCGACTCCGCGCTCGGGCACCAGGTCCCCCGAGCGGTCGCCGGAGCGGCCCCCCGGACGGTCCGCCGAGCGCAGGTCGCGGCAGAAGAACAGGCCCTGTGCCGGGTCCCACAGGCGCTCCACGAGCGTGCGCGTGAGCGCTTGCGCACGGGATTCCCGCGCGCGGGACGCGTCGTGCAGGCCCAACTCCGCCTCGATACGGGCCAGTGCGTGCTCGGAGGCGATCAGGAGGGCGTTGAAGGAAGGGTCCTCAACGGCGAACTCGCCCGCCCCGTCGGCGTACCGACGATCGCGGTAGTCCGCTGCGAGCCGTACGTATCTGCCGTAGTCGAGGTCGGTCGGCCTGTCCTCCGCGGCGCCGTGGTCCAGGTCGGCGCGGCGGTACGCGGCCGGGTCCGCCGGGGTCACGCGGCTCAACGGGGCGTCCCAGCAAGGGCTGTTGTCCATGCCCTGCTCCCAGGGGTGGATCACCGAGGCCAGGCCCGCGCCGCCCGCGTCCCTGCGGTGCAGCAGATAGTGGTGCCAGGCGGCGAGCCGGGGACGGGCGCGGGCCAGGAACGAACGGGCCCGGGAGAGGCCGGGGTCGGAGCGGTGGACCAGCCAGACGGCGAGCGCGTGGACCGGGGGCTGCACGATGCCGGAGGTCTGCACGGCACCGGGTGCCCCGGCCGCGCGGCCGGCCGTGGTGGAGCGCCAGAAGTCGGGGCTGGGAAAGTAGGCGTCCAGGGGGACGGAAGGGTTGAACACGATGTGCGGGACGCGGCCGTCGCCCCACTGGGCGGAGAACAGCGTCTCCAGCTCCAACTGCGCCCGTAAGGGGGAGAGATGGCGCAGGCCGATCGCGATGAACGCGGAGTCCCAGGACCACTGGTGCGGATAGAGCTGCCGGGAGGGGACCGTCGACGTGCCCGTCCAGTTGGCCCACAGGACCTCGGCGGCGTGCTCGCGCAGCGACGCCGTGACGCGGCGGGCGGTCAGCTGGGCCGTACGGCCCACGTTCGTGCGGTCCACGCGGTTCTCCCCGAAGGGCTCGACACCCTGTCAGTTTGGTGTTGTCCACCCTAGAGTTACGTCTACTTAACACGCAAAACTCAATATGTAACGTGGAGTTGATGAGCGCAAGGGGAGAACGGATGTCGGAGCGAGCGGGTCACGAAGGACAGGCTGCGGGGGGACGCGCGGGCGGGCAGTACGCCGGCGCCGGGGACCTGCTCCACCTGGTGCGCAGCGGGCGGGCCACCACGCGCGGCGCCCTGCAGCAGGTCACCGGGCTCTCCCGCGCCACCGTCGGCCAGCGCCTCGACCGGCTCTTCCGCGCGGGCTGGCTGCGGGAGGGCGTGGGCGGCGTCCCCGGCAAGGCCGACAAGGCGGGCTCGCCGCTCGGCGGGCGCCCGGCCGTCCGGCTGGAGTTCGACGACGCCCACGCGGTCGTCCTCGCCGCCGACCTGGAGACCCGGCACGCGCGCACCGCCCTGCTCGGCCTCACCGGCGAGATCCTCGCCGAGCACGCGGAACCCCTGGCGATCGAGGACGGCCCCGAAGCGGTCCTGGGCGAGCTGGGCGTCCGCTTCGCCGAGCTGCTGCGCAAGACGGACCGCGCCCCCGCCTCGGTCTGCGGCATCGGGCTCGCCGTGCCGGGCCCCGTGGACAGCGAGACGGGCCGCGTCGTCCAGCCGCCGATCATGCCGGGCTGGGACGGCTACGACATAAGAGGCCGCCTGCGCCGCGCCTTCGCCGAGCAGACGGGCGGCCCCGCCGACATCCCGGTCCTCGTGGACAACGACGCGAACCTCATGGCGTACGGCGAACAGCGCGCCTCGCACCCGGAGTGCTCGGCCTTCGCCCTGGTCAAGGTCTCCACCGGCATCGGCGCGGGCGTCGTCGTCGACGGCGCGGTCTACCGGGGCATCGACGGCGGCGCGGGGGACATCGGCCACATCAGGGTGCCGGAGGGCGCCGGGGCCCTGTGCAAGTGCGGTTCCTACGGCTGCCTGGCCGCCGTGGCCAGCGGCCGCGCGGTGGCCCGCCGGCTGACGGAGGCGGGCGTCCCCGCGGCCTCGGGTGCGGATGTGCGCCGGCTCCTGGAGGCGGGGAACCCCGAGGCGGTGGGCTTCGCGCGCGAGGCGGGGCGGCACGTGGGGGAGGTCCTCGCCACCGTCGTCACGCTCCTGAACCCGGGAGTTCTCATGATCGCCGGAGATCTGGCCGGAACGCCGTTCCTCACCGGGGTGCGCGAACTGCTCTACCAGCGGGCCCTGCCCCGCTCCACCGCTCATCTGGAGGTCGTCACCTCGCGCCTCGGTGAGCGCGCGGCCCTCATCGGTGCGGGAACGCTCGTGGTGGAGCACTTGTACGCCCCCCGGCGGGCGGAGGAGCGGCTCGCCGCGCTCGGCGTGTGACGGACGCGTGTCCGTCTCGATCCGGAGTCCGGATGCTGACATCCGGCCGCCTCAAACGGCGTGATTCTCGCCACCCCTGATAGGGCTTGCGCTCAGATGAGCGCATCGAGGCCGACTGCACTTCTCCAAGGGGTGGCACTCAGTGCCACTGCTCGATCATTCATGAGGTGAACTCACATCTGAGTATGGGCCGCTCATTCGAGCGAATCACCGGGTCTACGGGGGTTGTGTCTTCAAGAGTTGAACGCATGGGTGCTCGTCCAGCTACCGCCGAGTTACTTTCGATCTACTGGCGGACGGGTGGTTACAGCCGTATGACGCACAAGTGGACGTACCCAGGCGCCTTCGATCTGGGTATGTTCCTCGCCGTCAGGGCAGCCACCGAGTCCTCGAGGAGTCGAGACCCGTGTCGGAAAACAAAGATCCCCACGTAGCGCAGAACGATGCGGCCGTGAAGTTCGTCTACGACTTCACCGAGGGCAACAGGGACCTCAAGGACCTTCTCGGCGGGAAGGGCGCGAACCTCGCCGAGATGACCAACCTCGGGCTGCCCGTCCCTCCGGGCTTCACGATCACCACAGAGGCCTGCAAGACCTACCTCGCCAGCGGCGAGGAGCCGGTAGAGCTGCGCGACGAGGTCAGCGCGCACCTCGACGCCCTCGAGCAGAAGATGGGCAAGAAGCTCGGTCAGGCCGACGACCCGCTGCTCGTCTCCGTCCGCTCGGGCGCCAAGTTCTCGATGCCCGGGATGATGGACACCGTCCTGAACATCGGGCTCTCCGACAAGTCGGTGACGGGCCTGGCCAAGCAGTCCGGCGACGACCGCTTCGCGTGGGACTCCTACCGCCGCCTCATCCAGATGTTCGGCAAGACGGTCATGGACGTCGACGGCGAGCTCTTCGAGGACGCCCTGGAGGCCGCCAAGGCCGCCAAGAAGGTCACGGTCGACACCGACCTGGAGGCCGGCGACCTGAAGAAGCTGGTCACCAAGTTCAAGAAGATCGTCAAGACCGAGGCCGGGCGCGACTTCCCGCAGGACCCGCGCGAGCAGATGGACCTCGCGATCCGCTCGGTCTTCGAGTCGTGGAACACAGACCGCGCCAAGCTCTACCGCCGCCAGGAGCGCATCCCCGGCGACCTGGGCACCGCGGTCAACATCTGCTCCATGGTCTTCGGCAACCTCGGCCCGGACTCCGGCACGGGCGTCGCGTTCACCCGCGACCCGGCCAGCGGCCACCAGGGCGTGTACGGCGACTACCTGACGAACGCCCAGGGCGAGGACGTGGTGGCGGGCATCCGCAACACCGTCGCGCTCGCCGATCTGGAGCAGATCGACAAGAAGTCGTACGACCAGCTCATGCAGATCATGGAGACCCTTGAGACGCACTACAAGGACCTCTGTGACATCGAGTTCACCATCGAGCGCGGCCAGCTGTGGATGCTGCAGACCCGCGTCGGCAAGCGCACCGCGGGTGCCGCCTTCCGCATCGCGACGCAGCTCGTCGACCAGGGCCTGATCGACGAGGCCGAGGCGCTGCAGCGCGTCAACGGCGCCCAGCTCGCCCAGCTGATGTTCCCGCGCTTCGACGAGGACGCGAAGGTCGAGCAGCTGGGCCGCGGCATCGCCGCGTCACCCGGTGCCGCGGTCGGCAAGGCGGTCTTCGACTCGTACACGGCCATCAAGTGGTCGCGTTCGGGCGAGAAGGTCATCCTCATCCGCCGTGAGACCAACCCCGACGACCTCGACGGCATGATCGCCTGCGAGGGCATCCTCACCTCGCGCGGCGGCAAGACCTCGCACGCCGCCGTCGTCGCCCGCGGCATGGGCAAGACCTGTGTCTGCGGCGCCGAGGACCTGGAGGTCGACACCAAGCGGCGCCGCATGACGGTGGGCGGCACCGTCGTCGAGGAGGGCGACGTCGTCTCCATCGACGGCTCGACGGGCAAGGTGTACCTGGGCGAGGTGCCCGTGGTCCCCTCGCCGGTCGTCGAGTACTTCGAGGGCCGCATGCACGCGGGTGCCGACGACGCCGACGAGCTGGTCGGCGCCGTGCACCGGATCATGGCGTACGCGGACCGAGTACGACGCCTGCGCGTCCGCGCCAACGCGGACAACGCCGAGGACGCGCTGCGCGCCCGCCGCTTCGGCGCCCAGGGCATCGGCCTGTGCCGCACCGAGCACATGTTCCTCGGCGAGCGCCGCGAGATGGTCGAGCGCCTGATCCTCGCCGACGCGGACGAGGCCCGCGAGGAGGCCCTCAAGGAGCTGCTCCCGCTCCAGAAGCGCGACTTCGTGGAGCTCTTCGAGGCGATGGACGGCCTTCCGGTCACCGTCCGTCTCCTGGACCCGCCGCTGCACGAGTTCCTGCCGGACATCACCGAGCTCTCCGTCCGGGTGGCGCTCGCCGAGTCCCGCAAGGACTCCAACGAGAACGACCTGCGCCTGCTCCAGGCCGTGCACCGCCTGCACGAGCAGAACCCGATGCTGGGCCTGCGAGGCGTACGCCTGGGCCTGGTCATCCCCGGCCTGTTCACCATGCAGGTACGGGCCATCGCGGAGGCCGCGGCCGAGCGCAAGAACGCCAAGGGCGACCCGCGTGCGGAGATCATGATTCCGCTCGTCGGCACGGTCCAGGAGCTGGAGATCGTCCGCGAGGAGGCCGAGCAGGTCATCGCCGAGGTCGAGGCGACGACCGGTGTGGAGCTGAAGCTGGCGCTCGGCACCATGATCGAGCTGCCGCGTGCCGCGCTCACGGCGGACCAGATCGCGGAGGCCGCCGAGTTCTTCTCCTTCGGCACGAACGACCTCACGCAGACCGTCTGGGGCTTCTCGCGCGACGACGTGGAGGCGAGCTTCTTCACGGCGTACCTGGAGAAGGGCATCTTCGGGGTCTCGCCCTTCGAGACCATCGACAAGGACGGCGTGGGCAAGCTGGTCAAGGACGCGGTCAAGGCCGGCCGGGCCACCCGCCCCGACCTGAAGCTCGGCGTCTGCGGCGAGCACGGCGGCGACCCGGAGTCCGTCCACTTCTTCCACGAGGTGGGCCTGGACTACGTCTCCTGCTCCCCGTTCCGCATCCCGGTGGCCCGCCTCGAGGCGGGACGCGCCGCCTCGGAGTCGGCGGGCAGCGACCACCGGTAGCACTCCGGGACCGACGCCGTGTCCCCGACCCTCACCGATGCGGCGTCGGTCCCGGTTCACCACGAAGGGGCAGCTTCCTGTGCGGGGGAGCTGCCCCTTCGAGCAGTGGGGACGACAGCGCCCGCGGCCGGACATAGGGTGGAGATGCCGGGAGCAGACACGGGCACCACGGCAGAGCACCGCGGACCCCGCTCCTGACTCACACCAGGACGCATCATGGTCATCGCACGCAGGGCCGCGGCAGCAGCGGCCATGGCGGCTTTCGCGCTCGGAGGCGCGACCGCAGGCGTCAGCGCCACGCAGCTCGTCTCCCAGGCGGACACCAGCATCACGCAGGCCGATCGCAAGCCCCGGCCGCTGCAGCCGGTCTCGCCCCCTGGGCTCGTGGAATCCGGAGTGGACCGTCCGGACGAGGCGAACACCCCGCTCACCGGGCGTACAAACCAGTTCAAGTAGCCGGCCGCTGACCGGCTGACCGGCTGACCCACTGGCCACTCGCCGCCCAGGCGACTCATTTCGTTCTCAGGCCGCGGCTTCCGGCTCGGTTCTTCGCGATGTTCCGTGTCTTCCTGGTGTTGGCCGACTCGGCGACCAGGGCCAGTACCGCCGGCGACGTCGACCACTCGGCGAGGTGGCGCTGCATCCAGTCCGTGACCTCCGCCAGCTCGGCCGGTGTCGGCACGTGACCGTCCTCGACGGACAGGTGGAACAGCCAGTCGTGGATGCGCCGGCGGATGAAATCGCGGTAGGCCTCCGTCGTGAACTGGTCGATCTCCGGCAGCAGTTCGGCCGACCACTCCCCAAACTCGGTGGGGCCGGTCGCCTGCGTCGCGATCTCGTCCACGAGGGCGACCACCGCCGTCTTGGCCCCCATTTCGTCGGGGTCGCGCAGGATCGTGGCCACGATCGCGCGGTCTCGGTCGCGGCTTCGCGAGGAAGCGGTCACCGAGACGACGCGCAGGTACGCGGCCGTCCGGACGTGGTCGTCCGCGACGGCTTCGTCGACGTCCACGTCGAGGATGCCGGTCTCCGCCAGCAACTCGGCCACATCGGAACGCAAGGGCATCGCTTCATCCCCTTCCCGCGGGGCTACTTGGGACGGAGCGGCGGACGGCATACGGGTACGCGCCGTACCGGCCGGCGGCGTGGGGCTGAGCTCGGTCAGTCTTCCAGGAGGGACTTGAGCTCGGCCAGGCGCTCCCGCCAGAACACCTTGTACGCCGCCACCTCCGCCGCGTCCCGCAGCTTCTCGTGGCCGACGCCCACCACCGTCTTCTCCGGGCCCTTGGCCGTGAGCGTCACGGAGACGCGGGTGGTGGTGCCTTCGGCGTCCTTGAAGTCGGCGGTCACCGACTTGGCGGGGCGGTGCGTGCGGAGGGTGAACTCCACGCCGGGGAGCCAGCGGGCGCGTACGCCGTCGTCCGCGAAGGCCTCGACGACCCGCGCCGCCGTGGCGTCGATGGTCTTGCTGCCGCTGGTCCGCCACGCGCCCGTGCTGCTCTGGCCGACCTCCCGCAGCCCGCGCTCCTGTTCGTAGCCGACGGCCACGGACTGGGCGTACCAGCCGTCGACGGCGTGGTCCTCGCGGACGTGGCGGGCGATCGCGGTGTGGCCGCGGGACGCGGCACCCCAGGCGTCGAGCACCGCGAACCACTGCGGCCAGTCCTTGCCGGTCGCCTCGCGCAGCGTCTCGTCCGACAGCTTCTCGGTGATCCTCTTGCCCGTGCTTCCGCCGCTCCCGCTCATGGCGCCGACGCTAGGACCGGCGCCGCCCCGCCGCAAGGCGGAACCGCAGGCGGCAGATGACCGCGTCGGTGTCCCTGCGGACGGCGTGCGCGAGGACCGAGCCGCGCTGGTTCTGGAGCAGGCGCTGCCAGACGTGGGCCGGTTCGACCTCGGGGATCAGGACGGTGACGCGGGTGGTGGGGTGGTACGTGTAGATCTTCCGTACGTACGCCGACACCGGCCGCCCGACCGTCCGCGTCCGCGAGGGCAGCTCCACCAGGTCGACGCCCGGGTTCCACAGCTCCCAGTCGCGGCGCAGCGCCTCCGACGCGCGCCGGTCCTCGGGGTCGGGGTGGGTGACCGTGACCGCGCGCACCTCGTCGCCGAGCGACACCGCGGCGTTCAGGGCCTCGCAGGTGAGGCGGGACAGGTGGGACACGGGGACGATGACCAGGGAGTGGTCGCGGTGCGGGGGCTCCGGGACGCGGCCGAGGCCCAGGTCGTCGCCGATCCGGCGGTAGGCGCGGTGCACGGCCTCGAAGCAGAGCACGATCGCGGGCAGCGCGAGCACGATCAGCCAGGCGCCCTCGGTGAACTTGGTCGCCGTGACGACCACCGCCGAGATGCCGGTGAGGACCGCGCCGAAGCCGTTGAGCAGGGCCTTCGCGGGTTTGCCCGCCGTGCGCCAGTGGAGAACCATCCCGGTCTGGCAGAGCGTGAAGCCGACGAAGACGCCGATCGCGAAGAGCGGTACGAGCGTGTTGGTGTCGCCGCCCGAGAAGACGAGCAGCGCGGCCGACACGGCGGCGAGGGCGAGGACGCCGTGCCGGTGGACCTGGCGGTCGGCCTTCAGGGCGAAGACGTGCGGGAGGTAGTTGTCCCGGGCGAGCAGGCTCATCAGGACCGGCAGGCCGCCGAAGGACGTGTTGGCGGAGAGGGCGAGCAGGATCATCGTCGCGAACTGCACGACGTAGAAGGCCCAGTTGTGGCCGAGCGAGGCGTCCGCGAGCTGCGCGAGGACCGTGACGCCCTCCACCGGCTGGAGCCCGAAGCGGGAGATCAGCGCGGACAGGCCGATGAGCATCACCCCGAGCAGCGCGCCGAGCGCGACCTCCGCGTGCTGGGCGCGCTTGACGCGCGGGGTACGGAAGGACGGTACGGCGTTGGCGATGGCCTCGACGCCGGTGAGGGCGGAACAGCCCGACGCGAACGCCTTCAGGAGGAGCAGCGCGCCGACGGTCGTGGCGTTGTCGGCGAGGGCGGACGCGTGCCCCTCGGCGGCGGCCGTGCTGACTGGGCCCGCACGGAACAGACCGATCGTGATCATGGTCAGGATCGCGGTCACGAATATCGCCGTGGGGGCGATGAAGACGCGCGCCGAGTCGACGATGCCGCGCAGATTGACCGCCGTGACGAGGACGAGGACGGCCAGGCAGATCGCCACCCGGTCGCCGTACAGCTCCGGGAAGGCGGAGGTGAGCGCCGCGACGCCCGCGGTGACGGCGACGGCGACGTTCAGTACGTAGTCCAGGACCAGTGAGGCCGCGGCGACCAGGCCCGCGCGGCGGCCCAGGTGGGTCTTGGCGGCGGCGTAACTGCCGCCGCCGTCGGGGAAGGCGGCGATGACCTGCCGGTAGGAGGCGACGAGCACGGCGAGCAGGGCGGCGATGCCCAGCGTCACGGGCAGGGTGAAGCCGAGGCCGTGGCCGCCTGCTGCCGCGAGGACCAGGACGATGGCCTCGGGGCCGTAGGCGACGGAGGCCATCGCGTCCAGGGAGAGCGCGGCGAGGCCTTGGACGGCGGTGAGGCGGTGGCGGTCGGTGGGGTCGGCCGTCTTCTCGGTGCCTGGGGTCCTGGTGCCCGGGGTCTCGATGTTCGGGGTCTCGGAGACGGTGTCGGTCATGGGCGGGGCCCTCCAGGCGGGTTCGATCGCTTGAGCGATGCCCAGCGTGAGGGGGCCGTGGACGGGCCGCGGGCGGCTTTGGCGGCTCTTTGGCGCGTACGGCGGGGATCTTCACGCCTCTTTGACGCGGGGTGCCATCAGGCATCAGCGGCCGCCATCAGGTGCCATCCGGCGTCGTCGGGCGTCAGCGGTGCGTCAAGGAGGGCGGGGGAGGAGTATGCGGGCCGTCAACACCGCTGACGTGGCGCGCGGTCCGTCCTACGGTGCCGCACATGACACATGCGAGGGGTGGCGTCGGGGACGGTGCCGTGTCCGACCGGCGCTGGGGAGCCGATGTGCGGGCCGCCGCGTGCTGCGCTGCCGCGCTCTTCGTCCTCATCGACCTCGTCGACTGGGCGAACGGCACGTTGGACGCGCCGCGGGGCGGGTTGTGGGCGGGGCTTTCGGGGCTGCTGTACCTGGTCCTGCATCCGGTGCGGGTGACGGCGGGGCCGGGGTGGCTGGCGGTGCGGGGGCTGCTGCGCCGCCGGCACGTCTGTACGGGGCTGTTGACCGCGGTGCGGCACAGCGAGGGGATCGCGGCGCGCCTCGTGCTGTGTGACTCGCTCGGGAATCGGGTGGAGGTGGATCCTCAGGTGCTCGCGGAGAATCCGCTGCTGCTGCACCGGCTGGACGCGGGGGCGCGGGACGCGGTTGCCTGCGGGCTGCTGCGGACGGGGTCCGAGGTGCTTGGGCGGCTGTCCGCCCGGCTTGACGGCGATGCGGCGAGGGGGGTCTTCGAGGCGTCTGGCCTGCGGTAAGGGCGGGGTCGCTGCGGGGCACTCCCCAACCCCGCGGGGCATTTCCCCCTCCCCGCCCTCCCCGAAATCCCGCTCGGCGCAGGGGCCTTGGTGACCGCCGATCACCGGCTCGGCCGAGTTCGTCCTCAATCGCCGGACGGGCTGTGTCTAGCCCGCCGGGTACCGCACCCCGGTAAGACCCTCCGAAGCCTCCCAGAGCCGTTCCGCCGCAGCATCGTCGAGCGTCCACTTCGCCCGCCACGACTTCCCCGGCGCCCCCTGCCACCCCAGCACCCGAGGACCGGTGAACGAGTCCGGGCGGACTCCCCGTGCCGTCGCCGCGTACAGCGTCGGCAGTGCGCCCGCGGTCGCCGACTGGGCCAGGGCGCGGTTGCCCAGCCACATCACTCGCTCGGCGAGCCTGCGGCCCTCCATCTTGGGGGCGGCGGCCTGGAGGTTCGTCTCCGCGTAGCCGGGGTGCGCCGCGGCCGCCACCACGTCGGAGCCGCTCGCCGCGAGGCGTCGTGCCAGTTCGTGGACGAACAGGAGGTTCGCCGACTTGGAGCGGCCGTACGCGATCCAACGCCGGTAGTTGCGCTCGCTGTTGAGGTCGCGCAGGTCGATGTTCCCCAGTGCGTGGAACGCGCTGGACACCGACACGATCCGGGCCCCCGGCGTCCGCAGGAGCCGGGGCAGCAGCAGACCCGTGAGCGCGAAGTGGCCCAGGTGGTTGACCCCGAACTGCGTCTCGAAGCCATCCGCCGTCTGCATGTAGGGCAGCGCCATCACGCCCGCGTTGTTGACGAGGAGATCGAGGCCGCCGCCCCCGCCGCCGCCCCCGCTCCCCTCGCTGTCCCCACTGCCCCCGCCGTCACGGTCGTACGAAGCTGTGAACTCCCGCACCGAGCCGAGGTCCCCCAGGTCGAGCCGCCTGAACTCCGCCTGCGCCGAGGGAACTTCGGAACGCAGTCGCTCCAGCGCCCGCGTCCCCCGCTCCTCGCTCCGGCAGGCGAGGGTGACGCGCGCGCCACGGCGGGCGAGTTCGCGTGCGGTGACATAGCCGATGCCGCTGTTGGCGCCGGTGACCACGGCCGTGCGGCCGCTCTGATCGGGGATGTCGCTCGCGTTCCAGCCCGTCATGACACAGCTCCCTCTGCTTGGGCGCACGCTGGTTCTTACTCACGCTGGTTCTTACTCAAGAGTAAGTGGTGCGAGCCCAGGGCAGGGAGTCAGGCAGCCGCACCCCCGTCGATCACGAGATCCGCGCCGACCACCGACGCCGATTCGTCCGAGGCGAGGTAGAGCACGGCGGCGGCGACCTCTTCCGTCGACGAGACGCGGCCGAGCGGTGTCGCGGTCTTCATGCGCTCCGTGCGCTCGGCCTCGCTCTCGCCGCCCTGGAGCGACATGCTCGTGTCCGAAGAGCCGGGGCTCACGGCGTTGATGCGCACCCCGTCCCGGATGTGCTCGGCCGCCGCGCCCTTGGTCAGCGCGGAGACCGCCGCCTTGGTGGCGGCGTACGCGGTGGTCCCCGGGACGCGGATGTGGGCGCCGAGGGTGGAGGAGATGTTGACGACGGTCCCGCCGTTCGGCTGCGTACGCATCTGCTTCACCTCGGCCTGCAGGGCGAGCAGTACGCCGGTGACGTTGATGTCGAGCATCGTCCGCCAGTCCTCCTCGGGCAGCTCCGCCACCGGCTGCCCGGCGCGCAGGACGCCCGCGTTGTTGACGGCCACGTCCAGGGAACCGAACCGCTCGACCGTGGCGTCGACGAGCGCCGCGAGATCCGCGGAGCGCGAGACGTCGGCGGTGACGGCCAGTGCCGTGCCTCCGGCGTCCTCGATGAGCCCCACGGTCTCCTTGAGCGGACCTTCGGTGCGCCCGGCGACGACGACGTTGGCGCCCTCGGCGGCGAAGGCGAGCGCCATGGCACGGCCGAGGCCGGAGCCGCCGCCGGTGACGAGGGCCGTGCGGCCGGTGAAACGGGTACGCGCTGCTGAAGTCATGAGAGAGACTCGATTCTTTTCTTGAACGATCGGTTCAGTATCAGGGCATGAAAAAGAAGCCGGTGAGGCCGGGGAGCCAAGGAAGCCAAGGAAGCCAGGGGGGTGAGGGGGGTCGGTTCAGTCGAGCAGGCTCAGTGCCTGCTCCGTCGCGTCCCGCACCCGCGCCGGGTCCTTCGACGCCTTGCCGACGATGCGAAGGCCCTGCATCAGGGTCAGCAGCATGCGCGCGAGCGCCAGGGGGTCGCGGTCCTGCGGCAGCTCGCCCTGCGCCTGGGCGCGGACGAGTGCGGAGTGCAGGAGCGTCTCCATGTGCTCCCAGCTGCGCTCGACGCAGCGGGCGGCCGGTTCGTCGTGCGGGCCGAGTTCGGCTGCCGTGTTCGTGATGAAACAGCCGTTCAGACGGCCCTCCTCGGAGGCGGCCTCGCTCCCGAAGCGGCGCACCACCGCGCGGACGGCGGGCAGGGCGGGGCCCGGCTGCGAGAGCTCGGCGAGCAGGCGCGGGTTCTGGAGCGTCGCGTACCGCTCCAGCGCCTTCAGGTACAGCTCGTGCTTGTTGCCGAACGTCGCGTAGATGCTGGCGCGGCCGATGCCGAGCGCCTCGACGAGGTCCGCCATCGACGTCGCCTCGTAGCCGCGCCGCCAGAACAGCTCTAGGGCCGACTGGAGCGCGGCGTCCGGATCGAATTCCTTGGTCCTGGCCACGAGGAGAGATTAAGCAATACTGGAACGGCCGGTCAAGTAGCCGCGTGATCGGCCCCGGCGGACGGTGCTGGATCAGGCGAGGCGGACCGTATGCGTCTCCACCGTCACCGAATCGTCGTCCAGGCACTGCCCCGTCTCCAGGTCGAACCGCTGCTTCAGGAGCGGCGACGCGACGAACGGCCGGCCGGCCGCCGCGCCGAGCAGGCCGCGCGAGAGCACCGCCGCGCCGGTGAACGGGTCGCGGTTGTCGATCGCGTACGCACGGCCCGCGCGGTCGATGAAGAGTGCGGCCTGGCGGCCGTCCGGGAGCAGGGCGGCGATGCCGCGGCCCGGCTGGAGCACCGCGCGGTCGCAGACCTCGAACCAGTCGTCGTCCAGGTGGAGTTGAACGCTCATCGGGATGCAGCACCTTCCAGGTCGCGGGGGCGGGAGCCGATGGTGAGGAGGGGCAGGTCCGGCTTGATCTGGTCCCGCTCGGGGACGAAGCTCACGGTCGGGTCAGGGACGTCCGGCGCGTTCACGAAGGACACGAACCGGGCCAGGCGCTCGGGGTCGTTGATGGTCTCGGACCACTCGTCGCGGTAGTTCGCGACGTGGTCGGCCATCAGGGCCTCCAGCTCGGCGCAGAGGCCCAGCGAGTCGTGCACGACCACGTCGCGTACGTGGTCAAGGCCGCCCTCGATCCGCTCCAGCCAGGTCGACGTGCGCTCCAGGCGGTCCGCCGTGCGGATGTAGAACATCAGGAACCGGTCGATGAGACGCACCAGTTCGGCGTCGGACAGGTCCTGCGCGAGCAGGTCCGCGTGGCGCGGGGTCGCGCCGCCGTTGCCGCCCACGTACAGGTTCCAGCCGCTCGACGTGGCGATCACGCCGAAGTCCTTGGACTGGGCCTCCGCGCACTCGCGGGCGCACCCGGAGACGGCCGACTTCAGCTTGTGCGGGGAGCGCAGGCCGCGGTAGCGCAGCTCCAGGTCGATCGCCATCCGGACCGAGTCCTGCACGCCGTAACGGCACCAGGTCTGCCCGACGCACGACTTCACCGTCCGCAGCGACTTGCCGTACGCGTGCCCCGACTCGAAGCCCGCGTCCACCAACCGCGTCCAGATCAGCGGCAGTTGCTCGACGCGCGCGCCGAACATGTCGATGCGCTGGCCGCCGGTGATCTTCGTGTAGAGCCCGAAGTCCCTTGCCACCTCGCCGATCACGATCAGCTTCTCCGGGGTGATCTCGCCGCCGGGGATGCGCGGCACGATCGAATAGGAGCCGTTCTTCTGGAGGTTGGCGAGGAAGTGGTCGTTGGTGTCCTGGAGCGATGCCTGCTCGCCTTCGAGCACATAGCCGTCGGCGCCGATCGTCGGGGCCAGCGAGGCGATGATCGAGCCGACCGTCGGCTTGCAGGTCTCGCAGCCCTCGGTGCCGCGGGCGGCCTCGCGGCCGTGGGCGTCCAGGAGCTGCCGGTAGGAGGTGATGCCCAGGGTGTGGACGATCTCGTACAGCTCCTGGCGGGTCTGGCCGAAGCAGCCGCACAGGCCCTTGTCGACCTCGACGCCCGACGCCTCCAGCTCGTCGTTGACCAGCTGGCCGAGCACCTTCACGCAACTTCCGCAGCCCGTACCGGCCTTGGTGCACTTCTTGACCTCGGGCACGGTCGTGCAGCTGTGCTCGGTGACGGCGCCGCGGATCGAGCCCTTGGTGACGTTGTGGCAGGAGCAGATGACCGCGGAGTCCGGCAGCGAGGACGGGCCGAGCGCCACCGGGCCGCCCGCGCCGGCGGGGAGCACCAGCTGCTCCGGCGAGACCGGTGGCACGCTGCCGGTCATCGGCCGCAGCACGCCGTAGGACTCCGCGTCGCCGACAAGGACGCCGCCGAGCAGCTCGCCGCCCGCGCCGATGACCAGCTTCTTGTACGTGCCCGAGCGCGAGTCCGAGTAGACGACGTCCAGGCAGTCCGGGGTCGCCCCGTGCGCGTCGCCGAAGGAGGCGACGTCCACGCCGAGGAGCTTCAGCTTGGTCGACATGTCGGCGCCGGTGAAGCTCGACTCCTCGGTGGCGATGGAGGCGGCCACGGTCTCCGCCATCTCGTATCCGGGCGCGACGAGTCCGTAGACCCGGCCGTCCGATGCCAGGGCGCACTCGCCGATCGCGTACACGGCCGGGTCGCTGGTGCGGCACTGCTCGTCGACGGTGATGCCGCCGCGCTCGCCCACCGACAGGCCGCTCTCGCGGGCGAGTTGGTCGCGGGGCCGGACACCGGCGGAGAACACCACCAGATCGGCGGTCAGTTCGCTGCCGTCCGACAGCTTCATCCCGCTGACGGCGCCGTCGGTGGCGACGATCTCCTGGGTGCCCACGCCCGTGTGGACGGTCAGGCCCATGCCGGTGATGGTGCGCAGGAGCGCGGCGCCACCGCCCTCGTCGACCTGCACCGGCATCAGCCGCGGCGCGAACTCGACCACGTGCGTGGCCAGTCCGAGCCCGCGCAGCGCGCCCGCCGCCTCCAGGCCGAGCAGTCCGCCGCCGACGACGGCGCCGGTCTTGGCGTAGGTCTTCGCGTACTCCTCGATGGCGAGCAGGTCCTCGATGGTGCGGTAGACGAAACAGCCGGTGGTGTCCTTGCCGGGCACCGGCGGCACGAAGGGGAAGGAGCCGGTCGCCAGGACGAGGGTGTCGTACGCGAAGGTCTGCCCCGAGCGCGCGGTGACGGTCTTCGCGTCGCGGTCCACGGTCCGTGCCGGATCGCCGACGTACAGCTCGATCCCGTGTTCCCGGATGAACTCCGGGTCGGTGAGGGAGAGTTCGTCGGGCGTGCGGCCCGAGAAGTACGAGGTGAGCTGTACGCGGTCGTAGGCGGGCCGCGGCTCCTCGCACAGGACGACCACGCGGTGCGTGGCGGTGAGGCCACGTGCGGCGAGGGCCTCGAGGAAACGCTGGCCGACCATGCCGTGCCCGACCAGGACGATGGTGTTGTCGTGGCGGGGGGTGTCCGTGGGCATCTCAGAGGCCTCCGATTGGGGTCTCCCCTGCTCGAGCGGAGTCGAGAGTTTGGGGAAGGGTGAGCAGGTGGAGCAGGGGGCTGCCGTCGTCGGGCAGGGGGTCGTCGGCCTCCCAGGCGCGGGCGAGCGTGCCGACGGCGGTGAGCTCGCCGAGCAGCACGCCGCCGACGAGCCGGTCGCCGCGCACGACGACCTTGCGGTACGTGCCACGGGTGGCGTCCGCGAGCTGGACCACGTCGTCGTCGGGCCGGTGCTCGGGGTCGCCGAAGGCCGCCAGGTCCAGGGGAGCGGAACCGGGGTGTCCGTTGTGCAGGGTGAGGCGGGTGAGGGCGCGGGTGCCTGCGTAGGGGCGGGCGTCGTGCGGTGAGATCAGGGAGTCCGCGAGGGCGTCGGCCTGTTCGAGCGCCGGGGCGGCGAGGCAGCGGGCCTCGCCGGAGTGCTCGGCGCAGTCGCCGATGGCGCGGATGTGCGGGTCGGAGGTGCGCAGCTGGTCGTCGACGACGATCCCGCGGCGTACGTCGAGTCCCGCGGCCTGCGCGAGGCCCGTGCGGGGGCGGACGCCGCAGGCGAGGACGGTGAGGTCGGTGCCCAGGACGTACCCGTCGGCGAGCTCCACGGAGCGCACCGCCCCGTCGGCCTGCCGCACGCCGCGCACGCGGCACTCGGTGTGCACTTCGACGCCGAGGTCGGTGAGATGCCGGTGTACGAGGTCACTGGCGCCCGGGTCGAGCTGGCGCTCCATGAGGCGGTCGCCCTGCTGGGTGAGGACGACCTGGGCGCCGCGGACGGCGAGCGCGCGGGCGGCCGACACGCCGAGCAGTCCGCCGCCGATGACGACGACGCGGGTGCCTTTTCCTGTGCCCGTGCCCGTGCCTGTGCCGACGGCCTCGGACAGGGCGAGGCAGTCGTCCATGGTCCGGAAGGCGTGCACGCCGCGCGGCAGGTCGACGGCGCCGGGCTCGAAGAGGCCGCGCAGGGGCGGGAGGACGGGGTTCGAGCCGGTCGCGAGGACGAGGGTGCCGTACGGGACGACGCTGCCGTCCGCGCAGTGCACGACGCGGTCCGCGCGGTCGACGCGGACGGCGCGGGTGCGGAGGAACTCGCCGGGGGCGGACGGCAGGCCGATGACGTCCGGGCCGAGCCGTCCCGCGAGGACGTCGGCGAGGAGCACGCGGTTGTACGGGGCGTGCGGCTCCTCCCCGATGAGAACGGCCCCGGTGCCGCCGTCGCCCCCGAGGCGCTGGGCGAGCCGGACACCGGCGAGGCCGCTGCCGATCACCACCACGCGGGAGGGCGAGCTCTGGGGGCCCGGGGTCGAAGAGGTCATGTACGGCAGAGTGCGGGGGCGGTGTTACCCGTCGGCATCCTGACTGTTTCCCGGCGGGAACGCTGCCCTCAGCGGGCGCCGGAACGGGTTGTGAGGGTCGCCCCCGCCTCCGGTCCCGGCCGAACGGGCCTCTCCCGCCCCTCCGCATCCGGTCCTCGCCGAACGGGCCTCGCCCGCCCACCCGCCCGTTCACCCCGCATCCGGTCCTGGACGAACAGGCCTCTCCCGCCCCGCCGCGCCCCGGCTTAACCCCCGTTGAGCCGGTCCTCAAGTCCACCTTAAGGATCAGCGATAACCCCCTGACCAGCCACTTCTGCCCGCGCCCCGCGCCTAGTCTGCGGCGGTGACCACCGAGGTAGCCGATTCCCGTCTCGCCGCGTACCCCGCGCTGTCCGCGTACCTGCGGCAGACGGAGGGGCCGCAGCTCCCGCCGCCCATGCCCGCGGAGCCCCCGCGACCCCCACGACCCCCACGGCAACGCCCCGCCACCGCCGCCACCCCCGTCCCCCCGATCCGCCTCACCCCCACCGCCCTCCGCAACGGAATCCTCGCCGCGGCCCTCGCCGTCACCGCGCTCTGGGCCGTGCAGGCCGAACCCTCGGCCCGGCTCGACGTGCTCTTCGCGACCGGCGCCCACCTCACCGGACTGCTCGCCGGGTACGGCGTCCTCGTCATGCTCTTCCTGATGGCCCGCGTCCCCGCGGTCGAGCACGGCGTCGGCGCCGACCGGCTCGCGCGGCTGCACGCCCTCGGCGGTCGCTACGTACTCACCCTCTGCCTGGGCCACGCCCTGCTCGCCCTGTGCGGATACGCCGCCCACGCCGACACCGACCTCCTCAGCGCCACCGCCGCCCTGCTCGGCTACCCGGGCCTCGCCCTCGCCGCCGTCGGCACGTCCCTGCTCATGGCCGTCGGCGTCACCTCCGCCCGCGCCATGCGCCGCCGCGTCCCGCACGAGACCTGGCGGGCCGTGCACCTGCTGACCTACCTCGGCGCCGCGCTCGCCTTCGTGCACCAGCTCGCCGGGCCCGACGTGGCGGGCAGCGTCCTGACGGTGTGGGTGTGGTCGATGCTGCACGCCACCGTGGCGGTCCTGCTCGTCTGGTACCGCGTCGTCGTACCCGTCCGCCAGGCGCTGAAGCACAGCCTGCGCGTCATCGACGTACGCGACGAAGGGCCCGGTGTCGTGTCCGTCGTGATGCAGGGCATCGGGCTCGACGGACTGCGGGCCGAACCCGGCCAGTTCTTCCGCTGGCGCTTCCTGCGGCGCAGGCTCTGGCGCACCGCGCTGCCGTTCTCGCTCTCCGCGCCCGTGCGCGACGACACCCTGCGGATCACCGTGAAGGCCGTCGGCGACCACACGCGGCGGATGCGGCGCCTGAAGCCGGGGACGCGCGTGCTCGCCACGGGGCCCTTCGGGGCGCTGACCGCCCACCGGCGTACGCGCAGGAAGGTGCTGCTGCTCGCGGGCGGGGTGGGGATCACCCCGATGCGGGCGCTGTTCGAGACGCTGCCGGGCGGGCCGGGCGACATCACCCTGCTCTACCGGGCGGGCAGCGCCGAGCAGCTCGTGCTGCGCGATGAGCTGGAGGAGATCGCCCGCGGCAGGGGAGCGGGGCTGCACTATCTGCTCGGGCGGTCCGACGCCTCCATCGATCCTTCCGCAAGCTCTCGGCTTCGGCCGAGCAGGGAAGACCTGTCGAGCAGGGAAGACCTGTCGAGCAGGGAAGACCCCATTTCCCCGCAGGCCCTGCGCAATCTGATCCCCGACCTCGCCGAGCACGACGTGTATCTGTGCGGGCCGCCCGGAATGACCGCCTCCGCCACCACCGCGCTCGTCCGCGCCGGGGTGCCCGAGCAGCGCATCCACACCGAGTGCTTCACCTTCTGACCGAGTGCTTCACCTTCCGAGAGGGGATCGCAGGCCGACATGGGACGTCACCGCAAACCCGTAGGCCCCGCCCAGGGGCCCACCCTCCAGGCCCGCCGCAAGCTGGCGACGGGCCTCGCCGGAGCGAGCGCGCTGGTCGCCACGGTCCTCGCGCTCACCGTCGAACCGGCGTCACCGCCCGCTCCCGACCGCGTCCCGGCGGGGGCCCCGGCACCGCAGGCGGCGCCGTAGCCCCCGGGAACCGAAACCTCCGAAGACCCTCAACTCTCCCTCAACTCTCCCTGAATTCCATGGACGCGGTGATCACCTCTCCATAGGGTCGCGATCATGCCCGACATATCTCTGACCACCGTCGTCGTCCTGTGCGCAGCCGCCCTCGCGGCCGGCTGGATCGACGCGGTGGTGGGCGGCGGCGGCCTGCTCCTCCTGCCCGCCCTGCTGCTCGGGCTTCCCGGCTCGACCCCGGCCGCGCACGCCCTGGGGACGAACAAGGCCGTGGCCATCGTCGGCACCACCGGCGCCGCGGTGACGTACGTCAGGAAAACGCCCGTCGACGTGCGCACCGCCGTCCGCATCGGGCTCGCCGCGCTCGCCGGGTCCATGGGCGGCGCCTTCTTCGCCGCCGGCATGAGCACCGAGGTGCTCAAGCCCGTGATCATGGTGGTGCTGCTCGGCGTCGGTGCCTTCGTCATCTTCCGGCCCGCCTTCGGCACCGCGCCCTCCGCCCGGCCCGCCTCACCCCGGCGCATCCTCGCCGCCATCGGCCTCGCGGGCCTCGGCATCGGGTTCTACGACGGCCTCATCGGGCCCGGCACCGGCACCTTCCTGGTGCTCGCGCTGACCGCCGTGCTCCACCTCGACCTGGTGTCGGCCTCCGCCACCGCCAAGATCGTCAACTGCTGCACCAACGCGGGCGCCCTGGCGATGTTCGCCTGGCAGGGCGCGGTCCTGTGGCAACTGGCCGCCCTGATGGCCGTCTTCAACCTCGCGGGCGGCATGTTCGGCGCGCACACCGCGCTGAAGAAGGGCAGCGGGTTCGTCCGGATCGTGCTGCTCACCACCGTGTTCGGGCTCGTGGCCAAGATGGCGTACGAGCAGTGGCTCGCCTAGAACGGCGTCAGTGTACGCAGGACGGCGTCAGCGCTCGCAGGACCGCTTCACCGCACGCTCGTCAGGTGCGCGAACACCACCACGTTGCCCTGGTAGCCCGTCTTCCTCGAATAGCTGCCGCCGCACGTGATGACCCGCAGCTCCGGCCGGTCCGCCGCCCCGTACACCTTGTCGTCCGGGAACTCCTTCGCGTCGTAGACCTCGTTCGCGTCGACCGTGAACACCGCCACGCTGCCGTCCCTGCGCTCGACCTCGATGGTGCGGCCCCTGGTCAGGCCGCCCAGGTCGTAGAAGACCGACGGCCCATCGGCGTTGTCGACGTGCCCCGCCACGATCGCGGTGCCCGTCTCGCCCGGCGTCGTCCCCGACTCGTACCAGCCCGCGAGGTTCGTCTTCTTCGGAGGCGGTACGTCGAGACTGCCCTGCCGGGTCAGGCCGAGCCCCATGAGGGGCGCGTCGACCCGGATCGAGGGGATGCGGATCCGGTCGGGCGGGGACGGCGGGAGCGCCGCGGCGGCCGGGTCGTGGCCGGAGCGGGGATGCGCCGAAGCGGCCTGCGCGGCCGACGGCTGGGGCGGCGGACGGGACTCGGTGCCGTTGTGCAGCAGCCAGGCCCCGGCGCACAGGGCCAGGACGGTGACCGCGCCCATCGCGGCGTTGAGGGTCTTGAAGCCGCGAGGTCTGCTGTCAGAGCTCGTCCCGCCGACGTTCTTCCTGCGCTTCACTCGACTCGTCCCCCTCAGGGTTCGGGGAGGCCGGTCCCCGCTTCCCTCTCCGAATCCACGAGGGACAGGCGGACCCGGAGAGGGAGGGGGCTGGCGGTACCGGTGGACAGCGGAGGGTGTCCGTCAGATCCTGTCGCCTCTCGCCCGGCGATGCAGGAGCCAGGTACCGCCCGCGGCGGCGACGGCAAGCGCTGCCACACCCGCCGCGGTCTGCACGGGATCGGGGCCAAGAGCGCCGCCGACCCCCGTCTTCACGTGCCCCTTCGGGGCCACCTGCTGTTCACGGGCGGCGGCGGTGGAGGTGATCGTCACGACGAGATCGCCCGCCACCTGCTTGCCGTCCGCGCCGGAACCGGAGCACTGCGCGACGATCTCGTAGGTGCCCGGCTGAGCCGATGGCGGCACCTTGAACCGGCCGGTCGCGTTCTCCTCGTGATCCTCGTGCGTGGCAGGCGCGAGCGTGAACGTGCCCGCGCCCACCGCGCTGGCGTCGCCCGACGCGGACCCTCCGCCGCCGCACGCGGAGGTGTGCACGGTGACCGTGGAGCCGGGCACGACCGTGGAGGGGTGGACCTCCAGGCCGCCACCGGCGGCGAGCGCCGCGGCGGCCGCCGGTGGCGCCACGAGGCCCGCCGATGCGACGGCGAGCGCGGCAGTGGTCAGCAGGCGGGCTTTGCGCATCGTGCTTGCTCCTCCGAGGGGCCTTCAGAGGGCACGGCCCGCGGCACCCCCAAGTGCCGCTGCGTCGGTCGAACCCCGCTCTACCGAGGTAAGTGGCACTCGGCGGCGCACGCCTCCTGAAGGTCCGTCAGAAACTCTGCGGTGGAGCGGCTCCTGACGTTTCGACGGGAACATTCCAGCAGGTCACCCGGCGTGTCGCCGAGAAGTATCCGAAGGGGGTGCGCGGCGCCTGTGAATGGGTGACCCGGGGGCACCGCCACGGCCCGACCGCAGGCCCGCGGACCCCCCTGCACAACCTCTCCGCAGCCCTCCGCAGCCCTCCGGGACCCTTCCGGCGGACTCCGGAACCCCACTTCGGCGGACTCCGGAACCCCTCCGCGGACCTGAGTCCACCTCAGGCGGCCACCGCCTCAGACGCGTCCGCCTCAGACGGCGTCCCAGGGAACGTCGGCGTAGAGCCCCGCAAGCGTCCCCATCAGCTTCTCGTCGACCGCGAACTCCGTGGCGTCGATCCGCCGCACCGGCGCGATGCCCCGCGCGTTCGTGACGAAGACGGCCGAGTACGAGGAGAGGTCCGCGAGCGTGACCGGCGCCCGGCGCGTGGGGAGCCCGGCGGCCGCCAGCCGCGGTTCGAGCAGCCGCATCGTGATGCCGGTCAGGCAGGGCGCGTCGGGCCAGACGACCTCCGAGCCGTCGAAGAAGGCGATGTTCGTGACGGCGCCCTCGCTGATCGTCCCGTCGGGCGCGGTGAGCAGCGCGTCGTCGAAGCCCGCGCGCCGGGCGAGCTCTCCGTGCCGTGCCTGTCCGAAGCCGCCCAGGTGCTTGATGTGCGGGAAAGGCCGCTGGTAGGGGACGGACCGCAGGGCCTGCGCGCTCTCGGGCATCCCACCGGGCGGCCGCACGGTGACCGTCACGGAGGGCTCGCCCTCCGGCGCGTGGACGTGGACGCGTACGGAGGCGTCGGCGATGTCGTCGCGGAGCACGTTCCGGACGAGCCCGCGGACGTACTCCCCGTCGAGCTCCCGGTCGAAGAGCTCACGGGTGGCCGCGTCGAGCCGGGCCAGGTGCAGCCCGAGCCCGCGGGTCGCGCCGCCCCTGACCTGCATCGCGGTGAAGTGTCCGACACCGCCGAGAGCGGGCCACAGCAGTCGGTCGGCGGTGGCGGCCCGGCCGTCGATCTCAAGGCGCTGGAGGGGCGCGGGAGTTGTCATGGGCTTCACCGTACGACGTGGGGGCATGGGCCGGACGAGGGAACGGGAGGGGTGGGTGAGGCCGGGGTGAGTCCCGGGGGAGGGGCGGACGAGGTCCGGGCAAGGGGTGGACGAGGCCCGGGCAAGGGGTGGCCGCGGCGTCGGCTTCAGCCGCTCGCCGAATTCGTCGCGGGAGGCGCTTGACCTCAACCTAGGTTGAGCAACGAGGCTCCTACCCATGACCAAGAACACCGTTGCCGCAGATTCCACGTCCACCGCCGCGTCCACCCCCACGTTCGCCGCCGCGTCCGGCACGTCCGCCGCGCCCCTTCGCGTCGCCGTCATCATCGGGAGCAACCGGGAGGGCCGCTTCGGGCCGATCGTCGCCGAGTGGCTGCTGTCCCGGATCCGCGAGCGCGCGGACTTCGAGGTGGACGTCGTCGACCTGGCCGAATCCCATCTGCCGACCGCGCTCTCCTTCAACCCGTCCGCCGAAGTGCTCGCCGAACTCGGCAAGGTCACCCCGAAGCTGGCCGCCGCCGACGCCTTCGTCGTCCTCACCCCCGAGTACAACCACTCCTACCCCGCGTCCCTCAAGAACCTCATCGACTGGCACAACGCCGAATGGCAGGCCAAGCCCCTCGCCTTCGTCTCCTACGGAGGGCTCTCCGGCGGTCTGCGCGCGGTCGAGCACCTGCGCCCGGTCTTCGCCGAGCTGCACACCATGACGATTCGCGAAACCGTCTCCTTCCACAACGCGGGCGCGCTCTTCGCCGACGACGGCACCCACAAGGACCCGACGGCCGCGAACGCCGCCGCCAAGTCGATGCTCGACCAGCTCCACTGGTGGGCGTGGGCGCTGCGTGGCGCCAAGGAAGTGCGCCCGTACGGCAGTTGATTCCCGTAGTGCGCGCGTGGCTGGGCCACCGGTCGCGCGGAGGCAGGCCTCCGGCCGCGCGGGCTAGGCCTCCGGCAGACGCACCGTCGCCACCGCGCCGCCGCCCTCCGCGTTGCTCAGCTCCACCCGCGCCCCGATGACCTGCGCCTGGCCGAAGGCGATCGTCAGGCCCAGGCCCGTGCCCTGACCGCGCTCACGGGCGCCGGTCTGGAAGCGCCGCGGACCGTCCTTCAGGAGGTGCTCGGGGAAGCCGGGCCCTTGATCGCTGACCGTGACCACGGGTCCGGCCACCCGCACGTCGACCGGGTCGGCGCCGTGCCTGCGCGCGTTGGCGACCAGGTTGGCGATGATCCGCTCCAGGCGGCGCGCGTCGGTGCGTACGAGCGTGCCGTCCGCGCCGCACGACGCCGCGAACCGCACCGGGCACCCCGACCGCTGCACGATCCCCTCGGTCAGGGGGCCCAGCGGATGCGCGTCCAGGTCCGGCCGCTCCACCTCCGCGTCGAGCCGCGCCACTTCGAGCAGGTCCTCGGTGAGGGTGCGCAGGGCGAGCACCCGGTCGCGCACCAGCTCCGTGGGGCGGCTCTGCGGCAGGAGCTCGGCCGCGGTGTGCAGACCGGTCAGCGGGGTGCGCAGCTCGTGGGCGACGTCCGCCGTGAAGCGCTGCTCGGCCTCGATGCGCTGCTGAAGGGAGGCCGCCATCGTGTCGACCGCGGTGGCCAGTTCGGCCACCTCGTCCTTGCCGGGCCGGCTGCCCGGTGGCCGCGGATGGTCGATACGGGCGTCCAGATCGCCCTGGCTGATGCGGCGCGCGGTGGCCGCCGCGGTCCGCAGCTCGCGGCTGAGACGGCTGGCCAGGGCGGCGCCGCCGAGGGCCGCGAGGATGACGACGACGGCGCCCGACGCGATCAGCTGCTGGTCGAACTCCGCGATCTCGGCGGCCTGTTCGGCCAGCGGTTCGCGGACGGACAGCACATGGTCGCCGACCGGGCGCGCCGCCCACACGACGGGATCGGCGGCATCCATGTCGAGGTACGTGGTGCGCCGCCCGTCCAGCGCGGCGGCCCGCAGCGACGCGGGCAGGTCGGGCGCGTCGATGGCGGCGTCCGTACCGGCGTCGCCGTCGGTGTCGACCTGCCCCGTCAGCTCGTACAGCTGGCGCACCCGCACCAGCTGCGCGGTCGCCCCCGACCTGGCGTTCACGGAGACCTGCTCGAGGCGCGCCTGATGGATGAGGACCCCGATGGCGACGGCGACGACCGCGCAGCCCAGGGCAAGCAGTGCGGCGATCTTCCAGCGCAGTCCGAGGGCGTTGAGCGCGGCGCGGGCGCGCCGGGCGATGCCCCTCACCTCTGCCCGCCCGTGCCGCCGGAAGGCTCGGTACTGCCGGAAGGCTCGGTGCCGCCGGAAGGCTCCGTGCCGCCCGAAGGCTCCTGAGTGGGCTTCGGTGACGGAGGGCCTTCGGAGGAGCCCGGCGTCTTCTTGTAGTTCTTGACGTCGCTCACCGTGGACATCCGTACGCCGTCCCAGTGGAACCGCACGGCCTGCTCGCCGCCGTCCGTGCACGGGCTGCGCACCAGCAGGTCCCGGCCGAGCGTCTCGACGCTGACGCGCTTGCCCGCGGTGAGCAGGATCGGATAGACGCGGCCCTCGCGCTCCGTGTAGGCGACGAGGACGCTGCGCCCGCTCTCCGTGTCGGCGGCCACCAGCAGTTCGGGCCGCCCGTCGCCGGTCAGGTCCGTCAGGAGCGGTGGCCGAAGGCCGACCCGGCCGGGGCGGTCGATCTCGCCGCGGTCGGCGAGCGGCTTCATCCGCGGGTCGGCCCGCAGCACCTTGCGGAAGTCCTCCGCGCCGAGCCCGTCCTTGCCGAGCTTCGGCAGCCCCGCCAGGGGTTCCGGCGGCGGCTGGTGGGTGGCGGCGTCGGCGCCGGGCGCCTCCGACGACGTACTGGACCAGGCGGGCCAGAGCGGTTCGGGGCGCGGCTGCACGGAAACGGACGGCGCGGGCTCACCGGCGTCGAGCCCGTCCACGCTGCCGCATCCGGCCAGCACGACGGCCGCCGCGACGGCGAGGAGGGCGGCGCGGCGCGGGCGGCGGCGACGGGGGCAGGTGAGGTTCATGGCTCTACCGACGGTAGGAAGCGTCCATCACGGAAAACGGGACGTTGTGTAACAGACGGGGGTAGGCGGGGTGGAAACGCGGAGATCGGGACCTTCGGCCTGGCCGGTGGCCCCCTCCCGTCCCGCCGCCGGCCGGTCCGGTGAGAATCGGGCGCATGATGACGACGTACGCGCGCGGATGCGGACCCGGACCCGGCCCCGGACAGGCAGCGGTGCTCACCGTGTTGACCACGACCGACACCGCCCAGAAGGCGGAAGACCTCGCGAGCGGCGCGGTGACGGCACGGGTCGCCGCGTGCGCGCAGATAATCGGACCCGTCGTCTCCGTCTACCGGTGGGAGGGCGAGATCGAGACCGCACGGGAGTGGCAGGTGCTGTTCAAGACGGCCGCCGCGCGGTACGAGCCGCTGGAGGCCTGGCTGACCGAGGCCCACGACTACGACACCCCGGAGATCATCGCGACGCCGGTCGTGCGGGGGAGCGCGGCGTACCTGGAGTGGGTGGAGCGGGAGACGGCCGGGTGAGGCCGGAGGCGGACCGGCTGCCGTTCTTCGTGTACGGAACGCTGCGGCCGGGGGAGCCGAACCACGACGTCTACCTGCGCGGCCGTGTCGCGGCGGAGGTGCCCGCCCGGCTCGCGGGCGCGGTCCTCTACGAAGGGCCCGGCTATCCGTACCTGGTGGAGGAGCCCGAAGGCGCCCCGGTGCGCGGCGAGTTGATCGACGCGCTGCCATCCGCGTACGAGCGGCTCCTCGCCGACCTCGACGTGCTGGAGGAGTGCGCGCCGGGCGACCCCCGCAGCCTGTACGAGCGCGTGGTGCGCGAGGTGACCCTCCTGGACGGGACGACGGCGCGCGCGTGGGTGTACGTGGCGGCGCCGCGGGTGGCGGCGCGGCTGCGCGCCTCGGGGGCGGTGATCGCGGGAGGGGACTGGGCGTCGTTCCGGACGCGGCGGTGAGGTGTGCCGCGCGGGTTTCGCGCCGGCGCCGACGGTCCGGCCGTGGCGCGGATTTCGCAGCTCAAACGGCTGCGCACTCGATCCGGTGTACTCCATCACCCGTGCGAGCGACGTCACGCGAACCGCATGATCGCGCAGGGTGTTCGCTGTGGCACTCTCCGTGTGCACCAGTCGGTGCGCGAGTCGGTGCGTGAGCACCACGTCCTCAGCAGGAGTTGCCCCATGAGCCTTCGCCGTTCGCTGCCGGCCCTCGTCGGCGCCGTAGCCCTCACCCTCGGCCTCCCCGTGGCGGCCGCCGCGTCCGCTCACGCCCCGACCGCCGTCATGAACCCCTGCGGGTTCTACGAGACCGGCAGCGACGCGTTCTACAACCACTGCACAAGTGACGGCTCGAACGTCGTCATCCAGGTGCGCGTGGCCCTCGCCCCCGACTACGAGCGCTGTGTGGGCCCGGGCAACCACTGGCTGGGCTCGGCGAACAAGATCCAGGGCGCGCACTACGTGGGACGCACCTGCTGACGTTCGTACGGGCTGACCTCGTACGGGCTGATTCCGGATGGATTGATTCCGTACGGGCTGTTTTCGTACGTGCATGACCGCGGGCCGGGGGAGACGCCACCCCGGCCCGCCGCTATGTCCGCTCCAGACGCACCGCGCACACCTTGAACTCCGGCATCCGCGACACCGGGTCGAGCGCCGGATTCGTCAGGGAGTTGGCGCGGCCCTCGCCCGGCCAGTGGAACGGCATGAAGGCGGTGTCGGAGCGGATCGCGCTCGTGATCCGTGCCGGGGCGACGGCCCGGCCGCGCCGCGAGACGACGGTCACCGGCTCGCCGTCCCCGACCTCGAGGCGCGCGGCGAGCCGTGGATGCAGCTCCACGAAGGGGCCGGGGGCGGCGGAGTTGAGCTCGTCGACGCGGCGCGTCTGGGCCCCCGACTGGTACTGCGCGAGGACCCGCCCGGTGGTCAGGAGCACGGGATACTCCGCGTCCGGCTCCTCGGCCGCGGCCCGGTGCGTCACCGGCACGAACCGCGCGAGGCCGTCCTCGGTGGCGAACCGGTCGAGGAAGAGGCGTGGCGTACCGGGGTGCGCGGCACGTACTCCGTCCCCGCCCCGGCCCATCTCCCTGTCCTCCTCCCTGTCCTCGTGCCCGCCCTCGCCCTGGCCCTGGTCCGCGGGGCAGGGCCAGAAGACTCCCTCCCCGTTCCCCTCCTTCAGCCGCGCGTACGAGATCCCCGAGTAGTCCGCGACCCCGCCCGCGCTCGCCCGGCGCAGCTCCTCGAAGACCTCCTCCGGGTCCGTCGGGAAGCCCTTCTCGTGGCCGAGCAGGGCGGCCAGACCGTGCAGCACGTCCAGGTCGCTCCGTACGCCGTCCGGAGCGCTCACCGCCTGCCGGCGCAGCAGCACCCGCCCCTCCAGGTTCGTCACCGTCCCCGTCTCCTCGGCCCACTGCGTCACCGGCAGGACCACATCGGCCAGTTGGGCCGTCTCGGAGAGCACGACGTCGGCCACCGCAAGGAAGTCGAGCGAGCGCAGCCGCTCCTCCACGTGCGCGGCGCGCGGCGCCGACACCACCGGGTTGGAGCCCATCAGGAGCAGCGCCTTGATGTCCCCGCCGAGCGCGTCCAGGAGCTCGTACGCGGAACGGCCTGGGCCCGGGAGCGAGTCCGGGTCGACGCCCCACACCCCCGCCACGTGCGCCCGCGCCGCCGGGTCGGTCAGCTTGCGGTAGCCGGGCAACTGGTCGGCCTTCTGGCCGTGTTCCCGTCCGCCCTGCCCGTTGCCCTGCCCGGTCAGGCAGCCGTACCCGGCGAGCGGACGGCCCGCGTTGCCCGTCGCGAGGCAGAGGTTGATCCAGGCGCCCACCGTGTCCGTCCCCTTGGACTGCTGCTCGGGCCCGCGCGCGGTGAGCACCATCGCGGCCCCGGCGTCGCAGAACATCCGCATGGCGTCCCGGAGGTGGGGCACGGGAACGCCGCTGATCCGCTCCACGTACTCCGGCCAGTGCGCCATCGCCGCCGCCCGCGCCGCCTCCCAGCCGCTGGTGCGCTCCTCGATGAACGCCTCGTCCGTCCGGCCCTCGGCCACCACCAGGTGCAGCAGGCCGAGCGCGAGGGCGAGGTCGGTGCCGGGGCGCGGCGCCAGATGCAGGTCGGCCTGCTCGGCGGTGCGGGTCCTGCGTGGGTCGACGACGATCAGCTTCCCGCCGTTCGCCTTCAGCTCCGTCAGGTACCGCAGCGCGGGCGGCATCGTCTCGGCGAGGTTCGAACCGACGAGGATCACGCAGCCGGTGCGCGGGATGTCCTCCAGCGGGAACGGCAGGCCTCGGTCGAGCCCGAAGGCCCGCTGCCCGGCCGCTGCCGCCGACGACATGCAGAACCGGCCGTTGTAGTCGATCTGCGACGTGCCGAGCGCCACCCGCGCGAACTTCCCCAGGGCGTACGCCTTCTCGTTGGTCAGCCCCCCGCCGCCGAACACCCCGCAGGCGTCCGCGCCATGGTCCGTACGCGTGCGGGAGAGCCCCTCGGCGACGCGGCCGACGGCCTCCTCCCAGGTGGCCGGTTCGAGCCGGCCCGTGGCGTGGGATCGGATGAGTGGCTCGGTCAGGCGCACCCGGGAGGAGAGCACAGCGGGCGCCGTGCGGCCCTTGCCGCACAGCGCGCCCCCGTTCACGGGGAACGCGGGGCGCTCCACGACCTCCACCCCGCCGGGGCCGGTCGCCAGGCCCATCCCGCATTGCAGCGCGCAGTACGGACAGTGGGTCGGTGTCGCCTCGGTGTGCATGCGGTCCAGCGTCCGCCGGACGTGTTACGCCCCCCGACGCGATCGCGTTACACCCGCGGTAAGCCGACCTCAGCGCGGCCCGCACCCCACTGTGAGCGGGGCCGTGCCTAGGGGCGCGGGGAACTGCGCGAGGACGGACCACGACCGGCACTCGGCGGACGAGCGGTAGAAGGCGGACGCGCCCCGGCTCAGGGCCCAGGGGCCAGATCCCTCAGCGAGGGTCGTGCCCCTTTAGGGGCGCGGGGAACTGCGCGAGGACGGACCACGACCGGCACCCGGCGGACGAGCGGTAGAAGGCGGACGCACCCCGGCTCAGGGCCCAGGGGCCAGATCCCTCAGCGAGGGCCGTGCCCCTTTAGGGGCGCGGGGAACTGCGCGAGGACGGACCACGACCGGCACTCGGCGGACGAGCGGAAGCGGGCAGACGCAACCCCCCTCGAGGCCCAGGGGCCAGATCCTAGCGAGGTGCCGCCAGCGCCCGGTCCACGCCGGGCTCCCGGGGCCCCAGGAACCGCGGATCCGGTTGAAACGCCGCGTCCACCGCCGCCTTGCCCGCCGCGACGACCTCCCTCGCGCCGCCGTAGTACCAGGTCGCGTCGTGCTTGGCGTCGACCCCGACGCCGTACGACGTGACGCCCGCCGCGCGGCAGAGCGCGACGGCCCTGCGTATGTGGAAGCCCTGGCTGATCAGCACCGCCCGGTCGACGCCGAACACCTTCTTGGCGCGCACGCAGGAGTCCCAGGTGTCGAAGCCCGCGTAGTCGCTGACGATCCGCCGTCCCGGCACGCCGCGCTCGGTCAGATAGGCGCGCATGGCGTCCGGCTCGTCGTAGTCCTCGCGGCTGTTGTCGCCGGTGACGAGCACGACCTCTATCCGCCCCGCCTCGTACAGCTCGGCCGCCGCGTCCAGGCGGTGCGCGAGATACGGCGACGGCTCGCCCTCCCACAGCCCGGCGCCGAAGACGACCGCGACCCGTGTGCGCGGCACATCGGCCGTCGTGTGCAGGCGTCCCTCCGCCGTCACGAAGAGCCAGGTCGCGGGCAGCAGCGCCACCACGCAGACGGCCATGAAGACCTGCACGGCCCGCCGCTGCCCCCGCCGCGTGCGCGGCAATCTCAGGCGGCCGAGCCGGGCCAGGCAAGCGCGGGTCCAGACCCGCACGCCGGACGGCCCCGTCGACCCCGACCGCCGCATCCACCCCGGCCGCTCCATCGCGTTCCCCCGTGCCCCGCTGCCGGATCCCCCCGATCCGATCACTGCGACAACGGTAAGCGACCGCACTGACAACGCCCCGGCGCCGTCGGTGAGCCAGGCCGAAAGCACCCGTCACCGGCGCGCAACGCGACCGCAATACGGCGCGTCCATCCTCGGTCCATGACGCCGTCGAACCCTCTTCGCGACGAGTCCGGCAGCACCCCTCTCGAAAGTACGGCGCACATCATGAACCGGATCAGCAGCCAGCTCGGCAACCAGCTCACCCTCGTGTCGCTCGACGGCAGGCGCCGCACCGCACCGGCGCCGGCGCCCGACCTCGTCGTGGTCGGCCACGGCAGCCGTGACCCGCGCGCCCTGGCCACCGTCACGGAGCTCCTCGAACGGGTCCGTGAGCTGCGGCCCGGGCTCACCGTGCGCCTCGGCCACATCGAGCTGAACGAGCCGCTGCTCACCGACACCCTCGCGGCGGCCACCGGCTCCGCCGTCCTGGTGCCGCTGCTGCTCGGCCGCGGCTACCACGTCAAGCACGACATCCCCGAGGCCGCGGCCGCCGCGCCGCACCTCGACACGCGCGTCGCCGCCCCGCTCGGCCCGCACCCCCTGCTCGTCGACGCGCTGCACGAACGGCTCGTCGACGCGGGCTGGCCGGACCGCCTGGGCCGGGCCGGGCGGCGCACCGCCGGAGTGGTCCTGGCCGCCGCGGGCTCCCGCGACCCCCACTCCGCCACGGACACCCGCCGCACGGCGGACCTGCTGGCCCAGCGGCTCGGCGTACCGGTGGTGCCCGCGTACGCGTCGACGACCGCGGCCTCCGTGCTCAGCGTGCCCGCCGCGGTCCGCGCCCTCGCCGCCCGCGGCCGCCACCGCACCGCCGTGGCCTCGTACTTCACGGCCCCGGGCCGCTTCGCCACGCAGTGCGCGGATGCCGCACCCTGGATCGCCTCGGCCCCGCTCGGCGCCCACCGGGCGATGGCCCGCCTCCTCCTGCACCGCTACGACCAGGCGCGCACCGACGCCACGGCGACCACGGCCGCAACGCTGGTTCCGCCCCGTCAGCTGACCTCCGCGTGACCGGTGCCCGACCTGCGCCCGTCGGCCACCGAGGGGCCCTGAAGCCCTCTTTGTCACTGCTTGCGTTTACTGTCGGTGCATGGAAGGCACTGCACCGAACGCGTACGACGGCGAGTACGACGACGAGGCGGCCTATGACAAGGCCGCCGTCGAGCGATGGGCCACCGAGCCGGACAAGCGGCCGGGGCGCACCGCCTTCCAGCGGGACCGCGCGCGCGTCCTGCACTCCTCCGCGCTGCGCCGCCTCGCCGGAAAGACGCAGGTGGTCACCCCCGGCACGCGCAGCAACGAGGCGTGGGACGCCAGCGCGCGCACCCGTCTGACGCACTCCCTGGAGTGCGCCCAGGTCGGCCGCGAGCTCGGCGCCGCCCTCGGCTGCGACCCCGACCTGGTGGAGACGGCCTGCCTCTCGCACGACATGGGCCACCCGCCCTTCGGGCACAACGGCGAGCAGGCGCTGAACGAGGTCGCCGAGAGCTGCGGCGGTTTCGAGGGCAACGCCCAGTCCCTGCGCCTGCTCACCCGCATCGAGCCGAAGCGCTTCGTGCGCAGCGAGGAGACGGACGAACTCGTCAGCGTGGGCCTCAACCTGACCCGCGCCGCCCTGGACGCCGCCACCAAGTACCCCTGGCCGCGCGGCGGTCACCCCACCGACCCCGCATCCCCCAAGTTCGGGGTCTACGAGGACGACCGGCCGGTCTTCGACTGGATCCGCAAGGAGGCCCCGAGCCGCCGCATCTGCTTCGAGGCCCAGGTCATGGACTGGTCGGACGACGTGGCGTACTCGGTGCACGACATCGAGGACGGCCTGCACGCCGGGCACCTCGACCCGAACCTGCTGCACGCCGAGCCCGAGCGCCGGGACATCTTCGCCGTGGCCATCGGCCGCTACGTACCGGCGGACACCGACCCCGAAGAGCTCTCCGCGGCCCTCGACCGCCTCCTGGAACAGGAGTGGTGGCCGCACGGGTACGACGGCTCGGCCATCGCCCAGGGCCGCCTGAAGGACGCCACCAGCCAGCTCATCGGCCACTTCTGTCTCGCCGCCGAGACCGCCACACGCCTTCGGTACGGCAAGGGCCCCCTCACGCGGTACGCCGCCGAGCTCGTCGTCCCGCGCGAGGCCCGCCACGAGTGCGCGGTCCTCAAGGCCGTCGCCGACCGCTACGTGATGCAGCGCCCCGCCCAGGAGCGGCTCCGCGCCGACCAGCGGATCGTTGTCGCCGAGCTGGCCGAGGCGCTCACGGCCCGCGCCCCCGAAGGCCTCGACCCGCAGTTCCGCGCGCTCTACGACACGGCGCCCGACGACCGCGCGGCGCTGCGCGTGGTCGTCGACCAGATCGCGTCGCTCACGGACGCCGCCGCGCGCTCCCTGCACGCGCGGCTCACGGCAAGACACCGCTGACATATGCGGAATGAGCCGATCGACCACGGGGCGTGACGAAAACTGGCCGGATCGGGTCGCAACCCCTTCCCCCATCACGCTCCGTGCGGGACGCTCCCCCCTGACGGCAAGGCTTTGAGGAGGCATCAAGTGGTCGACGCGGATCAGACGTTCGTCATTGTCGGAGGAGGTCTCGCGGGCGCGAAAGCGGCCGAGACACTCCGGTCCGAGGGCTTCACCGGCCGGGTGATCCTCATCGGTGACGAACGCGATCACCCGTACGAGCGCCCACCCCTGTCGAAGGGATATCTCCTGGGCAAGGAGGAGCGCGAGAGCGTCTTCGTCCACGAACCCGCCTGGTACGCGCAGGCGGACGTGGAGCTGCACCTCGGCCAGACCGTCGTCTCCGTCGACCGCGCGGCCAAGGCCGTCCACCTCGGTGACGGCGCCGTCATCCACTACGACAAGCTGCTTCTGGCCACCGGCGCCGAGCCGCGCCGTCTGGACGTCCCCGGCACCGGCCTGGTGGGCGTGCACCACCTGCGCCGTCTCGCGCACGCCGACCGGCTGCGGCAGGTTCTCGCCAGTCTCGGCCGGGACAACGGCCACCTGGTGATCGCCGGAGCCGGCTGGATCGGCCTGGAGGTCGCCGCCGCCGCGCGGACGTACGGCGCGGAGGTCACCGTCGTCGAGCCCGAGCCCACCCCGCTGCACGCGGTCCTGGGCCCCGAGCTCGGCCAGATGTTCACCGACCTGCACGCCGAGCACGGCGTGCGCTTCCACTTCGGCGCCACCCTCACCGAGATCACGGGCCAGGACGGTCTGGTCCTGGCCGCCCGCACGGACGACGGCGAGGAGCACCCGGCGCACGACGTCCTCGCCGCGATCGGCGCGGCGCCGCGCATCGCGCTCGCCGAGGCCGCCGGTCTCGACATCGCCGAGCGCGCGCACGGCGGCGGCGTCGTGGTCGACGCCTCCCTGCGCACCTCGGACCCGGACATCTTCGCGGCGGGCGACGTGGCCGCCGTGCACCACCCGCTCTTCGACACCAGACTGCGCGTGGAGCACTGGGCCAACGCCCTGAACGGCGGCCCGGCCGCGGCCCGCGCCATGCTCGGCAAGGACGTGACGTACGACCGGGTGCCCTACTTATTCTCCGATCAGTACGACGTGGGCCTGGAGTACTCGGGATGGGCGCCCCCGGGGTCGTACGACCAGGTCGTGGTCCGAGGCGACGCGGGGAAGCGGGAGTTCATCGCCTTCTGGCTCAGCGAGGGACGGGTGCTCGCCGGGATGAACGTGAATGTGTGGGACGTCACGGACACCATCCAGAAGCTGATCCGCACGGGCGCGCGACCGCCCGCCGAGTCCCTCTCGGACCCTTCCGTCCCGCTGGAGTCGCTGCTCGGGTGAAGGGGCAGGGCGGGAGTGTCGGAGCAGGGCCGTAGTATTCCAACGTGGCAGGCAGGATCAATGACGAGGACGTGAAGGCGGTTCGGGACGCGGTCCCGATCGACGCCGTGGTCTCCGACTACCTCCAGCTTCGGAACGCGGGCGGCGGCAACCTCAAGGGCCTGTGCCCCTTCCACGACGAGAAGTCACCGTCCTTCCAGGTCAGCCCCAGCAAGGGTCTCTTCCACTGCTTCGGCTGCCAGGAAGGCGGCGACACGATCGCCTTCGTGATGAAGATCGACCACCTCACCTTCTCGGAGACGGTCGAGCGCCTGGCGGCCCAGGCAGGCATCACGCTGCGCTACGAAGAGGGCGGGTACAACCCCTCGAACCAGCGCGGGGAGCGCATCCGCCTCGTCGAGGCCCACAAGATCGCCTCGCAGTTCTACATCGACCAGCTGGAGAGCCCCGAGGCGGAGATCGGCCGCAAGTTCCTGGCCGAGCGCGGCTTCGACCAGGCCGCCGCCGCGCACTTCGGCGTCGGCTACAGCCCCGCGGGCTGGGACCACCTCACCCGCTATCTGCGCGGCAAGGGCTTCACCGACAAGGAGCTCACCCTCTCCGGCATCTCCCAGGAGGGCCGCCGCGGGCCCATCGACCGCTTCCGCGGCCGTCTGATGTGGCCGATCCGCGACATCAGCGGCGAGGTCGTCGGCTTCGGCGCGCGCAAGCTGCGCGAGGACGACAACGGCCCGAAGTACCTGAACACGCCCGAGACGGCGATCTACAAGAAGTCCCAGGTCCTGTACGGCATCGACCTCGCCAAGAAGGAGATCGCCAAGACCAGCAGCGCGGTCGTGGTCGAGGGCTACACGGACGTGATGGCCTGCCATCTCGCCGGCATCACGACCGCCATCGCGACCTGTGGCACGGCCTTCGGCGGCGACCACATCAAGATCCTGCGCCGCCTCCTGATGGACAACGCCACGGCCGAGGTGATCTTCACCTTCGACGGTGACGCGGCCGGCCAGAAGGCCGCCCTGCGCGCCTTCGAGGACGACCAGAAGTTCGCCGCCGAGACGTCCATCGCGATCACGCCGGGCGGCATGGACCCCTGCGAACTGCGCCTGGCGCAGGGTGACGTGGCCGTGAAGTCGCTGGTCGAGTCCCGCACCCCGCTCTTCGAGTTCGCGATCCGCCAGATGGTCGCGCGGCACAACCTGAACACCCCGGCCGGGCGCGCGGCCGCCCTGGACGAGGCGGCGCCGATCGTCGCGGGCATCAAGAACATCTCCATCCAGCACGAGTCGGCCGTCCAGCTCGCCGGGATGCTCGGCATCATGGACACCCAGTTCGTGGTCAAGCGCGTCGCCCAGCTGGCGCGTTGGGCCCGCGACCGCGGCGGCAGGGGCCCGGCCCCGCAGCAGCAGCGCACGCAGCAGAACCAGCAGTACGCGGCCGCGGCGCCGACCGCGCCCTCCGGCCCCGCGCTCACCCTGCGCAGCCCCGCCCACCGCACCGAGCGCGAGCTGCTCAAGCTGGCCCTCCAGCGCCCGGAACTGGTCTCCCCGGCCTTCGACGCGTACGGCGTGGACGAGTTCACCGCGCCGCCGTACGCGGCGGTGCGCCAGTGCGTCGAGGAGGCGGGCGGCGCCGAGGCGGGCATCCCCGAACCGCAGGCCTACCTCGCCCGCGTCCTGGACGCGGCGCCGGACAACACCGTGCGCGCCATGGTCACCGAGCTGGCCGTCGAGGCGATCCTGCGCAAGCAGGTGGACGAGATCTACGCGGGCATCCAGCTCGTGCAGGTCCGGCTGCGCGCCGTCGACCGCCGCATCCGCGACGTCCAGGGCAGTCTGACCCGCCTGAGCGGCCAGGGCGACGCCGCCCAACTGACCGCCGTGCAGAACGAGTTGTGGGTCCTCCAGCAGTACGCGCGGGCCCTGAGGGAGCGCGGCGCCGACGCGCTCTGAGGTTCACACCCGGCGAGGCTGGTTACCCGGCGGGTAACCACTCGGTCACGCACCGGACTCAAAAAGTCACCGCACGCCCCTCGTGGCGGCCGTGTGTCGTACCCCACACTGGGTTGCGGTGCCTGAGTCCTCGGAGCGCGGCCGGCCCGCAGACAGCGGATGCGGATCCGGTACACCCGCGATTCCACACATCGTGTTCGGGACGGACAGCGGCGAGGCCGTCGAAGCCGATCCCGCTGTACCGCTGCCGCACGCCTCAGCAGCGATCATCATGGAGGTCGCCCCCGTGCAGACCCAGACCCTCACTCAGACCGAGACCGCCGGTGCCGCGGAAGCGGAGGCGGCGGTGGATACGGACGTCATAGCGGCCGTACCACCGCAGAGCCGAGCCGCGCGGCACCCGGAGGCGGGTCCCGAAAGTCCCGAAGCGGAAGCGGCCACCGAAGCTCCGGACGCCCCGGAGGCGCTCGAACCGGACAGCGGTGAGCTGCCCCTGCCGCCCGCACCTCGCGGGCGCGCGGACACCGGCGGCCCGTCGTCCGACCTGTTCCGGCAGTATCTGCGCGAGATAGGCCGGATTCCCCTGCTCACGGCGGCGGAGGAAGTGGAACTGGCACGCGGCGTCGAGGCCGGTCTGTTCGCCGAGGAGAAGCTGCGCCTCGCCGTCGACCTGGACTCGCAACTCGCCCTGGACCTCGACAAGTTGGTCGTCATGGGCCGGATGGCCAAGCGCCGCCTGATCGAGGCGAACCTGCGCCTGGTCGTCTCCGTCGCCAAGCGGTACGTGGGGCGCGGACTGACCATGCTCGACCTCGTCCAGGAGGGAAACCTGGGCCTGATCAGGGCGGTCGAGAAGTTCGACTACGCACGCGGCTACAAGTTCTCCACGTACGCGACCTGGTGGATCCGCCAGGCGATGTCGCGGGCCCTCGCCGACCAGGCCCGCACCATCCGCGTCCCCGTGCACGTCGTGGAGCTCATCAACCGCGTGGTCCGCGTCCAGCGCCGCATGCTCCAGGAGCGGGGCTACGAACCGACACCCGAAGAGGTCGCGGCCCACCTGGACCTGCCGCACGAGCGGGTCAGCGAAGTCCTGCGCCTGGCGCAGGAACCGGTGTCGCTGCACGCGCCCGTGGGGGAGGAGGACGACGTCGCGCTCGGCGACCTCATCGAGGACGGCGACGCGACGAGCCCCGTCGAATCGGCGGCCTTCCTGCTCCTGCGCGAGCACCTGGAGGCGGTGCTCTCCACGCTCGGCGAGCGCGAACGCAAGGTGGTCCAGCTGCGCTACGGCCTCGCGGACGGCAGGCCCCGCACCCTGGAGGAGATAGGCCGGATCTTCGGCGTGACACGCGAACGCATCCGCCAGATCGAGTCCAAGACCCTCAACAAGCTGCGGGACCACGCCTTCGCGGACCAGCTGCGCGGCTATCTCGACTAGGCCGGCCTAGTCGACCTCGGCCACGGCCTCGGCGAACTGAGCCTTGTACAGCCGCTGATACGCACCGTCGGCGGCCAGCAGCGCATCATGCGTGCCCTGCTCGACGATCGCCCCGTCCTCCATCACCAGGATGGTGTCGGCGTCCCGGATCGTGGACAGCCGGTGGGCGATGACGAACGAGGTCCGCCCGTGCGCGAGCCGCGCCATCGCCTTCTGGATGAGCACCTCCGTACGCGTGTCGACCGAGCTGGTCGCCTCGTCCAGGACCAGGATCACCGGGTCGGACAGGAACGCCCGCGCGATCGTGATCAGCTGCTTCTCGCCCGCGCTCACCCCCGTGCCCTCGTCGTCGATCACCGTGTCGTAGCCCTCGGGCAGCGTGCGGCAGAAGCGGTCCGCGTGGGCCGCCCGCGCGGCCTCCTCGATCTCCTCGCGGGTGACGTCCTTGGCCGCTCCGTACGCGATGTTCTCCGCGATCGTGCCGCCGAACAGCCAGGTGTCCTGGAGCACCATGCCGATGCCGGAGCGCAGTTCGTCGCGCGACATCTTCGCGATGTCGACCCCGTCGAGGGTGATGCGCCCGCCGGTGACCTCGTAGAACCGCATCAGGAGATTGACCAGCGTGGTCTTGCCCGCGCCGGTCGGACCGACGATCGCCACCGTGTGGCCGGGCTCGACCTTCAGGGACAGGTCCTCGATGAGCGGCTTGTCCTTCTCGTAGCGGAAGGACACCTGCTCCATCTCGACCCGGCCGCGCAGCTGGTCGGGACGGAGGCCCGGCACCGGGTCGGCCTCCTGCTCGTCGGCGTCGAGCAGCTCGAAGACGCGCTCGGCGGACGCGACACCGGACTGCACCAGGTTCGCCATCGAGGCGACCTGCGTGAGCGGCATCGAGAACTGCCGCGAGTACTGGATGAAGGCCTGCACGTCACCGATCGACAGGGCGCCGGACGCGACCCGCAGGCCACCGACCACGGCCACGAGCACGTAGTTGATGTTCGACATGAAGTACATCAGCGGCTGCATGGCCCCGCTGTTGAACTGCGCCTTGAACCCCGCCTCGTACAGCGCGTCGTTCTGCTCGGCGAAGGCCTTCGCCGACTCCTCCTGGCGCCCGAAGACCTTCACCAGGTTGTGCCCGGTGTACATCTCCTCGATGTGCGCGTTGAGCTTGCCGGTGGTCTTCCACTGCTGCACGAACTGCGGCTGCGACCGCTTGCCGACCTTCGTCGCCACGAAGAACGACAGCGGCACGGTGACCAGCGCCACCAGGGCGAGCAGCGGCGAGACGTAGAACATCATCACCAGTACGCCGACGATGGTGAGCAGTGAGTTCACCAGCTGGCCCATGGTCTGCTGGAGGGTCTGGCCGATGTTGTCCAGGTCGTTCGTCGCCCGGCTGAGGACCTCGCCGCGCTGCCGCTTGTCGAAGTACGACAACGGAAGCCGCGACAGCTTCGCCTGGACGTCGCCGCGCATCTTGAAGACGGTCTTGTTGATGGCGCGGTTGGAAAGACGTGTCGCCACCGCCATCAGCAGGCCCGCGACAAGGAACACGCCGAGGGCGAGCAGCAGCACCTCTCCCACGGCGCCGAAGTCGATGCCCTCGCCCGGCGTGAAGTCGACCCCGGAGAGCATGTCGGCCATGCCGCCGTCGCCCTTGTCGCGCAGGCTCTCGATGGCCTGGTCCTTGGTGGCGCCGTCGGGCATGTCACGGCCGACGATGCCCGCGAAGAGCAGGTCGGTCGCCTTGCCGAGGATCTTGGGGCCGAGCACGGTGAGCGCCACGCTGAGCACCCCGGCGGCGAGCATCCCGTACATCGTGGCGCGCTCGGGCCCGAACTGCGCCAGGAGGCGCTTGCCGGACCCCTTGAAGTCCATCGACCGGGAGTCCGGCCCCATCATCTGTTGTCCGCCCGGACCGGCCATTACGCGGCCTCCGCTTCCGTCAGCTGGGAGAGCACGATCTCCCGGTAGGTCTCATTGCCCTCCATCAGCTCGTGATGGCGTCCCGTCCCCACGACCCGGCCCTCGTCGAGGACGATGATGCGGTCGGCGTCCCGGATCGTCGCCACGCGCTGGGCGACGATCACGACGGTCGCCTCGGCGGTCTCGCGGCCGAGAGCGGCCCGTAGGGCGGCGTCGGTCGCGTAGTCCAGGGCCGAGAAGGAGTCGTCGAAGAGATAGATCTCGGGGCGCCGCACCAGCGTCCGCGCGATCGCGAGCCGCTGCCGCTGACCGCCGGAGACGTTCGTGCCGCCCTGCGAGACGGGCGCGTCCAGGCCCTCCTCCAGGCCCTCGACGAAGCCCCTGGCCTGGGCGACGTCGAGCGCGTGCCAGAGCTCCTCGTCCGTCGCGTCCGGGTTCCCGTAGCGGAGATTGGTGGCGACCGTGCCGGCGAAGAGGTACGGCTTCTGCGGCACCAGGCCCACGGTCCGCGCGAGCAGCGCCGGCTCGATCGTGTGCACGGGTACGCCGTCCACCAGGACCTCGCCCTCGGTGGAGTCGATGAGCCGCGGCACCAGGCTGAGCAGCGTCGACTTGCCGCTGCCGGTCGAGCCGATCACGGCGGTCGTCTCGCCGGGCCGCGCGACCAGGTCGACGGCCTTCAGGACGGGCTCCTCGGCGCCGGGGTAGCGGAAGCCCGCGCCGCGGATCTCCAGGTGCCCGTGGCGCGTCAACTCCCGTACGGGGGAGGCCGGGGGCACCACGCTGCTCTCGGTGTCCAGGACCTCCTCGATGCGCTCGGCGCAGACCTCGGCGCGCGGCACCATCATGAACATGAAGGTGGCCATCATCACGGACATCACGATCTGCGTCAGATACGCCAGGAACGCGGTGAGCGCCCCGATCTGCATGCCGCCGCTGTCGATGCGGTGCGCGCCGAACCACACGACGGCGATCGACGAGACGTTCACGACGGTCATCACGATCGGGAACATCAGGGCGAGCAGCTTGCCGGTGCCGAGCGACACGTCGGTCAGCTCGGCGTTGGCCTTGCGGAAGCGGTCCTTCTCGTAGTCGTCGCGGACGAAGGCGCGGATGACGCGGTTGCCGGTGATCTGCTCGCGCAGCACGCGGTTCACGGTGTCCAGGCGCACCTGCATGGTGCGGAAGAGCGGCCGGAGCCGCTTCACGATCAGGCTCACGCAGATCGCGAGGACCGGCACGACGGCGATCAGGACGCCCGAGAGCGGTACGTCCAGGCCGAGGGCCATGACGATGCCGCCGACGCACATGATCGGCGCCGAGACCATCAGCGTGAACGACATCAGGACCAGCATCTGCACCTGCTGGACGTCGTTCGTGGTCCGGGTGATCAGCGACGGCGCGCCGAACTGCCCCAACTCCCGGGCGGAGAAGGACTGCACGCGGTCGAAGACGGCGGCCCGCACGTCGCGGCCGAGCGCGGACGCGGTGCGGGCGCCGTAGTAGACGGCGCCCACATTGCAGACCACCTGGGCGACGGTGACGGCGATCATGATGGCGCCGAACGACAGGATGTAGCTCGTGTCGCCCTTCACCACGCCCTCGTCGATGATGTCGGCGTTGAGCGTGGGCAGGTAGAGCGAGGCGCACGTCTGCAGGAACTGCAGCAGCACCAGCAGGGCGATGGGCTTCTTGTACGGGCCCAGGTGGGCCCGCAGGAGTCGTATGAGCACGAGGTCTCTCGAGAGGCGTGGGCGGGGTTTTCGGCGAGGTCGCCCCCATACTCCGATATCGCACCCCGGCGTGCGCAACCGATTAAGCCATGACCCGGTAAAAAAATGGGCTGGGTCAAGAACTGGCCGTGCCGCTGTGCCTCTCCTGTGGCGGGGTGCCCTAGAAGCCGCTCGCTTCGAACGCGCCCGGATGGGCCTGCTCCCGCACCGTCCGGTACTGCTGGCGGACCGCCTGGCCCACGGCCTGCTCCTCGCCCGGCTCGAAGACCTGCGCGGACGCCCCCTGCCAGTAGGGCAGTTGGCCGTTCAGCGCCCAGGCCGCCTGCCGCGCCGCACCGATCGCCGCGTAGTCCGCGGGCTGCGGCACCACGACCTGCGTACCGAACAGCATCGGCGCCGAGGCCTGCACGGCCGGCAGCTCCGCCGCCGCACCGAGCAGGAAGACCCGGCGCACGTCCACGCCGCGCCCCCGCAGCACGTCGAGCGCGTCCCCGAGCCCGCACAGCATGCCCTCGAAGGCCGCCCGCGCCAGATGCTCGGGCCGCATCGACTCGCGCCGGAGCCCGGTCAGGGTGCCCGCCGCGTGCGGCAGGTTCGGCGTCTTCTCACCCTCCAGATACGGCAGCAGTACGAGCCCGTGCGCACCCGGCGTCGACTTCATGGCCAGCTCCGAGAGCCCCTCCAGATCGGGCACCCCCAGCATCTCGGCCGCGCCCCGCAGCACCCGCACGGCGTTCAGCGTGTGCACCACCGGCAGATGCATGCCGGTGGCGTCCGCGAGCGAGGTGATCGTCCCGCTCGGGTCGACCAGGGCCTCGTGGTGCACGGCCATCACGGACCCCGAGGCCCCCAACGAGACGACCGCGTCGCCCTGCTGGACCCCGAGCCCGAACGCCGCCGCCATCGTCTCGCCGGTCCCCGCCGAGATCAGCAGCCCCTCGGGCGTCGTCCCCGCGGCCTCGGCGGGACCGATCACCTCGGGCAGCATCGCCTGGTGGCCGAGCGCGAGCTCGACGAGATCGGGGCGGTATGAACCGGTCGCCGCCGACCAGTAGCCGGTCCCGGAGGCGCCGCCGCGGTCGGTCGTGCGCCGCGCGGGCCGCCCCAGGAGCTGCCACACCAGCCAGTCGTGCGCCTGCATGAGGGAGGCGACGCGCTGCGCCGCCTCCGGCTCGGCCCGCGCGAGCCAGCGCAGCTTCGTCACCGGGTGCGCCGCCTGCGGGACGCAGCCCACGGCCTGCGCCCAGGCCTCGCGGCTGCCGAGCCCGTCGATCAGGTCGGCGGCGGCGACCTGCGCCCGCCGGTCGTTGCCGACGAGCGCGGGCCGCACGGTGTTGCCGTGCTGGTCCAGGGGGACGACCGCGTTCTGCTGCGCGGAGACGCCGATGGCCTGCACGCCTTCGAGCAGCCCGCCGCCCGCCGCCTCACCGAGCGAGAGCAGCCAGGCCTGCGGATCCACGTCCGAAGGGCGCCCGCCGTCGGGGTTCTCCGTCGGATGCGGGGCATAGCCCTGCTTGAGTACGGCGCCCGAGTCCGCGTCACAGACCACGATGCGCGTGAAATCGGGCGAACTGTCCAACCCTGCGACTATCCCCATACCTGGAATTCTGCCGCACCGGGCGACGTCTGCCGTACCTCAGCTCCCAGGAGCGTCCCCGGCTACGTGTTGCTGGTGCCCCAGTCGTCCTCGCCGCTGCCCTGCCCGCGCTCGCGCAGCGACCGCACGCGGTCGGCCACCGAGTCGGGGACCTTGTCCCCCACCTTCTCGGACACGGAGTGGAAGGCCTTGCCCGCCACCTCGCGCCCCTGCTGCGTCGCGGACTCCACGGTGTTGCGCACGGCCGGGTTCTGCGCGAACTCGCGAGCGGACTTCCTGAGCTGTTCGTAGCGCTCGCGTCCGGCCCGGGTACCGAGTACGTACCCGAGAGCCAGTCCCGCCACGAATGTGAGCCGGTAGCGCATGGCTGCCACCCTTCCCTTGCGTCGGCGTCGAGCGTCTGTCGCCCGTCTGCTGCTCTGCGTCGGCGGTGGGGGGATACCGATTGGCGGAGCACCCCCCTGCTTGCGCTAATGTATGTGTCGCAGCGACCGCCCGCCGCCTGGAGAGTTCCCAGGTAAGTGCGTTCGATGCAAACGAGACGATCCCCTGTAGCTCAATTGGCAGAGCAGCCGGCTGTTAACCGGCAGGTTACTGGTTCGAGTCCAGTCGGGGGAGCTCGGTCTCCTGTAGCTCAATTGGCAGAGCAGCCGGCTGTTAACCGGCAGGTTACTGGTTCGAGTCCAGTCGGGAGAGCTGTGAGAAGGACCCTTGAGATTGCCCTCAAGGGTCCTTTTTCGTGCCCGGTGGAACCATGTGGGCAGCACGGAGGTCCTCATGGTCGAGCGATGCCGACCATCCGAAGCAGGAGATCGTATGAGCGGCTATGCTGCGGCAGACGGCGCGCACAAATGTGCGCGACGCGCCGTTAGGGGCGGTAGCTCAGCCGGTTAGAGCAGCGGACTCATAATCCGTCGGCCGTGGGTTCGAGTCCCACCCGCCCCACCGAAGCGCTGGGGCGCAGGAACGATTCCACCTGCGTCAACAGCGCAAACCTCGCCGCCCTCCTCTTTGTGGCGACATGCGAGCTTCAGTCCCGGGATCCGGGGCACCAGGGCCTCATGAAGATATTGATCGTCCTCGTGGTCGTCGGCCTAGCCGCAGCTTGGTACATGCAGTCACGGAAGCGCCGTTGAACGCGCGGGCCGGGTCCACGGCTGCCGCGCCGGTGGCCGTGCATCCGCCGTCCGGCACGGGTGGCCGCCGGGTGACGGTCCGCGGGGAGATCCTCGGTCTCGCGCATTCGGACGCGGACGTGGTCGAGTTCCTGCGCCAGGCCGGGCTGCCGGACGCCGAGGGACTCCTGGACGATCAGGCGTGGGTGAAGTGGCGCGGCGGGCGGGCGCACCAGTACGAGGCTGCCTAGACCGGCCCGGAGCCTGGACCGGCCCGGAGCCTGGACCGGACCACTGCCTGGACCGGCCTAGAGAGGGGCCTGCCAGGTCGTCGTCGTGCCCGATCCGACGCCGTCCGTCGTGCCGTCGTCGTGAACCGTCAGGCGTACGCCCGTGCGGCCGTCCGGCAGCGTCGCCCGGGCGTCCACCGCCACCTCGATGCGGGTGACGTCGGGGCGGCGCGACGCGGTGGCCAGGGCGCGGCGCAGGGCGGCCAGGAGGTGGCCTGCGGCCGGGTCCGTGATGCGGGTGTCGACGGCTCCCGTGAAGTGCACGGACGGCTGTACGCCGACCACGGCGGCCGCGCCCGCCGTCTCGCGCAGCACCTTGCCGCGGAACGTGGTGGGGGCGTCGGCGGGCGGCTGCTGGAGCGCGAAGATCGCCGTACGGACTTCCTGGATGGTCGACTCCAGCTCGTCCACGGCCTGGTCCAGGGTGGACTCGACCTGGGGCGAGCGGTCCCTGCGGCGGGTCGACTCCAGCATCATGCCGGTGGCGAAGAGCCGCTGGACCACGAGGTCGTGCAGATCGCGGGCGATGCGGTCGCGGTCCTCGAACACCGCCAGGCGCTGCCTGCTCTGCTGGGCGTCCGCCAGGACGAGGGCCAGCGCGGCCTGCGAGGCGAACTGGGTGGCGAGGAGACGCTCCACGGAGGTGTAGACGCGCTCGCCCCTGCGGCGGGGCAGCGCGAGCGTCCCGATGAGCCGGCCGCCCGCCTGGAGCGGCAGCATCAGGCTCGGCCCGAAGTTGGTCCGCACATGGGTGGTCATCCGGGGGTCGGTCGCGGAGTCCTCGATGAACACCGGCTCGCCCCCGAGCAGTTGTTCCAGGACCGCGCTGCCGGGCTCGATGGTGGTGCCGATGAGGTCGTTCTGGAGCTCGTGGGGGTGGGCAGAAAGCTCGCTCGGGGGCTCGGCGTCCTCCTCCGTCGCCGTCGCCGCCGCCACGATCCGCATGCCGCCTTGGTCCGTGGGCTGCAGGATCACGCCCGCGGAGGCGTTCGCGAGGATGCGGGCCTGCTCGGCGACCGTCATCAGCGCGTCGGCCGCCGGTTCGCCGGTGAGCAGCGCCGTGGTGACCGCGGCCGCGCCGTCGATCCACCGCTCCCGCTGTCTGGCCGCCTCGTACAGGCGGGCGTTGCCGATCGCGATGCCCGCCTGGCTCGCCAGGACGCGCAGCAGCTGGAGGTCCTCGTCCGTGAAGCGGCCCGCGCGCTTCTCGGTGAGGTAGAGATTGCCGAACGCCTCGTCGTGCACGTGCACCGGAACGCCCAGGAAACTGTGCATCTCCGGGTGGCCCGGCGGCACGCCGCACGAGCGCGGGTCCGCCGTCAGGTCGTCCAGGAGGAGCGGCTTCGGCTCGCGGATCAGGGTGCCCAGGAGCCCCGAGTGGCCGTCCGGGAGGGCGCCGATGCGGTCCCGCTCGGCCTGGGTCAGGCCCGCCGTGAACAGGTCGGTCAGCCTGCCGTGCCCGGGGTCGATGACGCCCAGCGCGCCGTACCGGGCGCCGGTCAGCTCCGTCGCGCTCTCCACGATGTGCTGGAGCGTGGCGTGCAGTTCGAGGTCCGTGCCGACGCCGAGCACCGCGTCCAGGAGGGGCACGAGGGAGAGGGGCAGGTCGTCGCCGTTCACCGCGCGGTGCCCGCCGCGCCCCCGGCGGCCCCGCCGCCCCGCGCCTTCTTGACCAGGCTCAGCAACGAGACCACCATCCACGCACCCTCCAGAAGCAGAAAACCCCACTGCCGTTCGTGGAGAGCATCACCCGCGGTGAGCCCCGAACCGGCGAAGTTCAGCCACAGGTAGGTCCAGGTGCCCGTGCCGAGCCTGCCCGCCTGGGCCAGGACGAAGGCGAGCAGGATCAGCGCGGAGCCGATCAGCTGCACGGTCATCGACATACGGGCACTCTTCCGCGGTGTGGTGCCGGGATCAGCGGGGGAGCGCCGGGATCAGCCGGACAGCGGGTCGAGGACCAGCGGCTGGATCTTGCCCTCCAGCATCGCCCCGAGCCCGAGCACGGCACACACGTCGGGCCGTTCGGCGATCGCCACCGGCATCCCCGTCGCGTCCCGCAGCATCTGGTCGAGCCCCGGGAGCAGCGCGCTGCCGCCGACCATCATGATCCCGCGATCGGCCAGGTCGGCCACCAGGTCCGGCGGGCAGTCCCGCAGCACCTTGCCGATGCCGTCGAGCACGGCGGTGAGCGGGGTGTGGATCGCGTCGCGGACGGCCGCGGTGTCGACGTGCACCGAGCGGGCGAGCCCCGTGGCGACGTCGCGGCCGTGGATCTCGGTCGACTCCGGCCCGTGCGGAGTCAGGCCGTTGCCGCGCAGGGCCAACTGAAGGGGGCGTACCGACTGACTGGGCAGCATCAGCTCGTGGTGGTGGCGCAGGTGCTGGACGATCGCGTGGTCGATGGCCTCGCCGCCGACCGGGATGCGCTGGGCGGTGACGATCGACCCGAGCGACAACACCGCGACCTGCGTGGTCGCGGCCCCGCACACCAGGATCATGGTCGCTTCAGGACGCTCCACGGGAAGACCGCAGCCCACCGCGGCGGCGATGAGCGTGTCCACCAGCTCGACCCTGCGCGCGCCGAGCCCGACCATCGTCTCGACGGCGGCGCGCTGCGCCAGCGGGTCCGCGTCGTGCGGCGTGCAGGCGGCGGCGCGAAGCCGCGGCTTGCGGCGCAGGGTGCGGCGGAGCTTCTCGCCGAGGAGGTGGCGCAGCATGCGCTGGGCCATCTCGATGTCGACGACGGTGCCGCCGGAGACCGGCCGTACGACCCGGATGTATCCCGGCGTACGTCCCGTCATCTGCTCGGCGAACTGACCGACCGCGATGAGCGCGCCCGTGCGCGTGTTCACGGCGGCGGCGCTCGGCTCGTCGACGACGAGACCCGCGCCCTTCACGAACACCCGGGTCCTCGCGGCCCCCAGGTCGACGGCGATGTGGCAGCGGCGCAACTGCTCCAGACTGACGGTCATGGCAGATCCTCCCGAGAGCGCAGACCGTACGGACCGTCGGACGACGGTCCTGTCTCGCATCGTGCGGTGGCCGCGGGCGGCGCGCGCGCTGGGCTGAGCCGGGCGGGGTGCCGCCGCACGGGTGGTCTTGATCGCGCCGCGGGCGCCGCAGTTAGCATCCCGTGTGACGCATACGACCCCGGAAGAAGACGAAGCCGACGGCCCCCACATACCCGAAGCCGACAACAACCCCCCGCTGCCCCCGCTACCAGTGGAGCCCCAGGGACCCGTCGCGAAAAGGCGGATACTCGCCGATCTGACGCCTTTGCGTACGTCCGTCGACTACCGCCGTCTCTGGGTCGGCAACACGATCTCCTGGACCGGCCAGGCGATGACCGCCCTCGCGGTCTCCCTCCAGGTCTACGACATCACGCACTCCAGCTTCTCGGTCGGCCTCGTCGGGCTCTGCTCGCTGGTCCCCCTCGTGGTGTTCGGCCTGTACGGGGGCGCGATCGCGGACACGGTGGACCGGCGCAAGCTCGGCCTCTACTCGTCGCTCGGCTCGTGCGCGCTCTCGTTCGCCCTTGCGGCGGGCGCGTTCGCGGGCTTCCACCACGTGTGGTTCCTGTACTCCGTGGTCGCGCTCCAGGCGGTCTGCGGGGCGCTGAACTCCCCCGCGCGCTCGTCGATGATCCCCCGGCTCCTCCCGCCGGAGCAGCTGCCCGCGGCCAACGCGCTGTCGTCGATCACGACGACGTCGGGCACGATGATCGGCCCCATGCTGGGCGGCCTCGTCGTCGGCCTGTGGGGCTATCAGGCGGCGTACACGGTGGACGCGGTGGCCTTCAGCGCGGCGCTGTACGCGATGTGGCGGCTGCCGGCGATGCGGCCCCAGGGAGCGGAGGCGGGGGTGCGCGGGAAGCGGGCCTCGGTCCTGGACGGGCTGCGGTTCCTGGCCACCCGGCCGAACCTGCGGATGACCTTCTTCACGGACATGTGCGCGATGGTGCTCGCGCATCCGCGGGCGCTGTTCCCCGCGGTGGCGGTGGTGTGGTTCGGGGGCGACGCGAAGACGGTGGGCCTGCTGGTCGCGGCGCCCGCGGTGGGAGCGCTGCTCGGCGGGGTGTTCTCCGGGTGGCTGGGGCGGATCAGGCGGCACGGGCTCGCGATCCTGCTGGCGGTGGCCGGGTGGGGCACGGCGATCGCCGTCTTCGGCCTCACGCGCAACCTGTGGCTCGGGCTGTTCTTCCTCGCCGTGGCGGGCTGTGCGGACACCATCTCGATGGTGTTCCGCAGCACGATGCTGCAGGCGGCGGTGCCGGACGAGATGCGGGGGCGGTTGCAGGGGGTCTTCATCGTGGTGGTGGCGGGCGGGCCCCGGCTCGGGGACTTCGTCGCGGGGTCGGTGGGCGATCTGGGGTCGCCCGGGGTGGCGGTCGTGGGCGGTGGCCTCGCGTGCGTGGTCGCCGTGGGGCTGCTCGCGGTCAAGTGGCGGAGGTTCGCCCGGTACGACGCGCGGGCGCCGCAGGCGTAGGGGCGGGGGAGTTCACCGGTCGTGGAGCAGGTCGACGAGGCGCGAGAGATCACTCACCGTCGTCCGCACTCCGGCGGCGGCCAGGCGCTCCCGGGCCGTGCGGCTCGTCGCGTACCCGATGAAGGCGATGCGCAGGCTCTCGGCGGCGGCGGCCTCCGCCGGTGAGGAGCCGACCATGACGCAGCGGTCCGCCGGGGTGCCCAACTGCTCCAGCGCCCGGCGCGGGCAGTCGGGGTCGGGCATGAGGAGGGTGAGGTCCGGGGTGCGGCCGTGGATTCCGGCACCGGGCAGGTGGAGCCCCTTGGCGCCCAGGTAGGCCGTCACGGCGCGCGGCGACGTGTCGGTGACGATGGCCAGGCGGAGGGTCTCCTCGGGCCGGGCCAGGGTGTGCAGCAGGTTCGCGACGTGGGGCGACGGCTTCGCGGTGAGCGCGGCCTGCAGCTCGATCTCCTCCAGGCGCGCGTGCAGCTCCTCGGAGAGCGAGCGGCGCCGGGCGAAGGCGCGGAGCACGTCCAGGGGGTGGATGCGGTCCGCCGTGCCGCCGGCCGGGCGGGGCTCGGGCAGGAGGGGGGTGCCTGCCAGGGCGGCCTCAGGGTCGCGCCGCTCGGCGATCAGGGAGGTGAGGGCGCGGGCGGCATGGCGGGCGGACTGGGGCGAGTAGAGCCGGGCGAGGGTTCCGTCGAAGCAGAGGATGACGGATTCGATGGCGCCGGGCACCGGGGCGGGGGACGGCTCGGTGGTGACCTCGCAGTACCAGTCGTCGGACTGGGGCACGGCCTGGAACCGGCGTTGCAGGCGGCCCGAGCGGTTGAGCCGCTCGTGCAGGTCGCTGGAGACGATCACGACGGCGCGCCTGCTGTCGGGCCCGAGCAGATGACGCAGCCCGGAGGGGAACGTGGGCGCCGAGACCGTCGGGTCCGGCTCGTGGGTGAGGGTGACGCCGAGCCCGAGTACGGGGAAGACCTCCAGTGCGGCCGGGAGTTCGTTGACCGCCGCGGTCAGCACGTGCAGGACGTGGACCTCGGGAGCCACGGTCACCTCCCAGCCCCGCGGCCCCGCCCGCATCTCGAACCGGTCGGGGCCGATGCCGCCCCGGATGAGCAGGTGCGAGATCTCCCGGCCCAGGTTCTCCCGTACGTCCTCCTGCCGTCCCGCGGGGCGGGCCAGGTACTCGAAGGTGAGGGTGGTCGCGGGGGGCGTGGGCTGGTCGTCCGGCAGCTCACGGCTGACGCCGAGGTCGTCCAGCTGGGCGCTGGGGAGCTCCTCGTGGGGGGCGAGCACCTCGTCCTCGGTGTGCGGGAACTCCTGCAGCAGCTGGTCGAGTTCGGACTGCTCCCGCTCGGTGGCGCCCAGCTCCCGGTTCAGTTCGAGCAGCGTGTGGAGGAGGGACTGCCGCAGGCGGTTGATGTCGGCGCGGGCGGCGGCGGGCGCCGGGCCGGGGATGCCGTCCAGGGGAGTGCCGCGCCACAGCCCCAGGGCGGACCGGACCAGCTCACGGGCGCGGGCGAGGTCCCCCGCGAAGCGGGCGTCCCGGGCGTCGTCGTGGAGCCGCTGGAAGGTGAACAGGTCGACCACGTCGGGGCCCATGGGCAGGGCCAGGGAGTACGTGTCGCGCCCGCCCGACACGGAGTCAGGGCCCAGCGCGTTGCGCAGGCGGGAGGCGTAAGTGCCCAGGATGCGGCGCGCGTTCGCGGGCGCGGCACCGGCCCCCCACAGGCCGTCGATCAGCTCGTCGTGGTGTACGGCCCGGCCGCGCCTGAGCAGCAGCATGCAGAGCATGGCCTGCTCCCGGGGGGTGCCGGTGGCGAGATGGCGGCCGTTCAGGGTGACGCGCAGCGGGCCGAGCACGGAGTAGGAGCGGGCGCGGTCCGAGGGCGACGAGAGGCGGATGAGCCGGTCGAGGCCGCGGTCCTGGACGTCCGGGCTGCTGGAACGCAGGTCCTGCACCGCCGACATCAGCACGTCCGCGAGCGGTACGTCTGACCGGGCGTCCCCCGCCCGGGGATGCGGGCGCATCTGGTCGACCAGGCCGGCGAGCGCGAGGAGGTTGCTGCCGCGGCTCTGCTCGTGGAAGGCGTCGACGGCGAAGTCGCCGGTCAGGACCACGCCGCGCGACGCCACGACGACGTGCGACGCGCGAAGGGTCTGGAGGGTCAGCCGGTGGTCGCTGATCGCCTTGATCGCAGCGGCCAACGGCGGTAGCACGGTCAGGAGCTGGGAGACACGGAGGCCGGACCGGTACTGCGAGAGAAGGGACTGCAGGCCGGCCCCCGGCACGAACTCCGTGACCAGGTACGGCACGGGGCGACCGGACGAGCCGTCGACGCCGTGGTCCACGACGGGCGCCACGCTCTCGTGACGGAACGCGACGAGCCGGTCGGCCCACTGCGAGGAGTGCGGCGGACGCTGCGGATACTGCTTCACCACCACGGTGCTCCCCGGCCGGCGGACGTCCTCCGCCCGCCAGGTGCCGCTGTTCCGCCCGAGCCGCTCCAGGAGCCGGTAGCGGCCGGCGAACAGCCCCGCGTCCGCGCCCAGCTGCCGCGCACTCTCCCGCGTGACCGTCGCGAACGGCTCGCCCACCGGGGTCTGCGGCCCTGCGCCCCCCGAGGAGGGGGCCACCGCCCGCAGCACCCCCGGCGCCGCCCCCGCCCGCTCGTCGATCAGCCCGCCCACCCGGGCGAGGAGTTCTCGCGTACGCCCCCGCGCGGTGCGGGGCAGGGTGCGGAGCAGCAACTCCCGTACGCCGTCGCGGAATGCGTACGACCCTGTGGCCCCGTCCGAGGCCAGCATCCCGCTCAGGATCACCTCCGCCAGGTGCTGCGGGCGTGGCCGCTCCTCCACCGCCGCCTGGACGAGCCGCATGAGCGGCAACCGCGGTTCGCCCACCGCCAGATGGCCCGCCAGGCGGAAGGCCTCGGGGGATGCCGTGGAGCGGAAGCGCAGTACGAGGTCCTCGGGGGTGAGGTCCGCGATGTCCGGGGTGTCGGCGCCGGGGGCCGGTGACGGCGGGCTGCGGTCCAGCCACCCCACCGCGCCCGGCAGCCGGCCCCCGCCCGAGTCCGCCACCAGCCCCGCCCAGTGCGCGAGCCACGGCCCGGAGGGTTCGAGCACCGGGACCGGCAGCGCCCCGGCGGGCGGCGGCGCGTCGGCGGCGTACGGAGTAAAGGTGAGGGCGCTCGAAGGTGCCGCCGGGTGCGGTGAGGAGAGGGTTCCCGGAGTCGTGGGCAGCGCCGTGGTGCGCCAGAGGCGTTCCGGGAGTGGCTGAATCACGGCCACCGGCATCTGCGTCGCCCAGCGCCGAAGGGTGCGGTACCAGCGGGCGCCCGCGTCGCCGTCGCGCCACTGCGGCCCCATGCAGTCGCTGATCACCAGGGTGACCGTGCGGCCCGTGGCGGGTGCGTGGGCCGCCTGGGGCGGGACCGTGCCGTCCGGCTCCGCCCGGTGCAGCTCCACCGTGCGGAAGATGCCGGACTGGGCGAGCGCGGTGTGCAGTTCGTGGACCAGGGGGCGCCAGATCGGCATCGTCGGGCCCGCGTCGTACACCAGGCACAGGCGCAGCCAGCGTTCCTCGGCGGGGCGGAGCACCGGCAGCCAGCCTCGCGGGTGGCCGCCCAGACGGGCGATGCGGTCGGCCGTGGCCTCCTCGTCGATGACCTTGCCCACCGGGGAGGGGACGCGGCGCTTCAGGGGGCGCAGGGCGCGCTGCAGCGTGAGGGGGTGCGTCACCATCGGGGGGACGGGGACCCGGACAGGGGTGTGGCCGGGCGGGGTCGTCGGGCCGGTGGCGCTCGACGGGCTCTCTGGTGCGGTGGCTGCCGTCGTCGGGGCGTCCCTGCCCGTCGGAGTCGGCAGCCGCAGGGGCACCCGGTCGGCCGGGGCGTCCGGCGGAGGGGTGGCCGGAGCGGGGTCGGCCGGTTTCGGGGGTGGCGGGGACGACGGGGTCACCGGCGGGTGCGGGGGCGTCGTCGGCGGTGTGGCCGCGGCCTGTCCTCGCGGCGTCGGGTCGTCGCCGCCCGTCTGCCCGGCCAGCCACAGCAGTTCGGCCAGTTCGATCGAGGTGGGGCGGGCGCCTTCCGACGCCTGGGCCAGGACATCGGCGAGGCGTGCGACGGGGCCCCGGGGCGCGTCAGAGGGCATCGGGGCCCGGATCCGCGGCCTGCGTCAGATACGGCATCAGCTGGTGCGCGAGCTCGTCGCGCGAGGCTGTGTCGATGCCCGCCGCACCCGTCAGGTAGATCGCGTTCAGGAGCTGGTCCGTGGCGAGTTCGCCGCCGCTGCCCCGTTCGAGGAAGCGGGCGATGAGGGTGCGGGCGTAGGCGTCGGGCTCGCCGAGGTGGGCGCGGACGATCTCCTCCAGATGCTCGTCGCGCGGCTGGCGGAGGCGCAGCGTGACGCAGCGGCGCAGGAACGCGGGCGGGAACTCGCGCTCGCCGTTGCTGGTGAGGACGACGAAGGGGAAGGCCCGGCAGCGCACGCGGCCGCGCTCCACCGTCACCGGGTCGTCCGAGCCGTCGGTCAGGAGGTCCGCCCTGGGGGTCTGCTTGGCGATCCGCACCAGCTCGGGGATCTCGTACTGGCCCTCCTCCAGGATGTTCAGGAGGTCGTTGGGCAGGTCGAGGTCGCTCTTGTCGATCTCGTCGATGAGGAGGGCGCGGGGGCGGTCGTAGGGCAGGAGCGCGGTGCCCAGCGGGCCCAGGCGGAGGTGGTCCTCGACGCCCGCGCCGTCCCGGGGCGCCCGTGTCCGCGGGGAGCGCCCCGCGGCGTACAGCCGGGACAGCGGGTCGTACTGGTAGAGGCCGTCGCGCAGGGCGCTGCGGCTGGTGATGTTCCAGCGCAGGACCGGGCCCAGGCCCAGCTCCCGTGCCACCGCGTACGCGAGGCTCGACTTGCCGCTGCCGGGCGGGCCCGTCACGAGGAGCGGACGCCGCAAGTACAGCGCGGCGTTGACCAGTTGGACGCAGGTCTCCGTCGCCCGGTACGTGTGCGCCCGGTGCACGCGGTCCGGGGAGGTCGCCGATCCGTCGTCCGTGGGCGTCCGCAGGACCGGGCCGCCGTCGAAGGCGCGCCAGGGCGGGGGCGGGGGCAGCTCGGAGATCCCGTCGTGGGGCTCGTTCGTGCCGGTGTAGACGGGCCACAGGGACATGATCGGGGTTCTCCGTATTCGTACGTCGGGCTCAGGCGGCGGGCTCAGGCGACGGGGGAGTGGCGGTGGGTCGTGGGGGCGTCGGGGAAGCAGCGCGGGTCGTCCCAGAGGAGCTGTACGTCCCTCGCCCAGTGCTTGTCCGGTTCGTCCGACGCCTCGGCGCTCTCGCGCAACGTCAGTATGGTGCGGGGGAGTTCGGCGGGCGGGTGGCCGTCGACGTGGACGGCGATGCGGTCCAGGAAGTCGGAGCCTGCGCAGGGCGTGTCGCTGGTGTGATCGGTGTCCTCGCAGCCGGTGCGGGGCCAGAGGAGTACGGGTACGGGTGCGGTGAGGGTGACGTCGAAGTGGGTCACCGCCGTTCCGTGTGCCGCTGTTCCGTGTGTCGCGGTCCCGTCGGGGCCGGGGCCGGGGCCGGGGCCGGGGCGGTCGGTTCGTGGTGGCGCCGCGAACCCCGCCAGGTCCACGCCATCGTGCCGCAGCCGGAACCTCAGCTTGTTCGGCTTCTCCCGGGTGCCGCACTCGACGCGGTGCAGGACGGTCGTGGGGCGGTCGTCCAAGTCCTCCCACTTCCTGGCGAGTTGGTGACGCAGTCCGCCCTTGCGGCGGGACCGGTCGGTCACGACCAGGGGGTACGAGCAGCCGAGCGGGGTCGGGTCGTCGGCGCCGCACTCCCAGTGGGCCACCGGCCAGTTGAGCAGGGCGCGGGGGAGCACGAAGGCCAGCAACTCGTCCGTGCCGGGGGTGAGATGGGAGAAGGCGTCGTCGACGCGTTCCTGGACGTAGCGGCGGACGTTGCCCGCGGCGAGGGTGTGGGAGCCGACGGGGTGGCGCAGGCCCTCGCGGTACGCGGACACCTCGACCAGGAGCTGGTCGTCGCCCGCGCCGCTGTGGTCGATCTCGATGAGGATCGGGGACCAGGCCGGTGGCTCGCCCGGTGCCGGTGGGGCGGGGGCCGCGGGTGCGTCGAGCAGGCCCGCGAGGCGGTCGGCCAGGCGGGTCACCGCGTCCGGGTCGTCCACTTCGGAGAGTACGTACCAGGCCGCCGACCAGAGCGAGTTGAAGCCCTCCGGCGGTACGGGCGGGCCGAGCGGGCCCACCGCGTCGCGGTACAGGCGCTCCGGGTCGCGGGCGGCCGTGGTGTCCGCGGCCGCCCTGTCCACCAGGGCGCGCAGCCGTTCCTTCGCGGCGCGCTGGTGGCCGGGGGTGGGGATCAGGTCGCCGAGGGCGGGCCAGTAGCGGGCCATGACGGAGGTGGGCAGCATCCGTCCGTTGCGTACGCCGCTGGAGGCTCGGGTGGCGGCGGACACCATGCCTACGACGCGGTTGCTGTCGGCGAGGGTGACCGCGGCGCCGCTGAAGCCGGGGGCGAGGGGCTGGCCGTGGGCGCTCCATGCCTCCAGCTGGACCCACTCGTCGGCGATGCGCTGGGCGGCGGTGGCGCGGTACTCGGCGAGGGTGCCTTCGCGGTAGCCCTTGGGGAATCCGTAGGCGAGGAGGCGGGGGCGGGGGTCGGCGTACGCGTCTTCGGGGGCCGCGAACTCGGCGGGGCGGACCGGCACGGTGTGCGCCAGCTCCAGGACGGCGAGGTCGCCCAGGTTGTCGCCGTGTCCGTCCCAGCCGCCGTGGACGGTGACGGCGGCGGTGACCGTGCCGAGGTCTTCGCGGTGGGGGAAGGAGACGGTGACGGGGGTGGCGCTGGGGGCGCGGTGGGTGTTGCTGCCGCGTACGACGTGGGCGCAGGTCAGGACGTGCCGTTCGGACACGAGGAACCCGGCCCCGATCTCGCTGCCGCAGACGATGCGGGCGTGCCACGATGCGCTGCTCATGGGGTGGGGACGGCCTCCGGGGAGTGCGCGGGCGCTTCCGACTGCGGGTGCGTTTGTGCTGCGGCGTCGCTGAGGTGGTGGGTGCGGTGCCGGGCCGGTATGTCCGTCCTCGCTGGCGTCCGGTGGCCGTGGGGTTGCTGCGGTTCCGGGGTGTTGGGTGCCGTGCTCTGGTCGGACATACCGGCCCGTCCCCTTGCGTGCGGTCCCGGCTGCGGGTGCGTTTGTGGTGTGGGGCTGGTCTGGGTGTGGGGCCGGGCCGGTATGTCCGTCCTCGCTGGCGTCCGGTGGGCGCAGGGGCGCTGCGGGGTCATGTCGGGTCCGGTGCCGGCGTGGCCGTCGGGGGGTCCGGGGTCCAGGCGAGGCGTACCACCAAGTGGCCCTCCGCCGTGCCCTTCACGATCACCGCGCCCGCCTCCGCCGACATCCGTACGCCGAACTCGATCTCCACCGAGTCCGGGCGCAGAGTGCCGTCGCGGAACACCCGCAGCGCGGACTCCGCGGCCGCGCGTGCCCCGGCGAGCGACTCCTCGAAGGTGCGGACCGCCCGGGAGGGGCCGTCGCCGCGGGAGGAGATGAGGTGGGAGCCGTGGGTGTCCTCGACGTCGGCCATCACGACCTGCGTGCCGTCAGCGGTCGTGAACTCCACCAGATCGTCCATCAAAGCCCCCTCGTAGCGCGGTCCAACTGCATTGTTGCGGACGGTGCTTGCGGCTGTCACCTAAGTCACGGGCAACGGAATCGTGCGGGTGGGGCTGGCGGGAAGGTGCCCTGGCGGTTTCCCGCCAGCACCCGTCAACACCCCGGCAACACAAGCCCCCCGACACTCTTCGCAGCACCCGGGAACCACCCCCGCCCGGGTCCGACGAAGAGAGGGCACCCATGACCCGATCACCCGCGTGGCGAAGAGCGAGGCTGCTGCCGGCCGTCGGCCTCGCGTTCGCGCTGCTACCGGCAGGGCAGGCCGCTACCGCGGCTCCTTCCGACGTGCCGCAGGCCACCCCCGCCGCCCGCGCCGCCCACACGGTCACCCTGGTGACCGGCGACAAGGTCACCGTCACGGAACTCGGCGGCGGCAAGAAGACCGTCACCGTCGACCGGCCCGCCGGGGCCACCGGAGCCGTCCGGAGCGAGATCGCGGGCGACCGCATCACCGTCGTACCGGACGAGGCCCGGCCCTATCTGAGCGCGGGCACCCTCGACGAGCGCCTCTTCGACGTGACGGAGCTGATACGTCAGGGGATCGGAGAGCGTGCGCTGCCGCTCATCGTCACGTATGAGAAGGGCGCGCGCCGTGGTGCGGGGCCCCGTGGTGCCGACACGGTGCGTGCGCTGCCGAGTGTGGGCGGCCTGGCCGTGAAGGCGGACGAGCCGGAGGCGTTCTGGCGGGACGTGGCCCCGGGCGCTTTCAAGGAGGGTCGTACGAAGGCCGGTTCGGCGGGAACTCTCGCCGACGGCATCGGCAAGATCTGGCTCGACGGGCGTGTCGAGGCCGACATGGCGCAGAGCAACGAGCAGATCGGCACCCCCAAGGCCTGGGAGGCCGGGCTCACCGGCAAGGGGGTGAAGGTCGCCGTCCTCGACACCGGTGTCGACAGCGGTCACCCCGGTCTCAAGGACCGCCTGGACGCCACCAAGAGCTTCATACCGGGCGAGGAAGTCGCCGACCGCAACGGCCACGGCACCCACGTGGCCTCGACCGTCGGCGGCAGCGGCGCCGAGTCCGAGGGCGACAAGGAGAAGGGCGTCGCGCCCGGCGCCGCTCTCTCCGTGGGCAAGGTGCTCAGTGACGAGGGGTCCGGCAGCGAGTCGCAGATCATCGCCGGGATGGAGTGGGCGGCCAAGGACGTCGGCGCCAAGGTCGTGTCGATGAGCCTCGGTTCGCAGGAGGCCAGTGACGGCACCGACCCGATGGCCGCCGCCGTCAACACCCTCTCCAAGGAAACCGGCGCCCTCTTCGTCATCGCCGCCGGCAACACCGGCGCCCCCTCCTCGATCGGCTCGCCCGGCGCAGCCGACTCCGCGCTGACCATCGGCGCGGTCGACTCCGAGGACCAGGCGGCGTACTTCACCAGCCAGGGCCCGCGCCACGGAGACCAGGCCCTCAAGCCCGACCTGTCGGCGCCCGGCGTCGACATCCTCGCCGCCCGCTCGCAACTCGTCTCCGGCGAGGGTTACTACACCGAGATGAGCGGTACGTCGATGGCGACCCCGCACGTCGCGGGCGTCGCCGCCCTGCTCGCCGAGAAGCACCCGGAGTGGAGCGGTGCGCGTCTCAAGGACGCGTTGATGTCGACCTCCGAGCAACTGGATGCGTCCGTATACGAGTTGGGTGCGGGGCGTGTCAGTGTGCCCGATGCCGTCGGTGCGCAGGTCACCGCGAGCGGGAGCGTCGATCTCGGCTTCTACTCCTGGCCCTATGGGGGCAATGAACCCGTCAAGGAGACAGTCGCGTACTCGAACTCGAGCGACTCTGCAGTCGAGTTGAGTCTCGCCGTCGAAGGTGCGGCTGAGGGTGTCGCGCGCCTCGGAGACAAGACGCTCACCGTTCCCGCGCACGGCACCGCCTCCACCACCGTGACCGGAGACGGTTCGAAGGCGCCCGTCGGCAACACCAGTGGCCGCATCGTCGCCAGCGCCGCCGGGAAGCCGGTCGCGCACACCGCGTTCGGGCTGGTCAAGGAGGAGGAGCGGTACTCGCTCACCGTTCATGTCAAGGACCGGGACGGAGCGGCGACCGGCGCCGGGCTCGTGTTCCAGCGGCTGGCCGAGCAGGTCGACCCCGTCCAGGCGGAGGTCGGCGAGTCCGGCACCCTGGAGCTGCGCCTGAAGCCCGGAACGTACGCCCTCTCCTCGTTCCTCGACGTGCGCGGCAGCAAGGGCGAGGACTCCCTCGGCCTCGGCTTCCTCGCCGCGCCGGAGGTCGTCCTGGACCGGGACCGTGAAGTCACCCTGGACGGCAGGAAGTTGCGGGAAGTCGGTGTGGACGTCGGCAGGCGGACGGAGACCCGGCAGCTTCTGATGGAGTACGACCGCAAGGCGAACGGCGCCGAGCTGATGGGCGCGGTCCAGGTGCCGGTCAAGTACGACAGCATCTTCGCGGCGCCCACCGCCAAGGTGGCCGACGGCAGCTTCGAGTACCGCACCGTCTGGCGCCTGGGCAAGCCCACCCTGGACGTGAGGGGTCTGGGCGAGGTGGTCGCGCAGCCCGGCGGCACGGTGACCGACGGCCGCAGCAGGCTGCGGGTGGTGGATGTGGGCGGTGGCACCGCCGCCGAGTACGCGGGCAAGGACGTCAAGGGCAAGGCTGTCGTCGTGCGGCGGTCCGGTGACTCTGGGGTGACGCCTGAAGAGATCGGTCAGGCCGCCCAGGACGCCGGTGTGAAGGCCCTGTTCGTGACGGACGACGCGCCGGGCAGGCTCAACGCCTGGTTCGGCACGGACGACAACGCGGACCGGCCGCTGCAGATCGGCACGGTCAACGCCGCGGACGGGGCACGGCTGCTCGCGGCGGCCAGGGCGGGGCGGGCTGTTGAGACTGCGGCGACGTCTCGCACGCCCTATGTCTACGACGTGTCGGAGGGGCACGAGGGAGCGGTGCCCCGCGACCTGACGTACGAGCCGTCGAAGCGTGAACTCGCTGTTCTGGAGACCAAGTTCCATGCGGTGAAGCCTGTGGCGGGTGGTGAGTTCCGCTACTCGCTGACCGATACCTTCGCCGTCGGGATCGGCTTCCAGGAGAAGATCGACTATCCGGTCGAGCGGACGGACTACGCGTCCACGGGGGCCGGGCAGCTGTGGCACGAGTCTGTTTCGGTCGGGCCGGGCGCGTTGGAGGAGCGCAGTGGTCTGGTCAGTTACCGGGGCGGCAAGCGCGGTGAGTTGAACTGGTTCAAGCCCGTGTGGCATCCGTGGCTGGGGACGGGGCTCGGCTGGGGCCAGCAGCGGTACGGGAACACGCTGGAGTTCAATGTGCCCGGGTGGGGTGATTCCGGGCCCGATCACACGGGGTTCGGTGACGTGTGGAACGACGACTCCATGACGCAGGTCAGTGAGGTGTATGCGGACGGGGAGTTGGTCGACCGGCGGCGGAGCTCGGGTGTGTATGTGTGGGACGCCGATCCGGCGTCGACCACCTACAAGGTCGTGACGGACACGACGCTCGATCCCGAGCGGTGGCGGCTCGCCACGAAGGGGCACTCGGAGTGGACCTTCACGTCGAAGGAGACGGCGAGCGACAAGAAGAGTTTCCTGCCCTTGCTGAATCTCGGGTTCGATGTGGACACGGACCTCGGCGGGAATGTCCGGGGCGGACGTTCCGTGGATGTCGGGATCTTCTCCGAGTACGTGAAGGGAGCCGTGGACACCGGGGCCATCGGCGGCGGGAAGCTGGAGGTCTCGTACGACGACGGGAAGAGCTGGAAGGGCGTCGCGCTGGACCGGGACGGCGGTAGGGCCGCCTGGGAAGGGGAGTTGAAGGTGCCTGGTTCCGCCGAGTTCGTCTCGCTGCGGGCCTCCGCCAAGGACGACCGGGGCGGGTCGGTCACGCAGGAGATCGTGCGGGCGGTGGGGGTGCGGTAGCGGGACCCCCTAGGACGCACCTCGGACGTACGTGGACGCACCTGGGACGCAGGCCGGGCCGGATGTCCGGCCCGGCCTGCTCACTCTGTGCACGGGGACGTAATGCGAGCGTTACGTCGCTGAAGGTGTGGTGTCACAGTGATCGTTGAGGCTGGTGAGGCCGATTGGCCCCTGTTCCGGGGCCAGTTGGCGGCTCGACGAGAACCAAACGGTCCTCCCCCCACAATCCGAACAGGATGGGACCACATAGATGTCCATCTCACCGCCCGCCGGGCGTGCTCTCGTGCGCCCGAAAAGTATTTCCTCCCGGCCCGGCCCCGCTCCCGGGGGCCACGTCCTGGCCGTCGGCTCACCGGGGCCGAGCCGTGAACTGCTCACCCGGACCCTGAGACTCACCGGGTACGACGTCACCCACGCCGTCCCCGGCGACGTACAACGCCAGGTCAGGCAGGCGCCACCGGACGCGATCGTGGCCCTCGACGACGGTCCTGACGGGCGGCGCCAAGGCCTCGACGTCATACGCGAGGTCCGCGCCGACCCGGCGGGGCAGGCGCTTCCGCTGCTCATGGTCACGGCGGCCCGGACCCACGCCCCCGGTGCCGTCGCCGATCTGCTGACGCAGGGCGCCGACGACTGCCTGCCGGAGGCCGCCGACCCGCGCGAGCTCTCGGCGCGGATAGCGGCCAAGCTGCACCGCGTCCCGGTCCCGGTGGAGAACCTGCCGCGCGATCCGCGCACCGGCCTCTACTCGGGGCCGCACTTCATGGACGAACTCGACCGCGAGCTCGGGCGCCCGTCCGCGGCCCGGCGCGGCGGTGTCCTCGCCGTGGTCGGCGTCGCCGAGATGGCGGCCCTGGAGACACGGCTCGGGCCGCGCGTGCGGCGCGAGGTCGCCGAGCGGCTCGCCGGGGTGGCGATGGGGGCATCCCCCGCTCGAGCGGAGCCGGGAGCTCGGGGAAGGCTCGGCGGTGTCTGCGACCGGCTCGGGTGGGACGAGGACGGGCAGCTGCTCGTCCTCATGCCCGGCGTCGACGAGGAGACGGCCACCCGGAGCCTGCGGGAGTTCGCCGTCGCCGTGGCCGGGACGCGCTTCGTCGTCGCCGACGAGAACGTCCGGCTCACCCCGGCCGTCGGCTGGACCCCGCTCGCCGAGTACGCCGACCACACCCGGGCGGTCGAGCACGCGCGGGACGCCGTCGCCGAGGCCGTGCGCCACCGGGACCTGCGCCCGGTCCGCCACGAGCCGTGGATGCGGAGGAGCGCCCCGCACGGTCACCGCAGGGCCCGCGCCGGGCTGCGGACGCTGCTCACCTGGGCAACGCGGCTGCTTGCGCCCGTGCTTCCGCTGGTCCTCGGGGTGGGCGTGCCGTTCCTGCTCTATCAGCAGGCGTACGAACTGGGCTGGGACGCGGCCGGGTCCGCGTACTGGGTGGTGGTGGCGGGGCTCGTGCTCTCCGCCCTGCTCATCATGCTGGAGTGCCTGTTCTCGCTGGACGCGACGGACCGCCCCGAGCGGCCGGGCCAGCCCTATCCGTCCGCCAGCGCCGTCATCGCCGCGTACCTGCCGAACGAGGCCGCGACCATCGTCGACACCGTCGAGTCGTTCCTGCGGCTCGACTACCCGGCCGAGCTGGAGATCGTCCTCGCGTACAACACCCCGCACCCGCTGCCGGTCGAGGACACCCTGCGCGAGATGGCCGCCCGCGATCCGCGCCTCGTGCTGCTTCCGGTGGCCGGGAGCACGTCCAAGGCGCAGAACATCAACGCGGCCGTGACGCGGGTGCGCGGCGAGTTCGTCGGCATCTTCGACGCCGACCACCACCCCGCGCCGAACGCCTTCCGGCACGCGTGGGACTGGCTGTCCAACGGCTACGACGTCGTCCAGGGCCACTGCGTGATCCGCAACGGCGACAGCTCGTGGGTCGCGCGGACCGTCGGCGTCGAGTTCGAGACGATCTACGCGGTCAGCCATCCCGGACGGACCCGGATGTACGGCTTCGGGGTCTTCGGCGGGTCGAACGGCTTCTGGCGCACGGATCTGCTCGCCAGGACCCGGATGCACGGCTCGATGCTCACCGAGGACATCGACTCCACGATGCGCGCCCTGAACGAAGGCGCGCGGATCGCCATGGACCGCACGCTCATCTCGCGCGAGCTCGCGCCCACGCTGCTGCGCCCGCTGTGGAACCAGCGCTCGCGCTGGGCGCAGGGCTGGCTCCAGGTCTCGCTGCGGCACCTGTGGGGCGCGCTGCGTTCGCCGGTGTACTCGCGCAGGCAGAAGACGGGCCTGCTCGTGCTGCTCGGCTGGCGCGAGGTCCAGCCGTGGCTGACGCTGCAGATCCTGCCGATCCTGGTGCACGCGGCGTGGCGCGCGGGCGGCGCCGACCGCCTGGACTGGGCGGTGCCGGTCTGCCTGACGGCGGCGGCGTTCACCATGTCGGCCGGGGTGGTGCAGGCGGCCTTCGCGTGGCGGCTCGCGGTGCCCGAACTGCGCCGCCGCAAGGCGTGGTTCTGGCGCTACCTGCTCGTCTCCACGTTCTTCTACTCCCACTTCAAGAACATGGTGGCGCGGCAGGCGCATCTGAAGGAGGCGCTCGGCGACCGGCAGTGGCGGGTCACGCCGCGCGCCACCACGGAACCAGGGGCGGTCGCGGAGCCGGCGGTGCGGGCATGAGCGCGCTGACGACCGCCCGGCCGCTCGCCGACGCGTCGGAGCCCGCGCCCGCTCCGCCCGCCTCCCGTGGGCGCGCGCTCGAACTCCAGGGATACCGCGGTCTCGCCGCCCTGAGCACGGTCCTCTTCCACGTGTGGCAGGAGTACTGCACGTACGACGCGGCCGGTGCGCATCCGCCGGTCGACAGCCGGTGGCTGGGCGCGCTGGTCTCGCTCGAAGTGATCGACCTCTTCTTCGTGATGTCCGCGTACCTGCTCACGCTGTCGTACGCCCGCGCCGCCATCGACGGAGGCCCGATCCGTACGGGCAGGACGTTCCTCTTCCGGCGGGCGATCCGCATCCTGCCGCTGTACTTCCTCGCGGTGCTCGTCGTCTGGTCCTCCCGCAATCCGACGCTGCCGGGCGACTGGCGCGATCTGGTCGGGCACCTCACGTTCACGCACGTCTTCGACCGGGAGCGGATCTTCTACACCCTGGGGCCCACCTGGTCCCTCTCCCTGGAGGTCGCCTTCTACCTGGCGCTCGTCGCGCTGGGGCCGCTCGCGGTGCGGGTGTGCCGGGGGCTCGGGACACGGCGGGCGCGGGTCGCCGTGTGTCTGTCGGGGTGTGCTGCGCTCTTCGTGCTGCCGCTGGTGTGGATCTCTGTCGCGCACTACGTCGTCGGGGTGCCGCACACCGACTGGCCGGTGTACTTCGGGCCGCAGGCCCGCTTCGGGGGCTTCGCGGCGGGCATGGCGCTCGCGGTGCTGCTCGTGGCGCTCGGGGAGCGGGGCAAGCTGAGCGCGCGGGCGACGGTTCCGCTCGCGGTGGCGGCGCTAGCGGGGCTCTACGCCCTGTCGTACGTCTCCGAGGCGGAGAACTTCGCCCACACCTTCTACCACCCGATCGCGGCCCTGCTGTGGTTCACGCTGCTCTACGCCACGCTGCACGTCCGCCCGCGTGAACAGGTGCGCTGGCACGGCCTGTTGAGAGCGCGCTGGGTGACGGCGGTCGGGCTCATCAGCTACAGCGTCTACATCTGGCACGAGCCGGTCATGCTGCACCTCATCGAGTCGGGGCTCGTGCCGACCGGACAGGCGGGCTTTCCCGTCGCCGCCCTGATGGTCCTCGCGGTGGCGCTGGCGGTCGGGGCGGCGAGCTACTGGCTCGTGGAGTATCCGGCGGGCCTGCTCGGCAGGGCGAAGGACGCCAAGGGGGCGACGCGGGACTTCTATCCGGAACCCACGCGCTGACGCCGTCCGGTGCGTACGGCACGTGGCGTGCGCCGCACGCGGCGACGCCGCCTCCCGTGGGACGGGGGAGGCGGCGTCGCTGCGAGAGGTTCTGGGTGACGTCAGATCAGCCAGCCGAGGAAGTGGGCGAGACCGGCGACGACGTCAGTGATGATGTTCATGGTGGTGCTTCTCCTTGTGGGACTTTCTCAGGATGTTCCAACTCCCGGCCCTCGTATGGGACATGGACCGGGAACGCGGCAACTACGGTCTGCAGCCCGTTGCTTGCGTTCCGTAATCATCGTCAATCACATGCGTCACATGCAATCCCTGGCGCGACGATCACCTGTTCCAGGGAACAACTGCTCCCCTGTTCGCATTTTCGAGATGCGGAGGCCCTGGCGCGGCGCGACGATGGGCGTATGGACGATGGGCCCATGAAGGCCGCCGAGGTGTTTCCCGTGCGCCGCGTGTACGACCCGCCCGGCGAGGCGGACGGTGTGCGGGTCCTGGTCGACCGGCTCTGGCCGCGCGGCGTCTCCAAGGAGCGCGCCGCCGTCGACGCATGGCCCAAGGAGGTCACGCCCTCCAGCGAGCTGCGGACCTGGTTCCACCAGCACCGCGACCAGTACGAGGAGTTCGGCCGCCGCTACCGCGCCGAGCTGGCGGGCCCGGAGCAGCAGGACGCCCTCCACCGCCTGCGCGAACTGGCGGACGCGGGGACGGTCACCCTGGTCACCGCCGTGAAGGACGTGGAGCACGGCCATCTGCCGACGCTGCGGGCCGAGTTGATGGAGGGGCGGGCCTGAGGGCGTCGGAGGGGCGCGTCGGAGGGGCGCGTCTGAGGGGCGCGTCTGAGGGGCGCGTCTGAGGGCGACGCGCGCCGGGGCCGTCAGCCCGTCCGGGCGAAGGAGCGGTGCGCCTTGACGAAGTGCTGCTCGCCCTTCGCCGCCTGCCCGGCGGGCGCGGAGACCCACAGGTCGTACATCTTGCCGCCCTCGTCCCAGCTCAGGTCGTACGTGCGGCGCGGTCCGCCGTCCCCGGAGCCGCCGTCCCAGGTGAACTCCCAGACGGCCGCGGGGTGGCCGTTGTGCGTGGTCTGCCGGACCGAGCCGTCGCGGTAGCCGGGGTAGTCCGAGGGGCCGTCCTTGTGCGCCTGCCGCATCACCGCCACGGGGCCGTCCGGGTCCAGGGGCTGGGGGTGGACGCCGATGCGGAAGGCGTTGTCCGCCGAGTTGTAGTAGACGCGGGGCGGTTCGGCGGAGCGGGCGAAGCCGGTGGGCGTCACCATCTTGAAGCCGGTGGGGTCGGCGACCGTCCGGTAGCCCGCGGGTGCCGGGTCGGTGTCCGCCTCGCCGGCGCCGCCCGTCCCGGTCGGGGCGGGTCTGCCGGTGCCTTCGGCGGGGGAGGGCTTGGGGGCGGCGGGGCTCTTCTCGCCGTCCTTGTCGTTCTTACCGGGGTTCTTCGGCTTGCCGGCGTTCTTGGACGGCGTCCTGCTCGGCTCCTTGGTCTCCTGCTTCTCGCGCACCTCGTCCGCGGCGCCGCCGCCCCGCGCCTCCGAGCCCGTCCGGGAGTCGTCCCGCGTCAGGAGCCACGTGCCGGTGCCGCCCACCGCGAGGGCGGCGGCCAGGGCGGCGGCCAGGAGTGCCGTACGGATGCGGGGGCGTGCGGCCGGTGCGGCGGGGGCGGAGCCGAGCACGATCGCCTCGTCGGGCGGGGGCGGCTGTACGGGCCTGGGGGCCACCGGGGTGCGGGGCACGGTGGGCATCCGCTCCTCCACCAGGAAGCCGCGCAGCGCCTGCTCGGCCTCGTCCGCGCCGAGCCGCCGCTCGGGGTCCCGCTCCAGCAGGCCGCGTACGACGGGGGCCAGCGGACCGGCGGAATCCGGGATTCTGATGTCGTCCATGACGACGGCGTGCAGGACCCCCGCCACCGAGTCGCGGTGGAACGGCGACTCGCCCTCGACGGCCGCGCAGAGCAGCACCCCGAGCGACCACAGATCGGACTCCGGGCCCGTGCGCTTGCCCGACATGCGCTCCGGGGCGGTGTACTCGGGCGAGCCGACGAACGCGCCCGTCTCCGTGAGCGTCGTCTGCCCGGCGACCTGCGCGATCCCGAAGTCGGAGAGCACCACGCGCTCCGTGCCCGCCTCCAGGAGTACGTTCGCGGGCTTGAGGTCACGGTGCAGCACCCCGGCCAGGTGCGCGGCGCGCAGCGCGGCGAGCAGGGCGAGGCCGATGCGGGCCGCCTCGGCGGGCGGGACCGGGCCCTCCAGGGCCATCCGGTCGGCGAGCGAGCGGCCGTCGATCAGCTCCATCACGAGCCAGGGCTGCGCGTCGTGCTGGACGACGTCGTGCAGGACCAGGATGCCGGGGTGCTTCACCTGCGCGACCGAGCGCGCCTCGCGCAGCGTGCGTTCGCGCCGGCCGGCGGCGTCGGCCGCCGACTGCCCCGCGTCGACGTGCAGCTCCTTCACCGCGACGGCGCGGCCCAGGAGGTCGTCCTGTGCCCGCCAGACCGTGCCCATGCCGCCGCGCCCGAGCGGCGTCGTAATGCGGTAGCGCCCCGCTATGAGATCCCCGTGACGTGCCATGGCCGCATCATACGAACTCACGTTGCACACAGGTCAGTTGGGCCGATCGGTGTCCATGGTGCGGAAGCGGCGTGACCGAGCGGTGAAGGGAAGTGAACGGCGCACATGCTGGGGGCAGGTGCCTCCGCGCGCCGGATACGAGGCGTGTCTGATCGCCTACTGTGGGTGACTCCAGCGGGTCGCGTCGGGAGCGGTCCGCACGGTGGAGGGGACATCAACATGATGCGATGACGCATGGCCGTGACCCTGGGGGCACTCGCGGCGGCCGCGACCCTGACGATCGCGGTGCCGGGATCGGCGTACGCGGCGGAGGGGGCCCTGATCGTGAACGGCTTCGAGTACGACGACCCGAGCGGCTGCTACCCCATCGACTGGTTCCCGTCCTCGGTGACCAACCACACCGACGCCATCGCCGAGGTCCACTCCGGCCCCGGCTGCGGCGGCCCGGTCGAATGGCTGGTCCACCCCGGCGAGACGTACTACACGGAGACCGCCCGGAGCGTCTTCATCCTCTGACCACCTGCCGAGCCCTGCCAGAAAGTACGAGCCACCGGCGCCCCGTCCCCGCGGGGCGCCGGGTGCCGTGTGCCGACAGCCCCTCATCGCGGCTTTACGCGGCGGCCGATAGGGAGACCCCATGCCAACTCCCCAGCTCCCGCCCGTCCGTGGCCCCGAGGGCCCGATCCGCGCCACCGCCCCCGCCCCGGTGACGCGCCCCAGGGCGGTGCTCTTCGACTTCTCCGGGACGCTGTTCCAGATCCAGCCGTACGAGGACCGCATCCGCGCCGCGCTGCCGGGCCCGGTGGACGGGCCCACGATGGACGCCATCCTCACCTCCCTGGAGGCGGGCCTCGCGGACCCCGCCGTCGTCGCGGCCCAGCACGCGCGCGACGTCTCGGCCGAGGCTCACCGCCGCGCGTTCACCACCTGGTACGCCTCCGCCCCGGCGCTCACCCCCTACGCCGGAGCTCTCTACGATCAACTCCGTGCCCCGGAGCACTGGTTGCCCTACGCGGACACCGGGCCCACGCTGGCCGAACTCGACGCGCGCGGCATCGCGCTCGGGGTGGTCAGCGACGTCGGCTGGGATCTGCGGCCGACGTTCGCCCGGCACGGCCTCGACCGCTGGTTCGGCAGCTGGGTCCACTCGTACGAACACAACACGGAGAAGCCCGACCCGCGGCTCTTCGGCCACGCGTGCGCGGAGCTGGGCGTGGCCCCCGCGGACACCCTGATGGTCGGCGACCACCCCGCCAAGGACGGCGGGGCCGCGAGTGCGGGACTGCGGTCCTACGTGCTGCCGGGCGGGGCGGCGCCGGGGGCGGTGCGGGGGCTGCGGGCCGTGCTCCGGCTCGTCGAGGGGCCTCACTGATCGCGGCGTCGCACCGCTGCCACCGTGATCGCTGCCGCCGCCAGGGCCCACACGACGTAGACCGTCCCTCCAGGCGGGCGCCGCACGCCGGGTCATCGACACCCAACCCGCCGGTGCGCGCGAGGCGTTGACCGCCATCGAGGCCACCGGCAGGGAGACGCTGTCCGGCCTGCGCCGCATGCTCGGCGCCCTGCGCGAGGCGAACCGGGAACGGCGGAACCGGGAACGGCGGAACCGGGGAGGCCGGAGAGGGGGGGAGGCGGAGAGGGCGGAGGTGCGTCTCGGTGCCGGACCCGGCCTCGCCGCCGTCGACCGCCTCGCCGAGACGACGCCCGCCGCCGGTGTCCGCGTCGACGTGCGGTGGCTCGGCGAACTCCGGCCGCTGCCAACGGAGATCGACGTGTCCGCGTACCGCATCATCCAGGAGGCGCTCACCAATGTCGTACGCCATGCGGGCACCGCATCGTGCGGCGTCTCCGTCGACTGCCGCGCCGACGAGCTGGCCATCGAGGTGATCGACGCCGGACGCGGCCACGGCAGCACCCCGGACGGCGGCTACGGCCTGATCGGCATGCGCGAACGGGTCGGCCTGCGGCGCGGCGAGTTCTCCGCCGCGCCACGCCCCGAGGGCGGCTTCCGGGTCGCGGCACGGCTGCCCGTCCCGGCGGGGGTCCGGTGAACGCGCGGAGCCACCCGGCGGCGGCCCCGGCACCCCGGGCGCCCTTCCGCGTCGTACTCGTCGACGGCCAGCCCCTCGTCCGCGCCGCCCTGCGCATGGTGATCACCGAGGCCCCCGACATCGAGGTCGCGGGCGAGGCGGGCACCGGAGCCGAAGCCGTCCGGCTCGCCGAGGAACTGCTGCCGGACGTCGTGGTGATGGACATCCGCATGCCCGGCATGGACGGCATCGAGGCCACCCGTCTGATCGCCGAAGGGCCGAGCCGGAACACCCACGTCACCGTCCTGACCACCTTCGACGACGACGATCACGTCTACGGCGCGCTGCGCGTCGGCGCGGCCGGGTTCCTGGTCAAGGACATGGCGCTCGACGACATCCTCGCCGCGATCCGCGTCGTCGCCGCCGGGGACGGGCTGATCGCACCGAGCGTCACACGCCGCCTGATCAAGGAGTTCGCGGCCCGTCCGAAGCCCAACTCCCGCCCCCGGAGCGGCATCTCGGGGATCACCGACCGCGAACGCGAGGTCCTGACCCTCGTCGGCGGCGGCCTCTCCAACACGGAGATCGCCGCCGAACTCTCCATCGGCGTCGCCACCGCCACGGCCTATCTGACCCGCCTGCTCGCCAAGCTGGACGCGCGCGACCGTGTGCAGCTGGTCATCCTGGCGTACGAGACGGGCCTGGTCGGGTCGCCCCACTGACCTGCGCCATGCTCCCGCTGACCTCCGCCGCACTCCTGCTGACCTGGGCAAGGGTCTTGTCGGGAGCACGTCGACAAGTTGTTAGCCTGCGGGGCGGATCATCGAACCCAGGAGGACCACGTGTCACCCGACCGCCCCACGATCGCCCTGGTCACCAGCAGGCCTCAGCTGGAGACCGGCCTCGACCGTGACCTCCCCGAGCTGGCACGCTCGCTCGGCGCGGCGGGCGCCGACGTCGCCACCGTGTCCTGGGACGACCCGGAGGCGGACTGGGAACGGTTCGACCTCGTCGTCATCCGGTCCGCCTGGGACTACAGCGAGCGCGTCACCGAGTTCGTCGCCTGGGCGGGACGCGTCGCGCGGCTCACCGTCCTGGCCAATCCGGCGTCCGTGGTGCGCTGGAACACCGACAAGCGGTACCTGGAGGAGCTGGCGGGGGCAGGGGTGCCCGTCGTGCCGACCCGCTATCTGGCGCCGGACGACACGGTCGAGGTCCCGGACGACGGCGAGTTCGTGGTCAAGCCCACGTCCGGTGCGGGCGCACGCTACGCGGGCCGGTACGGGAAGGGCGAGCGCGAAGCCGCCGTACGGCACATCGAGCGGATGCACGGCGAAGGCCTGACCGCGATGGTGCAGCCGTACATGCCGCGCATCGACGAGACCGGCGAGCGCGCGCTCGTCTACGTCGGCGGACGGTTCCTGCATGCCATACAGAAGGGCGCGGTGCTCGCGCCGGGCACGGCGTACGACGACGAGAAGATGCCGCACCCCGACCTCCGCCCGTGGCAGCCGACCCCCGCTGAACTCGCCGTCGCCGAGCGGGCGTTGGCCGCGGTGCCGGGGTCGCCCGAGCTGCTGTACGCGCGTGTCGACCTGGTCGACGGGGCGGATGACGAGGGGCCCTGCGTCATGGAGCTCGAACTCGTCGAGCCGAACCTCTTCCTCGATCTGCACCAGGCCTCGCTGGCAGCCGTGACGAAGGAGATCCTGACCGCCGCGAGTTAATCGGGTGGACGTGGCGAGCGAGGCGTGAATAGCCTGCCGCCATGTCCAGTCCCGAGTCCGACAGACTCCAGCCACCGGCCCGGCATGTCCGGTGGCTGAGCGGTTCTGCCGAAGCCGAGTGCTTCGCGGGAAGCCCCGCGCCCCTTACGGGGGCGCGCCACTGGACCCTTCGCCGGCGCGCGGACTGACGTCCCCCTTTTCCCGGCCGGCGGCCATGCGCCGCCCTGCGGAGCTTCCTCATGCCCTTTGCCCTTTACATCCTCGGACTCGCCGTCTTCGCGCAAGGCACCTCCGAGTTCATGCTCTCCGGTCTCGGCCCCGACATCGCCGCCGACCTGAACGTGTCCCTGTCCACCGCGGGCACCCTGACCTCGGCCTTCGCCGTGGGGATGGTCATCGGTGCGCCGGTGATGGCCGTCCTCAGCCGGAACTGGCCGCGCAGGACCGCGCTGCTCGCCTTCCTGGTCACCTTCCTGCTCGTCCACGTCGTCGGCGCGCTGACCACCAGCTTCGCCGTGCTGCTCGCGACCCGCGTCGTCGGTGCGCTCGCCAACGCCGGTTTCCTCGCGGTGGCCCTGGTCGCCGCCGCCGGCATGGTCGGGCCGAACGCCAAGGGGCGGGCCACCTCGGTGCTGCTCGGCGGCGTCACCCTCGCCTGCGTCGCGGGCGTGCCCGGCGGTGCGCTGCTCGGGCAGTTCTGGGGGTGGCGGTCCGCCTTCTGGGCGGTGGCCCTCGTCTCGGTGCCCGCCGTCCTCGCGATCCTGCGGTCCGTGCCCGCCGCAGCGCCCGGCACCGCGGGGTCCGACGCACGCGGGGAGCTGCGGTCGCTGCGCGCGCCGCGCCTCGTGGTGACGCTGCTGCTCGGGGCGCTGGTGAACGGCGCGACCTTCTGCACGTTCACCTACCTCTCACCCGTGATCACCGACGTCAGCGGATTCTCGGAGAGCTGGGTGCCCGCGCTGCTCGCGCTCTTCGGGGCGGGATCGTTCGTCGGGGTCACGGTCGCGGGGCGGTGCGCCGACGCACGGCCCGTTCCGTTCCTGCTCACGGGCGCGGTGGCGCTGCTCGCCGGATGGGTGCTCCTCGCGCTGACCGCCGGGCATCCGGTGGCGGCGGTCGTCCTCGTCCCCGTCCAGGGCGCGCTGTCCTTCGGCGTCGGCTCCGCACTGATCACCCAGGCGCTGTACGCGGCGACCGGCGCCCCCACGCTCGCGGGCGGCTTCGCCACGGCCGCCCTGAACGTGGGCGCGGCGGTCGGCCCCGTCGGCGGCGGCATCGCCCTCTCGGCGGGGCTCGGCCACCGCGCGCCGCTGTGGGGCAGCGCGCTGCTGGTGGCGTCGGCCCTCGTGGTGGGGGCGGTGGCCCTGGCCCGCAGGCGTCAGCCGCCGTCGGGGAACGAGAGCCGCTGGAGCAGCCCCCAGGTGAACTCCGCGACGCAGCGCCGCGGCTGACCCGCCCCGTCCGGCGCGGTGAAGGCGAGCCGCCAGCGCGTGGGCGCCGTGCCCTCCATCGGGCGGGCCGGGGCGAACGCGCGGGCGGCCTCGTCCACCGTGCACGACCAGGGGGTGAGGTCGTCCAGCGTGCCGAGCGCGGGCCCCGGGGCGCCGGGCGCGCGGATCAGCCACTCGTTCCACACCGCGCCGTTCGGCGCGCGCAGGACCTCGAAGCGCAGGCTCGGCCAGAGCGGCACCGGCCACAGCAGCGCCTCGCACTCCAGGTCGCCGATCCGCCGGGCCACGGTGGCCTCGGGGGCGCCGAGCACCGAGCGGTAGCGGGAGACCGCGCCGCGCGAACGGGCGGAGCGGCTCATCGCCTGCCAGCGGCGGTTGGCCTCGCGCATGTCGGCGATGGAGACGCCGAGTTCGTGGCGGGCCGCCTCCACCAGGTCCGGATTGTGGTCGGCCATGCGGCGCAACAGGACCAGCTGGAAGTCGAGAGGCGTGAAGGGGCCCGATGACCTGGGGCCGGGGCCGTGGGCGGAGCTAGCGGACATGGGCTCCATGGTCGCGCACCACGGCCGCTCCCGGGCGGCGCCCGCCGGGAAGGAAGAGCACCGAATTGACGTACCGGGGGCGGCGCGGTGTGAGCACCCTGCGCAGCAGCCCCTGCGACACGACGTACGACGTGTCGTTCTGGTGCGCCTCCAGGTCGAAGTCCGCGAGCGGCAGCCAGGTGTGGTGGGGCAGGACCCAGCCCTGGTAGCCGTGGTGCCCGGTGAGCAGCTCGATGATCGGCTTGATCGGCTGGATGCGGGACTCCAGCTCGATGAAGAGGGCGGGCCGGTCCCGGGTGAGCAGGTCGTGGGCGCCCTGGAGCACCGGGAGTTCGTTGCCGTCCACGTCGATCTTGATGAAGTCGACGTCGCGCAGGCCGAGCCCGTCCAGCGTGAGGCAGGGCACCTCGACCGCCTTGGCGTGGATGTCCCTGCGAATGAGCGAGGAGACCCCGCGCTCCCCGCGGTCGCCCTGCGGCAGCCAGAGCCGGGCCGTGCCGGGGCGGTCGGTGGCCGCCGCCTGGATCACCCGGACGTTGCGCGGCGTGGAGGACTCCAGGAGCCGGGCCAGGTGCGGCACGGGCTCCACGGTCACCACGCGGCGCGCACGCGAGGCAAGGCGGCGCGACCAGGGGCCGTACCAGCCGCCGACGTCCACCGCCGTGCCGCAGCCGCGCGGGCAGAGGTCGGCGAGGCGGGCGAGCTCCGGTTCGAAGCGGGGGTAGACGAGGCGGGCCAGGGCGCCGATGAGCCGGCCGGGCAGGTGCGGGGCGAGCCGGGCGGCCACGGTCTTGTGGGGCTTGGTGTCGGGCCTTTCGGGCCCCGTCACGGGGAGATCCGCTTCAGGAGCTGCTCGTGCTCGTCCTCCGATATCTGCTCCCCCGACGAGGGCAGGAGCTGCGGTATGCCGTCGACGATCGGATAGCGGCGGCGCAGCCGCGGGTTGTAGAGCACCTCCTGCGGTACGAGGGGTTCCGCGGGCTCCAGGAGGTGCAGCGGTCCCTTGTCCAGCGGGCAGGCAAGGATCTTCAGAAGCGGGTCTTCGGGGTTCATCAGCTGGTCAACTCCTTGGTCGGGGGCGTTGGTTGGGGCGGGGGCGCGTCATGCTTGGGCATGGCGAGGAGCACGGACACCGCGAGCGCCGTTCCCGCGATCCGCAGGGCGAGCCGCAGCGGTTCGTCGGGCAGCGGCTCGCCGAACGCCAGCGTCCCGAGTACCGCGGTGAACAGCGCGGTAACCGTCGTGCACACGGGGACGATGAGCGAGGCCCGGCAGCGCTGGAGCGCGGCCTGGGACATGATCAGGCCGAACGCGCCGGTGAACAGCAGGAGATAGGGATACGGGGAGCGCAGCAGGTCGAGAAAGGCGGAGCCGAGGTCGTCCGTGGTCAGGTAGCTGGACACGCCCTTGATGGCGAGCGAGCTGACCCCGTAGAGGAGGCCGACGGCGACCCCGTACTCGACGCCGGTCGTGGGCAGCCGGTGCCGGTGCTTCGCCCGGCGCTCGGCGGAGCCGTACAGCAGCACCCCCGCCGCGAGCGAGGGCAGGCAGACCATGAGGACGAGCGGCACCGGCGCGCTGCGGCTCACGGTGTCGGACTCCTCGCTCAGCGAGAGGACGACCATGAGCAGCGCGGCGAGGATCGCCCCGACGGCGTACCGCTCGCGCCCCGACGTCTGCTCCCCGAGCAGCACGGAGGAGAGCAGCAGCAGGAGCACGAGGCCGGAGACGAAGATGCCCTGCGCGGCGGCGATCGGCAGCGTCCGGTAGACGGCGAGCTGCGCGCCGAACCCGGCGGCGAGCGCGAGCGATCCGCCGATCCACAGCGGGCTGGAGATCACCTGCCGGAGCAGCCGCGCGGGGTTGCGCACGCTGACGGAGGGCATCGCGGTCAGGGCCCGCTTCTCCAGGACGAACCCGGTGCTGTAGAGGAGGTTCGCCAGCAGGGCCGCGGCCACACCCCACCACATGACGCTACGTCCTTCGGGCGTGCAGCAGCAGGATCGACGAGGCGCTGGGCACGGCGCAGGCGAGCCGGTCCAGGGCGCGCAGCGGACGCGGTACGCCGTGGAAGGGCGCACCGGCGACCCGCACCACGTCGAAGCCGGACGCGGCGACGAACTCCCGCAGCGCGCGGGCGGTGTAGAGCCGCAGATGTCCGACGACCTCGCTCCCCGGACGCCCGTGGATGCCGCGCAGGCTGACCTCGGAGAAGACGGGCTGCACCCCGGCGAGCAGGAGCCCGCGGTTGTACCAGGCGGCGAGGTTGGGCGTGGACAGCATGAGATGCCCGCCCGGCCTGAGCACTCTGCGCAGTTCGTCGAGGGCGCTGTCGGGGTCGACGAGATGCTCGATGACCTCGCTGAACAGGACGGCGTCGGCGGAACCGTCGGCGAACGGAAGCCCGCCGTCGGTGAGTTCACCGCGTACGACGTACGGCAGATGCGCGTGGGCCCGCTTCAGCGCGTCCTGGGACCAGTCGACGCCGACGACGCGGTGTCCCGCGAGGAACGGGGCGGCGGCCGCGGCGGCGGTGCCGTCGCCGCAGCCGATGTCGAGGACGACGGAGGTGCGGGCGGTGGCGGGGCCGAGGGCGTCGGCGAGCATCCGGGCCTGGCGGAGGCTGCGGGCGTCGCCGGACGCGACGGGGACGGAGGGGTCCTCGTAGAAGTCCCGCAGGTCGCGGGGTGCCGTGCTGGTGCTGGTGCTCGTCATGGTGTCGTCCCCTCCTCCGTGTGCTCCGTGGCGTGGAGGTAGTGCTCGAAGAGGTCGCGCAGGTGGGCCCCGTCGCCGCTGCTGAGCAGGGTCTTCGACCACCGCAGGGCGACGTGCAGCCGGCCCGCGGTGGACGCCGTGGTCACGGTCAGGCCGCGGGGCAGCCGTGCGGGCGCGGAGAACCAGACGGCGTGCGCGCGTCCGGCGTCACCGAAGTCGAGGGAGTACGGAACCCGCCCGATGTTGCTGAGCAGCGTGGTGGAGGTCCAGGGCGCGGCTGCTCTGCGCAGGCCGCGCGTGACGGCGGCCCTGAGGGTGACGGGCAGGACGGGCGAGGTCAGGAGGGCGGCGCCGCGGCCGAGTTGGGGCCGGGGGAGCGCCTTGAGGGCGCGGGTGCGGTCGGCGGTGCGGCGCAGCAGCGCGCCGATGTCCTCCGGGCCCCAGTCCTCGGAGGTCAACTCGGCTGCGGTGAACGGCACTTCGACGAGCCGGGTGCCGTTCCCGATGGGCATCTCCATGCTGCGGGGCCGGTCGTCGACGGGCATGGTGATCCGGAAGGGCTTCGGCCGGGCCCCGTGCTCCCGGTTCCAGTGCGCGATCATCAGCGCGGTCGCCACCATGAGCTGATCGTTCACGGTGAACGGTGCCCCCTTGGGCCGCCGCGGCACCGGGAACTCGGCGACGAGCATGCCGTTGCCGGGCGAGGGCTCGGGGGTGCCGCGCGAGACGCGGGCGGGGGGAGCCCAGCTGCCGGGCGCGTCGTCGACCGGCTCCGCGCTCTCGGGCGCGGAGGCCGAGGGCGTACGCAGCGGGGGCGCGGCGGGGGAGTTGTCCTGCCCGCCGTACAGCTCGGCGGCGGTGGCGAGGACACGGAGGCAGGCGGGGCCGTCGAGGGCGGTGTGGTTGATGGTGAGGAAGAGGACGCTGCCGCTGCCGGCGGGGCGCCCTGAGCTGGATGGGGTGACGCCCGCGTCGGGGGCGCCGGCCCCCGACGCGGACGGGCTGTCGGCCGCCCCGGAACTGCCGGGCCCGGCGACACCGGCCGCGCGGCTCGCGCCGCCCGCTCCAGCCGTGCCGCCCGCCCCTGCCGTGCCGCTCGTCCCTGTCGCGCCGCCCGCTCCGGCCGCGCCGCCCGCTCCGGCCGCGTCGCCCGAGGCGGTGGTGCTCGCCGCGTCGCCCGCATGCGCCGCACCACCCGTGCCCACCGCCCCGCCTGCCCCGGCACCCTCGCCGGAAGCGATCACCTCCAGGCGGATCGGTGGGGAAGCCGTCAGGGGCGGGGCCTCGGAGAGGGAGCGGGTACGGGCCTTCTTCAGGGCGTCCCGTTCCGGGGTCGGGAAGGTGACCACCTCCACGTCGGGCCCCGCCGTCAGCTCCCACTCGTAACGGCGGCGGTACCAGGGCCCCCGCGCCTCCCGCATCAGGATGCGCGGGTGGCGGCGCAGGGCCTCGTCGAACGCGGCCTTCAGGCGGGCCGGGTCCGGTGTGCCGGGCAGGTGCACCTCGATGTGCACCGTCTCCGGCTCCTCCTCCTGGAGGCAGTGCCGGGAGACCTCGTCGACGACGGGGAACGGCACACGCCGCGGGGGCCGCTCGGGCCCGTCCGCGTGGCGTGCCGGCTGATCGAGTGCGGTCATCGGTCCGTGTCCTCCCCGGGGGCGGACGGCGCCGCGGCTCCCGCGAGCCCGTCCGTCGTCCTTGCCCTGCGCCGCCTGAAGCGCGTGGTCCGCGTGCTGCCCGGCGGCGTCGGTTCCGGCTGGGCGGAAGCGGGGCCCCTGGCGGAGATGGTCGAGCTGGTGGCCGCCTGCGGAGTGCCGTCGGCATCCGCACCATCCGCACCAGGACCGCTCTCCCCACGCTTCCGGCGCGGCAGCGGCGTCGTCCCCAGATCCCGGTCGGGACCCGGCGCGGGCGTACTGCCGCTCACCGGAGAAGGCGCACCCGGTGTCACCGGCGGAGCCGCGGGCGGCGGCTGGTGCGAAGGCGGCGGCCCCCATGCGGCGGCCTCGCCCCCTCCACCCGTGTCCCCGGATCCCGCCGGCGCAACCGTGGCGCTGCCCCGCACACTCACCAGCGCGGCGAACAGTGCGATGAGCGCCAGGAGTTGGGCCGCGGGGCTGAAGGCACCCGCGTCCGACGTGGTCGGCTCACCGGCTCCCGTCGCCGCCACGATCCCCGCCCCGGCCATCGCCACGAAGGCGAGCGGGACGAGCAGCGCGTGTCGGCGCCACGCGAGCAGCGCGAGCGCGGGCACGAGCAGGGCGAACCAGCCCGCGATCACCACGGCCACCAGCGTCAGCGCGACCGTGCCCAGGATCAGACCGGGCGCGGGCGGCGCCACGTCGGGCCCGTCCGGGTTCGGGTCGCGGCGCCGGATCAGGACCAGGGCGACCAGGGCGAGGACGCCGACACCGCCGCCGATCAGGCCGATCTCGTAGATCCGCGAGGGCTCGTAGCTCAGCTTGACCGTGCCGCCCTCGCCCTTGGGGACCAGGAAGCCCTGCTGCCAGCCGTCGAGCCGTACGGACGACAGCTCCTTGCCGTTGAGCGTGGCCTTCCAGCCGTCGTTGATGTTCTCGTACGTCGAGAGGTAGGAGGCCGAGCCCGCGCCCACCGACACCTCGCGGCGGTCGCCGAGCCAGTCCTTGATGTCGAGGGAGCGGGACTCCTTGTCGATGGTGCCCGGCGTCCCCTGCGTCAGCGAGACGTCCATGAGGGTGAGCGGGCCCGCGTCCCCGGCCTCGACGGTGTGTTCGCCGGAGCCGAGCGTCAGGGCCGTGTTCTCCGAACCCCGCGAGCAGAGCGTCACCTCGATGGGCCGCCGCTCGATCAGGTCCCGTACCGAACCCTTCGCGCTCGTGGCGTGCAGCTTGCCGTCGACGGCGAGGTCCGGGCCCTCGCCGCAGGCGAGTTCGAAGGTCTTCGACGCCTTGGGCTGCTTCGTCCGGTACTGGTCCAGGGCCGGGACGTAGACCTCGGTGAGGCCCACCGGCAGCTGCAGATTGTCGTCCGCCACCGGGTTGTGGACCGCCAGCGGCGCGGTCTCGGTGACCTTGATCGTCAGCTCGTCCGTGGTGATCGGTGAGAACCGCGCGTTGCCGTTCTCGTCGACGCCGACGATCGCCGCGCCGTCCGGCGAGCTGATCTCGACCTTCTCGGGGCGTGTCGAGAGTCCGCCCGCCGCGGGCAGGACGATCTCGCCGATCGGCTGCTTGCCCTTCCACTTCAGGTGGACCACGGGACTGTCACCGGCGACCCAGGCCGTCGTCAGGTCGCCGTCCGTGAGGTTGCGCGGCGACAGGCTGCCGCCGAGCTTCGACGTGGAGTCGGCGCTCGCGACGATCTGGTCCTTCTGCTCCGGTGCCACCTTGTAGAGCAGCTTGTCCAGCTCGGACCCCGGCAGGGCGACCGCGCTGGCCCGCACCTCGAACTCGGCCTCGGCCGGGGTCGAGAAGCGGCGGTGCAGTCCCGCCTCGGCGTTCACCGGCGCCAGCGCGCCCGGGTCCGACGCACGGTGCATCGAGTACGTCGTGGCATCGGCGCCCGCGGCGGCCTCGCGGCCGGCGTCGGCCCCGGTGTCCTTGGGCAGCTGAAGCAGCTTCGTCACGCGCACACCCGGGACGGTGATCTCCGAGAACCCGGCACCCGTCAGACCCTCGGAGCCGATCTGCGCGTCCAGGATGGTGACCTTGAGCCAGCTCGACTCACCGGCGGGCGCCTTGATGCTCTGGCGCATGCCGTTGGGCTGGAGCGAACTCGTCCGGCTGCCCTGCTCCGTCTCCACCCGAACCCGGGTGGGCGCGGCCCGCACGCCCTCCTGCGGCAGCGGGATGACCCGGATCGAGGACGGGATCGACTCCTTGGACCGGAACTCGGCCTTGATCCAGGCGCCCTTGGGCTTGCCCGGACTGCCCTCGGCCCACGCCGTGCTGGGGTTCCCGTCGAACGCGTTCACGGGGTCGTACTGCGGCAGGTGGAAGAGCCAGCTGCCGTAGCTCGACGCCGTCACGGACTTCGCGCCGCGCAGCACCGCCGTCGTCTGGTGCGCGATCCCCGTGGTGGGCAGGATCTGATGCGGCTTCTTGCCCGGTTCCTGCAGGGCGTCGCTCGCGTTGCGTTCGCCCGGCGTGTACGTGTAGGAGGTGTTGGAGCTGACCAGGCCGAAGCGCGTGTCGGCGCGGCGCAGGCCGTCACCGACCGCCTGCAGGCCGGGGGTTCCGACGCCCGGGTGGTTGTCGCCCGTCAGGACGGAGGGGCGGTCGCGCATCGCCGGGTCGGCGGACAGCTGGAGCAGCGACTCGGGGCCACCGCTCACCACGGCCGTGTTGGAGACCGGCTTGATCCCGGCCTGGCCGGGACGCTCGGCGCCCGCTCCCGGGGCGTAGATCTCCACCGCGCGCTCGCGCGGGTAGAGGCCCTCGACCTGGAGGGGAGTGTCCTCGGGGATGGTCCCGCCGGTCTCCTTGGGACCGAAGCCGGTGACGCGGTCGAAGCCCGACTCCTCCAGGGTCCGCTTCACGGTCGAGGTCGGCACGTTCCCGATCTGGTCGGGGTCGAGGTCATTGCGTACGACGACGTAGTACAGGCCCGCACGGGTCAGGTAGTCGCGCAGGCCGGGGACCGCGCCGCCCGTCGCCAGCGCCTGCTCGACCGCGTCCATCGCGCGCCGGTTGCCGGGCGTGCCGAACGGGACGTAGTCCCGCTGCGCCCAGCGCGACTCGGCGAGCACGTCCAGGGGCTGGTCGATGGGCGAGCCCCAGGTGTAGATGCCGTGCGCGGTGGCGGGCACCACGAGGGCGCGGGAGTCGGGGGAGTACTTCTCCAGCCAGTCGGCCGTGGCCTCCCAGTAGTTCGGCAGCTTCTGGAAGGAGCCGGGCTGGAGGATCGAGCCGTTCAGGTAGGGGAAGGCGAGACCGGGCAGCACGAGCACGGCGGCGATCAGCGGGGCGAACTTGCGCCCCCGCACCGGCCGCGCCCCGCGCGCTTGCGCGGCCACCCCGACGAGGTGCATCAGGCCGAAGACCAGCGCGAGCGCGAGGCCCGTCTGGAACTTGTAGATGTTGCGGAAGGGGACGAGCCCGCCGTTCAGCCACGACTGCACGGTGTCGTGGAAGGGGGCGCCGAACGAGCCGCCGTACCCGGCGAGCGTGACGAGCACGACCGAGAGGACGGTCAGGACGAGCCAGCGCCGCTCGGGCAGATCGCGCCGCGCGAGCCCGGCGAGGCCGAGGGCGGCGGCGAACGCGGAGCAGACCACGACGACCACGGATGTCGCGACCGACCATCCCGCGGGCAGCCAGGCCTCGCCGAAGTGCAGGTACGCGACCCAGTTGCCGGCGCCGCGCAGTGTCTCGGTGGCCGACATGGTGCCGGTCGTGGTGGCCGAGTTCTCCACGTACGGAAGGAAGTTCTCGCCGTAGATGCCGAGCATCAGCAGCGGTACGACCCACCAGGCGGTGGCGAGGATGACGCCGGGCACCCACCAGGTGATCAGCTTCCGCTTGCGCGGGCCGTTCGGTCGCGACAGGAGGTACAGGCCCACCGGCAGCAGGGACGCCAGCGTCGCCGCCGCGTTCACACCGCCCATGAAGGGGATGAAGAGCGCGGAGCGCAGGGCCGCCGACCGCGCGCTGATGCGGTCGTTGGTCAGCGGGAGCAGCACCCACGGCAGCAGGGCGCCGGGCAGCGCCGCCGCCGACGTCGATCCGACGACGACGGTGAACGTCGGCCACAGGGCGTACGCCACCGCGCCGAGCAGCCGGCTGGAGCTGCTGCCGATCCGCAGCCGCTCCGCGAGCCGCAGCGCGCCCCAGAAGGCGGTGGCCACGATCAGCGAGAGCCAGAGCCGCTCCGCGAACCACACGGGGAGCTGGACCAGGTCCGCGAGGCCGTAGAACGGCAGCATCGGCCAGGTATAGCCGACGTACTGGTCCTGGATGCCGCCGAAGCCGCCCCGGTCGTGCCAGAGCTGGCCCAGGTCGGAGAGGAACTGCCAGGGGTCGACGGCGACCCCCAGCTTGGTGTCGAACGTCATCCGCCCCGGCTTCACGGCGAGGAAGAGGACGAACACCACGGCCCAGAAACCCAGCAGCCAGCGCTTGGAGCGCGGGCCTCTGCCGGGTTCGGGGGCGTCAGCCGTGGGCCGGACTGCCGCCGGGGGTGGGGCCTGCACCGTGGTCATGGACACCGCCTGAGGATGAGAAGGAGATTCCAGGTGGCGAACTCGCGTACACCCGGCACTTTGGTGATGCCGCTGGCCAGGAAGGGCCAGTAGCGGGACCGTGCGGACACGACGGTCACGTCGTTCCTCGCCCGCACCTGGCGCAGGGTCGGGCCGACGTGGTGAGCGAAGAGGTTCTCGCCGAGCGTGTGTTTGGCTGCCTTGCCGGTACGTCGTTCATAGCGGGCCCGCGCGCGGGCTCCGCCCAGGTAGTGCCAGGGCGCCCACTCGTGGCCGCCCCAGGGTGAGTACCAGTTGGTGAAGGAGACGTAGATCAGACCGCCGGGCTTCGTCACCCGCACCATCTCGCTGAGGAACGTCTGGGGGTCGTCCACGTGCTCGAGGACGTTGGAGGAGAAGGTGACGTCGGCGACGCCGTCCCCCAGGGGGAGGAGGTAGCCGTCGGCGACGACGGAGCCCTCCGGCGGTTTGGCGCCCAGTTCGGCCGGGTCCGGCTCGAAGAGGAAACTCTGCGCGCCGCGCCGCCGGAACTCCTCGGTGAAGTAACCGCCGCCGCCGCCGACATCGACGACGACGCGGTCCCTGACCGGCCCGTAGGCCTCGACCTGGTCGGCGGCGTCACGGGCGAGCAGGGTGTAACACCGCTCGGGCTCTTGCTGTTCGCGCATGAAGGCCCGGAAGAGGGTGACGGAACGGCGCAGGGACGGGTCCTTCACACGGACCCCTGAGGTGTCTGGTGGGTGGTCTGGTGCGTGACGATCGCCTCGTTGGCCACCGCCTGGAACTCGCGCACGGAATTGGCCCACCGGAAGCTGGTGGCCCGCTCACCGGCGGCCTTGCCGAAGGACCTGCGGCGCTCGGCGCTCAGCGCCAGGGTGCACCAGGCGGCGGCGAAGGAACTCTCGCCCCGGGCGAGCAGCCCCGTGACGCCGTCCTCGATGGAGTCGCGTACGCCCGGTACGTCGAAGCCGATCGCCGGGGTCGAGCGGGTCGCCGCCTCGGTGATGACCAGGCCCCAGCCCTCCACGGCGGAGGGGTGAAGCAGCATCCACGCCTCGCAGAGCAGCCGGTGCTTCTCGGCCTCGGAGACGTGGCCCTTGAACTCCACGCCGGGTCCTGCGAGCTGTTCGAGGCGGGCCCGCTCCGGGCCGTCGCCCACGATCACCAGGCGTCCTCCGGTGACGGGTCTGACGCGCTCCCAGAGCCGCAGCAGCAGGTCGATGCGCTTGTACTCGACGAGCCGTCCCATCGCCAGGAACAGCGGCTCGTCCGAGCGGGGATGGAGCGGACCCGGCTCCTCGACCCCGTTGTGGACTATTCGTATTCGCTCACGCTCGACGCCTATCGCGCGCAGCGCGGTGGCCGTCGACGGCGAGACGGCCACCAGGAGATTGCCGCGCTGGGCGCCGGAGAGCGACCAGTGCTCGAGTCTTCGGCCGAGCCGGGCCGCGGGAGCGAGCGCGCCCTGGAAGCGCATCGCCCACAGATCGGTGTGGACGTGGTTGACCAGGCACAGCGTGGGCCCGCGGTGCCACAGCGGCGCCAGGTACGGCATGCCGTTGCAGACCTCGACCAGCAGGTCGCAGTCGCCGACCTGCCGGGTGAAGGCGGAGCGCGAGCGCAGGTAGTGCCCGAGGTCACCGCCCGCCGACACGACGCGGTAGTCGCGGAAGGCGGCCGGACCCCCGCACAGGAGGGTGACCTGGTGGCCGAGTTTGCTGAGGCCGTCGGCCAGCCGGTCGACGAGCAGTTCGGATCCGCCCGCGGCCGGATTTCCGAGGTCGCGCCGGGCGAGGAAAACGATCCGGCGCGGCTGCGGGGGAGGTGCCGGAAGCCGTTGCGCGACCCGCGGTGTGGCGGTGCGCAGCGGGGAAGGCACGTGCTGGGGCATGCGTGCTCCAACTCGTCAGGGTGCGGAACCGTGAGGGTGCTGTGGGGCGTAGAGGGGGGGTGCACCGTTCGGGGTCGCTTGCGGAGGTGCTGTGCTCGGACTGTGCGAGGGCGGTGCGGGGACTGTGTTTGGGGTGGGGTGGTTAGTTTTCGCCGCCGTGTTCGACGCGGCTACTCACCGAAGTGACAACTTCCGGTGTTTCAACAGCTGACGTCTCATCACATCGTGGTGGGTTGCAGGGCGGTTGGGGACGTATCGCTATTCGGACCGTTCGACTCCGGCGCCGAACCGGGACCGTTCGACCCTTGTGTCCCACTTTCGGACCGCCGTCCGCGAAGGACGAGCACGCCTCCCGCGATGGCCAGCAGCGCACCCAGCGCACCCGTGGCCACCGGCAGCGTCTCGCCCACCAGCTTCAGCCGGCTGCTGTCGTCGTCGGCGAGCCCCACCTGCGTCTTCTGCGTCTCGGTGGTGAACGCGATGCGCTTGCTCTCCAGCAGCACCGTCGCGTCCTTGTCCGAGCCGGGGGCGCGCAGCGTCTTGCGGGGGCCGATGGCCGCGAAGATGATCCGGCCCGTGCGCTTGTCGGCGACCAGCTCGACGCCGTGGTTGGAGTACCACTCCTCGGCGAGCACGTTGCTGCGCTTGGGCTGGCCCACCAGGCGGCCCGGCACCAGGCGGGTGCCGGTCTTCGCGGGCTTCACCTTGGCGGTGAAGCGGTAGCCCTCGTACCCCTGGATCTTCTTCGTGCCGCGGAAGGTCAGCGGGACCGTCGCGCCGAGGGTGTTGTCCCACCAGGTGTAGGAGCGTTTCTGCACGTCAAAGGGGAACTTGAGGTAGGCCTCACCCTCGAAGTACGGCTTCTCGTCGCAGCAGTGCACCGGCTTGTTCGTCTTGCGGTCGGTGACCCAGCGCTCCGTCGTGAACTGGAGCGAATCGTGCGGGTCCGCGGCCGGCAGGGACTTGTCCGGATCGACGGACGTGACCACGTCCCAGACCGCGTGATCGCTGTTGCTGTCGTCCACGTCGCCGCGTACCTGACGCGTGATCGTGAGGTTTTTGTCATGAACTGTCTTGATTTTCCCGGTGTCGAAATAGCTGCCCTTGCCCTTGAAGACGGTGGTGGTGTCGATGTCCACGGGCGTGCGTTTCGCGCGTGGCTCGACGTACCACGCGAGCATCGGGGCCAGGACGAGCAGAAAGACGCCGAGTCCGAGGAGGATCAGCGAGAGGGGCGAGGCTGTGCGGCGCATTCCGGCACTCCTGGAGGCAGGTGAGAAGTGTTACCGAGCCGTATGGGGCCGGAACGCTAGGCGGACCCTTGACGAAGTGTCAATGCGTTGATGAGACTGTGCACCTGCCGGACGGGGCCGGCAGGGGACTGTGCGCACGATCTTCCGCGCGACCTGGGTGGGGACGACCTCCAGCAGAGAGGCTGACCCTGACATGCACCGATTGCTCGCCGCCGGTCTGACCGTCGTAGCCGCCGCGGCACTCGCCGTGGCCGCCGCGCTCGGCATCGTCGCTGCCCTGAACGCGACGCCCGACCAGCCCAACACGCCCCTTGTGCACTACGAGACTGCCCCTCGGGGACAGTGAGTGGCGGCCGTGCCCGTGACCGAGAGCCAGGGTTCGCTGTCCGTCCGCTCGGCCTGGCGGGACGTACCTCCCCTGCAGGTGCGGCGGTTCGCCGCGCTCGCCCTGGACGAAGTGCCCGCACTCGCCCAGGACATACTGCGGGAGATCCGCGCCGAGTACCCCGGCCTGCCCGTCGTCCTGGACGAATCGGGCGAGCCCATGGCGCTCATCGGCATACGCCGTGCCCTGGAAGGCTTCGTCCAGCAGATCGCGTCCGCCGAAGGGCGGCCGTGCTATCCGCTGGAGGTCTTCCAGGAGTTCGGCAGGGGCGAGGGCCTGCACGGCCGCAGCCTCGACTCGCTCCAGGCGATCTACCGGCTCGGTGTACGGCTCGCCTGGCGCCGCCTGGCCGAGATCGGCCAGCAGATCGAGATCCCGCCACCGGCCATGTACGAACTGGCCGAGTCGGGCTTCGAGTATCTGGACGGCCTGGTCGACCAGTCCGTCCGCGGATACGCCGAGGCCGCGGCCCGGCAGGCCGGTGAACGGCTGCGGCTTCAGCGGAAGCTGATGGAGCTGCTGCTCTCCGAGCGGCGCGGGGAATCCGGCTCCGGCGGACCGGCCGATTCCGGTGCCGGCTCGCGCTCCGGGCCGTCCGGGTCGGGCCAGCCCGGCGCCCGCAGCGCGCTCGACGAACGGGCCGCCCGCGTCGGCTGGCAGCTGCCCGAGCGGGTCGCCGTCGGCGTACTGCTGCGCCCCGCGCGCGAGGCCGTGGCACCCGCCGTCGGCCAGGGCGTCCTGCTCGACATGGAGACCGAACAGCCCCGCATGGTCGTCCCCGACCCGGACGCGGCGGGCCGCCCCGAACTCCTGCGGCGCGCCATGGCCGGCTGGTCCGGCGCGATCGGCCCGCCCGTGCCGCTGGCCGACGCGGCGAAGTCGCTGCGCTGGGCGGAGGCCGCGGTCCGCCTGATGGAGCGCGGACTGCTGCCCTCCGGCGAGGTCCTGCACTGCACCGAGCACACCGAGGCCCTGGTCCTGCTCCAGCCCGAGGAGCTCATCGAGGACCTGGCCCGCCGCTGCCTGGCCCCGCTCGCGCACTGCGGGCCCGCGCACGCCCGCCGCCTTGCCGAGACCCTCCTCGCCTGGCTGGAGACGCGGGGCGGCGCTCCGGAGGTCGCGGCACGGCTCGGGGTGCATCCGCAGACGGTGCGCTACCGCCTTCGGCAGATCAGGGAGCTGTGGGGCGACGAGGTCGACGACCCGGACCGCCGTTTCGAGATGGAGCTGGTCCTCAGGGCGAGGCGGCTGCGAGGGGAGCTCGGGCGGGCGAACTGAGCCGGGCGCTCGGGCGGGCGAACTGAGCCCGCGTTCGGACAGCCGTACGGACAGCCCTGCGGGTAGCCTGCCGCAATGGACATGGCGGTACACGCGCAGGCAGCACTCGGCGAGGGCCCCACCTGGGATTTCGCCGCCCAGCGGCTCATCTGGGTCGACATCCTGAGTTCACGCGTCCACACGTACGACCCGTCGACCGGGCACAGCTCGGTCATGGCCACCGAGCAGCACGTCGGCGCCGCGAAGCCGCGCGCGGGCGGCGGCCTGGTGGTCAACCTCCGGGACGGCGTGGGCCTCTACGACTCCGTGGCCGACGGCGGCGCCTTCCGCTGGCTGCACCGCGAGGTCGTGCCCGGCCGCCGGGGCAACGACGCGGCGGTCGCCCCCGACGGCGCGCTCTGGGCGGGCACGATGCGCTACGACGAGGGGACGGGCGGCGGCAACCTCATCCGGCTGACCGGCGACGGCGCCGCGACCGAGCTCCTCGGCGAGGTGTCCGTCAGCAACGGCCTGGGGTGGAGCCCGGACGGCCGCTCCCTGTACTACATCGACACCCCGACCCGGCGCATCGACGTACTGGACCTGCGCGACGACCAACTCCCCGGCTCCCGCCGCCCCTTGGTGACGATCGAGGAGGAGGCCGGGTACCCCGACGGCCTCACCGTCGACGCCGAGGGCTGCGTCTGGGTGGCCCTGTGGGACGGCGCCGCCGTCCGCCGCTACACCCCCTCCGGCGTCCTGGACCGGGTGATCGAGCTCCCGGTGCGCCGCCCGACGGCGTGCGCCTTCGGCGGTCCGGGGCTGCGCGACCTGTACATCACTTCCGCCCGCACGGGACTTGGGGCGCCGCACCCCCTGTCGGGCTCCGTGCTGGTGGTGCCGGACGCCGGGCAGGGCGTGGCGCAGGCGGCGTTCGCCGGTTAGGGGCGTCCGCGCCCGGCGCGGAACAGGCGGTTTGCCCCAGAGAGGGAGCCGATGCCGTTGGAACATTCGATTCCGCACACAACCTTCACGGCAGCGGCTTCCTCTGTTACCCGCGGCTCACTTAGCCTCCATGCCTCATGGACTACTGCCACCCGTGCCACAGGCACCTCAACGGCGCCCTGGCCTGCCCGGGGTGCGGTACGCCGGCCGAAGCCTGCCGTGAGTACGCGGAGGCGGTCACCGCGCAGGACGAACCGGCCGGTTCCGAGCGTGCGTACGACGATGCGGCGCCGCGCGGCAGAGGCCGCCGCCGGGAGCGTGGCCGCCGGGCGCACCGGCGCAGGCGCCGCAAGATCCTGCTGATCACCGCCGGGCTCGCGCTCGCGGCCGGCGGCCTGAGCCTGGCCGAACTCGGCATCGAGGGCCCTTCGGAGGAGCCGACGGCGGCGTCGTCGCCGGACGGGGGAGCGGGCAGGTCCGCGTCACGTACGCCGGATGATCCGGAGAGCGGCACGGCGGCGGACGCGGAGGCCGCCGCGGCCGATGCGTCGGCTTCGGCTTCGGCGTCGAGGTCCGCGAAGGAGAAGGCGTCCGAGGCGGCGAAGAAGGAAAAGGAAAAGGACGGGCGGAAGGAGAAGGAAAAGGCCGGAGAGAAGACGGACGAGGCCGGCACGGACCCCGGTTCCGCACCTCCGGCCACGACCTCCGCGCCCGACGGCACCCCAAACGCCCCGGACACCCCCGGGACGACGCGCCCCACGCCCCCGCCGTCCACGCAGCAGCCGGACCCGACGCCCGAGCCGGAGCCGTCACAGACGTGCGACCGGTTCCTGTGGTGGTGCACCTGACGGACCGGCCGCCGGGGGCGACGGTCAGCCCGCGTCCTCGCCGATCATCCTGCGCAGCAGCCCGCGCAGCGCGAGCCGCTCCTCACGGGAGAGCTCGGCCAGCGGCTCCCGCGCGAAGTCCAGCGACTCGCGCAGGCTGCGGGCGACCTCCAGGCCCTCCTCCGTCGGCGCCGCGAGCTTCACGCGGCGGTCGGCCGGGTCGGGCCGCCGCTCGACGAGGCCGCGTGCCTCCAGCCGGTCGATGATCCCGGTGATGTTCGACGGCTCGCACTTCAGCTTCTTCGCTATGCGGCGCATGGGCAGGGGCTCCAGGGAGAGCAGACCCAGGACGCGCGCCTGCGCACCGGTGAGGGCGTGCTTGCCCGCCGCCGCGTCGTACTCCTCGTAGTAGCGCGCGACGACCGTGCCGATGAGCTCGACGACTTCGAGCGTCAGGGGATCGGTGCGCGGGGGGCGGGAGCTGGTGGTGGCCATGGACTCCAGGCTACTCCGTTACTTGACATCATGAAATATGTAGGAGCATGGTTGTTTCACAACGTGAAGCATTTTCGATACGACAGCCTGCTGGAAACGGCAGCCTGAGCAGCAGGAGGACGCCCGCATGTCCGTCACCCCCACCCCCGGGTCCGAGCAGCTCCCCGCCGTCAGCCGTGAATGGCACCTCGTGCGCCGCCCGCACGGCTGGCCGGTCCCGGAGGACTTCGCGCTGCGCGAGGCCCCGGTGGCCGCCCCGGCCGACGGTCAGGTCCTGGTCCGCAACCTGCACTTCTCCGTGGACCCGTACATGCGTGGCCGCATGAACGACGTGAAGTCGTACACCCCGCCGTTCCAGCTGGACCAGCCCATGCAGGGCGGTGCGGTCGGCGAGGTCGTCGCGTCGAACGCCGATGGCCTGGCCGTGGGCGACCACGTCCTGCACTTCGGCGGCTGGCGCGACTACGCGACCGTCCCGGCCAAGCAAGCCGTCAAGGTGGACGCACAGGCCGCGCCGCTCTCCGCGTACCTCGGCGTGCTCGGCATGCCGGGCCTGACCGCCTACGCGGGCCTCTTCGAGGTCGCCTCCTTCAAGGAGGGCGACGCGGTGTTCGTCTCCGGCGCCGCGGGCGCCGTCGGCTCCCAGGTCGGCCAGATGGCCAAGCTCAAGGGTGCCTCGCGCGTCGTCGGCTCGGCGGGCTCGGACGAGAAGGTCAAGCTCCTCGTCGAGGAGTACGGCTTCGACGCCGCGTTCAACTACAAGGACCCGCGCCCGGTCGTGGAGCAGCTGAAGGAGGCGGCCCCCGACGGCATCGACGTCTACTTCGACAACGTCGGCGGCGAGCACCTCGAAGCGGCCATCAGCCGCATGAACGTGCACGGCCGCGCCACCATCTGCGGCATGATCGCGGGCTACAACGACACCGAGCCGACGCCGGGCCCGCGCAACATGGCCATGATCATCGGCAAGCGCCTGCGCCTCCAGGGGATTCTCGTCGGGGACCACGAGGCGCTGCAGCCGCAGTTCGTGTCCGAGGTCGGCGCGTGGATCCGCTCCGGCGAGCTCAAGTACAACGAGACGTTCGTCGAGGGCGTCGAGAACGGCGTCGAGGCGTTCCTGGGCATGCTGCGCGGCGAGAACACGGGAAAGATGATCGTTTCCCTGGTCTGAGGCGCGGGCATACGAGGCTCAGCGCCGGATGGTTTTCCGGCATCCGATAAAGTGATTCCACATTGTCGCGACTGTGGGCGCGCATCGCGGAACATCTCAGGAGGAACCGGCACTTATGTCCATCCAGCAGATCGACGTCAAGTACACCGCCGTCGCCACCGCCGAGAACGGCCGTGACGGCCGCGTCGCCACCGATGACGGCAAGCTCGACGTCGTCGTCAACCCGCCGAAGGAGATGGGCGGCAGCGGCGCGGGCACCAACCCCGAGCAGCTCTTCGCGGCCGGCTACAGCGCCTGCTTCCAGGGTGCGCTCGGCGTGGTCGCCCGCAAGGAGAACGCCGACATCTCCGGCTCGACCGTGACCGCCAAGGTCGGCATAGGCCAGACCGAGGCCGGCGGCTTCGGCCTGGAGGTCGCGATCACCGCCTCCATCCCGAACGTGGACGCGGCCACCGCGCAGTCCCTGATCGAGAAGGCGCACCAGGTGTGCCCGTACTCGAGCGCCACGCGCGGCAACATCAAGGTGGAGCTCGCGGTCGCCTGATCGGCGTGATCACTTACGCGGCGGAGGGCCGCACCCCGGACAAGGGGTGCGGCCCTCCGCCACGTCAGGTGACGGCGGCCGTGTGGATCGCCCGCACGAGGCGCTCGTCCTCCGGGGGCGGCCCGCCGGGGAAGGGGAACCTGCGCCGCGTGTAGCCGTAGGCCAGCCCGCTGCGCGGATCGGCGAACGCCTGCGAGCCGCCGACGCCCTTGTGCCCGATGGACCCCGCGCCGAGGAACGGATACCCCGCTTCGGCGGTGTTCTGGAACCCCACCCCGAAGGATTTGTGGGCCTGCGCCACCAGGTCGTACCCGTTGGAATGGATCTGCCCGAACTCGGCCACGGTGTCGGCCTTCAGGAGCGGCTCCCGGCCGTCGAGCCCGGTGACCGCCGCCGCGTACATCCCGGCGAGACCGCGCGCGGAGGCGACACCGCCGACGGACGCGGGCCCCTTGGCGCGCACGAGACGGGAGTTGGGGAGCGCCTCCAGATCGGTGGGTTGGGCGCCGTTGCGGTTGAAGGCGATGGAGTTAAGGGTGTCCGGCTGCGGCGGCTGCGCGTCGAGGGTGGCTTGCTCCGTGGCGGACGGGATCATCGGCAGGACGGAGCGGAAGCGGGGTTCGAGCGCCTCGGGGAGCCCGAGGTGGAAGTCGAGCCCGTGCGGGGCGCGGACCCGCTCCTCGTACGTCTCCTGCAGTGTCCGACCGGTGGCCCGCAGGACGACCTCGCCGGCCAGCGCGCCGATGGAGAGGGCGTGGTAGCCGAAGGCGCTGCCGGGGCGCCAGTAGGGCCGCTGGGTCGCGAGACGGGCGGCGACGGCGCGGTCGTCGGCGATCTCCTCGGGGCTGAACCCGCTGTCGGCGCCGACGACGCCCGCGCGGTGCGAGAGGAGCTCCCTCAGGGTGATGCGTCCCTTGCCCTCGGCGGCGAACTCCGGCCAGTAGTGGGCCACTTCGCGATCCAGCTCCAGGACGCCGTCCTGGACGAGCAGGGCGATGACGAGGTGGGCGGCGCCCTTGGTGGAGGAGTAGACGCCGAACAGCGTCCCGGGCCCGGTGTCCGGTCCCACCCACAGATCGACGACGGGCCTTCCTCGTACGTACGCGACGAGCTGCGCGGAGTGATCGGGCTTCTCCCCGGCGAGCAGGGAGGTGAATTCCCTCCGCACGGCTTCGTATCCGGTCGCGGTGGTGCCTTGAACCCTGATCTCACGGGTCATGTGTTGCGTCACCTCCCTGGGCCTGCCCGGGGCTCCGCCCCGGACCCCGCTCCGCAAACGCCGGACGGGCTGAATTATCAGCCCCTCCGGCGTTCGAGGACGAACTCGGCGGTGTGGGCTACCCCTTAGCCCACACTCAACAAAGCCCGCCCCACCTGCGGGAACACTCCCTTCGGATGGTCGCGGAACAGTGGCTCCGTGCCGAACAGGACCACACGCGATGTCGCGGCGGAACCACTCACCACAGAAGCCTGGCCCGCGGCGTCCGCGGGGCCACCCGCACCGTTCGCCGCCCGCCAGTGCCCGGAAAGCAGCGGATTCCCGGCACCGTAGGACTGCTCGACCCGCACCCCGCTCCCGAGCCCCTTGAACCACATGGGCGCATAGACGAACGAATGCTCCACCGCACCCCCGGTCACGGCACCGCCGGAATTCACCACCCGCACCACGCCATTCGCATCCCCGTTCCCGGAGACCGCCTCAACGGAAAGCAGCTTCGCGTCCGAGTTCAACGCGGCGCCCTCCGCACCACGCCCGACAAGTCCGCCCCCACCGGCGAGGAAAGCGTCGAGCCCGGCCCGAGCCCCGGAATTCAGCTCGCCATAGGAAAGCCCCGCCGAAACGAACAGCGCGTCCGCACCCGACTTCTTCCAGTCGAAACCGGCGTTGAGGACATCCGTGGAAACCGGCACCACGTCGAAGTTCATCTCCCGCAGCGCGAACAGCTCCCCAGGAGTGACGGCCGCCGCGACCCGCGTCGCGCGCACGAGCGCCCCGCCCTTCGCCTTGGTCGAGTCGAAGGCGACGTCGTACTTCTTCGCCGCCGCGCTCGCCGCGCCCCGCGCCGAGGACGGCAGAATCACACTCCCGTCATCGGCCCGCCGCACGGAAGTCCCGCGCGCCAGCAGCCAGTTCAGGGCAGCGACCTCCCGCGCGTCGTCCAGCCGCAGCCGAAGATCCCCGCGCGATGCGACCTGGCCGACCCGTGACGCGGAGTCGACGACGCGCGAGCGCACACCGGTCAGCGAGCCGCCCCGCACGGAGTCCACCGTCGCGCCCCACAGCCGCCCGAGGCTCCACCCCGAGATGTCGTACATGGTGGACACCTTGTCGCTGATGTCCCGACCGTCGGCGAGCATCACATTGGCGAGCCCGCGCTTGGGCTGACGCATGTCGATGACGTACGAACCCTCGGAGTACGAGACGCCGCCGAGCCTGAAGTCCCGTGTCGCACGCCGGACTTCGACGTCGTTGTCCAGCAGGTGTGCCACCAGGCGCGAGGCTGCCGCCGCCGAACGCTGGCCGCGCTCGCCCTTCTCCTTGCCCCGCGGAATCACGTACGCACGGGGGAATTCGGTCGTGTAGACGTCCTCCGGGCCGATGCCCGGCACCCCGGGCACGGTCTCCGGGGACACCGGCACCTGCGCCGCGCCCGTCGCGCCCCGCCGGAACGTCTCGATCTGATCGGCGATCACCGACGTCCGGTGCTTGTGCGTGTAGTCGAGCGTCGCCGTCATCGCGGCCCCCGCGATGTCCACGTTGATCGCGGAGCGGCGCCGCAGCTCCGGCACGGGCAGCTCGTCGTACTCGTCGTTGTTGACCGCCATCGGGAACTCGATGGTGTGCGCGGCGACCGCGCCGTGGAACGGCATGTACTGCGGGGTGAAGATCGGCGGCCAGTCGTCCCAGCCCTCTTCCTGGTCGCGGAAGGGGATGACGGCCGGCTCCACGCCGTCCTTCTCGGGGGTGTAGCCGAGGCCGTTGACCGCGGCTTCCATGCCGAGGGCGTTGGCGTAGGTGTTCTTGAGGAAGAGGTCGTACTCGTAGTTCTCGCCGTGCGGGGGAGTCGTCGGCTCGATCAGCGTGCCGTTGACGTACCCGTGCAGGTCGATCATGACCGCGGGCTGCTTGTCGATGGCGACCTGCCGCATCGCGCGGACCTCGGGCTGCGACGCGGTGATGAAGTCGCGGTTGAGGTCGAAGCCGTTGGCGTTGGAGCGGGTGCCCGCGATGCGGCCGTCGGGGTTGGCCGTGACGTTGAAGTACAGCCGGTTGTGGGCGAGCAGGTCCTTCGACGTGGCGTCCTTCGCCTTCGCCAGCTTCTCGATGAGCTTCAGGGCGGCGTCCGTGCCCTCCCACTCGTTGCCGTGGATGTTGTTGTTGATGAAGACCGGCGTCTTGTACGAGGACTTGACCGCCGGATCCTTGGCGGCGGCGCCCGGCGCGTTCTCGATGAGGTCGCGCATCCGCTCCTGGCGGGCGGTCTCCTTGGCCGACTCCGGCGCGGTGACCGTGACCAGGTAGAGCGGGTGACCGCCCGCCGAACGGCCCGCGATCTCCACGCTGACGCGGTCGCCGATGCCCTGGATGTCGTTCAGCTTCGGGGCTATGGAGTGATAAGGGGAAAGGCCCAGTTTTATCGACTTGTCGTCAGGATTGGCGGGAGGCGGCGTGAGCTTCTGCTCGCGGGGATAACCGCGGTTCTTGCCGCGCCCGGCATCGAGCCCGGGGCTCTTTGCGGCCCCCAGCGCCCGGTCGGCGGCGCTCTTCGGCGCCTTGGCGGCCCGGTCCGTGCTGCTGAGGGGCGAGCCCTCGCGGAGGATGTCGCGACCGCCCGGACTCGGGTCCGCGGTCGCGCTGCCGGGGGCGAGCGTGGTGAACAGAAGGGCGCCCGCCGAGGCGAGGGTGGTGAGCAGAACGGGTCTGGATGGCCGGGATATGCCCATACGTACCTCCGGGAATGAAGTCGGTACGCGTGGTCTACCGTCTCAACCCCCGCGCAACAAGAGGGCCTTCGGCCGCACGAGTCCCATGGGCCGCGAGGCCCCGACCGGCGGATAGGCTGTGCCGCATGCGTGATCTGGGACGAGGCTTCGGCTATTTGATGAAGGGCCAGCGCTGGGTCGCCCAGCACGGCAAGCAGTTCGGGGTCGGCCTGCTGCCCGGCCTGATCACCCTGCTTCTCTACGCGGCCGCGCTCGTCGCGCTCGCCCTGTGGGGCGCGGACTTCGTCGGCTGGGCGACGCCCTTCGCGGACGACTGGTCCTCGCCGTGGATCGGCCTGTTCCGCGGCTTCCTCACGGCGCTGCTCTTCGCCCTCGCGCTCCTGCTCTCGGTGATCACCTTCACGGCGGTCACGCTCCTGGTGGGCCAGCCGTTCTACGAGTCGCTGTCGGAGAAGGTCGACATCTCCGTCGACGGGTACGCCCCCGAGTCGGGCCTGCCGCTCTGGCGCGAACTGTGGATCTCCGCACGCGACAGCCTCCGCATCGTCCTGCGGGCCGCCGTCTGGGGCATCCTGCTCTTCGCCCTCGGCTTCATCCCGGTCGTCGGCCAGACCGTGGTCCCGGTGGTCGGCCTCTGTGTGACGGGCTTCTTCCTGGTCGAGGAGCTGACGGCGGTGGCGCTGCAGCGCCGGGGCGTCGAAGCCCGCGAACGGCTCGCGCTGCTGCGCGCCCGCAGGCAGCTGGCGTGGGGCTTCGGCACTCCGCTCGCCGTGGCCTTCCTGGTCCCGTTCGTCGCGGTGTTCCTGATGCCGGGGGCGGTCGCGGGAGCGACGCTGATGGCGCGGGAACTGATGGGCGAGGACGGCGGCGGCCCGGACGACCCGCGGGGACCGGCCGGTTCGGCCAACGCGGCCGACACAGCTGACCCGGCCGACTCGACCGGTCCCGGCGGGCAGGCGTCCGCTACCGGCGGGCGTCCATAGCGGTCGTCAGGATTCCCCGCACCTGCGCGATGATGTCGAGGCGGTTGCGCACGAACTCCGCATCGGTGATCTTGCCCGTGGCCGGGTCCGTGTTGCCCGCCCCGAACTGGAGGATCGGCGTGTGCACATGGCCGCCGGGCAGCCGGTCGTGCAGCCCGAGGCGGTCGCGAAGGAGCGTCGCCCGGTAGGCGATCTCGTTCGACAGGTAGTTGCCGCCGCCGCCCTCGCGGGCCGTCGACCCCGCGGTGGGCCCCTCGGGGCGGACCACGGGAGCGGTCTGGCCCGCCGGGATCTCGGTCACCGACGTGTTGTCGTACACCGGGAAACGCCCCGTCTCGGCGCTCACGATCTCCTTGTACGGGAGGGTCGTCGACGTCCACTGCGGCTGCGTGGCCGGGTCGGTGACCGGGACGGTCTGCGTGCGCGAGAGGTTCTCGTTGTCGGGGAAGCCGCCCCGCCAGGCCCCGTTGGTCCGCTCGATGTCGAAGCGTCCGGCACGGCCCTGGCTGATGGTGGTGAAGAGGTCGACGCGGGGGAGATGGGAGCGCAGGGTGCGCTCGACCGTCCCCTTGGCGAAGTCGTCCCAGCGGACGGGGAAGACGGCGGCCTCCACGCGGGCGGGCCCGTCGGCGGTGTCGATGACGGTGCCGTCGAGCGCGAGGGCGGTGGCGCCGGACGGGTTGCTGATGCGGACGTCCCGGTCGAGCGTGAACGGGTCGAAGCCGGTGACGAGGATGCGCTTGATGCGGTGGCCCGCGCGGTCCTTCCCCGACCGGTCCTTCCCCGCGCCGTCCTTCCCCGCACGGTCCTTCCTCGGGAAGTCGATGGAGTCGTGCCCGCGCGAGGCGTCCTCCAACGCCCTTACGAGACGGCCGTGCTGGGCCTGGCTCACCCCGAAGCGGGTCGGCTCCCACTGCCGCAGCTCCCGGGTCATGCCGAGCCGGGCCCAGTACAGCGGCCGGTCGTCGTCCCGGCTCAGCTCGTCGGTTCCTCCTGCCGCTGGACCCCGACCCTGCGCCCGGTCGACGGCACGCCGCCACAGGGCCTCTCCCTGCCGTTCGACGACGCGCTTGGCCTCGCCGTACGAGTGGGCGCGGCCGAGGGCCCGCGCGAACTGCGGTGCCACGGCGTCGAATCCGCTGCGGCGCAGGATCTCCTGCGGCGCGGCCCGGTCGAGGCGCTGCTCCTCGGCGGTGGCGGCCGGTGCGGTGGTGGCCGCCGACGCGGGCACGGCGGCCAGCGACAGCAGGAGGGTGACGCCTATGGCGGCGATGCGGTGGGGTGCGTTGGGCGTGAGTGACACGGGAGTCCTTCCGTGGCCGGTGGGGGTGGCCGCAGTATCCCGGCAGAGAGGCGACGCCCGCTAGTGATCCACGGCGGCGTGATCCGCGAGGACCTCCCCGATCACGTGGCGCGCGATCCTCGCGACGACGGGATTCCTCGTCCGGTAGTACGGCAGCTCGATGAGCGCGATCGAGAGCGCCCAGCCGCGCCCCCGCGCCCACGTCGCGTCATCGACGTCCAGCGCGGCGCGAAAGCCCGGCCGCGAGTCGGCCGTCAGCAGGCTCCACGCGGTCATCAGGTCGACGGCGGGTTCGCCGTGCCCCATGCACCCGAAGTCGATGACGGCGCTGAGCCGGCCGTCGGCGGTGAGCAGGTTCCCCGGCTGCAGATCGGCGTGCACCCAGACGGGCGGCCCATCCCACCGGGGCGCGCGCAGGGCGGCGTCCCAGGCGGCGGTGGCGGCACCGGTGTCGATGATCCCGTCGAGCCGCGCGATGGCCTCGCGGGTGGCGCCGTCACGGGACACGAGGGGCCCGCGGCGGTACGCGGGAGGCGCGTCGGCGGTGTCGACGCGCTGGAGCGCCCGGACGAACTCCGCCAGGTCGGCGGCGAACAGGCCGGGTTGGTCCACCGCGCCGACGACCGGATTCTCGCCCTCCAGCCAGCGGTAGACGTACCAGGGCCAGGGGAAACCCTCACCGGGCTCGCCCATCCCCAGCGGCGCGGGAACGGCGAGGGGCAACAAGGGCGCGAGCCGCGGCAGATGCCGCACCTCCCTCTGTACGTCCTCGACGCCCCCCTCGATGCGCGGGAGCCGGACGGCCATGTCGTCGCCCAGCCGGTAGATGGCGTTGACGGTGCCGTTCGAGTCGACGGGCTCGACCGCGAGATCCGACCAGGCGGGGAACTGCGCGGCGAGCAGCCGGCGTACGAGTGACGTGTCGATGTCGGCTTCGTCGGCGTGCATCTTGGCGCGGGACATGGGGCCTTCCGGGACGTCGGGGGAGCGAGGACCGACGTTGATCGAAGCCGCCCGGGGCGGGTCGGGTCAACCGGATTCCCCGCCGTCACTCACCGCCGCCGCCACCCCCGAGCAGGGCCAGGAAATCCCTGAACGCCCCCGCCATGTCCACCGATTCGGGGTCCAGGAGCCACTGGTACTGGAGGCCGTCCATCACCGCGACGAGCAGCGGCGCCGCCGCCTCCGGGGTGAGGCCGCCGGGGAGCCGGTCGCCGTACTCCACGCGCAGGACCGCCGCGAACTTCTCCCGCACCGAGCCGTACCGCTCGGTGAAGTACTCCCGTGCCGGATGCCCGTCCGTGACACTCTCGCCGAGCAGGGCCGAGAAGGTCTGGATGATGCCGGGGCGCATCGCGTTGTACTCGACGAGCGAGCCGAGCAGGTCCAGGCGGATCTCGTTCGCCGGCACCGCGTCCCACTGGTCGCGGGCCTCCAGGACGGCGACGAGCAGGGCGTCCTTCGTGGGGAAGTAGTGCAGCAGGCCCTGCTGGGTCAGGCCGACCCGCTCGGCGACGGCGCCCAGGCTCGCGCCCCGGTAGCCGCGCTCGGCGATCACCTCGAAGGCGGCCCGGAGGATCTCCGCGCGCCGCTCCTCGCTTCTGGCCCTGGTCGTGGTCCTGGTCGTGGTCCTGGTCCTGGCCTTGGGCGCCATCGCGTCTGCCCCTTCACGTTCTCGGTCCTGCTCGCGGGACGACCGTACGTCATGCCCCTCTTAAATATAACGTCCAGATCACGAAAACTACCGAGCTACAGGTAACCGAGGCAGGATGGAGGGACCGTACGGAACGGACTTGGACTTCAACGAGGAGGTACCGCCATGGCGGGAACCCAGGGCCCCGGAGCCACGCAGGCCGACCAGGCGCGCGAGGCGGTCGTGGAGGCCGCGCTCGGCAAGCTCGACCTGGACGCCAAGGCCCGGCTGCTCGGCGGGCGCGACATGTGGTCGCTGCACCCGCTGCCCGAGATCGGCCTGGCGCCCCTCGTGATGTCGGACGGCCCGATCGGCGTGCGCGGCACCCGCTGGACCGCCGACGACCCCTCCATCGCCCTGCCGTCCCCCACCGCGCTCGCCGCCACCTGGGACCAGGACCTCGCCCGCCGCGCGGGCGCCCTCCTCGCCCAGGAGGCCCGCCGCAAGGGCGTCCACGTCCTCCTCGCGCCCACCGTCAACCTGCACCGCTCGCCGCTGGGCGGCCGGCACTTCGAGGCGTACAGCGAGGACCCGTATCTGACCGGCGTCATCGGCACCGGCTATGTCCAGGGCGTGCAGTCCGGCGGCGTCGGCACGACCGTCAAGCACTTCGTCGCGAACGACGCCGAGACCGACCGCTTCACCGTGGACAACAAGGTCGGCCCGCGCGCCCTTCGCGAGCTCTATCTCGCGCCGTTCGAGGCGATCGTCGCCAACGCCCACCCCTGGGGCATCATGACCGCGTACAACCAGGTCAACGGCTCGACGATGACCGAGCACCGCTACCTGGTCAACGAGGTGCTGCGCGGCGAGTGGGGCTTCGACGGCTGCAACGTCTCCGACTGGATGGCCGCCCGCTCCACCACCGGCGCCGTCCAGGGCGGCCTCGACGTCGCCATGCCGGGACCGCGGACCGTCTACGGCGAGGCGCTCGCCGAGGCGGTGCGCGCGGGCCGGGTCAAGGAGCCGGCGGTCGACGAGGCCGTGCGCAACGTCCTGCGGCTCGCGGCCCGCGTCGGCATCCTCGACGGCGCCGAGCCGGTGGTCACCGACGTGCCCGCCGAGATCGACGGCGAGTCCCTCGCCCGCGAGATCGCCCGCCGCGCCTTCGTCCTCGTACGCAACGAGAACGACGCGCTGCCGCTGCGCCCCACCGCCTCCGTCGCCCTCATCGGCGCCGCCGCGCGCGACGCCCGCGTCCTGGGCGGCGGCTCCGCCACCGTCTTCCCCGCCCGCGTCACTTCCCCGCTCGACGGCCTGAGGGCGGCGCTCGGCGATGACGCGCTGACGTACGCCGTCGGCGCCGACCCGAGCGACGAACTCGCCCCCGCCGACAAGGGGTTCGAGCTGCGAGCCATCTGCCGCGACGCGGACGGCGACGTCCTGGGCGAGGGCAACCTCCCCTCCGGCCAGGTCCAGTGGATCGGCGACGACCTGCCCGAGGGAGTCAGCCACGAGACGATGGCCTCCATCGAGGTCGTCGGCACGTTCACGCCGCGCGCGAGCGGTGAGCACTCCTTCGGCACGCGCGGGCTCGGCGCCTTCACGCTCTGTGTCGGCGGCGAGGTCGTCTTCGAGGGGTCCGAGGTGATGGGCCCCGAGTCCGACCCCTTCGAGGCGTTCTTCGGCTCACCGGTCGAGCGCGCCAAGGTGCGCCTGACGGCGGGCGAGCCGGTCGAGGTCTCGCTCCTGCACCCCCTCGACAAGGAGTACGAGGCCCCGCTCCCCGGCGTCGTGTTCTCCTTCGTGCACCTGGAGCCGCGGCGCGACCCCGACGAGCTGATCGCCGAGGCCGTCGAGGCGGCGCGCGGCGCCGACACGGCGGTCGTGGTCGTCGCCACCACCGAGCGCGTCGAGTCCGAGGGCTTCGACCGGCAGGACCTGCGGCTCCCGGGCCGCCAGGACGAACTGGTGCGCGCGGTGGCCGAGGCCAATCCCCGCACGGTCGTGGTCGTCAACTCCGGCTCCCCGGTGGAGCTTCCGTGGCGCGAGGACGTCGCGGCGGTGCTGCTCGGCTGGTTCCCGGGACAGGAGGGCGGCGCCGCGCTCGCCGACGTGCTCCTGGGCGCGCGGGAGCCGGGCGGACGCCTGCCCACGACATGGGGCGCCCTCGCGGACGCCCCGGTCACCCGCGTCACCCCGGCCGACGGCGAACTCGCTTACACCGAGGGCGTGTTCATCGGCTACCGCGCCTGGGAGAAGGCGGGCGCCACTCCCGCCTACGCCTTCGGCCACGGCCTCGGCTACACCGACTGGACGTACGAGTCCCTCGTCGTGGAGGGCACGACGGCCACGGTCCGCGTCCGCAACTCCGGCCCCCGCGCGGGCCGCGAGGTCGTCCAGGTCTACCTCGCCCCGACCGCGAACGACGGCGACCGCCCGGCCCGCTGGCTGGCCGGCTTCGCGGGCGCGGAGGCGGCCCCCGGCGAGAGCGTGGAGGTACGGATCGAACTCCCGCGCCGCGCCTTCGGGATCTGGGACGAGTCCGCCAACTCCTGGTCCCATCAGGGCGGTTCGTACGAGATCCAGGTGGGCCGCTCCATCGCCGACCGCAGGCTGAGCGAGACGATCACCGTCTGACTCTCGGCGCTCCCCGTTATCCGCTCAGCGCTCCCCGCTCAGCGAACCGAGAAGCCGTACACCGTCTCCGACGTGTACACCCCACCCGGCCGCAGCACCGTCCCAGGGAACTCCGGCCGGTTGGGGGAGTCGGGGAAGTGCTGCGTCTCCAGGGCGACGCCGTCGCCGGGGCCGAACGGCAGCGGCTCCTCGAAGTGGTCGGCCGTGTACAGCTGGAGGCCCGGCTCCGTCGTCGCGACGGTCAGCACGCGCCCGGAGGCGGGCTCGCTCAGCTCCGCCACCTCGACCGGCCGCGCGGTCGCCCCCTTGTCCAGCACGTAGTTGTGGTCGATCCCGGACCCGACCTTCCGCGCGGTCCGGAAGTCGAAGCGCGTCCCGTCGACCTCCTCGTACGCCCCGGTGGGAATCTGCGCCCCGTCCGTCGGCGTGAGCCGCGCCGCGTCGATCCGCAGCTCGTGCCCGGCGGCGCTGCCGCTCCCGGCCCCGGCGAGGTTCCAGTACGTGTGGTTGGTGAGGTTCACGACCGTCGGGGCGTCGGTAGTCGCCTCGTAGGCGATCCGCAGCGCGCCCGCCTCGTCCAGCGTGTACGTCGCCGACACCGCGAGCCGCCCGGGATAGCCCTCCTCGCCGTCCGGGCTCACCCGGGAGAGCCGCACCCCGTGCTCGACCTCCGCCGCGTCCCACACCCGCTTGTCGAAACCGGCCGCGCCGCCGTGCAGCGCGTTGGGCTCGTTGTTCCGCGCCAGGCGGTACGTCCTGCCGTCGAGCGTGAACCCACCGCCCGCGATCCGGTTCGCGTACCGGCCCACAAGCGCCCCGAAGTACGGCCCGGGGTGATCGAGATAGCCCCGCAGGTCGTCGAAGCCGAGGGCCACCGGCTCGCGCCGCCCGGACCGGTCGGGAACTTCCGCCGACTGGACAATCCCGCCGTACGTCAGGACGCGTACCCGCACCCCGCCCCTTTCCAGGGTCCAGCGATGGACGGGGGTGCCGTCGGGGAGCGTCCCGAAGAGTTCACTGCGCATGATCGCGACCCTACGCCGGGCCGCGGGGCCGCCGGACCCTCAGGCCCCGGGATCCTTGGGATCCTTGGCCTTCACCTGCCGGTAGGCCAGCTCCGCGAGCCGCTCCTGGCCGTTCTTGCTGGGGTGGAACCAGTCCCAGTGGCTCAACTGGTCGCCGTCGAAGCGGTAGTCGAAGACCGCCCCGCCGTCGTACCGGCAGCGCAGGTCCTTCGCGCACACGTCCTTGAGCACGTCGTTGTAGGCGATCACGCGATTCTGGACGGTGGCCCGCCGCTGCGTCGCCGACGCGGCCAGGTCGTCCGGGTCCGCCAGCATCGAGGCGCAGATGCCCAGCTTCCAGATCTGCTTGCCCAGCGCGTTGGTGCGCCCCTGGGACCAGAGCCGCTTCAGGTCCGGCACGGAGGCGACGTACACCTGCGTCTTGGGAAGCTCGCGCCGCAGCGTGCGCATCGCCTCCTCGAAGTCGGCACGGAACTCGGCGACCGACGTCATGGAGTCCGCCGAAGGGCGGCAGGCGTCGTTCGCGCCCGCCATCACCGTGATCAGCTCGGGGCGCTTGAGCGCGGCCTGCTCGACCTGCCCGGAGAGATCGTCCATCCGGGCGCCGGTCTTCGCGTAGTTCCAGCTGTGCCCGGCGGCCCGCTCCTTGCCGAGCAGCCGCGTCGCGAGGCTGCGCACATCGGAGCCCGTGCCGGTGGCCCAGGACGCCTCGGGGCAGTCGGCCAGCACCGAGCAGGCGTCGAAGCCGCGGGTGATGGAGTCGCCGACGGCCGCCAGGGAGTTCGGACTGGTGTTCCAGGTGGGGGTGGGCTTGGGGGACGGCTTGTCGTGCGCCGATGGTCCATTGGGTGCGGGGGAGTTGCCGCCGGAGGCGTCGCACGCGACGATCGCGGCGGTGGCGACGGTCGCGGCGAGAAGAACCGCCGTCGCGGTGGCGACGGCGGCGCGCGGGCGGTTCCTTCGGTTCCGCATCCCCAGGTCCCCTCTGTTGTCGTGGCCGTCGTAGGCCGACCGCGCCGTTTCGGCGCCCCTGCGGGTGAATGGTGGGCGATTCCTGGCCCTTGGACCGACGGTACGTCACACTCCTTGCGCCGCCGCACGGTAGCCTCGCCACCCAGTGGCACCCTGCGCTTTCGGTTCCGCTAAATTACATCACGTCACATCTGTCCTGTTTTCGGAGTTTCCGGATTCGGGGCCACAACGCTCGGCACGGGCGCGAGGCCGCTGGGGAAGGCGAACCTCGACCCACACTGGAGGTCCCGGTGACGACACGTGGAGTTCTGTACGTGCACTCCGCACCGCGCGCGCTGTGCCCGCACGTCGAATGGGCAGTCGCGGGCGTTCTCGGCGCGCGCGTCAACCTCGACTGGATCAGGCAGCCCGCGGCGCCCGGCAGCTGGAGATCGGAGTTCTCCTGGCGCGGCTCGGTGGGCACCGCGTCCAAACTCGCCTCCGCCCTGCGCGGCTGGCAGCTGCTGCGCTTCGAGGTCACATCGGAGCCGTGCCCCACGGCCGAGGGCGAGCGGTACAGCGCCACACCCGAACTCGGCATCTTCCACGCGGTCACCGGAATCCACGGCGACATCCTGATCCCGGAGGACCGCCTGCGCGCCGCCCTGGCCCGCTCCCAGCGCGGCGAGAGCAACCTGGAGGCCGAGCTAGCCAAGCTGCTCGGCAAGCCCTGGGACGACGAACTGGAGCCTTTCCGGTACGCGGGCGAGGGCGCCCCGGTGCGGTGGCTGCACCAGGTGGTCTGACACACGCCTGCCGTTCTTCCGGCGCACTCCTGACGTACTTCTGGCGCACACGGCGAAGGGCCCCCACCGCACGGTGGGGGCCCTTCGTCACGTACAGCCGACTGCTCAGACGCTCCTGAACGCCAGCACCACGTTGTGGCCGCCGAAGCCGAACGAGTCGTTCAGCGCCGCGATCCTGCCCTCGGGCAGGGTGCGGGGCTCGTCCCGGATGACGTCCGCTTCGACCTCGGGGTCGAGGTTCTCGATGTTGATCGTCGGCGGGGCGACGCGGTTCTTCAGCGCGAGGACCGTGGCCACAGTCTCCACGCCGCCCGCGCCACCGAGCAGGTGACCGGTCATCGACTTCGTGCTGGAGACCGCCATGTGGTCCACGTCGTGGCCGAACGCCTTGCGCAGCGCCTTGATCTCGGCGACATCGCCCTGCGGCGTCGAGGTCGCGTGCGCGTTCACGTGCACGATCTCGGCGGGCTTGAGGTCCGTGCCGTCGATGAGGTTCTGCAGCGCGGCCGCGATGCCGTTGCCGGAGGGCTCGGGCTGCGTGATGTGGTGGGCGTCGGCCGAGATGCCCTGGCCGACCGCCTCCGCGTAGATCTTCGCGCCGCGGGCCTTGGCGTGCTCCTCGGACTCGAGGACGATCACGCCGGCGCCCTCGCCGAGCACGAAGCCGTTGCGGTCGACGTCGTAGGGGCGCGAGGCGCCCGCCGGGTCGTCGTTGTTCTTGGACATCGCCATCATGTTGCCGAACGCGACGATCGGCAGCGGGTGGATCGCCGCCTCCGTGCCACCCGCGACGACGACGTCGGCGCGGCCGGTGCGGATCATCTCGATCGCGTAGCCGATGGCCTCGGCGCCCGAGGCGCACGCCGATACGGGGGTGTGCACACCCGCGTGGGCGCCCAGCTCGATGCCGACGTTGGCCGCCGGGGAGTTGGGCATCAGCATCGGCACGGTGTGCGGGGAGACGCGGCGTACGCCCTTCTCCTTGAGCACGTCGTACTGGTCGAGCAGGGTGGTCACGCCGCCGATGCCGGAGGCGATGACCGCGCCGAGGCGGTCCGGGTCCACGGACGTGTCCTCGCCCGCCTTCGCGGTGTAACCCGCGTCGGCCCACGCCTCCTTCGCCGCGATCAGCGCGAACTGCGCCGAGCGGTCCAGCTTGCGGGCCTGCGGACGAGGAATGACCTCGCCCGGCTCGACCGCGATCTGGCCCGCGATACGGACCGGAAGGTCGGCCGCCCAGTCCTGCTCGAGAAGGCGGACACCGGAACGGCCCGCGAGCAGACCGTCCCAGGTCGAGGCTGCGTCGCCACCCAGCGGTGTGGTTGCGCCGATACCGGTGACGACCACGGTGCGATTGGTCGAGTTCACAGGAAATTTCTCCACGGTGTTGAGGGGATCAGCGGCGCCACCGCCGGGTGGCGACAGCAGAGCAGCCCTATCAGGCCTGGTGCTTGACGATGTAGCTGGTCGCGTCGCCGACCGTCTTGAGGTTCTTGACGTCGTCGTCCGGGATCTTGACGTCGAAGCGCTCTTCGGCGGCGACGACGACCTCGACCATGGACAGCGAGTCGACGTCCAGGTCGTCGGTGAAGGACTTGTCCAGCTGGACGTCCTCGACCGGGATGCCGGCGATCTCGTTCACGATCTCCGCGAGACCGGCGACGATCTCTTCCTGAGTGGCGGCCATGTTGGCGCTCCTTCTATGTATCCAGAGGGTGTGGCGGCATCTGCACGGATCGGATGATCCGGACGAGTTGCCTAGGGGAGGGTAACGACCGTGGCGGCGTACACGAGACCCGCCCCGAAGCCGATGACGAGCGCGGTGTCGCCGCTCTTCGCCTCGCCGGTCGCCAGGAGCCGCTCCATCGCGAGCGGGATCGAGGCTGCCGACGTATTGCCGGTGGTGCGCACGTCACGGGCGACCGTGACGTGTTCCGGCAGTTTGAGAGTCTTCACCATCGAGTCGATGATCCGCTCGTTGGCCTGGTGCGGAATGAAGACATCCAGGTCGTCCGCGGTGATTCCGGCCGCGTCCAGCGCCTGCTGGGCGACCTTCGCCATCTCGAACACGGCCCAGCGGAAGACCGCCTGGCCCTCCTGCGTGATCGCAGGGAACTTGATGTTGCCCTCGCTGTCGAGCGGCAGCTTCGAGACATCGCCGACGTGGAACTCGTTCCACGCCACCGTCTGCTTGATGGTCTCGGACTTGTCGCCCTCGCTGCCCCAGATCGTGGGACCGATCTGCGGCTCCTGCGACGGGCCGACGATCACGGCGCCGGCGCCGTCACCGAACAGGAAGGCCGTCGCGCGGTCCTCCAGGTCGGTGAGGTCGCTCAGCCGCTCCACGCCGATGACCAGGACGTACTCCGCGCTGCCCTCGACGATCATGCCCTTGGCGAGGGTCAGGCCGTAGCCGAAGCCCGCGCAGCCGGCGGAGATGTCGAACGCGGCGGGCTTGCCCGCGCCGATCTTGTCCGCGATCTCGGTCGCGATGGCCGGGGTCTGCTTGAAGTGCGAGACGGTCGAGACGACCACCGCGCCGATCTGCTCCGGGGTGATGCCCGCGTCGGCGATCGCCTTGCCGGACGCCTCGACGGACATCGCGGCCACGGTCTCCTCGTCGGAGGCCCAGTGGCGGGTCGCGATGCCGGAGCGGGAGCGGATCCACTCGTCGGAGGAGTCGATCGTCTCGAGGATCACCTCGTTGGGCACGACACGGGTCGGGCGGTAACCACCGACACCCATGATGCGCGCGTACGGGGCGCCCTTACTGGGCTTGATCTTCGACATGCTCTCCTGGCTCCTTCTCAGGCACCCGCCGCGTCGGCGGCGGATGCGGTGTCGGCGATGAGCTCAGATGCGGCGTCGAGATCGTCGGGTGTCTTGAGGGCCACCGTCCGCACACCGGGCAGGGCGCGCTTGGCGAGACCGGTCAGCGTGCCACCGGGGCACAGCTCGATCATCGCCGTGACCCCCAGCTCCTTGAACGTCTCCATGCACAGGTCCCAGCGCACCGGGTTGGCCACCTGGCCGACCAGGCGGGCCACGATGTCCGAGCCGGTCGCCACGGTCCGGCCGTCGCGGTTCGAGACGTACGTCAGCTTCGGGTCGGCCGGGGCGAGGGCCTTGGCGGCCTCCTCGAGCGTGGCGACCGCGGGAGCCATGTGGTGCGTGTGGAAAGCGCCGGCGACCTTCAGCGGCACGACGCGGCGCACGCCCTCGGGCTTGTCGTCGGCGAGCGCGGCGATCTGCTCCGCGGTGCCCGCGGCGACGATCTGCCCGGCGCCGTTCACGTTCGCCGGCGTCAGGCCGAGCTTCTCCAGGTGCGGGACGGTGATCTCGGGATCGCCGCCGAGCAGCGCCGCCATGCCGGTCTCCGTGACCGCCGCGGCGTCGGCCATGGCCAGACCCCGGGTACGGACGAGACGGAGGGCGGCGTCGTCGCTGAGCACTCCGGCGTACGCGGCGGCGGTGATCTCGCCGACGCTGTGCCCCGCGACCGCGCCGGGCTTGTTCGCTGCGAGGGCGTCACCCAGTGCCCCGGCGGAGAGCAGACCGGCGGCCACCAGGAGCGGCTGGGCCACGGCGGTGTCGCGGATCGCGTCCGCGTCGGCCTGGGTGCCGTAGTGGGCAAGGTCGAGCCCGATGGCGTCCGACCACGCGCCGAGGCGGTCGGCCGCGCCGGGGAGATCGAGCCAGGGAGTCAGGAAGCCGGGCGTCTGGGCGCCTTGGCCGGGAGCGACGAGTACGAGCACTCTCACACTCTCTCTTGTGGACGGTGCAAGCCGCCCGTGGGGACAGGGACGAAGAACGGCTGGGGGAATTGTAGAGGCCCTACAAAATCCTACGGTTGGAGATCTCCGTCGGCCAGACGCCCCAGGATCAGCGCGATCCGCAGCGTGAAGGCCGAGCGTACGTCGGAGGGTGACCAACCGGTGACGTCAGTCACACGTCGCAGCCGGTAGCGCACGGTGTTGGGGTGCACGAAGAGCATCCGGGCGGCCCCTTCGAGGCTGCTGGCCTGCTCCAGATAGACGCTGAGCGTCTCCAGGAGCGCGGAGCCCGCTTCCTCCAGTGGTCTGTAGATCTCCTCCACCAACTGATCGCGCGCGGCGGGATCGCTCGCGATCGCGCGCTCCGGCAGGAGATCGTCCGCCAGGACGGGGCGCGGGGCGTCCTGCCAGGCGGCACAGGCCTTGAGCCCGGCGGCCGCGGCCTGCGCGGACCGGGTGGCGGCCAGCAGGTCGGGGACGATGGGCCCGGCGACGACGGGACCGGCCGCGTACGGGCCGATCAGACCCTTCGCGACCTGCAGAGGATTGTCGCTGCCGCCCGCGATGACGACAAGACGGTCGCCGAGCACACCGGTCAGGACCTGGAGCTTGGCGTGCCGGGCGGCGCGGCGGATGGCTTCGACGGTGAGCTCGCTGTCGCCGTCGGGCGCGGTGCCGAGGACCACGCAGACGTGCTCGGGGGAGTTCCAGCCGAGCGCGGCGGCCCTGCTCACCGCTCCCTCGTCGGCCTCTCCGGAGAGCACGGCGTTCACGACGAGCGACTCGAGGCGGGCGTCCCAGGCACCGCGTGCCTCGGCGGCCTGTGCGTAGACCTGCGCGGTGGCGAAGGCGATCTCCCGGGCGTAGACGAGGAGCGCCTCGCGCAGGATGGATTCGTCTCCGGGGGCCGCGACCTCGTCGATCGCGGACTCCATCACCTCGATCGTCGTACGCACCATCTCGACGGTCTGGCGCAGGGTGATCGCCCTGGTCAGCTCGCGCGGAGCGGTGCCGAAGACGTCGGTGGAGATGGCCTGGGGGGCGTCGGGCCGCCGGAACCACTCGGTGAAGGCGGCGATACCGGCCTGCGCCACCAGGCCGATCCAGGAGCGGTTCTCCGGGGGCATCGCCCGGTACCAGGAGAGCGTCTCGTCCATGCGCGCGATGGCCTGCGCCGCGAGGCTGCCGGCCGACTGCTCGAGGCGCTTCAGCGTGGCTGAGTGCGCGTGAGCCTTCCGGTGCGCGTCCTGACGGGCGGCCTCCTCGTGGCGCGCGGCTTCCTCGTGGGCTGCCTGATGGGCGTCCGGGCGGGCTTCGTTCGCAGAGGGTTCGGGCACGGGGACAAGACTGCCTTATCGGGACGGGGACGTGCGGTGCCGGGTCTACCGTGGGGTGTGTGATTGATGTACGGCGCTCCGGCGATCGGTACCGCGGCGGGGAGCCCGGTGCCGGTATCGAGACCTTCCACGCCTTCTCCTTCGGGCCGCACTACGACCCGGACAACCTCCGCTTCGGCGCGGTCCTGGCCTGCAACGAAGAGCGTCTCGCACCCGGCGCCGGCTTCGACGAACACCCGCACAGCCACACCGAGATCGTGACCTGGGTGGCGGAGGGCGAACTGACCCACCGCGACTCGACCGGGCACGAGTCGGTCGTGCGCCCCGGGGACGTCCAGCACCTGAGCGCGGCCGGCGGAGTCCGCCATGTGGAACGCAACGACGGCGATGACCCCTTGGTCTTCGTCCAGATGTGGCTGTCCCCTCTGACGCCTGGCGGCGACCCGGCCTACGAGCTCGTCCACGGCATCGCGGACTCGACGCCGTACGCGGTCCCCGCGGCGGGCGCACTCCTCCACGTCCGGCGCCTCGGCGCGGGCGAACGCACCGCGATCCCGGACGCCCCCTTCGCGTACGTCCACGTGGTGCGCGGCGAAGTCCAGCTGGGCGACGAGCGGTTGGCCACGGGAGACGCGGCACGGATCACGGGCGCGGAGGGCTTGGAGGCGGTGGCCGGGGGCGGGGGCGCGGTGGAGCTGCTGGTGTGGGAGATGGCTGGGTGAGTGCTGCTGTCGTGGGCAGGCGTGCCGCTGGGGCGGCACGGGTGGGCCCGGCGGCAGCACCATCCTGGCGGCAGCACCACCCCGCGAGGCCTCGCGCGCGGCCCTGCGTACGGCCCTCAGAGCTTGGCCGTACGGCGCTCGGAGCTCGGCGGTACGGCGCTCGGAGCTTGGCGGTACGGCGCTCAGAGCTTGGCGGTACGGCGCTCAGAGCTCGGCGAGCACCGCGTCGGTGAACGGAGGCCATGCCTCGACGGCCCACGGCCCGAACGCACGATCCGCCAGGGCGACACAGGCCGCCCCCGCGTCGGGATCGACCCAGAGGAACGTCCCGGCCTGCCCGAAGTGCCCGAACGTCCGAGGCGAGGACGAACTCCCCGTCCAGTGCGGCGACTTGGAGTCCCGAATCTCGAACCCGAGCCCCCAGTCGTTGGGGCTCTGATGCCCGTACCCGGGAAGCACACCCTTGAGCCCCGGATGCACCACGGACATCGCCTCGGCCACCGTCCGCGGATCGAGCAACCGCGGCCCCTGCACCTCGGCGGCGAACTTCACCAGGTCATCGACCGTCGACACCCCGTCCTTGGCGGGCGAGGCACCTCCGTCGAGCGAGGTGGCATCCATCCCCAACGGCTCCAGCACCGCCTGGCGCAGATACTCCCCGAACGGAATGTCCGTCGCCTTGGCGACATGATCCCCGAGCACCTCGAACCCCGCGTTCGAGTACAGCCGCCGCGTCCCGGCGGGCGCCGTCACCCGGTGCTCGTCGAACGCGAGCCCACTGGTGTGCGCCAGCAGGTGCCGCACGGTCGATCCCTCGGGCCCGGCGGGCTCGTCGAGCTCGATGGCCCCCTCTTCGTACGCCACGAGCACCGCGTACGCCGCCAGCGGCTTGGTGACCGAAGCGAGTGCGAAACGGTGCCCGGTGGGCCCGTGCGCCCCGACGACCGTGCCGTCCGCGCGGACGACGGCGGCGGCAGCGGTGGGGACCGGCCAGTTCTCGATCAACGCCAGGCTCTGCATACGTACGAGCGTAAGCGCCCTAGAGGCTCAGCCGCATCGAGGGGTCGGGCTTGCGCACGAAGCCGAGCGAGGCGTACAACGGCTCCGCCTCCGCGGATGCGTTGAGATCGACGCTCCCCGCACCCCGCTCCCGGAACCAGTCGAGGAGCACCTCCATGCAGGCCCGCGCATACCCGCGCCGTCGCTGACCGGGATCGGTGGCGACGCTGAACACACACCCCACCACGCCCCGCGGATTGCCCGCCCGCCCGATGCGGTACTCCAGCGTCCCCGCCACCAGCGCCGCGAGCTTCCCGGGGTCCCCGGGCCGGTCGACGACGAAGGCGGCGAAATCACCCTCCGGATCGGCCAGTTTCTCCCGCACGACAGGAAGGGACTCGGCATGCCAGCCGGTGTCGGACTCGGCGACGACCGTCGAACCGCTGGTGGTCGTCGAGCCGGAGACGACCGTCGAGCCGGAGACGACCGTTGAACCGGCGGCTGCCGTCGAGCCGGTGGCGAACACCGAGTCGATCATCACCTGCCGCAACCTGATCAGTTCTTCGGCATCGTCTGGCGTGGCGCGACGCACAACACTCATGATCTGCACCGTAGTCACCACACGAACCGGCGTCCCCCGATTTACCGAGGGTTTGTATCCGTCACATGTTTCCTCCCGGTTCTGCTTGCTTAGAGCGCACTCCAAGGTTCTAGCGTGGCGGTCATGACGGTGATGGAGACCGAGACCACCCGCACACAGGGCCCCGCGCAGGGCCTGACCGAAGCGACCCCCGGCACCGCCGGCGCGGGCGAGGGCGCCGCCGGCCCCGGCAGCGCCGACAGTGCCGACAGCGCCGACACCAAGGCGGACGCCTGCGCCTCGGCACCCACCGCGCACCCCCGCCCGAGCGGACAGGACCACTACACGATCAGCGAGGTCGTCGCCTTCATCGGCCTGACCGCGCACACCCTGCGCTGGTACGAGCGCATCGGCCTGATGCCACACATCGACCGCTCCCACACGGGCCAGCGCCGCTACCGCAACCGCGATCTGGACTGGCTCACCTTCGTCGGCAAGCTCCGCCTGACCGGCATGCCGGTGGCGGACATGGTCCGCTACGCCGAGCTGGTGCGCGAGGGCGACCACACCTTCGCCGAGCGCCACGAACTCCTGGAGCAGACCCGCCGCGACGTCCGCACCCGCATAACGGAGCTCCAGGACACGCTCGCCGTGCTTGACTACAAGATCAACTTTTACGCTGACGCCCGCCCGGCGTCGGAGAGGCACTGAAAACGATGACCGCAGAGACGCCCAAGACGCCTGAGACGCCCGAGACGTCCAAGCTGCCCGAGACTTCCGTGACGGCTGCGATTTCCGAGACGGCTACGACGACCGGCACCGCCGGGACCGGACGGACTCCCGCCCCGATCGCGAAGGTGCGGCTCGGGACGGCCGGCCCGGAAGTCGGCGTCCAGGGGCTTGGCTGCATGGGCATGAGCTTCGCCTACGGCCCCACTGACGCCGAGGAGGCCCGGGCGACCCTGGAGCGAGCCCTCGAACTGGGCGTCACCTTCTACGACACCGCCGACGCCTACGCCGCCGGTGAGAACGAGAAGTTCCTCTCCCCCTTCCTCAAGGCCCACCGCGACGAGGTCGTCCTCGCCACCAAGTTCGCCCTGTCCATCGACCCGAACGACTCGACCAAGCGGATCATCAACAACGACCCCGCCTACATCCGCGCCTGCATCGACGCCAGCCTCCAGCGCCTCGACGTGGACGTCATCGACCTCTATTACATGCACCGCCGCGACCCGGAGGTGCCGATCGAGGAGACGGTCGGCGTGATGGCCGAACTGGTCACCGCGGGCAAGGTCAAGCACCTGGGCCTCAGCGAGGTCACCGGCCCCGAACTCCGCGCCGCCCACGCCGTCCATCCCATCGCCGCCCTCCAGTCGGAGTGGTCGCTCTTCAGCCGTGACATCGAGCAGGGCGTGGTCCCCGCCGCAGCCGAACTCGGCGTCGCCCTCGTCCCCTACTCCCCGCTCGGCCGCGGCTTCCTCACCGGCTCCTTCGCCAGCGCCGACAAGGACCTCAGCGAGGGGGACTTCCGCCGCCAGCAGCCCCGCTTCACCGGCGACAACGCCGCCGCCAACGCGGCCCTCCTCGAACCCGTCCGCACCGTCGCCGAAGCCCACGGCGCGAGCCTCGGCCAGGTCGCCCTCGCCTGGGTCCAACAGCAGGCCCGGATTCACGGTCTGGCCGTCGTCCCCATCCCCGGCACCCGCAGGCGCACCCGCGTCGAGGAGAACACCGCGGCCACCCGCCTGGAACTCACCTCCTCCGAACTCGCCCTGCTGAACCCCGTCGCCGCCCAAGTCGCGGGCGACCGCTACGCCGACATGTCCTTCACCTCGGCGGGCCGCGAGTAGCGGACAGCCCGCCCCCCCCGGCCCTCGGCTCCCTGGCTCCCCTGGCTCCCCTGGCTCCCCTGGCTCCAGAGTGCGGGAGCGTGCTGGCCGCGAGTGCTGGTCGCGAGTAACAGGCAGCCGACTCCACAGGGTGGCGACCGCGGAGGGGATGGGGGCCGTGCCGCAACGGCCCCCTCCCCGCGCGGTCCTTCACGCCAGCCCCAGTGCGAAGACCGCGAACCCGGCCGCCAGGAGCCCGGCCAGCGCCCGGCGCGCATGCGTGGCCCGCTTCCACGGTGCCTCGAAGCCGCGGGCGTAGCGGCCTATCAGCAGCAGGAGCGCCCCGAAGACCGGGAGCCAGGCGACCCGGGCGGCTATCCAGCCCCAGGTGTCCGGGCCGGCCGTCAATCCTGGCACCGTGCCGCCGAGGAACGATCCGGGCACGGCCGCTGCGAGCATCGCCGTCTGGTGCCAGCACAGGATCGTCATCGCCGACAGGTTGATCACGACGACCGGCGCCCACAGAGCGGGCCTGCGCAGCAACTTGCCGATGCGCTCGCGCAACAGGATCGCCGCACCGCTCTGCGCGGCCGCCAGCGCCAGGACCAGCAGCGACGGCGGATGTGAATTGGTCCGGGCCTCACCCGGGACGCCGACCATCGATGTCGGGTAGTGGAAGACGAGCAACAGTGCGGCGAAGAGGGCCGTCCCTCCGACGAGCAGCAGCCACGCACCGCGCCCGCCCAGCCTCTTCTCGCCCCAGCTGACGCCCAATTGATAGGCGAACATCCAGCCGGGCAGCAGATTCAGCAGGCTCAGCCAGGACGGCATCGCGTCGCCGAACGGGCCGTAGCGAAGGAAGTCGACGACGGCGACCGCGCCGAGCAGCGGCGCCGCGGCCCAGGCGCCGAGCCGCTCGGCCGCCCTGATGCACCACGGAGTGAGTGCCGTGATCACCGCGTAGATCCCGACGAACCACAGGGGCTGTATCACCAGCGTGGATCCCGTGCGCAGCGTCGTGTCCGGCACCCCCATCGCGTACAGCACCGGGAGCAACACGGCCCAGACGGCCGTCACTCCGAGGACCGGACGGCCGAGACGTGTCACCCGGCCGCGAAGCCAGCGCCCCGTCGACTCCCCGCGTGCCGCCGCCCGGCGGTAGGACAGGACGGAGGCATAGCCGCCGACCAGGAAGAAGATGCCGAGCATCTGCAGCACCCAGCTGAGCGGCGCGAAGAAGCCGAACGAAGCGAGGGGACTGGCGTTGTGCAGTGCGCCGCCCGCGTCGAGCGTGAATCCGCCGAGCAGCCAGTGCCCGGTCGGCACGGCGAGCAGGGCGAGCGCACGCAGCCCGTCTATGGCCCGGTCCCGATGTGCGGGCGTCTTGGCGTTGATCGCCGACGCGGTCCTGCGCAGGGTGGTCAGTGGGGTGAGGCTCATGGCCGCTCTCCGATGGGGTGGGCGTCGGCGGCAGGTGAGCTTCCGTCGTTGCCGTCGTCCGATGTGCTGGGGGCAGTGGTCTTCGCGATGGCGGCGAAGGCCTGGAGGGAATCGGTGCCCGGGGCGAAGTAGCCGGTGTGGCCCTCGGCTCGCTCCGCGGGAACGCGTCGGGCGCCGAATCCCGGGTCGGCCGGGTCCTCGCCATGGCCGAGGCCGAACAGCTCGACGTTCGGCACGTCACCGATCCAGTCGCTGTCGTCCTTGGCCGCCCAGACGCGGGCGGAGGTGTGCAGATCGGCCACGCTGTCCGCACGCATACCGGGGGAGCCGAGCACCACCAGATCGGACGCCGTCAGCCGTGGTGCCGCAAGGCCGCACACCACCGAGCCGTAGCTGTGGCAGAACACCGCGGGGCGCGGGGCGCCGGATGCCGTCAGGCCCCGCACGAACCGCGCGAGCCGGGGCGCGCCCGCCTCCGCGAGCCGTCCCGTGGCCGCGTCGGGGCCGAGGCCGACCGGGGTGGTGTACCCCACCCAGGCGATCACCGCGGTGCCCTTGCCCGCCGTGGCGTGCAGGGAGCGTGCCATCCCGGCCGGTGTGCCGTACTCGTCCTTCGAGCGGTCGAAGGTGCTCAGATCGATGTCGGAGCCAGGCACGACGACGGACACGTGCTTCGCTCGCGCCAAGTCACCGTAGACCTCGGCCACTTGACCTCGGTCGCGCGGGTCGAAGGCGAGTATGTGCCGACCGGGACCGAGGAGCTCTTCGTAACGCGCGACGAGGGAGCGGGCCCGCTCGTGGTCCTGGAGGGTGAGGTCCGGGTCGGTCGCGCGGGCCTGCTCGCGGGCGCGCTCTGCTCTGAGGAAGCGGGAGTTGGCCTCGAACCGCAGGGCGGCCGGGGCGCCGTCCAGATTGCCGACGACCGAGGGGTGCCGCGTGACCAGCCGATGCTGCTGCGCCTCGCTCAACGAGCCGAAGAACGCGGCGACCCGGGCGGGGGTCGAGGTTGCCGGATCCGGCAACCGCACCCCCACCGTATGGTCCGCGCGCCAGGCCTGTGTGCCCGGTGGCGGGCCCGTGAGCGGCTGTTGTTCGTTGCCGACGGCCCAGCCGGTCGTACCCGCCACGATCGTGGTCGTGAGCGCCGCGGCGATCAACGTCCGCTTGCTGCGGGTCTTCCAGCTCCTGCGGGCTTCCCAAGAGCGAAGGCGCATGGCCCGTCTCCCTCCCCATCTCGTGGCACGCTCTGGCGTGACGAGGGGAAAAGTAGGGAGACGGTGCCCGGCGGCACCTCACACTGGAGAGCCAACTAGCAGGTGATACCGGGGTATGTGGAGCTCATACCGCGGTATGGGGGCCGAGGGCTCTACTGCTCTCCGGGCGTGATCAGTCCGGACTCATAGGCGAAGATCACGGCCTGTGCGCGGTCCCGCAGGTCCAACTTGGAGAGAACCTTGCCGATGTGGGTCTTCACCGTCTGCTCGGCGAGGACCAGCTGCTCGGCGATCTCCTGATTGGACAGGCCGCGTGCGATCAGCACCAGTACCTCGGTCTCACGCGGCGTCAGACCGTTCAGTCGCAGCGCCTGGTCATTGCGTGGCCGCTGCTTGACGAAGTCCGTGATCAGGCGACGCGTCACCGACGGGGCGAGCAGAGCGTCGCCGGCCGCCACCACACGCACCGCCGAGATCAGGTCTGCGGGCGGGGCGTCCTTGAGGAGGAAACCCGAGGCCCCGGCGCGCAGCGCCTCGTACACATAGTCGTCCACGTCGAAGGTGGTGAGCATCAGAACCTTCGGCACGTGCACCACGCCGGGTGGCGGCTCCAACAGGGCGCGGGCCGCCACGAGGCCGTCCATCTCCGGCATCCGGACGTCCATCAGGACGACATCGGGATGGGTGTTGCGGCTGACGTCGACACCGACCCTGCCGTTCGGTGCCTCGCCCACGACGTCGATGTCGCTCTGGGCCGCGAGGAGTGCGGCGAAGCCGGCCCGCACCATGTTCTGGTCATCGACGATGATCACGCGGATGGTCATGCGCTGCCGGATTCCTTTTTCAGGAGGGGTAGTTGGGCTGCTACACGGAAGCCGCCGTCGGGCAACGGCCCGGCGTCGACCGTGCCGCCGACCAACCGTACGCGTTCGCGCATGCCGACGAGTCCGTGACCTGTGCCGCTGTGCTCCAACGAGTCGGGTGTTTCGGTGGGCGGGCCGTTGACCACGAGGATCAGCAGGTGGTCCTCGTCCAGGGTCACGGTGATGGTGGTGCGCGCTCCCGGCGCGTGCCGCATCACGTTCGACAGGGCTTCCTGGACGATGCGGTACGCGGACAGGTCGACGGCCGGCGTGATGTCGGCCAGCTGTGTGAGCACCGAGAGTTCAGGACGTGACAGATCGATCGGTATGCCGGCGCGCACCGTCGCTTCCACGAGATGCGGCAGTCTGCTGAGGCCGGGCTGCGGTGACCGCTCGCCCGGCGTGTCCTCGCTGCGCAGCACCGCGAGCAGCCGTCGCATCTCGTTGAGGGATTCACGGGCACTGGCCGCGATGCTCCCGAACTCCTCGCGTGCCGCGTCCGGAAGGCCGTCGAGGCGGTAGGGAGCGGAGTCGGCCTGCACCGTGATCACCGACATGTGGTGGGCGACGACGTCGTGCAACTCTCGTGCGATGCGGGCCCGTTCCTCGAGGAGGGTGCGCTGGGCGCGCTCGGTCTCGCTGATGGTCTCCTGCTCGACGAGTCTGCGCTGTGCGTCGCCACGCTCGCGCAGCAGCGCGCCGAGCAGCAGCGCGCCACCGCTCAGCACGATCAGCAGCACGCTGGTGTCCTGGCTGCCCGCGTCGCGGAACGCACCGAGGACGAGGCTCACGACGACGGTGACCAGCCAGATGCCCAGCAGGGTGCGGCGGCTCTCGCGCAGGGACAGCAGGAGGCACACGACCACGTAACCCACGATGATCATGGCCGTCCAGGGGGCGGGCCGGTCGTCGCCCATGGACAGCGTCACGATCGCCCCGAGGACGTCGGCGACGATCATGATGCACCAGGCGGCCAACGGACGGCTGACCGCCAGCAGAAGCGGCGCGGCCTGGGCGACGCCCAAGGCGCCGGCCAGCCCGCCGTTCACGCCGTAGTCGTTCGTCAGTACCTGGGTGGTGACCGGGATGAGTGCCGCGACGAAGCCCAGCGCGGCGATCAAGGGCACCTGCCGCATCCAGCGCTTGGGCGCCCGGGCGAGAAGAGGCTCGGCCCGCCCTGCCGGCGTCGAGAGGAAGGCCCCAGCCCTGCCCAGCCCTTCGCGGACGCCCGCGGTCGCACGCCGAAGGGTGACCCCACGCCTGTCCGGCTCGGCGGCCGGTGGGCGGGGATCCTGGTCCGGTGGTGTCGATGCGCTGCTCATGGCCTGATCAGCGTAGGCATGAAGCACGCCGCGCGCCGTCGTACCGCGGAGCTGACCTTGACCTCATACCCGGGTACGAACCGTGCTTCCCCGCGATACCCAGGTATGCCCCGTGAGCCACGGCCATAGGCGGCGGCCAGGAGCCACGCCCCAGGAACCGCGCCCCAGGAGCCACGCCCCATGACCGTGACTTCGCAGGCGGCCCGGCAGGCCGCCGTGCCCCGCGGGCGGCGGCTCTCCCGCCCGCCCGGTCACAGCTCGGCCAGCAGCTCAGTCTTCTTCGTGGTGAATTCCTCGTCGGTGAGCAGACCCGCCTGGTGCAGCTCACCGAGGTGCCGGATGCGTTCCGCGATGTCCGCCGGGTCGCGGCGGATCACCGGGGTGCTCTCCGGGACCGTGCCGGGCGTCAGGGCCGGGCCCGATGCCCGGACCGCGGCGAGCACCGACGCCGCGAACGGCAGCGACTCGTGCACCGGGCCGTACCCGAGACCGAAGACGACGGCCGCGGGATCCTGGTCCGCCTGCGCGGGCTGGGCGATCGGGGTCTCACGGCGCAGCAGCCGCAGATGGCCCTCGAAGACCTCAGGAGAGCGCCACTCGACACCGCTCAGATCCGTGACCAGGAAACTCTGGTCGCCGGCTTTCCACTTCGCGGACGAAGCGCCCGTCCAGAACCACCGGAAGGCCACCGACTTGCCGTCGAAGGACGCCTTGCCGTCGTACGCCTTGAACTGCAGCGGCGTCTCAGGCGCGGCGACCAGGTAGCGGTCCGGAGGCCCGCAGTCGTCCTGGGTGAGCTGAGCCCGCAGCTCGTCCGCGTAGTACTCGGCGAGCGTCTCCCGCTCGGCGGGCAGCACGAGCCGATACGGGTCGCAGCCGTCCTTGAGCTGGCCCGCGGCCGCCTCCATCAGCGGATCCGCGCCCGGTCTCGGCACGGCGTGCAGGACGACCGTCCCTCGCTTGCCAGGAGTAAGTGTCACCGCCGCGATCGCCTCGTGGGGGATGCGGCGTTCGCCGAGCGCCTGAAGGAGCTTCGGCGTACGGATCCCCCGTTCGAAGCGGATGAGCACGGAGTCGGACTCGAACTCCCAGGCGGCATGAAATCCGGCCAGTACGTCACCCATGCGGCTCATCGTAGGCGGCACGCGCGCCTCCGTCCCTCCTGCGGCGTGCCGCTGTTTCGTCGATTTCTACGCGCGTCAGGCCACTGCCGTACCGGAAAATTCCTTCCGGCAGGTGTCATCCCCGCTCGCACACGCCACCGAGCGGTACGAACCGATGCCGATGTCGGCGAAGTTCCTGAGGCTCTCCGTGCCCGGCTCGAAATAGCCGGTGTGGCCGATCGCGCCGCGTGCGGAGAGCACTCGTGCACCGAAGTCCCGCGAGACGGGGTCGGCACCGTGGCCGAGCCCGCCGACCTCCATGTTTGGCACATCCTGGATCCAGTCGTCGCCGTCCCTGGTGGCCCAGATCCGGGCACCTGTGCCCAGCTGCGCCGCCGTGTCGGCGCGCATGCCGGGGCTGCCCGCGACCGCGATGTCGGAGACGCGGGAGGGGAGCTGTCGTGCCGCGACCCCACACACCACGGAGCCGTAGCTGTGGCAGTACAGCGCGACAGGTGAATGTCCCGGCAGTCCGCGCACCAATGAGTTGAGCCGGATCGCGCCGTCATCCGCGCGCATCGACGTGGCCGCGTCGACTCCCAGGCCGATGGGCGCGGTGTAGTCGGCCCAGGCGATCACGGCGGTACGCGCGCGTGGGCTCGCCGAGTGCTCCGCGCCGTACAGGGCCTTGGCCATGCCGACGGGCGCCGAGTACTTGCGGTTCGTCCGCTCGAAGGTCAGCAGGTTCGTGTCCACACCGGGCACCACGACCGAAACCCGGGAGGCCCGGTCGAGGTTTCCGAAGACCTCGGCTATACGACCCGACCCCATGGGATCGAAGGCCAGGACCTGCCGACCCGGGCGCATCATCACGCCGAAGCGCTTCATCCGGCGCTCCGCCTCCTGTTGCCCGAGAGGGGAGAGCCGGTTGTCGTGCATGCGCTGTCGCTCGGTCTTGCGTGCCTGGTCCAGGGCGATGCGGTTCGCGCTGTATCGCAGCTCTACGGGGGCACCGTTCATGTTGCCGACCGCAAGGGGATAGCGGGTGGCGAGTCGGGTGCGCTGGTGGGCGTTGAGCGAGGCGAAGAAGTGCGCGAGCTTTCCGGCCGGGGCACTGGCGTCGGGCAGGTCACGCCCGTTGATGTGCCCGCGATCCCAGGCGGAGAGCGATGCGGCGAGCGGCGATGCGGCGTCCTTGTGGTGGCGTACCGCAGTCCAGCCCGTGGTCGCGAGCATGACGAACACGACGGCGAGCGCAAGCAGTGCGCGCCAGGCGCTGAGTTGAGGGGAGGAGTCGAAGGAAGTCACTACGGAACACCCTAGGAGAATCGTGATGCCTACCGTGCACCGGGTGAGGCAGATCACGTTTCCTGTGGGGTAATTGAGGCATAGCGGGCGCACTTTGAGCACTTTCGTCACGCTCCGTAGGTGGCGCATGTGCGCAGCGCACCCGGGCGCACCACTACTGACGGTGCATCAATCCGTCACTCAACGTGTTGATTTGTTCGATGTGCAGATCCAGCTCGTATGTGACGTGGAGTGCGCGCGTTGTCACTGTTTGCGCCAGTTCTCTGCCAACGCGGGCCCCAAATGGTCGAGATATGTCTCGGTGATCGCGCGAATCGACTCCACGCTCGAGTCCTCGCCGGCGCCCCACAGTCGCCCGGTCACGCGCATCACTCCGCTGAAGGCGGCCACCACCACGCGCGGTCGCGGGTCCGTCTCCAGGTCGAGTCCCTCACGCTCAGCGATCACGCGTGCGATCTCCTCCTCCATCTCGATGGAGCGGCGCAGGTGTGCGGCGAGCAAGGAGGGGGTGGACTCGATCATCTGGTAGGTCCGCATGTGGAGTTCGACCGGGACGACTTCCTCGATGGACCGGCCCAGCGCGTCCCAGGCGCCGATGACGGCCCCGCGCAGGGCCACGAACGGCGCTTCGTCGGCGGGGCGTTCGCGCAGCGCCTCGACGAACCGCTGCTCCACCATCTCCTGCACGGCGAAGGCGGTCTCCTGCTTGTTGGTGAAGTACCGGAAGAACGTGCGCTGGGAGACGTCGACGGCTTCGGCGATCTCGTCGACCGTCGTCTCCTCGAACCCCTTGGTCGTGAAGAGCTCGAGCGCCGCGCGCAGGAGGGCGTCACGAGTGCGCTGCTTCTTGCGCTCGCGCAGTCCGGGCCGGACGGGCTCGTCGGAGGTGTCTTCGGAGACCTCTGCCCGCGGTTTCGCGGGGTCCGCCGCTCGCTGCTCGGTCCTCACGTCATGGCCCTCTTTTCACCGGTTTGACCAGCTCACCATACCTGTGAGCTACGTGACAGTTACCGACTTGTGAAATGGTTTGTCAACTGTCAGCGACTGACACTAGCCTCGAACGCATGACTAGTCAGATCACCGTCGACAAGGCGGACAAGGCGCCGGAGCCGTCGTCCGCTCCGGCCCCGGCCAAGAGGCTCCGTGGCCACCCTTGGCTGACGCTCTTCTCCGTCGCGATCGGCGTGATGATGGTCGCCCTGGACGGCACCATCGTGGCGATCGCCAACCCGGCCATCGCGAAGGACCTCGGCACCACGATGGCCGGTGTCCAGTGGATCACCAACGGCTACCTTCTCGCGCTCGCCGTCGCGCTGATCACCGCGGGCAAGCTCGGTGACCGGTTCGGCCACCGGCAGACCTTCCTGATAGGCGTGGCGGGCTTCGCCGTGGCCTCCGGTGCCATCGGGTTCTCCGGCAGCGTCGGCCTGGTGGTCGCCTTCCGCGTGCTCCAGGGCCTCTTCGGAGCCCTCCTGATGCCGGCCGCGCTGGGCCTGCTGCGCGCCACCTTCCCCGCCGAGAAGCTGAACATGGCGATCGGTATCTGGGGCATGGTCATCGGCGCGTCGACCGCCGGTGGCCCCATCGTCGGCGGTCTGCTCGTCGAGCACGTCAGCTGGCAGTCGGTGTTCTTCATCAACGTGCCCGTCGGCGTCATCGCTCTCGTCCTCGGCCTCGTGATCCTCAAGGACCACCGCGCGGAGAACGCGCCGAAGTCCTTCGACATCCCCGGCATCGTCCTGCTGTCGGGCGGCATGTTCGCGCTGATCCTGGCCCTCATCAAGGGCTCGGAATGGGGCTGGGGCGGTTCCAGGACGCTGCTCTTCCTCGCGGGCGCGGTGGTTCTCTTCGTGCTCTTCGCCTTCTGGGAGACGAAGGTCAAGGAGCCGCTCATCCCGCTGGGCATGTTCAGGTCCGTCCCGCTGTCCGCGGGCACGGTCCTGATGGTGCTGATGGCCTTCGCCTTCATGGGCGGGCTCTTCTTCGTCACGTTCTACCTCCAGAACGTGCATGGGATGAGCCCGGTCGACAGCGGGCTGCACCTCCTGCCGCTGACGGCCATGATGATCGTGGCCTCGCCGATCGCCGGTGCGCTCATCACCAAGTTCGGCCCGCGTGTCCCGCTCGTCGGCGGCATGGTGGCCACCGCCATCGCGATGTTCGGCATGTCCACGATGACGACGGACACCGCGACGCTGCCGATGTCGCTCTGGCTCGGCCTGCTGGGCCTTGGTCTCGCGCCCGTGATGGTGGGAGCCACCGAGGTCATCGTCGGCAACGCCCCGCTGGAGCTGTCCGGTGTGGCGGGCGGTCTCCAGCAGGCCGGCATGCAGGTCGGCGGCGCTCTCGGCACGGCGGTGCTCGGCGCGGTGATGGCGGCCCGGGTCGACAACGAGCTTCCCGCGAACTGGGCGGACGCCAAGCTTCCGCCCATGACGCCGGAACAGGCCGACCAGGCGTCCGCCGTCATCGAGATGGGCGGGGCCCCGGTCCCGCCGAAGGCGCCGGAGCCGGTCGCCGAGGCGATCACCTCGGTCGCGCACGACACGTTCGTGTCCGGCATGGGCCTGGCCTTCACCGTCGCCGGTGTCGTCGCGGTCGTCGCGGCGCTGGTCGCCACGTTGACCAAGCGGGGCGCCAACGCCGAATCGGGCGCCGGAGTCGGACACATCTAGCCGGAGGCGCTCCGGGCGTACGGGAGACATTTCAGGACGTATTGAACGCGTACGTCGAGCGAGCATCTGCCTGGCGCGCACGCATCCGCGCACGCATCAGGGAAAGCCCCTCAGGGTCCAACTGGGGGGCTTTCGCCTATCTGGGTGACGCACATCCGTACCCCTTCCGACGGGGCTAGCGAGTCGGTCACAGTTCTGACAAGTGATCGACACGACACGGGAGTTGAAGCAGATGCGTACGACCATGCCCACGACCTTCGCCGCGGCCGCGCTCGCCACGGTGATCCTGGCCCCCGCACAGGCTGGTGCCACGACACCGCCCACACAGGCCGACCTCGCGACGCCCGCGAAGCACAGCGGGGCCGCCGCGCCGCCCACCCTCGCCGGTTGCGGGCCTGGGGAGCTCTGCCTATGGGGAAAGGCGAAGTTCAAAGGCGCCCGACAGGCGTATGAGCTGTCCGAGATCGACATCGAGAGCTGTGTAGCGCTGCCGGAGGGGGGCAGCGCTCAAGCCCTCGCCAACCGCACGGGCCGACCGGTCACCACGTATCAGTCCGCGGAGTGCGCGGAGACCGGCGAGTTCGACACCTATCCAGGGGGTGGCACCTGGGTCCCCGAATCGCCCTATCGGGTAAGGGCGTTCAAGGTCTGGGAGAACTGACCGGAGGCACGGGAGGGCCATCCTCGGCCGACGCCGGCCGCGGCACCCCGGCCGACAGCGCCGTCACCTGAGCCCGCAGCGCTCGCACCTCCGTCGTCAGCGCCTCGATCGCCGCCGTCTGGCGCCGCTCCTCGACGTCGTCCCGGTCGAAGCGCGAGATGAACCAGGCCGCGATATTGGCGGTGACCACACCAAGAAGCGCGATGCCCGACAGCATCAGGCCGACCGCGAGTATGCGGCCGAGCCCGGTCGTCGGCGCGTGATCGCCGTAGCCGACGGTGGTCATCGTGGTGAAGGACCACCACACCGCGTCGCCAAGGGTCTTGATGTTGCCGTTCGGCGACTCCCGCTCCACCGAGAGGACAGCCAGTGAACCGAACATGAGAAGGCCCACGACGGCCCCGGCGACATAGGTCGTCAGCTGAATCTGGGAAGCCATCCGGGCCCGGCGGCCGACCAGCAGCAGAGTCGAGACGAGCCGCAGCAACCGCAGCGGCTGCAGCATCGGGAGGAGGACGGCGCAGAGGTCGAGCCAGTGCGAGCGGACGAACTGCTTGCGGTGGTCGGTGAGGTAGAGGCGTACGAGGTAGTCGACGGCGAACGAACCCCAGACGATCCACTCCACCACCGTGCAGGTGGTCGCGACGCTCTTGCTCGCGTCGGGCACCACGATGGGCACGGCGTAGGCGACGGCGAAGGCCACCGCGAGCACGAGGAGCGGACGTTGGGTACGTCGCTCCCAGCGGAGCTGTGCCGGTTGGTGCTTTATGGGCGCTTCCATGCGCGCATCGTAGGAAACGCCGGAGGGCGGCGGGAGCCACCGCCCCACCGCCCTCCGAACGACCTACGTGCTACAGGTGCTACACGGGCCAACGGTGCTAAAGGTGCGAGCACCGCACGGCCACGGCCACGGCCTAGGCGTCGCCGCCGGCAGCGCCCGGGTCGGCCGCCGTCACGTCGAGCAGCTGGTAGCGGTCGATGGCCTGCTTCAGTACGGAGCGGTCGAGCTTGCCCTCGCGGGCCAGCTCGGTCAGCACGCCGACCACGATCGACTGCGCGTCGATGTGGAAGAAGCGGCGGGCCGCACCGCGGGTGTCCGCGAAGCCGAAGCCGTCGGCGCCCAGGGACTGGTACGTCCCGGGGACCCAGCGGGAGATCTGGTCGGGGACGCTCCGCATCCAGTCGGAGACGGCCACGAACGGGCCCTCCGCGCCGGACAGCTTCTGCGTCACGTACGGGGTGCGCTGCTCCTCCTCGGGGTGCAGGAGGTTGTGGCGCTCCACGTCGACCGCCTCGCGGCGCAGTTCGTTCCAGGAGGTCGCCGACCAGACGTCCGCCTTGACGTTCCACTCCGCGGCGAGGATCTGCTGGGCCTCGACCGCCCACGGGACCGCGACACCGGAGGCGAGGATCTGCGCCGGGATGGCGCCCTGCTCGCCCGCCTTGAAGCGGTAGATGCCCTTGAGGATGCCGTCGACGTCCACATCGGCGGGCTCGGCCGGGTGCTGGATCGGCTCGTTGTAGACGGTGAGGTAGTAGAAGATGTCCTCACTGTCGGGGCCGTACATCCGGCGCAGGCCGTCCTTGACGATGTGCGCGATCTCGTAACCGAAGGCGGGGTCGTAGGCGACGCAGCCGGGGTTGGTCGAGGCGAGCAGCTGCGAGTGGCCGTCCGCGTGCTGGAGGCCCTCGCCGGTCAGCGTCGTGCGGCCCGCGGTGGCGCCGAGGACGAAGCCGCGGGCCAGCTGGTCGGCCATCTGCCAGAACTGGTCGCCGGTGCGCTGGAAACCGAACATCGAGTAGAAGACGTACACGGGGATCAGCGGTTCGCCGTGGGTGGCGTAGGCCGAGCCAGCGGCGATCAGTGAGGCCGTGCAGCCGGCCTCCGAGATGCCGTCGTGCAGCATCTGGCCGGTCGGGGACTCCTTGTAGGCGAGGAGCAGCTCGCGGTCGACCGCCTCGTACTGCTGGCCGAGCGGGTTGTAGATCTTCGCGCTCGGGAAGAAGGCGTCCATGCCGAAGGTGCGGTACTCGTCGGGGGCGATCAGCACGAAGCGCTTGCCGATCTCCTTGTCCCGCATGAGGTCCTTCAGGATGCGGACGAACGCCATGGTGGTGGCGATCGACTGCTGGCCCGAACCCTTCTTCGCGGTCGCGTACGTCTTGTCCTCGGGAAGCTGGAGGGGCTTCGCGCGGACGACGCGGGTGGGGACGTAACCGCCGAGGCCCTGGCGGCGGTCGTGCATGTACTGGATCTCTTCCGAGTCACGGCCCGGGTGGTAGTACGGCGGGGCGCCGCCCTCCAGCTCCTTGTCCGTGATCGGGATGTGCAGGCGGTCGCGGAAGCCCTTGAGGTCGTCGGCCGTCAGCTTCTTCATCTGGTGCGTGGCGTTGCGGCCCTCGAAGTTCGGGCCGAGCGTCCAGCCCTTGACCGTCTGCGCCAGGATCACGGTCGGCTGGCCCTTGTGGGCCTTGGCCGCCGCGTACGCCGCGTAGACCTTCTTGTGGTCGTGGCCGCCGCGGCCCAGGTGCAGGATCTGCTCGTCGGTCATGTTCTCGACCATGGAGCGCAGGCGGTGGTCGTCGCCGAAGAAGTGCTCGCGGATGTACGAGCCGGTCTCGGTGGCGTACGTCTGGAACTGGCCGTCGGGCGTGGTGTTGAGCCGGTTGACCAGGACGCCGTCGCGGTCCTGGGCGAGCAGCGGGTCCCAACTCCGGTCCCAGACGAGCTTGATGACGTTCCAGCCGGCGCCGCGGAACTGCGACTCGAGTTCCTGGATGATCTTGCCGTTGCCGCGCACCGGGCCGTCGAGGCGCTGGAGGTTGCAGTTGACGACGAAGGTCAGGTTGTCCAGGCCCTCGCGGGCGGCGATGGAGAGCTGGCCGAGCGACTCGGGCTCGTCCATCTCGCCGTCGCCGAGGTAGGCCCAGACGTGGGACTTGGAGGTGTCGGCGATGCCGCGCGCCTCCATGTAGCGGTTCATCCGCGCCTGGAAGATCGCGCCGAGCGGGCCGAGGCCCATGGAGACGGTCGGGAACTCCCAGAAGTCCGGCATCAGACGCGGGTGCGGGTAGGACGAGAGGCCGTTCGGGGCCTTCGACTTCTCCTGGCGGAACGCGTCGAGCTGCTGTTCGGAGAGCCGGTCGAGGAGGAACGCGCGGGCGTAGATGCCGGGGGACGCGTGCCCCTGGAAGAAGATCTGGTCGCCGCCGTCGCCCTCGTCCTTGCCGCGGAAGAAGTGGTTGAAGCCCACGTCGTAGAGCGAGGCCGATGAGGCGAAGGTGGCGATGTGACCGCCGACCCCGATGCCGGGGCGCTGGGCGCGCGAGACCATCACCGCGGCGTTCCAGCGGGTGGCGTTCAGGACCTTGCGCTCGATCTCCTCGTTGCCGGGGAAGAAGGGCTCGTCCTTGGTGGCGATCGTGTTGACGTAGTCCGTGCTGCGCATCTCGGGCACGGCGACGCGCTTTTCGCGCGCGCGTTCGATGAGTCGGAGCATCAGGTAGCGGGCCCGCTCGCGGCCGCGTTCGTCGACCGCGGCATCGAGGGAGTCGAGCCACTCCTGGGTCTCTTCGGGATCGAAGTCCGGGACCTGACTCGGCAGGCCGCCAATGATGATCGGGTTGCGATCGGATCCGGAAGCCACGCTGTTCCTTCGCTGTTGGGGCTTTCGCCTGGGTTCTGCCTGGCTGTGAGACGTTCCCCATCGTGTACCGCGTGGGCGGAATCGTCATCTCTACTGAGAGGTAACCGAGGCCTCCGCCCGGCGGCCCTGGGGTAGGCTCGACCAAATCGCAACGATACGCCCATCCTGCCTAGCCGGTTCGTAAGGCCGTTCGGACCTCAGTTCCGATCGGCTTCGTGCGAGCGAAGTGCGGGCGGAGAAGGATCTGGCAGGTGGGCCTTCTGTTGCGGCGACACGGCCGGGAACGTCACCGTTTCAGCGGTCTTGACGGCCGGGTACTTGCGCGATCCGGTCCGCCCGTGTGGACTACCGCCAATGTCCCGCGCACGCGCGTGGGTGAAGGCATTCCCGAAAACATGATCAGGAGGCAAGCCGTGAGCGCGACCGCGGACCACGCGGAGGAGCGGACCAACCCTGCCGCGAGGCTGGGTTTCCAGCCCGAGCAGGTGGTCCAGGAGATCGGCTACGACGACGATGTCGATCAGGAGCTCCGCGAGGCCATTGAAGGGGTGATCGGCAGCGAGCTCGTCGATGAGGACTACGACGACACTGCTGACGCTGTAGTGCTGTGGTTCCGCGAGGACGACGGCGACCTGACGGATGCGCTGGTAGACGCCACCCAGCTGATCGAAGAGGGCGGCGACCTCTGGCTGATGACGCCGAAGACGGGCCGTGACGGCTACGTCGAGGCGAGCGACATCAACGAAGCAGCCCAGACCGCAGGCCTCGCTCAGACCAAGAGCATCAGCGCGGGCAAGGACTGGACGGGCAGCCGTCTGGTCACGCCGAAGGCGGCAGCCAAGAAGCGGTGAAGCTGCCGCTCAGGCAGCAGGAAGTCGACTGAGCCAATCGCTGTGAGCCCCCACCGACGTATGCCGGTGGGGGCTCATGCGTGTGCGCGGGGCGCGGGACGAGGGCCGCGACCGCGGGGGAAGTGCCCGCCCTGCGGGGTGATCGGACGAAACGCCCGTTGCGTAGGGTGGTCATCACCCGAACAGCCCCATCGAAGGGATGCGAACTCATGGCGCTCGCTGGAATCGCGACCGGCACCAAGGCCCCGGACTTCGAGCTGAAGGACAACCACGGCAGGACCGTGAAGCTTTCGGACTTCCGCGGCGAGAAGAACGTGGTGCTGCTCTTCTACCCGTTCGCGTTCACCGGTGTGTGCACGGGCGAGCTCTGCGCGCTGCGCGACGAACTGCCGAAGTTCGTCAACGACGACACGCAGCTGCTCGCGGTCTCGAACGACTCCATCCACACCCTGCGCGTCTTCGCCGAGCAGGAGGGCCTCGAGTACCCGCTGCTCTCCGATTTCTGGCCGCACGGCGAGGCGTCGCGCGCGTACGGGGTCTTCGATGAGGAGAAGGGCTGTGCGGTGCGCGGCACGTTCATCATCGACAAGGAGGGCGTGGTGCGCTGGACTGTCGTCAACGGCCTGCCGGACGCCCGCGACCTCGACGAGTACGTCAAGGCGCTCGACACCCTGTGATTCCTCAGGGGTGACACCCTGTGATTCTTCAGGTGCAGAGCCTGTGGCGGCCGGGAACCGGTCACTAGGATCCACTCGTTGATCCGATGGCAAAGCATGACTGGGGCTCCCCGCCCCTGGACATCAATTTGGGAGGACCTGTGGGAGTCAGCCTCAGCAAGGGCGGCAACGTATCGCTGAGCAAGGAGGCCCCCGGCCTGACCGCGGTTCTGGTCGGCCTGGGCTGGGATGTCCGTACCACCACCGGTACGGACTTCGACCTCGACGCCAGCGCCATCCTGACCAACGCCGAGGGCAAGGTCAGCAGCGACGGCAACTTCGTGTTCTTCAACAACCTGAAGAGCCCGGACGGATCCGTCGAGCACACCGGTGACAACACCACCGGTGAGGGCGAGGGCGACGACGAGGCGATCAAGGTCAACCTGGCGACGGTTCCGGCCGACGTGGACAAGATCGTCTTCCCGGTCTCGATCTACGACGCCGAGACCCGCCAGCAGTCGTTCGGCCAGGTCCGCAACGCGTTCATCCGCGTCGTGAACCAGGCGGGCGGCGCGGAGATCGCGCGGTACGACCTCTCCGAGGACGCATCGACGGAGACGGCGATGGTCTTCGGCGAGCTGTACCGCAACGGAGCGGAGTGGAAGTTCCGCGCCGTCGGCCAGGGTTACGCCTCGGGCCTGCGCGGCATCGCGCAGGACTTCGGCGTCAACGTCTGAGCCGAGTAACGCCCTCCGCCTTGTCGTCCGGCGCCGCACACCACGAGTGCGGCGCCGGACGCGCTCAAAACTCTTGCTCCCAGGCCCGGCCCCGATCGTCGGAGCCGGTGGGAGCCCAGGGAATTCTTGCTCTCGAACCACGGGGAGGACCACATCATGGGCGTCACGCTCGCCAAGGGAGGCAATGTCTCCCTCTCCAAGGCCGCACCGAACCTCACACAGGTCCTGATCGGCCTCGGCTGGGACGCGCGCTCCACCACCGGAGCACCCTTCGACCTCGACGCCAGCGCGCTGATGTGCAACTCGGGCCGGGTCATCGGCGACGAGTGGTTCGTGTTCTACAACAACCTCAAGAGTCCGGACGGCTCTGTCGAACACACCGGCGACAACCTCACGGGTGAGGGTGACGGGGACGACGAGTCGCTCCTGATCGACCTCTCCAAGGTTCCCGCCAACTGCGACAAGATCGTCTTCCCTGTCTCGATCCATGACGCGGACAACCGCGGCCAGACGTTCGGCCAGGTCAGCAACGCTTTCATTCGCGTGGTCAACCAAGCCGACCACCAGGAGCTCGCGCGCTACGACCTCTCCGAGGACGCCTCCACGGAGACCGCGATGATCTTCGGTGAGGTCTACCGTTACGGCGGCGAGTGGAAGTTCCGTGCCGTTGGGCAGGGGTACGCGTCAGGTCTGCGGGGCATCGCTCTAGACTTCGGGGTCAATGTTTCGTAAAGCCGGGGACCGGCGCGGGGGAGACCGCTAATGGGAGCCCGTACACACACGATTGGGTAGCCAGTGCTTCTGAAAACCTTCGGCTGGTCGTTCGCGGTTACCGCGCTCGGCCTGGTCGCGGCGGTGTTCTACGGGGGGTGGACAGGTTTCGGGATCGTAGCGATCTTGTCCATCCTCGAGATCTCGCTGTCCTTCGACAACGCGGTGGTCAACGCCGGAATCCTGAAGAAGATGAGTGCCTTCTGGCAGAAGATCTTCCTCACCATCGGTGTGCTGATCGCCGTCTTCGGCATGCGGCTCGTGTTCCCCGTCGCGATCGTGGCCATCAGCGCCAAGATCGGCCCGATCGAGGCTGTGCGTCTCGCGCTCAACGACAAGGACAAGTACCAGCAGCTGGTGACCGACGCTCACCCGTCGATCGCCGCGTTCGGTGGCATGTTCCTGTTGATGATCTTCCTCGACTTCATTTTCGAGGACCGTGACATCAAATGGCTCGGCTGGCTCGAGCGCCCCCTCGCCAAGCTCGGCAAGATCGACATGCTGTCGGCCTGCGTCGCCCTCATCGTGCTCATGATCTCCGCGATGACCGTCGCCACCCAGGCCCACCAGCACGGCGGCACACACGTCGACAAGGCGGAGACGGTGCTGCTCTCCGGTGTCGCCGGACTCATCACCTACATGGTCGTGGGCGGCCTCTCCGGCTTCTTCGAGAACAAACTCGAGGAAGAGGAGGAGCGCGAGCACGAGCAGGAGGAAGAGGCCAAGAGGAGCGGCAAGAAGGTTCCTGCCGTCGTCATGGCCGGCAAGGCCGCGTTCTTCATGTTCCTCTACCTCGAGGTCCTGGACGCGTCGTTCTCCTTCGACGGCGTCATCGGCGCCTTCGCCATCACGAACGACATCGTCCTGATGGCGCTCGGCCTCGGCATCGGCGCGATGTACGTCCGGTCGCTCACCGTCTACCTGGTCCGCCAGGGCACCCTCGACGACTACGTCTACCTGGAGCACGGCGCGCACTACGCGATCGGCGCCCTCGCCGCGATCCTGCTCATCACGATCCAGTACGAGATCCACGAGGTCATCACCGGCCTCGTCGGTGTCATTCTGATCGCCTGGTCCTTCATCTCCTCCGTCATGCGCAACAAGCGCATCGCGGCCGAGGAGGGCAAGGGCTCGGGCTCGGACGAGAAGACCGAGGTTCCTTCCGGCGTCTGACGCAGGGTCCGACCCGTCCCCGGTGTGTGACCCGGGGCCGAGTGAGGAACGCTTCTGAACGGGGCGGCCATCGAGGACGAGTCCTCCTGGCCGCCCCGTGGCATTCGTAACGGGCCCATGGGGCTCCGGTATTTATTGGGGGCGGCGATGTCCTTCTGGGACGGTCTTTGGCGTGGGCGCACGATGGACTACGAGTCGGGCAGCGCCGCGACCAACTCCATCGAACTCACCAAGCGGCACCCGACGGTCTCGCTCAACAAACAGGGCGCGGCCACCGGCAACCTCCGGGTCAACCTCTCCTGGCAGATGCGTACGTCCGACATCCTCGGCAAGCGCCAGGGCGGCAGCCTGCTGCGGCACCCCCTGCGGATGTTCCAGCCCGACGTGGTGCAGGCGCACACCCAGGGCGTGGTCAACGTCGACCTCGACCTCGGCTGCCTGTACGAGACGACGGACGGCGCCAAGGGCGTCGTACAGCCGCTCGGCAGCTTTTTCGGGAGCCTGAACGTCGCGCCGTACGTGAAGCTCAGCGGCGACGACCGGTTCGGTTCGCCGTCCGGCGAGACGATCTACGTGAACCTCGACCACCGCGAGTCGATCAAGCGGCTGCTGTTCTTCGCGTACATCTACGACCAGACGCCGGCCTTCGACCGCACGCACGCCAAGGTGACGCTCTATCCCAGCAACGGCCCGCGAATCGAGATCGATCTGGACGAGCGCCAGCCGCAGGCCCGCTCCTGCGCCATCTTCACGCTGGAGAACGTCAAGGACGAGCTGATAGTCCGCCGCGAGGTGAAGTTCGTGTACGGCTTCCAGGCCGAGCTCGACCGGCTGTACGGCTGGGGGCTCCAGTGGGGCCGTGGCTACAAGTCGAAGGTGGGCGGCGCCTGAACGGCACCGCGCGGCCCCATCGCCCCGGGCTCAGCGCGCGCTCGGCCCCTGAGGGGTCCCCAGAGGCCTCGGAGCTCTCAGCGCCCTCGGAGCTCTCAGCGTGCGAGGAACTGCGGGCCCTGGGGCGGCAGCCGGAAGTTCGGGTCGGGCATCGGGGCCACGGGCTGCGGATAGCCGTACGAGGGCTGCGGGACGGGCGCCGCATGGGCCGGCGCGTGCTGCGGATAGCCGTAGGAGGGCTGCGGGACGGGCGCCGCATGGGCCGGCGCGTGCTGCGGATAGCCGTAGGAGGGCTGCGGGGCCGGCTGGTGGCGCGGGGGCGTCGGAGGGTAGCCGTACGAAGGCTGCGGGGCCGGTGCGGGGAAGGGCTGCGGGGCCGGGGCCTGGGGAGCCGGAGCCTGCGTGGCCGGCAGCGGCTGACGCTGGGGATGGGGCTGCGGGAGCGAGGCCTCGGTCGTCGGCTCGGGCACCGCCTCCGACTCGTCCACGGAGATGCCGAAGTCGCCGGCGAGACCCTCCAGGCCGTTCAGATAGCCCTCGCCCAGGGCGCGGAACTTCCAGACGTCGCCGCGGCGGTAGAGCTCGCCGCAGATCAGGGCGGTCTCCTCGCCCGTCTGCGGGGTGATGTCGAAGTACGCAAGCGGTTCGGCCTCGCCCGCCGCCGCGTCGTACAGCAGGATGCGCAGCGCGGGTACGTGCTCGAAGGCGGTGTTCTCGGCGGAGGCGACGAGCAGGACGCGGCTCACGGCCGGATCCAGGCCCGCCAGGTCCGTCTGGACCGTGTCGGTCAGGCCCTGGGCGACGCGCTTCTTGCCGAGCCGCCAGACCTTGCCGGACGGATGGCGTGGCTGGTTGTAGAAGACGAAGTCCTCGTCGGACCGCACGCGGCCGTCGGCGCCGAGCAGCAGCGCCGACGCGTCGACGTCCGGAACGCCCTGGCCAGGGGTCCAGCGCAGCACCGCGCGGACGGCCGTGGCTTCGAGCGGGACGTTCGACCCCTTCAACATCGCGTGCGTCATGCGGTCATCCTGCCTTCCCGGCCCCGGACGGGACAACGCGGGGGTGACGGTGTGTGGCCGGTGTGTCTGACATGGCCGGGTTACCTGAATTTCATGCCCATGGGGAACCCTTGACACCCGTCCCTACGTACTATTACCGGCCACATCACGTCGGGCCGCGCCGACGAGTACAGGGGAAATCATGCGTCATTTCGGGCATATAGCCCCAGAGGTGCGACAGCGTCTCTTCCATCGGGAGCCGTGCGCCTTCACCGCGGACTCCTCCCCGCGCCTGCTCGCCGCAGCCCTCGGGGCCACGCTCTACAGCCCTGCGACGCGCCCCCGCCTCGCCGACGACATCCTGAAACAGGCTGGGCGTGGCGTGATCTCGATGGTGCTCTGCCTGGAGGACTCCATCGACGACGCCGAGGTCATCGGCGCCGAGGAGAACCTGGTCAGACAGTTCGCCGACCTGGCCGAGCTGGCCGAGCGCGACGGCGTCGAGCCGCCGCTCCTGTTCATCCGGGTCAGGGCCCCCGAGCAGATACCCGACCTGGCGGCCCGTCTCGGACCCGGCATCCGCCTGTTGTCCGGATTCGTACTGCCCAAGTTCACCGAAGAGCGCGGCGTCGCCTTCCTGGAGGCGCTCGCCGTGGCGGAGGCCGCGAGCGGCCGACGGCTCTTCGCGATGCCCGTCCTCGAATCGCCCGAGCTGCTGCATCTGGAGAGCCGCTCGGAGACCCTCGCCGGCATCGCCCGCACCGTCGACAAGTACCGCGAGCGGGTGCTCGCGCTGCGGCTCGGCGTCACCGACTTCTGCTCGGCGTACGGACTGCGCAGGCCGCCGCACATGACCGCGTACGACGTCCACATCGTGGCCTCGGTCATCGCCGACGTGGTCAATCACCTCGGCAGGGCCGACGGCACGGGCTTCACCGTGACCGGACCCGTGTGGGAGTACTTCCGCGTCCAGGAGAGGATGTTCAAGCCGCAGCTGCGCCGGAGCCCCTTCCTGGAGGGCCGGGCGGAGGAGCTGCGGCAGGCGCTCATCGAGCACGACATCGACGGGCTGCTCCGCGAGATCGAGCTGGACCGGGCCAACGGCCTGCTCGGCAAGACCTGCATCCACCCCTCGCACGTCCTGCCCGTGCACGCGCTCTCGGTCGTCAGCCACGAGGAGTTCAGCGACGCCGAGGACATCCTGCGCCCGGACCGGGACGGCGGCGGGGTCATGCGCTCGGCGTACACGAACAAGATGAACGAGGTGAAGCCGCACCGCGCGTGGGCCGAGCGGACCCTCCAGCGCGCCGAGGTCTTCGGCGTCGCACGCGAGGACGTCGGCTTCGTGGAGCTGCTCACCGCCGGGCTCTCCGGCTGACCACCGCTTCACCGGGCTCCCCGGCCGACCGCCCGGGATCTCCGGGTGACCGCAAGCAACGCGAGGAACGTAAGGACTGTGCGAGGACTGTGAACGACGACGTGGTGTGGTCAGGGACGTGGGTCGCCGAGCGGCTCGGCGTGGAGTTGGCCGGGGACGCGGGGCTGAGCGATCTGCTCGGCCTCGCCCTGCGCCGCAACCCGAAGCGGGCGCACCTGCTGGTGTCGAACGTCCTCGGCAAGCACGTGCCGCAGCGGCCTTCCGTCGTGTACGCGGCCGGGCACGACCTCGGTGTCCGGGCGCGAGCGCTCCTGGGCGACGCGGAGGCCCGGCGCGCGGTCGTCCTCGGGTACGCGGAGACGGCGACCGGCCTCGGCCACTGCGTCGCGGACGGCATCGGCCTCGCGCCCTACCTCCACTCCACGCGCCGCCCGGTCGACGGGGTGCCCAGCGCGGGCGGCTTCGAGGAGTCCCACTCCCACGCCACCTCGCATCTGCTGCTCCCGGCTGACCCCCGCCTCCTGGCCGGTGACGGCCCGCTGGTCCTCGTCGACGACGAGTTCTCCACCGGCAACACGGTCCTCAACACCATCCGCGCGCTGCACGAGCTGTACCCGCGCGAGCGGTACGTCATCGTGGCGCTCGTCGACATGCGCTCCCCGCGGGACCAGGGCCGCCTGGCCGACTTCGCGCGGGAGATCGGCGCGCGGGTCGACCTGATCACGATGGCGTCCGGCACGGTGAGCCTGCCGGACGGCGTCCTGGAGAAGGGGCAGGCGCTGGTCGAGGAGTACGAGGCCACGGCGCTCCCCGCACCGCGCCGGGAGGCGGGCCCGGTCGCCCGGATCGACCTCGGCTGGCCCGCTGGAGTGCCGGACGGAGGGCGGCACGGCTTCGCGCCCGAGCACCGCGTGGCGCTCGACGCGGCGCTCCCGGGGATGGCGGACCGGCTCGCGGAAGCGCTGGCTCCGGGCCTCACGGCCTCCGGAGGCTCCGACACCGCCGCGCCGCCCCGCGTCCTCGTCCTCGGCTTCGAGGAGCTGATGTACGCGCCGCTGGCCCTCGGGGTGGCCCTGGAGGAGCGGCTGTCCGCCGGTGACGCGGGGGTGGACGTGCGGTACTCCACCACCACCCGCTCGCCCGTCCTCGCCGTCGACGACCCCGGCTACGCCATCCGCAGCCGCCTCGTCTTCCCCGCGCACGACGCTCCCGCCGACGGACCCGGCGAGCGGTACGCGTACAACGTCGCGGGCGGTGACTTCGCCGCGATCGTCATCGTGGTCGACTCCGTGGGCGACCGCCCCGAACTCCACGCCCCCGACGGCCTGTTGGCGCAGCTCGCCGCGCACACCCCGCAGGTGCTGCTCGCCACCGTGCCCTCGTACGTCCCCGAACAGACCCCCGCGCACGTCCCCGAAAGGCCCCCCATGCTGCCCGAGCCCCTCCGCGGCCCCGCCTTCTCCTCGTACGCGGCCGAAGACGTCGGCTGGCTGCTCCAGGACCTCTCGGACGTACGCCTGGAGGCGCCCACCGAGGAGCGCGAGGAGGCGATACAGAGCGGTGGCGCGCACTACGCCGAGTCGCTGCCCGTCGAGTACCAGCCGAGCCCGCAGTACCAAGAGCTGTTCCGCGCCGCGCTCGGCACCTCCGCCGCCCGCATCGCGCAGGCCGTCGGCACCGTCACCGAGACCGTGCTCGCCGAGCTCCCCCACAGCCGAAAGCGCGGGGGTACCCCCACCCCCCGCCCCGTCCTCGTCTCGCTGGCCCGCGCGGGCACGCCCGTCGGCGTCCTGATGCGGCGCTGGGCGCAGCACCGGCACGGCCTCGACCTGCCGCACTACGCCGTGTCGATCGTGCGCGGCCGCGGCATCGACGCCAACGCGCTGCGGTGGCTTGCCGCCCACCACGACACGGCCGACATCGTCTTCGTCGACGGCTGGACGGGCAAGGGAGCGATCACGCGCGAACTCGCCGACGCGGTACGGGAGTTCGAGGAGTCCGGCGGCCCCGCCGGCTTCAACCCGGAGATCGCCGTGCTCGCCGACCCCGGCTCCTGCGTCCGCACCTACGGCACCCGCGAGGACTTCCTCATCCCCTCCGCCTGCCTCAACTCCACTGTCTCCGGCCTGATATCGCGCACCGTCCTGCGCGCGGACCTGGTCGGACCCGACGACTTCCACGGCGCGAAGTTCTACCGCGAACTCGCCGACGGTGACCTGTCCCTCGACTTCCTCGACGCCGTCGTGGCCCGCTTCGACGAGGTGGCCGACGCCGTGGACGCCCAGGTCAAGGAGCTGCTCTCGGCGGACAGGGCGCCGACCTGGGAGGGTTGGGCCGCCGTCGAGCGGATCAGCGAGGAGTACGGCATCCACGACGTGAACCTCGTCAAGCCGGGCGTCGGCGAGACGACACGCGTCCTCCTTCGCCGCGTCCCCTGGAAGATCCTGGCGCGCGCGGGGGCGGGGGCCGACCTCGACCACGTACGGCTCCTCGCGGAACAGCGCGGCGTGCCGGTCGAGGAAGTGGACGGACTCCCTTACACCTGCGTCGGTCTGATCCACCCCCGGTTCACCCGCGGAGCCACCGGCACGGACGGCAAGGCGGTGGCGTCCAAGTGAGCACCTCCCGTCCGGTCCTTGTCGCCAGCGACCTCGACCGCACCCTCATCTACTCCGCCGCCGCCCTCGGCCTGACCATGCCCGACGCCGAAGCGCCGCGCCTGCTCTGCGTCGAGGTGTACGAGAGCAAGCCGCTGTCGTACGTCACCGAGACCGCCGCCGGACTCCTGGACGAGGTGGGCCGCGGCACGGTCTTCGTGCCGACGACCACGCGTACGCGCGAGCAGTACGGCCGCATCCATCTGCCGGGCCCCGCGCCGGAGTTCGCCATCTGCGCCAACGGCGGGCACCTGCTGGTCGACGGGGTGTCCGACCCCGCGTGGCGGGCGGACGTCGACCGGCGGCTCGCCGCCGAGTGCGCCTCGCTCGCCGAGGTCCGCGCCCACCTGGTGCGCACCGCCGACCCGGCCTGGCTACTGAAGGAGCGGGTGGCCGAGGACCTCTTCGCCTATCTGGTCGTCGAGCGCTCCCTGCTGCCACAGGAGTGGGTCAAGGAGCTCGCCGTGTGGGCGGAGGGCCGCGGCTGGACCGTCTCGCTGCAGGGCCGCAAGATCTACGCGGTGCCGAAGCCGCTGACCAAGAGCGCGGCGGTGCGCGAGGTGGCCCGGCGTATCGACGCGGAGGAGATCCTCGCCGCCGGTGACTCGCTCCTCGACGCGGATCTGCTGCTCGCCGCCGATCGCTCGTGGCGGCCTGGCCACGGCGAGCTCGCCGACACGGGCTGGACGGCGCCGGGCCTGACGGTGCTGCCGGAGCGGGGCGTCGCGGCGGGGGAGGAGATTCTGCGGGGGTTCCTCGCGGCGGCGGCGCGTTGACCTTGGCGGCGCGTTGCTTTCGGCGGCCCTGGCGGCCCTGGAGGGCGCTGTCCGCAGGGCGTTGTGCCGAAGCCGCGCGCCCCGGGTGATCCGCTGCCGCTAGCCTTGGCCCATGCCCCGATACGAGTACCGCTGCCGTTCCTGTGGCGACACCTTTGAGCTGAGCCGCCCGATGGCCGAGTCCGCCGCCCCCGCGGCCTGCCCCGAAGGGCACGAGGACACGGTGAAGCTGCTGTCGACGGTGGCCGTCGGCGGGTCTTCCTCGGCGTCCGCTCCTTCCCCCGCCCCAGGTGGCGGCGGGGGAGGCGGCTGCTGCGGCGGAGGCTGCTGCGGGTAGCGGGGCAGCAGCTCAGGAAGGGGCACTACCCCTGGAGGGCTCTGTTCCGGGAGGGGCTCTACCGGACCACGGTCCCGGGCCCCTCTCCCAGCAGTCCGAGCTCGGCCCGCGTGGGCGCCCCTTCCCAGTCCCCGTGCGACGCGACGGCGAACGCCCCGGTCGTCACGGCCCGGTCGAGTCGTCCCGTCACGTCGTCCCCGTCGAGCAGCGCCGACAGGTACCCCGCGACGAACGCGTCCCCCGCGCCCACGGCGTCCACGGCCCGCACCGGGCGAGCGGGAGCGTAGAGCTCGCCGTCGGCGGTGTACGCGGTGGCCCCGTCGGCGCCGAGTTTGACCACGACCTCGCGGACGCCCTGCGCGAGGAGGGCCTTGGCCAGGGAGTGGGCTTCCCCGGCGGCCGTCGTCTCCGGGACGCACAGCGGCAGTTCGTCGTCCGACGCGATGACCACGTCGACGTACGGAATCCAGGAACGCATGACCGCGGCCGACTCCTCGTCGCTCCACAGCCGCGAGCGGAAGTTGACGTCGAGGCAGACCGTCGTGCGGTGCTCCCTGGCCAGTTCCAGGGCGCGGCGGCACGCGGCAAGGGCGGACGGGCCGAGCGCCGGGGTGATGCCGGTGAGATGCAGGACGCGGGGCGCGCCGGGAGCGGTGAAGGCACGCTCGACCGAGGCCGCCGTGAGGCGTGAACCGGCGGAACCCGCACGGTAGTAGTGCACGCGGGTCACCTCGGGCAGCCGCGGCTCGAAGAGGATCAGGCCCGTGGGCGCGTCCGGGTCGCGGGTCGCGCCGCTGACGTCGACGCCCTCGGCGCGCAGCGTGCGCAGGACCAGCTCGCCCGCCTCGTCGTCGCCGACCGCGCCCGCCCACCGCGTCGCGTGGCCGAGACGGGAGAGGCCGATGGCCACGTTCGACTCGGCGCCCGCGATGGACACGTCCATCGAACCGCCCAGCTTGAGCGGGCCGCTGCCGCGCAGGGCGACCATGGTCTCGCCCAGGGTGAGGACGTCGTCGGCGCTCCCTCGGGTCATGGCGCTCATCGACCGGCCTCCGTGACCGCCACGAACTCCGCCGCGCGCTTGCGCAGCGCGTCCAGGTCCCCGCCGTCCGCCGCGTCCCCGATGAGCGGGGAACCGACGCCCACGGCTACCGCGCCGAGCGCCAGGTACTCCTCGGCGGCGGGCGCGTCCACGCCGCCCACCGGTACGAAGGGCAGGTCGGGGAAGGGGGCCCGCAGCGCCTTGAGGTACGCGGGGCCGCCCATCGCCGCGGCGGGGAAGATCTTCAGGGCGGTCGCTCCCGCGGCGCTCGCCGCGATCACGTCGGTGGGGGTCAACACCCCGGCGGCGACGGGGAGTTCACGCCGCAGTGCCTCGTCCACCCCTGCCCCGAGGCCCGGCGTCACGATGAGGTTGGCCCCCGCGTCGGCGGCGCGCCGCGCGTCGTCCGCGGTGAGGACCGTGCCCGCGCCGAGCCAGGCCTCGTCGCCCAGTTCGGCGCGTGCCCGGCGCAGGACGCCCAGTGCGTCGGCGCCGCTGAGGGAGACCTCGACGAGCGGGACGCCGGACTCGACGAGCGCCATGACCGTCCGGAAGGAGGCCTCCGCGTAGGCGCCGCGCACGATGGCGACCAGACGCTGGGTCCGCAGGGCTGTGCTGAAGGCAGTGGTGAGGTCGTCCGACATGCCCCAAGGCTCGCACAGGGGGTTCAGCGTGGCTGCTCAGGGTGGTGGGCCCGGTCAGGGCGGTGGGCCTGCTCGGAGCGCTGGGCGTGCTGGGCGTGCTGAACCCCGCGCCCTCGGCCACGGCCGGCGTGCCGCACCTGCTCGGGGTGGCGTGCCTGCCAGTAGGGGTTGTCGTGCGGCAGGGCCGAGCCGACCCTCCCGTACATCCCGAAGATCATCAGCAGGACGCCCACCACAAAGCTGAACAGGACGTTCTGGATGCGGAAGGCGAGGAAGTTGAGGCCGGTGTCGAGCAGGGCGAGGTTCACGAAGCCGCTGAGGATGAAGGCGCAGCCCAGGACCATGTTGAGCGTCGAGGCGAAGTTGCCGCCGATCACCATGCCGACGAACAGGAGAAGGCCGACGCAGATCGACAGGACGCTGAGCGCGCCGTTCGTGTTCAGACCGGCGACGGTGTCGCCCCCGGTGTCGAAGAAGCCGACCTTGTCGATCAGGCCGAGGATGCCGAACGCGAGCAGGACCAGGCCCATGAGCCCCGCGCCGACGCGGTAGATCGTGCTGAGGCGGTGGTCGACGGGCAGGTGTTCGTTCAGCGTGACGCGCCGACGGGGCCGCTTCGCCCCTGGGTGAAGTACATGCGTGGCCATGTCCGCCTCCCTTGTGCGTGCGGGGGCCGCTTCTGTACGTCCGTAGTCCCAGGATCCGCCCGCGGGCCGCGGACCGCCAACAGGCGCGGTCGGAACCCGGGCGCCCCTTGGCCTCCGGCCTCTGAGCCGTCGTCCTCAGGCCCCCTGCCCCCGCTCCTCCCGGATCTGCGTGACCACGCGCGCCACCGCCTGCCGCACGGCCTCGGTCTCGGTCAGGAAGTGCCAGTAGTCCGGGTGGCGCCCCTCCAGGGAGGCCACCGCGCGGTCCAGGCGGGCGACGGACTCGTCGAGCGGGCGCGCGTGCCGCTGCTCCGGGGTCTGGCGCCCCGCCATGGCCAGGCGCTGGGCGTCGCGGATCGCGAAGCGAGTGCGCTCGATCTCGTGCTGGGGGTCCTTCGCCACCGCGTTGAGCCGCTGAAGCCGGTCGCCGGCGGCCGAGACCGCCTCGTCCGTCGAGTTCAGCAGGGCACGGACCGTCGAGAGCAGGGAGGTGGCGTCCGGCCAGCGCTGCTCCTCGCGCGCCTGCCGGGCCTCCTTCAGCTTGACCTCGGCCTGCCGCACGTTCTCCGCGGCCTGGTCCGGCACGCGCTGAAGGTCCTGCCAGCAGGCGACCGTGAAGCGCCGCCGCAGCTCGCTGAGGACCGGGTCGACCTGGCCGCTGCGGGTGGTGAGCGCCTGCGCGCGCGTGCGCAGCGTGACGAGGCGGCGGTCTATCTCGGCGGCGCGCTCGGGCAGCCGCTCGGCCTCGGCGCGGACGGCCTCGGCGTCCCGCAGGACGCGGTCGGCGCGCTGCAGCGTCTCCGGCACGCCGTGCTGGCCGGCTCCTTGGTTGAGCTTGGTCAGCTCGGGCCCGAGGGCGGCGAGGCGGGCCGCCAGGTCATCGGCCTTGAGCCCGGCGCCCCGCACGGCATCGAGGGCGTTGCTGGCGGCGAGCAGGGTCTGCCGGGCGCGCTCGACGGCCGGGGCGAGGCGGGCGAGCTGTGTCTCGGCCTTGTCGAGCAGTGGGCCGAGCCCCTGCTGGAAGCGGTCAAGGTCCTGCTTGGCCTTGTCCAGCTCGCCCTTGGCCTCGGTGAGCTCGGTGCGGGCGCGGGTGGCGACGGAGGCGTCGAGATCGTCACGGTCGAGGTCGTGCGCGTCCACCGCGCTGATGTACTGGTGGCTGGCCTCGTCGATCCGCCGCCCGATGGCCTCGAAGTCCGAGACCGCACGCTGCGCGGCGGGCGTGGAGTCGACGGCGACGATGGTCTCGATGGAGATCCGCAGATCCCGCTGGGCGGTGTCCAGCTCGTAGAAGGCCGCGGCCGCCGCGTCCTTGGCGGCCTGGGCGTCGGCCCGCACGCTCTCCCCGCGCCCGCCGAACCACCGCCGGGTGCCGCCGCCCGCGAAGGCGGCGGGGACGACGAGGGCGAGGAGGGGGAGGGGCAGGAGGGCGAGCGCCACCGCATCGCGGAGAGGCGTCCGGCGGCGCGGTCGAGGCCGGCGCTCCTGACTGCCCCGGTTCGCTCGGCTGTCCGGGCGGGGACGCGGCCGCACGCTCCCGCAGCGACGTACATGCTCGTCCGGATCCGGCACAACTGACTCACTCGACGTATCCGGTGTGTACGGCTGCGAAGGTGTCGCCGTCACTATCCCTCTCCCGTGCTGTCATCCGCCTTGCCCGGTGTCACATTCTCCCACCGGTTAATGACGAACACACGGGCCGGTTAGTTCGCGCTGCGCACCGTGACTTCGCCGTCTTCGCTGCGGGCGGACACCAGGTGCGGACTACCACTGTCGCGGGCCACGGAAACATCCACGGCCCCGCGGCGTCGACCGTTGCGTGGCCGGTCGTCGGAGTCGACGGCCACCGCTCCAGCAGCCTCCCCGTACGCGTTTGTCGGGCAGGGGCACAGGCAAGGTAGGCTGTCGAAACATCCCGGGCGCGTAGCTCAGTGGTAGAGCGCTGCCCTTACAAGGCAGATGTCGGCGGTTCGAAACCGTCCGCGCCCACCGGTACGAAGACCCCCGGCCGATCATGGCCGGGGGTCTTCGGCGTGTGGGACGGGGCGGGCCCTGGTGCCGCGGTCTGCTGGATCGATCGGGTGGTCGGCCAGAACCTCGGGGATCGCGGGGGAGTTGGGGAATGCGGTGAGGGCCGTGTGGTGTCCGCGGTGTGGATGCTTCCGGTGGGCGACCGTCGTGCCGCCGTTGGGCCCTGCCGGAAGGGATTCTTCTCGTGAAGATCGCCAAGGCTGCTGCTGGTGTCGTCGGTGTCGGGCTCGCTCTGGGGGCCGTTTCCCCCGCGTTCGCCGCGCCGCAGCCGCCCGCCGGTGGTGACCTGCAGATGCTCGACGCCGCCGGGAAGACGACGAAGGACCTGAAGAGCCCCCTCGGCGAGGTCGACGTCGACGCGTCAGCCGGTGAGCTGAGGGCGGAAGACCCCGAGGCCGCCACGGCCCAGGTGGGCAAGGCCGTGCAGGGGCCGGCCTCGATGATCGGGGGGCTCCCCGCGGGGGTGCCGATCGGCTGACCCGACAGGGGCGGTGCACTCCGTGTCACATGTCAGGGGTGCACCGCGGCGGGGCCGCCGCCAGCCGTTCCGCCGGCGGCGTCGCGTGCGCCGGGTGGCTTCACCGACGAGGCCCCGCCTCTTGAAGTAGTCGGCCGTCAGCTGTTGTTGGGCCGACCTGATGGCGCCGTCCGGCTCCGGGAACGTAACTGATGGCGTAGACACCGCCGTTGGCGAGGATGCCTCCGTACGGGCGACTGCGGCCCCTCGGCTCAGCCGTCCGGTCCCGAAGCGCTCAGCGGCCCGAACCCGACGCGCTCAGCCGTCCGAATCCGAAGCGCTCAGCGGCCCGAACCCGGATGCGTGCGGCGGTACCTGCGGTCCCAGCGCTCCTGACGTTCCTTGCGGATGCGGTAGTCCCGGTAGGTCTTGGGGAAGCCGCCTCCGCCGCCCCCACCGCCACCTCCGGCACCGGCGCCTCCGCCCGCGCCGCTCCCGCTGCTGCTGCTCTTGCCCGACCCTCCGCGGTCGTACTGCTGGACCATGAAGAAGACGAGCGCCGCCGCGGCCAGCCACAGAAGTGGCTGGCTGAAACCCAGGCCGACCAGTGCGATTAGCAGGACGACCAGCAGAACATTCATGGCAGCACCTCCTCGGCGTAGCTGGAGTCAACGCCCGCTGTCACCCGGTGTCAATGGATTTCTCGTGGATGTGTTTGAGCCGCGCGCGGGCCGTGACGGCGTCCGGGCCCGTCACCTGATCCCAGAAGCGATGACAGGTGACGAACACCGCCAACTCCCGTTCCCGGGCACGGAGTTTCTCCACCTCCGCCTGCTCGTCCGGGGTCCAGCCGGGGGAGGCGGGGCGCTCCACCTTGCGCCAGCCGTGGTCGTCGCTGAAGCCGTCCAGGGGCGTGACCGACCAGGGGAGCCGCTTCAGCAGGGCCAGGAGCTCGGCCCGGACCTGGTGCAGTTCCTCCTGGCCCGCGAGGAGGTCGTCAGGGAAGTCGTATGCAGGGGTTGCAGGCACGCGGTAATGGTACTCCTGTTCGAATTTCGGGAGCGAGAGCCACCACGCGTGATGTGGGGTGAACTTCGGGGCGCCGACGGGCTCACATAAGGGCCCACAGAGGACCAACAGAAGGACCCATGGCAGGGCCCACGGAGGGACTCGTGGTGGGCTGCCGGTGGCCGCGGGGGCCCTCGTCGGCGCTACGACTTCCCGCCCGCGCTCCACTCGCGGCAAGCTGTAGGCATGTGCCGCAGCATCAAGACGCTCCGTCCGCCCGCCATCCCCGAAGACGCGACCGAGGAGGAGATCCGGGCCGCCGCGCTCCAGTACGTGCGCAAGGTCTCGGGGTTCCGTGCCCCGGCCGCGCACAACCGCGAGGTCTTCGAGCGTGCCGTGGACGCGGTCGCCGAAGCCACCGCCGAACTGCTCGCCGGGATCGAGGTGCGCGGGGCCAAACCGCGGGCCGCCGAGCGGGCGGCCGATGAGGCCCCGGCGGCCTAGGTCGCCGCCGGCGCTCCCGGCGTCCCCGGCGTTCCCGCCCGCGGTCGTCGCACCAGGAAGGCCGCCCCCGCGCCCGCCGCGAAGAGCGCGAGCAGTGAGACGCCCGTGGCCAGCCACGACGCGCCGAGCCACTGCCCGCCGAAGTAGCCGAGCGCGACGCTGTATCCGGCCCAGGCCACGCCCGCGAGAGCCGACCAGGGCAGGAACTCGCGCACCTTGCGGTGTGCCGCACCCGCCGCGAGCGAGACGATCGAGCGGCCCGCCGGGGCGAAGCGCGCGATGACGACGAGGACACCGCCACCCCGGGAGAGCGCCGTGCCGAGTCGTTCCTGCGCGGTGGTGAGGCGGCGCGAGCGGGCGATGGCGCGGTCCAGGCGCTCGCCGCCGCGCCAGGCGAGGCGGTAGACGGCCAGGTCGCCGAGTACCGACGCGGTGGCCGCGCAGAGCAGGAGGATCAGGATGTCGGGCACCTCGTGCGCGACGCTCCCCGCGCCCGCCGTGCCTGCCGTTCCCGCAGCCGCGGCGGCGGTGGCCGCCGTGATGACGAGAACCCCGCTGGGCAGCACGGGCAGGACGATGTCGAACAGCACCGAAAGTGCCACTACCGCGTAGATCCATGGGCTGCTGGTCAGTGAGCCCAGAGTCTCAAGCACCGAAATTCCCCGTAACTCCCCGGTCGACGACTTGACTGCCGCGACGTCGCGGGGGAGCGGCAGGGGCGGCTTGGTGACAGCTGTACAGCGTACGCCGCGCTCTCCGCCGGAGATCCGCGGGGGGCTCATATGTTCGCTACATCACGTTCACCCGGCTGCCGCTTCAGATGGGGCGTACGGAGCCGATGTCCCGTACCAAAAGACTCACCAGCAGAGTCACCGACAGGTCGCCGACGAGGTCGGGCGATGGACGGTACGGAAGGAGCGGACGATGGTGGCAGGAATGCTCGCCGGGGCCGTGGCGACGGCGGTGCTCGCAGCGGGCGGCGGCGCGGTCGGGGGCGCGGCGCCTTGTTACGAGATGCGGGTCGGGGCGCGGTTCGCGCCGCCCACGGCCTTCGTCTCCCCGTCGGCGATCACGTACGACACGAAGCTCGTGCCCGCCGGTTCGTCGATCGAGGTCGAGCAGCGCGGCGGACCGGGCGACATGGCGGTCACGGTCCGGGTGAAGGGCATGGTCCCGGGGCGTGCGTACGGCGCGCACGTGCACCAGAAGCCGTGCGGCGCCGACCCCGCCGCGGCCGGCGGGCACTATCAGCACCGCGAGGACCCGGTACGGCCCTCGGAGGACCCGGCCTACGTCAACGCGGAGAACGAGGTCTGGCTGGACTTCACCGCGGGCCGGGACGGCTCGGGCACGGCGACCGCCCGGCACGGCTGGGAGTTCAGGCCGGGCGGAGCCGGATCGGTCGTGCTGCACCGCGAGCAGGGCGGCGCGGGCGACCGGGTGGCGTGCTTCACGGTGCCGTTCGCTCCCCTCGGCTGAAGCGCTCGGAACAGCTGAAGCGCTCGGAACAGCTGAAGCGCTCGGAACGGCCGAAGCGCTCGTAACGTGACGGTGCCCTCTTCCTCGTACGCCTACGAGGAAGAGGGCACCGTGACATGAACGCGTGCGCGTCAGGCGGCCACCGGCGTCCGCTCCGACGCCTCCTTGTCCTTGCCGCCGTCCGCGCGCTCGCCGCGCGAGGCGAAGAGGCGGTCGAGGCCGAGGGCGCCCGAGCCGGTGAAGACGAGCAGGAGCATGGCCCAGCAGAAGATCGCGGAGGCCTCTCCGCCGTTCTGGAGCGGCCACAGGGCCTCGGGCTGGTGGACCTTGAAGTAGGCGTACGCCATCGAGCCCGACGAGATGAACGCCGCGGCCCGGGTGCCCAGACCGAGGGCGACCAGGCCGCCGCCGACCAGCTGGATGACGGCCGCGTACCAGCCCGGCCAGGTGCCGGCCTCGACCGTGCCGCCGCCCGCCGCGCCGCCGAGCACTCCGAAGAGCGAGGCTGCGCCGTGGCAGGCGAAGAGCAGGCCGATGACTATGCGGAAAAGCCCGAGGGCATAGGGCTGGGCGCTGTTGAGACGTCCAGTCATGGGGGGACTCCTTCGGTTTTTGGGGACGGTAACCGAGCGGAGGCCCAAGGTTAGGGGAACCTAATCAATACTTGCAAGTTCAACATCTGGCCGTTCGGGTGATTCCGCTTCCCTCGTTGACGCGATCGCTCCGCTTGCGGAGTGGATCTCCGGTGCTCCCGCCGTTCCCGCCGCCGTCCGCAGCGCGGCACGCGCCACCGCGTCCGCGTCCGACAAGGTCACCGAGTCGACGCCCGGCCGTGCGCCCGCGGCCGTCACCCAGTGCACGCCCTCCGTGGGCACTCCGAACGCGAACCTCCGTGCGTGAGAACGACCCTGACGGTCAATCAAGTGATAGGGGCGTGGGGTGACGTCGAGGCCTCCGGTTTCGTAGCCGTCGACGACGTGGGCGCGGCACTGGCCCGTCCGCAGGAGCTGCCCGAGCAACTCGTCCGCGGTGCGCCGCACGTCCGGTTCGGGGAGACGGGCCTCGACGACTGTGGTGACGGACACATCCGACCCCGGTACGTCGGGCGAGTGCGCGAGGTACCTGCCGTCCGCGGTGGGCCGTACGTCGAGACGCGGGCCGAGCACCTCCACGACGCCTGCCTCGATCAGCGCCGTCATCTCCTCGACGCGGCGCCGGGGCGGCCCGATCGACAGGAAGGCGTTCAGCGGCGTGTACCAGCGGTCCAGATGCTCGCGGCGTGACATCCCGGCCAGGCCGCCGTGGTCGAGGATCAGGCGGAGTTCGTTGCGCAGGTCGCGCAGCACGTCCAGGGCGGACTTCAGCGGGCTCGCCACGTTGCCGAGCGCGGCCTGCGCGGTGTCCTCGCGCAGATACGCGAGCAGCCAGGCGCGGAAGTCGGCCGGGGAGCGGAACGTACGGCCGGAGTAGGGCCGCGCCAGTCGGTCCCAGGACCAGCGCGCGGCCTCGGGGATCTCGAACTCGTCCAGGATCAGAGCCTCTTGAGGGCCGCGGTGCGGGGCGGCGAGGAAGGCGTCCCGGAAGTCCGTGGCCCGCTCGGCGGGTTGGACCAGGGCCGTGTAGTAGACCGTCTCCACCTCCTTCGCGACCAGCGGCCATATCTCGTCGAGGAAGTCCGGCGCGTCACCGCTGTCCGCGCGCTTGCGGAAGCGGGCTATGACGTCGGGGGTCAGGACGAGCGGCTCGTGCCGTCCGTACGCGCCCTTCGCGTTGTCGCCGCGCGCCTGGTAGGGGACGCCGCGCCGCGATCCCGCGTACAGCTTCGGCTCGTGCCCCGAGGGCCGATAGCGCAGACCGCCTCCCGGTGCCGGGGTGAAGCGTCCGCCGCGGCCCTGCGTCAAGAGCGCCATGTGGTCGAAGAAGTTCAGGCCCAGGCCGCGCAGCAGGACGCGTTCGCCGGGGGCGACGGCCGACAGGTCGACGTCGGCGGGGTTGGCCGGCGGTATGTGGCGCAGGCCGTGCCGTGCTGCGTGCGCGGCGAGGTGCTCCTGCCCCGCGTCGCTCAGCGTGGGGAGGTGGCCCTGCGCGAGGACGACGGCGCCGAGCCCGGCGAGTTCACGGCCGTCGTCGAGTACGAGGGACTGGGCGCCGTCCTCGGGGCCGTCGAGGCGCACGGCGCGCGCCGCGTGCACCTCGACCCGGACCGTTCCCGGGGCGCGGTGCAGGACCTCGGCGAAGACCCACTCCAGATAGCGGCCGTAACAGGCGCGCGTCGGGTAGTCGTCCGGGCCGAGCTCCGGCGCGTGCCCGGTGGCCGCCCATGCGTACAGGCTCGGACCCGGCCTGATCGGCCCGGCGCAGTCGACGCTCTCGTCGGTGAAGAGGGTCACCTGCGAGGCGACCGTGTTCATGAGCAGCTCGGACGGCTGGGCGGTCCGCCAGACGCGTCCGGGACCCGGTGGGGAGGGGTCGACGACGTGGACCGTCAGCCGTGCCTCCGGCGGCAGCAGTTCGGCCGCCGAGGCACAGAGGCGCTCCAGGACACTCGTGCCGCGGGGCCCCGCGCCGACGACGGCGACTGCAACGTCATGTTCCGGTGCGGTCGCTGCGGATGGTGCGGACAAGAGGGTGACTCCCGGGCATAGGAGGGGTCTGTGGGGGTGATGGAAGCGGACGGTCCGCCTCATCATGCCGTCGGAAGCCACGAAGTCGAACCCCATGGCAGAGGATCACCAGACGTGTGTGGCCTGTGTCACGTGATGCCTGCGGGCGCGCTGGTCGCCTTTGCGGGGCTATGGGAATTAAGGGGGAGTGCGAGTCGGGCGCCGCGGGCGCGGAGGGCCGCGACTCCTCCCGGTGCGGACGGCCGGCTCACGACAGCCGGGACTCCTGCGTCGTCGCGAGCCGCACGCCCACGCCCTTCACCACCTGCGCCTGATCGAGCCGCACGACCGCCGAACGGCCCCGCAGCGTCAGCGTCATCAGCTGGTTGCCGAACCAAGGCCCACCCGTTTTGCGCCAGTTGATGGCGGCCCGCGCTGTCCGTCCGTGCCGCACGAAGCGGCGGCCCAGGGCCCGGCCCGCCTTGCTCCAGCCGAAGTGGAAGCCCAGCTTTATCGACGTAGGAATGGAGTTGTGGACGGGGGAGCACGTCAGCTGCAGGACGCGGGCGTCGGGGCCGCCGCCGCGCGGCCAGGTGGGTTCCGCGATGTACGCGTGGTGGACGTCCCCGGAGAGCACGCACACCGTCGCCGGGGCGCCCTCGCCCGTGCCCACCTCGGCGATCAGGTCGGTCAGCGCGTCGAAGGACGCGGGGAACGCCGCCCAGTGCTCCAGGTCCGAGCGCCTGCGCAGGTTCTCGCCGAAGCGGGCCCAGCGCTCGCCGCGCTCGCCGCGGCACAGCGCGGCGTTCCAGCCCTCGGCGTCATGGATGAGGTGCGGAAGGAGCCAGGGCAGCGACGTGCCGATCAGAAGGTGGTCGTAGCCGCCGCCCCCGCCGTCCGCGCCGTCGAGTGCCTGCTCGCGCAGCCAGCGGGCCTCGTCCGGGTCGACCATCGCGCGGTTCTGCTCGTCCAGGACGCGCGCGGCCCGGGTGTCGACCATGAGCAGGCGTACGCGGCCGAAGTCCCTGCGGTAGCTCCACCGGGTCGCCCTGGGATCGGCGTCCGACGCGGAGGCGAAGGCGCGCAGCAGGTCCGTGCCGTCCGGGGCCGCGCGCACCGCGGCGTACAGCTCGTCCCGTTCGAGGTCGGCCGGCGGCACGTTCCCGAGGTGCTGGTAGACCCAGTACGACATCAGGCCGCTCAGGATGCGCTCGCGCCACCAGGGCGTCGCGCGCATCTCGGCCAGCCAGGACGCACTGGTGTTCCAATCATCGATGACGTCGTGATCGTCGAAGATCATGCAACTGGGCACGGTGGAGAGCAGCCACCGCACCTCGGGGTCGAGCCACGACTCGTAGTAGAGGTGGGTGTACTCCTCATAGTCCGCGACCTGGTCGCCCGGCGGGTCGTTCAGGTTCCGGCGGGCCGCGATCCAGCGTCGCGTCGCCTCGGACGTGTTGTCCGCGTACACCTGGTCGCCCAGGAGGAGCAGGACGTCGGGGCGGTCGGCGGCCGTGCCGGTGGCGATCCTGGCGGCGAGGGTGTCCAGGGCGTCGGGACCCACGGGGTCGTGCTCGTCGCTCGGCGGAGCCGCCCAGCGGCAGGACCCGAAGGTGACGCGCAGCGCCTCGCCGTCGTCCTCGCCCGGCGTGCGGATGGTGCTCGGCGGGAAGGGCGAGTCCGGCAGCGGCCACACGGGGCCGCCGCTGTCGCCGAGCCGCACCTCGTACGCGGTCTCGGTACCCGGGCGCAGCCCGGTGACCGGGATGAGCGCGTAGTGGTGGCCCGCGATCTGGAACGTGTTCGCCGTGCCCTTGGCGCCGTCGGCGCACCGCACTTCGGCGGTGCACGGGCGGTCGGCCTCGACCCAGACCGTCGCCGTCGAACCGTCGACGTACCTCAGCAGTGGACCCAGGCGCAGCCGTGCCACGATGATCACTCTCCTCCGTCGCCCCGTACGGTACGGAACGACGGAGGCCAGTGGGGAGGTTCCGGGGATTCCTGCTGGTTACCGGCCCGTGACCTCAGTGCGCCCGGGGTTCTCGGTGCACTTGGGGCCGATGGTCTCAGCAGCCGTTGAGGACGGCGGACAGCTTCGTCTTCTCCTCCGGGTTCACCGCGAGGTTGTAGTGGTGCTTCACGTCCACCCACATCCGGGCGTAGTAGCAGTGGTACGACGCGGTGGGCGGCATCCACTCGGCCGGGTCCTGGTCGCCCTTGCTCTGGTTGACGTTGTCGGTGACCGCGATCAGCTGGGGGCGGCTGAGGTCGTTGGCGAAACCTTCCCGCTGGGCGGTGGTCCAGCCGCTCGCGCCGGACTTCCAGGCCTCGGAGAGCGGCACGACGTGGTCGATGTCGACGTCGGACGCGGCGGTCCAGGTGCCGCCGTCGTACGGGGATTTCCAGGTGCCCGACGTGGCCGCGCAGCTGGAGTCCTGCTGGACGTTCGTGCCGTCGCGCTTGAGGACGACCTCGCGGGTGTTGCAGGTGCCGGACTGGGTCTTCCAGTGCGGGAACTTCTCCCGGCTGTAGCCGTCGGAGGAGCCCTCGGCCTTCTCCGTGAGCTGGCCCAGGTAGGTGCGGGCGGTGGCGGCGGAGACGGGTGCCGGGGGAGCGGCCTGGGCGGGGGCGCCGGTGAGGAGGGCCGCCCCGGAGGCGAGGGCGGTCAGGGCGGTGAGAGTGGCGAGGCGTCGACGCGCGTAGACAGCAGACATACGAACTCCCTTGTCGTGGGGGGATGTTGACCGTTGGGGCGGCCATGTTGACGCGGTGGGGTTTCCTGCGGATGTGCGTCAGGTGACAGGGTCGCGTCAATCAGGTGGTCAGTTCAAGGGTTCTGGCGCCGTGTCATGTCCGGTCATCTGTGCGGGAGTTGGCCGCGGGGTGCCGACAGGGCCCCGGCGTGTGGCCTGGATCACTTTCCCGGGGGGTCGAAAGGCCCTGGTCGGGGGTGTGCGGACGTCCCGTACGATGGATGGCGCAGAAGGGGAGTAGCTCTTCGCCGGACCGTCGACATACTGCTCAGCTCGCTGAGCCGGCGCCCGGAGGCAGGCCCCGTCGTCGACGTGGCAGGCCAGCGAGACCTTCGGCAAGCAGTGCCCGACGTACATGACCGTGTACGTCTGTGTGCGCTGCCGTGCCGAGGTGTCGTACGTGATGTACAGATTGCTCTCGGTGGGGCAGCCCCGACCGATTGAGGAACCTTGATCAGCATCAGCGTGATGGCGCTCGTCTTCGGCGTCGTCTTCCTTGCCGAACTCCCGGACAAGACAGCGCTGGCCGGGCTCGTCCTCGGGACGCGCTACCGCGCCTCGTACGTCTTCGTCGGGGTCGCGGCCGCCTTCGTCGTCCATGTCGTGCTCGCCGTGGCGGCGGGCAGCGTGCTGACGCTCCTGCCGCAACAACTGCTGCACGCCCTCACCGGCGTCCTCTTCCTCGGCGGTGCGGCGATGCTGCTCCTGAAGGGCGGCGACGACGAGGAAGAGGTCCGCGAGCCCAAGGACCAGAGCTTCTGGAAGGTCTCCGGCGCGGGCTTCATGCTGATCCTGGTCGCCGAGTTCGGTGACCTGACGCAGATCATGACCGCGAACCTGGCCGCGCGGTACGACGACCCGCTCTCCGTGGGCCTGGGCGCCGTGCTGGCGCTGTGGGCGGTCGCCGGGCTCGGGATCGTCGGCGGAAAGGCGCTGATGAAGCGGGTTCCGCTGTCGCTCATCACCAAGATCGCGGCGCTGCTGATGCTGGGGCTCGGTGTGTGGAGCCTGTACGAGGCGATCGCCTGAGGGGTCTGGCCAGGGGTCTTGGGCGGGCTTTCGCCGGAGGCCCTGCCGGGGGTGTGACCTGCGGTGCTGGCGTCTGGTGACACCTTTTTGTATCGTGGAGGAACAAAGTGGCTCCGCCCGTGTTCCCTGACCGGCGGGCGGGGCTGCCTTGATTCTTCCTCCGCGGAATCCCCCCTGTGCTCTGGAGTACGCCGATGACGGCTGAGACTGCCTCTGTTCTGACCGCGCGGGCCCTCCTCCTGGACATGGACGGAACCCTCGTCAACTCCGACGCGGTGGTCGAGCGCTGCTGGCGACGCTGGTCCGAGCGGTACGGGCTCGACTTCGACGAGGTCATCAAGGTCGTCCACGGGCGGCAGGGGTACGCGTCGATGGCGGTGCTCCTTCCGGAGCGGGCCATGGAGGAGAACTACGCGGAGAACCGCGAGATGCTGGCCGCGGAGACCGCGGACATGGAGGGCGTCGTTCCCGTGCCGGGGGCCGAGGCCTTCCTGGCGTCGCTGGAGGGGCTGCCGCATGCGCTCGTGACGTCCGCGGACGTGCCGCTGTCCACGGGGCGGATGGCCGCGGCCGGGCTGCCGCTGCCGGCTGTGCGGGTCACCGCGGAGAACGTGGGGGCGAGCAAGCCTGATCCCGAGGGGTTCCTCAAGGGGGCTGCCGAGCTGGGGTTCGATCCCGCTGACTGTGTCGTCTTCGAGGACTCCGGGGCCGGGATCGCCGCGGGGCGCGCCGCGGGTATGCGGGTGGTCGGGGTCGGCCCTCGGGCCGGGGAGTTCGGGCCTACCGTGCATGTTGCCGACCTGACGCAGGTCAGCGTTGTCCCCGATGGGGACGGGGCGCTTCGGCTGACGTTCGGCTGACCTTGGGTTGACCTTCGGCTGATTTTTGGCTGAGGGCTCTCACTTGCCTTGTGGCGCCTTGCACCTTTGCGGTGCTGGGCGCCTTGTCTTTTCGTGCCCCCGCAGCTTCGGCGTTGTGCCCACCCGTTCCGCCCTGCGGAACGCCTGCCCACAGCGGGGGCGCGTGGGTGGGGGTTGTCCTGCGGAACGCCTGCCCACAACGGGGGCGGGTGGGGTGGGTGTCGCTGTCCTTACGGCTCTGTTGTTTCCGCTTCCAGGGCTGCCCTCGTCCTCGCTCCGTAGACGCCCTCTCCGTCCCGCTGTGTTCCTCGGGCGTACTGGAAGCGGGCCACCGCGTCTGCGACCGGGGCGTTGTACATGCCGTTGGGTTCGCCCATGTACAGGTACAGCTGTTGCAGGCGTTGCTGGAGTTCCTTGACCTCCGGGCCCTTGTCGCCGCGGCTCAGGACTCCGCCCGTCGTCGGGGGCGCCGGCTCCATCGAACCTGTCGCCCGTGCCGTCGAGCGGCTCGGCGGCGGGGTGGTCCGCTGCTCGGCCGACGCCGTGCCGGACGGGGACGACGACGGGGAGGGGGTCGGCGGCCGGGTCGTCTTGTCCGGCGTCGACGAGGACGAGGGCTGGGACGGAGAGCGTGACGGGGGAGCCTTCGACTCCGCCCCCGTCGCGGAGTCGGACGGGGCGTCCACCGCCCGCGTCGGCGCGTCCGGCAGTGCCTCGTCCCGGTGCGGCCTGTCAGGCGCCAGCAGGAGCGTCGCGAGCACCGCGACGGCCACCACCGCCACCGCCGCGCCCACCCCCGCGTACAGGCCCGTACGACCGCGCCGCGGCTCCGATTCGTCGTCGTACGGCGCGCCGCCGTACAACGCGTCGTCGTACGGCCGAGGGTGCGGAGCCCCGTCCGACGCGCTTCCCGCAGCGAACAGGCCCACGTCCGCCGACCGCGGTGGAGCCACCGTCTCCGGCGGGAGAGCGAGCGCGGGAGCCGGTCCCGGCTCGGGCTCAGCCGTCGCGGGGCCGGGCTCCGGCAGCGTCACGTACGGACGTATCCGCAGCGGATCGAAGTCCTCCGCCGCGGCGGCGTCCGCGGACCTCGCGTCCTGTGCCGCATCGGCGGCCCGCTCCGTACAGCCACAGGCGGGCGCGCTGCCCGGCTCCCGCGACGTACCGCATTCAGGACATCGCCGACCGTTCCGGCCGCCGTCGCCGCCGTCGCTCGGACGTCTTTCCGTGCTGCTCACTCGCCGTACCCCACCCCTAGAGAACTCCAGCGATTATGCAGACCCTGGCTTCAACAGGCCATAACGGGTCACACGGACCAGGATGGAGAGGGAGAGGCCCCGCAGGACACGCGGGAGACCTCAGGAGGTGTCCATGACGCAGGACGTCAGCGCCCGCCCCGTGGGGCCGGAGCCGGATCCCGTCCCCGGGCCACCGGACGAGCACGCGCACGGCGGCGTACTGGTCTCCATCGGCGCGCTGCTGCTGGGGATGCTGCTCGCCGCCCTCGACCAGACCATCGTCTCGACCGCGCTGCCCACCATCGTCAGCGAGCTCGGCGGCATGGAGCACCTGTCGTGGGTCGTCACCGCCTATCTGCTCGCGGCGACGGCCGCGACGCCGCTCTGGGGCAAGCTCGGCGACCAGTACGGCCGCAAGAAGCTGTTCCAGCTGGCCATCGTGATCTTCCTGATCAGCTCGGCCCTCTGCGGCATGGCGCAGAACATGCCGCAGCTCATCGGGTTCCGCGCGCTGCAGGGCATCGGCGGCGGCGGTCTGATGGTCCTGTCGATGGCGATCGTCGGCGACATCGTCTCGCCGCGCGAACGAGGCAAGTACCAGGGCCTGTTCGGTGCGGTCTTCGGTGTGACGAGTGTCCTGGGGCCGCTGCTCGGCGGCCTGTTCACCGAACACCTCAGCTGGCGCTGGGTCTTCTACATCAACCTGCCCATCGGCGTCGTCGCGCTCGTCGTCATCGCCGCGGCCCTGCACATCCCGGTGCGCTCGACGAAGCACACCATCGACTACCTCGGCACCTTCCTCATCGCGGCCGTCGCCACCTGCCTCGTCCTCGTCGCCTCGCTCGGCGGCACCACCTGGGACTGGACGTCGCCGCAGATCATCGCGCTCGCCGTGCTCGGCGTCGTGCTCGCCGTGGCCTTCGTGGCCATCGAGCGCAGGGCGGCCGAACCGGTCATCCCGATGAAGCTGTTCCGGGTCAGGACGTTCACGCTCTCGGCGATCATCAGCTTTGTGGTGGGCTTCGCGATGTTCGGCGCGATGACCTACCTGCCGACGTTCCTCCAGGTCGTCCAGGGCGTCTCGCCGACCATGTCGGGCGTGCACATGCTGCCGATGGTCATCGGCATGCTGATCGCGTCGACCGGGTCCGGCCAGATCGTCAGCCGCACGGGCCGCTGGAAGGTCTTCCCGGTCGCGGGCACCGGCGTCACTGCCATCGGCCTGCTCCTGCTCCACCAGCTGAACGAGAACAGCGGCACGGGCGAGATGAGCGCCTACTTCTTCGTCTTCGGCTTCGGGCTCGGCCTGGTCATGCAGGTCCTGGTGCTCATCGTGCAGAACGCGGTGCCGTACGGGGATCTGGGCGTCGCCACGTCCGGCGCGACGTTCTTCCGCTCGATCGGCGCTTCGTTCGGTGTCGCCATCTTCGGCACGATCTTCGCCAACCGGCTCGTCACCAAGCTCTCCGACGCCGTCGCGGGCCAGCAGCTGCCGCCCGGCGTCAGCGCGGACTCGCTGAAGGCCGACCCGCGGGGCATCTCCGAACTCCCGGCGTCGCTGCAACCCGGCGTCGTGCACGCGTACGCCTCGTCCATCACGGACGTCTTCCTCTACGCGGCTCCGGTCGCCCTGGTCGCCTTCGTCCTCGCCTGGTTCCTGCGCGAGGACAAGCTGCGCGGCTCGGTCACGGCGCCCGACCCGACGCAGACGCTCGCCAGCAACCCCGTCGAACGTTCGTCGTACGACGAGGTGGCGAGGGCGCTCTCGGTCCTCGGCACGCGGGAGGGGCGCCGCGAGATCTACGTACGCATCACCGAGCGCGCGGGCTACGACCTGCTGCCCGCGTCCAGCTGGCTCCTGCTGCGGATCCACCGCCACGGCCACGTCGAACCGGCGACGCTCGCCGAGCGCAGCACCGTGCCGCTGTCCGTGATCACGGCGGCGTCCCGCCAGGTCGAGGAGCGCCGCCTCGCCCGGCGCGAGGGCATGGGGCTGACGCTGACCGACGAGGGGCGCGCGGCGGTCGCCAAGCTGGCCAAGGCCCGTGAGGAGTCCCTGTCGGAGCTGCTGGGCGACTGGTGGGGCCCCGACCGGCCGACCGACCTGGTCAAGCTCGTCGAGGAACTGGGCGCCGAGATGTGCGGCTCCGACGCCGAGCGGCCGCACGACGGCAGGCCACCACAGCGCGGCGTTGCGGCCTGAGCGGCGCCGCAACGCCGCTCGGGCGGGCCGCCGAGCGGCTCAACCGGCCGCAGGAGCAAGCTTCTTGGCGTACCAGCACTCGGCGTACATCCGCTCGGTGAGCGGCTCGCTCTCCTCGTAGCCGTGCCGCGCGTAGAGCGCCCTGGCCTCGACCAGATCGAGGCGCGTGTCGAGGATGAGCCGCTCGGCACCGAGCGCGCGGGCCGCGTCCTCGGCGGCGGCGAGGAGAAGCGCGGCGCCGCCCTTGCCGCGCATGTCCTCGCGGAGGAAGACGCGCTTGAGCTCGGCGGTGTCGATGCCCTTCATGTCGCCCATGAGCCGTACCCCGGCCGTCCCGGCGGGCTCGCCCCCGTACCGGGCCACAAGGAGTACGCCGGTGGGCGCGCGGAGGTCGTCGCCGGTCTCCGCCGCGATCTCGCGCTCCAGCTCCCCGGGTTCGGTCCTGCGCCCCTCATGGAGGAGGTAGTACCGGTCGCTCACCTCCGTGTAGTACGCGCGCCAGAGCGCGGCGGCGGCAGGGGAGTCGACCGCTTCGGGGGCGACCGTCCAGGAGGCGGGCCCCGCGGTGCTGGTCTCGGTATGGCTCATGGGGTCATTCTGCGAACGCAACCACCGCACCCCACAAGCGAATTAATCCGCGACCCGGCTCAGTCCTCGCGCCCGGTGGCGGCGACACCGACGCCGAGTCCGATCATGGTGACCCCGCCGACCCCGCCGATCATCGAGAGCCGCCGCGGCGAGTGCGCGAACCAGCCGCGCGCGGTGGCCGCGACCAGCCCCCACACGCTGTCGCACGTCACGGCGATGGCGTTGAAGACGAGCCCGAGCACCAGCATCTGCAGCATGACGTGCCCCTGCGCCCGGTCCACGAACTGCGGCAGCACGGCGGCGAAGAAGACGATGGTCTTGGGGTTGGCCACACCGACCGCGAACCCCTCCCACAACGTGCGCAGCCCACCGCGCGACGCGGGCCCGTCCCCGCCGAACGCGGCGTGCAGCGAGCCGCGTTGGCGCACGGCCTTGACTCCGAGACAGATCAGGTAGGCGGCGCCAAGCAGCTTCAGCGTGGTGAAGACGAGGACCGAGCGCTCGACCACGGACCCGACGCCGAGCGCGACGGCGACGACGAGGACGTACGCGCCGATCGTGTTCCCCACCACCGTGGTCAGCGCGGCACGGCGCCCCTGGGACAGCGCCCGCCCGACCACGAACAGGACGCTGGGCCCGGGGACCACGATCAGCAGGAACGACATGGCCGCGAAGGCGAGTATCCGGTCGGTGGACATCATGGGCCCCATCGCACCACGGAGGAGGCGCGAGCCGGTACCGCTTTTCCCGGCACCGCTTTCCCGCGCCCGGCCGCCCTGCCTGCCGGCTCTGGCTCTGGCCCTAGCTCTTGGGCGAGGCCTGCTGCACGACCTCGAACGACCACACGGCGGCGCTGCTGGACGCGGGCTTCGGCCGCTCGCCGCCGCCCGCGCCACCGCCCTGGTGCGCCGACTTCATGGGGCCCTCCATCCACGCCTTGAAGGACTCCTCGTCACGCCACCGCGTGTAGACCAGGTAGTCGTCGGTGCCCTCGATGGGGCGCAGCAGCTCGAACCACTCGAAGCCGTCGGAGTTCTCCACGGCACCGGCGCGGGACGCGAAGCGCTGCTCCAGGACCTCTCGCTGCTCGGCGGGCACGGTCAGGACGTTGATTTTCACGATGCTCATGCGCCCATCCTCGCGCATGGCCCCCGTGTGCTCAGCCCGGGTGGCGCTCGCGCCAGGTGCGGGCCACCTCTTCGACGTCGAAGGGCTTCAGGCCCAGGGGCGGGCCCGGTGGTGGCATGCGCAGGGACTCGCGGATCTTGGCGTTGAGGTCCGTCACGAGCTGTCGGGCCGCTCGCTCGGAGGGGGCATCGGGCGCGGCGGCGAGCACGTCCTCGGCCTCCTTGCGCAGGGCGAGGGTCGGCGGGAGGTGGGAGAGGCCCTCGCGGGCCATCTTCTGCTTGATCCACCACTGCTCGTCGTACGACGCGTCGGCGAGGCCGTCCGGCAGCGGCTTGCCGCGGCCCGGCAGGGTGGCGAAGTCGCCGCGCTCCTCCGCCTCACGGATCTGCTTGTCGATCCACGACTCGAAGTTGACTCCAGGTGGCTTCCGTTCGGTCATGAGTCCATTGTTCCAAGGGCCCGTGCTTTCGTGCGAGGGGCGCTCTAGGATGCGGCGGCGCGGTGCGGAGCGGGCGAGCCACGCTCCGGGGGTGCGCGTCCGGTCGTGGAGAGTGGGGGAGCGTTACGTGCTGGAGCTGACCATGGCGTTGTTGTCCGGGGCGGACGAGGGGGCGACGGCGGGCATGCTCATGGCCGACGCGCCGAGCGCACCCGGGTCCGTGCTGCGGGTGGGGCGCGATCCCGGCACGTGCCGTCTGGTGCCGCCCGACGACTGGCTGTTCGTGTCGCGCACCCACCTGGAGTTCCGCTGCGGGCCCGGCGGGGCCTGGACCGTCACCTGGCTGCGCGGATCGCATCCCGAGCCCGCGTCGCAGGTGCGGCTGACGGTGGACGGGGCGGCGGAGCCTCTTGAGTACGGGGGGACGGCGCCGTTGGCCCGGGGCGGGTCCGGTGACGTCGTCATCGGGGACCGGGCCGGGCCTCGCAGCGTGCATGTCGGGTTCTATCTGGAGGGGTGAGGCCGGAGGGGTGCGGCCGAGGAGTGAGGCTCCTGGGCGGGGTGATCCGTCCGGGGGGTGCTCAGTCCAGTACGCGGGCCAGTGCCAGGCCGTCGTAGCCCTTCGTGCCCACCGTCTGCAGCGCCGTGCCGCTCAACTTCGGGTGCCGGGCGATGAGTTCGAGCGCCTTACGGGTGCCCTGCACGCTGGGCTCGGTGCTGTCGGCGTTGGCCACTTCTCCGCCGCGTACGACGTTGTCGACGATGATCAGGCTGCCGGGGCGGGTGAGCTTGAGCGACCACTCCACGTAGTGCGGGTTGTTGGCCTTGTCCGCGTCGATGAAGACCAGGTCGAAGGGGGCCGCGTCCTCGGCCGCGAGTGCGGCCAGCGAGTCGAGGGCCGGGCCCACCCGGACCTCGGTGAGCTTGTCGAGGCCTGCGCGGGCGAGGTTGCCCCGGGCCACGTCGGCGTGGACCGGGGAGTACTCCAGGGTGACCAGGCGGCCGTCCGCGGGCAGGGCGCGGGCCAGCCAGATCGTGCTGTAGCCGCCGAGGGTGCCGATCTCGAGGATGCGGTGCGCGCCCTGGATCTGGGCGAGGAGCTGGAGCAGCTTGCCCTGGTTCGGCGCGACGCTGATCTGCGGCAGGCCGGCGGCGTCGCTGTCGTGCAGGGCGGCGGTCAGGGCCTCGTCGGCGGGGGTGAGCAGATCGGTGAAGTACGTGTCCACCGCGGTCCATTGCTGCTGGGTCATGGGGGCCTTTCCGGGCGTTCGTTAGGTTCGCTAACGATGTTAGTGGGATGGGGGTCGATTGTCAGTGGGGACTCGCATACTGGGGTCGTCGGTCTGTGATGGCGGGACGTGGGCTGTGGGCTGCGGGGGTTGAGATGACGTACGGGACTGGGCAGGTGCTGCCCGCCTCGGTGATCCGGGGGCTCGCCGATCGGTGGCTGCCGCTGATGGCTTCGCCGGGGACGGGGGACGAGCGGGGGCAGGGCCGGAGCGCGGGCGAAGGCGCGGGTGCGGGGGACTTCGTGTGCTCGCCCGCCGGGCTGTGGCTCGCGCTGGCCGCCGTCGCGGTGGGCGCGCGGGAGGAGACCGCCGGGGAGCTGCGGGAGTTGCTCGGCGTCGCGGGCGAGGAGGCCGCCGGTGTGGTCACGGGAGCCGCGCGGGCGCTGGCGGGCACGGACGCGGTGGCGGTCGCCACGCGGGTGTGGAGCCGGGTCCCGGTGTACCGCGCCCATCGCGACGCGCTGCCGGACGTGGGGTTCGGGCCGATGGACCCGGCAGGCATCGACGCCTGGGTGGCGGAGGCGACGGACGGTCTGATCGAGCGGCTGCCGGTGGTGATCACCCCGGATGTGCTGCTGGTTCTCGTGAACGCGCTCGCGTTGAAGGCGCGTTGGGAGATCCCCTTCGAAGGGGCGGGCACGCGCGATCAGGACTTCACGGACGCGCTCGGCGTGCGCCACCGGGTGCCCACCATGCACCGGCCCGTTCCGCTGAACTGCGCCTGGACGGTGGGCGGTGCGAGCGTCGTCGAGCTGAAGTGCCGGGCGCGGGGCGGGCGGGCGCCCGCCCGGGTGCGGTTCGTGCTCGGTGAGCCGGGGGCGGGGGCCGCCGAGGTGCTGCCGCTCGCCTGGGCGCCGGAGGGGCGGTGGACCGGGATCGACGCCGAGCAGATCAACATGGCGGTGCCGCGGATGTCCTTGCGGACGCGGATCGATGCCACGGAGCAGCTGGCCGCGCTGGGGGTGCGGTGGGCGATGAGCGAGGGGGCCGACTTCTCCGGGATGTCGCCGGAGCGGCTCGCGATATCGCAGGTGGTGCAGGAGGCGGTGGTGAAGATTGCCGAGGAGGGGGTCGAGGCGGCGGCGGTCACGGCCGTGCCGATGGCTCCTGGCGGGGCGTATCTCCCTCGGCGGATCGAGTGGATCGCCTTCAACCGGCCGTTCGGGGTGGTGGTGCTTGATGGGGCGGGGGAGGTGCCCTTGTTCACGGCTTGGCAGGCTGGGGTGCCGGGGTAGGGGCGGGATCTTCCCCGACCCCGCCCCTTCCCGGCTGTGACAATTGCGGCTCCGCCGCGGGCCGCTCCGGCGCGGGGGCCTTGCGTACCGTCATCACCGGCTTCGCCGAGTTCGTCCTCAAACGCCGGACGGGCTGGATGATCCCGCCGGGACGGGGGAACCTGGCTCCACCGCGGGTGGCGATCCCGGCAGCGCGCGGCCCGCGCTCTCGCTCATGAACCACACCGCGATCCCGCCCACCACGGCCGCCGCCATCATGTAGTACGCGGGCATCATCATGTTTCCCGTCGCCCCGATCAGTGCCGTCACCACCAGCGGTGTCGTGCCGCCGAAGATCGATACGGAGATGTTGAAGCCGATCGACAAGGAGCCGTAGCGGACCTTGGTCGGGAAGAGGGCGGGGAGCGTGGACGGCATCGACGACGTGAAGCAGACCAGGAGCAGGCCCAGTGCCGCCATGCCCAGGCCGATCGCCCAGAGCGAGCCCTCCCGGATCAGGAGGAGGGCGGGGACCGAGAGGAGCAGGAAGCCCGCGCAGCCGGCCGCGATCACCGGACGGCGGCCCACCCGGTCCGTCAGCGCGCCCGCGAACGGCTGGACGCACATCATCAGCGCCATCACGGCGAGCACGACCAGGAGCCCGTGCGTCTCGTCGTACTTCAGCTCGCTCGTCAGATAGCTCGGCATGTACGACAGCAGCATGTAGTCCGTGACGTTGAAGACCAGGACCAGGCCCATGCAGAGGAGCAGGGCCTTCCACTGGCCGGTGACCATCTCGCGCAGGCGCACCTTCGGGCGGGACTGCTCGTCCTTGTGCGCCTTGGCGAGCTCCGCCGCGAACGCCGGGGTCTCCTCCAGCTTCATCCGCAGGTACAGGCCGATCAGGCCCATCGGGCCCGCGATCAGGAACGGGATGCGCCAGCCCCAGGAGAGCAGGTCCTCCGAGGAGAGCAGCGCCGTCATCAGGGTGACGAGGCCCGCGCCGCCGATGTAGCCCGCGAGGGTGCCGAACTCCAGCCAACTGCCCAGGAAACCCCGCTTCTTGTCGGGCGCGTACTCGGCGATGAAGGTGGACGCGCCCGCGTACTCGCCGCCCGTCGAGAAGCCCTGCACCAGGCGGGCCAGGAGGAGCAGGATCGGCGCTCCCACGCCGATCGTCGCGTAGGACGGGATCAGGCCGATCGCGAAGGTGCCCGCCGCCATCATGATCATGGTGAGGGCGAGGACCTTCTGGCGTCCGATGCGGTCGCCGAGCGGGCCGAAGACCATGCCGCCGAGCGGGCGGATCAGGAACGCCGCCGCGAAGGCGCCGAAGGTGGAGAGAAGCTGGGCGGTGGGGTCGCCCGAGGGGAAGAAGACCTTGCCGAGCGTCACGGCGATGTAGCTGTAGACGCCGAAGTCGAACCACTCCATCGCGTTGCCGAGCGCGGCCGCCTTCACCGCCCGCTTGACCAGCGCCGGGTCGACGACGGTGACCTCCCCCGACGCCTGCGCGGACGCGTCGGACGGATCGGGCGCAGCCGGCGGAGGGGCCTGGGTCCGCGGAGCTACAGGTGCGACGGGTGCGGCTGCCGGCAAGGGTTCGCTCGCCTGCCTCTCGGTTGACGACAAGGGCAGAGCCGCCCGGCGAGGGGCGGCCCGCAAGCGACCATAGGTGTAGGCAGCACCATTACGTACGGTGCCCGGTCAACCGCGCAATGTTCGGAATGTGCCGCTATCCAGGGCAAATGGTTCCGCTTCCGGCGGTGGCGGGAAGTCGCCCTTGTGATCTATGTCGCGCCCGGCCCGGGGAACCGCGCAAGGGGGTCCTGGCAGTTGTCCCATGGACAGGTGGTGGACGGTTTGTGGAGGCCTGGCGGCGGACCGGACGAAATCGGGCGGTTGGGAAGTTCGCGTAAAAGCCGGTAGAAAGCGGTGTGGCTGACAGGTGAAATGGGGTTGTACGCGTCTCATCCGAGGGCGCGCGCCTCTCGGAGCCGACAGCACGTCGGGGCCGGGCGGAACCGAGCGGACATGACGAGCGGGGCGGGAGGGCCGACGGCGAGTGGCGAATGTCGAGCACGGAGGACCGGGAAATGCCTTTGGGCCGGGGGCGTCCGGCACACCGAAGGCGCGGATCGGGGCGGTCCGTGCCGCCCTCTGGCTGATCGCCGCCGTACTGGCGGTACGCCAGGTGGCCGTCGTCCTCAGTACGCCGAAAGGTGAGCGGCTCACCGATCTGGAGACCTGGATCGGGCCGGACGGCGTCCTGCATGTGAACGGCTCCTTCTACGACGCGGACAAGTTCACCGGTACGCCGTTCGCGGGACTCGTCCTCAAACCCTTCTCGCGCGCGGCCGAGCAGGCGCTCGGCTGGGGCTGGACGTTCGGCACGCTGACCCTGGTCGTGATCCTCGGCATGGTCGCGGCTCGGGCGCTGCCGCAGCCCGTGACCCGGCGGACCTCGCTGCTCGCCGCGCCCGTCGCGATCTGCCTCCTGATGCTGTCGCTCCCGGTGCGCAACACGCTGTATCTCGGCCAGACCAGCATCATCCCCGTCCTGCTCGTCCTGCTCGGGTGCTTCGCGGTCCGCGGGGAGCGCGCCAGCGGCGTCCTCATCGGCATCGGGGCCGCCCTGCAGCCCACCCTCCTGCTCTTCGCCGCCCTCTTCTGGTTCACCGGCCGCAGGCGCGCGACGGCCTCCACCGGCGCCACCTTCCTCGCCGTCACCGCGTTCGCCTGGGCCGCGATGCCGCACGACTCCTGGGCGTACTGGGTGCACCACCTGGCGGGCGCGGGACTGGGCGCGAGCCCGGACGGCGTCGCCAACCAGTCGCTGCACGGTGCCCTGCTCCGGTTCGGCCTCCAGGGGCCGCTGGAGATCGGCCTCTTCATCGTCCTGAGCGCCGCTGTCGTCTGGCTGGGTCTGCGCCGTGCCGTCCGTTACGCCAAGGACGGGCAGCTGCTGCTCGCCGTCGCGATCACCGGCTGCGTCGCGGTCGTGGTGTCGCCGACGACCTGGCAGCACCAGCTCCTGTGGGTGCTGCTCGCGGTGGTCGGCCGGGCCGGGAAGAAGCAGTCCGACCGGTACATGTGGCCGGTGGCCGTCGTCCTGGTCTCCACGCTGCCGGCGAAGATGATGCTGCCGAACATGCCGGTCGTGGAGCCCATCCGCGACAACGTCGTGCTGATCGCCGCGCTCGCCGCGGCCACCGTCGTGCCGTTCCTCTCCCGCACCGACCCGCGGTACCAGGCGCCCGTCCCCACGGACTACGCGCGCCCCGTGCCCGCCCGCTGGAGCTGGGTGCCGCTGCTGCCGTTCTGGCGGCGGGTCACCACCCGGCCGAACCTGCTGCTGGAACTGCTTCTGATCCGCGTCGGCTACTCCGCCTACCAGCAGGCGCGGCTCGCCGCGACGGGCGGCACGAACTCGGGCGGACGGGCCACCGCCGAGCGGCACGGCGAGCAGATCTACTCGATCGAGCAGTTCCTGCACATCGACATCGAGCACTGGATCAACCACGCCGTGGTGAAGGTGGGTTGGCTGGAGGAGTTCTTCAACTTCTACTACACGTCGTTCCACTTCGTGGTGCCGCTGACCGTCCTCGGTGTGCTCTACGCCCGGCGCCCCGCCGACTACCGCTGGGCGCGCTCCGCGCTCGGCTTCGCGACGGTCCTCGCGCTGGTCGGGTTCTGGCTCTACCCGCTGGCCCCGCCGCGTCTGATGCCCGAACTCGGCTTCATCGACACGGTGCACGGCGTGCAGGACTTCACCCAGCCGGACTACGGCACGCTGACCGCGCTCACCAACCAGTACGCGGCGATGCCCTCGCTGCACTTCGGCTGGTCGCTGTGGTGCGGTGTGGTGATCGTGATCCTCGCGCCGAAGTGGTGGATGAAGGCGCTCGGCCTGCTGCACCCGCTGTTCACGGTCTCCGCGATCGTCGCCACCGGAAACCACTGGGTCCTGGACGCGGTGGGCGGCGCGACCGTCGTCGGCGCGGGCTTCGGCCTCGGCTACCTCCTGGCCGGGCCCCGGGTGGGCAAGGCCCTGAAGGCGGGCACCGGCGCGGAGCCGGTCATCGACATGTCGAAGGACTCGGCGAAGGACCGTACCCCGAGCTGATCCTGTACGTCCCCGGTGCGGACACCGTCAGCCGGGTGAAGTCGCCGTGCCGCTTCAGGCAGGCCCCCTCCGCCCGGAGCCACGGCGAGTACACCAGGCGCAGCGTCACCGGCTCGCGCGTGGGGACGCGGACCTCCATGGTCGAGCCGGTGGAGCGGACCACGGACGCGGGCTTCGACACCATCGGCACCGCGTCCTTCACCCGGAACACCCGCCAGTGCGCGTCCCGCCACACCGGTTCGAGCCAGGTGGGGCCGCTGGCGACCAGCGCGGCCTCGTCCTCCGCGAAGCCGTCCGGCTTGCCCGAGGGCAGCACCACATAGCCGACCGCCCACTTGTCCAGCCACGCGCGGTAGGTGGTGGCCGAGAAGGACCCGTCGTAGAAGAGCCGGCCGCGCTCGATGTCGAGCTGCCTGTTCCAGCCGCGCGCCATGTTCACGTACGGCGCCAGGGCCGTGGCCTCGCGGTGGTTGCGGGCCGGGACCACCTCCACGCGCCCCCGGTCCGCGCCGAGCCGCTCCAGCTCCGCGACCACGCCCTGGGTGTCGGCGGCCCACTTCGGCACGGTCGTCGACACCGTCAGATCGTCCGCCGTCTTCTGCGTCACCCAGGCCGTGGACAGCACGAGCGCGACGACGAGCATGGCCTTGCGTACGCGGGACAGCGCGGGCACCAGCAGCGCGGCGAGCAGCGCGGTGGGCGCGAGCAGCTCGGCCAGGCGCTCGACGTTCGTGCCGATCGGGGACGGGATGAGATACGTCAGGACCGTCCCCGCCGCGTAGGCGCCGGCTCCCCATCGCAGCACCCGCCACTCGCGCGGAGCCGCCACAATGAGCGCCAGGCTGAACACCACGGGCGGGAAGACCCGGTCGAAGGGCATCAACTGCTCCCCGGTGAACGGGAAGAGCAGGGTGGTCATCCCCACGACCACCACCGGCGGTACCAGCAGCGCAGCGGCCCGCCCCCAGTCGCGTACGAAGAAATAGCCGGCGCCCGCCACCATGAGGAAGAGCCCCGCCACCGGACTGGACATGGTGGCCAGCGCCCCGCACACCACGGCCGCCCCCACGCGCCGCTCCCGCACGAGCACCAGGCACGCGGCGAACCCGAAGGCGATGCCGAGCGCGAACGTCGTGCGCCCCGAGGCGACGTTGCACCACACCGCGAGCGAGGCGAGCACCGCGGGCCACAGCGGCCTGCGCACCCCGGTGCGTTCGACCAGCGCGGCGACCAGCCAGGCACCGGCGACGCCCGACACCACCGTCACCGTCTTCACGCCCACGGCGGCCATCAAGTAGGGCGAGATCAGGGAGTAGTTGGCGGTGTGCATGCCGCCGTACCAGAACAGGCCGTAGGCGGAGGCGCCGTGCTCGGACGCGAAGCGCGCCCAGGCCTCCTGCGCCGCCAGGTCGCCGCCGCCGGTGGCCAGGAACGCCGCCCACACCGCGTACAGGGGAAGGGTGGGCAGCGTGGCCAGGAGGGGAACGCGGTGGCGTCGGCAGAAGTCCCGGAAGGATGTCCTCCGCTCCGAGGGTGTGCTGCCCGATGGCGCGAGAGAGAGACCTGCGGAGACCACGGCACCGTTTCCGTTCGAAGTCTTGGAGAGGCAACGTTTGCTTCTCAAGACGCGGGACGCAACAGAAACGTTGGCTCCGTACAGCGCATGGCCGGATATGTGCCCGGGGGAGGCAGGGGCAGGGCGTAGGGGGGAATCGCCCCTGCCTCCCTGGCAGCAGGTCAGCCCGTGCTGACCTGCAGTTCCTTGACGCCGTTCAGCCAGGCCGAACGGAGCCTGCGGGGGTCGGAGACCAGGCGCAGATCGGGCAGCGCGTCCGCGACGGCGTTGAAGATGAGGTTGATCTCCAGGACCGCGAGCGACTTGCCGAGGCAGAAGTGCGGGCCTCCGCCGCCGAAGCCGAGGTGCGGGTTCGGGTCGCGGGAGATGTCGAACTTCTCCGGCTCGTCGAAGACGTCGGGGTCGTTGTTGGCCGAGGAGTAGAAGATCCCGACGCGGTCGCCCTTCTTGATCGTGACGTCCCCGAGTTCGGTGTCCTGGGTGGCGGTGCGCTGGAAGGAGACCACGGGCGTCGCCCAGCGCACGATCTCCTCGGCGGTGGTCTGCGGGCGCTCGCGCTTGAAGAGCTCCCACTGCTCGGGGTGGGTGAGGAAGGCGTGCATGCCGTGGGTGATGGCGTTGCGGGTCGTCTCGTTCCCGGCCACCGCGAGCAGGATGACGAAGAAGCCGAACTCGTCGGAGGAGAGGTTGCCCTCGTCCTCGGCGGCCACCAGCTGGCTGACGATGTCCTTGGCCGGGCACTCCTTGCGGGCGGCGGCGAGGTTCATCGCGTACGAGACGATCTCCATGGCCGCCTCGGCGCCGACCTCCTCGGTGATCGCGTACTCCGGATCGTCGTAGGCGGCCATCTTGTTGGACCAGTCGAAGATCTTCGTCCGGTCGTCCTGGGGCACGCCGATGAGCTCGGCGATGGCCTGGAGGGGAAGTTCCACGGCCACGTTGGTGACGAAGTCGAAGGACCCGTCGGCCGCCGCGTTCGCCAGGGCCGTCTCGACGATGGAGCCCGCGCGCTCGCGCAGCGCGTCCTCCAGGGAGCGGATGGCGCGGGGGGTGAAGCCGCGCTGCACGATCTGGCGGACCCGGGTGTGCTCGGGCGGGTCCATGTTCAACATGATCATCTTCTGGACCTCTATCTGGTCCCGGCTGATCGTCTCGTTGAATCGGATGACCGCGGTGTTGAGGTTCGAGGAGAACAACTCCGGGTGCGTGGAGACGTACTTGACGTCCGCGTGCCGCGTGACGGCCCAGTATCCCGAGTCGTCGAAGCCGGAGATGCGCGGCGGCTGGGCGATCCAGCGCACCGGTTCGGACTGCCGCAGCTGGGCGAACTCCGGGAGGGGTACGCGCTCTTGGAGCAGGTCGGGATCGGTGAAGTCGAACCCGTCGGGCAGCGCTGGACAGGGCATCGGCAACTCCAGGAGTTCAGTTCTTGATTCTGACGGTCCATCAGGAGATGCCCCGCAAGGTAGTAACGGGTTCTACAAGTGGCAAGGCCCGTGACGGGTCCGCTTTCGTGCAGGTCGTGCGCAAGGTGCGTGCAAGCCCCTTGCGGCGGTGGGGTCGGGCTCAGCAGACTGCTTGCAGAACTAGAACGCGTACTAGTTCTCCGCGCGGGTGCCGGGACACTCCCGCGGGATGTGGATGGAGAGGACGCCCATGGCCGCGGAACCTGTCATCGTCGAAGCCGTACGCACCCCCATAGGTAAGCGCGGCGGCGCGCTCGCCAATCTCCACCCCGCCTATCTGCTCGGCGAGACCTACCGGGAACTCCTCGGCCGCACGGGCATCCACGCCGACTGCGTCGAGCAGATCGTGGGCGGCACGGTGACCCACGCCGGGGAACAGTCCATGAACCCCGCGCGCACGGCCTGGCTCACGATGGGCCTTCCGTACGAGACCGCGGCGACGACGGTGGACTGTCAGTGCGGCTCCTCGCAGCAGGCCGGCCACATGGTCGCCAACATGGTCGCGGCCGGCGTCATCGACGTGGGGATCAGCTGCGGCGTCGAGGCGATGTCACGGGTGCCGCTGGGCTCGGGCTCCAAGCACGGCCCCGGCAAGCCGTTCCCGGAGGAGTGGAACGTCGACCTGCCCAACCAGTTCGAGGCGGCCGAGCGCATCGCCCGCAACCGCGGCCTCACGCGGGAGAACGTCGACTCGCTCGGCCTCATCTCGCAGGAGCGCGCCGCCACGGCCTGGGCCGAGGAACGCTTCAAACGCGAGACGTTCGCCGTCCAGGTCCCCACGACGGAGGAGGAGCAGGCCGCCGGGCAGGGCATGTGGCGGCTCGTCGACCGGGACGAGGGGCTGCGGGACACGTCGATGGAGGGCCTGGAGCGGCTCAAGCCGGTGATGCCGACCGCCGTGCACACCGCGGGCAACTCCTCGCAGATCTCGGACGGCGCGGCGGCGATCATGTGGGCGTCGAAGCGGATGGCGCGGGCCCTGAAGCTCAAGCCGCGGGCGCGGATCGTGGCGCAGGCGCTGGTCGGGGCCGACCCGCACTTCCACCTGGACGGGCCGATCGACGCGACGCGGGCGGTCCTCGGCAAAGCGGGGATGTCCCTGAAGGACATCGACCTCGTGGAGATCAACGAGGCGTTCGCGTCGGTGGTCCTGAGCTGGGCGCAGGTCTTCGAGCAGGACCTGGAGAAGGTGAACGTGAACGGGGGCGCGATCGCCCTCGGGCATCCGGTCGGGGCGACCGGGGCGCGGCTGATCGCCACGGCCCTGCACGAGCTGGAGCGCCGCGACAAGGAGTTCGCGCTGATCACGATGTGCGCGGGCGGGGCGGTGGCCACGGGGACGATCATTCAGCGGCTGTGAGGGGTTCGCTTCCCTCGCGTACGACGAAGGCGGCCACCCCTGGAGAGGGGTGGCCGCCTTCGTGTGGCTCAGAACGTCCGGCCGGCTCAGTACCAGCCGTTGGCCTGCCAGTGGGCCCAGGCGCCCGTCGGGCTGCCGTAGCGGTCGTTCATGTAGTCGAGGCCCCACTTGATCTGGGTCTCGGGGTTGGTCTTCCAGTCCGCGCCCGCCGAAGACATCTTCGAGGCGGGCAGAGCCTGGACCAGGCCGTAGGCGCCGGAGGAGGAGTTCGTCGCCTTGTGGTTCCAGTGGCTCTCGTGCTCGACGATCTTGCTGAACGCCTTGTACTGCGCGGGGTCCGGAATCATCTTCTTCGCGATCGCCTGCGCCGAGGAAGGAGCCGCGGCGGGGGCGGCGGCCGGAGCGGCGGCCTTCGCCTCGGTGGGGGCCGCGGCCTGGGCCGGACCCGCCATGAACACCATGCCGGTCGTGGCGGCGGCCACGGCGGCACCGGTGAGGGCCTTCTTCGGGGTGGCGATACGGCGGAGGAGCGTGGCGGACAAAGCGTGACCTTCCGTGGGGAACAGGGTGTCGCGGGCACGCCGTGGGCCACGGGGATGTGGCGGGGGGAATGCGTCGGCGCCCTTGGCCTTGAGGCCTGCAGCGCCGTGCGACTCGATCCAGAGAAGCAGGGCTGTCACGCCTTCGCAATGACCCCTTTTACTAGTGGATGTCGCATGTGAGCGAAAGGTCCTTCGTGTGACGTGGCTCTCAATCCCCAGGTCAGGCCGTATATTGACGCGTCCGCGTCAGGATGGATGATCTACGGCCCCACCTAGTAGAGGACCTAAGTCCTGTGGGCCGCCTCACCGCGAAGGGACCCTCTACGTGACGGAGAGCCGACGGCCGCTCACGCCTTCGGCCCCTCGAATGTGACCTGGGCCTCGAAGGCGGCCCGGCGCGTGGCCCGGCGCAGCGCCTTCAGGACGGCGGGCCCGAGGGCCAGGCTCAGCAGGACGGTGACGACCGCCCGGGGGAGGTCCCAGCCCAGGGAGGTCGCCAGGCAGTACGCGATGAAGCGGCCGAGGTTCTCGCCGACGGGGTCGCCGGGCACGAAGGAGACGCCGGTCGCCAGGCCGCCGAGGTAGGGCCAGCCCTGCAGATTCATGACCGTGCCGTACAGGACGGACGAGACGGCCCCGTAGGCCGCGAGCAGCCACAGCTCGCGCCGCCCGCGCAGGGTGTCGGGTCCCGGCAGCAGCCCCGCGCCCATGCAGACCCACCCCATGGACAGCATCTGGAACGGCATCCACGGCCCGACGCCCCCGGTGAGCAGCGCGGAGGCGAACATCGACACGGCACCGAGCACGAACCCGAACCCGGGTCCGAGCACCCGCCCGCTGAGCACCATGAGGAAGAACATCGGCTCGATCCCGGCCGTCCCCGCCCCCAGGGGGCGCAGCGCGGCCCCGGCGGCGGCCAGCACCCCGAGCATCGCGATCGCCTTCGCGTCGAGCCCGACGTCGGCGATGGTCGCCACGACGACGGCGAGCAGCAGCGGCAGCAGGGCGGCGAACAGCCAGGGCGCGTCCTGGGCGTGCGCGCTCAGCCCCGACTCCCCGCCCGCGATGAGCGGCCACCCGAAAGCCACGACACCGACCGCGCTGACGAGCGCGAGGGCGCCGATGGAGCGCGGGCCCAGGCGGATGGCCCTGGCCTGGCGGGTGGCGGGAGCGGCGCTCACGTGGTCCCACCCGCCGTGCGCAACGCGTCCCGTACCTCCGTGACCGTCAGCCACTGCTGCGGGGCCAGGATCTTGGTGGTCTGCGGGGCGAAGGACGGCGATGAGACCACGATCTCCGGGGTCGGGCCGTCCGCGACGATCTCGCCGTCGGCGAGGATCGCCACCCGGTGGGCCAGTTCCGCCGCCAGCTCCACGTCGTGCGTGGCCAGGACGATCGCGTGGCCCTCGGCGGCAAGCCCGCGCAGGAGCGTGACCAGGCGGGCCTTGGCCGCGTAGTCGAGGCCGCGGGTCGGCTCGTCCAGGAGGAGCAGGGGCGGGCGGGCCGTCAGGACGATGGCCAGGGCCAGGGTGAGGCGCTGGCCCTCCGAGAGGTCGCGGGGGTGGGTGTCGTCCGCGATGCCGGGGAGCAGCTCCGTGACCAGGGCGCGGCAGGTGCCCGGCGCCGCCCCGGCGTCGTGGTCGGCCGCCGTGCACTCGGCGGCCACCGTGTCCGCGTACAAGAGGTCGCGCGGTTCCTGGGGGACAAGGCCCACGTGGCGGATCAGCTCGCGCGGGCCCGTGCGGTGCGGGATCGCGCCGCCGACACGGACCGTGCCCGCCGACGGTTCGAGCAGGCCCACCAGGGTCGACAGGAGGGTGGACTTCCCGGCGCCGTTGCGGCCCATCAGGGCCACGGTCTCGCCCGCACGGACGGTGAGGTCCACGCGGCGCAGGGCCTCCACCCGGCCCCGGCGGACGGCAAGGCCCGACACCCTCGCGGCGGCTGCTTCCGGGGCGCCGGTCTTCGTACGTCTCCGCAGACCGGGCCAGCGCGTCGAGGGGCCCTCGGCGGGAGGCGCCGCCGCGGTCTCCTCGCGCGGCCCGGCTCCGGCGAGCGCCAGGCGCTCCCGCAGCGCGCCCGCCCTGCGCCGCGCGTCCCGCACCGTCAGCGGCAGCGGCGACCAGCCCGCGAGGCGGCCGAGACCCACCACCGGCGGGTAGACGGGCGAGACCGCCATCAGCGCGGCGGGATCGCCGAGCACGGGCGCTTCGCCGGGCGCCGCGAGCAGGAGCACCTGGTCCGCGTACTGCACGACCCGCTCCAGGCGGTGCTCGGCCATCAGGACCGTCGTGCCCAGGTCGTGCACGAGGCGCTGCAGTACGGCGAGCACCTCTTCGGCGGCGGCCGGGTCGAGCGCGGACGTCGGCTCGTCCAGGACGAGGACCTGGGGGTGCGGCGTGAGCACCGAGCCGATGGCGACGCGCTGCTGCTGGCCGCCGGAGAGCGTGGCGATGGGGCGGTCGCGCAGATCGGCGAGACCGAGGAGGTCCAGCGTCTCCTCGACCCGGCGGCGCATCACGTCGGGGGCGAGCCCCAGCGACTCCATCCCGTACGCGAGCTCGTCCTCGACGGTGTCCGTCACGAAGTGCGAGAGCGGGTCCTGGCCCACCGTGCCGACGACGTCGGCGAGTTCCCGCGGCTTGTGGGTACGGGTGTCGCGCCCCGCGACCGTCACCCGCCCCCGCAGCGTGCCCCCGGTGAAGTGCGGCACGAGCCCGCTCACCGTGCCGAGCAGCGTCGACTTGCCGACCCCGGAAGGCCCGACGAGGAGCACCAGCTCGCCCTCGGGCACGGCGAGATCGACCCCGCGCACGGTGGGCTCCGCGACCCCTTCGTACGTCACGGAGACATCCTCGAAGCGGATCATGAGGGCTCCTTGGGGCGAACGGGAGTGGAGGCGGGAGCGGAGGCAGTGGCGGCGGAGTCGGCGGGCACCGGCGCCACGAAGGCGGGCAGCAGGCCGACGAGCACCGCGGCCGCGGGCCACAGCGGCAGCGTCGGCGCCGTCAGGGGGACGACTCCGGGGTGCAGGGCGGCCGCGTCGTAGGTGGCGGCCCAGATCATCAGGCCCGCCACCGCGATCCCCGACCCGGCGACGAGCCAGGCGCGCACGCCCCAGGGGTCGGGCCGGTAGCGGGTGCGCACGGAGCGCCGGCCGCCGAGGCGAAGGCCCGCGAGGGCGGCGACCAGACCGGCGGCCAGGACCGGCAGGCCGTAGCCCGTGCCGTCCGCGGAGAGCAGCCCGTACGTTCCCGTGCAGACGCCCATCAGACCGCCCAGCGTCAGGAAGGCCGTCGCCCTGCGCACCCCCGCGGGCACCGGCGCGCTGCGGCCGAAGCCGCGCGCGTCCATCGCCGCGGCCAGGGCGACCGACCGCTCCAACGCGCCCTCCAGGACCGGAAGGCCGACCTGGAGCAGCCCGCGAATGCCCTTGTCCGCACGCCCGCGCAGGCGCCGCGCGGCGCGCAGGCGCTGCACATCCATGATCAGGTTCGGTGCGAACGTCATCGCGACGACGATGGCGACCCCCACCTCGTACAGCGCGCCCGGCAGCGACTTGAGCAGCCGGGCCGGGCTGGCGAGCGCGTTGGCGGCGCCGACGCAGATGAGCAGACCGGCCAGGCGCACCCCATCGTAGAGCGCGAAGAGCAGCCCCTCGGCGGTCACCCGGCCCCCGATCCGCACGCCTTTCGCCCAGTCGGGCAGCGGCACTTCGGGCAGCGTCACGATGACGTGCGAACCGGGGATGGGGGAGCCGAGGACGACGGCGAAGACGAGCCGGATCGCGATCACGACGAGGCCCAGCTTCACGAAGGCGCCGTACGACCGCGCCCACGGTGCGGAGGTCCTGCGGGCCGCGACGACATAGCCCGCGACCCCGATCAGCATCCCGAGCAGCAGGGGATTGGTGGTGCGGGACGCCGCGACACCGAGCCCCAGCGCCCACACCCACCAGGCGCCCGGGTGCAGCGCGTTGCTGCGGTGCGCTTCGGGGGCCAGGCGCCGCCGCAGCGCACCGGGAGCGGTGCTCGGGTGATCGTTCATGGTGCGGGTCAGCCGCGTCGGCGGCGTGCCTGCCAGAGCGCGGCCCCGCCGAGCAGGGCGACGGCGACCACGCCCGCGATCAGGCCGACGGAGGGGCCGCCGGAGCCGCTCTCCTCATCGCCCGCCTCACTCGCGGTCGGCTTCTTCGCTGTGTCCTCGGACTCACCGTTGCCCGCGACCTGCTCGCCGCAGCCCGACTTCGGGTAGTTCGCGATGGCGCACAGCAGGGCGTTGCTGTCGTAGCGCAGCGGCTTGGCGACCGCGGCGAGGGCGTCGGCGCTCGTCGCGTCGTCGGCCACCTGCGCGCAGGCGGTACGCGGCTTCGGCGGGGTCTCGCCGCCGGGGGCGTCACCCGGCGTACCGAAGTCGATGACCAGGGCGATCCGCTTGCGGTCGTCCTTGGCGGGGGTCCTGGCGCAGATCGTGTCGAAGTCCGCGGCGCCGCGCGGCTTCGCGGAGTCCTGCGAGTCGTCGGACACGGAGAACCGGAAGCCCTGGACGGCCCCGTCGTCGGGGCGCGCGGTGCTTGGCCCCTGGCTCGCGTACGCCCACTTCGAGCCGTCCCGGTCCCAGAAGGACCAGTAGCGGTAGCCGGCGGCCTGGGCGGGGGCGGCGGCGAGGACACCGAGCAGGGCGGCGACGAACGCCCCGGTCACCAGGCGTCCGCACCGCGCGCGACCCCGCGTCACAGCTGCTGCTTCTTCTTGTTGCCGCTGTACAGGAAGCCGATGCCGATACCGGCGACCATGCCGACGCCGATGATCCACCAGATGCTCACGCCGCCGTCGTCGTCGCTGTCCTTCTTCGCGTCGGCCTGCTCGGTCGCCTGCGGGGCCGGGCCCGTCGCGTTCAGCTGCTTGACCAGGTCCGCGCCGCCGAAGTCGCGCGGGTCCATGCCCGATGCGTGGGCGGCGAAGATCAGCTGCGCGTAGGCGGCGGGGCCGGACTTCTTGGCCCAGTCGGCCGAGTTCTTCGCCAGCCACTTGGCCGACTTCTCGGCCTGGTCCTGCTGACCGGCCGCGGCGAGCGCGAGCACCGAGTCAGCGGTGTTGCCCAGGTCGGGCATGTTCTTGGCGCCGGGCATCGACGACATCAGGTGGTCGTCGCCCTTGGCGAGGGTCTTCAGGAGGTAGCCCGTGCCGTTCGAGGCCGCCTGCTCGGCGGTGTCGGCCTTCTCGCACTTCGGGGCGGCGGTCTCCTTCTTCGCGGCGTCGACGACCAGGCCCTTGCCGTGGCCGCCGAGGACACCGGCCGCCGTGGCGTCCGCGTTCGGCGAGAGCTTGCCGGACTTGACGTCCGCGAGGCCGAAGGCGCCGCCGTCCTTGTCGCAGCTCATCGAGAGGGCGGGCAGCGCGTCGTACGGGGACCTGCCGTCCTGGTTCTTCACCGACTGCGGCTTCTCGCCCGCCGCGGTGAGGGCGCCGATCACGATGCCGGTGGAGTTGGCGTCGGAGTCCATGCCGGGGCTGTAGCCCCAGCCGCCGTCCTTGTTCTGCACCGACTTCAGCCAGCCGACGCTCTTGTCGACCGTCTTCTTCTGACCGCCGAGCGCGGCGAGCGCCTGCACGGCGGAGGCCGTCGCGTTGCTGTCGAACATCGTCTTGGAGTCGCACGGCTCGCCCGCGTCGGCGCGGTACGCGGCGAAGCCGCCGCTCGCGCACTGCTGTCCGGTGAGCCAGTCGACGGCCTTCGCGGCGGGCTGCACGCCGGCCGCGTCCTGGGCGAGCAGGGCGTACGACTGCCGGAACACCCCGTCGAACTTGGGGTCCGCGTCGCCGTACAGACCGGAAGGAAGGGCGGCGGAAGGCGACGGGGACGCGCTCTCCGCGAAGGCGGCCGGTGCGGCGACCGAACCGAACACGGCGACGGCGGCCAGGACCGCTGCGCTGCGGCGAACGTTCATGATGCGGCGGGTGCCTCTCCCTGCGGGGAGCGGGGCAGCACGGGCGCGTAGCGGGCACGGGCACCGGGCGGCTCCGGCTCCGTATACCTCGACGGTGCCGGTCGTCGGAGGTTCCGACGACGCGAGCCGGTCATGCTCCGCTCGGGGCAATCCGGCTCTCCACCGGTCCTGGTGGACCGTGGATCACGGCTGCGGGTCAGCGCCGGATTCGCACCGGCTTCCCCCCGTACGGGCATGATGACGACGGGGCCACTCTACCGGCCCGTAGGGGGAGCGGCCGGGGGTGCCCGCCCCCGGCCGGAGGGTCACACCGCCCGGTAGCGCACCGGATCGTTGCCGACCGCCTCGGCCCGCCCCAGCTTCACCAGGCGCCGCACATGGGCCTCGGCCTCGGAGACCGCGATGTTCCGCGAGCCGTAGCGGATCTGGGCCCAGGGGCGGTTCCACTCCATCTGCTCGGCGAGCTGCCAGGGCGTGAGGGGCTCGGCGAGGAGGGCGAGCAGATCCGTCAGGCGTTCCTCGTGGTGGTCCAGGATCTCCCGCACGCGGGCCGGGGCGTCCGTGAACGCGTACTGGTGGGCGGGGAGCACCTCGGCGGGGCACAGGCGGCCGATGCGCTCCAGGGAGTCGATGTAGTCGCCGAGCGGATCGGTGACGGTGTCGTCGTCGGGGTCCTCGTACAGGCCGATGTGCGGGGTGATCCCGGGGAGCAGATGGTCGCCGGAGAACAGGCGTCCGTGGCCCGGCAGCCGCGCCGGGTGCTCCTCCTCCAGGTGCAGGCAGACGTGGCCGGGGGTGTGGCCGGGGGTCCAGATCGCGCGGAGTCTGCGCCCCGGCAGTCCGAGCAGCTCGCCCGGGGTGATGTCGCGGTCGGGGAGCGCGGCGGCCAAGCCGGGGAGGCGGGGCGAGCGGCCCGCGTCACGGGCGGCGAGCAGCGGGGCCAGGTGGTCGGCGGGGGCGCCGGCGGCCGTCAGCTTCTCCACCATGTAGTCGAACCAGCGCGCGGGCGGCCCGCTCCGGGTGCGGCGCACGACCGACGCGTCCGCCGCGTGCATCGCGATCCACGCGCCCGATGCCTCGCGGACCTTGGCCGACAGGCCGTGGTGGTCGGGGTGGTGGTGGGTGATGACGATGCCGTGCACCGCCTCGACGGACGTGCCGCAGGCGGCGAGGCCGGAGGCGAGGGCGTCCCAGGAGGTGGGGTCGTCCCAGCCCGTGTCGATGAGGACCGGGCCGGCGTCCGTGTCCAGGAGGTGGACGAGGGTGAAGCCCAGGGGGTTGTCCGGGATCGGGACCTTGATGCTCCACACGCCCCCGCCGTGCTCGGTCACCTGCGGATCGGTCACCTGCGTCATCGGGCGCCCTCATCTCGTATCCGTCGCACGGCCACAGCCACGACCACGGCCGTCGTCACCCTAACTAGAACTAGTTCCAATGATCGCCCAAGTCGACCGTTTCGTCAGGCTACTTGAGTCTTGCCCTCCGTGGACTAGTGGAACTAGAACTGGTATCAGTTCTGAAACAGTGTCAGAAAGCGTGCCGCGCGCAGGCGGAATCCCGCAGGAGGCAGTCAGCCATGACCGAGCTCGTGGAACACGGACAGCTTTTCATCGGCGGGGAGCTGGTGGACCCGCACGGCAAGGGCGTCATCGAGGTGATCTCGCCGCACACCGGCCAGGTCTTCGCGCGGGTGCCGCACGCCGCGCCCGCCGACGTCGACCGGGCCGTCGCCACCGCGCGCAAGGCCTTCGACGAGGGCCCCTGGCCCCGGATGACGCTGGACGAGCGGATCGAGGTCATCACCAGGATCAAGGACGCGTTCGCCGTGCGGCACGAGGAGATCGCCCGCGTCATCAGCTCCGAGAACGGCACCCCGTACACCTCCAGCGTCATGGTGCAGGCCCTCGCCGCGATGATGGTCTGGGACTCGGCGCTCACGGTCGCGCGCGACTTCACGTACGAGGAGGCGCGCGACGGAGCGCTCGGCAAGATCCTCGTCCGGCGCGAACCGGTCGGCGTCGTGGCGGCCGTGGTGCCGTGGAACGTCCCGCAGTTCACCGCGGCGGCCAAGCTCGCGCCCGCGCTGCTCGCCGGGTGCCCGGTGATCCTCAAGACCTCGCCCGAGGCGCCGCTCGACGCGTACATACTCGCCGAGATCGCCACCGAGGCGGGGCTGCCGCAGGGCGTGCTCTCGATCATCTCGGCGGACCGCGAGGTGAGCGAGTACCTCGTCGGGCATCCCGGCGTCGACAAGGTGTCCTTCACCGGTTCCGTCGGCGCGGGCAAGCGCGTCATGGAGGTCGCGGCCCGCAATCTCACCCGCGTGACCCTGGAGCTGGGCGGCAAGTCGGCCGCGGTGATCCTGCCGGACGCGGACGCGTCGGCCGCGGTCGCCGGCATCGTCCCCTTCGCCTGGATGATCAACGGCCAGGCGTGTGTGGCCCAGACCCGCATCCTCGTGCCGCGCACGCGCTACGACGAGTTCGCCGAGGCCTTCGCCGCCGCGGCCGGTGCGCTCAAGGTCGGCGACCCGCTGGACCCGGAGACCGAACTGGGCCCGCTCGTCGCCCGGCGCCAGCAGCAGCGCTCGCTCGACTACATCCGCATCGGCCAGGAGGAGGGCGCCAAGATCCTGACGGGCGGCGGCCGTCCGGCCGGGCTCGACGAGGGCTGGTACGTCGAGCCGACGCTCCTGGGCGGCGTGGACAACTCGATGCGCGTGGCCCGCGAGGAGATCTTCGGCCCGGTCATCTGCCTTCTCCCGTACGGCGACGAGAGCGAGGCGGTGAAGATCGCCAACGACTCGGACTACGGGCTCAGCGGCAGCGTGTGGACGGGGGACGTGGAGCGCGGCATCGACGTCGCACGCCGGGTGCGCACCGGAACGTACTCGGTGAACACCTTCAGCCTCGACATGCTCGGCCCGTTCGGCGGCTACAAGAACTCCGGTCTGGGGCGGGAGTTCGGGCCCGAGGGGTACGGCGAGTACTTCGAGCACAAGATGATCCACCTCCCCGCGGGCTATGAGGGGACCGGTGCCTGATGGGTGACCGCTGGCACGTCGAGGTGGACCGCTCGGTCTGCATCGGCTCCGGGATGTGCGTGATCACGGCGCCGGGCGGGTTCGCGCTCGACTCCGCCCGCCAGTCGCACCCCGCGGACCCCGAGACCGACGCCAACGAGAAGGTGCTCGAAGCGGCCGAGGGATGCCCGGTCGAGGCGATCACGATCACGTTGTCCGGCAGCGGGGAGGTCGTCTTCCCGCCGGAGGACTGACGGGGTCCGTCCGGGCGGTGGACTTTTGCTTCCGTGACGCCGTCCGAGCCGATTTGTGTATGCCTTGTGCCCATTATGTGTGCTCGAACGTGTGCGAACAGGACTTTACCCATGCGTTCCGCATGCCCGATCGATGACATCCGTGACTGTCCCTCCCCTTTGCGGCCTGGAAATCTCTCCTCCAGACGACATGGGGAGGGGACGCAGTGGACAAGCGGTACGAGGTCTACTGTCTGGCCGACAGGTACTTCTACGAGACTCCGGACCGCTTGTCCGCGGGCAAGGCCGCCCCCGAATTCGGCACGGCGGGACGTCCGGTCCCGCAGGGATGGCGGTCGGCCCGCGAGGGCGACTGGCTGACCTTCATCCCCGTCGACGAGGACGGGCACGCACGGCCCGCGCCCCAGCAGGGCTGGAAGATCCACGTGTCCGCCACGCTGGAGAACGCCGACCGGATCGCCGCGGCGGTCTGGGACCACTGCGTGCCGCGCTCCGTCCCCTTCAAGTTCATCGCCGGACGGCACCTGCTGCACCTGCGCAACAGCAAGTACGCGGGACGCGACGGCAGCGGCAAGTTCGCCACGATCTACCCGGCCGACGAGGAACAACTGCACGCGATCCTCGCCGCGTTGGGCCGCGAGCTCGAAGGGCACGAGGGCCCCTACATCCTCACCGACCTGCGGTGGCAGGAGGGCCCGCTGTACGTCAGGTACGGCGCCTTCACCCGCCGCATGTGCGTGAACGAGCGCGGCAGCCTCGTCCCCGCGATCGAGAACGACCGGGGCGTCCTCGTCCCCGACTCGCGCGACCCGGCCTTCCGGGTCCCCGAGTGGGTGAAGCTGCCGCCGTTCCTGGAGTCCCAGCTGGCGGCGCGGAACAACACGACGACCACCGACCTGCCGTACCGCATGGAGAAGGCGCTGCACTTCTCCAACGGCGGCGGGGTCTACGCGGGTACCGACACCCGGGACGGCCGCAAGGTCGTCCTGAAGGAAGGCCGGCCGCACGCGGGCCTGGCATCCGACGGGGCCGACGCCGTGGCCCGCCTGGAGCGCGAGCGGGACGCGCTCGAGAGGCTGGCGGGCCTCGGTGTCGCGCCCGAGGTGCGCGACTGGTTCGAGCTCGGCGGCCACCGCTTCCTCGTCATGGACTTCGTCGAGGGCCGCACCCTCAACTCCTTCTTCGCGGACCGGCATCCGCTGCTCGTCAGCGAGCCGGACGCCGACGCGATCGCCACGTACACCGCCTGGGCGCTGCGGATGCACCGCGCCGTCGAGGAGGCCGTCGCGGCCGTGCACGAGCGGGGCGTCGTCTTCAACGACCTCCACATGTTCAACATCATGGTCGCGCCCGACGAACAGTCCGTCTCCCTCCTCGACTTCGAGGCGGCGACACGGGTCGGCGAGGGCGGCCGGCAGGTCGTGGCCCACCCCGGGTTCATCGCACCCGCCGACCGCGAGGGCGTGGACGTCGACCGCTACGCCCTCGCCTGTCTGCGGCTCGCCCTCTTCCTGCCGATCACCACCCTGCTCGCCGTCGACCGGGGCAAGGCGGCGCACCTCGCCGAGGTCATCGCGTCCCAATTCCCCGATGTGCCGGGCGAGTTCCTCGCCGATGCGGTGGCGGAGATCGAGCGCGGCGGCCAGGAGCAGGCCCGCGCGAAGGGCGCGGCCAAGACGGCCGGAGGGCCGGGCGCGCCGCTCGTCGACGTCGCCGACTGGCCCTACAGCCGGGACTCGATGGTCAAGGCGATCCTCGCGTCGGCCACCCCGGAGCGCGACGACCGGCTCTTCCCCGGCGACATCGCGCAGTTCACCGACGGCGGCGGGCTCGGACTCGCGCACGGCGCCGCCGGAGTGCTGCTCGCCCTCGCCGAGAGCGGCGCCGAACGCTACGAGGAGGGCGAGCGCTGGCTCCTCAAGCACACCGAACCCGCCCCGCCCGGCACGCCGCTCGGGCTCAACAACGGCCTCGCGGGCATCGCCCACGTACTGGACCGGCTCGGTCACCGCACCCGCGCGCTCGACCTGATGGAGCTCGTCCTGCGGGAGAACTGGCAGCGGCTCCCCTCCGACCTGGACGGCGGCCTGGCCGGACTCGGCCTCGCCCTCGACTCCCTCGCGCACAGCACCGGCGAGGAAGAACTGGCCCAACACGCCCTACGCGCAGCCGAGTTGATCGGCGAGCGGCTGACCTCCGAGAGCCCCCCGAAGGGGCGGCCACGGGCCGGACTGCTGCACGGGGCCACCGGTCCCGCACTCCTCTTCCTGCGGCTCCACGAGCGGAGCGGCGACCCCGCGCTCCTCGACCTGGCGGAGCGGGCCCTGCGCGCCGACCTCGGCCGGTGCGTGGCACGGGCGGACGGCAGCCTCGGCGTGGACGAGGGCTGGCGCACGATGCCCTACCTCGGCGACGGCAGCGTCGGCATCGGGATGGTCGTCGACGACTACCTCGCGCACCGGGACGACGCCGGGTTCGAGGCCGCGCGGCCGGGCATCCTGGCCACCGCGCGCTCACGCTTCTGCGTACAGCCGGGTCTGTTCCAGGGGCGGGCCGGACTGCTGCTGCACATCAACCGCAGCACCGCGCCCGGCATCACCCCCGAGGACGTCGCCGCGCAGATCGAGGGACTCGGCTGGTTCGCCATGCCGTACGCGGGCCAACTCGCCTTCCCCGGACACCAGATGCTGCGCCTGTCCATGGACCTGCACACCGGAACGGCGGGCTGCCTCCTCGCGCTCGCCGCCGCCCTGGGGGACGGCGGAGCACACGTCCCCTTCCTGCCGCCGCTCAGGCGGCCCCAGAGCCGGTCCCGCCACCCAGCGGGGTCGTGACACCACCCATAAGGACAATTGCGTCCCCAAATGAGAGGGAAGATCATGGCGCTTCTCGACCTGCAGAGCATGGAGTCCGACGAGATGACCGGTGGCGGCGGCGGTGGCGGCAGCCAGGTGAGCCTGCTGCTGTGCTGGAGCGACGCGAGCGTGCTGCTCTGTCTGTGACGCCGACCCGTGCCTGATCGGCACGGTTCGTGAGGGACCGGGCGGGGCCTCATCCAGAGGCACCGCCCGGATCCATCGATGCCACGGACACCCCGTCACGGACGGCCGCCACGGCCACTCCGCCACGGACACGAGGACTGCGAGGACCCGGACCGCATGGCGACCACGACCACCCGGCCTCCCCGACCCGACCACGACGCGGGCCTGTTGAAGGCCGCGACCCGCTACAGCGCCGCCCGCTGCGCGGCCCTGGCGCTGTGCAGCGTCGCGGGAGCGGGCGCGAGCCTCCTCCTGCCGTTCGCGATCGGCCGCGCCCTCGACGCCGTCCTCGCCGGGCACGCGGCCGGCCACGTCGGCGCCGACGCCACCCGCTGGCTCCTCGTGTGCACGGCGCTCATCGCAGCGAGCGCGCTCCTGGACGCCTGCGACGGCGTCCTCACCGGAACCACCAACGCCCGCACCACGGCCTGGCTGCGCGGCCGTGTCGGACGCCATGTGCTTGCCGTCGGGCCCCGCGCCACCGCGCGCTTCGCCCCCGGCGACCTGGTCGCCCGCCTCATCGACAACGCGGCACACGCGGGCGTCGCGCCCGCCACCCTCGCCGCGCTCGGCGCCGCCCTGGTCGCGCCCGTCGGCGCCGTGGTGGCCCTCGCCCTGATCGACGGCCGGCTCGCCGTGGTGTTCGTCGTCGGGGCGCCCGTCCTCGTCCTGCTCCTGCGGGCGTTCGTGCGCGTCTCGTCCGACTGCGTGGCGCGCTACCAGCAGGTCCAGGGTGACATCGCGGGGCGCCTCGGCGAGGCGATCGGCGGGGCCAGGACCATCGCGGCCGCGCGCACCGAGGACAAGGAGGCGGGGCGCGTCCTGGGGGCGCTGCCCGAACTCTCCCGTCAGGGACACCGGATGTGGCGGGTCCAGGGCCGCTCCCAGGCGCAGGCCGTCGCGGTCGCGCCCCTCCTGCAGATCGCGGTCGTCGCGGTGGCGGGCCACCTGGTGGTCCAAGATCGCATCAGCGTCGGCGAGTTGCTGGCCGCCTCCCGGTACGCGGTGCTCGCCACCGGCATCGGCATGCTCGTCGGACAGCTGGGAGCGCTGGTCCGGGCCAGGGCCGCGGCGCGGCGCCTGGGGGAGGTGCTCGCGGAGCCCGCGACCGCGTACGGGGACGAGGAACTCCCGCCGGGCGACGGGAAGTTGGAGATACGAGGGGTCAAGGTGACCCGGGGCGGGCGCACCGTGCTCGACGGCGTCGACCTGACCGTGCCCGCCGGAGGCACGCTCGCCGTGGTCGGGCGCTCCGGCGCGGGCAAGTCCCTTCTGGCGTCCGTCGCCGGCCGCCTCGCCGACCCCGACGAGGGGGACGTACGACTCGACGGCGTCCCCCTGCGCGCCCTCAGCCGCGAGGAGCTGCGCCGCGAGGTGGGCTACGCCTTCGAGCGGCCCGCGCTGCTCGGCACGACCCTGGAGGACACGATCGGCTTCGGAGCACCGCGCCCGGCACCGCCCCGCATCCGCGAGGCCGCCCGCGCCGCCCACGCGGACCCCTTCATCACCCGCCTCCCCGGCGGCTACGCCACGCCCTGCGGGGAGGCGCCCCTCTCCGGAGGCGAGGCCCAACGCCTCGGCCTGGCGCGGGCGTTCGCGCGGGGCGGGCGCATCCTGATCCTGGACGACGCGATGTCGAGCCTGGACACCGTGACGGAACACCACATCGCCGAGGCCGTGCTCCACCACACCCCGCACCGCAGCCGCCTGATCATCGCCCACCGTGCGGCGACGGCGGCCCGCGCGGACACGGTGGCCTGGCTGCACGAAGGCCGGATCAGGGCGGTGGGGACGCACGCGCAGCTGTGGGAGCGGCCGGAGTACCGGGAGGTGTTCGGCGCGTGAAGGGACAGGCCTTCGGCGGGCCCCCGCGGGGCCCCTACCGCCGGGGCGTCCGCTTCCTGCGGCGCAGGTGGCCGGTCGTGCTGCGGCTCGCCCTCTGGTCCGTACTGGAGACCGGGCAGACCTTCCTCACCGGGTACGCCCTGGCCAAAGCCCTGGACGACGGGTTCCTCGCGGGGCGCGAGTCGGTCGGCCTGGGGTGGCTCGGGGCGGCCGGGCTCGGCGTGGTCGTGGCCGCGTACGGCACCGGGCGGGTGTACCGCGCGGTCGCCGATCTGGTGGAGCCGCTGCGGGACACCCTGGTGCGGCAGGTCGTCGGCCGGGGGCTGCGGGACGCGGACGGGGGGTCCGTGTCCCGGCTCACCCAGCAGGTGGAGATCGCCAGGGACACCTTCGCGGGCCTGGTCCTCGTCTCGCGCTCCTTCCTCTTCACGGCGGTGGGCGCGCTGATCGGCCTGTTCTCGCTGGCGCCGCTCCTCCTCCTGGTGGTCGCGCCGCCTCTCCTCGCCGGTGTCGCGCTGTTCGTGGCGAGTTTGCGCCCGTTGGCCCGGCGCCAGGAGCGGTTCCTCGTCGCGGACGAGGGCATCGCGGGCCAACTGGGCGCGATCTCGCCGGGGCTGCGGGACGTCGCCGCGGCGGGCGCGGAACAGGGCGTGGCGGAGGACCTGGACCGGGGTATCGCCACGGAGTACGCGGCGGCCCGCGCCCTCGCCCGCTGGGGCGTCCTGCGCACGGCGGCCCTCGCGACCGGCGGCCAGCTCCCGCTCGTGCTGCTCCTGGTCACGGCTCCCTGGCTGCTGAACCAGGGGGTGACACCGGGCGCCCTGGTCGGGGCGATCGCCTACGTCACCCAGGCCCTGCTCCCGGCCCTGCACAACCTGATCAACGGCCTGGGCACGAGCGGCTCCCGCCTGGCCATCGTGCTGCGCCGCCTGACGTGGTCCCCGGGGGAGCGGGCGCCCGAGCCGGACCCGGAGGGCGTGCGGGCGACCGTGCCCGACGGGGAACCCGCCCTCCAGCTCTCCTCCGTCACCTTCGCCTACGGCCCGCTCGCCGAGCCCGTCGTACGGGACCTGACGCTCACCGTCCCGCAGGGCGGCCACCTGGCGGTCGTCGGCCCCAGCGGGATCGGGAAGTCGACGCTGGCCGGTCTGGTGGCGGGGCTGCTGGAGCCGGGGGAGGGGGTGGTCCGCGTGGGCGGGCGGCCGGTGCGGGGGCAGGAGGCCGTCGGGCGGCGGGTGCTGATCCCGCAGGAGGCGTACGTCTTCAGCGGGACGGTGCGGGAGAACCTGGAGTACCTGCGGGCGGACGCCGTCGGCGACGCGGAGCTGCTGGCCGCCGCGTCGGCCGTCGGGCTCGGTAGCGTGATCGAGCGGCTCGGCGGGCTCGAGGCCGCCGTCGACCCCGCCGCGCTCTCCGCCGGGGAGCGGCAGCTGGTCGCACTGACCCGCGCCTATGTCTCGTATGCGCCCCTCGCCCTGCTCGACGAGGCCACCTGCCACCTCGATCCGGTGGCGGAGGCCCGCGCCGAGCGGGCGTTCGCGGCGCGGCCCGGCGGCACCCTCGTGGTGATCGCCCACCGCATCAGCTCGGCCCGCCGCGCCGACCGGATCCTGGTGATGGACGGGACGCACACCCTGTGCGGCGGCCACGAGGAACTGCTGGAGAGTTCCTCGCTCTACCGCGAACTCTCCGGCAACTGGGGCCCCGCCGACCCCAAGGACAGGGCGTCACACCCAGCCCTCCCCGCGCGAGATCCGTATGGCGTCGATCCTGTTGCGGGCCCCCGTCTTGCGGGTGATGGCGGCCATGTAATTGCGCACCGTGCCGTTGGTCAGATGCAGGCGGTGCGCGATCTCGGCGACGGGCGCGCCGCCGGCGGCGAGTGACAGCACCATCAACTCCCGGTGCGTGAGCGGCATCTGAGCGGCCTTCAGGAAGCCGAAACCCAGGGACTCGTCCACGAACCGCAGGCCCGCCGCCACCTGTCTTATCCCGGTGAGCAGCCGGTCCGGTGGGCTCGCCTTGTCCACATAGCCGAGGGCGCCCGCCTCCATGCAGCGCCGGAGCAGCCCTGGCCGGCTCCCGGAGACCAGGACGAGGAGCGGGCTGCCGAGCCCGCCGCTGACCGGATGGGACTGCTCCCCGAACTCGACGGACGCGTACGCCGTGTCGCCGTCGGGGTCGACCACACAGACGTCGGGACGCACCGCGACGGTTCGTTCGCGGACGTTGTGCCACGGTGCATGGGACACCTCCAGATCCGGCTCACGGGCGAGGCGTTCCGCCAGAGCCGATCGCAACAGACAGGCGTCGTGCACGAGAAGTACCCGGATCACGTCTCGCTCCTCCAGGTCTCCGCCTATTTCGGTCCCGGTCGCTTCATTCAGCACGTAGACCATTCATAGCGGCGCCGACGGCCCGTACGGATGCGAGAACTGGCCAAGCGGGACCAGGAGAGGCTCAGGGGCGCAATTGCCAGGCGCGCGTGCGCCCCCCCGTGCCCCGATTCAGGGGGTGTGGACCGGGCGGTTCCGGGCAATACGCGAAGCTCTATGCGGTATCAGGAGACGTCAGGTCGATCAGGCGGCACACCATCTCGATGTCGATCTTGACCTGTGCGATCGACGCACGGCCCGAGAGCCAGGTGATCAGCGCGGAGTGCCAGGTGTGTTCGATGACCCGGACCGCCGAGAGCTGCTCGGGGGTCGGCGCTTCCGCCAGGCCCATCGCGTCCAGGATGATCGCCGTGGTCAGCCGCGAGACCGTGTCCACCTCGGGGCTCACGGAACGGTCGGCGAAGGTCAGCGCCCTGACCATCGCGTCCGCCAGATGCGGCTCGCGCTGCAGGGCGCGAAAGGCCCGCATCAGCGTCTCGGCGCACCGCTCGGCGGGCGTCTCGCCCGCGGGCGGGCGCTTACGGATCGTCGTGTGCATGTGCTGGAGCTGGTCCTGCATGGTGGCGACCAGGAGATGCACCTTGGAGGGGAAGTAGCGGTACAGCGTGCCCAGGGCCACGCTGGAGGACTCCGCGACCTCGCGCATCTGCACCGCGTCGAACCCGCCCCTGCTCGCGAGTTGGGCGCTGGCGTGCAGGATGCGGCGGCGGCGCGCCTCCTGCCGTTCGGTCAGGGGCGGCGACGCCGGATCAGCTGCTGCGACTTCCGCTGCCTTGGCTTCCGCTGTCATAGGTCCCGTTGTTCCGTCGTCCCGGTCCGGTGAGGTGGTGGGCCAGCATGGCAGGGGACCAGCCGTGGCGCGAATCACCTGATCCGGGCCTTACAGCGCGGCTACCTGCCGGTAGATTCAAAGCTCGTTCAGCGATCATTCAACGATCAAGTCTGAAACTTGTTCTAGATTACCGTCCCGGCGTAACCTCGCGGACAACCGCAGGGAGAAGGGGGCCGAGAGTGACCGCTGAGGCCATGGAGGCGGGCCCCCGGACGGGGCCGGGCGCCGATGGGGAGCGTCCGTTGCGCATCGCTCTCCTCACGTACAAGGGAAACCCGTTCTGCGGGGGCCAGGGCGTCTACGTGCGGCACCTCTCGCGCGAGCTGGCCCGCCTGGGCCACAGCGTCGAAGTGATCGGCGCGCAGCCCTACCCCGTCCTGGACGAGGGCCTCGAAGGCCTCACGCTCACCGAGCTGCCGAGCCTCGATCTCTACCGCTCGCCCGACCCCTTCCGCACGCCGAAGCGCGACGAGTACCGCGACTGGGTCGACGCGCTCGAAGTGGCGACGATGTGGACCGGCGGCTTCCCCGAACCCGCGACGTTCAGCCTGCGCGCCCGCCGCCATCTGCGGGCCAGGCGGGGCGAGTTCGACGTCGTGCACGACAACCAGACACTCGGCTACGGCCTGTTGGGCGACCTCGGCGCCCCGCTCGTCTCGACGATCCACCACCCCATCACCGTGGACCGGAGGCTGGACCTGGAGGCGGCGCCCAGCTGGCGGCGCCGCATGTCGGTGCGCCGCTGGTACGCGTTCACCCGCATGCAGAAGCGCGTGGCCCGCCGCCTGCCCTCCGTGCTCACCGTCTCCGGCACCTCGCGCCAGGAGATCGTCGACCACCTCGGCGTACGCGACGAGCGCATCCACGTCGTGCACATCGGCGCCGACACCGACCTCTTCTCGCCGGACCCGGCGGTCGCCGAGGTGCCGGGCCGGATCGTCACGACGTCCAGCGCGGACGTCCCGCTCAAGGGCCTGATCTACCTCGTCGAGGCGCTCGCCAAGGTCCGCGCCGAGAACCCGGCCGCCCATCTCGTCGTCGTCGGCAAGCGCGCCGAGGACGGCCCGGTGGCGCAGGCCATCGAGAAGTACGGCCTCCAGGGCGCCATCGAGTTCGTCAAGGGCATCACCGACGAGGAGCTGGTGGACCTGGTCCGCTCGGCCGAGGTCGCGTGCGTCCCTTCGCTGTACGAGGGCTTCTCGCTCCCCGCGGCCGAGGCGATGGCGACGGGCACGCCGCTGCTCGCCACGACCGGCGGCGCGATCCCGGAGGTCGCGGGCCCGGACGGCGAGACCTGCCTGGCCGTGCCGCCCGCCGATCCCGGCGCGCTCGCCGCGGGCCTGAGCCGGCTGCTCGGCGACCGCGAGCTGCGGGCCCGCCTCGGCGCGGCGGGCCGTGAGCGTGTTCTCGCCAAATTCACCTGGGCCCGCGCCGCCCAGGGCACCGCAGAGCTGTACCGCGCGGCGATCGCCGCCCCCCACGCCCGAACCAACTCGCGCGGGGGGACCCCCATCGCGGCCCCGCAATCCGGCCGCCCCGCGGCCACCACCCCGACGTACTCCGGGAGCCATCGCTGATGCTGACCGTCGACTTCACCCGCTTCCCGCTCGCCGCGGGCGACCGCGTCCTGGACCTGGGCTGCGGCGCGGGCCGGCACGCCTTCGAGTGTTACCGGCGGGGGGCCCAGGTGGTGGCCCTCGACCAGAACGCCGAGGAGATCCGCGAGGTCGCCAAGTGGTTCGCCGCGATGAAGGAGGCGGGCGAGGCGCCGGCCGGCGCGACCGCCACCGCCATGGAGGGCGACGCGCTCAACCTTCCCTTCCCCGACGCCTCGTTCGACGTCGTCATCATCTCCGAGGTGATGGAGCACATCCCCGACGACAAGGGCGTGCTCGCGGAGATGGTCCGCGTCCTGAAGCCGGGCGGCCGCATCGCGGTCACCGTGCCGCGCTACGGCCCCGAGAAGATCTGCTGGGCGCTCAGCGACGCGTACCACGAGGTCGAGGGCGGCCACATCCGCATCTACAAGGCGGACGAACTGCTCGGCAGGATGCGCGAAGCGGGGCTGAAGCCGTACGGCACGCACCACGCGCACGCGCTGCACGCGCCGTACTGGTGGCTGAAGTGCGCGTTCGGCGTGGACAACGACAAGGCGCTGCCGGTGCGGGCGTACCACAAGCTCCTGGTCTGGGACATCATGAAGAAACCGCTGGCCACGAAGGTGGCGGAACAGCTGCTCAACCCGGTCGTGGGCAAGAGTTTCGTGGCGTACGCGACGAAGCCGCACCTGCCGAAGACCGACGCGAAGACCGACGCGTGACGAGCCCGGAGCGGACGGAACACCTGGTCCTGCCCGGCGTCCTGACGGCCGATCAGGCCACCCGGACGGTCCGCGGGATTCTGGCGGTCCAGCGCGAGGACGGCGCGATCCCGTGGTTCCGCGGCCACCACCTGGACCCGTGGGACCACACCGAGGCCGCCATGGCCCTGGACGCGGCCGGCGAGCACGCGGCGGCGGCCCGCGCCTACGACTGGCTGGCGCGGCACCAGAATCCGGACGGGTCCTGGTACGCGGCGTACGCCGACGGCGATCCGCACGACGTGACGGACCGGGGCCGCGAGACGAACTTCTGCGCGTACATCGCCGTGGGCGTCTGGCACCACTACCTCTCGACCGGCGACGACACGTTCCTGGACCGGCTGTGGCCGACGGTGGTGGCCGCGGTGGAGTTCGTCCTCGCGCTGCAGCAGCCGGGCGGCCAGATCGGCTGGAAGCGGGAGCCGGGCGGCCAGCCGGTCGACGAGGCGCTCCTGACGGGCAGTTCATCGATCCACCAGGCGCTGCGCTGCGCCCTGGCGATCGCCGAGCAGCGCGAGGAGCCGCAGCCGGACTGGGAGCTGTCGACGGGCGCCCTCGCCCACGCCATACGCAGCCACCCCGAGCGCTTCCTGGACAAGGACCGCTACTCGATGGACTGGTACTACCCGGTCCTCGGCGGCGCGCTGACGGGCGCGCAGGCCAAGGCCCGCCTGGAGGAGGGCTGGGACCGCTTCGTGGTGCCGGACCTCGGCGTGCGCTGCGTCATCCCCAACAACTGGGTGACGGGCGGCGAGAGCGCCGAACTCGCCCTGGCCCTGTGGGTGCTGGGCGAGTCCGACCGGGCCCTGGAGATCCTCCAGTCGATCCAGCACCTGCGGGACGCGGAGTCCGGCCTCTACTGGACGGGCTACGTCTTCGACGACAAGGCGATCTGGCCCGAGGAACTGACGACATGGACGGCGGGCTCCCTGCTGCTCGCGGTGGCGGCACTCGGCGGCGACGAGGCCACCTGCGCGGTGTTCTCGGGCGAACGCCTGCCGGTGGGCCTCGCGCCGGAGTGCTGCGGGGCGGCCCAGTAGGCGCTCAGTAGCGGCGGAGACGGCCCGCTATGGCGTGGCCGACGAAGACGTACACGAGAGCCGCCAGGCCGTAGCCGCAGACGACGCGGGCCCATGCTTCGTCGAAGGTGAACAAGTCATGGGACCAGCCGGCCAGCCAGCGGGCCACGTCGTGGATGAATTGGACGAGGTCGTTGGCGCGGTTCGCGTCCAACAGATACATGAGGATCCACAGGCCGAGGATGATGGCCATCACGTCCGCGACGATGACGACGACCCTCGCTGCAGTGCTGCCACGTGCTTGTCGGGTGGACATAAGAGCCGTGTACCGGGATCGGGCCGGTTGAAACCCGTACGGGCTCGCCCGAGTGGCGGGTCCCGCCGCCAGGGGTGAGGCTGCCGGGAGAGCTGTCCACTCCTGGAGGTCCCCGTGTCGCTGTCCGCTGCGGCCGTCCGCCGGCCCCTCGTCGCGTCCGTGCTGTGCGGCGCCCTGCTCGCGGGGGCGACCGCGTGCAACGACGACGCCGACGCGGCGTCGGCGCCCTCGGCCTCCAGTTCCGCCGAGAAGCAGAAGTGGGCGAAGACGCGGTTCGTGGCGAACGCGGGGATCGCCGCCGGGGCCACCTACCAGTGGATCGTGAAGCCGTTCCGGGCCGGGAAGTTCAAGAAGGGCGCCGACGGGCGGAAGTTCGCCCTCATCAAGGCCGGGCTCGCGGGAACGCTCGCCTACAACCGTCTGAAGGCGGCGACGAAGAACGCCAAGGGCGACCCGACGCTGTCCAAGGCGGTGGCTCCGCTGACCGCGGGCATCGACGCCTTGAAGGATCTCCCCAAGAAGCTCCGCAAGGGCGACTCCACGGACTCGGTGGTGAACTCCTTCGACGACGTCATCAACCAGGTGAAGGACGCCGGGAAGAGCGCGGGGGCGGAAGTCAAGAACAAGGTGCCGTCCGCGGGGGAGCTGGCGAAGGGCTGAGCCCGGCTCCGGAGCCTCGCGCACCCTTTGTCTGCGTCGATCACCGGCTGTGCCGAGTCCGTCCCGAACGCCGGACGGGCTGAAGAGTCAGCCGTTCAGCTCCGCCAGCACCCGCAACGTATGACGGTCCGGCGCGAGGACCAGCAGATCCGTCACCGGGCCCTTGCGCCACAACTCCAGCCGCTCCGCGATCCGTTCCCGGGGGCCGACCAGGGAGATCTCGTCCGCGAACCGGTCCGGCACCGCCAGGACCGCCTCCTCCCGGCGCCCCGCCAGAAACAGCTCCTGAATTCGCCGGGCCTCCTCCTCGAACCCCATGCGCGCCATCAGATCCGCATGAAAGTTTCGCGCGGAGGCCCCCATTCCGCCGATATAGAACCCCAGCATCGCCTTGACCGGAAGCAAGCCTTCCGCCACGTCGTCGCAGACCTTCGCCCGCGCCATGGGCGCGACCATGAAGCCCTCCCGCGCTTCCGCGAGCGACGCCTCGTACACGTCGGACCGCATCGGCGACCAGTAGAGAGGCAGCCAGCCGTCCGCTATCCGCGCCGTCTGGGCGATGTTCTTCGGGCCCTCCGCGCCGAGCAGCACCGGCAGCTCCGCCCGCAGCGGGTGCGTGATCGGCTTCAGGGGTTTGCCAAGACCGCTGCCGTCGTCACCCCGGTACGGGTGCGAGTGGAAGCGGCCGTCGAGGGCGACCGGGGCCTCCCGCCGCAGCACTTGGCGGATCACGTCGACGTACTCCCGCGTCGCGGTCAGCGGCGACTTCGGGAACGCCCTGCCGTACCACCCCTCCACCACCTGCGGCCCCGAAAGCCCGAGCCCGAGCATCATCCGCCCACCGGACAGGTGGTCCAGCGTCAGCGCGTGCATCGCGGTCGTCACGGGCGAACGCGCCGCCATCTGCACGACCGCCGTGCCCAGCTTGATCCGTGAGGTCTGCGCCGCGATCCAGGTCAGGGGAGTGAAGGCGTCGGAGCCCCACGCCTCCGCCGTCCACACGGAGTCGTAGCCGAGCCGCTCCGCCTCCTGGGCGAGCTCCAGGTGCCCGGGATCGGGGCCGCGCCCCCAGTAGCCGAGTGCGAGTCCCAGGCGCATGCCCATACCCCGATTCATTCTGACGAGTCGTCAGTTCGACGCGAGGTGGCGACTGTACGACAACGGCCCCCCGCCCGGAAGGGCGAGGGGCCGCGAGGTGCGTCGGAGATCAGCCGCGCTGAATCCCCGTGGTGTCCTGCAGCACGCCGCGACGGCCGTCCTGCGTCTGGGCCACCAGGCCGGGACCGCGCTGCTCGACGGCCAAGTACCAGGTGCCGGGCGCCAGTTCGGCGATCGGCGTCGGCGAACCGTCCTCCGCGTACAGCGGACGCGGCACCGGCACGGCGAACCAGAACGGCGAGAAGTCACCGGTGGCCTGCGCCTGCCCGGGAGGCGGCGTCTGCTGCCCCGGCTGCGGCTGACCCGGCTGGGCGCCGTAGGGCTGACCCTGCTGCGGCTGACCGGCCTGCGAGCCGTACGGCTGGCCCTGCTGCGGCTGGCCCTGCGCACCGGGGTACCCGTACCCACCCTGCGGCTGGCCGCCGTAGGGCTGGGGGGCGGCGGGGCGGGGGGCGCCCATGAGGGGGGCCTTGAAGGCGGGGACCGTCAGGGCGAGGATCGCCCCGGCGGCCAGGACGAGCGTGGCGATGAGGGACAGGATCGTGCCGACACCGGCGTCGATGCCGCTGTCACCCGTCTGTCCCATGTTGTCGAAGCCGCCGGCCGGGTCGAAGATCTGGCCGAGGGCGCTCCAGAGGGAGGCGACGGTGAAGGCGACACCGAAGTGCCCGAGGTCGATGCCGAGCACCTTCGGGGCTGCCGGCAGCCCGCGGGCGACGACGATGCAGACGGCACCGATGACCCCGGCCAGCGTGACCCCCAGCAGGAACGGCCCGCTGTTCCAGGCGTTCGGCAGATCGGCTGAGTCCGAGACACCTTCGACGTCGATGATGTCCAGGAACGAGGCGATGAACAGCAAAACCGCTGCCCCGATCACCACGCCGTCGCCTCGAGTGAGAGAGCGGATATTCACTTCAGGTCCTTCGTAAGTCGTCTCGTCGGTGGAGGCGTCGCTCGCCCCAGGTCGCGGCGCGGAGCGCGGGGATGGCCCCCCATCGTACGGAGGACATTATCGTTCGCACGGGTGGGGTGTCTGCTCGGCATAAAGAGCTACCGACCCGTTATCCCCGCAGAAAGCTCACGATTCCGTCCGAGATCCCCCGCGCCGCCTTCTGCCGCCAGGCGCCGTTCGTGAGCAACGCCTCGTCCTTCGCGTCCCGCATGTTCCCGCACTCGATGAACACCTTGGGGACGGTGGAGAGGTTCAGGCCGCCCAGATCCTTGCGTACGTCGAGTCCCGTGCCGTCACCGATGTAGTTGGACGGGGCGCTGCCCGTCGCGAGCAGGAATTTGCCCGCGATGCGCTCGCCCAAGTCGCGTGACGGGACGACGATCTTGGAGGTGTCCGCGGCGCCGGACTTCACCGATGCGGGCAGGATCACATGGAAGCCACGGTTGCCCGACCCCGAGCCGTCGGCGTGCACGGAGACGACGGCGTCCGCGTGGGCGTCGTTGCCGATGCGGGCGCGCTCGTCGACGCAGGGGCCCCAGGGGCGGTCGCCGTCCTGGGTGAACTTGACCGTGGCGCCCTGCTTCTCGAGCAGCGTGCGCAGGCGGCGCGAGACGTCGAGGGTGAACTGGGCCTCGGTGTAACCGTGGTTGGTGGAGGTGCCCGTGGTGTCGCACTCCTTGCGGTGCGTGCCGACGTTCACCAGACGGTTGATCTCGGCCGTGTGCCTGCCGTTGCCGGTGTTGTGGCCGGGGTCGACGACGACGACCTTGCCCTTGAGGGGGCCGGACGCGGCGGGGCGGCTCGACGACGACGGAGGCTTCGTCGTGCTCGGCTCGTCACTCGCCTTGCCGTCGGCCTCGTCGCCCTTCCCCTTCTCGTCCTTGTCGTCCTTCCCGGACGTCGACGGGGACGGCTGGGGGGACGACGAACCCTGCGCGGACTGGCTCGTGGCGGGGAGCGATCTCGGCGGCTCGCTGCCCCCGGGGCCGCTCGTCGCCTCGTAAATGAGCCACCCCGCCAGGCACGTCGGCACCAGCGCGGCGAGCGTCACGGTGAGGGGGCCGCCGGTGAAACGGCGGGGCGGGCGTGGGGGCTGGCTGTCCGGACCTACGTACGACACGAGAGCGACTCTAACCGCGAGGTCAGATCCCCGCTCCCGTTCGCCGCAGGACGCGCAGCGAGTCGGTTGCCGAGATCTCGGTGAAAGCGCCGGACTCCAGTGCCCTGAGGTAGACGCGGTACGGTGCCTGGCCGGTCATGATGTCCGCCGGGTCCGGGAAGACGTCGTGGATCAGGAGCAGGCCGCCGTCGGCGATGTGCGGGGCCCAGCCCTCGTAGTCGCCACTCGCGTGCTCGTCCGTGTGGCCGCCGTCGATGAAGACCAGACCGAGCGGTCCGCCCCACGCCTTCGCCACCTGCGGCGAGCGGCCGACGATCGCGATCACGTGCTCTTCCAGGCCCGCGTGGTGGAGCGTGCGGCGGAAGGTGGGGAGCGTGTCCATCCGGCCGAGCTCCGGGTCGACCGTCGCCGGGTCGTGGTACTCCCAGCCCGGCTGCTGCTCCTCGCTGCCGCGGTGGTGGTCCACCGTGATCGCCGTGACACCCGCCCGGCGTGCGGCGTCGGCGAGCAGGATCGTGGAGCGGCCGCAGTACGTCCCGACCTCCAGGAGCGGCAGCCCGAGCGCCGCCGCTTGTGCCGCCGCCGCGTACAGGGCGAGGCCCTCGTCGGCGGGCATGAATCCCTTGGCCGCTTCGAAGGCGGCGAGGATCTCCGGCTGAGGGGCGGCGGGGGCGGGGGCGGCCATGGGGGTTCCTCCCGGTCGTGAACGCGGTGGGGTCGGGAATGCGGTGAAGCGGGGACTGCGGTGAGGTCGGGACTGCGATGAGGCCCGGCTGTGGGCCGCCCCATGCTGCCGCATGGCCCGGCCGTTCATGGAGGCGGGGCTGTCCAGGGAGTTTGCCCGACACCGGCTCCGCCGAGTCCGTCCACGAACGCCGGACGGGCCGAAGGATTCACCCCGGTCAGGGGTGGGATCTTTCGGCCCGTCCGGCGCTTCCCGTCGCTTACGCCAGCACGTCGCTCCCGCCCGGCAGCAGAAGGTCCATCTCCACCGCGCGGTCGTCCCCGCGGTGCGCCGCCGCCGAGGCGAGCGGGGCATGGCCCGCGGCCGTTGCCGCGAGGACGTACGAACCGTCGCCCGGCACCGCCAGCTCGTAGCGCCCGCCGTCGTCCGTCAACGCCGAACCGGCCTGCTTCCCCCGGCGGTCGATCAGCGTCACCTTGGCCCGTGCGACCGGCGCCCCGGAAGGGCTCAGCACCCGGCCGTGGAAGCCGGCGAGCGCCTCCGTGGCGGCGCGCAGGTTCGCGTCCTCCTCGCTGCTGGCCCGGAGCTGGGTCTTGACCGAGCGGCGGGCGGAGGGGAGGAACAGGGCGAAGACGAGGCCCAGGGCGACCGCGCCCGTGGCGATCAGGAAGGACGTGCGGAAGCCCGTCATGGTCGGGATGGCGACACCGCCCACGTGGTCCGCCGTGTTGGCGAGGACCATGCCGATCACGGCGCTCGACACCGACGTACCGATCGAGCGCATCAGGGTGTTGAGGCCGTTCGCCGCGCCCGTCTCCGAAGGGGGCACGGCGCCGATGATCAGGGCCGGGAGCGAGGAGTAGGCCAGGCCGATGCCCGCGCCCACGACCACCGCGATGATGATCGTCTGCCAGGCGGCGCTCATCAGGCCGAGACCCGCGCCGTAGCCGATCGCGATGATCAGCATGCCGAGGATGAGGGTCACCTTCGGGCCGTACTTCGCCGAGAGGCGGGCGTAGACCGGGGCCGTGAACATCATGGTCAGGCCCAGCGGCGCCACGCACAGGCCCGCGACGACCATGGACTGGCCGAGGCCGTAGCCGGTGGCGGTCGGGAGCTGGAGCAGCTGGGGCAGGACGAGCGAGATGGCGTAGAACGCGACGCCGACCATGATCGAGGCCAGGTTGGTGAACAGGACCGCGGGGCGGGCCGTCGTGCGCAGGTCCACCAGCGGCGCCTTGAGGCGCAGCTCCATCACGCCCCACAGGACCAGGACGAGGGCCGCCGCGCCGAACAGGCCGAGGGTCAGGCCCGAGGTCCAGCCCCAGTCGCTGCCCTTGGTGATGGGCAGGAGGAAGAGGACGAGGCCCGCGGAGAGGCCGAGCGCGCCGATCACGTCGAAGGTGCCCTGCGCCTTCACCTTGCTCTCGGGCACGAAGACGACGGTCAGGAGCATCGATATGACGCCGAGGCCCGCCGCGCCGAAGAACAGGGCGTGCCAGTCGGCGTGCTGCGCGGTCAGTGCCGCGAGCGGCAGCGCGAGGCCGCCGCCGACGCCGATGGAGGAGCTCATCAGGGCCATCGCGGAGCCGAGCTTCTCGCGGGGCAGCTCGTCGCGCATCAGGCCGATGCCGAGCGGGATGGCGCCCATCGCGAAGCCCTGGAGGGCGCGGCCGACGATCATCACGACGAGGTCGTCGGTGAAGCCGCAGACCAGGGAGCCGACGACCATCACGGCCAGGCTCGTCAGAAGCATGCGGCGCTTGCCGTAGAGGTCACCGAGGCGGCCCATGATCGGGGTCGACACGGCGCCCGCGAGCAGGGTCGCCGTCATGACCCAGGTGGCGTTCGACGGCGTGGTGTCGAGCAGCGTCGGCAGGTCCTTGATGACCGGCACCAGGAGCGTCTGCATCACCGCGACGACGATGCCGGCGAAGGCGAGTACGGGGACGACTCCGCGGGTGCCGCGTTGGTGGGTCGTCGGCTGCGTCATTACGTGGGGCCTCCGGGGGCGGTGCAGGTGTCGGCAGGGGTACGTGCAAGACGAACCTGTTTCCCGGGGCGACTATTCCGACGGATGTCGTACGAGGGAAAGTCTTGACCTGTTGTTAACCGGTTGGTTAAGGGGGCCCGCGGTCGCGGGAGAAGCGGACCCGTATCTGACCTTCCGTCAGATTGGAACGTGTTCTAGTCTGTCGCCGTCCCGGAAGCTGCTACCGGCGAGGACGCGCATGGGTATCGGAATCACGCAGGAACAGCGGGAGTTGGCGGCGGCGGTGCGCGGCTGGATCGCCCGCGCCGTACCGCCCGAGGAGATACGCAAACTGCTCGACGCCCTGCCGGGCTCCGGCGGCAGGCCCGCCCACTGGGACGGCCTCGCCGAACAGGGGCTGCTCGCGGTGCACCTGCCCGAGGAGTACGGCGGCGGGGGCGGCGACCTCGTGGACCTCGCCGTCGCCCTGGAGGAGGCGGGCCGGGCCGCGCTGCCGGGCCCCTACCTGGCGAGCTCCCTGGCCTCGCTCGTGCTGCACCGGTCCGGCGCCCGTGACCTCGCCGCCGACCTGGCGTCCGGGGAGCGGATCGGCGCCGTCGCGCTCGGCGCGGGCACGCTCACCGCGGTGTCCGTGGCGGACGGCTGCGTCCTCGACGGCACGGCGCCGCCCGTGCTCTCCGGCGCGGACGCCGACCTGCTGATCCTGGCCGCCGAGTCCGCGCGCGGAACCGTGTGGATCGCCGTCGACGCGGCCGAGCTGACCGTGCGTACGCAGGAGGGCGCCGATCCGACGCGGCCCACCGCCGAGGTCACGGCGGACGGGGTCGAGGTGCCGGCCGGGCGGGTGCTCGACGTCGACGCGGCGCTCGTGCGCGACCTGGCGTCTGCCGTGTACGCGGCGGACGCGTGCGGCGTCGCGGCCTGGGCGCTGGAGACCGCCACCGAGTACGCGAAGGTGCGGGAGCAGTTCGGGCGGCCGATCGGGCAGTTCCAGGCGGTCAAGCACCTCTGTGCCGACATGCTGGTGCGCCTCGAACAGGCGCGGGCGCTCGCGTGGGACGCGGCGCGCGCGGCGGACGATCCGTCGCCGGAGGTGCGGAGCCTGGTCGGCGCGCTCGCCGCCGGGTCCGCGCTCGACGCCGCGTACTCCTGCGCCAAAGACGCCATCCAGATCCTCGGCGGCATCGGCTTCACCTGGGAGCACGACGCCCATCTCTACCTGCGCAGGTCACTGGTTGCCCGGCAGCTGCTCGGCACCGGCGACGCGCACCGGCTGCGGGCGGTGCGCCTCGCGGAGGGCGGCGCGCGCCGGGAGCTGCGGATGCGGCTGCCCCGGGAGGCGGACGCCTACCGGGAGCGGGCCCGCGAGGCCGTCGCGCAGGCCCGGGGGCTCGACCCGGTGGCCGCCCGCAAGGCACTGGCGCCGACCGGCTATGCCGCCCCGCACCTGCCCGAGCCGTACGGACTCGGCGCGGGCCCCGTCCAACAGCTCGCCGTGCAGCAGGAGTTGGCGGCTGCCGGGGTGCGCGTCAGCGATCTCGGGATCGCCACCTGGGTGGTGCCCTCGCTCATCGCGTACGGGACGAGCGAGCAGCAGGAGCGGTTCCTGGCGCCGACACTCAGGGGCGAGGTGCTGTGGTGCCAGCTGTTCAGCGAGCCCGGCGCGGGCTCGGACCTGGCCGCGCTGCGCACGAGGGCCGAGCGGGTCGAGGACGGCTGGCTGATCAACGGCCAGAAGGTGTGGACGAGCGCGGCGCAGTGGGCGGACCACGGCATCCTCCTCGCCCGCACGGACCCCGACGCCCCCAAGCACAAGGGCCTGACGTACTTCCTCGTCGACATGAAGCGGGCCGAGGGTGTCGACATCCGCCCGCTGAAGGAGATCACCGGGGACTCCCTCTTCAACGAGGTCTACTTCGACGACGTCCTGCTGCCCGCGGACGCGGTCGTCGGCGAGGTGAACGACGGCTGGCGGGTCGCGCGCCACACGCTGGGCAACGAACGCGTCCACATGGCCGACCAGCTGACCTTCGACACCGGCCTGGAGGCGCTCATCGGGCGCGCCGCCGGCCTCGACGGCGCCTGCCGCGCGCGGATCGGCGCGCTCGCCGCCGAGGCGCACGCACTGGCCTGCATCGGCCTGCGGACGACGCTGCGGCAGCTGGCGGGCGCGGAACCGGGGGCCGGGGCCTCCGTCCGCAAGCTCGTGCAGACCCCGCACCAGCAGAAGGTCGCCGAGCTTGCCCTGGAGCTGCTCGGCCCGGCGGGCGCGGTGCGCGAGGGCGCCGGGGAGCGGGCGCTGCACGGCTTCCTGATGTCGCGCTGTCTGACCATCGCGGGCGGGACCACCCAGGTGCAGCTGAACGTCGTCGCCGAACGGCTCCTGGGACTGCCGAGGGACCCCGAGCCCCGCCCCGTCATCTAGCGTCATCTAGGAGGAGCTGGACAGTGAAGGCGTACATAGTCGGCGTCGGCATGACGAAGTTCGAGAAGCCCGAGACGCGGGACTGGCAGTACTGGGACATGGCGAAGGAGGCCGGCACCAAGGCGCTCGACGACGCCGGAATCGCGTACGAGCAGGTGGAGCAGGTCCCGGTCGGGTACTGCTTCCAGGCGTCGACGGCGGGCCAGCGGGCGGTGTACGAACTGGGCCTGACCGGTGTGCCCGTCTACAACGTGAACAACAACTGCGCGACGGCGTCGACCGCGCTGATGATGGCGCGGCAGTTCGTCGAGGGCGGCGTCAACGACTGCGTGCTAGCGCTGGGCTTCGAGAAGATGGCGCGCGGCGCGCTGGGCGGCGGCAGCGACGGCGGCGACTTCAAGACGTCCCCCGTGGCCCGGCACTACGGCGTGATGGCCGCACGGCACGGCTTCGAGATGACCCCGCCCACCGCCCAGATCTTCGGCGACGCGGCGCGCGAGCACATGGAGAAGTACGGCACGACTCAGGCGCAGCTCGCCGCGGTGGGCGCCAAGAACCACCGGCACTCGGTGCACAATCCGTACGCCCAGTTCCAGGACGAGTACACGGTCGACGAGATCCTCGCCGCCAAGACCATCCACCGCCCGCTCACCAAGCTCCAGTGCTCGCCGACCTCGGACGGGTCGGCCGCCGCGGTGGTGGTGTCGGAGAGGTTCGTGGAGCGGCACGGGCTTCAGGAGCGCGCCGTGGAGATCGCGGCGCAGGCGATGACGACCGACACGGGGGAGTCCTTCGACTCCGGCTCGTGCATCGACGTCGTGGGGCAGCCGATGTCGAGGGCGGCGGCGCGGCAGGTGTACGAGAGGTCGGGCCTCGGCATCGAGGACGTCGACGTGGTCGAGCTGCACGACTGCTTCTCCGTCAACGAGCTCCTCACGTACGAGGCGCTCGGCATGTGCGCGGCGGGGGAGTCCGGGAAGCTCGTCGAGAGCGGGGCGACGACGTACGGCGGGCGCTGGGTGGTGAACCCCTCCGGCGGCCTGATCTCCAAGGGGCACCCGCTCGGCGCGACCGGCATCGCCCAAGTGGCCGAGCTGACCTGGCAGTTGCGGGGGGACGCCGGGGCGCGGCAGGTGGCGGGGGCGCGGGTGGGACTCGCGCACAACATCGGTCTCGGCGGGGCGGCGGTGGTGACGCTGCTGAGGAAGGGGTGAGGAACGAGTGGGGAAGGGAGGGGGAGGGGACGGGGGTGATGGTCCGAAGACCTAGGTCCCACGGCCGAGGACCTTTGCGTCGAAACCCCGATGCACGGGGCACGCAATCCCTGAGAGCATGCCCGTCATGGTCCAGACGCCCCCTGACACTTACATAGCCGCCCCCTCGCGGAAGTCCGCACCCGTCTGGGCGGTGCTGCTCGCCGCCTGCGCGGGGCAGTTCCTGGTCGTCCTGGACGTGTCGGTGGTGAACACCGCGCTGCCCTCCATGCGGTCCGACCTGGGCATGAGCGCCGTCGGACTGCAATGGGTGGTCAACGCCTACTCGATCGCCTTCGCGGGCTTCATGCTGCTCGGCGGGCGGGCCGGCGACCTCTTCGGCCGCAAGCGGATGTTCCTGGTCGGGCTCGGCCTCTTCACGGTGGCCTCGCTCGCGGGCGGTCTCGCGCAGGCCGAGTGGCAGCTGCTCGTGGCGCGGGCGGTGCAGGGGCTCGGCGCGGCGGTCCTGGCCCCTTCGACCCTGACGATCCTGACCTCGGCGGTGCCCGAGGGGCCCGCCCGGATACGGGCGATCGCGACCTGGTCGGCGGTGGGCGCGGGCGGCGGCGCCGCGGGCGGTCTCGTCGGCGGGGTCCTCACCGACCTGCTCTCCTGGCGCTGGGTGCTCCTGATCAACGTGCCGATCGGCGTCCTCGTCGTCGTCGCGGGCGTCGCCTGGCTCACCGAGAGCCGGGCCGGTGAGGCGCGCCGCCTGGACGTGCCGGGCGCGGTGCTCGTGACGGCGGGGCTCGCGACGCTCGCGTACGGGATCGTGCAGACGGAGGAGAAGGGCTGGACCGCTTCGGCGACCCTGGTGCCGCTGGCCGCGGGGCTCCTGCTGCTCGGCCTGTTCCTCCTGGTCGAGGCGCGTACGAAGGTTCCGCTGATGCCGCTGAAGCTGTTCCGGGTGCGGTCGGTCTCGGCGGCGAACGCGGCGATGTTCGTGTGCGGCGGCGGGATGTTCGCCATGTGGTTCTTCATGACGCTGTACGCGCAGAACGTCCTGGGCTACTCGGCGTTGAAGGCGGGCCTCGCGCTGATCCCCTCGTCCCTGACGATCGTCATCGGCTCGAAGCTGGCGCCGCGGATCATGCGGGTGCTGGGCGCGAAGAACGTGTCCGTGCTCGGGATCCTGGTGGCGGCGGCGGGGTTCGGCTGGCAGTCCCTGATGACCGCCGACGGCGCTTACGTCACCTCGATCATGCTGCCCGGCATCGTGATGATGTTCGGCGCGGGGCTCGCCACGACGCCGCTGGCGTCGCTGGGCACGTCCGGGGCGGAGCCCGGGGACGCGGGGCTCGTCTCCGGTCTCATCAACACGTCGCGGACGATGGGCGGGGCGCTGGGCCTTGCGGTGCTCTCGACGGTTTCCGCCTCGCGGATGGGGGGTTCGACCACGCCGGAGGCGCTGACGGCCGGGTACGCGATGGCGTTCCGGACCAGTGGGTGCATTCTGCTGGTGGGGGTGCTCGTGCTGCTGCTGTGGATGCCGCGGGACGGGCGGGTCAGCCCGTCCCGCGCCTGAGGACGGAGTCGGCGGAGCCGGTGCTGGGCGGTGCTCGAAGCCCGGGGGCAGTCAGAGCCAACCCCGCTGCCGTGCCTCCCGCACCGCCTCCATCCGGTTTCGCGTCCCCGTCTTGCCGATCGCGCCCGAGAGATAGTTCCGCACCGTCGACTCCGACAGGTGCAGTTTTCCCGCGATGTCGCAGACCGTCGCTCCGTCCACCGACGCCCGCAGGACATCCGCCTCCCGCGTCGTCAGCGGGCTCGGGCCCGCGCTCAGGGCGGCCGCCGCAAGGGCCGGGTCGATCACCGTCTCGCCCCGCAGCGCCTGGCGGATCGCCTCCGCCAGGTCCTCCACCGGGCCGTCCTTGACCAGGAAGCCCACCGCGCCCGCCTCCATCGCCCGGCGCAGATAGCCGGGCCTGCCGAACGTCGTGAGGATGAGGACCCGGCACTCGGGGCACTCCTCCCGCAGGTCCGCCGCCGCGTCGAGCCCGCTGCGGCCCGGCAGCTCGATGTCGAGGAGCGCCACGTCGGGGCGGGAGTTCAGCGCCGCGTCCACGATCTCGTCGCCCGCGCCGACCTGCGCGACCACCTCGATGTCCTGCTCCATGCCGAGCAGCAGCGCGAGCGCGCCCCGCATCATGCCCTGATCCTCTGCGAGCAGGACTCTGATCATGGGGTGCGCTCCTCCACAACGGGGCCGGTGCTGAACTCGGTGACCGGCAGCTCCGCCGTGACCCGGAAGCCGCCGCGCGGCGCGGGGCCGGACTCCAGGGAGCCGCCCGCCGCCGCGAGGCGTTCGGCCAGGCCCTTCAGCCCGCTGCCGGGCGCTGTCGAGCCTACGCCGCGGCCGTCGTCGGTGATCAGCAGCCGGGTCCGTTCGGCGGTGCCCGCCACCTCGATCTCGCAGCGGGTAGCCCTGGCGTGGCGTACGACGTTCGTGGCGGACTCCCGGACCACCCAGCCCAGCAGCGCCGCCGTCTGCGGCGCGAGCGGCGGCCCCGACTGGCGTACGACCGCGTCGACGCCCGCCGCGTCCAGGAGATCGCGCGCCCGGTCCAGCTCCGTGGCCAGGCTGCCCTCGCGGTAGCCGGTGACCGCCTCGCGGATCTCGGTCAGGGCCTGGCGGCCGACGGACTCGATGTCGGCCACCTGGCCGAGCGCCGCGTCCAGGTCGCGGGGGGCGAGCCGGCGCGTGGCCTCCGCCTTGACCACGATCACCGAGAGCGTGTGGCCGAGCAGGTCGTGCAGGTCGCGGGAGAAGCGCAGCCGCTCCTTCTCCACCGCGCCGCGGGCCAGCTCCTCGCGCGTGGCGCGCAGCTCCTTCACCGTCTCGGAGAGGGCGAGGATCGCCGCCGTCACCATGACGGAGATGAACGTGCCGTACGCGATGCCCGCCGCGTCCCAGCCGTCCTTCAGCCCGCCGACCACCGCCGCCGCGATGCTCAGGGCGAACCCCGCGGGAGCCAGCTGCCTGCCCCGCAGGACCGAGCCGGTCGCCAGGCCGAGCAGCGGGAAGAACATCAGCCAGCTGTCGCCGTAGCCGATGGCGAGGGCGAAGGTGACCGCGGTCAGCGCGAGCAGCAGACGCCTCGTGACGGCCGCCTCCCGGGCCCTCTTGTCGAAGGCGCGGAACACCACGGCGATGTAGAGGGAGTTGAAGGCCAGCAGGCCAAGCCCGCCGATCCAGGGGTTGCCCGTCTTGCCCTGGAGGATGTTGGAGAAGGAGCCCATGCCCATCAGGAGCCAGGGCAGCATCGCGAAGCCGTTGGGCGGGCCCAGGTCCTGCGGGTTGCTCCGCCCGCACTTCTCCTGCACCCGCACCTCGGCGAGCTGCGCCCTGCCGCTGCGCGTCCATCCCGCGAGGCGTGTGTGCCTCCGCCAGAAGCCCTTCACCGGCATCGCTTCTCCTGTCGCGCCGGGGCGCATCGTCGGCGTCGTCATGTGGTCCGCGCGGCCCGGCGGTACGAAGGCACAGCGTACGAACTCCTCGTCATGGTTCCGACGGTACGAACCCGGGCCGTGCGGCGGCAGATGTGGATGTACGGACTCGGCCGGTACAAATGTCACACGCTTGATCAGTGGCGTATCTGACGTGACGTCAGGAGTCTTCACAACTTCCGGACGCTCGGCTATACATGGGATCGCCGGACTGGAACGCGTTCTAGAACGGGCTCCTTCCGGCCCTGTTGCGACCTCGGTGCGACCGACGGTGCGGACGGCCGCACCGAGGTCTTCAGACCGGCCAAGGAGCTGCCACCCCATGCCCATCGATGCCGCGAAAGCACTGGCCGCGGAGCCCAGGTCGGCCGAGATCGCCTGGGATCACAAGGACATCCAGCTCTACCACCTGGGCCTTGGCGCGGGCGTCCCCGCCACCGACCCGGACGAGCTGCGCTACACCCTGGAGTCCCGGCTGCACGTCCTGCCCAGCTTCGCGACCGTCGCCGGCGCGGGCATGGGCGTCGTCGGCGGGCTCTCGGCCCCCGGCATCGAGGTGAACCTGGCCGCGGTCCTGCACGGCGGCCAGGGCATCACCCTGCACCGCCCGATCCCGGTCAAGGGCAAGGCCGTCACCACCTCCAAGGTGGCCGCCGTGTACGACAAGGGCAAGGCCGCGATCCTCGTCCTGCGCACCGAAGTGGCCGACGGCGAAGGGCCGCTGTGGACCAGCGACGCCCAGATCTTCGTACGCGGCGAAGGCGGATTCGGCGGCGAACGCGGCCCCTCCACCCGCGTCCCGGCCCCCGAGGGCGAGCCCGACAGGACCGTCGAGCGCCCCGTCCGCGAGGAGCAGGCGCTGCTCTACCGCCTCTCCGGGGACTGGAACCCGCTGCACGCCGACCCCGAGTTCGCCAAGCTCGCGGGCTTCGACCGGCCGATCCTGCACGGCCTGTGCACCTACGGGATGGTGCTCAAGGCCGTCGTCGACAGCGAGCTGGGCGGTGACGTGTCACGGGTGCGGAGCTACAGCACGCGCTTCACCGGCATCGTCTTCCCCGGGGAGACCCTGCGGATCCGGATGTGGCGCTCCGAGGGCCGGGTCCACGTGGCGGCGACGGCCATCGAGCGGGACGACGCGCCGGTCCTCACCGACACGATCGTCGAGCACGCCTGAAGCCCCGGACACGCCTGAATCTTCGTACGAGAGGAGCCGCACCATGCGCGCAGCCGTACTGCACGAGATAGGCCAGGACAAACTCGAGGTCCTCGACGACGTCGAGACGGTGGGCTTCGGCCCCGGCAAGGTGAAGATCCGGGTGCGGGCGACGGGCCTGTGCCACTCCGACGTATCGGCGATGAACGGCGTACTGCCGCAGCCCGCTCCGTTCATCCCCGGCCACGAGGGCGCGGGCGAGATCGTCGACGTCGGCGACGGCGTGACCGGCGTCAGCCAGGGCGACCGGGTCCTGGTCTGCTGGCTGCCCGCCTGCGGCCAGTGTCCGGCGTGCAAGCGCGGCCAGAGCCAGCTGTGCCTGGCCGGGTTCATGAACGCGGGCACCCCCAACTTCAAGCGCCCCGGCGGAGACGTCTTCGGCTTCGCGGGCACGGGCACCTTCACCGAGGAGGTCGTGGTCGACGCGGGCTGCGCCGTGCCGATCCCGGACGACGTGCCCTTCGACATCGCGGCCCTGATCGGCTGCGGAGTGACGACCGGGCTCGGCGCGGCCATCAACACCGCCGACGTCAAGGCCGGTTCGTCCGTCGCCGTCATCGGCTGCGGCGGCGTCGGCATCTCCGCGATCCAGGGCGCGCGGCTCAAGGGCGCGGCGCAGATCATCGCCGTCGACCCGGTGGCGTCGCGGCGCGAGGCCGCGCTGCGGTTCGGCGCGACGGAGGCGGTGGCGCCGGACGGACTCGCCGACGCCAAGCAGCGGGTGACCGCGGGCGAGGGCTTCGACTACGTCTTCGAGGTCGTCGGCAGGTCCGCCACCGCCCGCACCGCGTACGAGACGACCCGGCGCGGCGGCACGCTCGTGATCGTCGGCGCGGGCGCCATGGACGACAACCTTCAGCTGAACATGTTCGAGCTGTTCTTCGACGAGAAGCGGATCCTGCCGTCCATGTACGGCGGCGGCGACGTCCTGCAGTCCTACGAGCGGGCCATCGCGCTGTGGCGCGCGGGCCGGATCGACCTGGAGAGCCTGATCACCCACCGGGTGCCGCTCTCCGAGATCAACGAAGCGCTTGACCAGATGCGTACGGGCGTCGCGCTGCGTACGTGCATCGAGATCTGAGAGGACTTCGATCCCTGATGGCACAGCCATTGCCACGGCCACTGGACGGGTTGGCCGCGATCGTGACAGGAGCGGGCCGGGGCCTGGGGCGCGCGGAAGCCCTGGAACTGGCCCGGCTCGGCGCGAGCGTCGTCGTCAACGACTTCGGCCAGAGCGGCCGCGACGGCTCGGGCGAGGCGTCGGCGACGCCCGCCGAGGAGGTCGCGGCCGAGATCCGGGCGGCGGGCGGGCAGGCGGTCGCGCACCTGGGCGATGTCGCGGACCACGAACAGGCGCGCGGGCTCGTCCAGTTGGCGATCGACACGTACGGCAAGCTCGACATCCTGGTCAACAACGCGGGCATCCTGCGGGACCGGATGATCTTCTCGATGAGCGAGGGCGAGTGGGACTCGGTCATCCACGTCCACCTCAAGGGCCACTTCAACACGACGCACTTCGCGTCCGTGCACTGGCGCGAGCGGTCCAAGGCGGCGGGGGAGCCGGTGTACGGCCGGATCGTCAACACCTCGTCGGAGGCGTTCCTCGCGGGCTCCGCGGGCCAGCCGAACTACGCGGCGGCGAAGGGCGGGATCGTCGGCCTGACGACGTCGAGCGCGCTGGCCCTGGGCAAGTACGGGGTGACGGCGAACGTCATCTGTCCGCGAGCGCGGACGCGGATGACGGAGGACGTCTTCGCGGGCTACCAGGAACCGGGAGCGGGGGAGCTCGACCCGCTCGCTCCCGAGCATGTGGCGCCGCTGGTGGGCTACTTGGCGTCGCCTGCGGCTGCCGGGGTCAACGGTCAGCTGCTGGTGGTGCACGGCGGCATGGTCGCCGTGGTCGAACGCCCCAAGGTGGCGGCGAAGTTCGACACGGCGAAGGACGTCTTCACGTACGAGGAGCTGGACGGGGCGCTTTCGCCTTATTACGCGGGGCGCCCTGCGAGCGAGACGTTCGCGGCGGCGGAGGTGCTGGGGCTGAAGCGGGGATAGTTCCCCAACCCCGCCCCTTTTCGGCCGTCATCACCGGCTTCGCCGAGTTCGTCCTCAAACGCCGGACGGGCTGACAGTTCAGCCCGGCCGGCGTTTGAGGCCATCTTGTACGGGTCCGGGGCGGAGCCCCGATCAGGCCCCTGCGCCGAGCGGGTTTTCGGGAAGGGGCGGGGTTGGGGAAAGAATCAGTTCTCGTTGCCCGGGCGACGGTGCCGCCCCCGCGGCGCCGCATCCCCGTCATGCTCGGCCACAGGCCCCCGATGCCTACCGGCGCCGGAACTGCCCGCCGCCTCCCGCGGCTCGGGATTCCGCTCGGATTCCGTACTGATCTCGGTTCTCATCGACATACTCACCCCGTAAACCGGTAACTCTGTAAAGAAGATCGTTCGGTGTAGCCGGGCGAGTCTAACCAACGCCCTTGCGCCCCGTCAGGGGTGCCTGCTGCAACGGAACGGGCCGCGCGGCGACCGGCGCGGGCGCCACCGCCGGAGCCGGAAGCTCCGCCTCCGCGACCCCGCAGGGAACCGCCTCCGTCACATACGGAAGACGCAGCGCCCCCTCCCGCGTCCACCACCCCGAACCCGCCAACCACCCCTCCGGAGCGGCCAGTTGCTGGAGCCGTCGGTCGGTGGGGCGCCACAGGCCGAGCCAGCTGCCCCGCGCCCCGTCGATCCGCAGCGCCACCGCACAGCTCTCCGGCATCAGCGTCTGGCCGGGCTGGATGGCGAACGGCGTCACCGCGAGATCGGGCAGGCGCAGGCACTCGGGGAAACGCACCGGGCGCGTGCCGCCGAGCACCCCCCAGCCGAGCCGGTCGTGGCCCGGCGCGTTCGAGCGGATCAGGAGCAGTCCGCTGTCGGCGTCCGCGAGCAGCAGCCGGTCGTCGCTCTCGTCGGCGATCTGCAGGAGGGGCGACACCTCGCCGCGCCGCTCCAGGTCCACCGCGACCGCCTTGACCCGGCCGCCCAACTCCCGGTCCAGGGCCAGCATCCGGCCGTCCCCGTCCAGCCAGACCCCGCCCGAGCAGACCCCGGGGATCTCGGCGACATGCTCGGGCCCGAAGGCGCCGCCCGCCACCAGCCACAGGGCCGTCGACCCCGGGCCCACCGCGAGGGCGTACGCGTGGCTGCCCACCGGTGACGGCGGCAGCAGCGTCAGCCGGGACCCCCCGCACTCCACGGCGCCGAGCGGCACTTCACCGGTCTCGGGCCCCGTCGGGTACAGGAGAGAGAACGTGTGCCGTCCGTCGACGACGCGGTGGATCAGGACCCGCCCGTCGGCCATCGGGAGCACCTCGGTGCCGGGCTCCTCCGGCTGGTTGCCGGGCAGCGGCACCGCGTACGGCTCCGGGGAGTCGAGGGTCCAGCGCTCGGGGAACCAGGAATTGCCGTCGTGGGCGAGGCGAGCGGCGTACGCGCCGTTGGCGGTGATCACGGGGGGCGTCGCGGGCGCCGGGCGGGACGTCGGCGCGGTCATGGGCTCGGGCTCAAGCGTGGGCGCTGTCATAGGGGGGTACCTCCGGGCCCCGAAGCTAGTTTTCGCACGCACTGCCGTGGCACCTGTGGCCACCCGCTTCACACAGAAGGGTGGCGATGTACCGATTCGCCTGAGGGGGCGGGGGTGGTTGTGCTGGGTGGGGAGAGCGCGCTTAAAGTAAGGCGAACCTAAGTGGTTGCGGGCCCGCGGAAGCGGCAGCCGCGGCACACCCCCTGGAGCATGGAGCACCGATGTCCCCGTCCGTACGACCCCGCCGCACGCGTGCCACCGCCGCCCTCGCCCTCGCCGTGGCCGGCGCGCTCTCCCTCGCGGCCTGCGGGTCCGGTGACAGCGGCGGCACGTCCGACGACGGCAGCGGCAGCAAGGCCGTCGCCCAGGGCGGCGACGACTTCTCCAAGGCCGCCGAGCAGACCGCGAAGATGGGCACCACCGCCAAGGCGGGCGCGTTCCCGCGCACCATCACGCACGCCCGCGGCAAGACGGAGCTCAAGGCGGAGCCCAAGCGGGTCGTGGTCCTGGACGTCGGCGAGCTCGACAACGTCGTCTCGCTCGGCGTCAAGCCCGTCGGCTACGCCCCCACCGAGGGCGACGACGGCGTACCCGGCTACCTGAAGAAGGACGCGGGCGACCCCAAGGACGTGGGCACGATCAACGCCCTCAACCTGGAGGCCATCGCGAACCTGAAGCCGGACCTGATCCTCGGCAGCGAACTGCGCGCCGCCAAGCTCTACCCGCAGCTCTCCAAGATCGCCCCGACCGTCTTCTCCATCCGCCCCGGCTTCACGTGGAAGGAGAACTACCTCCTGAACGCGGCCGCGCTGGACAAGACCGAGAAGGCGAAGACGGAGCTGGCCGAGTACGAGGAGAAGGCGCGCAACCTGGGCCGCGAGCTCGGCGACGACAAGCCGACGATCACGATGCTCCGCTACATGCCGGACCGCGTCCGCCTCTACGCCAAGGCGTCCTTCATCGGCACGATCCTCGACGACACCGGCCTGCCCCGCCCCAAGAACCAGCAGATCAACGACCTCGCCACGGAGATCAGCACCGAGAAGATCGACGAGGCCGACGCCGACTGGATCTTCACCGGCGTCTACGGCGACGCGAAGAAGACGGGCCGCACCGAGGCCGAGAAGAACCCCCTGTGGAAGAAGCTCGACGCGGTCAAGAAGGGCCGGGCCAAGGACGTCCCGGACGAGACCTGGTACCTGGGCCTCGGCGTGACGGCGGCCAACGAGGTCCTCGGCGACCTCAAGGGCTTCCTCGTCAAGTAGGGCGCAGCTCGTGGGCGGTCGGTAGCAGTACGTAAGCCATGGCCAGTGGGGCGCAGAGGACAGGTAGCCTTTCCTCTGTGCCCCGTCTGTCTGAAGTCATCGCCGCCCTCGACGCCCTGTGGCCCGCCGAACTCGCCGAGAGCTGGGACGCGGTCGGCACGGTCTGCGGCGACCCCGAGGCGGAGATCTCCCGGGTCCTCTTCGCCGTCGACCCCGTCCAGGACATCGTCGACGAAGCGGTGAAGCTGGGCGCCCAGCTCCTGGTCACGCACCACCCGCTCTATCTGCGCGGCACGACGACGGTCTCGGCCGCCACCTTCAAGGGCCGCGTCGTCCACGACCTGATCAAGAACGACGTCGCGCTGCACGTCGCGCACACGAACGCGGACCGCGCCGACCCCGGCGTCTCCGACGCCCTCGCGGGCGCGCTCGACCTGCGGGTCGTCCGTCCCCTCGTACCGGACCCGGCCGACGCGCACGCCCGCCGCGGCCTCGGCCGTATCTGCGAGCTCGACCACCCCCTGACGCTCCGCGAACTCGCCGCCCGCGCGGCCGAGCGGCTGCCCGCCACCGCGCAGGGCATCCGGGTCGCGGGCGACCCGGAGCAGCTGATCCGCACGGTCGCGGTCAGCGGCGGCTCCGGCGACAGCCTCTTCGACGACGTACGCGCGTCCGGCGTCGACGCCTTCCTCACCGCGGACCTGCGGCACCACCCGGTGTCCGAGGCCCGCGCACAGACTCCGCTCGCGCTGCTCGACGCCGCGCACTGGGCCACCGAGTGGCCGTGGTGCGAGCTGGCCGCCGCGCAGCTCGATCAGATCTCCGACCGTCACGGATGGGGCCTTCGCGTCCACGTCTCCAAGACGGTCACCGACCCCTGGACCGCCCACGCGGCCTCGAATACCCACACCACAGGAGCCCCCAACTGAACGCCGCGCCCGCCGACCAGATCCGACTCCTCGACATCCAGGCATTCGACGTACGCCTCCAGCAGCTGGCGCACCGGAAGAAGTCCCTGCCCGAGCACGCCGAGATCGAGTCGCTGAACAAGGACCTCGCGCAGCTGCGCGACCTGCTCGTCGCCTCGACGACCGAGGAGAGCGACTGCTCCCGCGAGCAGACCAAGGCGGAGCAGGACGTCGACCAGGTGCGCCAGCGCGCCAACCGTGACCAGCAGCGCCTGGACTCCGGCGCCGTGACGTCCCCCAAGGACCTGGAGAACCTCCAGCGCGAGATCGCCTCGCTCGCCAAGCGCCAGGGCGACCTGGAGGACGTGGTCCTCGAGGTCATGGAGCGCCGCGAGTCCGCCCAGGAGCGGGTCTCCGAGCTGACGGAACGTGTCTCCTCGGTCCAGTCGAAGATCGACGACGCCACGGCCCGCCGTGACGCGGCCTCCGAGGAGATCGACGGCGAGGCCGCCACGGTCACCAAGGAGCGCGAGGTCGTGGCGGGTTCGATCCCGGCCGACCTGCTCAAGCTCTACGACAAGCTCCGGGTCAAGGAGGGCGGCGTCGGCGCGGCCAGGCTCTACCAGCGGCGCTGCGAGGGCTGCCGCATCGAGCTGGACATCACCGGCGTCAACGAGGTGAAGGCGGCGTCCCCCGACACGGTCGTGCGGTGCGAGAACTGCAGCCGCATCCTGGTCCGCACCTCCGAGTCGGGTCTGTAAGCGCCCGTGGCCGTGCGGGAGTTCATCGTCGAGGCCGACGGCGGGTCGCGGGGCAACCCGGGGCCCGCGGGCTACGGCTCGGTCGTCATCGACGCGACCACGGGGGAGACCCTGCGGGAGGTCGCGCAGTACATCGGCGTCGCGACGAACAACGTCGCCGAGTACAAGGGGCTGGTGGCCGGTCTGAAGGCGGCGCACGAACTCGACCCGGCCGCCTCGGTCCACGTCCGCATGGACTCCAAGCTCGTCGTCGAGCAGATGTCGGGCCGCTGGAAGATCAAGCACCCGGACATGAAGCCGCTCGCCGCCGAGGCCGCGCGGATCTACCCGTCGTCCCAGGTGACGTACGAGTGGATCCCGCGCGAGAAGAACAAGCACGCGGACCGTCTCGCCAACGAGGCGATGGACGCGGGCAAGCGGGGCGAGCGGTGGTCGGCGTCGGATTCGACGGCGGAGCTGGACGCGGGCGCCTCGCGGGCGGGCGCGGACGTGCGCTCCGACCCGCCGGGTGACGCCGCCGCGGGTGCGGCCAAGGCGCGGGCGGCGCTGGCCGAACGCCGGGAGTCCGACCCCCTGGCGCTGGCCGACGCGGGCGCCGATGTGCGCGCCGCTGAGAACGTGGCGGCGCAGGCCCCGTCCGTCGGCTGGGCGGCACCGGCCGATCTGGGTGCCCCCGCGACCTTCGTCCTGCTGCGGCACGGCGAGACCGCGCTGACCCCCCAGAAGCGGTTCTCCGGCAGCGGCGGGACCGATCCGTCGCTCTCCGACGTGGGGCGGGGCCAGGCCGAGCGCGCGGCGGCGGCGTTCGCCGCGCGGGGCACGATCCAGGCGATCGTCTCCTCGCCGCTGAAGCGCTGCCAGGAGACCGCGCAGGCCGTCGCGGCCCGCCTCGGTCTCGACGTACGCATCGAGGACGGGCTGCGCGAGACGGACTTCGGGGCCTGGGAGGGCCTCACCTTCGGCGAGGTGCGCGAGCGCCGGCCGGATGAGCTGAACGCATGGCTGGCCTCGCCCGACGCCGCGCCGCCGGGCGGCGAGTCCTTCGCCGCGGTGGCTCAGCGGGTGTCGGCGGCCCGGGAGCGTCTCGTCGCCGAGTACGCGGGCCGCACGGTCCTGCTCGTCACGCACGTCACGCCGATCAAGACGCTGGTGCGCCTTGCGCTGGGCGCGCCGCCGGAGTCCCTGTTCCGGATGGAGCTCTCGGCGGCGTCCGTCTCGGCGGTGGCGTACTACGGGGACGGGAACGCGTCGGTGCGGCTGCTGAACGACACGTCGCACCTGCGGTAGGGCTTGGCGGGGTTCGCGGCGTGCAGTCACCGCGGGTGCGTCGTGGCTGAGCGCGCAGTTCCCCGCGCCCCTTGCGGGGCGCCTATCGCAGTGCTGCTGCCTCGCGGGCCAGGGACTCGACGCGGGTCCAGTCCTTCGCCGCGACCGCATCCGCGGGCAGCATCCAGCTGCCGCCCACGCAGCCGACGTTCTTCAGGGCGAGGTACGACGGAGCGGAGGCGAGGCCGATGCCGCCCGTCGGGCAGAAGCGGGCCTGCGGCAGCGGTCCGCCCAGCGACTTGAGGTAGGCGGTGCCGCCCGCGGCCTCCGCCGGGAAGAACTTCATCTCGTGCACGCCGCGCTCCAGCAGCGCCACGACCTCGGACGTCGTCGAGACGCCCGGCAGGAACGGCACCCCAGACGCCTTCATGGCGGCCAGCAGCGTGTCCGTCCACCCCGGGCTCACCAGGAAGCGGGCCCCGGCGTCGACGGACTCCGCGACGCCCTGGGGCGAGATGACCGTGCCCGCGCCGACCACCGCGTCCGGCACCTCCGCCGCGATGGCCCGGATCGCGTCGAGCGCGGCGGGCGTCCGCAGGGTCACCTCGATCGCGGGCAGTCCGCCCGCGACCAGAGCGCGGGCCAGCGGTACGGCGTCGGCGACGTCCTCCACGACGACTACGGGGACGACGGGGGCGAGATCGAGCACGGAGGCGGAGGCCGCGGCGGAGGGGGAAGTCATGGGTGCATCCTGCCCCGGTGTACGCAGCATGCGCAAAGGGCGTTGCGCATGCTGCAACCGGCGGTTTCGCGGGCCGCGGGATCAGTGGATCTCGCGCACCACCACGTCGAGCGCCCACGCCTTGCCCGCCTTGGCGGGGGCCTGCGCCTCCACCACGTGCCCGAGGTCCCGCAGCGCCTCCACCAGCTCGGCCGGGTTCTTCGGCTGGGCACCCGTCTCCAGCAAGGACCGCACGATCCGCCCCTTGGTCGCCTTGTTGAAGTGCGAGACGACGGACCGCTTCTCGACCCCGTCGACCAGCTGCGCGTGCAGCACCCGCACCGTCGCCGTGCGGTCCGCGACCTCGCCCTTCGGCTTCCACGCGGCGGTGTACGCCGACGAACGCAGGTCGAGGACGAGTCCGTCACCGGCGGCCTCGGGCATGGCCGAGGCCATCGGAGTGCGCCAGTAGGCGCCGAGCGCGCCGAGGCCCGGCAGCTTCACGCCCATCGAGCAGCGGTAGGAGGGGATGCGGTCGGTGACGCCGACGGCGCCCCACAGGCCGGAGAAGACGAGGAGCGAGCGGGCCGCGCGGCGCTTGGCGGCGGCGTCCAGGGTGGCGAGGTCGAGGGCGTCGTACAGGACACCGGTGTAGATCTCACCCGCCGGGCGCGCGCCCGCCGTACGGAGCTCGGTGTTCTTCGCGACCTCACCGCGCAGCCCCTCGCTGAGCCCGAGGACGTCACGGGCCTTCTCCTCGTCCGCCACGCAGAGCTCGACCAACTCGTCGAGCACGGCCTGCCGCGCGTCCGCGAGGGCCGGCAGGGAGAGCGACTCCGGCTTCAGGGGAGCGCCGCGGCCGGAGGATGCCTTGCCTTCGGAGGGCGGCAGCAGGACGAGCATGGGTCTCCTTCGGAGGGTGACGAGAGGGGATGCGGCCCCGCGCCAGGGTAATCGCCTCGGGCTCCCCCGCGTCGCCGCAAGACCCCCGGCGGAGCGGGCGACCGGCTGCCGCCCCGCCATGCCGCCCCGCCCCACCCCGCCTACGCTCGACCCATGCCCCGTCGCCATCTCCGTGTGACCACCGCAGCCGAAGCTCCCTTGCGGAGCGCGCTGCGTGAGCTGCGTGTGACGTTGGACGTTCCCGAGGGGTTTTCCGGGGACGTCCTCGCCGATGCCCAGCGCGCCGTCGCCGCTCCGCGGCTTCCCGCGTACGACGCGACCGACATCCCCCTCTTCACCATCGACCCGCCCACCTCCGTCGACCTCGACCAGGCGATGCACCTGTCCCGGCGGGACGGCGGCGGATTCCGGGTGCGATACGCCATCGCCGACGTCGCCGCGTACATCACACCGGGCGCGCCCCTCGACACGGAGGCCCACCGGCGCGTCACCACCCTCTACTTCCCCGACGAGAAGGTGCCGCTGCACCCCACCGTCCTGAGCGAGGGCGCGGCCAGTCTGCTGCCGGGACAGGACTGCCCCGCCGTCCTGTGGACCATCGACCTCGACGCGGAGGGGCGCGCCGTCTCCACCGACGTGCGCCGTGCCCTCGTACGCAGCCGCGCGAAGCTCGACTACGCAGGCGTGCAGCAGGCCATCGACGGCGGCACCGCCGAGGAGGCCCTCGCGCTGCTCGCCGACATCGGGCGGCTGCGTGAGCGGCTTGAGGTCGAGCGGGGCGGCATCTCCCTCAACGTGCCCGAGCAGGAGATCGTCGAGCGGGACGGCGCGTACGAACTCGTGTATCGCGCGCCGCTGCCCGCCGACGGGTGGAACGCCCAGATCTCCCTCCTCACCGGCATGGCCGCCGCCGAGCTGATGATCCAGTCCGGTGCGGGAATCCTGCGGACCCTGCCCACCGCCCCCGACGGCGCCGTCGGCCGGCTCCGGCGCACCGCGAAGGCCCTGGACGTCGACTGGCCGCACCACGTCCCGTACGCCGAGCTCGTCCGCTCCCTCGACCCGCGCCGGCCCCACCACGCCGCGTTCCTCCAGGAGTGCACCACGCTCCTGCGCGGCGCCGGCTACACCGCGTTCAGCGGCGGCCAGGTCCCCGAGCTCACCACGCACGCCGCCGTCGCCGCCCCCTACGCCCACTGCACCGCCCCGCTCCGCCGCCTCGTCGACCGCTACGCCGCCGAGCTGTGCCTGGCGGCGGCGGCCGGGGACGAGCCGCCCCAGTGGGTGCTCGACGCGCTGCCCGAGCTGCCCAAGGAGATGGCGGACGGCACGCGGCGCGGCAACACCGTGGAGCGCGAGTGCGTGGACATCGTCGAGGCGGCGCTGCTCAAGGACCGGGTCGGCGAGCTCTTCGACGCGGTGGTCGTGGACGTCCAGGAGCGTGAACCGGACGTGGGGACCGTGCAGTTGACCACCCCCGCGATCGTCGCCCGCGTCGAGGGCGGCACCGGCGGTCTCCCGCTGGGGGAGCGGCTGCGGGTGCGGCTCACGCAGGCCGAGCCAGGGACGGCGAAGGTCCGGTTCGCGCCTGCCTGAGGGCGCTCAGCAGCCGCTCCGGCTCGTCCGCGTGCAGCCGCACCGTCGTCACCGGGCGCCGCTTGCCGAGGAAACCGACCGCCGTGACGGGCTCCGACAGCTCCAGGGTGAGGGAGGTCTGCGCGCCGACGGGCAGGTCGAGCACCCCGTCGGCGGCCTCGTGCGTGAAGCGCCGCTCACCGCGGACGGCGGCGATCCGCTCCAGTGGTATCAGCAGATCCCGGTGGGCGCCCTGACGTACGCGGAGCGAGTCTTGGGTCAGGACGTGCGGCCGGGTCACGGAGGCGGCCTGGATGCCCAGCATCAGGACGACGGAGTAGACGTCCACGACGAGCACCACCGCATGGACCGCGGGCCAGCTCCGCAGCAGTACGGCCATCCCGATGGTCTCCACGACGCAGACGAAGACGAAGCCGTAGAGCATCGCGGCCTGATCGCGGGCGTGCCCGAACGCCAGGTCCCCCTCCCGCACGCCGTGCCGCCGCCGGCCCACCCACAGCACGAGACTGCCGAGCACCCGCAGCTCGTGCCCGACGATCCTGCGCACCGGCTCCGGCACGACGTCCCTGACCGCCGCGCGCCCGCCCCGCCGGTACACCACGGCGAGCGCCACGCCCTCGACGGCCAGCATGAGGGCGGCGACGGCCTCCACGCCGATGAGTACGTCCGTGGGGAGCGAGGCCCCCGCCGCCAGACAGACGACAAGGACGAGTTCGACGGGTACGACCACCCAGGCGAGCCCCCGCGCCAGCGCCTCCACCCGCAGCGTCTCCACCCGCAGACCCTTCACTGCTCGCCCCGCTCCATGAGCAGCCGCATCCCGCGGCGCACGGCCTCCGCCTGCGCGGGCGCGAAGTCGGCGAAGAAGGCCTCCAGGAAGCGGTCCTGGCCACGGCCGATCCCGTCGGCCACCGCCCGCACGCCCTCCGTGCCCAGCTCAGCGAGGAGGGAGTCGGGCAACGCGTCGGCGAGCGCCCGCGCCGCCTTGTCCACGGCGGCCTCCGTACGCGGGTCGCCGAGGCCGGCGACATCGGGGCCCGCGAGCGCGTCGAGCAGCGCGTACACCTCGTGCGCCCGCTCCACCGCATCGGGAGACGTCAGCGCCGGGCTCATCGCGGCCAGGAGCCTGTCCCGGTCCTCCTGTGGCGCGGTCGTGTCGATCAGGGCGAGCAGCTCCCGGTCCTTCGCGGCCATCGCGGACTCGGGCCCCTCGCGCCCCGCGGTGGAGCGGGCCATCTCGGCGAAGAACGCGCCCAGTTCGGGGGAGACGGGCCCCTCGGCGGACAGCACCCCGCGCTCCGCGTCCCCCAGCAGGACCCGCAGCCGCTCCCGCCGCTCATGGATCGCGGCCTCCTGCCGGGCGAGGTCCGCGTCCAGCTCCGCGAGCACCTCGGCGAGCTCGCGCCCCGCGTCGTCCGCGAGCACGTCCCGCACCTCGGCGAGGCCGAGCCCCAGCTCGGTCAGCCGCCGGATCCGCGCGAGCACGACGGCGTGCCGCAGCCCGTACTCCCGGTAGCCATTGGCCCGCCGCTCGGGCTCGGGCAGCAGCCCGAGGTGGTGATAGTGCCTGATGGCCCGCGTGGTGACGCCGACGATGCCGGCCAGCTCCCCGATCCGCATCCCGCCCCGCCCACCCCGCCCGTTCGGCCCGCTCATCCCGTTCATGAGCCCAGTAGAAACGTTGACGCTGCGACAAGGTCAAGCGAAGCCGACCCGGGACCCGCCGGGCGGGCGAAGCCTGACGGCGGCCCGGGAACGTGTGCCACGGTCGACGGAACAACTCCCGATCTCTTGGACGGCGGATCAAGCGATGTCCCAGTCTGGCGAGCGACCGAGGAAGGGGCGTGACATGACTGCCATGGCACACGAGCCGCTCACGCAGGCAGAGGTCCTCCTGGAAGGCTTCCTCGCGCTGGACACCCCGGAGGGTTACCGGGCGGAGCTGATCGAGGGGGAGATCGTCGTGACGCCGCCGCCGGACGGGGACCACGAGGACTGCATCGGCCTGGTCGTGGAGCAGGTGATCAGGCGTTCCCAGACCGATATGCAGTTCTCCGGGAACAAGGCCTGAAGCCGAAGAGCGGGGGCGCCTGCCCGAAGAACCACGCCGTCCCGGACGGCACATTCGCCCCAAGGGAGCTGCGGCTCTTCCGCGGCGCCGACCCCTGGATGCCCCGTGAAGGCGTCGCCCTGGTCGTCGAGGTCACCTCCACCAAGCCGCAGGCGGACCGCGAGGCCAAGCGCCGCTGCTACGCCCGCGGCGGCATCCCGCTCTACTTGCTCATCGACCGTGAGGGCTCCTCGGTGACGCTGTTCAGAGACCCGGAAGGGGATGACTACCGCCAGCACTGCACGCTCCCCTTCGGCAAGGCGGTGGCCCTGCCCGAACCGTTCGGCTTCGAGCTGGAGACCGCGGAGTTCGACTGAGGGCCGTCGGCCGGGCAGTTCGTCGACGCCCCCGCGTGGCAACGCCCTCCCGCGCGGCATAGAAGAGTGGCGCGCGGGCGTTGCACCCCTGAGAGCGGTGACGAGGGGGAGCGGCATGGACGGTGGGACAGTGCACGGCGGCCATACGTACACGGCGGCGCACGGCGGCCATACGCACGCGGCACCGCACGGCGGCCACACGCACACGGCTTCGTCCGGCGGCAGCCGGGAGCACGCGGTCTGGACCCGTGCCCGGCTCGAACCGTGCGCGCCGCCCCTCGATCTCCTCACCGCCCGCTTCGACCAGCACCGATACGCCCCGCACTACCACGAGGAGTTCACCGTCGGCGTCTGCGTCGGCGGCTCCGAGGTCATCGACTACCGGGGCGGACGCCTCGACGTGGGGCCCGGAAGCATCGTCGTACTCGCCCCCGGCGAAGTGCACACCGGCGGCCCCGGCCGTCAGGGCGGATACGCCTACCGTGCGATGTACCCGGCGCCCCACCTCCTCGCCGAGGGCACCCTGACCGCACCGCACTTCGGCGACCCCGTCCTGCACGACCCCGAACTGGCCGCGGCCCTGCGCACCGCGCACACCGAACTCAGCGGCAGCCCTGGCCCGTCGGACCCGCTGGAGGCCGAGTCACGCCTCCCCTGGCTGCTCACCGCCCTCGCCCGCAGACACGGCACCGCCCGGCTCCTGTGCGACACCGTGCCCGGCGCCGACCGCATCGCCCGCGCCGTACGCGACCGCCTCGCGGACGAACTCCTCGCCCCGCCCTCCCTCGCCGAACTGGCCGCCCCCCTGGGCCTGTCCCGCTACCAACTCCTGCGCGCCTTCCGTACGTCGACGGGGATGCCGCCCTACGCCTGGCTCGCCCAGCATCGCGTGACCCGGGCCCGCGCGCTCCTCGAAGCGGGGCTGCGGCCCGCGCAGGCGGCGTCCCTGGTGGGCTTCGCCGACCAGGCGCACCTGACGCGCTGGTTCCGCCGGGTCCTCGGGGTGACCCCGGCGGCGTACCGCACCAGCGTTCGAGGCAGCCGCAACAGCGTTCAAGACGGCGGGCGCCCAGCGGCCTGAAACTGCCCGCATGACTGCACGCGGCTGGTTCCTCTTCTCCCTCATGGGCGTCCTCTGGGGCATCCCGTACCTGATGATCAAAGTGGCGGTCGAAGACCTCTCGCCCTCGATGGTGGTCTTCACCCGCTGCGCGCTCGGCGCCGCACTGCTGCTGCCGTTCGCCCTGCGGCAAGGGGGACTGACCCGCGTCCTGCGCACCCACTGGAAACCGATGCTGGCCTTCGCCTGCATCGAGATCCTGGGCCCCTGGTGGACCCTGACGGACGCCGAGCGCCGCCTCTCCAGCTCCACGGCAGGCCTGCTGATCGCCGCCGTACCGATCATCGGCGCCCTCCTGGCCCGCTTCTTCGGCGACACGGAGCGCCTCGGCGCGCGCCGCCTCACGGGCCTGGGGCTCGGCCTCGGCGGCGTGGCCGTCCTCACGGTCCCGCACCTCACGGGCGGCGACGCCTGGTCCCTGACGGAGGTCCTGCTCACGGCCCTCGGCTACGCGATCGCCCCCCTGATAGTGGCCCGCCACCTCAAAACGGTCCCCACGCTCCAACTCATCGCCCCCTGCCTGGCCTTGGCGGCGCTGGTCTACGCCGTGCCGGCCGCGATGACCTGGCCTTCCACCGTCCCGGACGCCCGGACCCTGGCGTCCCTCGCGGGCCTCGGCGTCATCTGCACGGCCCTGGCCTTCGTCGTCTTCCTGGAACTGATCCGGGAGGCGGGCCCGACCCGCGCGGTCGTCTTCACCTACGTGAACCCGGCGGTGGCGGTGGCGGCGGGCGTCACGTTCCTCTCCGAGCCCTTCACGGCGGGCATCGCGGCGGCCTTCACCCTCATCCTGGCGGGCTCGTTCCTGGCGACGGCGGGATCCTCGGGCCGGGAGCCGGGGTCGCGGCGGGTAGCATGGTCGACACGGCAGACGAGCCGGGCGGACGGCCGCGTGAAGCTTCCCTCACCAGGGGCTCTTCCCGAGGAACGTCCGGGCTCCACAGGGCAAGGTGGTGGCTAACGGCCACCCGGGGTGACCCGCGGGACAGTGCCACAGAAAACAGACCGCCGGAGGCTTCGGCCCCCGGTAAGGGTGAAACGGTGGTGTAAGAGACCACCAGCGCCTGAGGTGACTCAGGCGGCTAGGTAAACCCCACCTGGAGCAAGGTCAAAAGGAGCCACTTCGGTGGCTCTGCGCGGACGACCGAGGGCTGCCCGCCCGAGTCCGCGGGTAGACCGCACGAGGCCCGCAGCAATGCGGGTCCTAGATGGATGGCCGTCTCCCCGGCCGCCGCGAGGCGACCGGGCGACAGAACCCGGCGTACAGCCCGACTCGTCTGCCGCTTCTCCCTTCCCGGCTCCCACCGGGGACTCCTCTTTCGGGCCCGCCGCGCCTAGGCCCCCCGCGCCTCAGAACACCGAAAGCCCCGTGAGCGTCGTGAACCGGTCCAGCGCCGCAACGCCCGACACCGAGTTGCCCCGTTCGTCCAGGCCGGGGCTCCAGACGCAGAGCGTGCAGTGGCCGGGGACGACGGCGATGATGCCGCCGCCGACGCCGCTCTTGCCGGGCAGGCCCACGCGGTAGGCGAATTCGCCCGCCGCGTCGTACGTGCCGCAGGTGAGCATGATGGCGTTGACCTGCTTGGCCTGGCTGCCGCTGAGCAGGCGGGTGCCGTCGGCGCGGATGCCGTGGCGGGCGAGGAAACCGGTGGCCAGGGCGAGGTCGGCGCAGGACGCCTCGACGGAGCACTGGCGGAAGTACTGGTTCAGGAGGACGGGGACCGGGTTGCCGATGTTTCCGTACGACGCCATGAAGTGGCCGAGCGCTGCGTTGCGGTCCCCGTGCGCGGACTCCGACGCGGCGACGGCCTCGTTGATGGCGAGCCCGTCGTTGCCGCTCTCCGCGCGCAGGAAGTCGAGCAGCGCGGCGGCCGCGTCGCCGGTCTGCGTCTGGAGGCGGTCCGTCACGACCAGCGCGCCCGCGTTGATGAAGGGATTGCGCGGGATGCCGTTCTCGTACTCCAGCTGTACGAGCGAGTTGAAGGGGTTGCCGGACGGCTCGCGGCCCACGTGTTCCCACAGGGCGTCACCCTCGCGCGCCAGGTCGAGCGCGAGGGTGAAGACCTTGGTGATGGACTGCGCGGAGAAGGGCTGGCGCCAGTCGCCCACCCCGTACACCGTGCCGTCCGGCTCGGCGACGGCCATGCCGAACCGGCGCGGGTCGCACGCGGCGAGCGCCGGGATGTAGTCGGCGGGTCTGCCGCGTTCCGGTGTGTTCTCCATCTCGGCCGCGATGCGGTCGAGGACCGGCTGGAAGGTCGGGGACGGCGTCTTCATGATCGCCATTCTGGACTGTCGTGGGCCGGGGCGGTCGGGCGGCGCGGGGGCTCAGGCGCGCTGTGAGCCCGCGAGGACCTCGGGGCGGAGCAGCTCCGCCAGGCGTTCGGCGGGCAACAGGCCCTTCTCCAGGACGAGTTCCGCCACGCCGCGTCCCGTGGCGAGTGCCTCCTTGGCGATGGCGGTGGCCGCCTCGTACCCGATGTGGGGGTTGAGCGCGGTGACCAGGCCGATGGAGTTCTCGACCGCCGCGCGAAGGGAGTCGGTGTTGGCCGTGATTCCGGCTACGCACCGCTCGGCGAGCGTCAGGCAGGCGGCGCGCAGATGCGTGAGGCTCTCGGACAGGGAGTGCAGGATGATCGGCTCGAACGCGTTCAGCTGGAGCTGGCCCGCCTCCGCCGCCATGGTGATCGTGACGTCGTTGCCGATCACCTCGAAGGCGACCTGGTTGACCACCTCGGGGATCACCGGGTTCACCTTGCCCGGCATGATGCTCGAACCGGCCTGCACCGGCGGCAGGTTGATCTCGTTCAGGCCCGCGCGCGGCCCGGACGACAGGAGGCGCAGGTCGTTGCAGCTCTTGGAGAGCTTCACCGCGATCCGCTTGAGGACCCCGGACATCTGGACGAAGGCCCCGCAGTCCTGGGTGGCCTCGACCAGGTTCGCCGCCGTCACCAGCGGAAGACCGGTGATGTCCGAGAGGTGCCTGCGCGCCGCTTCGGCGTAGCCCGCGGGCGCGTTGAGTCCCGTGCCGATCGCCGTCGCGCCCAGGTTGATCTCGTGGATCAGTTCGACGGCCTCGGCGAGCCGGCTGCGGTCCTCGTCGAGCATCACCGCGTACGCCGAGAACTCCTGGCCGAGCGTCATCGGCACGGCGTCCTGCAGCTGCGTGCGCCCCATCTTCAGGACGTCGCGGAACTCGACCGCCTTGGCCGCGAAGGCGTCCTGGAGCACGGCCATCGCCTCCAGGAGCTCGCGCACCGCGAAGACCGTGCCGATCTTGACGGCCGTCGGATAGACGTCGTTGGTCGACTGCCCGAGGTTGACGTCCTCGTTCGGGTGCAGGAACTCGTAGGCGCCCTTGGCGTGGCCGAGCAGCTCAAGGGCGCGGTTGGCGACGACCTCGTTGGCGTTCATGTTCGTCGAGGTGCCGGCCCCGCCCTGGATGACGTCCACCACGAACTGGTCGTGCAGCTTGCCCTCGCGGATCTCCCGGCAGGCCTCGACGACGGCCGCCGCCTTGCGGGGCTCAAGCAGGCCGAGCTCCTCGTTGGCGAGCGCGGCGGCCTCCTTGACCGCGGCGAGCGCCTTGATGAGGTGCGGGTAGGTGGAGATCGGGGTCCCCGTGATGGGGAAGTTCTCCTTGGCGCGCAGGGAGTGGACACCCCAGTACGCCTCGGCGGGGATGTCACGGTGGCCGAGCAGGTCGTGCTCGCTGCGGACGGTCATGGTGGTGCGGCTTCCTTCTGGGTTGCGCGAGTTGGGCGAGTTGGGCGAGTTGGGCGTGAGGGGCGTGAGGGGCGGATGTGTCAGACGGACGCCGACGTGATCGGCTCAAGCGCCCGCGCCGGACGGATGGAGCCGACCACCTCCCCGCCCCCGAGCAGCGGCGCGTCGCCGAACCCGGCGAGCGCGGCCGGATCGACCCCGCAGCGCGCGAGCGCCGCCGCGGTCACCGGCAGGCGCGCCCGGTCCGACCCGTCGGAGATCTTCACGGCGACGGCCCGGCCGTCCGGCAGCGCCGCGACCTGCACCCCTTCGAAGCCGTCCTTGGCGAGCAGCCCCGGCACGGCCCGCATCAGGGCGGCGACGTCGCGGCCGGAGCCCGACGCCATCTCGGCGTGCTCGCGCATCGCGTCGGCCACCCGCGCCTCGGGGGTGCCGGGCGGCGCCGTGGTGATCCTGGCCGCGGCGCGTGCGAGGCCGTGCAGGGAGACGGAGAACAGAGGTGCGCCGCAGCCGTCGACCGTCACCCGGGCGACGGCCTGCCCGGTGAGCTCCTCGACGGTCCTCGCGATCGCCCGCTGGAGCGGATGGGCGGGATCGAGGCAGTCGTCGAGCGACCAGCCGTTCAGCCGCGCCGTGTACAGCATCGCCGCATGCTTGCCCGAGCAGTTCTGCGCGAGCCGTGACGGCAGCCGTCCTGCGCGGATCCAGTCCTCCCGCACGACCGGGTCGAAGGGCAGGTCGGCGACATTGCGCAGGTCGTCCTCGACGAGCCCGGCCAGCTCCAGGATTCGCCGTGCACCGGCGAGATGCCGCTCCTCGCCGGAGTGGCTCGCCGCGGTCAGCGCGAGCAGTTCGCCGTCGAGCGGGAGCCCGGCCCGCAGCAGCGCCACGGCCTGCACCGGCTTGATCGCCGAGCGCGGGTAGAACGCCGCCTCGATGTCACCGATCTGCAGCTCCACGCTCCCGTCGGCGGCCAGCACGACCACCGACCCGTAGTGGATGCCCTCGATGACACCGCCGCGTACGAGACGGGCGACGGGCGCGTGCAGAGGTTCCCGCACCGCGGGCGCATCGGCGAGTGAACTCCCGTATGAACGCCCGCATGAACCCCCGTATGAACTCCCGTACGCAGGAGTGGTGTCGAGGGTGTTCACGCGTCCGCTCCGGACTTCCGTACGGCCGAGACCCGGCCGCGTACGCAGTACCACCCGGCCACCAGCGCCGCCGCGATCAGCGGCAGGCACAGCACGGTCGTGCGTCCGGCGCCCCCGTCGGCGTACATCAGGACCAGCACGGCGGCGAGGAAGAAGAGGGTGACGAGCTGGGTCCAGGGCGAGCCCGGCAGGCGGTAGCCGGGGCGCTCGATGACGCCCTCCTGCGTCTTCCGCCAGAACCGCAGATGGCAGAGCATGATCATGCCCCAGGTGGCGAGGATGCCGAGGGCCGCGAAGTTCAGGACGATCTCGAACGCGTCGGCGGGGACCACGAAGTTGAGCCCGACGCCGAGCACGCAGATGCCGCTGGTCAGCAGGATTCCGCCGTACGGGACCTGGCTGCGGCTCATGACCCCGGTGAACCGGGGCGCGGAGCCGGACATCGCCATGGAGCGCAGGATGCGGCCGGTGGAGTAGAGGCCGGAGTTCAGCGACGACATGGCCGCGGTGAGCACCACGAGGTTCATCACGCCGCCGGCCGCCGGGATGCCGATGTTGGAGAGCACGGTGACGAAGGGGCTCTCGCCGGAGGTGTACTTGTTCCAGGGCAGCAGCATCGAGAGCAGCAGCACGGAGCCGACGTAGAAGAGGCCGACGCGCCACATGATGGAGTTGATGGCCTTCGGCATGATCTTCTCGGGGTTCTCGGTCTCGCCCGCCGCGACGCCGACCAGCTCGACGGAGGCGTAGGCGAAGACGACGCCCTGGATGATCAGGAGCATCGGCAGCAGGCCGCTCGGGAAGATGCCGCCGTTGTCGGAGATCAGGGACGGGCCCGGGGTGTGGCCGTCCACGGGGTTCTGGGTGACGAGCAGGAAGATCCCGATCAGCATGAAGATCACCAGCGCGCTGACCTTGATGATCGCGAACCAGAACTCCAGCTCCCCGAAGATCTTCACGGAGATGAGGTTGACCGTGAGGACGACGGCGAGCGCGATCAGGGCGATCACCCACTGCGGGATGTCGGAGAACATGCCCCAGTAGTGGGTGTAGGTGGCGACCGCGGTGATGTCGGCGATCCCGGTGGTCGCCCAGTTCAGGAAGTACATCCAGCCCGCGGTGTAGGCGCCCTTCTCGCCGAGGAACTCCCTGGCGTACGAGACGAAGGCGCCGGACGAGGGCCGGTACAGGACGAGTTCGCCAAGGGCCCGCACGACCAGGAAGGCGAAGGCGCCGCAGACGGCATACGCGATGAACAGCGAGGGACCGGCCTCGGCGAGACGGCCGCCGGCCCCGAGGAAGAGCCCCGTGCCGATCGCGCCGCCGATGGCGATCATGTTGACGTGCCGGGACTTCAGGGACTTGCTGTACCCCGCGTCCCCGGCATCGACGTGACCTGCCGGTTTCCGTATGCGCGACGAGTCTTCGAGGGACTGCTCTTCGAGGGACTGTTCGCTCACGCCTGATGTCCGCCTTCCGGTGGGGCGTCCGTGCGCTCGGGGCGCACGATCGCGGTGAGGGTCGTCTCGACGCGGTCGAGGTGGTGCGCCATGGCCTGGGTCGCGTCGTGCGAGCTGCCGTCGACGAGCGCCTCGACGATCGCGCGGTGCTCGCGGTTGGACTGCTCGCGGCGGTCGCCGAGTTCGTTGAGGAACGCGGACTGGCGGGCCAGCGCGTCCCGGATCTCCTCGATCACGCGGCGGAAGACCGGGTTCTGGGCGGCCTGCGCGACGGCGAGGTGGAAGAGCGTGTCCATGGCCACCCATGCGGTGGTGTCGGTCTCGCGCTCCATCCGCTCCAGGAGGTGGGCGAGGTGGTCGAGATCCTCGGGCGTACGGCGCGCTGCCGCGTAGCCCGTCATCGGGATCTCGACGTGCCGCCGGACCTCCAGGAGGTCGCTGGCCGCGTAGTCGCCGAAGGTGGGGTCCTCGACCGTCCCGTTCGACAGGACGAAGGTGCCCTTGCCGGTCCGGGAGACGGTGAGGCCCATGGTCTGCAGGGCCCGCAGCGCCTCCCGCAGCACGGGCCTGCTGACCTCCAGGCGACGGCAGAGCTCCGCCTCGGAGGGGAGTTTGTCGCCTACGGCGTAGTCGCCGCGCTCGATGGCGCTGCGCAGGTGACCGAGTACCGCTTCCATGGCGCTGACGCGCCGCGGCACCGGGTCACCTGTCTGGCTGTCTGACAGGTTCACGGGGGTGATCCTGCGGGGGGACGGGAGGGACTGTCAAGGGTGGAGGGAAGGGTGAGGGCAGTGGGGGAGCCGGGCCGGGAGCGGCTGAAATTGGCCGTAGCATGTCAAAAATCATGGAAGGGTGCCTTGCCGCCCCGCGGGGCCCGTGCCTCAATGGGCAACGGTTCCGGATACTGACTGACCGTCAGTTCCGGGGCTCAATTCCCCCCGCAATCCCCCCACTTGAAGGCAGGACACCCTTATGAGGCATGGAAATCGCGCAATCGGCGGGCCGGACAGATTCGGCGTCCGCAGGCTCGGCGCGGGGTCGGCGCTCGGCGTCGGTCTGGTCGCCCTGGGGGCGATGGTGATGGCGCCCGCCGCCACCGCCGCCACCGCCGTGACCCCGGACACCGCGACCATCTCGTTCGACTGCGGGACCTGGGGCTCGGGCACGGCGACGCTCAAGGCCACCCAGGACGGGACCGCCGCGACCATCAGCGTCTCCACGTCGGCGATCAGCGCCCCCATCGACATCGCCGCGAACTCGGTCGCTTCCACGCTCACGCTCACCAAGAACGGCTCGGACACCGCGACCTTCACCGGCAGCTCCAACCCGGCCATCCCCGCCGGCGGCGAGGTGTCCACCGGGCCGCTCGACGGGACCGTCGCCATCGGCGACAGCCTGGAGGGCAAGTCCCTCCAGGTCGTGGTCCTCGGGATCACCGTGACCTGCAACGCGACATCGGCACAGGCGCCCGGGCCGTTCGTCTTCTGACGGCCGGCAGGGGCATGTGCTCCGTGTGCGGGCGGTGGCGCTCAGGTCCGAGCGCCACCGCCCGTTCCGCCGGCTCCCCCTGCCAGCGGACGCCAGTACTGGTCCTTGCCCTCGTCCCGTACGACATGGCCCAGACCCTGCAGCGTCTCGGCGAGGTCCCTGACGTCCTGCCCGGCATCGCTCTTCAACGCGATCTTCCGTGCCGCGAGGACCGCTTGGGCCTCGGCGGACAGCCCCGGAACGCCGGGGATCCAGCGCTGGAACAGGGACGCGTGCGGGTCGGCGTCCTGCCACGGGTAGCCGTGCGAGCGGAACGCCTCGGCCAGCGCCGGTGCCGCCGTCTTGTGGACGCCGCGCGTGAACTGGCGTGACGTCTCGTCGAGGACCACCAGCTCCTTGCCGTCGAGGAACACCGCCGAGACACGGGCGCGTCCGATGGTCCGCGTCCGCTCGTGCAGCTCGGCCGCCAGCTCCTGGTCGGTCAGCTTCAGCTTCAGGGTCTCGACCGTCTCCGTGACGGCGACGAGGAACCCGGCCACCAGGCCGACGACCAGGCCCGCGCCCATGGCGACCCCGGTCTGCCACGGCTTGTCCAGCGAGCCGACGAACGTGATGCCGCCGCGCCAGGGCAGCACCGGCGACCGGCTCAGCCACCGGGCCAGGGGCGGCAGGGCGAGGCCGAGCAGCAGGCCGAGGAGCGGCATGCCGATGAGCACGGTCAGCAGGTCGCCGCGCGGGTAACCGAGCACCGTCGTGCGGTCCTTGCGCAGGGAGACGGGGCCGAGGCTCTCTTCGCTGGTCATGTCCTCGACGCTAGGCGGGCACGGGGTCGCGGGGCAGCGGCCGAAAGTCGATGGGCGGCAGACTTCGGTAGGTGGGTCGAGGCTCCGGCGCGTCCGGTCCGGCCGGTCGGCGGGTGTCGAAGCGGCGGGTCGGCGGGTGTCGAAGCGGCGGGTCGGCGGGTGTCGAAGCGGACGGTCGGCGGGTCTCGAAGCGGCGGGTCGGCGGGTCTCGAACCGGACGTCGGCGGGTGTCGAAGCGGACGGTCGGCGGGTCTCGAACCGGACGTCGACGGGTGTCGAAGCGGACGGTCGGCGGGTCTCGAAGCGGCGGGTCGGCGGGTCTCGAACCGGACGTCGACGGGTCTCGAAGCGGCCGGTCGGCATCTCTTGAAGCGGCCGGTCGGCGGCCCTCAAATACGTTGCCGCCGCACCGCCCGCCGCCTACCGTGCCGATCATGCTGCCCACCGTGGACACCGATGAGCAATGGGACGTTGTCGTCCCCGACGAAGCCGTCATGCGGCCCGGCGTCGAGGACCTCTGCGCCAGGCTCGGCCTCGCCGGAGCGCCCCTCGACCGGTTCACGGAGGGGACACAGCCCGTCTACGCCGTCGGCGACGACCTCGTGCTGAAGCTCTTCCCCGGCGCCGCCGCCGACGACGCCCTCGTCGAGGAGCGGGTGTTGAGCCATCTTCAGGGCCGACTGCCCGTCCCCACACCGCGGGTGCACGCGTCGGGGACGTACGAGAACGGCTGGCGCTACGTGCTGATGTCACGGCTGCCCGGCGAGGACCTCGCCGTTGCCTGGCCGCGCATTCCGCGCGCCGACCGGGAGCGCCTGGTCACCGAGGCCGGTGAGGCGCTCGCCGCGCTGCACGCCCTGGACCCCGGGCCGCTCGCCGACGTCCTCGGGCCCGGCGACTGGGGCGACTTCCTCGGCAGGCAGCGCGCCGGTGCCGTACGGCGACAGCGGGAGTGCGGGCTGCCGGAGAGCTGGCTGGAGCAGATCCCCGGCTTCCTGGACTCGGTGCCGCTGCGTGCCGACGCGCCGCGCGTCCTCCTGCACACCGAGTTCATGCGCCAGCATCTGCTGGTCGGCCCCGCAGGTTCCGCAGGCCCCCCAGGTCCCGCAGGCCCGGCGGGGCGGCTCGGCCTCACCGGGCTCTTCGACTTCGAGCCCGCCATGATCGGGGACAGGGCGTACGACTTCGTGGGCGTCGGCCTCTTCGTCACGCGCGCCGAGCCGGGCCTCCTGAGCCGCTTCACGCGGGCCTACGGCCGCACCTTCGAGCCGCGTGAACTCCTCGCCCACACCCTGCTCCACGTCTACAGCAACCTGCCCTGGTACCTGCGGGAGCTGCCCGCCCCGCCGGAGCCGACGCTCGACGCGCTGGCCCAGGCGTGGTTCGGGCACGACCGTCCTCAGCCCACCGGCATCAAGGTCAGATAGGCCAGGCCGAGCACCTCGCGGTAGCCGCGCAGCCAGGTCGCCCGCTGGCGGTCCGCCTTCTCGCGGGTCTCGGCGGCCAGCGGGTGCCCGGGGTGCGTGGCGAGCCACCGCTCCACGTCCGTGCGGTAGCCGGACTCGAACTCCTCCCACTCCTGCGTGCTCGCCGTCTCCACCCACAGGGGGCGGAAGCCCGCGGCGATCGCCGCGTCCACCAGGTCGCCCAGGAAGAGGTGCTCGCCGGCGTGGGCGTCCGGCCACATCCCGGCGAGTTCGGCGGGGGTGGGCGTGCGCTGCCAGAAGCCCTCGCCGAGCACGACGCGGCCACCGGGACCGACCAGGCCGCGCAGTGCGCGCAGGGCCGCTTCGGTGTGGCCGGGCGGCTCCTCGGAGCTCAGCGCGTGGCTCGCGCCCAGGCACAGGACGAGGTCGGCGGGGCCGCGGGTGGTGTCCGTCGCCGACTCCTCGAAGAAGGAGACCCGCTCGGCCAGGCCGCGCTCCTTGGCGAGCGCGCGGCCCCTGTCCAGGTCGTCGGCCGACAGATCGACGCCCACACCGGTGGCGTCCGGAGCGGCTTCGAGGACCCGGAGCAGCAACTCGCCCCAGCCGCAGCCCAGATCGAGGACGGAGCCGGTGCCCGGCGCGACGCGCTCGACGAGGCGTGCGGCCCGCTCCTCGGAGAGCGGGCCGTGGAAGGTGAGCCCGGTGAGGCGGGGCGGCAGGTCAGAGGTGGTGGGTTCGGTCATGGTCGAGGACGCTATCTGGTCAACTCGGCTCCGGAACAACGACTTTCGCGGCGATGCGCCGCGCCACCTCGTCCGGCGGAGTGTCCGTCGTGTCGATCACCTCGGCCGCGCGCCGCAGCCACGGCAGGGCCTCCTGGTAGACGGCGACGTGGTCGAGGCGCCAGGGGGCGATCGCCGGGATGTCCGCCTCGATGCGCCCGGTGAGGGTCCGCGGGTCGGTGTGCAGCACGAAATGCCGTACCGGTACGCCGAGTTCGCCGAGCCCAGCGTTCAACTCCGTCCAGTACTCCTCGACCAGGACCGTCTGCGGGACGACCAGCGTGTCGCCCGTGTACGCGATCAGCTGCCGCGCCGTCTCGACGACGAGGCGCCGCCACGGCGGCCAGTGCTGGAAGTCGGCCTCCTCCTGGAGGGGGCCGAGGACGTGGTGCAGCATGTAGCCCACCTCTTCGGCGTCGAAGAGGCGCGATTCGGGGATCAGGTCGACCAGCTTCTCGGACGTGGTCGTCTTGCCCACGCCGAAACTCCCGTTGATCCAGACAATCATGGGGTCCAGGCAACCACGTACGCCGTGAGCTGTCTGCGGCCCGCGCCCCGCAGTCCGCGGCGGGACGCGGACGTCACATGACCGGGTCGCCCGGCGTCGCAGCGCTCTGCTGCTCGCGTACGTTCTTCGCCCGCGAGCCCACCGATACCAGCGCCCCGACGGCCGTGCCCGCCAGGGCCGCCGGCACCATCCAGTTGCGGTTGAAGGAGTGGCCGAGCGAGCTGTCGAGGGAGTAGGCGCCGGGGCCCGTGACGGCGAGGGCGGCGGAGACCAGGCCGAGGAACGCCGGGTACTCGTAGCCGCCGCCCTGGCTGAAGAAGCCGTTGGGGGCGTGCACCGCGGTCGCCCCCGCCATGGCGCCCGCCGCCGCCGAACCGGCAGCGGGGGTCGCGAGGCCCAGCGCGAGCAGCGTGCCGCCGCCCGCCTCCGCGAGCCCGGCGATGACGGCGTTCGCCTTGCCGGGCGCGAAGCCGATGGACTCCATGAAGGCGCCGGTGCCTTCGATGCCGTGCCCGCCGAACCAGCCGAAGAGCTTCTGGGTGCCGTGGGCCGCGAGGACACCGCCGGTGGTGACGCGGAGCAGGAGGAGGCCGAGGTCGCGTCGGTCGAAGCAGGAACGGGTCATGGCGCTGTCTCCTGGGGTGAGCGGGTGGTGAGCGGGTGGTGAGCGGGTGGCGATGGGTGGTGAGCGGTTGGGGAGGGGGAGCGGGAGGGACGGGCGTGGGCGGGCAGGCCCGTGCGTGTCGGTGCTCGTCCCCCCCACCGTCCGTCAGAGCCCCGCCGCGCACCCGGCTCGGGCGGCCGTACGGGTGACCCCGTCCGGTGGCGGGGTGGGGCGGCCGATGTGACGGTGGGTGCATGAGCATTCAGGTAAACCGGCTCGCCGACCCGACGGTCCGGGCCTTCGTCACCGCCGTGAACTCCCACGACCAGGCCGCCTTCCAGGCCGTCCTCGCACCCGACGCGACCATGTCCGACGACGGTTCCGACCGGGACATCGCCGAGTGGACGGAGCGCGAGATCTTCTCCTCGCACGGCCACATGGACGTGGAGAACGAGTCGGACGCCGGGCGCGCGCTGATCGTCACGTTCCGCAACGACACGTGGGGGGAGATGCGGACGAAGTGGCACTTCACCGTCGACGGCGGGAAGGTCTCCCGGTTCGAGACGGGACAGGCCTGAAGCAGCTCTGAGGCCCTGAGCCCCAGCCCCAGCCCCAGCCCCTGAGCGTCGGCGTCGAGTGACGCGTTTCGCGTGAGGGCTTGTCTTCGCGTGCGCTTCAACTCCTAGCGTCCGTGGGCATGGAGACGACACGCAGGACATTGGGACGCAGCGGCATCGAAGTCAGCGCGCTCGGCCTCGGCTGCTGGGCCATCGGCGGTGAGTGGTCGATGCCGGGCGGCGAACCGCTGGGCTGGGGCGCGGTCGACGACGAGGAGTCGGTACGGGCGATCCGGCGGGCCGTCGACCTCGGTGTGACCTTCTTCGACACCGCGGACAACTACGGGACCGGGCACAGCGAGCGCATCCTGGGGCGCGCCCTGGGTGCGCGGCGGGACGACGTCGTCATCGCCACGAAGTGGGGCAACCTCTTCGACGAGAAGACGCGGACCGCCGCCGGGGTCGCGGACGACTCGGTGGCGTACGCACGCCGTGCACTGACCGCGTCACTGAAGCGGCTCGGCACGGACCACGTCGACCTCTACCAGCTGCACATCGCCGACGGCGATCTGGAGCGGGCGGCGCAACTGCGCGACGCCTGCGAGGAGTTCGTGCGTGAGGGGCTCATCCGGGCATACGGGTGGAGCACCGACGACACCGAGCGGGCGGCGGTCTTCGCCGCGGGGCCGCACTGCACGGCGGTGCAGTACCGCTGCAACGTGCTGCAGGACGCCCCGGAGATGGTGGCGCTCTGCGAGCGGCTGGAGCTCGCGAGCGTGCTGCGGAGTCCCTTGGCCATGGGGCTGCTGACCGGGAAGTACGTCGCCGGGCAGGCTCCGGTGGCCGGGGACATCCGCAGCGCGCCGCCCGCCTGGCTGCCGGGCTTCGGGACGGGCGGGGGAGCGGACCCCGAGTGGCTGGGGCGGGTGGACGCGGTGCGGTCCGTGCTCACCAGTGGCGGGCGGACCCTCACGCAGGGAGCGCTCGCCTGGCTCTGGGCGCGGAGCCCGCTGACGGTGCCCGTGCCGGGCTTCCGGACGGTGGCGCAGGTCGAGGAGAACGCGGGGGCGATGGAGTACGGGCCCTTGACGGAGGGGGAGTTGGCGGAGGTCGAGCGGATTCTGCGGGGGGACTAGCCCTCGATCCGCACCGCCGCCCCGCTCACCCGCACCTTCGCGTCGCCGTCCCGCAGGTTCACCGTGAGCACTCCGGGGCGTCCCATGTCCGCGCCCTGGTGCAGGGTGAGCTCCGACTGGGCGGGCACCAGGCCCAGTTCACGTGCGTACGCGCCGAACGCGGCCGCCGCGGCGCCCGTGGCGGGGTCCTCCACGACCCCGCCCACCGGGAACGGGTCGCGCACGTGGAAGGTCAAGTCCTTCTCCCGCCAGACCAGTTGGACCGTGGTCAGGTCCAGGCGCCGCATCAGGGCGGCGAGGCGTTCGAAGTCGTACGACAGGTCGGCGAGGCGTTCGCGGGTCGCGGCGGCCAGGATCAGGTGGCGGGCGCCCGCGTAGGCGATGCGGGGCGGCAGTGCCGGGTCGAGGTCGTCCGCGGGCCAGTCGAGCGAGGCCAGGGCCTCGGTCAGATCGGCCGCCGTGACCTCGTCGACGTGCGGCTCGACGCTGGTGAGCGTGGCCCGCGGGGCGCCGTCCGCGTCGGTCACGGTCACCGGGACCGTGCCCGCCCGCGTGGAGAAGACGAAGTCGCCCGCGCCGGCGCCGTGTTCGGCCAGGGCGACCGCGGCCGCCACCGTCGCGTGCCCGCAGAAGGGGACCTCGGCCTGCGGGCTGAAGTAGCGCACGTCGTAGGCGCGGCCCGCTTGGCCGGAAGCGGAAGCGGAGGCGGAAGCGGAGTCAGGGGCCGGGGTCAGGAACGCCGACTCGCTGTACCCCACCTCCGCCGCGATCCCCAGCATCGCCGCATCGTCCAGACCGGCGGCGTCGAGCACGATCCCGGCGGGGTTGCCGCCCGCCGGGTCGGCCGAGAACGCGGTGTAGCGCAGTACGGCGGGAGAAGCGGCCCCGGGTGCATTCGTCGTCATGTCGCAGAGCAACCGTGCCGAGGCCCCGGTCATTCCCGCTGCCGGCGCGTGGGGCCCGTCAGTGGCAGTTCTTGTAGCCGGGGTTGCTGTTCGTCCAGGAGCAGGAGTCCTTGAGCGAGCCGCTGGGCTTGACGAGGCGGGCCTTGTCGCTGGTGTTGTTCCAGACGTACGAACCGCGGCCCCAGTAGCGGACGCCGGACGCGTTGGTGCCCTTGCCGGTGCGGACCTTGACGGTCTTGCCGGCGCCGATCTTGTAGCTGCCGAAGGTGTACGTGTAGCCGGTGTTGTCCTTCAGCTTGTAGCCCTTGAGCTGGATCGCCGAGCCGGAGCTGTTGTGGATGTTCACCCACTCCGCGTTCAGCGAGGAGTTGGACCGGGTGTCCCGGCCCGGGCTGTCGAACTGGATGTACCCGAGGTGCAGTCCGCCCTGGTGGCGCGCGGCCGCGGACGCCGGGGTCGCGGCGAGCAGCGAGGCCGAGAGCGCGGCCGTGGCGAGGACGGCGGGGACGGCGGAACGTATGCGCAAGGTGTGCTCCGAGTGTGCTCTGAATGTGGAGTTCTCGTGGAGGGCACGCTGAGCATACGGGGCGCGATGTCCGCAATTGGCGCGGGACTTCATATTCCGTTTGTGAAGATGTGGGCCGACCGTGAGGGCTGGGTCACGGTCGGCCACGTCGTGGGCGCTCGAAGCCCCGGCGGCTAACCCCGCCCGACGAAGGGCATGTTCGTCGCGAGGACCGTCGCGAACTGCACGTTCGCCTCAAGCGGCAGCTCCGCCATGTGGCGCACGGTCCGCGCCACGTCCGACACGTCCATCACCGGCTCGGGCGCCAGCTCCCCGTTGGCCTGGAGGATTCCGGTCTGCATCCGCTCGGTCATGTCGGTCGCCGCGTTGCCGATGTCGATCTGGCCGCAGGCGATCCGGTAGGGGCGGCCGTCCAGGGAGAGCGACTTCGTCAGGCCGGTCAACGCGTGCTTCGTCGCCGTGTACGCGATGGAGCGCGGGCGCGGCACGTGCGCGGAGATGGAGCCGTTGTTGATGATCCGGCCGCCCTGCGGGTCCTGCTCCTTCATCTGACGGAAGGCCGCCTGCGCGCACAGGAAGGCGCCGTTGAGGTTCGTGTCGACGACGTGCCGCCACGCGTCGTACTCCAGCTCCTCGACGGGCACACCGCCGGGGCCGAACGTACCGGCGTTGTTGAAGAGGAGGTCGAGGCGGCCGAAGCGGTCGCGCACGGCCGCGAAGAGCGCGGCCACGTCCTCGGGCCGCGACACGTCGGTGCGCACGCAGAGCGCGTCGGTCGTGGCCGGGGCGTTCACCTCGGTGGACTCCTCGGCGTGCGGGACGGGCCGCACCGCGGCGCCCTCCGACACCCCGGCGGCGATCGCCGCCGTCTCCTCCAGCGTCTGTGTACGGCGCCCCGCGAGCGCCACGGACCACCCGGCCCGCAGCAGCTCCACCGCCACGGACCTGCCGATTCCGGAGCCCGCGCCGGTGACCACCGCGGACCTTGTCTGCTCGGTTGGATGCCCAGTTAGCTCTGCGTTCATGGCCCCGCAGCGTACGGGAGGCCCGTCCATACGGACATCATCGTCCCGCCATGCGGGTGTTGTGTACGCGACAGTCGCGCGTCTTCCCCCACCACTTGCATGCCCGTGACACCAATCGTCAGGGGAGGGCCACATGACACCCGCAGGCCAGCAGGGCACAGCCGAACTACGAGCCGCCGCGAGCCATCTTGGCCGCCGCCGTTTCCTCACCGTCACGGGGGCCGCGGCGGCGCTCGCCTTCGCCACCAACCTGCCGGCCGCCGGTGCCGCGAGCGCCGCCGAGCTGGACGCGCGGAAGATCGCCGACGACCCGTTCACGCTCGGCGTGGCGTCCGGTGACCCGCTGCCCGGCTCGGTCCTGCTCTGGACCCGCCTGGCCCCGGCCCCGTACGAACCGGGCAGCGGTCTGCCCGATCAGCGGGTCACCGTCCAGTGGGAGCTGGCCCAGGACGCCCGCTTCCGACGCGTCGTCAGACGCGGTTCCGTCACCGCGCACCCCGAGTACAACCACTCCGTGCACGTCGAGGTGAACAACCTCGGCGTCGCGCGGACCTACTACTTCCGCTTCAAGACCGGCACGTGGATCAGCGAGACGGGCCGGACCCGCACCGCCCCCGGGCCCGGCAGCAAGGTCAGCTCCCTGACGCTCGCCGCGGTCTCCTGCCAGGCGTACCACGACGGCTACTTCACCCCGTACAAACACCTGGCCGAGGACGACGTGGACGTCGTCTTCCACCTCGGCGACTACCTCTACGAGTACGCGGTCAACGCGGTCGGCGGCGCCCGCAACTACACCGACCGCACCCTGCCCGCCCTCTACAACCGCGAGACGCAGACGCTGGAGGACTACCGCCTGCGGTACGCCCTCTACAAGTCCGACCCGGATCTGCGCGCCGCGCACGCCGCGCACCCCTTCGTCGTCACCTGGGACGACCACGAGGCCGAGAACAACTACGCGGACGACCTCGACGAGAACGGCAACCCGCCCGCCGAGTTCCTGGTCCGCCGCGCCGCCGCCTACCGCGCGTACTGGGAGAACCTGCCGCTGCGCAGCCCCCAGCGGCCCCAGGGCCCCGACCTCCAGCTCTACCGCCGCGTGCAGTGGGGCAAGCTCGCCCAGTTCGACATCCTGGACACCCGGCAGTACCGCTCCGACCAGGCCTACGGCGACAAGGCCCACGTCCCGGGCCCGGAGTCGGACGACCCGGCGCGCACCATCACCGGCGCCACGCAGGAGCGCTGGCTGACCGACGGCTGGCGCCGCTCGCGTGCGCTGTGGAACGTCGTGCCGCAGCAGGTCACCTTCTCCGAGCGGCGGCTCGACCTGAACGCCGAGGCGAAGCTGTCGATGGACGCCTGGGACGGCTACCGCGCGTCCCGGCAGCGGGTCCTCGCCGGGGCGAAGTCCGCCGGGATCGAGAACCTGATGGTGCTCACGGGCGACGTGCACGTCGGGTACGCCTTCGACATCAAGGCCGACTTCGACGACCAGGCGTCCAGGACGGTCGGCACGGAGATCGTCGCCACGTCGATCGCGAGCGGCAAGGACGGCGCCGACAAGCCCGCGAACTGGGACACCTACACCAAGGCCAACCCGCACCTGAAGTTCTACAACGGGCGGCGCGGATACGTGACCGTCGGTCTCGGGCAGGAATCCGCGCGCGCCGATTTCAAGACCGTCTCCGCGGTGACGACGCCCGGGGCGCCGATCACCACGGCCGCGTCCTTCGTGACGGAGGCGGGGAACCCGGGGCTGAAGCCCGCGTAGCCCGGCGGGGCGGGGGTGCGCTCACTCGCCCGGGTAGCGCACCCCGATCCGCTCCCGCACCGCGTCCAGGGTCCGCATCACCGCGAGGGTGCCGTCGAGCGGGACGAGCGGGGACTCGGTGTCGCCCGCGCGCAGCCGGTGCATGACCTCGGCGGCCTCGTGCTTGAGGCTGTCGCGGGGGCCGTGCTCGGGGACGGCGGTGAACTCCTCGGGGTCACGGCCGTCGCGGTGCAGCACGAAGCGCTCCGGGAAGAAGAAGCCGTTCGGGAGGTCGATGCGGCCCCGCGAACCGGTGACGGAGGCGGTGACGGGGGTACCCGCGTTGATGGAGCAGTGCAGCAGAGCGTGAGCACCGCTCTCCCAGGAGAGCAGCATGCCCGTCTGGAGATCGACGCCCTCGTCCGAGAGCGTCGCTCTCGCGCTCACCCCCGAGGGCTCCCCGAGCAGCAGCTGCGCGAACGACACCGGGTACACCCCGAGGTCGAGCAGCGAGCCGCCGCCCTGCTCCGGGTCCCGCAGCCGGTGCGAGGGAGGGAAGGGCCCGGCGAGCCCGAAGTCGGCCTGCACGGTCCGCACCTCACCGATCGCCCCGTCGTCGACCAGCGCCTTCATCCGCCGGATCAGCGGATTGCAGTACATCCACATGGCCTCCATCAGGAAGAGGCCGCGCCTCCGGGCGAGCGTCACCAGCTCCTGCGCCTCGCGCGCGTTCAGCGCGAACGCCTTCTCGCAGAGCACCGCGCGGCCGGCCTCCAGGCACAGTCCCGCCGCGGCCCGGTGCGAGGCGTGCGGCGTCGCCACGTACACGACGTCGACGCCTTTGTCCTCGGCGAGCGCGCCCCACTCCCCGTAGGCGCGCGGTATCCCGAACCGGTCGGCGAACGCCTTCGCCGACGCCTCGGTGCGCGACGCCACCGCGACGACCTCCGCGTCCGGCATGTCGAGGAGGTTCGCCGTGAACGACGCGGCGATCCCACCCGTCGCGAGGATGCCCCAGCGCACGGGTTCACGGTTGTCTTCCACCACTGGAGCCCCTGTCCGTACCGCGGAGTACCGCGGAAATGGTCTCAACCAGCACAGCTGAGCTGAGAGCATAGGTAATCGCACGCCTCATCGGGAAGGAATCCGTATGCCGGAGCACGGCAGCCGCACGACGAGCGGGTCGAACGACCCCCTCATACGGCAGTCCCGGCCGCCGGAACCGGAACCGGGCCCCGCATCCGCCGCACCCGCACCCGCCGCCGCGGCCCTCACCGCCCGGCGCCGCACCGGCCTCATGGTCACCCTCGTGCTCGGTGGCCTCACCGCGGTCCCGCCGCTCTCCATGGACATGTACCTGCCGGCGCTCCCGGAGGTCACCCGCTCGCTGCACACGTCCGCGGCGACCGCGCAGCTGACCCTCACCGCCTGCCTCACCGGCATGGCGCTCGGGCAGCTCGTCGTCGGGCCGATGAGCGACAAGTGGGGGCGGCGCAGGCCGCTGCTCATCGGGCTGCTCGTCTACATCCTCGCCACCGCGATCTGCGCGCTGGCGCCCACCGTCGAACTCCTCGTGGGCTTCCGCCTGTTGCAGGGCCTGGCGGGCGCCGCGGGCATCGTCATCGCCCGCGCCGTCGTCCGCGATCTCTACGACGGCGTGGAGATGGCCCGCTTCTTCTCCACCCTCATGCTGATCTCCGGGGTCGCCCCGATCGTCGCGCCCCTCATCGGCGGCCAGGTCCTGCGCTTCACCGACTGGCACGGCATCTTCGTCGTGCTCACGGCGATCGGCATCGCCCTGACCGCGGTGGTCTGGCGCTGCCTGCCCGAGACCCTCGCCCCGGAGAAGCGGCACAGCGGCGGCACCGTCGAGGCGCTGCGCACCATGAAGTCACTCCTGGCCGACCGCGTCTTCACCGGGTACATGATCGCGGGCGGCTTCGCGTTCGCCGCGCTCTTCGCGTACATCTCCGCCTCGCCGTTCGTCATCCAGGAGATCTACGGGGCGTCCCCGCAGACCTTCAGCCTGCTCTTCGGCGTGAACTCCATCGGCCTGATCATCGTCGGCCAGATCAACGGCAAGATCCTCGTCGGCCGGGTCAGCCTCGACAAGGCGCTCGCCTTCGGCCTGGCGGTCATCGTGCTCGCCGCCGCCGCGCTGCTCCTGATGACCTCGGGCGTCTTCGGGGACGTCGGCCTGGTCCCCGTCGCGGCCGGGCTCTTCGTCCTGATGTCGGCGATGGGCCTCGCGATGCCCAACACCAACGCCCTCGCCCTGATGCGCACCCCGCACGCCGCGGGCTCCGCGTCGGCGCTGCTCGGCACGTCCTCGTTCCTCGTCGGCGCGATCGCGTCGCCGCTGGTGGGCATCGCGGGCGAGGCCACGGCCGTGCCGATGGCCGTCGTCCAGCTAGTCTGCGCTCTGGCGGCCATCGCCTGCTTCGCGGGGATGTGCCGCCCCTGGCAGCACTCGGCCAGGACGACTCGGGAGGGGACGGACCACTGACCGCGCCACGCCTGCTGCGCGCCGGGACGCCGGATCGCGCGGGGCTCGACACGGACGAGATGGCGGCCCTCGTACGCGAGGTGCGCGCACTGACGCGCGGCGAGCGCCCCTGGTGCTCCGGCGCCGTGGTGCTCGCCGGGCGCGGCCCGGTGATCGCCGTGGAGGAGGCGGTGGGCCGTGCGGTGCGCTACGCCGCGTACGACCCCGAGAGGGACGCGGGCGTCGAACTGCCGCCCGCCGAGCAGGTGTTGACCCGTACCGGCACCCCCTTCGACCTGGCATCGCTGACCAAGCTCTTCACGACGGTCGCCGCGATGCAGCAGCTGGAGCGCGGCACGCTCGGCATCGACGCGCAGGTCTGCGCGTACGTCCCCGAGTTCAGGGCCGCCGCCGAGCACGGCATCACGGTGCGCCAACTGCTCACGCACACCTCGGGCCTGCGCCCCGAACTCCCGCTGTACGACTGCCCGGACGACGCCGCGCGCCTCGCCGCCCTGCGCGCGGAGGCCCCGTCGGGCCCGCCGGGCGACCACCTCTACTCCGACCTGAACATGCTGCTCCTCCAGCACGTCCTGGAGCGCATCACGCGCCGCCCGCTGGACGTCCTGATCCGCGAGGGCATCACCCGGCCGCTCGGCATGGCCGCCACCGGCTTCGGGCCGCGCCCCGACGCCGCGGCCACCGAGGACCAGCGCAGGCCCTGGGCCAAGGCCGACCGGGGGATGCTGCGGGGCGAGGTGCACGACGAGAACGCCTGGGCGCTGGGCGGCGTCGCGGGCCATGCCGGGCTCTTCTCCACCGCACGCGACCTCGCGGTCTTCTGCCGCGCGCTGCTGTGCGGCGGCTCGTACGGCACGGCGCGCATCCTCGGCCCGGACTTCGTCGAGCTGATGCTGACGCCGCCGGGTCTTGGCTTCGGACTCGACCAGGCATGGTTCATGGGGGAGCTGGCGGGCCGCGGCGCGGCGGGGCACACCGGGTTCACCGGGACGTCCCTGGTCATGGACCCCGCCACGGACACGTACCTGATCCTCCTGGCCAACACGGTCCATCCGCGCCGGGGGCGGGCCGACAGCGGCCCCCGGGCCCGCGCGGCCACCCGGCTGGCCCGCGCGGCCCGCTGAGGGCTCCCGCTGGGGGGGCGCGCCCTGCGGCAGCGCTGGCTGGCGGGGGCCGTCTCGTCCGCCTCTAGAATCACGGGGTGAACGCCCCGAATTTTCCGGTAGCACCGGCCGAGACCCTGCGCACCGCCCTCGCCGGGCTCCTCGACGGGCTCGGGCCCAAGCAGGCCACGCAGGCCGTGGACCGGCTGATCGCCAACTACCGGGGCCTCACCCCGACCGACGCCCCGATCCTGCGCGACCGCGCGGACGTCGCCGCGTATGCCGCGTACCGCATGCCCGCGACCTTCGAGGCGGTGTGTTCCGCGCTCGGCGCCCTCGCGGACGCGGCGCCCGCGGGATGGGCGCCCGGCAGCCATGTGGACGTCGGCGGCGGGACCGGCGCGGCGACCTGGGCGGTGAGCGCGACCTGGGACGGCGAGCGGCCCGTCACGGTCCTCGACTGGGCCGAGCCCGCCCTTGCCCTGGGGCGTGAACTGGCCGCCGCGAACCCGTGGTTGAAGGCGGCGCAGTGGCAGCGCTCCCGGATCGGAGCGGCGCTCAGCATCGAGAGCACCGATCTCGTCACGGTGTCGTACGTCCTCAAGGAGCTGACCGAGGCCGACCGCCGGTCCCTCGTGGACGCGGCGGCGGCAGCGGCACAGCAGGCCGTCGTCATCGTCGAGCCCGGCACCCCCGACGGCTACACGCGCGTCATCGAGGCCAGGGACCGGCTGGTCGCCGCCGGCTTTAGCATCGCCGCCCCCTGCCCGCACAGCGCCGCCTGCCCCATCGTGCCCGGCGAGGACTGGTGCCACTTCTCCGCCCGCGTCAGCCGCTCGTCCCTGCACCGGAAGGTCAAGGGCGGCTCATTGGCATACGAGGACGAGAAGTTCAGCTACGTCGCCGCCGTCCGCTTCGATGCGGCTCCCGCGCCGAAGCGTGTCGTACGCAAGCCGCAGATCCGCAAGGGCCAGGTCCTGCTCGACCTGTGCGCGGCGGACGAGACGCTGCGCCGCGAGACGGTGACCAAGCGCCACGGGCCGCTGTACCGCGCGGCCCGTGACGCGGAGTGGGGCGACGCCTGGCCGCCCCACGACGGTGACGCGCTAGGCGCGTAGCTCCTGCGTGCAGCACTTCACGCTGCCGCCGCCCTTGAGCAGCTCGCCCAGGTCCATCCCGACGGGTTCGTAGCCGCGCTCCCGCAGCGGTGCGAAGAGCCCGACCGCGGCCTGCGGGAGCAGCACGTGCAGGCCGTCCGAGACCGCGTTGAGCCCGAGCGCCACCGCGTCCGGCTCAGATGCGATCAGCGCGTCGGGGAAGAGGCGCCGCAGGACCGCCCGGCTGCCCGGCGAGAACGCGGGCGGGTAGTACATGACGTCGTCCGTGGCGTCGTCGAGCACCGCGAGCGCCGTGTCCAGGTGGTAGTAACGGGGATCGACCAGATCGAGCCCCAGGACCGGGCGGCCGAAGAACTCCTGCGCCTCTCCGTGCGACAGGGGGCTGGCCCGGAAGCCGCGTCCCGCAAGGACGTACGAGGACGTGACGGCGAAGTCGCCCTCGCCCTCGTTGACATGGGTCGGTTCGTGGAGGTCCGTGAAGCCGTGCTCCCGGAACCACTCCAGGTGGGCGACCGCTTCGTCGCCGCGCTCGGGATAGGCGAACCGCGCGCCGAGCACACGGCCCCCGATGACGGTCGCGCCGTTCGCGGCGAAGACCATGTCCGGCAGGCCGGGACGCGGGGTGAGCTCCTCGACGGTGTGGCCGAGCGAGCGGTAGCGGTCGCGCAGATCCTCCCACTGGGCTACGGCCAGCGGGACGTCGACCGGTTTGGAGGGGTCCATCCAGGGGTTGATGGAGTACGTGACCTTGAAGTGTGCGGGTGAGCACATCAGATAGCGCCGGGGTGTGGCGCGACGAGGAAAACGACTCAACGAGGGCTCCTCACGTACCGCGGTGGTCAGTTACTGCCCATAGTGGGGCAGTTGCTGCCCATGGTGCGGTCTGAGGAGCCCTCGCGCTGTGATCTGAACGGGTGGTTCAGCGAGTGGTCAACCCGGGTCGGCGGACGGTCAAGACGCCGTCCACGTCCCCGTCTCACGACCGGCCGTGCGCCGGGCGTCCCTCCTGCAGCCTGCGCAGCAGCTCACGCTTCTGCGCCTGCGGGCTCAGCCCGCCGCCGATCTGGCCGCCGCGGCCCGAGCCGCGCAGCGCCTTGCGGGAGAGGTTGGTGCGCGTACCGCCCACGCCCAGCATGTTTCCTGCTCCGCCTCGCGACATCTGCGTACCTCCGGATCGAACAACCTTGGCGAGACGGTCCGTCTCGCCTCTTCGACCACTTTGAACGAGACGGAACGTCTTGTCAAGGGTTGATGAGACGGTACGTCTCGGCTCGTTCGCTGCTACATTCGATGGCATGGTCCAGAAATCCGCCCCTGACTCCAAGCGCCGCAGCGAACGCTCGCGCCGCGCGATCTATGACGCAGCACTCGAACTCGTCTCCGAAGTCGGCTACGGAAAGCTCACGATCGAGGCGATCGCCGCCCGGGCGGGCGTGGGCAAGCAGACGATCTACCGCTGGTGGCCGTCCAAGGGCGCCGTCCTGCTCGACGCCTTCGTGGACCTGGGCGAACAGGCCCACCAAGAGGCGAGCGACAACGCGGGCCACGACCTCGCCCCGACCGAGATCCCCGACTCCGGAGACCTGGAGGCGGACCTCAAGCTCGTCATGCGGGCCACCGTCGACGAGTTCAACAACCCCAAGTACGACGCCCCTTGGCGGGCGCTCGCCGCCGAGGGCCTGCTCAACACGGAGCTCGGCGCCGAGTACGTGGAGAGGCTCCTGGAGCCCGGACTCCAGATGTACGTGAAGCGCCTGGAGATCGCCCAGGAGGCCGGCCAGGTCGCCCCCGACGTGGACCCCCGCATCGCCCTGGAGCTGTGGACGGGCCCGCTCGCCCAGCGCTGGATGCAGCGGACCGGCCCGCTCACGCACGAGTACGCCGACAAGCTCGTCGAGTACGCCCTCTACGGAATCGCGCCCCGCTGATCACCGTCCCCGGACCGGCCCCCGGCCGATCACGCGGCGTTGACCGGCCACCGCTCCCGGAGGCCGGCGGCGCTCACGCCCTTCACGCCCTTCACCGGCGTGCGCGCGAGCAGCCCCGGCCGGTCCGTGATCACGCCGTTGCAGCCGAGTCGCAGCGCCCGGTCGCGCTGGCCCGGCGTGGTCACCGTGTGCGCCCACACCCGGGGGACCCCGGAGCCGACCGCCCGCAGGAGATCCGCGTCCCGCGCTTTGTGGTCCACGTCCAGGACGTCCACGAACCCGGCCCACCGCTCGGGCCGGTCCGTGCGCATCTGCGTCTTGGAGCGCCACAGCTGCGCGAGCAGCCCCATCCGGTGCGCGCGCCACGCGACACCGGGCTCGTTGGAGTTCACGAAGACCGAGCGCGTCAGGCCTCGCGCGCGGATCAGCGAGCCGAGCGTGCGCAGGCTGCGCGGATCCTTCGCCTCCAGCATCAGCACGATCCGCCCGCCGAAGCGGTCAAGGACCTCGGCGACCGTCGGCGGGCGCTCGGGGCGCCAGCTGCCGGGCAGCCCGGCGCTCGGCCGCAGCCTGACGTTCTTCCATTCGCGCAGGGTGAGCGAGCGCACCGGGCCCTTGGACGTCGTCGTGCGGTCCAGGGTCGCGTCGTGCATGGCCACGAGCGTGCCGTCGCGCAGTATCCGCGTGTCCACGTCGATGACCTGGGCCGTGCCGCGTGCGTACGCCGCCACCAGGCCGGACATGCTGTTCTCCGGCACCTCCAGGGCGCCGCCGCGGTGCGCGGTGTACGTGATGGAGGGGAGCGCCTCCACCGTCAGGGGGCCGCCGCCCCACTCGATCGGGGCGAGGGCCCCGGTGGGCGCCGCGAGGGCCAGTGTGGTGAGGCTCATGAGCCCCGAGAGTCCCGTGAGCGCAGTCCTGGTGACCATGGCGAACACGGTAGGGGCGTATATCCCCCGTTAGTACGCAATGACGCGCGATGTCACCCTGCGCCTTGCATCACCCCAGCTACCCCGGATGTGGGCTCTGGCCCCCCGAGGAGCAGGATGGTGCGACCATGGGACATGCTTCTCGGCACAAATGCGAGGTGAGGGGATAGATGGGCGCGGAGTTCGGCCGCCGTTCCGGCGGACAGAGCAGGATTTCCCAGTGGCTTCGCCGGCGTCCCCGACCGGAGGACACGGCAGGTGACGAGGCGGGCCGCGAAGCCCTGCTCGTCGCCGCGGCGGCGGCGGGCCTGCCGCTCTCACCGGCCGCGCACCCCTCCGCGTACCGATGTTCCTGTGACCGCATCGGCTGTCCCACCCCCGCCAGGCACCCCATCTCCTTCGCCTGGCAGACGCAGTCCACCACCGACCGCGGGCAGATCGAGCGCTGGGCCAGGCATCAGCCGCAGGCCAACTTCATCACCGCGACGGGCATGGTCCACGACGTCCTCGACGTGCCGGTCGCCGCCGGGCGCGAGGCGCTCGCCAGGCTGCTCGCCGACGGCATCGACGTGGGTCCCGTCGCCGAGTCCGAGGGCGTCATGGACGAGGGGCGGATGCTCTTCTTCACGCTGACGCGCGGCACCCCCGAGGACGAGGACGAGTGGTGGCCCTGCGAGCTCGACTGCCACCCCGAGACGACGAACGAACACCCGGGCTTCCGCTGGCACTGCCGTGGTTCGTACGTCCTGGTGCCGCCCGCGCGGCTGCCCGGTGACCTGGCGGTCAGCTGGATCCGGGGCCCCGAGCACGCGCTGCCGGACCCGCTGACGCTGCTGGAGACGCTCACCGACGAGTGCGCCCGTGTCGCGGGCGAGCCCCAGCACGACGTCGCCGCCTGGCCGTTGAGAGGCTGACGCCCCGCGCGCGAGGCGTTCTGTGGCTGTCGGCCGCTCTACTCGCCCTGCGCGCCCGTCAGTCCCTGGATGCGGCTCAGGAAGGTCACCTTGCCGGAGCCGGCCGGGTCGACGACGACCTGGTTGGAGACGCGCTCCAGCATCACCGACTGTTTGACCTCGCCCGTCAGGAGAGGCTTCACCTCGGGTTCGACGGTGAGGTTCACGCCCTTCGCGGCGGTCTGCTTCTCGTAGTGGTGCGTCGAGAAGAAGACCATCGCCCCGCCGTCCTGGGTGCGCAGACCCACCGGCGCGAACGCTCCGTCGTTCTTCGGCTCGTCGATGTACTGGACGGCGATGCCCCGACGCTTGGTGTTCTTGTCGCGGAACGCCTTCCACGTCGACGTGTGATCACCCGGCGCGAACGTGTCGCCGCCCGACTTCAGATACGTCGTGTACTGCTCGCCGAGGTTCTTCGGCGCCACCGCCAGGGCCTTGGAGCCCGCATCGACCGGCTCGGCCCAGCCGTCCTGGTCCTTCTTCAGCTCGGGCATCTTGTCGGGCGACACCAGGTTCAGGTACGACGCCTCCCACAGCTGGTCCGCGCTGCCCTTCGTGAAGACGAGCAGCCAGCGCAGGTCGCCCCTGCGGTTGGACTTCGTGTCCGCGACGAACCACCGGGGCCAGCCGGCCTTCTTGGGGATCGAGAACTTCGCGTCCGTCAGCTCCAGCGGCACCTGGTTCGGGTTGCCGTCCGGGTTCCGCGCGCCCTTCGACTTCAGGCCCGCCTGGTTGATGGCGCTCAGCGGGCCCGTGACCCGGGCCGCGTCCAGGGCCGGGTCGTACGCCTTCTCGGCCTTGTTGTACGCGGTGAGGAAGTCCTTCAGTGCGCGGTCGGCCTCAGCCTTCGTCGCCGACGGGACGACCTCCCGCTCCCCGTGCACCGTCACGCACCCGCTCGCCGTCACCGTCAGTACGGTCACCGTCGACGCCGCCATCGCGAACCGGACCGGCCGTCGAGACCGTCCCCGCCGCATCGGAGTGCGCTGCCTTGGAAACCTGCTCATGCGTTGCGTTCACCTTCCCCTTCCCGGGCCCGAACCCTACCGGGGCGAAGAAGAAGGCGAGCGTCGGGACCAGGTACAGCAGCCACACCGTGACCTGGACAACCGTCGGGTCGGGCTGGAAGTTGAAGATGCCCTTCAGGAGCGTGCCGTACCAGCTGTCCGGGGGGATCGTCGCGCTGATGTCGAACGCCTTGTTCTGGAGGCCGCCGAGGAACTCCGCCTCCTGCAGGTCATGGACGCCGTACGCCAGGACGCCCGCCGCCACGACCACCAGCATGGCGCCGGTCCAGGTGAAGAACTTCGCCAGGTTGATGCGGACCGTGCCCTTGTAGAAAAGCCAGCCCAGCGCGATCGCCGTGAGCAGGCCAAGGAGCACGCCGATCAGCGGGCCCGGCGTGCCGTCGTTGGACGCCCGGACCGAGGCCCAGACGAACAGCGCCGTCTCCAGGCCCTCCCGGCCCACCGCGAGGAACGCGGTGGCGACCAGGGCGGCCGTGCCCATCTGCAGCGCCGCGTCCAGTTTGCCGTGCAGCTCCGCCTTGAGATGACGGGCCGTACGCCGCATCCAGAAGACCATCCACGTCACCAGGGCGACGGCGACGATGGACAGCGAACCGCCCAGCGCCTCCTGCGCCTTGAACGTCAGCTCCTGCGAACCGAAGGTCAGCGCGCAGCCGAAGCCGAACGCGAGGGCGCACGCGACGCCGATGCCGATCCAGATGGGCTTGAGCGCGTCGCGCCGCTCCGTCTTCACCAGATAGGCGATGAGGATGCACACGACCAGGCTGGCCTCGAGGCCCTCGCGCAGGCCGATCAGGTAGTTGCCGAACATGTCTGTCAGATCCCCCTCAGCCGAACAGTGCCCGGCCCCACCAGTCGTCCTTGTCGCGGACGCCCGGCGGGATCGCGAAGACCGCTGAACCCACGTGCTGGATGTACTCGTTGAGAACGTCGGCGCGCGCCAGGCTGCGCTGCACCGGGATGAAGCCCGTGCGGACGTCCCGCTGGTAGGCGAGGAAGAAGAGCCCCGCGTCCAGGCGGCCCAGGCCGTCGGTGCCGTCCGTGAAGGAGTAGCCGCGGCGCAGGATGGTCGCCCCGTCGTTGGTGTCCGGGTGCGCGAGCCGGACGTGCGAGTCCGGCTTCATCGCCTTCAGGAACGGCTCGTCGTGCTCCTTGGCCTTGCCGACCGGAGCGCCCTCGCCCTTGTCGCGCCCGAAGATGTCCTCCTGCTCGCCGAGCGGAGTCCGGTCCCAGGTCTCGACGTTCATGCGGATGCGGCGCGCGACGAGGTAGGAGCCGCCGACCATCCAGCCGGGCCCGTCCTTCTCGCCGACCCACACGTGCTCGGCGAGCGCGGAGCCGTCCTCGCCCGAGATGTTGCGGGTGCCGTCCTTGAAGCCGAAGAGGTTGCGCGGCGTCTGCGCACCCGGCGTCGTCGACGAGGTCTTGCCGAAACCGAGCTGCGACCAGCGCACCGCGACCTTGCCGAAGCCGATGCGGGCGAGGTTGCGGATGGCGTGCACGGCGACCTGTGGGTCGTCCGCGCAGGCCTGCACGCACAGGTCGCCGCCACCACGGGACTTGTCCAGGTTGTCGCCGGGGAACTTGGGCAGATCGACGAGTGCTTCCGGCCGCCGGTCGCCGAGCCCGAACTTCTCGAAGAGGCTCGGCCCGAAGCCGATGGTGAGCGTGAGCCGGGACGGCTTGAGGCCGAGCGCCTCGCCGGTGTCGTCCGGCGGCGCCTCGGAGAGACCGCCGAAGGCACCCTCGCCGACCTGGTGCCCGGCGGTCATCCGCGCGGCGGCCCGCGTCCAGTCCTTCAGGAGCTGCACGAACTGCTCGCGGTCGTCCGTCTTCACGTCGAACGCGGCGAAGTGCAGCCGGTCCTGGACGGGGGTCGCGATCCCCGCCTGGTGCTCGCCCCGGAAAGCGACCGCGCCGCCCGCCGACGCGGCGGGCACCGCCTCGTCCCCGGCCCTGGCCACCGCCACCGCGCCCCCGGTGACGGCGGCGCCGAGCGCGAGCCCCGCACCGCCCCAGCCGAGGAGCGAACGCCGGGAAGGGGAGCCGGATGTGGGCTCATCGCCCGGCTCGCGGGCCGTGTCGGTGTCACGCGTGGTCTCGGTCATCGTCCCGGAACCCCCTTGCCGCTACTTGGTCGTGACGACGGCGGCGGCCAGCTTCGACAGCGGCTCCGCGAGCGCGTTGACGCCGTCCGAGAGATCCTTGCGGTCCGCCTTGCTGACCTTGTCGTACGACGTGAACGTGTACGAGTCCGCGCCGCCGCCCTCGCGGTACTTGCCGAGCAGCTCGTCAAGGGCCGCGAACTGCTTGTCGAGCTCCTTGGTGAGCGCCGGGTCGTTCTCCGACGCGACCGCCTTGAGCAGGCCGTACGCCTTCTCCGCGCCCTCGACGTTCGCCTTGAAGTCGACGAGGTCGGTGTGCGAGTAGCGCTCCTCCTCGCCGGTGACCTTGCCGGTGGCGACCTCGTCGAGGAGCTCCTTGGCGCCGTTGGCCATGGAGGTCGGGGTGATCTCCGCCTTGCCGACGCGGTTCTGCCAGTCCAGGAGGTCCTTGTCCAGCCGGGTGGCGAGCTCCTTGTCGCGCTCCCCGAGCTTCTTGTCCTTCCACAGGGACCGCTCCAGGCGGTGCCAGCCCGTCCAGTCCTTCTCCAGGTCCTGGCCGTCCTCCAGGCCGTCCTCGCGGAGGTCCACCTTCGGGTCGATGTCACCGAAGGACTCGGCGACCGGCTCGGTGCGCTCCCAGCCGATGCGCGAGTTGGCGTACGCCTTCTTCGCGGCGTCGACGTCGCCCTCGCGGACGGCGTCGGTGAAGAGCTTCACCTTGGGCAGCGTCGCGTCGGCCTGCTCCTGCGCGTAGGCGCGGTAGTCGGCGACGGCCTTGTCCAGGCGCGGGTCGCGCTTGACGGCCTTGCCGCCGCTGACGGTGACCTTCTGGCGGATGCCGTCGCCCTTCATGCCGGGCTTGCAGGCGATCTGGTACGAGCCGGACTTCACCTCGGCGGTGAGCTTCTGCTTCGTGCCGGGGCCGATGTTCTCGCGCTCGCTGACGATGCGGTCGTCGGGGAAGAGGAGGTAGACCTCGGTGACCTTGGAGCCCTTGTTCTCGATGGCGAGCTCGACGTGCCCGGCGCTGAGCTTGGTCTTGGAGACGTCGCACTTGTCGTCGGTGGCGGTCACCTCGACGGTGTTGCCGCCGCCCTTGGCGTCGCTCTTCTCGGTGCAGCCCGTGACGGCGGTGAGCGTCGCCGCCGCGGCGATGGCGGTGACTGCAGAGAGGCGGACAGGGCGCATAGGGGCTCCAAGGCGGTTCACGGACGGTTCCGGCATGCCGGTGAGGCGGACCTAACTTAACTGAGCCTTACCTGGTCGATACCCAGCCGTCCAGTGATTCACCTCTCACCGTTCGGGGCTGCTCACAGGGGCGTCACGGCAGGGTGATGGGCACCTCATGGGGTGGTAAAGCGCAGGTCAAAAGGTGCCGTTTCAGGTCCGGACCGGAGTGATCAGCGGGGCGCCGGTCCGCGGGTGCGGGAACACCTCGACCGGCTGCCGGTAGACCTCGCTCAGGAGCTCGCCGGTGAACACGTCGGCCGGCGGGCCCTCCACCGCGAGGGCGCCGCCGTGCAGCACCGCGGCGCGGTCCGCGTACGCCGCGGCCAGCCCCAGGTCGTGCAGGACCACCACCACCGCGTCACCGGCGCCGGCCCGCTCCCGGCAGATCCGCAGGACCAGCTCCTGGTGGCGCAGATCGAGCGCCGCGGTCGGCTCGTCGAGCAGGAGGAGCGGCGCCCGCTGGGCCAGGACGCGGGCCAGCGCGACCCGCGCCCGTTCGCCGCCGCTCAGCGCGGAGAAGGGGCGGGCCGCGAACTCGCCCACCTCCGTCGAGGCCATCGCCTCACGTACGACCTGCTCGTCGTCGTCCTCCAGGGCCGTGCCCGCCCAGGGTGCGCGCCCCATCCGCACGACGTCCTCGACCGTGAACGGGAAGGACAGGGCGGCGGCCTGCGGCAGCACCGAACGCCGCAGGGCGAGTTCACGGGCGGGCCACTCCTCGGCGGGGCGCCCGCAGACGCGTACGACCCCCTCGTCCGCCGGGATGTCCGCGGCCAGCGCGGCCAGCAGGGTCGACTTCCCCGCTCCGTTGGGCCCGGCCAGGGCCAGCACCTCGCCCGCGCGGGCGCTGAGGGACACCCCGGCGAGCACCTCGCGCCCGCCGAGCCGCACCACGAGCTCCGACGCCTCGGCGAGCGCGTCGCCGGGAGTGAAGGTCCCCGGCAGCGCGAGCCCGCGCCCGGACGGGAACAGCCGCTCGGCGATCCGCGTCATCATGCCCAACCCCCTTGCCTACGACGGGTCCTGCGCAACAGCCAGAAGAAGAACGGGCTCCCGAAGAGCGCGGTGAGCACCCCGAGCGGCAGCTCCGCGGGCGCCGCCACCGTCCGCGCCGCGAGATCCGCGCCGACCAGGACGACCGCCCCGCCCAGCGCACTGCCCGGCACGAGGAAGCGGTGGCCGGGGCCCGCCGCCATCCGCAGCAGATGCGGGACCAGAAGCCCGACGAACGTGATGATCCCGGCGACGGCCACGGCGGCGGCCGTCAGCAGCGCCACCACCAGGACCAGCATGAGCCGCAGCCGCTCGACGTCCACCCCCAGATGCCGTGCGGGCCGCTCGCCGAGCGCGAGCAGGTCCAGCTTCCGCGCGTACAGCGGCGCCACGGCGAGACCGGCCACCGCGCACGGCAGCACGGCGAGCACCTTGGGCCACGTGGCGCCCGCGAGCGAACCGAGCTGCCAGAAGGTGATCTGGGTGATCTGCGCGTTGTCCGCGAAGAAGATGCAGAGTCCGATCAGCGCCCCCGCGAACGCGTTCACGGCGATGCCGGTGAGGATGAGCGTGACGACCTCCGTGCGGCCGCCGTTGCGCGAGAGGACGTACACGAGCAGGACCGTCGCGAGCCCGGCGACGAACGCGCAGACCGTCACGGTCCAGTTCCCGAAGAAGCTGAGGCCGAGCGCGATCGAGGCCACCGCGCCGACGGCCGCGCCCGCCGAGATCCCGATGACACCGGGCTCGGCGAGCGGATTGCCGAACACGCCCTGCATGAGCGCCCCCGCGCACCCCAGCGAACCGCCGACGAGCAGCGCGAGCGTCACGCGCGGCAGCCGCACGTTCCACAGGACGCTCTCGCCGACCCGGTCCAGGGCGCTCCCGCCGAGACCGATCCGGTGCTGGACGGAGCTGAGGACGTCCCCGAGGGGGATGTCGTACGCGCCGATCCCGGCGGAGAGGAGACAGAGGAGGACGAGGACGGCGGTGAGCCCGATGGTCAGGGGCACGGCCGCGCCCCGGCGGCGGGTCCGTGGAGCCTTCGGCTCCGCGTCGGCGGGCCCGGCGTTCGCCGACTTGGTCAGGACGGTCACTTCTGAGCGCCCCCGTACAACTGCTCCACCAGCGACTTCAGGACCTGGTCCGTGCGCGGCCCGTAGTTCAGGAGCACCCCGTCGTCGATCGAGACGATGCGGCGGTCGAGCCCGGCGGGGGTCTCGGCGACCCCCGGGACCTTGAGCAGCCCGTCCACGCCGTCGACGGATTCCAGCCCCTTGGACATGACCAGGATCGCGTCCGGCGCCGCCTTGGCGAGTGCCTCGCTGGTGATCGCCGTGAAGTCCTTCCTCAGGCCCGACGCCTTGCCCGCGTCGACCGCGCCCGCCGCCTCCAGGAGCGAGGCCGCGCCGGACTCCCGGCCGCCGAGCAGATAGACGGACGCGGAGCCGCGCAGGTAGAGGAAGGCGACGCGGGGCTTCTCGGTGCGGGCGGAGGCCGGGATGGACTTCCGCACCTTCGCGATGCGTTGCTGCGTACGGGACTTGAGCTCGTCGCCCGCCTTCTCGACCCCCAGCGTCCTGGCCACCGCGTCGATCCGGGGGCCCACGTCGTCGAGGCCCTTCGCCGGGTCGAACACGACCAGCGGGATGCCCGCGTCACGTATCTGGTCGATGGCCTCCGCCGGCCCCGTCGAGGTGTCCGCGAGCACGACCGTCGGCTTCAGGGACAGGACGCTCTCCGCCGAGACGTCGTGCGCACGTGTCACCACCGGCAGCTTCTTCGCCTGCTCGAAGGTCGCGGTGATGTCGCGGGCCACGACGTCCTTGCCGAGCCCGAGCGTGAAGACGATCTCGCTCAGGCTGCCGGTGAGCGGGACGATCCGGCTGGTGTCGTCGACGGTGACCTTCTTGCCGTCGGCGGAGGTGACGGTGGCGGGGAGCACGGGGTCGGGGCGGGTCTTCAGCGGCTCGACCCGGTCGGGCGCCGAGGCCGCCGCCTTCGCCTTCGGGGACGTACCGCCACCGCCGTCCGACGATGATCCACAGCCCGTGAGGGCCAGGGCGAGAACGGCGGTCCACGCGCCGGCGATACGGAGTGAGCGCGGCATACGCACCGAAGTCCACCGTCCTGTCGTGCTGTTGAGGGTCTGCTGCGGGTCTGCTCTGGGGCGCTTGGGGCCCGGGTGGCCGGGATGGGGGTTCCGGCCGGAGTGATCGTAGTTTAGGTTAGCCTTACCTCATTAGCCACACCTGGAGGGGTCCCATGTCGCCGTCAAGACAGGCGCGAGCCATCGCCCGCGCCGGAGCCGTGGCCGTGCTCACCGCACTCGTCGGAGCACTGCTTCCGGCGGCCACCGCGCACGCGCAGGACCGCACGGTCCAGGGCGGACGGCTCGACTGGGGCATCAAATCCTCCTTCCAGAGCTACGTCACCGGGCCGATCGCGCAGGGGAGTTCGACCTTGCAGGGCGGCGCCGCCACGGTCGGCGGCAGCCAGTTCCGCTTCCACTCGGCGAAGGGGTCGTACGACCCGGACAGCGGCGCCTTCAGCGCCGCCTTCTCCGGCGGGGTGCACTTCCTCGGGCACAAGAAGGGCGGCTCGTACGAGCTGGACCTCACCATCAGCCGCCCCACCGTCAAGATCTCCGGCGGCTCCGGCACGCTCTACGCCGACATGGTCAGCAAGGAGAAGGGCACGGGCAAGGTCACGTCCAGCGCCCAGGTGCCGCTCGCGACCCTCGGCATGTCGGGCATCGGCATGAAGGGCGGCGCGGGACCGATCGCCCTCAACAACCTCCCCGCCACGCTCACTTCCCAGGGGGCGAAGGCCTTCGCCGGGTACTACACGGCGGGCACCGAACTGGACCGGGTGAGCCTGTCGGCGGACCTCGCGGCGAAGGCGGGCCCCGGCTCCGACAAGCCGTCGAAGAAGCCGTCGCCGAAGCCCTCGAAGCCCTCGAAGTCCGAGCAGGACAAGGCGAAGGCGGGCCGGATCGAGGACGCCGCCGTCGACTGGGGCGTGCGCCGCACCTTCCGGGAGTACGTCACCGGCTCCATCGCCAAGGGCGAATGGAAGCTGTCGGCCGGAGCCCAGGACGGGGGCGCGCTCTTCCGCTTCCCCCAGGGCGAGGGGACGTACGACAAGAAGAAGCAGAGCCTCGACGCGGACTTCGCGGGCGCGGTGCGCTTCACCGGCGAGCACGGCCTCGATCTCGCCCTGAGCAAGGTCGCCGTCGAGGTGAAGGACGGCAAGGGCACGCTCTTCGCCGACGTCGACAGCAAGGGCGACAAGGGCGTCACGCTGAGGAAGGCCCCGCTGATCACCTTCGCGGCCGAGGAGTTGAAGCCGAAGGACGGGCTGGTCTCCCTCACCGAAGTGCCGTCGAAGCTCACCGCCGACGGCGCCAAGGCGTTCGGCGGCATGTACAAGGCGGGCTCCGCCATGGACCCGCTCTCGCTCGCCGTCGGCCTAGACGCCGACGCGAAGCTGCCCGCGCTGCCCGACCTCGGCTCGTCCGCGAGCCCGACACCGCAGGCGAAGAAGGCCGAGCCGAAGACCCAGAACGCCGCCGAATCGGCCGAATCCTCGTCGCCCGCCGTGCCGATCGGCATCGGCGCGGGCGTGGCGGTGCTGCTCGCCGCGGCGGTCGCGTTCGGGGTCGTACGCAAGAAGCGAGCGGCGGCGGACACCTCCGGTGCTCCCGGTGGTCCCGGTGCTCCCGGCTCGGATTCCTGACCTTCCTTCCCCCGTCTCTTCCCTCGTCTTTCTTCTCTCCTCTCCAACCTCCCGTTCTTCGCTGTCACCTCTCTCGTCAAGGAGAAGCCTGATCATGGCCGCCACCCGTCGTCCCATAACCCTCGCGGCAGCCGTCGCGACCGCTGTCACGCTCGGCGCGACCGCCCTGACCCTTCCGGCGCTCGCCGCCGACGGCGAAGCCGCCGCCGCGCCGAAGATGGAGCTGAAGGACGGCACGCTGGACTGGGGTTTCAAGGAGACCTTCCGCAAGTACGTCACGGGCATGGCCGCGGGCAAGATCGAGGCCACGGACGGCGCCAAGCAGGCCGCCGACAACGGCGTGTTCACCTTCACCGACGGCAAGGGCACCTACGACACCGGGACGCACGCCACCGACACCGCCTTCAAGGGCAGCGTCCGCTTCTCCTCCACGGCCCACCGCTTCGACATCAAGGTCTCCGACGTCAAGGTCCGCACCGAGGGCACGGGCGGCGCCATCCAGGCCGACATCAGCCTCAACGGCACCGCACAGAACGACATCGACCTCGCCAAGCTCGACCTGACCGGCATCAGGCCAGGCCAGGGCGAGGGCGGCGCGATGACCTTCAAGGACATCCCGGCGACCCTGACGGCGGACGGCGCCAAGGCCTTCAACGGCATGTACAAGGAGGGCGACAAGCTCGACCCGGCCACCCTCTCGGTGAAGGCGGGCGGCGCCCCGACCCAGAAGCCGACCGAGACGCCCAAGCCGACGGACAAGCCCACCCAGACGCCCAAGCCGACCGCGAAGCCCACCGAGACCCCGAAGCCGACGGGCAAGCCCACCGCGACGCCGAAGCCGACGTCCGGCACCGAGCGGCCCGCGGGCGAGGTCCACGACGGTTCGCTCGCCTGGGGCGTGAAGGAGAGCTTCCGCCGTTACATCGAGTCCGGCGGCGGCGCCACGCTCTCCGGTGGCGCGGAGAAGAACGACAACGGCTACGACTTCCCATACGCCAAGGGCGACGTGGACAGCGACGCGAAGAAGCTGAACGCGTCCTTCGGCGGCGCCGTCCGCTTCCAGTACAAGGCGCACGGCATCGACATGAAGTTCAGCGACATCAAGGTGGCCGCGAGCGGCGCCAAGGGCACGCTGACCGTGGACGTCACCACGCCCAAGGGCACCAACAACGACGTGAAGTTCGCGACGCTTGACCTCTCCAAGGCGTCGTACGCGGCGAAGGACGACGTCGTCGTGCTCGACAAGGTCCCGGCGGCGTTCACCGCGGCGGGCGCGAAGCAGTTCGAGAGCGAGGACGCGCCGTCCGGCTACAAGGCGGGCGACGCGATCGACCCCGTGACGGTGGCGCTCTCGGTCGCCGAGGGCGCCGAGCTTCCGGGCGGCAGCGGCGCCAGCGGCGGCATGGGTGGAGCCACTGACTCCGGTACCACCGGCGGGGGTTCGTCCGACCTCGGCGGTGGCGGCTCGGTCGGCGGCGGTACGGGGGGCTCGCTGGCGTCCACCGGTTCGTCGGTGCCGACGGGGGCGCTGCTCGGGACCGCGGGGGCGATCGCCGCCGCGGGCGCCGGTGCGGTCTTCGTGGCTCGCCGCAGGGCTTCCTGACCCCTCGGGATGTTTGAATGCCCGGATGACGCAACTGCCTTCGGACCTTCCTGACGGCCTCGACGTACTCCGGGTGTTCTGCGGGCCCGACGGCCGGCACGGCAACGAGCTGGGTGTCGTGCGGGACGGGGCCCGCGTTCCGGGTCGGGGCGAGCGGCAGGAGATCGCCGCGAAGCTCGGCTTCAGCGAGACGGTGTTCGTCGATGACCCCGAGCGCGGGGTCATCGACATCTACACCCCTACGCTGCGGCTGCCCTTCGCCGGGCACCCCTGCGTGGGGACGTCCTGGCTGCTGGACGTGCCCGAACTGGTCACGCCCGCGGGGGTGGTGGAGGCCCGCCAGGACGGGGAGTTCAACTGGATCGCCGCGCGGCCGCAGTGGGCGCCGGCCCGCGTCCTGCGCGCGTACGGCACCCCGGCCGAGGTGGACGCCCTCACGGTGCCCCCGCCGGGGGAGTGGATCTACGCGTGGGCGTGGGAGGACGAGGCGGCGGGCCGGGTGCGGGCGCGGGCCTTTCCGGGACGCGACGACGGCATCCGGGAGGACGAGGCCACAGGGGCGGCGGCACTGCTCCTGACGGAACAGCTTGGCCGAGCACTCAACATCACCCAGGGCCAAGGCTCACAGATCCTCACGGCGCCCGCGCCGGGTGGGTTGATCGAGGTGGGGGGACGGGTGCGGCTGGGCGGGGCCTGAGGCCCCGCCCCTTTCAGCCCGTCCGGCGTGTGAGGAGGGGTCTGTGGGAAGGGGCGGGGTTGGGGAAAGCCCCGCAGGGGCCGCCTACGCCGACAGCGGGAACTCGTCCCCCAGCTCGCGGAACACCCCCGTGTTCAAAGCGAAGGCGCGCTTGCACTCGTCCACGATCCGCTGCCGCTCCAGCTCATCGGGAACCACCTCTCCCAGCCCGTCGAGCAACTCCCGGTAACCCCGCTTGAACGCGGCCGGGTTGGAGATTCCCTCGAAGACGTAGAAGCGGACCCCGTCGCCCTTCCGGGCGAACCCCCACGTCTGCTCCGCCTTGCCACGGATGATCTGGCCGCCGGAGAGGTCGCCCAGATAGCGCGTGTAGTGGTGGGCCACATACCCTCCCGGCCACTCCTGCGCGCACTCCGCGACCCGCGCCGCGTACGCCGCCGTGGCGGGCAGGGGAGTGGCGGCCGACTTCCAGCCCGCGCCCCGCAGATGCGTGAGGTCCCGCTCCAGTTCCGCGACGCGCAGCAGCTCCGGCTGGATGAAGGGCCCGGCCACCGGATCGTGCTTCAGTGCCTCGGCGCCCTCCTCGAGGGCGCGGTACACGAACCACAGCTGTTCCGTGTAGCGCGCGTACGCGTCGACGCCGAGCCTGCCGCCGAGCAGGTCGCCCATGAACGTCGAGGTCTCCGCCTCCGTGTGCTGCTCGTGCGAAGCGGTGCGGATCACCGTGGAGAACGGATCCATGAGGGACCTCCGAAGCCGAAGAAAGCCGAAGAAAGGCGGGAACCAGTACGACCGCTACCGATCATCCAAGTTAGGCTTACCTAAGTCAACTGGTTCCCGACGTCCTGTCGGTAAAAAGCTACCCGCTCGGAGCTCAGGGAAGCGTAAGGATCTCCGCCCCGCTGTCCGTCACCACGAGGGTGTGCTCGAACTGCGCGGTCCGCTTGCGGTCCTTCGTGACGACCGTCCAGCCGTCCTCCCACATGTCGTACTCGTACGTGCCGAGCGTCAGCATCGGCTCGATGGTGAACGTCATGCCGGTCTTGATCGTCGTCGTCGCGTGCGGGCTGTCGTAGTGCGGGACGATCAGGCCGGAGTGGAAGGACGTGTTGATGCCGTGGCCGGTGAAGTCGCGCACGACGCCGTAGCCGAAGCGCTTGGCGTACGACTCGATGACACGGCCGATGATGTTGATCTGGCGGCCGGGCTTGACCGCCTTGATCGCGCGGTCGAGGGACTCGCGGGTCCGCTCCACGAGGAGCGTGGACTCCTCGTCGACGTCCCCGACCAGGTACGTGGCGTTGTTGTCGCCGTGCACACCGCCGATGTACGCGGTCACGTCGAGGTTGATGATGTCGCCGTCGTTCAGGACGGTGGAGTCCGGGATGCCGTGGCAGATGACCTCGTTGACGGAGGTGCACAGCGACTTCTTGAAGCCGCGGTAGCCGAGCGTGGACGGGTAGGCGCCGTGGTCGCACATGTACTCGTGGGCGACGCGGTCCAGCTCATCGGTGGTCACCCCGGGAGCGATGTGCTTGGCGGCCTCGGCCATCGCGCGCGCGGCGATACGGCCCGCGGTGCGCATCAGCTCGATGGTCTCGGGGGTCTGCACCTCTGGCCCCGTGTACGGGGTGGGCGCGGGTTTCCCCACGTACTCCGGGCGCCTGATGTTTCCCGGAACGGGACGGATGGGGGAGAGCTCCCCTGGGACGAGCAGTGACTGGCCAGACATGCCAGCGAGTCTAACCAGCGGTGGTGGGGCAGCATGGCGGGAGAGAGAGGAGCAGACCATGCCACTGTTCAAGAAGCGGACCGTCGGTAAGCCAGGCGAGTGGTACTACTGCCTGGAGCACAAGAAGGTCGAGGAAGGCCCCGACTGTCCCGGCAAGGACCGCTTCGGGCCCTACGCCTCCCGCGAGGAGGCCCAGCGGGCCATGGAGACCGCAGCCGAGCGGAACCTGGAGTGGGAGACCGACCCGAAGTGGCACGACAAGGACCCCCGGGGCGGGAGCGGGGGCGGCGCCGCCTGACCCGCCGCCGGGGGGCGTCGGCCGTCCGGTCCCGCCACCGGGGCGCGGCCCGTCACCCGGCGGCGGACACCTCGGACACCTCCCGGCGCCGGACCGCGTCCTCGTCCGTGCTCGCGTCGTACGACAGGAGCTTCGGCAGCACCGCCGTCAGCGCGGCGACCGAGGCCACGCAGGCGAGGCCGCCCGACCAGACGGCGGTGCGGGTGCCGGTCCAGCCGGCGGCCGCCCCCGCGCGGACCTGGCCCAGCTGCGGGCCGACGCTGTAGGAGAGCACCTCGATGCCGGCGAGCCTGCCCCGCAGCTCGTCCGGGATCGTCTGGTTCCAGATCGTGGAGCGGCCGAGCCCGCTGAGCATGTCGCCCGCGCCCGCGAGCGCCAGGCAGACCAGGACCAGCCAGACGTCGGCGAACCACCCGGCCGCCGTGATCGCGAGCCCCCATCCCGCCGCACCGAACACGACGAGCAGCCCGTGCCGCCGCACCCGTGACGTCCATCCGCTGGTCAGGCTGAGCAGCAGCGAACCGACCGCCCCCGCCGCGTACATCAGGCCGAGCGACCACTCCGCGTCGAGATCCTCGGCGAGGAACGGGAAGATCGTGTTCGGGAAGGCGAAGAACATCGCCACCATGTCGATCGCGTACGTGCCGAGCAGCACCGGCCGCGACCACGCGTACCGCGCGCCTTCCGCGAGGCCCCGCAGGGACGGCTTCTCCGCGTCGTGCGCGGGAGGAGCCGGCTGGATGCGGGCGCACAGGGCCACGGAGAGGGCGAAGGAGACCACCGTGATCGCGTACGCGGGTGCGTGCCCGGCGTAGGCGACGACCAGGCCCGCAAGCGAGGGGGCCGCGATCGCGCCGACGTTCCAGCGCAGCGAGTTGAGCGCGGCGGCGGCCGTGAGCTGGTCGTGCGGCACGATGCGCGCCATCAGGGAGTCCAGCGCGGGGCGCTGGAGCCCGGCGAGCGCGGAGACGCCCGCGGCCACCACGTACAGCGGCCACAGCAGCGGCTCCGGGAGCAGGGCGTTCACCAGGAGCACCGCCGCAAGCAGGCCGAGGCCCGCCTCGGTCAGGAGGATCACCTTGCGGCGGTCGACCGCATCGGCCAGCGCGCCTCCGTACAGCCCGAAAACGATCAGCGGCACCAGCTCGACGGCACCCATCGCCCCGACGGCGAGCGGCGAGTCGGTGAGGTCCTTGATCTGCAACGGCAGCGCGACCAGGGCCATGAAGCTGCCGAAGGTGGTGACGAGCCCCTGGACCCAGAGCAGCCGGAAGTCACGCGTGGAGCGCCAGGGGGAGAGATCGGGCAGTACGGATGAGATGGACACGAGCATCCATGCTCAGCGCCGAGGGGGGTGGGGGCAACTGATTTCTCCGGGGCAATCGGGTGGGTGGGCGGGAAAGATCCGCCGCGCAGCGGCGGCTCTGGGCAGGTGCTACCACCGCGCCGGCGGCGGAGCCGTCAGCTGGTCGGCCAGGCGGGACAGCCGGTCACGCAGCCGCTTGCGGCCCCGCGCCGCGGGGAGCGAGTTCTCGCCCGCCGCCGCGCTCACCAGGTGCTGGACCATGTCCAGGTCGAGGTCGGGCGACTCCGGCACGGGCAGGGCCTCGTGCGCCATGGCCCGCAGATCGCCGTGCCCCGAACCCAGGGCCAGCACCGTCGCCCCCGCCGCGCGGGCATCGTGCACCCGTTCCAGGAACGCGGCGCCCGGCGCCGCCGCGGGCGTGTCCGGAGCCACCACGAGCAGCGTCTCGCCGCGTCGCGCCGCCTCGATGCGGCCGAGGCCCGTCGACAGGTGCGCGGGGTCTCCCTCGCGCACCCGGTGGCGTACGAGTGTCGGCGTCAGTTCCGGGGTGCCGGACCAGGCGGCCTCGTCCACGAGGTGCGCGGCCAGGTGCCACGGCTCGTACTCCTCCGTGCCCACCAGGAGGAGTCCGCCGCCGTGCGGCACCACGGAGGACCGCAGCGTCCCGGCGAAGCGGCGCGTCGCGCCCACCCACTCGGTTCCGGCGAGCACTTCGCGAAGGAGCGCGACCCGTACGGCGTCCATGGGGTCGCATCCTGCCTCAACGAGCGAGTCGTCAAGCGGAGTTCACCGGGAATTCGCCCGGGGTGGGGACGGACCGGGGATGGCTGATGAGACAACTGTTCCCTTCCGCGCCGGACGCGAGGGCTACGCGAGCTTCCGCATCCCGGCCGTCGTGGTCACCGGCTCCGGTTCCCTGCTCGCCTTCTGCGAGGGGAGGGTCGGCTCGCAGGAGGACTTCGGCAACATCGACGTGGTGCTGAAGCGGTCCGGTGACGGCGGCCGGACCTGGGGGCCGCTCCAGGTCGTCGCCCAGAACGGCGTCCACCTCGCGGGCAACCCCGCCCCCGTCGTCCTCGACACCGGCCGCATCCTCCTCGTCCACGTCCGCAACGCCGCCTTGGCGACCGAGGACGCCATCCGCCGCGGCACGGTCTCCGCGGCGAACGGACGGCGGATCTGGGTGCAGCACAGCGACGACGACGGGCTGACCTGGTCGGCTCCCCGGGAGATCACCGGCCAGGTCAAGAAGGCGAACTGGCGGTGGTACGCGACCACTCCCGGCCACGCGCTGCAGATGAGCACGGGCCGGGTCGTCGTGCCCGCCAACCACTCCCTGCCGCCGACCGGCACGGACAACGGCACCGAGGGCAAGTACAACGGCGGGCACTGCCTGCTCAGCGACGACCTCGGCCAGACCTGGCGCATCGGCTACATCGACGACAACACCAACGGCTATGTGAACGTGAACGAGACCACCGCGGCCGAACTCCCCGACGGGCGGCTCTACTTCAACACCCGCAACGACTCCCCGGCCCCCGGCACCCGCGCCGACGCCCACTCCGTCGACGGCGGCCGGCGCCTCGTCAAGCCCTTCCGGCCACAGGCCGGGCTCGTCGGTCCCGTCGTCGAATGCAGCGTTCTGCAGCTGCGTACGCCGGACGTGCTGCTGTTCTCCGGGCCCGCCGACCCCGGCTTCCGCGCCCTGATGACGGTGCGCCGCAGCCGCGACGGCGGCACCACGTGGCAGGACGTGTACACCGTGGACGGGCTGCCCGCCGCGTACTCCGATCTCGTACGCGTCGACGACGCGACCGTCGGACTCCTCTACGAGACGGGTGACTTCAGCGCGTACGAGACCATCACGTTCCGGCGGATACCGGTGGCCGCGCTGGCCTGAATCGGGCGCCGGTGGGGCGCCGTCCGGGCGGTGAGTAAGGTCGGCTGCATGACCTCTAACGACAGTGTGCAGAAGCCTCCGGCCAAGGATCCCTGGGAGCTGCCCGACGTCTCCGGGCTCGTCGTCGGCGTACTCGGCGGCACCGGGGACCAGGGCCGCGGCCTCGCCTACCGGCTGGCCCGCGCGGGCCAGAAGGTGATCATCGGCTCCCGCGCGGCCGAGCGGGCGCAGACCGCCGCCGACGAGCTCGGCCTCGGCGTCGAGGGCGCCGAGAACGCGGAGTGCGCGCGGCGCAGCGACATCGTGATCGTCGCCGTGCCGTGGGACGGGCACGGCAAGACCCTTCAGGCGCTGCGCGAGGAGCTGAGCGGCAAGCTCGTCGTCGACTGCGTGAACCCGCTCGGCTTCGACAAGAAGGGCGCCTACGCCCTGAAGCCCGAGGAGGGCAGCGCCGCCGAGCAGGCCGCCGCCCTGCTGCCGGACTCCCGCGTCACGGCCGCCTTCCACCACCTGTCGGCCGTCCTGCTCCAGGACCCGGCCGTCGAGGAGATCGACACCGACGTGATGGTCCTGGGCGAGGTCCGCGCCGACACGGACATCGTCCAGGCGCTCGCCGCGCGGATCCCCGGCATGCGGGGCGTCTTCGCGGGGCGCCTGCGCAACGCGCACCAGGTCGAGTCCCTCGTGGCCAACCTGATCTCCGTGAACCGGCGGTACAAGGCGCACGCGGGGCTGCGCGTGACCGACGTCTAGGGCGTAGCGGGCATGGGGGACACTGGTGGGCGGACGCCGCTTCCCGCGACCGGCCGCTCAGCACCCGGACCTACCCCCGACAGGAGCCGACCCCCATGCCCCGCCTCGCTCTCTACGCCCTCACGGTCTGCGCCCTCGCCGTCGTCGCGGCCGTGGTCTCCTTCGTCCAGGGCTACTGGATCGGCGTCGTCTGGGTGCTGCTCGCCGGGCTCTCGTCGAACATGGCGTGGTACTACCTGCGCCGCGCGAAGGCCGAGCGGGACGCGTCGCGCGCCGCTACGGGCTGAGCGTGCAGTACTGGCTCGGGTCGCCGTCCCAGAAGCGGTAGAAGTCCCGGCCGCAGTACGTCTCCAGGTCGTACACGCCAAGACCGCGCAGGATCGCGTCGATCGCGTCGAAGAAGGCGCCGTTGACCTCCGGGATCCACAGGATGCCGAAGACGGCGAGCAGGCCGAACGGCGCGAACGGCTCCACCTGGCGGCGGATCTTGTGCGAGAGCCAGGGCTCGATCACGCCGTAGCCGTCCAGCCCCGGGATGGGCAGCGAGTTCAGGATCGCGGCCGTCACCTGGAGCATGGCCAGGAAGGCGAGCGCGAACCGGAAGGTGTCCGGGACGCCGGAGAGCGCGTCGAGCCAGAAGGGCGCGGTGCACACGATCGCGAAGAGCACGTTCGTGAGCGGCCCCGCGGCCGAGATCAGGCTGTGCTTCCACTTGCCCCGGATGCGGCCCCGCTCGATGAAGACGGCGCCGCCGGGCAGGCCGATGCCACCCATGATCACGAAGAGCACCGGGAGCACGATGCTGAGCAGCGCGTGCGTGTACTTGAGCGGGTTGAGGGTCAGATAGCCCTTCGCGCCGATGGAGATGTCGCCGCTGTGCAGGGCGGTGCGCGCGTGGGCGTACTCGTGCAGACAGAGCGAGACGATCCAGGCAGCCGTCACGAAGAGGAAGACGGCGAGGCCGGGATTGTCCGCGAATCCCGTCCAGGTGGCCCAGCCGGAAACCGCGGTGACGGCGGCGATCCCCAGGAAGACGGGGCTGATCCGCCGGTCGCTGCGTCGGGTGGGAGCGGTGGTCATGGGGCGGGGCTCCTGGATCTGGCGGGCCGGTTGTCGTACGGGACCGTACCCCGGCGTACGGCGAAAACGTCTCGCACTCGGTGGGGAGTTCCAGGGAGGGTGGGGGCATGGCGCTGTGGAACGTGATGTACGACGACCGGCGGACGGAATGCCGCGGGAGGCCGTTCGCCGTGGGGGACGAGGTGGCGTGGCAGCCAGTGGCTGCGCCCGGTGGAGGAGTGCCCCGAGGTGCCGGCGGAAGGCGGATGAACAGGGGGCTCCCGCGCCGCTGACAGACTGACGTGCAGGCCGTCCGGCGTCCGAGGACGACTCGGCGAAGCCGGTGACCGGCCGTGCGCCGGAGCCCCGCGCAGCGGCCTGCACCGCCCCTCACCCCCACCGGAGACAATGGACCCCGTGCGCTATCGCATTCTCGGCACCACCCAGGCATTCCACGCCGACGGCACGGCCATCGCCGTCGGCGGCTCAAGGCTGCGCGCACTCCTGACGGTCCTCGCCCTGCGCGTGCCCCGGCCCGTCCCGGCCGCCGCACTCGTCGACGAGGTGTGGGGCGGCGACCCGCCCGCGGACACGTCCGGCGCGCTGCAGGCCCTGGTGGGCCGCCTGCGCCGGGCCATCGGCGCCGAGGCGATCGCCTCGGCCGACGGCGGCTACCGGCTGCGCGCCGCACCGGACGACATCGACCTGTACCGCTTCGACCGCCTCGCGGGCGAAGGCACGAACGCCCTGGCCGACGGCGACGCGGCCAAGGCCGCGGCGATCCTCGACGACGCGCTGGCCCTCTGGCAGGGACCTCCGCTCGCCGACCTCCCGGACCGCACCGCGGAGGCGGCCCGCTGGGAGGCCCGCCGCCTGGAGGCCCGCCGGGCCGCTCTGGCCGCCGCGCTCGCCCTCGGCAGGGCCGAGCAGGTGCTGCCCGAGCTCGCCGCCCTGTGCGACGGCCACCCCCTCGACGAGCCGCTGCAGGCCCTGCGGCTGCGGGCGCTGCGCGACGCGGGCCGCCCGGCGCAGGCGCTCGCCGCCTACGACGGAGTACGCCGCCTCATCGCGGACCGCATCGGCGCCGACCCGGGACCCGAACTCCGCACCCTCCACGAGGAGTTGCTGCACGGACAGACCCCGCACTCCCCGCGCCCGCCCGCCACGCCGGTCCGCCCGCCGGAGAGACCGCAGGGCAACCTGCGGGCCAGGCTCACCTCCTTCGTAGGCCGCGAGAGCGACATCGAGGCGATCCGGGGGGACCTGGCGCGGGCCCGCCTCGTCACGCTGCTCGGGCCCGGCGGCGCCGGCAAGACGCGGCTCTCGCAGGAGGCCGCGGAGGCCTACGCCGGCGGCGTGCCCGACGGCGTGTGGCTGGCCGAACTCGCGCCGGTCGAGGACCCGGACGCGGTGCCGGAGGCGGTCCTCACCGCGCTCGGCGCCCGCGAGACGGTGCTGCGCGGCGCGGGCGCCGAAGAGCTGCGCGCGGCGTCGGAGTGGCACGGCGACGACCCCGTCGTACGCCTCACCGAGCACTGCGCGCAGCGCCGCATGCTCCTGATCCTCGACAACTGCGAACACGTCGTCGACGCCGCGGCCCGCCTCGCCGACCGGCTGCTCGCGCACTGTCCCGGCCTCACGGTCCTGGCCACGAGCCGCGAACCCCTGGGCGTGCCGGGGGAGTTGCTGCACCCCGTGGAGCCGCTGCCCGAGCCGATCGCGCTGCGTCTGCTCGCGGACCGGGGCGCGGCGGCGCGGCCGGGCTTCCGCATCGAGGACGACCGGTCGGCGGCGGCCGAGATCTGCCGCCGCCTGGACGGCCTGCCGCTGGCCATCGAGCTGGCCGCGGCCCGCCTGCGCATGCTCACCACCCGGCAGATCGCCGACCGCCTCGACGACCGCTTCCGGCTCCTGACGAGCGGCGCCCGCACGGTCCTGCCGCGCCAGCAGACCCTGCGCGCGGTGGTCGACTGGTCCTGGGACCTCCTGGACACCGCCGAGCGCACCGTCCTGCGCCGCCTCTCCGTCTTCGCGGGCGGCTGCGACCTGGCCGCCGCCGAAGCGGTGTGCGGGGCGCCCGCCGCGAGTGCCACGGCCGGTGACGGCGCGGGGCCGCGGCCGCTCGACGTCGCCGACGTGCTCGGCTCCCTCGTCGACAAGTCCCTTGTCGTCGCCGCCCCTTCGCCGCAGGGCGGCATGCGCTACCGCCTCCTGGAGACCGTGGGCGAGTACGCGGGGGAACGGCTCGACGAGGCAGGTGACCGGAGCGTCGCCGAACGGGCCCACCTGGTGTACTTCCGGGAGTTCGCCCGGCTCACCGAACCGCGGCTGCGCGGCGGCGGCCAGCGGGAAGCCGTCGAAGGCCTCGAGGTCGAGTACGAGAACCTGCGCACCGCCCTGCGGCACGCGGTCGCCGCCCGGGACGAGCAGGAGGCGCTCTGCCTGGTCCTCTCGCTCTCCTGGTTCTGGACGATCCGCGACCTGCGCATCGAGATCCGCAACTGGTCCCGTGACGTCGTCGCCCTGGGACCCGATCCCTTCGAGCGCCCCGTCACCCCGGTGGAACCGCTCTACGAACGCTGCACGGACAGCCCGCCGCCGATGCGCCCCGAGGTGCTCGAAGAGGCGCGGCGCGGCGTCCACCTCATCCAGCTCTCCTGCATGGACATGAACTTGGAGGCGTGGCAGACCCCCGAGGCCCTGGAGAAACTGGCGGGCATCCGGGAGGCGTACCGGCCGGGCCTTCCGCAGACCTGCTGGTCGCCGGGGAGCCTGTGGTTCTTCGCGGTGCTGCTCGACGGGAACATCGACCAGCTGTACGCCATCATCGACGCGACCATCGCCACCTGCCGCGAGCGGGGCTACGACTGGGAGCTCGCCGCGTCCTTGCAGCAGCGCGCCAACATCCGCGCCAACCGGGCCGACTGGGCCGGTGACGCCCGCCGTGACGCCGACGAGTCCCTGGAGATCTTCACCCGGCTCGGCGACGTGTGGGGCATGGCCGAGGCGCTCTCCTCGCGCGGCGAGGCCCATGAGCGGCGCGGCAGGTACACCCTCGCCGCCGAGGACTTCGGCGCCGCCATCGAGCACGCGGAGCGGCTCGGCGCCCCCGCGCAGGTGAACGTGCTCACCGCCCGGCTCGGGGCGGTCCTGGCCGAGGCGGGCGAAGTGGCCCGGGGCGAGGAACTGCTCTGGTCGGTCATGGAGCACGACGGCAAGGGTTCGAGCGAGTCCATGCCCGCCGCCCGCTTCTTCCTCGTCGACCTGCTCGGCCGCACGGGCCGCACCGCCGAGGCGCGCGAGCAACTCCAGCTCCTGCGGGAGGAGTTCAAGGCCGTCGAGTTCGTCATCTTCGAGGGTTTCATGCTGGGCGCCGAGGCCTGGCTCGACACCGTGGACGGCCGTCACGCCGAGGGCCTGGTCACGGCGCGCGCCGCGCTCGACACGTCCCTCGACCCGCTGACCAAGATGATGGCGCCGCAGATGACCTCCGTGCACCTCACCGTCGCCGCCCGCGCCCTGGCCGCGCTCGACGGCGGCCGGCACGCCCACGACGCCGCGCGGCTGATCGCCGTCGCCCGCCGTGAGCTGCCGCCCGGTCACATCGCCCCCGCCGCGGAGCGCGAGATCCACACCGCCGCCGTGGAGTCGGCGCGCGGGGCACTGGGTGACGCCGCGTACGAAGCCGCGTACGCGGAAGGCGGCAGCCTCTCCGTGGAGGAGGCCGCCGCCCTCTGCGACAGGCACATCAACGACGTCTAGCGGGTCCGCGGTCAGCTCTTCGTGCGGAACTTGTGGATCGCGACCGGTGCCATCACCACCGTGAGCACCACCGACCAGCCGACCGTCACCCAGATGTCGTGCGCGACCGGGCCGCCCACCATCAGGCCGCGCGCGGAGTCCGCGAGCGAGGACAGCGGGTTGTAGTCGGTGAACGCCTGGAGCCAGCCGGGCATCGACTGTGTCGGCGCGAAGATCGACGAGCCGAACTGCAGCGGCATCAGGACCAGGAAGCCCATCGCCTGCACGGACTGGGCGCTCTTCAGCGAGACGCCGAGGACCAGGAAGATCCACATGATGGCCGAGCCGAAGAGGGCGGACAGGCCCACGGCGGCGAACAGGCCGCCCCAGTTGGTGATGTCGAAGCCCACCAGGACACCGACGACCATCATGACCGCCGTCGCGACGAGCATCCGCATCAGCTCCACCACGATCTTGGCGAAGAGCACCGAACCCTGGCCGATCGGCAGGGTGCGGAAGCGGTCCATGATGCCGTTCTGGAAGTCCTGGTTGAAGCCGGTGCCGACGGCCATGGCGATGTTCATGCTCATCATCGCCATCATGCCCGGCACCACGTACTGCACGTACTGGTCCTGACCGCCGCCGAGCGCCTGGCCGATGGAGCCGCCGAAGACGTACACGAACAGGAGCGTGAAGATGATCGGCATCAGGATCGCGTCGAGCATCGACTCCGGGTCCTGGCGGATCCAGAGCAGATTGCGGCGGACCAGGGCGCTGGTGTGGCGCACGTGGTCGCGGAGCCCGATGCGGGCGTCGGCCTCTCCCTGGTGGAGGGGCGGCGTGAGAGTGGTGCTGCTCATACGGCAACCTCCTCGAGTTCGGGGCGGACGTCCTGCGGGGCGCTGGCCTTCTGGCCGGTGATGGAGAGGAACACCTCGTCCAGGCTGGGCAGTTCGGTGGCGATCGAGCCGATCGTGATGCCGCGCGCGGTGACCGCGCCGACCACGGCGGTGAGCTGCTCGTCGCTGAGGATCGGCACCAGGACCGTGCCGGACTCGGCGTCCACGGTCGAGCTGGCGAGGCCGGTCAGGCCCATGCCGTCGAGCGCGCCGGCCAGCGGGCGCAGCTCCAGCGGGTCGGCCGGGCGGATGCGCAGGGTGCGGCCGCCGACCTTCGCCTTCAGCTCGTCGATGCCGCCGTTGGCGATGACCTTGCCGCGGTCGATGACCGTCAGCTCGGAGGCGAGCTGCTCGGCCTCCTCCATGTACTGGGTGGTGAGCAGCACGGTGACGCCGTCGCCGACCATGCGCTTGACCTCGGCCCACACCTCGTTGCGGGTGCGGGGGTCGAGGCCGGTGGTGGGCTCGTCCAGGTAGAGGACGGAGGGGCTGCCGATCATCGACGCCGCGAGGTCGAGGCGGCGGCGCATGCCGCCGGAGTACGTCTTGGCGGGGCGGTTGGCCGCCTCGGTGAGGGAGAACCGCTCCAGCAGGGCGTCGGCCCTCGACCTGGCCTCCTTGCGGGAGAGGTCCAGGAGCCGTCCGATCATGTAGAGGTTCTCGCGCCCGGAGAGCTTCTCGTCCACGGATGCGTACTGCCCGGTCAGGCCTATGACCCGGCGGAGCTGGCGGGGCTGCCTGACGACGTCGTAACCGGCCACGAAGGCGGAGCCGGAGTCCGGGACGACGAGGGTGGAGAGGCAGCGTACGAGGGTGGTCTTGCCGGCGCCGTTCGGGCCGAGCACGCCGAGGACGGTGCCCTCGCGTACGTCGAGGTCAACGCCGTCCAGTGCTTTGGTCTCGCCGTAGTGCTTGACCAGTCCCCTCACGGTGACGGCGCTTCCGGCGCCGCCGGGGGTGTTGTCGATTCGCTTCATGCCGCAAGACTGTCAGCCGCCACCGACAAACCACCGACAGAGCGCCTACACCTGGGCGGTGGGCCGGATGCGGTGCCTTCCCGCCCCCGGGGGCGGCCCCCTGCGGGGCGGCTTCGACCGCTCGCTTCCCGTCGCGGCGGACCCGCTCCCCCTCCCGCCCGCTCCGCGGCGGATCTCTCCCACCCACCCGTTACCCCGGGGTAACGGGTGGGTGGGTGGGAGACATCGCCGCGAAGCGGCGGACAGGAAGACCCGCAGCCGGCCGGAGCCAGAGCCGACGACAGGAGCAGGACCTCGCCCCCCACGCCCCCCCCGGCGAGGAAAAAGCGGACAGCCCGTCGACGGGGGAAATCGACGGGCTGCCGGTGGTGCCGCTGTGGCTCTAGTGGACCGAGTGCTCCGCGGCGGGGAACGTGCCGCCCACCACGTCTTCCGCGAACGCCTTGGCCGCGCCGCTCATCACGCCCCGCAGATCCGCGTACTGCTTCACGAAGCGCGGCATCTTGCCGCCGGTCAGGCCCAGCATGTCCGTCCAGACCAGGACCTGCGCGTCGCAGCCCGCGCCCGCGCCGATCCCGACCGTCGGGATGTGCAGGGAGCGGGTGACCTCGGCCGCCAGCTCCGCGGGGACCAGCTCCAGGACCACCGCGAACGCTCCCGCGTCCTGCGCGGCCTTCGCATCGCTCAGGAGACGGTGCGCCGCCTCGTCGCCGCGGCCCTGCACGCGGTAGCCCATCGTGTTCACGGACTGCGGCGTGAGGCCGAGGTGGGACATGACGGGGATGCCGGAGGAGACGATCAGCTCGGTCTGGGGGAGCGAGCGTTCGCCGCCCTCCAGCTTCACCGCGCCGACCCCGGCCTCCTTGACCAGACGCGTCGCCGAGCGAAGGGCCTGGACGGGGCCTTCCTGGTACGACCCGAAGGGCAGATCGCCGACGATCAGGGCGCGCGACGTGCCCCGTACGACGGCCGCGGACAGCATGGTCATCTCGTCGAGGGTGACGGGCACGGTCGTCTCGTACCCGAGGTGGCAGTTGCCCGCCGAGTCGCCGACCAGCATCACGGGGATGCCGGACTCGTCGAAGACGGACGCGGTCATCGCGTCGTACGCGGTGAGCATGGGCCACTTCTCGCCCCGCTCCTTGGCGGCGGCGATGTCCCGCACGGTGATGCGCCGGGTGCTCTTGCCTCCGTACAGCGCCTTGCTGCTGTCGGTGGACTGGCTCGCGGCGGACCCCGCAGGCTGGTTCTGGGCAGCCGAAAGTTGCGTCATCGCAACGGCTCCTTCTCTTATCTCGAGGCGCCCTGACGGCGTCCCCGGATCACCTCCATGGTGGCATCGCGTGCCGCCCGGCGGCTAGTGGACCCTTCGGTAAAGTCTTTACAATACGAGACGGTCTCGTATCGAAATGGCTCTAGGGTGGAAGCCATGACTACTCCCGCCGTCACCACCCCACGCATACCGGAAGCCGTCCACCGGCGCCGTTGGGCGATCCTCGGCGTCCTGATGCTGAGCCTGCTGATCGTGGTGCTCGACAACTCGATCCTGAACGTCGCCATCAAGACGATCTCGACCCCCGAGCCCACCGGCCTGGGCGCCACCCAGGGCGACCTGGAATGGGCCATCAACTCCTACACCCTGGTCTTCGCCGGACTCCTCTTCACGGCAGGCCTGCTCGGCGACCGGCTCGGCCGCAAGAAGATGCTGATCCTGGGCCTCGCCGTCTTCGGCATCGGCTCCGCACTCGCCGCCGAGTCCGGATCGCCCGTCCAACTCATCCTGTTCCGCGCGGTGATGGGCCTCGGCGCCGCCTTCGTGATGCCCGCCACCCTCGCCGTCCTGATGAACGTCTTCGAGCGCGAGGAGCAGCCCAAGGCCATCGGCATCTGGGCGGGCGGCGTCGGCCTCGCCATCGCGATCGGGCCCATCACCGGCGGCATACTCCTGGACCACTTCTGGTGGGGCTCGGTCTTCCTGGTGAACGTGCCGATCGTGATCGTCGCCATCGGCCTGATGATCTGGCTCGTCCCCGAGTCGCGCGACCCCAAGCCCGGCCGCATCGACCTGGCGGGCGTGGCCCTGTCCATCGTCGGCCTGGTCCTGCTCGTCTACGGCATCATCAAGGGCGGCCAGCTCGCCGACTTCACCGACCCCGCGGCCCTGGCGACGATCGTCGCGGGCATCGCCGTACTCGTCGGATTCGTGCTGTACGAGAAGCGCAGCGACCACCCGTCCATCGACATCTCGTACTTCAGGAACCGCGTCTTCTCGGCGGCGATCAGCTCCCTCGCGCTCGTCTTCTTCGCGCTGATGGGCGTGACCTTCTTCGCGGTCTTCTACACGCAGAGCGTGCGCGGCTACTCGCCGCTGCAGACCGGCCTGCTGATGCTGCCGCTCGCCGCCGCGCAGCTCATCTTCGCGCCGCGCGCCCGGCTCGTCGTCGACCGCTTCGGGGTGCGCGCCGTGTGCACGGGCGGGCTGCTGCTGCTCGCCGCGATGCTCGCCGCCTTCACCACGCTCGAAGCCGACACGCCGATCTGGATCCTGGAGGTCATCTTCTTCCTGATGGGCACCGGCATGGCGCACATCATGACGCCCGCGAGCGTCGTCATCATGCAGGCGCTGCCCCGCGAGAAGGCGGGCTCCGCCTCCGCGCTGAGCAACACCTTCCGGCAGGTCGGCGGCGCCCTGGGCATCGCGGTGCTCGGCTCCGTGCTCTCCGCGGCCTACCGCAACGGCGTCGAGGACAAGCTGACCCTGCTCCCCGCCGACGTGCGGCACACCGCGGGGGAGTCCATCGAGGCCACCCTCGGCGTCGCCGCGAAGCTCGGCCCGCGCGGCGAACCCCTGGTGACCGCGGCCCACGACTCCTTCCTGCACGCCATGCACGTCACGGCCCTCTGCGGCGCGGGCGTCGCCCTGATCGGCGTCGTGGTCGTCGCCCTGTTCCTGCCGGGCCGCCCGCCCCAGGAGCCGGAGGCCGAACCGAAGGAGGCGGATCCGGTCGGCGCCGGACGCTGACTCGAGCGGGCCACGACGGGGCTGCCGGGCCGGGCAGGGACAATCGGCCTGGCAGAGCGCGGACGACAAGAGACGGAGTTGACGTGGGCCACATCGCCAAAGGCGTCCGGGGGCGCCCCCGCAGCGAGGCCGTGGAGCGGTCGATCATCGAGGGCGTCCTGAAGATGATCGAGGACGGCGTGCCCCTGGCCGACCTCTCCATCGAGCGGATCGCGCGCACGGCGGGTGTGGGCAAGGCCACCATCTACCGCCGCTGGAGCGGCAAGGAAGAACTCTTCGTCGACATCCTGCGCCTCATGGAGGACCCCTCTCCCGAGCTGTCCGGGGAATCCATGCGCGCCGACCTCGTCACCCTCCTCGACCACTTGCGCAGACGCGGCGTGACCCTGAGGTCCTCCGCGCTCCTGCACAACGTCTTCGCGCAGATGAAGAGCCTGCCGAAGCTCTGGGAGGCGTACCAGGCGACGGTCGTCGAACCGCAGCGCCGCGTCATGCTCGGCGTGCTGCGCCGCGGCATCGAGAACGGCGAACTGCGCCCGGACGTCGATGTCGCGCTGGCCAACGACCTCATCGCCGGACCCATGCTGCTGCGCACCGTCCTGCGCTCCGACGCGCCGCTCGACGAGGACCTCGCGGAGCGGATCGTGGACGCCGTGCTCGCGGGGCTGCGGCCCACGGGGTGAATGTGCGCGTTTCGTCACAGCGGCCCGTTGTGCGCACAGATGCGGAACCCGCCGCGCCGCCCCGCTCGTCCTCGTCCCGTACGGCCGTCACGGACGGCGGGGAGGACACCCGATCATCGCCTAGGGTTTCAGGGGCGAGGACGGTTGCACGGCACCAGTGAGGCGACGAGCGTATGGCGCAGGCGTATGTGACGGAAACGGGCAACGGCGGCTCGGGGCCTGACCGCCAGGGGTCCCGGCTCCGGCGCCTGGTCGACGGATGGCGCGGCGACCGGGGCATCTGGAGGCGCGGCCTCGTCACGGCCGGGATCGCGGTGCTGCTCGCCCTGGTGATGCTCTTCCACGCGCAGATCCCGAACGGCGTCGGCAACCTCGGCAGCCTCATCGAGACGTTCCTGCCCTGGCTCGGCCTCCTCGTCCCGGTGCTGCTGGTCATCGGGTTCGTGCGCAAGTCCGCCACCGCGCTGATCGCCGTGCTGCTGCCCGCGGTCATCTGGGTCAGCTCCTTCGGCGGCCTGATCTCCGACAAGTCCGGTGCCGGCGGCGACCTGACGGTCGCCACCCACAACGTGAACGCGGAGAACGCCGACCCCTCGGGCACCGCCCGTGACGTCGCCGCGTCCGGCGCCGACGTCGTGGCGCTGGAGGAGCTCACGGCGGACGCCGTCCCGACGTACGAGAAGGCGCTGGCCGGCACGTACAAGTACCACTCGGTGCAGGGCACGGTCGGCCTGTGGAGCAAGTACCCCCTGACCGGCACGCGGCCCGTCGACATCAAGCTGGGCTGGACGCGCGCGATGCGGACGACGGTCGACAGCCCCAAGGGCGAGGTCGCCGTGTACGTCGCGCACCTGCCGTCGGTGCGGGTCAAGCTGGACGCGGGCTTCACCGCCAACCAGCGTGACGCGAGCGCGGACGCGCTGGGCGAGGCCATCGCCGACGAGCCGATCTCCAAGGTCGTGCTGCTCGGCGACCTGAACGGCACGATGAACGACCGCGCCCTGAACGCGGTCACCTCCCAGATGCGCTCCACGCAGGGCGCGGCGGGCAACGGCTTCGGCTTCAGCTGGCCCGCGTCGTTCCCGATGGCGCGGATCGACCAGATCATGGTGAAGGGTGTCGAGCCGCTGTCGTCGTGGACGCTGCCGGAGACGGGCAGCGACCACCTGCCGATCGCGGCGCGCGTCGAGCTGTAGAGCACTGCTGTAGGGCACTGCCCGCGCCGGTGCGCGGGCTGTGCCGCGCGCCTGTCGGCTAGCGCGCGCTAGTCTGTGGGGCCGCTGTTCTCGGTGCGCGGCACATCTGCTCTGGACCTCGCGGAATACTGAGCCTGAGACACTTTGTTCCGTACTTAAACTTACGGAACATCCATCCCTCATGCGCTCCCCCGGAAGGTTCTTCATGCCCCTGGCCCTGCTCGCCCTAGCCGTGGGCGCCTTCGGCATCGGTACGACCGAGTTCGTGATGATGGGCCTGCTGCCCAACGTCGCCGACGACCTCGGCATATCCATCCCCAGCGCCGGACACCTCGTCTCCGCCTACGCCCTGGGCGTCGTCATCGGCGCCCCGCTGCTCGCCGCGGTCACCGCGCGCATGCCGCGCCGCCGGGTCCTCATCGGCCTCATGGTGCTCTTCGTCGCGGGCAACGCGCTGTCGGCCGCGGCACCCGACTACCACTGGCTGATGGCCGCCCGCTTCCTCAGCGGCCTCCCGCACGGCGCGTTCTTCGGCGTCGGCGCGGTGGTCGCCACAGGGCTCGTCGCCCCCGAGCGCAAGGCGCGCTCCGTCTCGCTCATGTTCCTCGGCCTGACCGTCGCCAACATCGTCGGCGTCCCGGTCGCCACCGCCATGGGCCAGCAGCTCGGCTGGCGCGCGACGTTCCTCGCGGTCAGCGCGATCGGCCTGGTGGCGATCGCCGCGCTCGCCCTCCTCGTCCCCGCCGACCACGGCCACGGCGAGAGCGGCGGCCTGCGCGGGGAGATCAGGGCGCTCGGCAGCGTGCCGGTCTGGCTCGCGCTCGGTACGACCGTCGCGGGCTTCGGAGCGCTCTTCTCGGCGTACAGCTACGTGACCCCGATGCTGACCGATGCCGCGGGCTACGCCGAATCCAGCGTCACGTTGCTGCTCGCGCTGTTCGGTGTCGGCGCCACGGCGGGCAACCTGCTCGGCGGCCGGCTCGCCGACCACTCCCTGCGGGGCACGCTCTTCGGCGGGCTCACGGCGCTCGTCGTGGTCCTCGCCCTGTTCCCGGTCCTGATGGGTACGGCGTGGAGCGCGGCGCTCGCGGTGACGCTGCTCGGCATGGCGGCGTTCACGACCGGGTCGCCCCTGCAGCTGATGGTCATGGAGAAGGCGTCCGCGGCCCCGTCCCTGGCCTCCTCCGCCAACCAGGCGGCGTTCAACCTCGCCAACGCGGGCGGCGCGTGGGTCGGCGGCCTCGCGCTGGCCGCGGGCTTCGGGGTCACGTCCCCGGCGGTCACGGGCGCGGCCCTCGCGGTGCTCGGCCTCGGGGTGGCCGGGGTGGCGTACCTGGTGGACCTGCGGTCGCCCGCGGGTGCGCCCGCTGCCGCCGTCGGCGGTGAGCGGCTGGTGGCTTCGGGGAAGCCGCTGCGGGAGACGTCCCGGCGGTAGCGCTCTTCCCCGGGTGACACGGGGGTGGGCGGCTGGACCGCCCACCCACCCGTGACCGTCAGACCGACTCGCGCCAGCGATTGGTGATCGGCAGCCGGCGGTCCTTGCCGAAGCCCTTCGCGGAGATCTTCGTGCCCGGCGGGTACTGGCGCCGCTTGTACTCGGCGGTGTCCACCATCCGCAGCGTCTTGACCACGAGCTCCCGGTCGTACCCGGCGGCGACGATCGCGTCCGCGCCCTGGTCGCGGTCGACGTACATCTCCAGGATCGCGTCGAGGACGGGGTAGTCCGGCAGCGAGTCCGTGTCCACCTGGTCGGGCCGCAGCTCCGCGCTCGGCGGCTTGGTGATCGAGTTCTCCGGGATCGGCGGCGTCTGGCCGCGTTCGACGGCCGCGCGGTTGCGCCACTCGGCGAGCCGGAAGATCAGGGACTTGTAGACGTCCTTGATCGGCCCGTACGCCCCGACCGAGTCGCCGTAGAGCGTCGAATAGCCCACCGCCAGCTCGGACTTGTTGCCCGGGGCCAGGACGATGTGGCCCTCCTGGTTGGAGATGGCCATCAGCATCGTGCCGCGCAGGCGCGACTGGAGGTTCTCCTCGGCTAGGCCGGTCAGGCCGAGCGACCCCATGTACGCGTCGAACATCGGGGCGATCGGCACCGTACGGAAGTTCAGCCCCGTACGCCGCGCCAGGTCCTCCGCGTCACTGATGGAGTGGTCCGAGGAGTAGCGCGACGGCATGGCGACGCCGTACACGTTCTGCGCGCCGAGCGCGTCGCAGGCCAGCGCGGCGGTGATCGCGGAGTCGATGCCTCCGGAGAGGCCGATCAGGACGCTGCTGAATCCGTTCTTCGCGGCGTACGCACGCAGCCCGACGACCAGCGCCGAGTACACCTCTTCGTCGTCGTCGAGCCGCTCGGCGTACCCACCGGTGAGCTCCGGCTCGTACGCGGCGAGGGGAGCCTCCGAGAGCGTGACGTGCTCGATCCGCAGCCCGTCGTCCACGATGCCCGACGGCGGCTCGGGCGCGGCGGCGGGCAGCTCCAGATCGAGGACCACGCAGCCCTCCGCGAACTGCGGCGCCCGCGCGATGACTTCGCCGTTCCGGTCCACGACCACCGAGTCGCCGTCGAAGACGATCTCGTCCTGGCCGCCGATCATGGCGAGGTAGGCGGTGGTGCAGCCCGCCTCCTGCGCACGCTTGCGCACCAGCTCCAGGCGTACGTCGTCCTTGTTCTGCTCGTACGGCGAGGCGTTGATGGAGAGCAGGAGACCCGCACCCGCCGTGCGCGTCGCGGGCACGCGGCCGCCGTCCTGCCAGAGGTCCTCGCAGATGGCGAGCGCGACGTCGACGCCGTGCACGCGCACGATCGGCAGGGTCTCGCCCGGCACGAAGTAGCGGAACTCGTCGAAGACGCCGTAGTTCGGCAGGTGGTGCTTGGAGTACGTCAGGACGGCCTCGCCGCGGTGCAGCACGGCGGCGGCGTCCCGCGGGGCGCCCGCGGGCTGGCCGTACTTCGGCTTGGCCTCCTCGGTGCGGTCGAGATAGCCGACGACGACCGGCAGCTCCCCGTACCCCTCGTCGTTCAGCCGCGCGGCGAGCGCGCGCAGCGCCTCCCGCGAGGCATCGACGAAGGACGACCGCAGGGCGAGGTCCTCGACGGGATAGCCGGTCAGCGCCATCTCGGGGAACGCCACGAGGTGCGCTCCCTGCTCGGCGGAGTGCCGGGTCCAATGGACGATCGCCTCGACGTTCCCGGCGAGATCGCCGACCGTCGAGTCGATCTGATTCAGGGCGAGGCGTAGTTGAGGCACGGGGCCCAGTGTAATCGTCAAAGCGACGCGATGCCCTTCAGGGCGGGTGTGGGGCGCCCCACTGGGGGCGCCCCACGGGTCGCCGGTCAGCGGCGGTAGCCGAGGACCGTCATCATGCCTGCCTCCGAGTGGTACACGTTGTGGCAGTGGAGCATCCACAGGCCCGGGTTGTCGGCGTCGAAGTCCACCGTCAGGGAGCCGCTCGGCAGGATGACCGCGGTGTCCTTGCGGGGGCCGCCCACCGCGTCCGCCAGGGCGAACGTGTGGCCGTGCAGGTGGACCGGGTGCCACATCGTCGTCGAGTTGGCGAGGACCAGCCGGACGCGTTCGCCCGCGCGGACCGGGTGGCGCTGACCGGGGGAGTAGGGCTTCTTGTCGAAGGCCCAGTCGTACTTCGCCATCCCGCCGGTCAGGCGCAGCCTGATCGTGCGGTCCGGTTTGCGGGCCGGCAGGGCGGCCGACTCCGCCGCCCGCAGCTTGTCCGCCGTCAGGAGGCGGCCCTTCAGCTCCTTGGGGCGGGTCGCGGGGGCGGGCGCCGCGCCGCCGCCCGTGCGCAGGATCGCGAGGGCCGTCGCCTTCTTGCCCTCGGCCGCCGCGGTCAGTGGGAACGCGCCGTCCTCGGCGGTGACCAGGACGTCGTAGCGCTCGCCCATGCCGAGCAGCAGCGCGTCCGTCTTCGCGTGCTCCACCGGGAAGCCGTCCGTGTGCGTCACCGTCATCTCGTGGCCGCCGAGCGCCACCCGGAAGGCCGTGTCGCCGCCCGCGTTGATGATGCGCAGGCGGATGCGGTCGCCGGGGCGGGCCTTGAAGGAGGAAGGGTCCTTCGGTGTGCGGCCGTTGATCAAATAGTGGGGGTACGCCACGTCGCCCGCGTCGCCGCCCAGCAGGTCGCTCCTGGCGCCCGTCATCAGGCGGGAGGGGCCGGTGGGCTTGGGTGACGCTTCCCTGGCCGACGACATGTTCGACATGTCGTGGCCGCCCTCGCCGCCGCCCATGTCGTGGCCGCTCATGCCCCTGCGGAGCTGCGCGAGCACGGCGTCCGGTGTCGAGCCGTCCACCCCGTCGACCCAGTCGTCCAGGACGACGACCCACTCCTTGTCGTACTGCAAGGGCTCCTTGGGGTCCTCGACGATCAGTGGTGCGTACAGACCGCGGTCCTGCTGCGTGCCCGAGTGGGGATGGAACCAGTACGTCCCCGGGTGCGGCACCGCGAAGCGGTAGGTGAAGTCGGCGCCGGGCTTGATGTCCTGCTGGGTGAGACCGGGGACGCCGTCCATGTCGTTGCGCAGGGCCAGGCCGTGCCAGTGCAGGGACGTGGCCTGGGGGAGGTGGTTGGCGAGCGTGAGGGCGAGGGTGTCGCCCGCGGTGACGCGGACTTCCTTGCCGGGCAGCTGGTCGCCGTACGCCCAGGTCCTGACCGTGCGGCCGCCGAGGTCGAGCTTGGCGGCCGCGGCCGTGAGCTTCACCTCGCGGACCGTGCCGTCGCCGGCTCGCTTCTTCTCCGCGGCGGCGACTTCCTTGCCGGCGGGGTCGACATAGCCCTCGGGAGCGCCGGGAGAGCCCTTGGGAGCGTCGGGAGAGCCCTTGGGTCCGGAGCCGCCGCCGTGTCCGCCGTGACCGGAGTCCGAACCTGAACCGGAGCAGGCCGCCAGGATTCCCGAACCGGCGACGGCGGTCGCGGCGCCGAGCAGGGCGCGGCGCGAAGGGGTGCGCAGGGGTTGAGTGCGCATGGCTGTACACCTCGTCGTAGTGGTGCGTGCAGATGGGCGCATCTGCTGCTTCTGATACACCGCTCGAGGCCCGGAGGTTCCCACCTGGGGTCGCCGGAGATCCCCACCGGAGATCGCTGGGGATGGCCGGGGTTCCGCCCGGGCGCGGGCAGCGCGAAGCAGCCGGTGCGTCGGCCTAAATGCGCAGCACCGAGAGGTGGGAGAGGAGTATGCGGGGCGGCGGCGGATTGGGCCGCAGCCCGTCGAGCAGCCGGGCGAGCGGACGCGCGGGGACGGCGAAGCCGCCGGGCCGCAGCATTCCTGCCTTGAGCAGCAGTACGAGGGTGAGCGAGGCGAGGACGGCCAGGCACACGGACAGCGGGTCCGTGCCGTCCATGCCGGCGGGCGTGGACGCGGACGCGGACGTGGCCACGAGGGGTGGCCGCGCGGGGGCGTCGGCGTGGCCGCCGTCGCTCATCTCGTGCTGACCGGCGGCTTGTTCGGACCCGCTTGCGTGACGCGTCGACTGGCTCGTGGACTGGCTCGTCGAATGATCCGTCGAGTGACTCGGCGACGCGTGGCCCGTCGGGTGACCGAGCGTATGCATCGTCACGATGCCGAAGAGCAGCGCCGCGAGCAGCAGGAGCTGCCTGCCGTTCGCCGATCTCTTCGTGGTCGCCATGGTCGGCACCTTACCCCCGGCGGGTATTCGACGACATGCGGGCCCCCGGTACCCGACTGATTATGAGCCCATGATGAATGTGGGCAATAGGGTGCGAAACGGCCCCGCTGGGAGCGACGGCAGGCGGCGAGGACCGCGGACTCGCCACGGGGCTGGAGTCGGAGGCGAAGGCGGGGGCGGAGTCGGGGGCGGAGTCGGGGGCGGTGGCCATCACTAGCGCCGTCCGCCCCGCCGTGCCGACCACGCCCGAGGGGCCCCGCCGTCGCCCTGGCCCCGCTCGCGCGGCAGGCGTCGTATCGCTCCTGCTGGCGCTCGGCGCGGTCGCCTACAGCACGTGGATCGTCGAAGCCTTCCTCGGGACGGGGCTCTCGCCGGTGAGCTCGTACGTCAGTGAACTCGCCGCCCGGGACCAGCCGTTCGGCACGCTGTTCCGCACGGCCGACCTGACCGCCGGGCTGCTGGTCCTCGCGGGCGCGGCGGCCGCGCTCCGGTGGCTGCCGCGCCGGCTGCTGCCGCGTCGGTGGGACACGGTCGTCGGGTGGGCGGGGCTCGCGCTGTTCGGGGCGGCCACCGCGGTCGACTCCCGGCTGCCGCTGAGCTGCGCGCCGACCGCCGACGCGGTGTGCGTGGCCGGAGAGCGGGCGGGGCTCTTGCCCGCCACGCACGCGGCGCACGTGGTGAGCAGCGGTGTCGCGGTGACGGGGGCGCTGGTGGGGATGGTGGCGCTGACGCTCGCGGCGCGCAGGTACGGGGTCCTGCCCTCCCTCGCGGGCCCCTTCGGTCTCCTCCTCGTCCTCCTCGAACTGGCCGCCACCACCTGGACCCTGGCGGCCGTCGCCGCCTTCGACGCGGGGCACGGTACGTGGGGTCTCGGGGTGGGACAGCGGCTCCAGGTGCTGCTGATCGCGGTCTGGCTGGGGCTGCTGGCGCGTGCGGTGGTGCGGCGCGGATGAGTTTCGTACGGATCGAGGGAGTGCCGCACCACGTGGAGGTGGCCGGAAGCGGACCGGTGTGCGTGCTGAGCGCGGGGCTCGGGCTCGCGTGGTTCGACTGGGACGCGGTGGTGGAGCGCCTCGCCCCGTGGCGGACGGTCGTCCGCTTCGACCGGCCGGGGTCGGGACTGAGCGGGCACGCGCGCGTGCCGCCCACGTTGGTGGGCGAGGCCGAGCGGATCGTACGGATCCTGGACGCGCTGGCCCTTCCCGGACCGGCGACCGTGGTCGGGCACTCGCTCGCGGGCTTCCACTGCGAGGCGTTCGCCCGCCTCTTCCCGGCGCGCACGTCGGGCCTGGTCCTGCTCGACTCCAGCGTCGAGGAACGGCCGAGGGTGCGGGTGCCGCGCGGGGCGCGGGTGGGGGCGGCGCAGGTGGTGGGGGCGGTGCTGAGCGGGGCGGGGGTTCCGTGGGCGCTGGGGCCGGCGGTGCGGAGGGTGGCGGTGCGGGGTGACGTGGCGTCGGCGGAGGCGGTGCGGCGGGTCTACGGGGCGAGCAGGGTGCTGCGGGGTTCGCTGCTGGAGTACGCGACGTACGGCGACGCCGCGCTGGAACTCGCCGCTCTCCGGCGGGATTTCCCCCTTCGGGAGCGGTTGCCGGTGACGGTGCTCGCCGCCGCCGCGTACGAGGGGGGCGCGAGGAGATGGCTCACCCGGCAGCGAGCTCTCGCCGCCTCCCTGGACGCGACCTTCCGCGTCGCGGAACCTGCGGGGCATCTGCTGATGCGGGACGCCCCGGGGGCCGTGGCGGAGGCGGTACTGGCCTCCGGCGGTATCCCCTGACCCGGGCTGTTCGTGCGGCTCCCATCTGGCCCGCCGCTGCGCGGCGGATTTTTCCCGCCCGCCCACCCGATTGCCCGGCGGTGTGCGGGCACCCTCTGCCGCTGCCGCGTGTGCTGTTCGTGCGGCTCCCGCCTGGCCCGCCGCTGCGCGGCGGATCTTCCCCACCCACCCACCCGATTGCCCGGCGGTGTGCGGGCACCCTCTGCCGCTGCCGCGTGTGCTGTTCGTGCGGCTCCCATCTGGCCCGCCGCTGCGCGGCGGATTCTTCCCGCGCCCACCCGATTGCCCGGCGGTGTGTGGGCAGACGGCAGAACCAGTCCCGGGCCCCGCCACGCGCAATCGGACGGCCAAGCGGCAACATCTGCTCCCCCGGAACCCGCCGCAGGGTGATCGGGTGGGTGGGTGGCGGGGGCTTGTTCGGGGAGAGGTGGGTGCGGGGGATCGGGTGGGTGGGTGGGGGACACCCGCCGCGGAGCGGCGGTTCAGGGGATACCGCCGGGTCACCTCACCCAGCAGCGGCAGGAGCAGGGGAGCAGGGGATACCGCCGGGTCACCCTGCAGCGGCAGGAGCAGGGGAGATACCGCCGGGGCGCCCGGCAGCGGCGCCCCCGGCCTCGCGGGCCGGGAGGGATACCGTAGGGCCACTATGAAGTGGCGCCCCCGCTGCCGCGAAGCCCCCGCACACTCTCCCGGATCACGATGTGCGTACCCAGCAGATGCCTCTCCTGGCCCGCCCGAGGCGCCCCCGCCAGAGCGAGGCGGACCGCCGTGCGGCCCATTTCCTCCGCGGGGATGTGCACCGTCGTCAGGCCGGGGGTGATGTCCGCCGCCACGGGGTCGTCGTTGTAGCCGACCACGGAGATGTCCTCCGGGACCCGCAGCCCGTACTCCCGCAGCGCGATCATCGTGGCCGCCGCCACCCTGTCGTCGCCCGCGAACACCGCCGTGAAGTCCGGCCGTCCGTCCGCCTTCTTGAGGAGGTCCATGATCGCCTCGTACCCGTGGTTCTGTCCGAACCCGATGCCGTGCAGGATCGCCTCCTCGCGCGGCACCCCGTGGTCGGCCAGCGCGCGCAGGTATCCGGCGACACGGTCCTCGCCGGTGGTGTGGCCGGGCTGGTAGCCGATCAGGGCTATCTTGCGGTGGCCCGCGCCGAGCAGGTGGCTCGTGATCGCGTACGCGCCCGCCTCGTTGTCGTACTCGACGACCAGCGCGGGAACGTCCGGCGCCGGCGCCGGACGCCCGCACAGGATCAGCCGGGAGCCCGCCGCCGCGAGCGCCTCGGCGTACCGCGCCATCCGCTCGCGGTACTCGTCGTCCTCGATGACGCCGCCCACCAGGATCACCGCCTCGGCGGCCTGCTCGCGCATCATCTGCACCAGGGCCAGCTCGCGGGCCGGATCGCTGTTCGTCGAAGCGACCAGCGTGAGCCTGCCCCGCTGGGCTGCCTCCATCTCCACGCCCTGCGCGACATGCGCGTAGAAGGAGCTCACCAGCTCGAACATGAGCACCGCGATCGTCTTGCGGCCCGCGCCCGCCAACGCGCGCGCGTGCGCGTTGGCGACGTAGTCGAGGTCCTTGACGGCCCGCAGCACCTTCGCGCGCGACGCCGTCGACGTCGGGTAGTTGCCCGCGAGGACCCGCGAGACGGTCGCGACCGAGACGCCGGCCCGCGCCGCCACATCGCGGATGGTGACCCGCTCACCCACTGTGTCTCCTCATGTAGCAGTATCCGGGCCCAGGAGCAGTATCTGGGTCAAGCCCAGTAGCAGTGTCCGGGTCAAGCCCAGTAGCAGTATCCGGGTCACGTGCCAGTTGCAGTAGCCGGGTCAAGTGACCGAGTCCGGGGCGGCGTTGCCCCCACGGCAGCCGCCCCGGACCATCATCCCGCGCCCGCCCCGGATCAGTGCGCGGCCTCGTACTCCTTTGCGAACTCCGCCTGCGCCTTGGCGCCGCCCTGCGCCTGCCACTTCTTGTGGACCGCGTCCCAGTCGGACAGCTTCTTGCGGCCCGAGACGATCGCCGTGACACCGTCCTCGATGACCTGCTGCATGGAAGCGCCCTGCCGGTTGTACGTGTCCGACATCAGGCCCCAGTGGTCGTCGCGGACCAGCTGCGGCACCACCGCCTTCTCCCAGGTGTGCAGCCGCTTGGTGAGATCGGCGAAGCCGGGGAAGTAGAGCGGCTGCGGCGCGTCCATGAGGTAGGCGAAGGGGAGGTTCGTCCTGTTCTCCACCAGGCCGAGCGAGGTGGGGATCGGGTCGCCGTTCTTGTCGTACTCGAAGTGTGTGCCCTCGACGCCCGAGTGCATCAGCTCGTACTCCTTGGAGCCGAACGGGGACGCCAGCCAGTCCAGGACCCGCAGCATCAGCTTGACGCGGTCCTTGGAGGCCTTCTTGATGACGGTGTAGCCGAAACAGCCGCGGTTCTGCTGGTAGACGGGCGTCACGCCGTCCACCACGTACGGCACGGCGGCGTCCAGCGTGAACTCGTCCTTGATGCCCTGCGCGTTGGAGATCGCCGCGCCCCAGCCGTCCGTCATCGAGCGGACCGTGCCGTTGTAGAACTGGGTCTTGAGGTCGACCTGGGAGATCGAGGTGGCATCGGAGTTGTACGAGCCCGCCTTGCGCATCTTGGACATGTACTCGAGGGCGGCCTTGAACTCGTCGGTCCCGTACATGTCGGTGACCTTGCCGTTCTTGATCTGCCACTGGTTCGGCGCGCCGTGCCACATCGCGTGGTAGAGGTAGCCGAAGAAGCCGACCGACGAGGCGCCGAGCGCGTACTTCTTGTTCCGCGAGGCCTCCCTGGCCATCGTCTGGAAGTCGGCCGCCGCCATGCCCGGCTTGTAGCCCGCCTTGTCGAAGGCCTCGCGGTTGATGAACATCGCGCCCTGCACCTTGGCGCGCTCGATCGGCAGCCCGTAGATGCGTCCGGAGACGCGGCCCATGCCCTCCCACGCGTACGTAGGGATGTTGGCGAGGTTCGGGTAGTCGTTCACCGCGTCGCCGGAGAGGTGCTCCGAGAGGTCCGCGCAGCGCGACTTCACGAACTGCGACTCGCGCGGAAGCACGTACCCGCCACCGAAGTTGATCATGTCGGGCAGGTCGTCGCCGGACATCAGGGTGGACATCTTGGAGCGGAAGTCCGCGTCCGGGACCACGGAGAACTCGACCTCGACACCGAGGGCCTCGTTCATCGCCTGCCAGTACTTGTTCGATCCGACCGGCTTCGGCGGGGTGCCGTAGGTGATGGTCATGACCTTGATCTTCTGCTTGCCGGTGCCCGGCTTCTCGGCCGTCGCGGCGACCAGCCGCTGCGGGTACTTGGTGAACCCGGGCTGGACGCCCTCGGCGGTGGGCGCGAGGTCGGGCTTCGGGCCCTTGGCGGGCGTGTACGTCGGCCAGGGCGCCGCCTTCTTGTTGGCGTTGCTGACCGAACCGCCGCCGCCCGAGCCGGTGGAGCAGGCGGTGAGCAGGGAGGGGGCCGCGACCGCGGCCCCGCCGACGGCTATGGAGCGCAGCAGCGTACGGCGCGACATCGAGGAACCGGACACAGTGTCAACCTTTCGGACGTACCGAGTAGTCGTGCTGGGAAGTGGTGGTTCAGCTCATGAGTGGTGGCTCGGCTCATGAGTGGTGGCTCGGCGCTTGAGCGGGGGCTCAGCTCTTGATGGCGCCCGTGAGCACGCCCTTGGTGAAGTACTTCTGGAGGAAGGGGTAGACGATCAGGATCGGCACGGTGGCGATCACCAGGACGGCCATCTGCATCGTCTGCGGGGCCGAGACGTTCGACGCGTCGCTCAGGCCGGTGTCCGCGATCTGCGAGCCGCCCATGACGTACGTGCGCAGCACCTGCTGGAGCGGCCAGTGGTCGGACTCCAGATAGATCGAGGCATGGAACCAGGCGTTCCAGTAGCTCACCGCGTAGAAGAGGCCGACGACCGCGAGGGCCGCCTTGGAGAGCGGGAGCACGACCCGCCACAGGATCTGCCAGTCGTTCGCGCCGTCGAGCCGCGCCGCCTCGTACAGCTCCTCGGGAACGCCCTGGAAGAAGCCGCGCAGGACGACCAGGTTGAAGACGTTGATGAGGACGGGGACGATCAGGGCGCTGTAGCTCTCCAGCATGCCCATCCCCTTGACCAGCAGGAACGCGGGAATCATGCCGGGCGGGAAGAGGAACGTGAACAGGACGATCAGGAGGATCGGCTTCCCGCCGTACACCTTGGGGCGGCTCAGCGCGTACGCCAGGAACGTGGTGCACGCGAGCGAGGCGAGGGTGCCGATGATCGTGATGCCGGCGCTGACCCCGAGCGCCTTGGTGACGATGCCGCCCTCGAAGACCTGCTCGTAGGCGCGCAGGGTCGGGTGCGTCGGCCACAGGACCCAGCCGCCGTTGGCGATGACCTCGCGGTTGGAGGCGAACGACGTCGAGACGATGACCAGGAACGGCACGAAGACCATGACCAGGATGGTGACGATCGCCAGGGCCTTGGCCACCTGGGTGACCGGCTTCGGCTTCTCCATCCAGGAGGGGCGGACGGGGCGGACGGGGCGGACGGGGCGCTGTGGCCGCGCCGGACGCCCGGCGCGTATCGCGGCGGTTTTCGTGCTCGTGCTCACTTGTAGACCCCCTGCTCGCCGAGGCGATGGGCGACCTTGTTGGCCGCGAAGACGAGAATCGCGCCGACCACGCCCTTGAACAGACCCGCCGCCGCGGCGTATCCGGTGTCGCCGCCGACGATGCCCTGCCAGAAGACGAAGGTGTCGAGCACCTCACCGGCCTCGGGGCCGACCGATTGCCGCTGCAGCAGCATCTGTTCGAAACCGACGGAGAGGATGTCGCCGAGCCGCATGATCAGCAGCAGGATGACGACCGGCCGGATGGACGGCAGCGTCACGTGCCAGAAGCGGCGGAAGGGGCCCGCCCCGTCGATGGCGGCGGCCTCGTACTGCTGCTCGTCCACCTGCATCAGCGCGGCGAGGAAGATGATCGTGCCCCAGCCCGCGTCCTTCCAGACGACCTGCGCGACGACGAGCGCCGGGTAGGCGTCCGGGTTGCCGATGATGTCGACGGAGTGCAGACCCGCCTGGCCGAGCACGGAGTTGAGAAGCCCGGTGTCGGCGAGCACCTGCTGGAACAGGGCGACGACGATGACCCACGACAGGAAGTGCGGCAGGTAGACCACCGACTGCACGAAGCGCCGGGTCAGGTCCGAGGTCAGGCTGTGCAGGAGCAGGGCGAGACCGAGCGGGACCGGGAAGAAGAAGACCAGCTGGAGCACCGCGAGGAAGAGCGTGTTCCAGGTCGCGTGCCAGAAGTCCGGGTCGCCGAACATCCGGTCGAAGTTCTCGAAGCCGACCCAGGGGCTGGCCCAGAGGCCGTCGAAGGGGACGTACTCCTTGAAGGCGACGGCGTTCCCGATGAACGCGCCGTAGTGGAACACCAGGAAGTACGCGACCCCCGGCACCATGAGCAGCAGCAGGACTCGCGAGGAGCGAAACCGTTTCCATCGCTCATCACGCTTGAGTTTGTTGCCATTTGGCCTGTTACTGCGCTTGCCGGGCGGCTTCACCGCCTCGGTTTCCGTCCGTTCCTTCGTCACCGCTGACACGGCAGCCCCTCCGTTGTCGGAACAAGGTGACCGGAATCTAAAGCGGTTACTAACCCCGGTCAACCCCCTTGACCCCGCGATCTCTTGACCGCTGTCCCGACTTCGGCCTAGCCTCCAGGCGCTGTTGGGTAACCGGTTACTACGAGGGATGGTCACGCGTGGCAGACCAGGCAGAGTTGAAGGGTCCACCGATCACCGCGCTCGCCATGAGCGCGGACGTGGCGGACCGGGTGTTCGCCCCCGACATCCGCGAACGGCTGGCCCGCAGCGTGGAGTTGGCACCCGCCCTGCTCGCCGGTCCCCTCACCGGGGACGAGGCGCGGGCGGTGCTCGCCGACACGGAGATCCTGGTCACCGGCTGGAACTGCCCACCGGTCACGGCGGAGGTCCTCGCCTGCGCCCCTCGGCTGCGGGCCCTCGTGCATGCCGCCGGATCGGTGAAACCCGTGGTGACGGACGCGCTGTGGGACCGGGGCGTGGTGGTCTCGTCGGCGGCCGACGCGAACGCGGGACCCGTCGTGGCCTACACGCTCGCCGCGATCACCTTCGCGGCGAAGGGCGCCCTGTCGGCCGCGGCGGGCTACACCGCGGGATGGCCGCCCTTCACCGAACGGACGGGTGCGGACGCCCGCACCATCGGCGTCATCGGGGCGTCCCGCATCGGGCGGGGGGTGATCGCGGCGCTGCGCGCCTCCGACGTGGGCTGGCGGGTGCTGCTCACCGATCCGTACGTCACGAGGGAGGAGGCGGCCGGGCTCGGCGTGGAGCTGGTCGACCTCTCGGAGCTGTGCGGGCGCAGCTCGATCGTCAGCATCCACGCGCCCCAACTCCCGGAGACGCTGGGCCTGGTGAGCGAGCAGATGCTGAAGCTGATCCCGGACGGGGGCACCGTCATCAACACGGCACGCGGCTCACTGGTCGACACGGACGCGCTGGCCCGGGAGTGCGGGGCGGGCCGCCTGGACGCCTTCCTGGACGTGACGGACCCTGAGCCGCTGCCGGCGGGCCACCCCCTCCTGGAGTTGCCGAACGTACTGGTCACCCCGCATGTCGCGGGGGCGCAGGGCAGCGAGGTGCGCAGGCTCGGGGAGTACGCGGTGGGGGAGGTGGAGCGGTTCCTGGCGGGGGCGCCGCTGCGGGGGCGGCTCCGGCGGGAGGAGTTGCCGCGGATGGCCTGAGCGGATGGCCTGAGCGGGCGGCCGGGTGGCCGGGCGGGAGCCTTGGCCGCCGTCCTCCCGGCGTCGCCGCGTTCGTCCTCAGGCGCCGGATGGGCCGGACATCCGGCCCATCCGGCGATCGGGCCAGATCACGGCTTCGCGCCCCGCGCCTTCAACAGGTCGGTCATCAGCTCGATCTCCGACTCCTGAGAGTCCACCATGCCCTGCGCGAGGCGGCGTTCCACGTTCACCTCGCACCGGTCCACACACCCGTCGGCCATGTGGATCCCGCCCTTGTGGTGCTTGATCATCAGCTGGAGATAGCGCACCTCGGCGGCCCGCCCGTTCAGCTTCCCGAGCTTCGTGAGCTCGGTGTTCGTCGCCATCCCCGGCATCAGGGCGCCGTCCTTGCCCGGCGGCACGTCGCCCATCCCCATCCACTCCATCGGAGCGCCCTGAGGCACCTTCGGCAGCTCCCACAGGTCCAGCCAGCCGAGCAGCATGCCCCGCTGGTTCGCCTGCGTCTGGGCGATGTCGTACGCGAGGCGCCTGATCTCCTCGTCCTTCGTGCGGTCGCGCACGATGTACGACATCTCCACGGCCTGCTGGTGGTGCGTCGCCATGTCCCGGGCGAAGCCCGCGTCGGCCGACTCCGTGGCGGGGGCGGACGTGCCGGACGAGCCGTCCGACGAGGCGACCGCGGCCGTGATCCCGCCCGCGGCCACGGCCACCGCCGCGACGGCCCCGACCGCCCAGCACGTACGCCGCCTCACTGGCCCTTGCCCCCCGTGCAGGCGGCGCCCGGCTCAGGGGTCTGCTTGCCCTGTACGTACGTCGAGAAGAAGGAGCCGACCTTCGGGTCGTCCGCGCCGGTCACCGTGCGCTGGTGGCCCCAGGCCGACAGCATGATCGGGTCCTTCTGGTCCTTGACCGGGCTCATCAGCGAGTACGGCGTCTGCTTGACCTTCGTCTCGAGCTTCTTCAGGTCCGCGGCCTTCGCCTTGTCGTTGTACGTCACCCAGACGGCGCCGTGCTCCAGCGAGTGCACGGCGTTGCGCTCCGGGAGCTCGTCCTTGTAGACGTCGCCGTTGCAGTTCATCCACACCTGGTCGTGGTCACCGCCCACCGGCGGGGTCATCGAGTAGCTGACGTCCTTGGTGACGTGCGTGCGGCCCAGCTTCTTCGCGTCCCAGACCTTCTCGCCGTCCGCGGTCACCTTGAACTTCGGCGCGGACTTCCCGTCGGCGGCGACCTTGTCGGAGTCGTCGGCCTTCTGGAAGAGGACGACACCGCCCACGGCCAGCGCGGCGACCACCACCGCGCTCAGGGTGATCGTGATGACGCGGCCACGGCGGTCGCGTGCGCGCTCGGCCCTGCGCATCTCCTCTATCCGGGCCTTGCGGGATGCGTTGCTCGTGTTCTTGGCGGAACCCATGATGTGTCCTTCGGCGGAAACGACGGAAAGGGCGGGACGCACGTGACGGAACAGGTGGAGCGGTTCGCTGATCGTAATGGGCGAGCCCGGCGGTCTGTAGGGGCAGTCTGAGCCGCCCGCTGTTACGGCCGCGCCGATCAGCAGGCACTATGGGCACAGGGCGGCACATGGCCCGCAACGTGCTCGAAACCGTGTGGTGGGATGCTCATGTGCCCCGATGTGTCCCCAGACGTGGACACAGTACGGACGCGGCGCGGACGCAGGTGGCCTGACCAGCAAGGATGGGTGGAAGCGGAAGATGGACAAGCAGCAGGAATTCGTGCTCCGGACACTGGAGGAGCGCGACATCCGGTTCGTACGCCTGTGGTTCACGGACGTCCTCGGCTTCCTGAAATCGGTCGCGGTGGCCCCCGCCGAGCTGGAGCAGGCCTTCGACGAAGGCATCGGCTTCGACGGCTCGGCGATCGAGGGATTCGCCCGGGTGTACGAGTCGGACATGATCGCCAAGCCGGACCCCTCGACCTTCCAGGTCCTGCCCTGGCGCGCGGAGGCCCCCGGCACCGCCCGCATGTTCTGCGACATCCTCATGCCGGACGGCTCCCCGTCCTTCGCGGACCCGCGCTACGTGCTGAAGCGGGCCCTGGCGAAGACCTCCGACCTCGGGTTCACCTTCTACACCCACCCCGAGATCGAGTTCTTCCTCCTGAAGGACAAGCCGCTGGACGGCTCGCGGCCCACCCCCGCCGACAACTCCGGCTACTTCGACCACACCCCGCAGAACGTCGGGATGGACTTCCGCCGCCAGGCGATCACGATGCTCGAATCCATGGGCATCTCGGTCGAGTTCAGCCACCACGAGGGTGCGCCGGGCCAGCAGGAGATCGACCTCCGTTACGCGGACGCGCTCTCCACGGCGGACAACATCATGACGTTCCGTCTGGTGATGAAGCAGGTGGCGCTGGAGCAGGGCGTGAACGCGACCTTCATGCCGAAGCCGTTCTCCGAGCACCCCGGCTCGGGCATGCACACGCACCTCTCCCTCTTCGAGGGCGACCGCAACGCCTTCTACGAGTCCGGCTCCGAGTACCAGCTCTCCAAGGTGGGCCGCTCCTTCATCGCCGGCCTCCTGAAGCACGCCGCCGAGATCTCCGCGGTCACCAACCAGTGGGTGAACTCCTACAAGCGCATCTGGGGCGGCTCGGAGCGCACGGCGGGCGCGGGGGGCGAGGCACCCTCGTACATCTGCTGGGGCCACAACAACCGCTCCGCGCTGATCCGCGTCCCGATGTACAAGCCCGGCAAGACGGGCTCGGCGCGGGTCGAGGTCCGCTCGATCGACTCGGGCGCGAACCCCTACCTGACGTACGCGGTGCTCCTTGCCGCGGGCCTCAAGGGCATCGAGGAGGGCTACGAGCTGCCGCCGGGCGCCGACGACGACGTATGGGCCCTGAGCGACGCCGAGCGCCGCGCGATGGGGATCGAGCCGCTGCCGCAGAACCTGGGCGAGGCGATCGCGCTGATGGAACGCAGCGAACTGGTCGCCGAGACGCTCGGCGAGCATGTCTACGACTTCTTCCTCCGGAACAAGAAGCAGGAGTGGGAGGAGTACCGCAGCGAGGTCACGGCCTTCGAGCTGAGGAAGAACCTGCCGGTGCTGTAGCGCCCCGTAAGGGGCGCGGGGAACTGCGCGCTCAGCCCAAAGAAGGGCCGCAGGCGCATCTGCCAGGTTGCTCGGCAGATGCGCCTGCGGCTTTTTCGTGGTTGCTCGCGCCGTTCCCCGCGCCCCTTACGGGGCGCTGACGATCGCGTCCCGCAGAGGCGTCTTCGCCCGAACCGCGTACTCCTGGATCGCCCAGCCGTTGCCGTCCGGGTCCTTGAAGTACATGAACGTGCCGCCGTCCTGCGGCGCGTGCGCCACCGGCTCCGAGATCTCCAGGCCGCGCGCGGTCAGCTCCGCGTGCGCCGCCTTCGCGTCGGCCACGCACAGCTGGAGGCCCTGGTAGGAGCCGGGGGCCGGGGTCGGGCCGTCCATCGTGTCCCAGAGGGTGTCGGCGAGGGCGATGGAACAGCCGGAACCCGGCGGGGTCAGCTGGACGATGCGCATGCCCGGCATGACCTCCTGGTCGATGTCGACGTGGAAGCCGAGCTTGTCGCGGTAGAACTCCTTGGCCCGGTCGACGTCACTGACGGGGAGCGGGATCACCTCGAGTGTGTAGTCCATGGGCCGAAGTACACCAGGGCGAGGGGCCCCTGTCAGCGCTCCGCCACACCCCGTCTCAGCGCTCCGAAAGCGGACTCGGAGCCTCCTGCACCGTCCAGCCGTTGCCGTCCGGGTCGGTGAAGAAACAGAAGCCGTTCCAGGTGCCGCCCGTCCCCTCGGCCCAGCCGTCGGGACCCAGGTGCAGCACGGGCGAGACGTCCACGCCGCGCTCCGCGAGTTCGGCCCGCGCGGCCACGATGTCGGTCACGCACAGCTGTAGCCCGTGCAGCGAACCCGGCGCCATCTCCGAGGTGCCGGGAGCGGGCGGCATCCCGGACATCATGGCGAACGAACAGCGCGAGCCGGGCGGGGTGAACTGCATGACGCGCACGCCCGGCGCGATCGGGGTGTCCAGGTCCGCCTTGAAGCCGAGCCGGTTCTCGTAGAAGTCCTTCGCGCGGTCCATGTCGGCGACAGGGACCGTCACCACTTCAAGAGTCCAGTCCATCAGGTGTGTCTCCTTGCCCGTCGAGTCGTCCGTCGAGTTGTACGCCGAGTTCCGTCGAGCGAGGGCGCGTCACGCGAAGCGCCAGCGCGTCTGGCTGAACGGCTCGCCCTTGCCGAAGCCGAAGGCGGTGCGAGGGGCCACCTCGAAAACGTACGCGTGGCCCGCCCCGTGGTGGAAGCAGCCGTCCCGCACCTCGTAGTGCCAGAAGCTGCCGTACTTCTCCTCCCACGCCGCCGCCAGGCGCCGCAGCCTGGCCTCGTCGGTGATCCGGACCGCGGCGCCCTCGACGACCAGGTCGTGGCCCTTGTCCCAGTGGTTGACGCCCGTGGTCAGCACGACCTCGGGGTTCGCCGCCACGTTCCGTGCCTTGCGCTCCTGGGGGCCCGTGCAGAAGTGCAGCGCGCCGTCCAGCCAGACCGCGGGCAGCGGCGTGACGTGCGGGCGCCCGTCGGGACGCACGGACGAGATCCAGAAGAGCTCGGCCGACTTCAGCTGCCGCACGGCGTCCGCCCACGGGGTCGCCGTCGCTCCCGTACTGCTGTACCGGGCATCCAGTTCCGTACGCGGTTCCCTGCTCGGCATGGTCCGCCTCCTGACGCCGACACCAATGTTCCCGTCCAAGGATGGACCGCGCACGCGGGCAGAACTCATCGGTCAGGCCGTAGGCTCGGGCCAGGAATGATCGAACGGAGGCGCGGGGATGACGGTGCCGCAAGGGCGCAGAAGCAGCACGTTCACGCGACTGCTGCGGCATGGCTTCACCGATCCGTCCACCGCCGAACGGCTCCTCGACGCGCCCGAGCTGTCCGCGGTGCGCAGCGATCCGGTGCTGCTCGACGCCCTGGGCGCCGTCGCCGACCCGGACCTGGCGCTCCTCGGCCTCGTACGCCTGGTCGAGGGGCAGCCCGACGAGACCAGCTGCCGGGAGCTGCTCGACACCCTGGTCAGCGCCAAGCCGCTGCGCGACCGGCTGCTCGGCGTGCTCGGCGCCTCCGAGGCCCTGGCCGACCACCTGGCCAGGCACCCCCGCGACTGGCGTGCCCTGGTCACGTACGAGCTCGCCGACCTGCACCCCGGCGTCGAGGAGTTCGAGCACGGGCTCTCCGACGCCACCGACCCGGTCTCGCTGCGCGTCTCCTACCGCCGCTGCCTGCTGGCCATAGCGGCCCGTGACGTCTGCGGCACGACGGACGTCGCCGAGGCCGCCGCCGAGCTCGCCGACCTGGCGACGGCGACCCTGCGCGCCGCGCTCGCCATGGCCCAGGCGGCGGCGCCCGCGGACGCCGCGCGGTGCAGGCTCGCGGTCATCGCGATGGGCAAGTGCGGTGGTCACGAGCTGAATTACGTGTCGGACGTCGACGTCATCTTCGTCGGCGAACCCGCAGAAGGCACAGGCGGCACGGACGCGGCCGACGAGGGCAAGGCCATCCAGGCCGCCACCCGGCTCGCCTCGCACATGATGCGGATCTGCTCGGAGACCACGGTCGAGGGCACCATCTGGCCGGTCGACGCCAACCTCCGCCCGGAGGGCCGCAACGGGCCCCTGGTGCGCACCCTCAGCAGCCACCTCGCCTACTACCAGCGCTGGGCCAAGACCTGGGAGTTCCAGGCGCTGCTCAAGGCCCGCCCGGTGGCCGGTGACCTGGCGCTCGGCGAGGAGTACGTCAGCACCCTCGCACCCCTCGTCTGGCACGCGGCCGAGCGCGACAACTTCGTGCCCGACGTGCAGAAGATGCGCCGCCGGGTCGTGGCGAACATCCCGGCGGGCGAGGTCGACCGCGAGGTGAAGCTGGGCCCCGGAGGCCTGCGGGACGTCGAATTCGCCGTACAACTCCTGCAGTTGGTGCACGGCCGCGGCGACACCTCGATCCGCAGCGGCTCGACCCTGGTGGCCCTGGAGGCACTCGCGGCCGGCGGCTACGTGGGGCGCGTGGACGCGGTCCAGCTCGACGACGCCTACCGCTTCCTGCGCTCCCTGGAGCACCGCATCCAGCTGTTCAAGATGCGGCGCACCCACCTGATCCCCGAGGACGACGCCGACCTGCGGCGCATCGGCCGCTCCCTGGGCATGCGCACGGAGCCGATCACCGAGCTGAACCGCGCGTGGAAGCGGCACACCTCGGTCGTGCGCCGTCTGCACGAGAAGCTCTTCTACCGCCCGCTCCTGGACGCCGTGGCCCAACTCGCCCCCGTCGAGACCCGGTTGAGCACGGAGGCGGCCCGCGCCCGCCTGGTCGCCCTCGGCTACCACGACCCCGCGGCCGCCCTGCGCCATCTGGAGGCCCTCGCCTCGGGCGTCACCCGCAAGGCGGCGATCCAGCGCACCCTGCTGCCCGTGCTGCTCGGCTGGTTCGCGGACTCGGCGGACCCCGACGCGGGTCTCCTGAACTTCCGCAAGGTGTCCGACGCGCTCGGCAAGACCCCCTGGTATCTGCGGCTCCTGCGCGACGAAGGCGCGGCCGCCGAGAACCTGGCCCGCGTCCTGTCCGCCGGACGCCTCGCTCCCGACCTGCTCCTGCGCGCCCCCGAAGCGGTGGCCCTGCTCGGCGACCAGCGCGGCCTCGAACCGCGCGACCACGCCCACCTGGAGCAGGAGGTCCTGGCCGCGGTGGGCCGCGCGGACGGCGCCGAACAGGCGGTGACGGCGGCGCGCGGCGTCCGCCGCCGCGAGCTGTTCCGCACGACGGCGGCCGACATCATCGGCTCGTACGGCACGGAGGAGAGCCCCGCCGCGGCGGACCCCGGCGAGCTGGTGGACCGGGTGGGCGACGCGGTCTCCGACCTCACGGCGGCAACGATCGCCGGGACGCTGCGCGCGGTGGTCCGCGAAGGCTGGGGCGACACGCTGCCGGTGCGGTTCACGGTGATCGGCATGGGCCGCTTCGGCGGCCACGAACTGGCCTACGGCTCGGACGCGGACGTCCTCTTCGTCCACGAGCCGCGCGAGGGCGTGAGCGACCAGGAGGCGGCGAAGGCGGCCTCCCAGGTGGTCTCCGAGATGCGCAGGCTTCTGCAACTCCCCAGCGCTGACCCGCCGTTGCTGATCGACGCGGATCTGCGCCCGGAGGGCAGGAGCGGACCGCTGGTGCGCACCCTCGCCTCGTACGAGGCCTACTACCGCCGCTGGTCCCTGGTCTGGGAGTCCCAGGCCCTGATCCGGGCCGAACCGGTCGCCGGTGACGCGGAGTTGGGCCGCGCCTTCATCGACCTCGTGGACCCGCTGCGCTATCCGGCGGAGGGCCTGGGCGAGGACGCGGTCCGCGAGATCCGCCGCCTGAAGGCCCGCATGGAGGCCGAGCGCATGCCGCGCGGATCGGACCCCACCCTCCACACGAAGCTGGGCCGCGGCGGCCTCTCGGACGTCGAATGGACCGTCCAGCTCATGCAGTTGACCCACGGCTGGGTCGAACCGGGCCTGCGCACCACCCGCACCCGGGTGGCCCTCGCGGCGGCCTGCGCGGCCGAACTGATCCCGACCGAGGACGCGGCGATCCTGGACGAGGCATGGGTCCTCGCCACGCGGGTGCGCAACGCGGTGATGCTGGTGCGCGGCCGGGCCGGGGACACGTTCCCCTCGGACGGACGCGAACTCGCGGCGGTCGGGCGGTACTTGGGGTACGACCCCGGGCACGTAGGGGACATGCTGGACGACTACCGGCGGATCACGCGCAGGGCGCGGGCCGTGATGGAGGAGAGGTTCTACGGGGCGTAGGTGCCGCGTAGGCCAGGGGCTTCCACGAAGCGTGGGGCCCGTCTCTCCAGGGGCTTCTCCAGCACGGTCCTGCTACAGCAAGGTCCGCGCGTGCGCCAGGAACCCCGTGAGCGCCAGCTCGAAGGCGCGGTCGGCGCGGCCCCGCGGCACCGCGTCCAGGGCCCGTGCGAGCGCGGGCGTCGCCGTCTCGTCCGGCAGCTCCCACATGGCCTCCGGCGCCGCCAGGTCGAGCGCCGAGCCGAGCACCAGGTTCTCCAGGGCGATGATCACCGGCATGACGTCCGCGAGGGCGAACCCGGCGTCGATCAGCAGCGTCACCGCGCGTTCGTATTGCTCCAGTACGCGTGGTGCGCGCACCGGTGAGGTCATCAGGAGCGGGATGACCTTGGGGTGGGCCGCGAAGGCGGCGCGGTAGGAGCGGGCCCAGGCGGACAGGGCGTCGTCCCAGGGGAGGCGCGGGTCCAGGGTGGCGGTGTCGATCGCGTCGCTCACCCGCTCCCGCAGCAGCTCGACGATGCCGTCGCGGCCGTCCACGTGGTGGTAGACGGAGCCGGTCTGCGCGCCGAGGCGCTTGGCGATCTGCGGGACGCTGAAGTCGCCCTTCTCGTCGACGAGGGCGAGCGCGGTCGTCGTGATGCGGTCCCTGTCGAGCAGGGGGGTGCGCGGCCGTCCCATGGTTCCTGATCCCCGATTCTCTTCGGCTGCCCGCCTGCTGCCCTCCGTGGCGGAGTCCGCGGCGAGGTCCAAGGCGGACTCCGCGGCGAGGCCTTCCCGAAAGCCTGACGAGAGGCTACATTGCCGAAACCGAAAGCCTTTAGGTTTCGGGGTCGGGTGGCCCCATCCCCGCCGCCTCGACCCCGGGGCTCCCTGCCCCCGCCCGCCGCAGAAGGGCTTCCCTGCGCATGTCCGTCACCTCCCCAGAGCCGCCGCCATCCGTGCGCGACACCCGCGACACCGTCGAGCCCACGCTCCGCAGCGGCTCGCTCGGCACCGCCGACATCGCCTTCTTCGTCGTCTCGGCCGCCGCCCCGCTCACCGTCATGGCGGGCGTCGCCCCCATCGCCATCTCCCTGGGCGGCATCGGCGCACCCGTCGGCTATCTGCTCGCCGGGATCACGCTCGCCGTCTTCGCCGTCGGATTCACCGCGATGAGCCGCCACGTCCGCAGCGGCGGCGCCTTCTACGCGTACATCACGCGCGGCCTCGGCCGCCCCGCGGGCATCGCCGCCGCCCTGCTCGCCATGCTCGGCTACAACGGCATGGAGATCGGCGTCTACGGACTCCTGGGCACCGCCACGCAGGACACCGCCCACGCCCTGTTCGGCGCGGACGTTCCCTGGCTCCCGGTGTCCCTCGCCGGGCTGCTCCTGGTCTGGTACGCCGGGTACCGCTCGATCGACTTCGGCGCGAAGCTGCTCGGCGTACTGCTCGTCGCCGAGACCGGCATCCTGGTGCTGCTCGCGGGCGGCGTCCTCGTCGAGGGAGGCGGCGCGGAGGGCCTGAGCCTGGACGGCTTCTCCCCGGACAACGTCTTCGTCCCCGGCACGGCCGCCGTACTCGCCTTCGCCTTCGCGGCGTTCACCGGATTCGAGTCGACCGTCATCTACCGCCGCGAGGCGCGCGATCCGGACCGTACGGTGCCGCGCGCGACGTACATCGCGGTGGCGTTCCTCGGGCTCTTCTACGCCTTCGTCGTCTGGACGGTGATCCAGGCCTTCGGCGACGAGGCCGTGGTCAAGGCGGCGGGATCGGACCCGGCGGGCCTCTTCTTCTCGGCCATCACCACCTATGTGGGCGGCTGGGCCGCGGACCTGATGCACGTGCTGATCGTCACGAGCGTGCTGGCGTCACTGCTCGCCTTCCACAACGCGATCAACCGGTACACGCTCGGGCTCGCGGAGGAGGGTGTGCTGCCCAAGGCGCTCGGGCGGGTGCACGGGCGGCATCGGTCGCCGTATCTGGCGGGGGCGGCGCAGACGGTGCTCGGGGCGGTGGTCGTCGTCGCCTTCGCCGCGGCGGGCGCTGATCCTTACGCTCAGCTGCTGCTGTGGGTCAACACCCCCGGGATGATCGGTCTGTTGGCGCTCCAGTTGATCGCGGCGATCGCGGTGCCTTTCTACTTCCGGCGCATATCCCATGCGGAGGGTGCGCTGCGGACGGTGGTCGCGCCGGTGGTGGCTACGGTGCTGCTGAGCGTGGCGCTGGTCCTGGTCGCCACGCACATCGACGTCTTCACCGGGGCGAGTCCGTTCGTCAACACCATCCTGGTGGGGGTGGCCCCGGCGGTGTTCGTCCTGGGCCTGGCCCTGGCGATGCGGCTGCGCCGCCGCCGTCCGGAGGTGTACGAGGGCTTCGCCAGCGAGCCGAACTGAGCCGATCTGAGCCGAACTGATTTGTCCCCAACCCCACCCCTTCCCGAAAACCCGCTCTGGCGCGGGGGCCTTGCGTGCCGTCATCACCGGCTTCGCCGAGTTCGTCCTCAAACTCCCCCAAGCTCTTGAAGAGCAGGGGGGACCCCCACGACGGGCTGAGATTTCCCGCCGGTCCGGACATGTCTTTCAGCCCCTCCGGCGTTTGAGGAGCGGGGTCTGGGGGCGGAGCCCCAGTTTCGGTAAGGGGCGGGATTGGGGAGAGCCCCGCCGGGCCGCATTGACCGCAACCAACCAACGACCCACCCCTGAACGGAGTCCCCCTTGCCCCCCGCCGACCTCATCCTCACCGGCGCCAACATCCGCACCCTCGACCCCACCAACCCCCGCGCCACCGCCCTCGCCGTCCGCGACGGACACATCGCAGCGGTCGGAGACGAAGCGGACGTACGCGCCTTGCGCGGCCCCCGGACCGAGACCGTCCACCTCGGCGGGGCCACTCTCACGCCCGGTCTCGTCGACTCCCACAGTCACCCCGTCTGGGGGCTGGAGATGGCCACGGGGCTCGATCTCTCGGCCGTGGCCGACCTGGACGGGCTCCGCGGGGCCCTGCGTACGGCAGCCCGTGTCGACGGATGGGTCGTCGCCTGGGGGCTGGACCACAACGCCTTCGGCGGGCGGCCGGTCCACCGCGACCTCGTCGAGGACGCCCTCGACGGCGCACCCGCCTTCATCCGCCTCTACGACGGCCACTCCGCCCTGGCCAGCGGCGCCGCCCTGAGCGCCGCCGGCATCACCGGCCCCCGCACCTTCACCCAGCGCGCCACCGTCGTCTGCGACGACGCGGGGCGCCCCACGGGCCACCTCGTCGAGCACGCCGCGATGGACCTCCTGAACGACGTACTGCCCCGCCCCTCCCACGCCGAGCGCCGCACCCGCCTGGTCGAACTGCTCTCCGCGATGGCGGCCACCGGACTGACCGGCGCCCATGTCATGGACCTCGGCGGCGACGACGTACCCGGACTGCTCGCCTCGGCCGAGGCGCGGACGGAGCTCCCCCTGCGGCTGCTGCTCGCCCCCTGGTGCATGCCGGGCGTCGACAAGGACGGCCTGGACGAGATCGTCGCCCTGCAGGCCGAGCGCGGGCGGCACTGGCGGATCGGCGGGGCCAAGTTCTTCATGGACGGCACCGTCGAGGGCGGCACCGCCTGGCTGGAGCACGCGGACTGCCACGGGCAGGGGACCGACGCCTTCTGGCCGGACCCGGAGGCGTACGCGGACGCCGTACGGCACCTGCACGCGGCCGGAGTGCGGACGGCGACCCACGCCATCGGGGACGCCGCGGTGCGGCACGTGCTCGACACCGTCGCGTCGCTGGGCCCCGGCGGGCGCCTCGCGCACCGGATCGAGCACATCGAGACCGTCCCGGACGACACCGTCCCGCGCTTCGCGGAGCTCGGCGTCATCGCCTCCATGCAGCCCCCGCACACCGCGTACACGCGCGCCGACCACACCGACGAGTGGTCCAAGCGGCTGGGAGACGAGCGGGCCGCGAGGGCCTGGCGTACCCGGGACCTGCGGGACGCCGGAGCGGTCGTGGCGCTGGGCTCGGACTGGCCCATCGCGCACTATGACGCGCGGCAGGTCCTCGCCACCGCGCGGACGCCCCGTGGAGCGGCATCGGCGGGGGCCGGTCTCACGGGGCTGATGGCTCTGGAGGGGTGCACCTCGCACGCCGCTACCGCGGCCGGGGAGGGGGCGGTGGCGGGGCGGATCGCCCCCGGTTTCCGCGCGGACCTCACGGCCTTCGGGATCGACCCCGTGGAGGCGCCCGCCGACGAGGTCGCGCAGGCACCGATCCGGCTGACCGTGTCCGGGGGGCACATCACCCACCGTCATCAGTGACAGGGGCGGGGCAGGGCTCGGCTCAGGCCCTGAACCTGGCCCTGACCTTGGCCGGCAGCAGCGACGCCCGCTCCCGCCCGTCACGCAACGCCACCTCGCGCGGCAGTCGGTGCGGCATCACCCCGTACCAGGCCCACGCCACCGCGAAGCCGAACGCCAGGCAGATCATGCCGCCCACCGCGTCCAGCCAGAAGTGGTTGGCGGTCGCCACGATCACGATCAGGGTCGCCGTCGGGTAGAGCAGGCCGAGGATCTTCGCCCACGGCGCCGACGCCAGGGCGAAGATCGTCAGGCCGCACCACAGGGACCAGCCGATGTGCATCGACGGCATCGCCGCGTACTGGTTCGACATGTGCTTGAGGTCGCCGGAGGCCATGGAGCCCCAGGTCTGGTGGACGAGCACCGTGTCGATGAAGTCGTGGCCGTTCATCAGGCGCGGGGGAGCCAGCGGATACAGGTAGTAGCCGAGCAGGGCGACGGCTGTGGTCGCGAAGAGAACCATGCGGGTCGCCGCATAACGTCCCGGATGGCTGCGGAACAGCCAGACCAGGACACCGAGCGTCACCACGAAGTGCAGCGTCGCGTAGTAGTAGTTCATGCCGACGATGAGCCATGTCACCGAGTCCACCGCGTGGTTGACGCTCTGCTCCACGGCGATCCCGAGGTGCTGCTCCACCCGCCAGATCCAGTCGGCGTTGCTCAGGGCCTGCGACTTCTGTTCCGGCACGGCGTTGCGGACCAGGGAGTACGTCCAGTAACTCACCGCGATCAGCAGGATCTCGAACCAGAGCCGGGGCCGTCGTGGCGCGCGAAGACGACGCAGGAATGTCCGCCCATTGCGGTCTTCTTGCTCGCCCGCGATGGGTGATGTGGTGGGCCGCTGCTGGCCTTCCAGTGTCGTCACAGTCATCTCACCCATAGGCACAGAGTCTGCCAGATACCGACCCTCTGCCCGATCATCCCAAGGTCTGGTTCGGGCCGCATTCTCTACGCCCTACGGACGACCGCGTCCCCCAGGGGCGGAAGCGGTTGAACCCCGAACGACCAGCTCCGGCATGAAGACGAATTCGCTGTGCGGGGCGGGCGTGCCGCCGATCTCCTCGAGGAGTGTACGCACCGCCGCCTGCCCCATCGCGGGAACGGGCTTGCGCACCGTGGTCAGGGGCGGATCGGTGAACGCGATCAGCGGGGAGTCGTCGAATCCGACCACCGAGATGTCGTCCGGGACCTCGAAGCCGCGCTCCCGCGCCGTCCGTATCGCCCCCAGGGCCATCATGTCGCTCGCGCACACCACGGCCGTGCAGCCGCGGTCGAGCAGGGCGGACGCCGCGGCCTGCCCGCCCTCCAGCGTGTACAGCGAATGCTGGACCAGATCCGACTCGATCTCCTGCGGACTCAGGTCCAGCTGGTCCTGCACCGTGCGTACGAACCCCTCGATCTTCCGCTGGACGGGCACGAACCGCTTGGGGCCCAGGGCGAGTCCGATCCGTGTATGCCCCAGGGAGACGAGGTGGGTGACCGCCAGGCGCATCGCCGCCCGGTCGTCCGGCGAGATGAAGGGCGCCTGCACCTTGGGGGAGAAGCCGTCGACCAGGACGAACGGCACGCCCTGCGCGCGCAGCTGGTCGTAGCGCTGCATGTCGGCGGAGGTGTCCGCGTGCAGGCCCGAGACGAAGATGATGCCGCAGACGCCGCGGTCCACGAGCATCTCCGTCAGTTCGTCCTCCGTGGAACCGCCCGGCGTCTGCGTCGCGAGGACCGGCGTGTACCCCTGCCGGGTCAGGGCCTGCCCGATGACCTGGGCGAGCGCGGGGAATATCGGGTTCTCCAGCTCCGGCGTGATCAGCCCGATGAGGCCCGCGCTGCGCCGACGCAGCCGCACCGGGCGCTCGTACCCGAGCACGTCGAGTGCGGCAAGCACGGACTGGCGGGTGGCACCGGCGACGCCGGGCTTGCCGTTGAGCACCCGGCTGACCGTCGCCTCGCTGACCCCCGCCTGCGCTGCGATGTCGGCCAGTCGCGCGGTCACAGGATTGGACTGTACCGGTCGCATCTCAGGCTGCCCACCAGACCGTTGAATCCGACGGCAGGATCGTCTCCTCGGCGCCGGGCGTCATTCCGGCGCTCGACAGGAGCACGGTGCCGCAGGTGGGGATCGTGACCGGATCGGCGGTGACGTTCACCGTGCAGATCACCGAACCCCCGGGCGCCGTGCGGCGGAAGGACAGCACGCCCTCCGGAGCGTCGAGCCACTCCACGTCGCGGCCCGCGCCGAGGGCCGGGTGCTCGCGGCGCACGGCGAGCGCGCCGCGGTAGAACTCCAGGGTGGAGGTGGGGTCGCCCTCCTGCGCCTCGACCGTGAGGTCCTTCCAGCCGGCGGGCTGCGGCAGCCAGCTCGGGCCGCCCTCGACCGGGCCGAAGCCGAACGGCGGGTGCTCCCCGGACCACGGCATCGGCACCCGGCATCCGTCCCGCGTCCCGTCCTGCCCCGTGCTGCGGAAGAACGCCGGGTCCTGGCGCACCTCGTCCGGCAGCTCGGTCACCTCGGGCAGGCCCAGCTCCTCGCCCTGGTAGATGTACGCCGAGCCGGGCAGCGCCAGCATCAGGAGCGTGGCCGCCTTCGCCCGGCGCAGGCCGCGCGCCGCGTCGCCCTCGGCGAAGCGGGTGGAGTGGCGTACGACGTCGTGGTTGGAGAGCACCCAGGTGGCGGGCGCCTCCACGGCGTTCATCGCGGCGAGGGAGCGGTCGATGACGGCACGCAGCTCGTCCGCGTCCCAACCGGTCGTCAGATACTCGAAGTTGAAGGCCTGGTGCAGCTCGTCCCGGCGCAGGTACCGCGCGCTGCGCTCCACCGTCGGCGTCCACGCCTCGGCCACCGCGATCCGCTCGCCCGCGTACTCGTCGAGAATCCGCCGCCAGCTGCGGTAGATCTCGTGCACGCCGTCCTGGTCGAAGTAGGGGACGGCCTGCTTGCCGAGCAGCTTCACCTGTTCCTCGTGGCCGATGTCGGGCAGTCCCTCGGCCTTGACCAGGCCGTGGGCCACGTCGATGCGGAAGCCGTCGACGCCGAGGTCGAGCCAGAAGCGCAGGATGGAGCGGAACTCGTCGTGCACCGCCGGGTGGTCCCAGTTGAAGTCGGGCTGCTCGGGCGCGAAGAGGTGGAGGTACCACTCGCCGTCCTCGACCCGCGTCCAGGCCGGGCCGCCGAAGACGGACTCCCAGTCGTTGGGCGGCTGCCGGCCGTCCTCGCCCTTCCCGGGCCGGAAGTGGAAGCGTCCGCGCAGCGGCGACCCCGGGCCCTCGCGCAGCGCCCGCTTGAACCACTTGTGCTGGTCCGAGCAGTGGTTGGGCACCACGTCGACGATCACGCGCAGCCCGAGCGCGTGCGCTTCGCGTACGAGGTCGTCGGCGTCCGGCAGCGTGCCGAACATGGGGTCCACCGCGCGGTAGTCGGCCACGTCGTACCCGGCGTCGGCCTGCGGGGAGGCGTAGAAGGGGGAGAGCCAGACGGCGTCCACGCCGAGCTGTTTGAGGTGCGGGAGGCGGGCGGTGGCGCCCGGCAGGTCGCCCATGCCGTCGCCGTTGCCGTCGGCGAAGCTGCGCGGATAGACCTGGTAGATGACCGCGTCGCGCCACCACTCGCGGCGCGCGGAATCGTCGGACGAGTCGTCGGCGGTCAGGGCGGCGGTGACGTGCTGGGTCATGAAGTCCTTCAGGAGTACGGGGGTGTGCGGCACTCCGGTGAACGTTCCACGGAAGCCGAAGGTCACGAGGATGTGCTCCTCACCTGTGGTGTTGTGCCCGAGCGGCTGACGGCCCGCCCCGTAGAGGGGACTCTGCCGGGTACACCGATCTGCTGAGGATTCGTGCGACCCGGCCCGCCCCCGGCCTCCGCAGGGCGGGCGAGGGGTGGCGGACGCGGTCCCGCCCGCCGCCGGGGCGCGCGGAGACGCCGAGGGGGCGTGCGGACGTCTCGCCGTGCGTCCCGGCGATCTCGTCGTCGTCGTCCTCAACGTCCTCAACGCCACTCCTGGGGGTCCGGAAGCAGCAGGTCACGCAGGCGCGGGGCGTCGCGTGCGGTTCGCACCGCGTACAGGCCGAAGCCGGAGATTCTACTGTCAAACAGTCCGCGCACGCGTCCAGTTCGGTGACCACCACCGATCCGGGTCGCACCGGGGCCGTCTTCCCCCGAGGGACGCGGCGGAGCGCTAGCTTAAGGGGGCAGGCACGAGTCGGCCTGCTCCGTCCCGCCGCCTGAGGGGCTGTCCCGCGTGAGCGTCAAGGGCAAGGCAGTGAATAGGGTCAGCACGGTTCTGGTGGTCGACGACGTGCCCGCCAGCAGGTACGCGCTGAGCGCTGTGCTGCGCAGGGACGGCCACCGCGTCCTGCTCGCCGCGAGCGCGAGCGAGGCCCTGATCGAACTCGACGTGCGGATGCGGGCGGGGGACCTGCCGGACGTGGCGCTCGTCGACGTGGGCCTGCCCGACATGAGCGGCTACGAACTCTGCCGCCGCATGAAGCAGTTGCCGCCCATCGCCGCCCTGCCCGTCGTCCACTTCTCGGCGGCGGCACGGCCGCCCGCCGACCGCTGCCGGGGGCTCGACGCGGGCGGTGAGTCCTATCTGACGGTGCCCGCCGAACCCGAGGAGATCCAGGCGGTCGTACGGGCCGCCGCGCGCGGCGCCCGCTGCCGCAGTGACGCCCAACTCCGGGTGGGGCGGCTCGCACTGCTCGCCGGGACGATCCTGGAGGTGCAGTCGGCGCGCTGCCTGGGCGAGCTGGCCGACGCGGCGGCCGTGGGCACGGCGCGGCTGACCGACGGCCCCGCGACGGTGTTCGTCCTTGGCGAGGACGGCGAGATCCAGCTGGGGCTCTCCCGGCGCAGAGCCGCCGCCTCGCTGCCGGACGGCGAGGCGCACGAGGCGGTGGCCCGGCTGATGCGGCGCGTCATGTCGGGGCGCACGGGCGTGCGGCACACGGTCGTGCCGGCCCCGCTGTGGCCGCCGGGGTTCTTCCGCCCGGCCGGGGCGGCGGGGCTGGGGCGCGACGGGAAGCCGGAGGACGCGGGCCTCGTCCTGTCCCGGCTGCGCGAAGGGCGCACGCTGGTGTGCCTCGCGACGCCCGCGTACCAGGAAGGGCCCTCCGGCGAGACGGGACATCTCGTCGAGCGGCTCGCCCACGCCACCGCGCTGGCAGCGGAACCCCTGCTGATGTACGAGGAGGAGCGCCATGTCGCGCTGACCCTGCAACGCAGCTTCCTGCCCGCGCAGTTGCCGGAGCTGCCCGGCACGGACGTCGTCGTCCGCTACGAACCGGCGTCGCGCCAGGCGGAGATCGGCGGGGACTTCTACGCGGCGCTGCCCACCCCCCTCGGTGTCCTGACCGGCATCGGCGACGTCGTCGGGCACTCGCTCGACGCGGCCACCGTGATGGTCGAGATCCGGCACGCGCTGCGCGCGTACTGCGTCGAGGACCCCGACCCGCGCGCGCTCGCCGGGCGCCTGGACCGGATGCTGCAGCACTACCACCCGGGCGTGACGGCCACGATGTGCCTGAGCCTGGTCGATCCGGCCACCGGGCGGATGCGGATCGCCAACGCGGGCCACATCCCGCCGCTCGTGGTGCGGGACGAGAGCACGGCCGCGTACCTCGACGTGAAGGGGCCGCTCCTGGGGCTCGGCCTCGACCGGCCCGAGCCGAGCGAGGTGGTCCTCGCGCGCAGCGAGCGCCTGCTGATGGTCACGGACGGGCTCATCGAGACGCGGGGCACGGATCTGGCGGTGTCGATGGAGCAGCTGCGCCTCGCGGCGGCGGGCGCGCCGCGGGGTGTCGCCGACCTGTGCGACACGCTCCTCGCCTGCTTCGGGCGCGGACGGGAGGACGACATCGCGCTGCTCGCGCTGCGCAGGACGGACTGAAAGAAACCGTCGCACGGACCTGTACCCATGGCCCTACCCGTCAGTACATTGACGCCATGTCTAATACGCAGAGCCGGGAGCCGAAGCCCGTCGCGTCCGAGCACATACCGCTCAAGGCACGCAAAGTCTCCTTCTCCTGGGAGGACACCCCGCTGCACTGGGTGCCGGGCGACCCCTTCGCCACGCACACGATCAACGTGCTGCATCTGCTTCTGCCCGCGGGCGAACGCTGGTTCGTCCACGTGTACAAGCAGGTCCTGCCGTACATCCGTGACGACCGGCTCCGCGCGGACGTGATCGGCTTCATCGGCCAGGAGGCCATGCACGCGCAGGCCCACGACGAGGTCCTGCCGCACCTCAAGGAACAGGGCCTGGACCCCACGCCGTACACCGCCCAGGTCGACTGGCTCTTCGAGAAGATGCTCGGCGACCGGACACTGCCGCCCGGCAAGGCCCGCAAGTGGTGGCTGATGGAGCGCGTCGCGATCATCGCGGCCATCGAGCACTACACCGCCTTCCTCGGCAACTGGGTCCTGAACGCCGATGAGCTGGACCGCAGGGGCGCCGACCCGACGATGCTGGACCTGCTGCGCTGGCACGGCGCGGAAGAGGTCGAGCACCGCTCCGTCGCCTTCGAGCTCTTCATGCACGTCGACGGCAGCTACCGCCGCCGCGCCCGCACCTGGGCCACGGCCTTCACCGCGCTGGTCTTCCTCTGGCAGCGCGGCGCGCGCTTCTTCATGGAGAACGACCCCACGCTCATCGGTGGCAAGGCCTCGTTCAAGGACTTCTACCAGGGCGGAAAGAAGGGCACGCTGCCCACCACCCCGGACATGATCCGCTCCATCCCCCGCTACCTGAGCCGCGCCTACCACCCCTCCCACGAGGGCAGCACCGCCCAGGCCGCCGCCTACCTCGCCTCGTCCCCGGCGGCCACCGCCGCCGAGGCCGCGACGGAATCGCTGCCGAAGGGAGCGCGCTGACATGCCCCGCATGCGCACCGTCCTGCTCGTCACGGGCGCGGCCCTGCTCGCCAGGCGGGCCATGCGGCGCCGCATCGACGCCTCCCCGCTGTGGCCGCTGCCCGCCCTGGAGGAACCGGTCTCGGGCCGCCCGCGCTCGCGCGCCCTTCGCCTGCTCGTCACCCGGCACGAGAGCGTCGCCGACGGCGTCGTACAACTGCGCCTGGAGGGCGACAACTTGCCCGCCTGGGAGCCGGGCGCCCACCTGGACCTGGTCCTGCCCTCGGGCCTGGTCCGCCAGTACTCGCTGTGCGGAGACCCGGAGGACACCTCCTCGTACACCGTCGCCACCCGCCTGATCGGCACGGAGCAGGGCGGCCGTGGCGGTTCGCGCGAGGTGCACGAGCAGCTTCAGGAGGGGACGGAGGTCGAGGTGCGCGGCCCGCGCAACCGCTTCCCGCTGGCCGACGCCGACGCGTACGTCTTCGTGGCGGGCGGCATCGGCATCACGCCGATCCTGCCCATGCTGCGGGCGGTCGAGGCCGCGGGCCGCGAGTGGCGGCTGCTGTACGGGGGGCGCTCCCGGGCCTCGATGCCGTTCCTGGAGGACGTGGAGAAGCTGGCGGGCACCCGCGCCGGGCGGCTCACGGTCGTCGCGGAGGACGAGGGCGGCCGCCCCGACCTCGCCGCCTTCCTCGCGGACCTGGCGCCCTCCACCGCGGTCCACGTCTGCGGCCCCGAGGGGCTGATGGAGGCCGTGGCGGCGACACTGCCCGCAGGCGCCGCCCTGCACCTGGAGCGCTTCACGCCGCACACCTCCGCGGAGGGCAACGGCACGTTCGAGGTGGAACTGCGCCGCAGCGGACGGACCGTCTCCGTGGCCGCCGGCACCACGGTCCTGTCCGCGGTGCGCGCGGAGCTGCCCAACACCGCGTACTCCTGCGAACAGGGTTTCTGCGGAACCTGCCAACAGCGGGTCCTGGAAGGGGAGATCGACCACCGCGACGAACTGCTCACGGACGCCGAGCGCGCCGACTCGATGCTGATCTGTGTGTCGAGGGCGAGCGGGGACCGAATCGTCCTGGACATGTGAGACACATGGGGGGACACAGGACGAGAGATGTGAACGGTTGGGGCGGACCAGCCCCTTTAACGGCTGGATCTGCTCGGTAAGGTGTTCGCATGACTACCGGGGTGCGCCGCAGGATGGGTGTCGAGGAGCGGCGGCAGCAATTGATCGGGGTCGCGCTCGACCTGTTCAGCCACCGCTCGCCCGACGACGTGTCCATCGACGAGATAGCGGCGGCCGCGGGCATCTCGCGACCGCTGGTCTACCACTACTTCCCGGGCAAACTCAGCCTGTACGAAGCGGCGTTGCAGCGGGCCGCCGACGATCTGGCCGACCGCTTCGTGGAACCGCGCGAGGGCCCGCTGGGCGCCCGCCTGCTGCGCGTGATGGGCCGCTTCCTGGACTTCGTGGACGGCCACGGCCCCGGCTTCTCCGCCCTGATGCGCGGCGGCCCGGCCGTCGGCTCCTCGACGACCAACGCACTGATCGACTCGGTGCGGCAGGCGGCGTACATCCAGATCCTCGCGCACCTGGGCATCACCGACCCGCCCGCCAGGCTCGAACTGGTCGTCCGCTCCTGGATCTCGCTCGCCGAATCCACCGCGCTCATCTGGCTCGACGGACGCCGCATTCCACGCGCCGAACTGGAGCTCCAGCTGGTGCACGACTTCGCGGCGCTCGCCGCGGTGAGCGCCGCCTACGACGAGGAGATGGCGGCGATCCTGCGCCGCATCCTCGCCGAGGAGCCGCCGGAAGGACCGTTCGCCGAGCTGATCACCCGCCTGATCGGCCTCGTCCCGCAGGAGCGGAGCAGTTGACCCACCGCCTCGCCGGCGAAGAGGACATCCCCACCCTCGTCGCCCTCTACGACGGTGCCGCGCGCTGGATGCGGGACCGGGGGATCGACCAGTGGAAGCCGGGCGAGAAGGGCGCGGCGCACTTCCGCGGGCGCATCGCGTCGGACGAGGTCTGGCTCGCGTACGACGGCGAGACGGTCGCCGGTGCGTACGAGGTGTGGTGGGCGGACGAGCCCGCCTGGGGCGAACAGCCGCCCGTCGCGGGCTACGTGCACCGCCTGATGACGCGACGCGGCGCCCCGGCGGGCACCGGCCGGGCGATGCTGGCGCGCGCGGAACGGCGCATCGCGGAGGCGGGCAGGCAACGCTGCCGCCTGGACTGCGTGTCGAGCAACCCGCGCCTGCGGGAGTACTACGAGGCGGCGGGATACACGGTGGTGGGGGAGCTGCCGGGGAAGGTGGCGGCGGACGGGAGCACGTACGGCGTCACGCTCCTGGAGAAGGAGCTGCGCGCCCCGGCCCCGTCCGACACCTGACGCCTCACCGCAGCGTCGACACCTTCGAGCCGTCCGCGAGCCGCCCGGTGAGCCCGGCGCGAGCGCCCCGCTCCAGGGGCGCGGCCAGGGTGTTGCCGGGCGTCGGCGACCCTCCGGCGGCCCTGACAGAAACGATGTCCCTGCTGCCGCCTCCCAGCAGGTACCAGTTGCCGCCCCGGGACTTCCACCGCACGCCCGCGAGCACCGAGGGCTTCCGAGCCCCGCACGCCGCGGAGTCCTCCGCCTTCGCCGCGACGGCCGCCGCGCCCGCCGTCTGGAACTGCGCGAGCGCCCGGCCTCCGTCGCCGCGCCACGTGTCGGCGCGGGTGCAGAGCCAGGCCGCCGAGCCGTTCGCCTCGGGCAGCGCCTGACGCGCGTACTGCCAGGAGTTCACCGACCGCACGCCGTTCGAGCGCGCGGCGGTGAGCGAGCAGGCGGTCGAGGACCAGTCCGCGGCCGATGCCTCGCGCGGGGCCTGCGGGCGGCCCGCGGTGAGGTGGGCCGGGACGAGTTCGCCGAGGTCGGTGGAGAGACGGTTCACCCCCGTGTCGTCCCGCAGCTGGAGCGCGTTCCAGGACGTGCACGTCTGGGCCTGCGCCGGACTGGCGAACGGCTCGGTCACCCCGTCGCCGTCCCGCTTCAGGGCATCGGGGCCGTTGTCCGGCTTCAGCAGGTCCCGTACGCCGACACCGCCGACCCAGGGCGCGGTCAGGTACCGCACGTTGCCGTCGACGCGGTTCACCACCACGGCTCCCGCCTCGGTGCTGGTCGCGCCGTCCACGCGCGCGAAGTCCAGCGCGGCACCGCCGGTGCCTTCCTTGGGCTCGGCGTACCGCACGATGCGCAGGCCGTCGTACAGGAGCACGACCCGGGCCGCGTCGACCTCACCGGCGAAGAGCAGCTGGGCGGGGCCGGGAGGCGCGCCCGCCGCCGTGCCGGTCGTGGCGGAGACCTGCACCGACTCGCCGGGCCTCGCCCAGACGGCCAGGGCCCGCCGCAGCAGGGCGTCGTCGTCGGTGAGCGCGCCCCTCGCGGGCCACGCGGAGAAGTCGGCGCGGGCCGAGCGCTTCCACGCGCCGGCCGCGACCTTCGTCAGCTGCCCCGGGTCGAGCGCGGCCTGTCCGGCGGGATTCTGCGCGTACGCGGGCGCGGCGGCCCCATCGGGCCCCCAGCCGTCGCCCGGCAGCCCGAGCAGCGCTCCGCAGACCAGGGCGGCGGCCAGCGCGACGCCCGCGGCCTTCATGTGCTGCCTGCGGCGCATCAGATCGGTGGGCCGCGCCTGCAAGGAGCAGGGGTCGAACTCGGGGGACCTGAGCAGGTCGTACGCCGACGCGTCCACATCCTCGGCCTCGGCCAGCGCATCGCCCGGCTCGTCGACTCCGGCCGCGGCCAGCACCTTGCGTACGTCGCTGTCGGGCAGCCGCTCGAGACCGCGCAGCACGTAGGCGGCTCGGGCGGGACCGGAGAGCACCGAGAGCCGCTGATCGAGGGCGAGTTCATCGGCGCCCCCGGACCGCGGGAAGAGGCGGAGCCCCCACACCTGGGGGAGCAGCGGCGGCAACTGCGAGCGCTTGGGCCAGGCCCTGCGCTTGAGCGGAAGCCCCGCGTCCAGGGCCGTGCCCACGACGCGCTGCCGTACGTAGGCGTACCCGGGGTCGCCGTTGCGCCCGTCCCCCGAGCGCTGCACCGGAATGCCCTCGGCGTCACCCGGCCTGCGGCTGCGGGGCAGCGCACGCTGGGTCAGCGCGTGGGAGGTCAGGACCCGCCGGTTGCGACCGAGGCTGGGCGGCAGGATCAGATAGGCGAGCCGCACCAGGCGTGGGTAGTGCTCGACAAGGGCGGCCTCGGCCTGCTCGACGTCGACGACGCCGGAGAGATCCTGGGACGGCGCGGGGGACTTCACATTCGACGACACGTTCAGCAAAACGAGCGAATCGTCGGATGGTCACCCGTCTGTGAGCGCTCGCGCATAGTTGCCCATCGACCGCTGGTACCGCGGGAGATGGGGCGCGAGGGCGCCGAGCACGAGGGCGAGCCCTTCGCGCTCGCGGCCGAGGCCGGCCAGGCAGAGGGCGAGGGTAGCCCGTACGGCGTCATCCAACTCGTCGCTCGGCGCGTCGAGTTCGGGAGTGAGCAGGGCGACCCCTTCCTCCGGCCGCCCGATGTTCCGCAGGGAGCTGGAGAGCTGGATCAGGGTGCGCCGCCGCCGGTATCCGTCGAGCCCCCGCTCCAGGGCCTCGCGGTAGAGGGGCACGGCACGGTCCGAGTGCCCGGTGGAGTCGAAGGCGCAGGCCCGCTCGAAGGGGGCGACGGGGCTCCCCTCGGGCAACTCGTCGACCAGGGCGTCGATGAGCCCCCGAAACTCCGCGGCACGGTCCTCCCCGTACTCCTCGAAGGACCCCCAGGCCTGGTCGAGCCGCTTCTCCCATGCAATGTCCATGGCCACACCCTTGCACGGCGTGACCGGCCCCGGGGCCTGAACCAGCCCTCCCGTACGCCCCGACCCCGTCAGCCAACCCCCCACTCGCTGAACTCCACCGTTCCCCGCGCCCCGTCGCCCCCGTTGGTCGCGCTCATGAACAGACCCACGTCCTGCGCCCCCGCGGCCCCGGGCACGGCCACACTCGCCACCACCCGCCAATTCGCCCCGCCGTCCACCGAGCACGACCCCGTCAGCACGTCGCCCGCCCGCGCGAGCCGCAGCAGCACCGGTGCCTTGATTCCCGTGATGCGCTTGTACGTGTCCAGGGTTCCGTCGCCGTTCGTGTCGTACGACAGGACCACTCCGTTCGCCGGAGTCACCGCCAGGTTGACGAAGCCCGGTGAGCCCGGCACGTCCATCGCGTTGCGCGCGATGATCCCCGCTCGCGCCCATGGGCCCGTCACCGCCTGGGAATCGACCCGGACCGTCACCGTGACCCCGTCCCGCAGCGCGTCCTCCCGGTACAGCGTTCCGAACTCCGTCGTGCCCTTCCACAGGTCCGTGCCCGCTCCGTTGATCGCGTAGCGGCCCTCCAGCTCGCCGAACACCGCTCCGTTGTTCGTGTACTTCCGCCAGCCCGCGCTCACCGGGCCCGCCTCGAACAGCACTCCCTCGTGCACGGCCCGGACCCGCCGCTCGCCCGCGGGGCCGTACCGCACCGCGATCTCGTACGGAAGCGGCCGCAACGGCCGGTCCAGCGGTGTGTCCGGTGCGCTCGCGCGCCACGCCACCCTGCCCGTGCCCGCCGGAGCGACCCGCGGCAGGGACACCGGACCGGAGGGCTCCGCGTCGAGCCCGGTCAGCTCGAAGTCGACGCGGCCCGTGGCCCGCAGCCCGTTGACGTTGCGGAAGACGGCCTCAAGCCTCGTCTCCCCGCCGGGCGGCAGCGAGGGCGGGTCCGCGACGACCTCCAGCGACCCCTGGTAGGGCGCGCGGGCCAGCACGTCCCCCACCCGGGCGGCGGTCCGGTACGGGTCGCCGATTCCCCGCAGGGGATAGTCCTTGCGCTCCCGGGTCCACGGCTCCTCCACCGCGAACCAGTCCACCGCGCGCGGCTCACGCCCCGCGGCCAGCGCGTCGGCCAGCTCGTCGAGCCACTTCTGCCAGCGCGGGACGTAGAAGTCGGCCATCAGGCCCGCCCATTCGCGGTTCCCGTACTCGTGCAGCTTCCCGCCCTCGGACGTCGGCCGGTCGCCCCAGACAGTGATCAGAACCTTCGCGGTCCGCTCGAACTCCGCCCGCTCGGCGTCGTTCGTGCCCATCCGGCGCGCCGACTCCACCCAGGGGCCCAGCAGGAAAGCCGCGTTCGTCCCCACCAGCTCGTCCGACAGCCGCATCAGCCGCAGCCACAGCGTCGAAAGCGCCCGGAAGGTGTCCGCGTCCTTGCGCCGGTAGGCGGTCCGGAGCTGCGGCAGCAGCTGCCGGCTCCGGTGCGCCAGCGCCTGCCGGGCCACGTCCACCACGTCGTACCGGTAGGCGGCACTGCCCCGCAGCGCCCCGCGCACCCCGAGCAGCCCGGCGAACGCCGCGTCGAAGCGGCCGGGGTCGTACGTCAGCGCGCGCGGCGCGTACTCGGCGGCGCGGTTCGCCGCCAGGTCGGGGCGCGCCGCGAACAGGGAGTCGTGCGGGTCGCTCCGCTCCACGGCGGTGTGCCGGTAGGCGGTGTCGTGCAGCGCCCGCCACGCCCGCCGGGCGTCGGCGTCGCGCCCGCCGTAGCGGAAGCCCGCGTAGCCGTCGAACCAGGAACGCAGGTCCAACTTCCGCTCCGACCAGGCCAGTTCGGAGAAGAGCTCGAAGGCGGCCGGGTCCCGGTCCGTCGCCTCCGGCATGAACGCCGTCCCCACGAGCGCGCTTGCGCTCTTGTCCCGCCAGGCGAAGAACTTCTCGTTCCAGATGTGGGCCCGCGCGCCGATCGTCGTGCGCCCGCCGAAGTTGGGGATGGTGCCGAACGCGTACGGCGTGCCGCCCCAGTCCTTCTCGCGGTCGGTGACGCTCGTGAACCGGTCGGAGACCCCGTCCACGATCAGCATCCGCCGCCGGTCGATCGCGTCGAGCAGCTCGGGCAGCGGATTGGCCTCCCAGCCGAGGATCACCCAGGTCGCGCCGGGGCGCGCCGTGCGCAGGGCCGCCTCCACACCGCGCGCCGCGTCCGGCACCGGGACGTCCCCCGGGGTGCCGCCCTCGTGCAGCAGGTCCATCTTGAAGTTGTCCGCGGCCCCGAAGAGCTGCTCCTGGTGACGGTAGAACGAAGCGGCGACCTTCCCGAAGGAAGCGGTCCGGGGGTCGAGCCAGTCGGGCCGCTTGAACCCGTGCCACGTCCCCTGCGGCACCACCCGCGCGTCCCCGCCGTTGCGCGCCACGAACCCGTCCGGGACGTGCCCGTAGTAGCCGGGCAGCACCGGCGCCATGCCCAGCGAACGCAGCCGGTCCACGATCTTGCGGCCCAACTCGGCCCGGTCGGCGATGAGTTCCGTGGAGAGCGGCCCGCCGTACCCCGACAGGTTCTGCAGCAGCCACCACGCCTGGTGCGAAGGCGCAGGCAGCCACGCACGCGCCTCAGCGTCGCTGTAGCCGAAGTCCTGGAGAACACGGTGGTAGACAGCCTCTGCCCCCGCGATCACCAGGACCTCGTTGCAGCCGTGCAGCGCGAGTACGTCGATCATGCGCTCCCAGTACGCCCAGTCGGCGTGCGGCGCGGTGTACCCGTCGTTCGTGTCGTTCAGGGCGAACCGGTGCGGGAGCGAGGTGGACCGCTCCAGCGGACGCGAGGGTGCGGGAAGCCTGCGCGGCAGGTCCAGCTGGTCGCCGTTCCAGGCGACATGGGCCCCGCAGACGTACTTCAGATACCAGTGGACCCCGGTGAGCAGCACGGCCGGCGTCGTCCCCGACACGTCGATGCGCCCCGTCGTGCCCGAAACCCGGAAGCGGTCCACGCCGCCGTTGGCGGGGACGAGTCTGAGACGGAACTGTTCCGCGTGATGCGGCAGGAGTCTGTTGAGTGCTGAGCGCGCGGAATCCGTATCGAGGGCGGGGCCCCGGACGGGCCCCTCGGCGGCGTGGGACGGAACCGCCACCCCGCCGACGGCGGCACCGAGGCCGATGGCCCCGGCTGTGCCGAGCACGGAACGTCGGGACGGATCGGTCATGTGTACCCCCTGGGTCGAATGGTGCGGCGCACGGTATCCGTGCGGAAGCCCGCGCTCAACGGTGCATGCGGAGATGGCGAGTTCACCTCGCCTGAAGGGACTGGTGGGACGATGAAGGCAGCGCGAAGGACGCTTGCGGGCGCGAGCAGGGGCATGCGAAGGCGCATGCGTACGGGCATGGGTGTGGGACTGCTGCTGATGGTGGTGGCGTGCGGCTCGGACGGTGACGACGCGGTGCCGGACACGGCGAGCGGCAGCCTGGAGCAGCTGGCGGCCAAGGCGCGATGCAAGCCGGACATCCAGACGGATGCGGCCGAATTGCGGCAGGCCACCTGTGACAAAGGTGCCCGCCGCTACGTCCTAGTAACCTTTACAAATGCCCGTGGCCAGGCCGAATGGTTCGACGAGGCCACCGATTACGGCGGTACGTACCTCATCGGCAAGAAGTGGATCGCGGTCGGCGAGGAGAAAGTGGTCATGCGGCTGCGCGGCCTGCTCGGTGGGACGGTGGAGAAGTCCTCGCACCACTCGGGGAGTAGCGGTGGTGGGGATCACGAGGACAAGAGCCCGGGGCACTCGGGCCACTCCGGTCACCACACGAGCTGACCGCGCAGCGGTACGGGGGGGTCAGCTTGCGTACGGGTTGCCTACTGGGCCGATCAGTTCGGAGGCCGATCGGCTCGGCTCAGTTGCAGCGCTGACCGCTGTTGATGCACTTGGCCATGCGGTTCATCAGCCTCTCGTCGAAGACGTTGATGAAGTCACCGTGGTCGGTGATCGGTTTGTGCAGCTGCTCGGGGAACGAGTCGACGGCGAATCCGGGGCCGGGCGGCACGTCGTACACGATGCGCTGCACCAGCTGCGGAATGGCCTTGAACCCCTGCGGGCAGGCGCCGCTCCGCGCGTCGGCGAAGGCCACGTGCGTACGGTGATTGGCGCTGTCGGTGTTCTGGCCGTCCCAGCAGCTCTGGAAGTTGAAGGTCCGTACGACCTGGCTGCCCTCGGGGCAGATCGGGTACTTGTCCTTCAGCTGCCGGTCCTCGAAGCCGGTGCAGCTCCAGGACGCGTTGGCGTTCGCGTCACCATTGGTGAGTGCCTTGGCGTCACCGGTGATGATGCGCAGGAAACGCGGCATCGCGACGACCTTGCTCGTCGGATTGCCGGCGAATTTCAGCGTCACCGACGACGGGGTCTGGATCTCGCCGACATTCTGGTCCTTGCCGCCGCCGTCCGCGTCCGCGTCGGCCTCGTCCTGTCCGTTCTGCAGCCTCAGGACCGGCCAGTAATAGGTCGACTTGTCACCCTGGTTCCGGCACGTCGTGTCGCCGTTCGCGAGATCGTCGTCGCTGGAGAAGGCGTCCGTGGCCTGGTTCCCGATGTAATCGTGCATATGGTGAGCGCCATTGCTCACACCGGGCGCGGCGATGACATTGTCCGGATTGAACTTGCCGTTCTCGTTCGTCCCGCATTTCGTGGTGAAGGTGCCGCGTGACGCACCGCGCTGTTTGCCGGGGCGGTTGACGTTGGGCTGGACGGAGTTGATGTCGACGAAGTCGGCGGCCTCGGGGCCGTTGCCGTTCTGCTGGTCCGGCGGCTGCTCGGCACCGTCGCCGGGCGGCTGCTCGCCACCGTCCCCGTCACCGGGCGGCTGCTCACCGTCCTGCGGAGGCTGCTGGCCGCCGTCACCGTCGCCGTTCTGCGGGGGCTGCTGCTGACCGGCCGAGTCGTCGGCGCGCATGGTGCACGGCGCCATGCCGTCGATCCCCTGGGGCGGCTGGCCGCCCGCCCGGTCGATCGAGGAGCCGATGCCCTCGATGGTCGGCCGCCGCTGCTCCTCCAGCGGCTGGAGCACGGCCTTGGCCTGCTCGGTGTCCTGTGCCCGCGCGAACTTCTCGTACGCGGCGGTGATCTGGGTGTCCAACTCCGCGAGCTGTCGGTCGACGTCCTCGCGGGCGCCGTCCGGCACGTCCGACAGCTGGGTGCCGACGTCCGGGCAGCTGATGGTCGCGAGGCCCAGATCGTCGCCCGGCCGGCCGGCCTGGGTCCTGGCGGACGGCGAACCGGAGCTTTCCCCGGCGTTCGCGTAGACATTCACCGCGACCATTCCGCCGCCGCCCAGGATTAGCGCCGCCGAGGCGGCGATCGCGCGCCCGGCGAGTTTTGATCGTTTTCGTGATGTGCGTCGTGGTGTGCGTCCCATGGGACTACGTACGCAACAGGGGTCAGCCCTGTTCAATCACGCGCGGAATTCCTCGACAATCCCCGCGGTGAACTCCGCGCGATCTTCTCAACGTCCTTGATCCAGATAGGCGAGCACGGCGAGAACCCGCCGGTTGTCGTCGTCCGAGACCGAAAGGTCCAGTTTCCCGAAGATGTTGGACGTGTGCTTGGCGATCGCCCGCTCCGTCACCACGAGCTCCGCCGCGATCGCCGCGTTCGACCGTCCCTGCGCCATGAGTTCGAGCACCTCGCGCTCGCGCGGCGTGAGCTTGCCAAGGGGCTGGTCCGCCGAGCGCCGCGACAGGAGCTGCTGGATCACCTGCGGGTCCATCGCGGTGCCGCCCGCCGCGACCCGGCGTACGGCGTCGATGAACTGTTCGGCGTCGAAGACCCGGTCCTTGAGGAGATAGCCGACCCCGCCGTTCCCGTCGGCGAGCAGCTCGCGCGCGTACAACTGCTCCACGTGCTGGGAGAGCACGAGTACGGGAAGACCCGGCCGCGCCCGCCGCGCGGCGAGCGCGCACTGCAGTCCCTCGTCCGTGTGGGACGGCGGAAGCCGGACGTCGACGACCGCGACGTCCGGCTCCAACTCGGCCAGTGCCTTGGTGAGTTCGGGCCCGGTCTCGACAGCGGCGGCGATCTCGAAGTCGAATGCCTCCAGCATCCGGACCAGACCGTCACGCAGCAGGAAGAGATCTTCGGCTAGGACAACTCGCAAGGGATCTCCATGGTCACCATGGTCGGGCCGCCCGCGGGACTGCTGACGGCCAGTACGCCGTCGAATGTACCGAGTCGGCGTTCGATCCCGCTCAGCCCGGACCCCGCCCCGATCGACGCGCCGCCCTTGCCGTTGTCGGTGACCGCGATGCGCAGCATGCCCTGCGCGTGGTGGATGTCCACCCAGACGTGGTCCGCGCCCGCGTGCTTGATGGTGTTCGTCAGGGCCTCGCTGACCGCGAAGTACGCGGCCGCCTCCACGGGCTCGTCGGCCCGCCCGAACAGCTCCACGTCCACGTCCGTCCGCACCGGAAGCCGCAGCGCGAGGGCCTTGACCGCGTCGCCCAGGCCGCGCTCGGCGAGCACCGGCGGGTGGATGCCGCGCACCAGGTCGCGCAGCTCGGTCAGCGCCTCGCCGGAGTTCTGCCGGGCCTTGGCGATCATTTCCTTGGCCTTGGCCGGGTTCTTCTCGATCATCGCCTCGATGGTGCCGAGGTCCATGCCCATCGCGACCAGGCGGGCCTGCGCGCCGTCGTGCAGGTCCCGCTCGATGCGGCGCAGTTCGGCGGCGGAGGAGTCCACGGCGTCGTGCCGGGTCTCGGTCAACCGGTCGACGCGCCGGGCCAGTTCGCGCTCCCGCATGGAGACGGTGGGCGCGAGCAGCGACCGGGTCAGGAGGAAGTGGGCGCGGAGGATGGCGGGGCTGGCGAAGACGCCGATGACGCCGAGCGCGGTGCCGAGCAGGGCGGCCATGTTGGCGTCGCTCTGCGAGGTGACGTGGATGAAGCCGTACCATTCGCCGCCGCCCGCCTCGTAGATCGGCTTCCAGACGCCGAGGGCGAGGACGTAGCCGTACAGCGGGTAGAGCAGCAGCGCCGGCGCGAAGATCACCGTCACGTAGCCGGCGGTCATGTCGACGAGGAGCCATTGCAGATCCCGCCAGGTCGCCGGGTCCTTCAGCATCAGCGAGGTGCGCTCCACCTGCCCGGTGACGCCACTGCGCAGGTCCGCGGGGAAGGGGCGGTAGGGACGCGGGATGTGTACGTCCGACCACGCGCCGGCCTGGGCGCGGCGCAGGTCCGCCCACTTGCGTACGCCGGTCAGGACCAGCGGAGTCGTGAAGACGCCGATCCCCAGCGTGATGAAGGCGATGGACAGGACCGACAGCACGAAGAGGGTGATCGAACCGGCGAGCATGATGACCGACAGGAAGAGCCCCCGGGCTCCCGCGACCACGGATTCTCGGACCCTCGTCATTTTCTGATCCCCATCTCTTCCAGCGGCATGAACACATTCTCGCCGCTGGTGCGGGCGCCGGTCATTGGGCCCGGCACCCGAGCGGGGGTGTACCTGACGACACCCCCCTGCCTGGCCCTGTGCTTCAGACAGTGGGGGCTTCGGCGGCTGGGTGGCAGGGCCCGGGATTTCTAGCGTTGTCCCCGTCATCAACCGGCTTATCCGTTGCTTACTTATGGGGGCGAAAACGCCATGAGGCCAAACCTCGCGGCACGACTCGGGGTGTGGAGCGCACACCACCGCAAGACGGCCATCCTCGGCTGGCTGCTCTTCGTCGTGCTCGCCACGACCATCGGCGGGGCCTCGGGCATGGTCACCGCGTCCGACGACGAGATGGGGGTCGGCGACTCGGGCCGGGCCGCGGCGATCCTGAAGGACGCGGGCGTCGAAGAGCCCGCGGGCGAGCTCGTCATGGTCAGCTCCGAGTCGCCGAGCGGCTGGCGGGGCGCGGCGAGCGACCTCTCCAAGGCGCTGACGGCGACCGGCGAGACCCGCGCGATGCAGGCGCCGCTGCCCTCCGAGGACGGCAGGGACGCGCTGCTCCGCTTCGAGATGAAGGGCTCGTCCGACGACGCGCCCGACCGGGTCCAGCCGGTGCTCGACGCGGTGCAGAAGGCGAAGGACGCGGGTGCCGAGAAGGGTATCTCCGTCTACCAGTTCGGCGACGCGAGCTCCGAGAAGCACCTCGGCGACCTGCTCGCCGACGACCTCACCAGGGCCGAGTTCACCGCGGTGCCGCTGGCCCTCGGCATTCTCCTGGTCGCCTTCGGGGCCGTGGTCGCGGCGCTGCTCCCGGTCGGGCTCGCGCTGACCGCGTGCGTGGCGGCCTTCGGCCTGCTCTCGCTCGCCAGTCACCAGCTGCACCTCTTCGAGACGACCTACTCGGTGATGTTCCTGATGGGGCTCGCGGTCGGCGTCGACTACTGCCTGTTCTACCTGCGGCGCGAGCGCGACGAGCGGGCCGCGGGACGCGACGCGGAGACCGCGCTGCGGATCGCGGCGGCCACCAGCGGGCGGGCCGTGCTGGTCTCCGGCCTGACGGTGATGGTCGCGATGGCGGGCATGTTCCTGTCCGGGCTGCTGCTCTTCAAGGGCTTCGCGGTCGCCACGATCCTGGTGGTCTGCGTGGCGATGCTGGGCTCGGTGACGGTGCTTCCCGCGCTGCTCTCCGCCCTGGGCGACCGGATCAACGCGGGGCGCATCCCGTTCCTGAACCGCAAGAACAACAAGAACAAGAAGGGCGCGCACGCCAGTGGCGGCATCGCGGACAAGCTGCTCGGCCCCGTTCTGGCCAAGCCGAAGTTCTTCGCCGTGGGCGCCGCGGTCCTGCTCCTGGCGCTCGCCGCGCCCGCGCTCGGCATGAAGACCGAACAGCTGGGCCTGGAGAAGCAGTTCGGCTCGGACGCGCCGCTGTCGGTCTCCTTCCGCGAGATCACCCAGGAGTTCCCGGGCGGCCCCGCGCCGGCCCGGGTGGTTGTCGAGGCGGACGACGCGGGCGACATCGGCTCGAAGGAGATGCGGGACGCGCTGGCCGCGGTGGTGCGGGACGCGGGCAAGGGCGCCGAACTCACCGTCCACAAGGACGCGGGCGTGGCCGAGATCGACGTACCGCTGCCCGGCGACGGCAGCGACGCGAAGTCGAAGAAGGCGCTCGGCGAGCTCCGGGACGACGTGGTCCCCGCGGCCTTCGAGGGGCTGGACGCCGCTGCGTACGTCGGCGGAGACCTCGCCGAGTCCGAGGACTTCAGCGCCCAGCTGAGCAAGGGCATCGTGCCGGTGTTCGCCTTCATCGCGGCGGTGACGTTCCTGCTGATGCTCTTCAGCTTCCGCTCGGTGGTGATCGCGGTGACGTCCATCGGCCTCAACCTCCTGTCGGTGGGCGCGGCCTACGGCGTGATGACCGCGGTCTTCCAGCACGGCTGGGGCGCGGAGCTGATCGGCTCGGAGCAGGTGGGGGCGATCGAGAACTGGATGCCGCTGTTCGTCCTCGTGGTCCTCTTCGGCCTGTCGATGGACTACCACGTGTTCGTGGTCTCGCGGATCAGCGAGGCGCGCGACCGGGGCCTGGACACCCGTGCGGCGATCCGCGAGGGCATCACGCGGACCGCGGGCGCGGTGACGGGCGCGGCCGTGATCATGGTGGCGGTCTTCGCGGTCTTCGGCACGCTGTCCATGCAGGACATGCAGCAGATGGGCGTGGGCCTGGGCGTGGCGGTCCTGCTGGACGCCACGGTCGTACGGATGGTGCTGCTGCCGTCCCTGATGACGCTCCTGGGCGAGCGGAACTGGCGTACGCCGCGCGGGCTTTCGTGGCTGCCGCGGGTCTCGCACGGGGAGCCTGTGGCAGCTGAGCTGTCCGACCCCCGGCCGGTTCCGGCGGCCGCGGTGTCGCAGCCCGGTTGGGACGTGCGGTGATGTAGCCGCGGGCCGGTGGGGCCGGCCGCGCAGTTCCCCGCGCCCCTTGCGGGGCCGTGGCCCGGCTGGCAACCCCAGCCGGGCCACGGCCCCGTTCCCCCGTTACAGGCCCAGCGCCTTCGCTTCCTTCTCGGGAGCCAGGCCCACCACCGGGCGGTCGGGGCGCTGCGGGGCCACCCCGCCGATCGACTGGAGCCAGGCCCACGTGTCCGCGACCGTGTCCGCCACCGGGCGCGCCCGGAGCCCCGCGGCCACCGCCTTCTCCGTCGAGGTGCGGTGCATGGAGTCGTGCATCTCGCCCGGCGGAAGCCACACGGGAAGCTCCATCCACGGCTCGATGCCGTGCTCGGCGACCACCGAGGGGTCGGTCCAGCGCAGCTCCACGTCGGCCGCGCCCGCCACGGCCACGCACGCCTCCAAGAACTCCTCCATCGTGGTGTGCGCGATGGGGGAGATGATGTTGTAGGGGCCGTGCAGACCCGCGAAGGCCGCGTCGAGCACCCACTCGGCGAGGTCCCGCGCGTCGATGTACTGAAGGCCCAACTCCCGTGGCCCCGGGGCCAGTACGGGACCGCCCCGCGCGACCCGGTTCAGCCACCACGGCAGCCGCCCGATGTTCTCGTACGGACCGAGGATCAGCCCCGCGCGGGCGAGCACCGTGCGCTCGGCACCGAACTCCGCGACCGCCGCGAGCTCCCCGCCCCGCTTGTCCTCGGCGTACGCCACCGAATCCGCGTCGGCATCGCCCTCGACGAGGGGGAAGCTCTCGACCGACCCCGCCGCCACCGGATACCGGTACACCGAGCCGCTCGACACATACACGTACCGCCCCGCCCGCCCCGCGAGCAGCCGCGCCGCCTCCCGCACGACGCGCGGCGCCCCCGACCACGTGTCGACCACCACGTCCCACTCGGCGTCGGAGGCGGCGAGCGCGTCCAGGCCGCCCTCCGCCGTACGGTCACCGAGCAGCGACGCAACACCTGCGGGTGCCTCGTGGCGCCCGCGATGGAAGACCGTCACTTCCCAGCCACGCGCCAGCGCGGCATCGACGACGGCCCGTCCCACGAATTCCGTACCACCCAGCATCAGAAGTCTCATGCCGGAGACTCTGCACGCCGCGCCCCGCGGGGGGAACCGGTTTCTGCTACCGGCAGACTCCGGCCCCACCCGGGAACCAGGAGGTCAGCGGCTGGTCGGCGGCGCGTACTTGTAGCCGACGCGCCGCACCGTCTGGATCGTCTGGCGGTGCTCGGCGCCCAGCTTGCGCCGCAGCCGCGCGATGTGGACGTCGACGGTGCGCCCGTCGCCCACGTGTCCGTACCCCCACACCGTGGTCACCAACTGGTCGCGCGTGTGCACCCGGTGGGGATGGGCGACGAGATGCGCGAGCAGCTCGAACTCCAGGTAGGTGAGGTCGAGCCCGCGGCCGTCGACCTGCGCCGCGCGCTGCACGGTGTCGATCCGCACGGGCCCCGCGGACGTCTGCTCCTGGCCGCGCGCCTGCCCGGCCGGCTTCAGCGGTTCGGGCTCTGCGGTTGCGGCCACAGGGTCCTGCCCGGCCGGTACGAGGACCAGGTAGCCGATCATCGGCGGCTGGCCCGGCAGCGTGGGCAGCGTGTGCTGGGGCGCGGGCAGCCAGGTCGCGCCCGGCGGCAGGAAGTCGGTGATCTGCACCACCTCGTCCGGGGCGACGGCCCGCAGCCGTCCCCGGGCGGGGCTGGTCAGGGGCGTGGCGGTGGCGGTGGAAGCGGTGGACGCCGAGAAGGAACGGGAGTTCGCCATGGAGGTCAGCTCTTTCGCGCGAGGGAGTCGTCAGTCGTCGAGGACGTACGTACGTCGTGCGCGTCAGGCGAAGGCCGGGTGAACGGCTTTAGCGGGCCTGCGCGTTACTCGCGCGGCAACACACCCGGTCGAAGTCGTGGTGCTGACGGGAAGGCCAGAACGGCTCGAGGTCGTGGTCACGACCCGTCGCGATGTTCCCGTAGCTGCCCATGACCCCATTGAAGCAGATGGGAGGGGCGGCGGTCGTTCCCTCTCGCACGCTGATACGGCTCCTTGGTGAACCCTTGGCGTGAATTGGCCCCTGAGGACCGCCATGCCGAAGGGGGCACCCACCGAATCGGCGGGCGCCCCCTTCAGGAACGTACACAGGGGCGGGTCAGACCTGGCCGGCCTTCTCCAGGGCGGTGCAGCAGGTGTCGACGAGCAGCCGCGTCACGACGTACGGGTCGACGTTCGCGTTCGGGCGGCGGTCCTCGATGTAGCCCTTCTGCTCCACCTCGACCTGCCACGGGATGCGGACGGACGCGCCGCGGTCGGAGACGCCGTACTTGTACTCGTCCCACGGGGCGGTCTCGTGCAGGCCGGTCAGGCGGTCGTCGATGCCGGCGCCGTAGTTCTTGACGTGGTCGAGCGGCTTCGAGCCCTCGCCGAGGGACTCGCAGGCGGTGATGATCGGGGCGTAGCCCTCGCGCATCGCCTTCGTGGAGAAGTTCGTGTGCGCGCCCGCGCCGTTCCAGTCGCCCTTCACCGGCTTCGGGTCGAGCGTGGCCGACACCTTGAAGTCCTCGGCGGTGCGGTAGAGCAGCCAACGGGCGATCCACAGCTGGTCGGAGACCTCGAGCGGCGCGAGCGGGCCGACCTGGAACTCCCACTGTCCTGGCATGACCTCGGCGTTGATGCCGGAGATCCCCAGGCCCGCCTTGAGGCAGTTCTCCAGGTGCGCCTCGACGACGTCACGGCCGAAGATCTCGTCCGCGCCGACGCCGCAGTAGTAGCCGCCCTGCGCTGCCGGGAAGCCGCCGACGGGGAAGCCGAGCGGGCGGTCGCCCTCGAAGAAGGTGTACTCCTGCTCGATGCCGAAGATCGGCTCCTGCGAGGCGAACCGCTCCTCGAGCTCGGCGAGCGCGGCACGGGTGTTGGTCTCGTGCGGCGTCATGTCCGTGTTGAGGACCTCGCACATGACGAGGACGTCGTCGCCGCCGCGGATCGGGTCGGGGCAGGTGAAGACCGGCTTGAGCACGCGGTCGGATGCGTGACCCTTGGCCTGGTTGGTGCTGGATCCGTCGAAGCCCCAGTTGGGGAGCTCCGCGCCGTCCGCCATGATCTTCGTCTTCGAACGGAGCTTGGCGGTCGGCTCGGTGCCGTCGATCCAGATGTACTCAGCCTTGAAGGTCACGGGGCCATCCTTTAAATGCTCGGTACGGCGCAGAACGTGCGGGTGCTGCGGTGCCGTGGTGATGCCGCGCAGCTTGCCAACGGGCGATTTCCCGGCCATTGCTCGAATGTGAACCCCGTGTTACCTGCGGTGGATGTGGCCCACTTCACGTCCCGCGTCATTTGATGACGGCGTTGGCCGCCGCTATGAGCAGCCCGATCGTCGCGTCGGCCATGCCGAGCAGCACGGCCGAGCGCCGCCGGTAGCCCGTCCGCAGCGCGGCGAAGGTGCCCCAGGCCAGGAGCAGGGCCGCGTTCAGGAGCAGTGCGGAGTAGGTGACCGGCGCCTCGGGCCAGCCGAAGGTCCCGGCCAGCACGAGCAGCCCCACGGTGGGCCAGCAGGCCACGACCACCGGCCACTCGTCCATCAGCTCCCGGGCGAGCTGCCGCCACCGGTGCAGGCCCGAGCCGGGCCGGTGCGTGGACATGTGGTGCGCGTATCCGTGCGCCAGGGCGGCGGTGCCCGCGGTGACCATGATCCAGGCCGCGTCGTAGTAGGGCGTGTAGGTCTGCTGCTCCGAGTGCAGCGCCGCGATCAGCGCGCTCGCGAGGATGGTGCCGTATACGCCTTTGAACATCAGGCTCCGCACGGGCGCTCCTTTCCGTTGCCCGGATCCGGCGTCCGGTCGGCGGGGGTGTGGAGTGCCCAACGCTATGGAGGTATATGTAACGGTTTGCCGGAGATGGCTCATCGGTCGGCAGTCATCTGCGGCGCGCGGTCGCCGGCTTCCTTCGGCGGCTACCGGGACAGCGCGTCCCGTACGGCCTCCTCCGTGCGTCCCACCACCGCCGTGCCGTCGTCGGCGGTGATGATGGGCCGCTGGATGAGCTTGGGGTGCTCGGCGAGCGCCGTGATCCAGCGGTCGCGGCCCGACGCGTCGCGCGGCCAGGCCTCGCGGTCCTTCAGGTTCAGCTCCTTGGCGGCGTCCTCCTGGGTGCGCGTGATGTCCCACGGCTCCAGGCCGAGCCGCTCCAGGACGGCGCGGATCTCGTCCTCGGACGGCACGTCGTCGAGGTAGCGGCGGACGGTGTAGTCGGCGCCCTCCGCGTCGAGCAGCGTGAGCGCGCCGCGGCACTTCGAACAGGCGGGATTGATCCAGATCTCCATGCCGCACACGCTACCCGCGACCCCCCCTCGCGACCCACCCGTCACACCCCCTCAAAGCCCGTCTGGCCAGCGGCGATTGTCAGTGCCCGGCAGTAGAATTGAAGCAGTGTTCGAGGGTTCCCGACGGGGGTTCCTGACCGCGACAGGAGGATGCCTGTGCCCGCTGCCGCACTCACATCGAAGTCGAAGCGCAACGCTTCCCGGCCCGTGTTCATCGACCCGACGTACGCACCACTGGAGAAGCGGCCTCTCCCGGCCGGACGGCCGCGCGAGTGGTACATCACGCACAACCGGCGCCTGAAGGCCATGCGCCTGGCGATAGCCCTGCTGGACTCGGGCGTCTACCTGCCGAACCAAGCCAGCAACACCAGGATCCGGAGCATGGCGGAGGACGTGGGAATCCACCCGCCGTCGGACATCACCTGCCACATGGTGCGCGCCCTCATGCGGTACAGCCGCTGAACCGTCGCACGGACGCGTACGGGTGGGGCCCGAGGGGTCGCCGCCCGTACGCGTGCTTCATGCTGTCCGCATGACCCAGCCGGAAACCGCCCCCGCCCAGCAGGAGCCGGCAGCCGGGCTGCCGCTGCTCGTCACCGCCCAACTCCCGGACGGGGCACGGTTTCCCGTCCGCGGCCTGCGGCCGGGCGAGACCTCGCCCGGCCCCGCGCCGGCCGTCCTGATCCTGCCCGCCATGGGCACCCCGGCCCGCTACTACCGCGCGTTCGCACGGCAGTTGCACGCGCAGGGGCTCACCGCCCTGACCGTGGACATGCGCGGGCAGGGCGAGAGCACCCTGCGCGTCACGGACGCGGACGCCGCCGACCACGGCTACCGCACGATCGTCGAGCAGGACCTCGTCGCGATCGTCGACGCGATACGCGCCGAACTGGGCCCGGAGCCCCCGCTGTACCTCCTCGGCCACAGCATGGGCGGCCAACTGGCTCTCGTCCACGCCTCGTTGGGAATCGGCCCCGGAGTCGACGGAGTCGCCCTCGTCGCGTCCGGCTCCGTCTGGTTCCGCGCGTACGGCCCCCTGCGCGGACCCGCGCTGCTCATCGGCCAGCTGCTCGCCGCGGCGACGTCCACGATGCTCGGCCGGTGGCCCGGCACCAAGCTCGGCTTCGGCGGCAACCAGCCCAAGGGCGTCATGCGCGACTGGGCACGCCAGGGACGTACGGGCCGCTACTCGTCCCCCGGCTCCCCGCACGACTACGAGGCGGCCCTGCGCACCCTCGGCCTGCCCGTCCTCGCGGTCTTTGTGGAGGGCGACACCTGGGCCCCCGCACCCGCCCTCGACCACCTCGTCGGCAAGGCGCCCGCTGCCCGCGTCACACGCCTGCGGTACTCCACCCAGGAGGCGGGCGGCCCTCTGGACCACTTCGCGTGGACCCGGGCGGGCGGTGCGCTGGCCGAGAAGGTGGCGGCATGGGCGGTCGCGGGCGGAAGCTGAGGTCCACAAGCGCCGGGGCCCGTTCACCCGTTCGGCGTACCCGGCATGCGTACGCGCCGGTGGCGGCATTGGCTGCTCCTGAGGGGAGGCTGATGCCGGGAGCCGCCGACGGAGAGGGGAGAGGGGCGATGACCACTCCGGACGATCGTGCCCAGCAGGGCAAGGCGGCCCGCAAGCGCGCCTCCCGCTCCTCGCACGGGGCCTGGATACCCTCCGCCGACCGCGCCGACCCGGTGGCCGTCCTCGAACAGCAGGGCGCGGACCGCGTCCAGGAGTTGCTGCCCATCCGGTACGCCCGTATGGCGGCCTCGCCCTTCGCCTTCCTGCGGGGGGCCGCCGCCGTCATGGCGGGGGACCTCGCCGTCCAGTGGAACACCGGGCTCACGGTCCAACTCTGCGGCGACGCCCACCTGTTGAACTTCGGCCTGTTCGCCTCGCCGGAACGCACCCTGCTCTTCGACCTCAACGACTTCGACGAGACCTGCCCGGGGCCCTTCGAGTGGGACGTCAAACGTCTGGCAGCGAGCATCGCCGTCGCCTCCCGCGACAACGGCCACCCGGAGAACGGGGGACGTGACGCGTGCCTCGCCGCGGTGGCCGCGTACCGCACGTCGATGCGCCGTCTCGCGGGCCTCGGCGAGCTGGAGGTCTGGTACGAACGCATCGACGCGCACGACCTGTTGTCCCTCGTCCGCTCCACCCGCCACCGCAAGCGCGCGGCGGGCACCCTGGACCGGGCCCGCCGCCGCACGAGCCTGCACGCGCTGGGCAAGCTGACGGAAGAGGTGGACGGGGTGCGCCGCATCATCCACGACCCGCCGCTCCTGGAACCGGCGGGCGCCCCGGACCTCGCGGCCGTACGCAAGATCTTCGGCGACTACCGCTCCACGCTCTCCGAGGAGCGCCGACTCCTCCTGGACCGCTACCACTTCGTGGACGCGGCGCGGAAAGTGGTGGGCGTGGGCAGCGTCGGCACCCGCTGCTTCATCGTGCTCCTCGCCGGACGCGACGCCGACGACCCGCTCTTCCTCCAGATCAAGGAGGCGGTCCGCTCGGTCCTTGAGGAGCACCTGCCGCCGGGACCGTACGTCCACCCCGGCCACCGCGTCGTCGCGGGCCAGCGCCTCCTCCAGGCGGCGAGCGACATCTTCCTCGGCTGGATGACGGGCCCCCAGGGCCGCGCCTTCTACTGGCGCCAGCTGCGCGACATGAAGGGCTCGGCGGACGTCGAGGCCATGTCCGCCGCGGAGCTGCGCTCCTACGCCCGGCTCTGCGGCACCGCCCTGGCCCGCGCCCACGCACGCTCCGGCGACCGCATAGCCATCGCCGCCTACCTGGGCGGCTCCGACACGTTCGACCGTGCGATAGCGGACTTCGCGCTGCGCTACGCCGCGCAGAACGCCCAGGACCACGCGGCACTGACCGAGGCGATCGCCTCCGGCGTCGTGGACGCCGGAGGCCGGGACGACGACTAGCGGATCTCGTCCGGGACCACCGTCAGCCACCGCTTGTCCGCGGTCACCTTCTGGCCCAGCTCCCGCTGCCGGTCGGCGTTCTTCCGCTTCATGCCGTCCAGCTGCTTCATGTACGAGTCCTTGCGGTTGACCCAGACCCGCGCCCCGCCGTGCTCCACGTCTGCCGAGTGGAACAGCATCGGACCGTCGCTCGCCGGGGTGTCGCCGGCCACCAGGACGGGCTTCTTCCACTCGTCGATGTACGTGTTGATGGCCGCGGGCTTGCCCTGGAACCAGGTCAGCGGCGCCCACAGGTTCGGCGTCAGCTCACGCCCCGCCAGCTTCTTCTCGTCGAAGCGGCCCTCCGCGATCTCCTTGCGGGAGCTGGTGACCTCGCCCGTCTTGCGGTCCTTGAGCTGCAGCCCGACGCCGATGACGTTCTCGGGCTTCACGGCGTAGCCGTACTTGGGGTCGGCAAGGACCATGCGCACCAGGTCCTCGCTGGCCGCGCTCACCACGTAGACCTCGATGCCGTGCTTGCGCAGAGACTTGTAGAGCTCCTGCATGCCGGTGAAGAACTCCGGCGCCTCGACCTCGGTCCTGGTCAGCTTCCCGTCCTCGTAGTACTCGGCGGGGATCGGCTTGTCGTGGGCGAGGAGCTCGTCGACGTACCCCTTGAGCTGCTTGAGTGTGAAGCCGGAGAAGATCTGCGCGGCCCACGGGTAGCAGACCTGGTCGTCGACCTCGCACAGCCGGTTGTAGTAGCTGTAGAGGCTCTCCTTGTGCTTCGCCGTGTCCTTGAAGGGGATGATCTTCAGCGACGGGTCCATCGACTTGCGGGTCAGCACCCCCTTCATCTCCAGGAAGGGCAGGAGGGACTCCTCCAGGTCGTTGCGGTACGTCGTGTTGTCCGCGTCGAAGACGGCGTACGCGCCCTTGTGGCCGTTCTCCGCGATGACCTTGCCCAGCTTCTTCGCGACCGGCTCGGGCCAGTGCTTCAGCTCGGCCGCGGTCCTCGTGCTCCGCGCGGAGGCGTCCGCGGCCGTCGCGTCCGTGCTGGGCCAGAGCGCCGTCCCCGCCAGGACGGCCGCGGTGAGCGCGCCCGCCGTGCCGAGTACGGCCAGCTTGCTCTTTGCCTTTACTGCCATGTTTCTGTGCCCCCTGAGAGCGGTCTGCGCCCCGTCCGGAGCGGCGGGTCATCGTATGAGGTCGGACCGCGGATTCCCATGATCGACATCACCGGACGCAGGGGGCATGGGACGCATCTGCGCGGGTAGCCGCATCGGACGTTCGCCGGGCCTCGGGGCCTGCCTCTCGGGCCCGCCCATCGCATACTGGAAGGCATGGAGACCGTCTCCCCGGAGTTCGTGCGGGCCGCTCCGCGGCTCGACGGCATGGTGGTGTCCGCCGTCGGTTACCGCACCGAGGGGGAGCGGCCGGGCCTGCACCGCGGCCTGCCGTCCCCGTACCTGACGCTGATCTTCTCGCTGGACGGCCCCGTCGTCAGCGGCGCGAGCCCCGAGCAGGCGGGCGGCCCCGACGCCGACCGCACGGACATCGTCCTGGGCGGCCTGCACCAGTCCCCGGCCTACGTCGTGCGGCCCGAGCACGAGGCGGGCATCCAGCTCGCCGTGCACCCGCTCGCCGCCCGCGCCCTGTTCGGCGTACCGGCGTCGGAGCTCGCGGACGAGCTGGTGACGCCCGGCGCTGAGGTGATGGGCCGCAGCGCCGCCGACGTACGGGAGATGCTGTGCGAGCAGGGCGGCTGGGAGGAGCGATTCGCCTTCCTGTCGGCCTACTTGAGGCAGCGCGCGGCCGAGGAATCCGGCGGAACCGTACGCCCCGAGGTCGCCGAGGCCTGGGCCTGGCTGGCCCGGCACCGGGGCGTCGGCACCCTGCACGGCCTCTCCCGGCACGTCGCGCTCAGCGAACGCCGCCTGACCACGCTCTTCCGCGCCGAGACGGGCCTGAGCCCCAAGCAGGCGGGCCGCCTGATGCGCTTCCAGCGCGCACGCAACGCCGTCGTACGCCTCGTCGCCGCGGGCGCCGCCCCCGACCTGGCCCGTGTCGCCGCCGACTGCGGCTACTACGACCACTCCCACCTGGTGCGGGACTTCCGGCAGTACACCGGCGTCAGCCCCAGCGGCTGGCTGGCCGAAGAGTGCCGGAATATCCAAGCCGGGAGCCATGGCGGAGGCGAAGAGTAGGAGCCATGAACACCACCGAGAAGCAACAGCAGCCCCAGTCCACCTCCGCCGGGCGCGCGCCCGACGTCTGGCCGACGCTCCAGGCCCACGATGCCCCCGCCCTGATCGACTTCCTGGTCGGCACCGTCGGCTTCCTGCGCACCGCCGTCTACGAGGACGGCGACCGCGTGGCCCACGCCGAGCTCGACTGGCCCGAGGGCGGCGCGATCATGCTCGGCTCGTACGACGAGAAGTCCCAGGGCTGGTGCCTGAAACCGGGCACCTTCGGCGCGTATGTCGTCACCGACCACGTGGACGACCTCTACCAGCGGCTCAGCACCGCCGGGGTCGAGATCGTCCGCGAGATCGAGGACCAGCCGTACGGCAGCAGGGAGTTCGCGATCGCCGACCCCGAGGGCAACAAATGGTCCTTCGGCACCTACCGCGGCGCACCGAGGCCCGGTCAGCCGTCCTGACCCTGCGTGATAGCTTGCGAGCGCCAGTCAACCCACACCAGGGCCAGGGAATCCGGTGCGAATCCGGAACTGACGCGCAGCGGTGAGGGGGAACGGGCGGGGCCACGGCCACTGGGCGTCCACGGACGCCTGGGAAGGCGCCCCGCACGGCCGATCCCCGAGTCCGAAGACCTGCTGGCACCTTCGCCCGCGCACCGGGCGGCGGAGGTGACGAAGCAGGCCAGGCTCCGCGTATGAGCCGTGAGACTCAAGGGATCGTGTGTCCTCCACAGCCCGTCGTGTACGTATGCCCCTTCTCCTCGGCGTCGCCCTTTCGGCCACGCTGACCTCCTGCGGCGGCTCCGGCTCGTCGGCCTCCACCTCGGACGAGAAGGCCGCCGGCTACCCACTGACCCTGACCTCCTGCGGAAAGAAGGCGGAGATCAAGGCGCCGCCGCAGCGGGCGGTCTCCCTCGACCAGGGCTCCACCGAGATCCTGCTCTCCCTCGGCCTCGCGGACCGCATGGCCGGCACCGGGACCTGGACGGACCCGGTCCTGGAGGGCCTGGAGAAGGACAACGCCAAGGTCGAGCGGCTCGCCGACAGCTACCCCTCCTTCGAGAAGGTCCTCGCCCAGGAACCGGACTTCGTCACCGCGTCCTTCGAGGCGACGGTCAGCAAGGGCGGCGTCGCCGACCGCGCCAAGTTCGCCGAGCTCGGCGTACCCGCCTATGTCTCGCCCTCCGACTGCGCGGGCAAGGACAACAGCGGCGACGGCGACGGCCGCCGCGACAAGACGCTGACCATGGACACGGTCTACGGCGAGGTGCGCGACCTGTCCAAGGCGTTCGGCGTCGAGAAGCGCGGCGAACGCCTGATCGCGCGGCTCAAGGACCGGGTGGCGAAGGCGACCAAGGCGATGGACGCCTCCGACGCCTCGCTCCTCTACTGGTTCGCCAATTCCGACGCCCCCTACATCGCGGGCTGCTGCGGAGCGCCGGGCATCATCACCCGCGAGCTCGGCGCGAAGAACGTCTTCGACGACACCCGCGACGAGTGGCCCCAGATCAACTGGGAGACGGTGGCCGACCGCGACCCGGACGTCCTGGTCATCGGCGACCTCACCCGCAGGTCGCAGACCGCGGAGAGCGCGAAGAAGAAGATCGCGTTCCTGGAGTCCAACCCGGTCACCAAGAACCTGACCGCCGTGAAGAAGAAGCGGTACGTGCTGCTGAGCGGCCAGGCCATGAACCCGACGATCCGCACGGTGGACGGCGTGGAGCAAGTAGCCGACGCCTTGCGCGAGTTCGGGCTCGCCAAGTGACGCGAGCCCTCCCGGGCGGCATACGGCAGACCCTGCTCTGGACGGCGGGCCTCGCCGCCCTGGCCCTCTCCGTGGCGGTGGCCGTCACCATCGGCCCCGCCGACATCTCCGTACCGGACGTGTGGTCGGCGGTGGCGGCCCACCTCGGCTGGGGCGAGGCGACGCTGACGCCCATCCGGGACGGCATCGTCTGGAACCTGCGCATGCCGCGCACGCTGCTCGCGGCGGTCTGCGGCGCGGGCCTCGCGGTCTGCGGGACGGTCCTCCAGTCCCTCCTGCGCAACCCGCTCGCCGACCCCTTCGTGCTCGGCGTCTCCTCGGGGGCCTCCACGGGCGCGGTCGCGATCGTCGTCCTGGGGGTCGGCGGGGGAGTGGTGTCGATCTCGGCGGGCGCCTTCGTGGGCGCCGTGGTCTCGTTCGCCCTCGTCCTGCTGCTCAGCCACACCCTGGGCGGAAGCACCGACCGAGTGGTGCTGTCAGGGGTGGCGGCGATGCAGCTCTTCTCCGCGCTCACCTCGTTCGTGATCCTGACGTCGGGCGACGCGGAGACGACGCGGAGCGTCCTGTTCTGGCTGCTCGGCTCGTTGAGCGGGGTGGGCTGGACGGACGTCTGGATGTGCGGGGCGGTCCTCGTCCTCGCGCTCACCGTCTGCCTGGCGCACGCCCGCACCCTGGACGCATTCGTGTTCGGCCAGGACGCGGCGGCGACGCTGGGGGTCCATGTGGCCCGTACCCGGCTGATCCTGCTCTCCATCACGGCCCTGCTGACGGCGGCCCTGGTCAGCAGCGCGGGCGCCATCGGCTTCGTGGGCCTGGTCCTGCCGCACGCGGCCCGCGCCCTGGTCGGCTCCGGGCACGCGCGGCTGCTCCCGGTCACCGCGCTCGCGGGCGCGGTGTTCCTGGTGTGGGTGGACACGCTGGCCCGCACGGTCCTGGACCCGCAGGAGGTGCCGGTGGGGGTGGTGACGTCCCTGATCGGCGTACCGGCGTTCGTCCTGGTCCTCTACCGGACGCGGAAGACGACATGAGGGACGGCGTGACGTACGGGATGAAGGACGGCGTGACGGCCGACGTGACGTACGGGATGAAGGACAGCATTGCTTCGAACGCGGAACCGGGCCTGCGTGCCGACCGGGTGAGCAGGACCGCCGCGGGCCACCTCATCATCGACGGGGTGACCCTGGCCCCGCCCCCCGGAGCCACGGTCGGCCTCCTCGGCCCGAACGGCTCGGGCAAGTCCACCCTCCTGCGCATCCTGGCGGGGGTCCTGGCCCCGGCGTCGGGAGTGGTCACCCTGGACGGCCGGCCGCTGCGGGACGTGGGCCGCCGCACGGTGGCCCGCCGGGTGGCGGTGGTGGACCAGGACGCCACGACGCAGGTCGAGCTGTCGGTGCGGGAGGTCGTACGGCTGGGCCGCATCCCGCACCGCAGGCCGTGGTCGGGGGCGACGCCCCAGGACGAGGAGGCGGTCCGCGAGGCCCTGGCCCGCACGGGCCTCGCCGACCGCGCCACCCAGTCCTGGCACACGCTCTCCGGCGGTGAGCGCCAACGGGTCCAGATAGCAAGGGCGTTGGCCCAGACCCCCCGGGAACTCCTCCTGGACGAACCGACCAACCACCTGGACATCCAGCACCAGCTCGACCTCCTCGCCCTGGTGGCGGACCTCCCCCTGACCAGCGTGATCGCCCTGCACGACCTGAACCTGGCCGCCATGTTCTGCGACCAGGTCCTGGTCCTGCGCGAAGGTGTGGCCTACGCGGCGGGCACACCGGCCGAGGTGATCACGGAGGAGCTGATCGCGAAGGTGTACGGGGTGCGGGCGGTGGTGACGACGCTCGCGGACGAGGGCGACGGGAAGCCGCGCCCGTCGATCCGCTTCCTGCGGGCGGGCTGAGTATCAGGCCAGGTGCAGCCGGTCGGCGATCCCGGCGGCGGCGAAGGCGGAGACCAGTTCGTCCCGCCCCTCGGTGAAGTGGGCCCAGCTGTTGAAGTGGACGGGGACGACCCGGCGCGCCCCGAGGATCTTCGTGGCCTCGGCGGCCTGCGCGCTGTCCAGGACGAGCGGCTCGCCGTCGAAGAGGTAGGGGAAGCGGGGCGCCCCGGCGAAGAGGACGGCGGTGTCCACGGGCCCGAACCGCGCGGCCGTCTCCCGGACCGCGGCGAGCGAGGCGTTGTCGCCGCTGACGTAGACCGTGGGGAGACCGTCGCCGGTCAGGACGAAGCCGACGACCTCGCCGGTGACCGGTTCGACGTCCTCGCGCTTCCCGGGACCGTGGACGGCGGGCACGCCCGTCACCGTGACCCGCCCGTCGCCGCCGGGCCGGTCGAGCTCGACGGACTCCCAGTCGGCGAGGCCCTTGGCACTCCCGCCCAGGCGCTGCCCGCCACTGGGGGTGGTGAGGGTGAGCGGTACGTCGGCGAGCAGGGCGCGGCCCGAGGTGTCGAGGTTGTCGGGATGCTCGTCGTGCGAGAGCAGGACCACGTCGACGGGGCCGAGATCGGCGGGGGAGCCCGAAGCGGCGGCGGTCTTGGTCAGCCCGCCGCCGGGGGCCGGATAGTCGCCGGGCGCGTCGAAGGTGGGGTCGGTGAGGAACTTCAGGCCGCCGTACTCGAAGAGGGCGGTCGGGCCGCCGAAGACGCGTACGGAGATCTCGTCGTGGGTCGTGCCGGAAGCAGCCATGAAAGAAACACACCTCACGGATAGGGAAGCATTCATCCGTGAGAACCGTATCCGTCTCTCACGGATGAAGGCAAGGCGTACCATGAGATACGTGAAGGAGACCGTGACGGCCGAGCCCGCACCACCGCCCGCGCCGGGCGCTGAGCAGTACCCCGCACTCGATCTCGCCAACAGCGCCCTGACCCTGCCCGGCGGCCAGATCACCGACCTCCTCGGCACCCCGGCGGCCGCGAACCGGTGGCTCACCGAACGCGGCCTGGCCCCGGCGGACGCGGGCCTTCAGGAGATGTGCACGGCCCAGCTGCGAGCCCTGCGGGAACAGATCCGCTCCCTGCTCGCCGCCCGCGTCGAGGGATGCGCACCCCCGGCAAGCGCGCTCACAGCGGTCAACGAGGCCCTGACGAGAGCCCCCGCGGCGTCCCTGCTGCACTGGGACCGAGCCCGAGGCGCCCTCTACCGCGCGGCCTCCCACCCCACCACCCAGATCGTCGAGCACGCCCTGGCCACCCTCGCCGCCGACGCGGCCGACCTGCTCACGGGCCCGGACGCCGACCGCCTCACGGCCTGCGGCTCCCCGCCCTGCAACCGCTACCTGCTCCGCCACGGCCGCCGCCACTGGTGCTCGACGCGCTGCGGCGACCGAGCCCGAGCGGCCCGCGCCTACGCCCGCCGCACCCGTCCCCAGCAGGACTGACCGCGGCCCACACAGCAAAGCAGCGAGGACCGCCGCCTCCGATATCCGATAGGAGACAGCGGCCCTCGCTGCTGTTGCATCGACCGAGATGCCGCTTAGTGGGCCCGTGGCTCGTCGAGGTACTGGTCGGCCCAGGCGCTGATGATGTGAGCGGCCCGCTGCGCCTGCCCTCGCGCGGTCAGCAGATGGTCCGCGCCTTCGAGCGAGATGAAGCTGCGCGGGTGCCGTGCCTCCTGGAAGATCTCCGCGGCATTGGAGATGTCGACGGTGGAGTCCGTGGGCGAATGTGCCACGAGGAGCGGAAGGTCCACCTCGCCGATCCGGTCGCGCAGGTGAGCCCGGCGCACGTCCTCGACGAAGGCACGCTTGAGAACCAGGGTCCTCCCGCCGACGAACCACTCGTGCGCCCCGTCGCTGAGGACGCGGTCCAGGACCGAGTCGTACTGCCGCTCGACGTGACTGGGATCGACGGGCGCCGCAATGGTGGCCAGCGCGCGGAGGCCGACGATCTCGTGCGCGGCGGCGATCGCGGCGGCGCCTCCCCACGAGTGGCCCACCAGCAAATCCACCGGAGTCCCGCGCTCCGCCATGAAGGCCGCGGCACGGACGGTGTCCTGCACCTTGACGGTGAAGGAACCGTCCCCCCAGTCACCCTCGGAGTCTCCGATCCCGAGATTGTCGAAGCGCAGCATGCCGATCCCCTCGCGCGCCAGCTGCTTGCTGACGCGCGAGGCGGCCGGCGATCCCTTGCCCAGGGTGAACCCATGCGCGAAGAGCCCCCAACCCCGGATCTCGCCCTCCGGCAGGTCGATCACCCCGGCCAGGTCGGGGCCGACGACGCTCGGGAATCGCACTTCTTCGATCATGTGTGGTGCTCACCTTGGCAGGGACTGGTCGTGGGGCGGAAAGACGAGAGCGACACTAGCCGCTGTCAGCGCGAGCCCGACAGCACAGTGGGCCGCCTCCTCGCTCCGGGAGACGGCCCACTGCCCATGCTGACGCGGCGTCGGGCTCACCCGACCTCGCGGTTTAGATGTCGAAGTACAGCTCGAACTCGTGCGGGTGCGGGCGCAGCTGGATCGGGGCGATCTCGTTCGTCCGCTTGTAGTCGATCCACGTCTCGATCAGGTCGGGGGTGAAGACACCGCCGGCCAGAAGGTACTCGTGGTCCGCCTCGAGGGCGTCGAGGACGGCCGGGAGGGAGGTCGGGACCTGGGCGACGCCCGCGTGCTCCTCGGGGGCCAGCTCGTAGAGGTCCTTGTCGATCGGCTCCGGCGGCTCGATCTTGTTCTTCACGCCGTCCAGGCCGGCCATCAGGAGCGCCGAGAACGCCAGGTACGGGTTCGAGGACGGGTCCGGCGCGCGGAACTCGACGCGCTTGGCCTTCGGGTTCGAGCCCGTGATCGGGATACGCATGGCCGCCGAGCGGTTGCGCTGCGAGTAGACCATGTTGACCGGGGCCTCGAAGCCCGGAACCAGGCGGTGGTACGAGTTCACCGTCGGGTTCGTGAAGGCGAGCAGCGAGGGCGCGTGCTTGAGGATGCCGCCGATGTAGTAGCGGGCGGTGTCCGAGAGGCCCGCGTAGCCCTGCTCGTCGTAGAACAGCGGGTCGCCGTTGGCCCACAGCGACTGGTGGACGTGCATGCCCGAGCCGTTGTCGCCGAAGATCGGCTTCGGCATGAAGGTCGCGGTCTTCTGGTTGCGCCAGGCGACGTTCTTCACGATGTACTTGAAGAGCATCAGGTCGTCGGCCGCGGCCAGCAGCGTGTTGAACTTGTAGTTGATCTCCGCCTGGCCGGCCGTGCCGACCTCGTGGTGCTGGCGCTCGACCTGGAGGCCGTTCTTGTCGAGTTCGAGGGAGATCTCGGCGCGGAGGTCGGCGAAGTGGTCGACCGGCGGGGCCGGGAAGTAACCGCCCTTGTAGCGGACCTTGTAGCCACGGTTGTTCTCGACCGCACCGGTGTTCCAGGCGCCTGCCTCGGAGTCGATGTGGTAGAAGCTCTCGTTCGCCGACGTCTGGAAGCGGACGTTGTCGAAGACGTAGAACTCGGCCTCGGGACCGAAGTACGCGGTGTCCGCGATGCCGGTGGACGCGAGGTAGGCCTCGGCCTTCTTGGCGATGTTGCGCGGGTCACGGCTGTACTGCTCGCCCGTGATCGGGTCGTGGATGAAGAAGTTGATGTTGACGGTCTTGTCGCGGCGGAAGGGGTCGACCCGGGCGGTCGACAGGTCCGCGCGCAGCGCCATGTCGGACTCGTGGATGGCCTGGAAGCCGCGGATCGACGAACCGTCGAAGGCGAGCTCCTCGTTCGGGTCGAACGCCGCTGCCGGGATCGTGAAGTGCTGCATCACTCCGGGCAGGTCGCAGAACCGGACATCTACGAACTTCACGTCCTCGTCCGCGATGAACTTCTTTGCGTCGTCGGCGTTCTGGAACATCCAACTCCTCCTACTCCCGGCCCCCAGGCGGGGACGGGGTTGCAGCTCGTTGTGCGGCCAGTGCGGTGGCACACGCTGGGACCCGACCATAGGGACGGGGGATTTCTCAAGCATGACCCATTTGTTTCGCCGAAGTTAACCGAGGCGGGTTCGGGTCAGGTGTCATTCGCCCTACCCCGCCCGTCCTCGTACGAAAACGGGCGCAGTACCGTGGACGGGTGGACAACAGGCAAGTAATCGGATCGTGGCTCTCGGGCCCTCGTGCGGCCGCGGAGGACGCGGGCGTCGACTTCGGGTACCGCGGCGAGCAGCTCGGCCTGCCGGAGGAGGGGCCGGGCTCGATCGCGCGGCCCGGGCGGCGCATGGGTGCCGTCATCGTGGACTGGGCCCTGTGCATGCTCATCGCATACGGCCTGTTCGCTCGCGGTGACCAGCAGGCGATGGGCAACTGGGCGCTGGGAATCTTCTTCGTCATGACCGTCCTGACGGTCGGCACGGTCGGCTGCACCCCCGGCAAGGCCCTCTTCCGGCTGCGTGTCATCGCCGAGGGCGGCGGCCGGCTCGGCATCGTCCGGGTCCTCGTCCGCAGCCTGCTGCTCTGCGTCGCCATCCCGGCCCTGATCTGGGACCGCGACGGCCGCGGCCTGCACGACCGCCTCGCGCGCGCCATCCAGGTGCGGATCTGACCTCGACGGCCACCGCCGAAGCTCCGTACGACGACGAAGGCCCCGGAACCGATCATCGGTTCCGGGGCCTTCGTCGACGTAGAGACAGGACGTAGAGACAGGTGGAGGGGAGCGGCAGGCAGAGGCGGTGAGTTACCGCATCTTCGGGCCACCGCGAGGCATCCGCATGCCCTTCGGCATGGGCCCCTTCGGCAACGGCATGTTGCTCATGAGGTCCCCCATGGCGCGCAGCCGGTCGTTCGTCGCCGTGACCTGCGGGCCCTGGAGGACGCGGGGCAGCTTCAGAAGCGTCGTACGCAGCTTCTTCAGCGGCACCTCGTTCTCGCCGGTGCCGACGATGACGTCGTGCACCGGGACGTCCGAGACCACGCGCGCCATCCGCTTCTTCTCGGCGGCCAGCAGGCTCTTCACCCGGTTCGGGTTGCCCTCGGCGACGAGCACGATGCCCGCCTTGCCGACCGTGCGGTGCACGACGTCCTGGCTGCGGTTCATCGCCACCGCCGGAGTCGTCGTCCAGCCGCGGCCGATCTTGTCGAGCACCGCGGCCGCCGCACCGGGCTGGCCCTCCATCTGCCCGAAGGCCGCACGCTCAGCCCTGCGCCCGAAGACGATCGCCATCGCGAGGAAGGCGAGCACAAAGCCGAGAATGCCGAGATAGATCGGGTGACCGATCAAGAAGCCGATCGCGAGGAAGACACCGAAGGTGACGATCCCCACAGCCGCGATGACAAGACCGATCAGCGGATCGGCCTTGCGGGTCATCTTGTAGGTCAGGGCAATCTGCTTGAGTCGCCCGGGGTTCGCGGCGTCCGCCGCGGTTTCCTTCCTCGCCATGTCGTGAAGTCTACGTGTCCCTGGAAGTGACTACGACGTGCGGGTTGTCATCGCCTCTTCGAGCACGCGCAGCGCCTCGGCCCGGTCCTTGGCGCGACGCCGGTCGTCGAGCACGGACGTCCAGGCGTTGCGGCGAGCGGTGCGCTGGCCGCTGCTCATGAGCAGCGACTCGACGGCGCGCAGTGCGTCGGTGACGGACGGGATGGCGGTGGCGCGTACGGGCGCGGCCTGCATGGTGGGGCCCTCCTGAGCGGCTATGGGTAGGGCTGTACGTGGGGTAATTCCAGGGTCACTGATTGGTGTTACCAGGGCGTGACTGACCGGTCAAACACGGATGAAGCCTTGACGCTCGACCGCAAAACACTGACGCGGCCCGTACGGTCCCCTCACCTGCGGGGACCGTACGGGCCGCGCCATCTCGGCCACTACTCACCAGTAGTCACTTGTGCGCCGATTCACACAGCTGGCTCTCGCCGCAAGCGCCGGCGGGCTCGCGCCCGGCATCCGGAATCACACCGCGGGAACCGGAATCACACCGCCTGCGAGGCGACGTATGCCCCGCGCTTCTCGATCGCCATCTGGTAAAGGCGGCCGGCGCGGTAGGAGGAGCGGACCAGCGGTCCCGACATGACGCCGGAGAATCCGATCTCCTCGGCCTCCTCCTTCAGCTCCACGAACTCCTGCGGCTTGGCCCAGCGCTCCACGGGGTGGTGGCGCGGCGTCGGGCGCAGGTACTGCGTGATCGTGATGAGCTCGCAGCCCGCTTCGTGCAGCGCGTGCAGCGCCTCGCTGATCTCCTCGCGCTCCTCGCCCATGCCCAGGATGAGGTTCGACTTGGTGACCAGACCGGCCTCGCGGGCGCGCGTGATGACCTCGAGCGAGCGCTCGAAGCGGAAGCCCGGACGGATCCGCTTGAAGATGCGCGGCACGGTCTCCACGTTGTGCCCCAGGACCTCGGGGCGGGAGGAGAAGACCTCGGCCAGCTGGTCGGGGTCCGCGTTGAAGTCGGGGATGAGGAGCTCGACCTTGGTCTTGCCCTCGGCGCGGTCCGCCGTCATCGCGTGGATCTGGCGCACGGTCTCCGCGTACAGCCAGGCGCCGCCGTCGTCCAGGTCGTCGCGGGCGACGCCGGTGATCGTGGCGTAGTTCAGGTCCATCGTGACGACGGACTCACCCACGCGGCGGGGCTCGTCGCGGTCGAGTGCCTGCGGCTTGCCCGTGTCGATCTGGCAGAAGTCGCAGCGCCGGGTGCACTGGTCACCGCCGATGAGGAAGGTGGCCTCGCGGTCTTCCCAGCACTCGTAGATGTTGGGACAGCCCGCCTCCTGGCAGACCGTGTGCAGGCCCTCGCTCTTCACGAGGTTCTGCATCTTGGTGTACTCGGGGCCCATTTTCGCCCGGGTCTTGATCCACTCGGGCTTGCGCTCGATGGGGGTCTGGGCGTTCCGGACCTCCAGGCGCAGCATCTTGCGTCCGTCGGGTGCGACTGCGGACACATCGGCTCCCTGTAGCTTCGATTCTTCGGCGCACACCAGGGTACGCCCGTGATGTCGTTGGGCTTACGTCCGGCCAACCTCTGGCCGGCGGGGTGCATTCCCCGAGCCCCAGCTGTCTAGGCGGTCGCCTTCTCGGCTTCCGGATTTTCAACCGTGTTTTCGGCGCTCGCGGCAGATGCCTCCGCCGCCTTCTCGACGGTGCGCGGCTTGAGCTCCGCGTTCTCCAGGATGTCCCGCAGGTGCTTCTCGGCGACGGGCAGGACGTCGGCGATCGTGACCTCGCGGCCCAGTTCGTACGAGAGCGACGTCACGCCCGCGTCCCGGATGCCGCACGGGATGATCTTGTCGAACCAGGTGTTGTCCGGGTTCACGTTCAGCGCGAAGCCGTGCATCGTCACGCCCTTGGCGACGCGGATGCCGATGGCCGCGATCTTGCGGTCCTCCCGGCGCTGGCCCGCGTTGGAAGGGGCGTACTCCGGGCCGTTGAACCGGGCGTCGAACTCGTCGTCCTGCGTCCGGGGGTCGAGGTCCAGGGTCAGCCCGCCGAGCGCCGGGCGCTCGTCTGTTGCTGGACGTGGGTCACCGAGCACCCACACGCCGCTGCGGCCCTCGACGCGGGACGTCTCCAGGCCGAATTCCGCACACGTACGGATAAGTGCCTCTTCCAGGCGGCGCACATGTGCTACGACGTCCACCGGGCGCGGCAGCTTCTGGATCGGGTAGCCCACGAGCTGCCCGGGGCCGTGCCAGGTGATCTTGCCGCCGCGGTCCACGTCGACGACGGGGGTGCCGTCCAGCGGGCGCTCGTTCTCGGCGGTGCGGCGGCCCGCGGTGTAGACCGGCGGATGCTCGAGCAGCAGACACGTGTCCGGGAGTTCGTCGGCGAAGCGGGCGGCGTGCACGCGGCGCTGCTCGTCCCAGGCCTCCTGGTACTCGACCGAGTCCGGGCCGAAGCCAAGTCGGACGAACTGAAACTCACTCACGGCAAGTGCCTCCCTAGAACCTGCACCGTGCACATATCGCGCCCCCAGCCACTGTACGGGCCGCGGATTCTCGTCAGTCCTCCGGTCAATCCTCACACGATCGGATGAACGCGGGTCGAAGGCCGTGATGAGGGCGGTGGGGGCCGCTACATTCACGCCGTTCACAGAGCCATAAGGGCTGCTCAAGGCAACGCCCGAAAGGCAGGAGACCGCACAGCTGATGACGGAACGACCTCCGCAGCGCACCCCCAACCGCCAGCTAGCCGCGCTCATCTCAGAAGCCGGGTTCTCCAATGCGGGGCTCGCGCGCCGCGTCGATCAGCTGGGGCTCGAGCACGGTCTCGATCTGCGGTACGACAAGACATCGGTGACCAGATGGCTGCGCGGGCAGCAGCCTCGGGGCACCACCCCCGCCCTGATCGCCGAGGTCTTCACCCGGCGGTTAGGGCGCCGCCTCTCCGCACAGGACCTGGGGCTCGACGCGTGCGCGCCGGTGTACGCCGGGCTCGAGTTCGCGGCGAGCCCCGAAGAGGCGATCGACATCGTCGGCGGGCTCTGGCGCAAGGACTCAGGGAGCCATGCCGAACTGCGGAAGATCGCGTTCACCCCGGCAGGGCTCGTCGTTCCCAGCAGGGACTGGCTGATCGGCCGCGCGGACGACCGCGTGGGGCGCGGCGACCACGTACCGGGCGGCCGCGTGCCCACCCAGGGCCGCCCCGCCATACCGCGCCAGCGCAAGGAGCCCGAGCGGGCGGTCGGGGCGCGGGTGACCAGCGGCGACATCTCGGCCCTGCGCTCCGTGGGCGAGCTCTTCCGGGCGCTCGACCACGCGTACGGCGGCGGGCACGCCCGGCAGGCCCTCGTGCGCTATCTGGAGCACGAGGCCGAGCCGATGCTGCGCGGTTCGTACGGCGAGCAGGCCGGGCGGCGGCTCTTCGCCGCCGCCGCCGACCTCACCCGGCTCGCGGGCTGGACCTCGTACGACATCGCGGCGCACGGGCTCGCCCAGCGCTACTACGTCCAGGCGCTGCGGCTCTCGCAGGCGGCGGGCGACCGCGCCTACGGCTCGTACGTCCTGGTCACGATGAGCCGCCAGGCCGTCTACCTGGGGCACGGCAGAGAGGCGGTGCAGCTGGCGCGGGTGGCCCAGCAGGGCGTCGGCTCCTCCGCGCCGCCCGTCGTGCAGGCCCTGCTGCATTCCGTCGAGGCGCGCGGGCACGGCGTGCTCGGCGAGGTGCGGGCGTGCACGGCCTCGATGGTGCGGGCCGAGCGGGCCCTGGAGACATCGCGGCCCGGCGACGAAGTCCCGTACTGGGCGCGGTTCTTCGACGAGGCGCAGCTGGCCGACGAGTTCGGGCACTGCCACCGCGACCTCCAGCAGTACCGCGTGGCCGCCCAGCACGCGGAGCGCTCGCTCCAGCTGCGCGCCCCCGGGTACGCCCGCAGCCGCCTGTTCTGCCGCGTGGTGCTCGCCTCGTCGCGCCTGGGCCTCGGCGAGCTGGAGCAGGCCTGCCAGCTGGGCGCCGAGGCGGCGCAGGCGGCGGGGGAGATGCGCTCGGTGCGTGCGGTCGAGTACGTACGCGATTTCGAGCGGCGTCTTGAGCCGTACCGCGACGCGGCGGCGGTGCGGGGGTATCGCGACCGGGTGGCCGCCCTGGGGTGACGCCGGAACCGGCAGGTAAGGGGCGGTTATGTAAGGGGCGGGGCTGCGCAGCCCCGCCCCTTACCTGGTCCAGTCCGGGCTCAGGCCGGGATCAGTCCAGGCGTGCGACCTCCTCGGGGGACAACGCCTCGTCCCACGTGGTCAGTTCGTCGAGGTCGCCCCGCAGGCTCACCTTCTCCGTCCCGACGGACCGCAGCGGCAGGGGGATCGACGCCGCGACGGACCCGACCCGCTTCCCGTCGGCGTACAAGGTGGTGTGCCCCGGAGCCGTCACCCACGTCAGCCGCGTCCAGCGGTCCAGCGGCAGCGTGTGGTCGAAGCTGAAGTCGGCCGCGCCGTACCGCGTGAAGCCGACCCTTCCGGTGCCGTGCTGCATCAGCTTCAGCGCGCCCGCCTTGGAGCTGAGTAGGACCTGGTCCGCGGTCCTGGCCGTCGGACGGACCCGCACCGACACGGTCCACGGCTCGGCGACGTCGAGGCCGCCGAAGCCCACGCCGTCCCGGTCGGAGTCGAAGCGCCAGGCCTGGCCGCGCACACCGTCCACGGGGGTGGGGTTGTTGATGATGTACGAGGTGCCGGGCAGGCCGCCCGCCACGTCCTCGGCGAGGATGGTGTTGCCGGGGCTGCCCGCGTACGTCCAGCCGCTGGGGTACGCGGCGTCGTCGAACGTCCAGTGGTGGCTCGGCCGGCCCTCGAGTCGCGGCGGCACCGGCGCGGGCGTGGTGCCCGGCGGGTCGCCGATGCGGGCGGCGCGGGCCCTGAAGTCGGCGAGCGTGTCCGGCGTCGCGGACTTGTTCCAGGCGCGGTCGGCGAGGATCGCGCGGGGGCCCGCCATGTGCTGTTCGAAGTAGCCGTCGTCGGCCCAGAAGTTGTAGTCGGCCCAGTTGGTGACGCCGGAGCCGAGCATGTCCCGGTCGGTGTTCGGGGCCCAGCCGTCGTACATCCAGGGCTCGTCCGGATACAGGTGGTGGTAGTTGTTCGGGGTGTCGTAGAACGGGCCGATGGCGATCTCGTCGTGCCCCGGGATCTCCGGCTCGGCGCCCGTGCCCTCCCAGGTGAGGAAGACGACCGGGGAGTGAACCTTCTGCTGGGGCGCGTCGAGGTGCTCGGAGCCGTTGTAGACGGCCGTGCGCTTGCCGTGCGAAGTGACCACGTCGTCAAGGGTGTTGATGTAGCGGTTGAGCAGGTCGCCGAGCGTGGACACGTCGGGCGCGCTCGCGAGGTGGTTCTTCACGCGCGGGCATTCGGCCAGCTGGCCGGGGACCTCCTCCGCGCCGATCGAGAACAGCGGCGCGTCGAACCAGCCCGCGAACTCGTCGACGATCTCCTTCGACTTCGCGATCGCCCTGTCGCTGGTCATGTCGATGATCCAGTCGGGCGTGAGGTGCGAGTGCGTGTGCTCGCCCGTGCACGCGCCGGCGCCGGACCCGAAGCCGATGCCGAAGGCCTCGCTGATCACCGTGGCGTGGCCGGGGAGTTCGAGGCCGGGCATCAGCTGGACGTGATGGCGGGCCGCGAAGGCCTTCAGGTGTTCGATGTCGGCGCGGCCGTAGCTGTGGTCGGGGTCGGCCAGGCCCGGGAACTTCGGGCTGTGGAGGCGGAAGCCCTCGGACTCGGAGAGGTGCAGGAAGAGGGTGTTGAGCTTCTGGTCGCCCATCCTGCGGATCAGGTTCTCCAGGTAGGGGATCTTCCAGTACTTGCGGCCCGCGTCCAGGTGGACCATGCGGATCGCCTGCGCCGGTCGGTCGGTCGAGCGGGCGCGGGGGACGGCGCGGTGGTCGTCGGCCGTGGAGCGCAGGAGCTGGAGGAGGGTGCGGGTGCCGTAGTAGAGGCCGTGGGTGGAGGCGGCTTCGACACGGATCGGGCCCGCGCTGTCGAAGCGGTAGCCCTCGGCGCCGAGATTGCCCTTGGCGGTGAGGCCGAGCGTGATGTCACCGTCGGCGGGGCGGCCCTGGCTGGGCGCGATCCGGGGGGTGATGCCGGTGACCTGCTTGATCTCCGTACGGAGCTGGGTGGCGAGCTTGCGTACGGACTGGTGGGCGGGGCCCGGGAATTCGCCGCGGCCCGAGGGGAGCGCGGTGGTGGATCCGGCGCGCGGGTCGATCAGGATGCGGGTGCGCTCGGTGAGTTTCGTGCGGCCGTCGAGCGCGGTCCAGTCGGTGGGGCGGGGGACGACGGAGGGGGTTTGGGTGTCCGTCGCGGCCGCGGCATCCGGGGTGGCTGTGGCTTTGGCTGTGGCTGTCGGCAAAGACAGACCTCCTATGACTAGGCCCAGGATGAGCGATATCACCGGCATGGTGCGACGCACGTGATGCCTCCCGCAGCTTGGCGATCCGGTGGGACCGTAGCCGTGGAGTACCTGTGTGGCAAGGGGGGTTGCAGGGGTGTGCGCAGTTCGGTGATGCGCAGGGAGGGGGTGTTGGGGGCGGCGAATAGGTCGGATGGATGAGGCGGCAGGGCTCAGGCGACGCGTTCAGGTGACGGACTCCAGGCGACGGGCTCAGGCGACGGGCTCAGGCCGCCATCGGCAGTTGCCCCGTCCCGTACGCCGGATCCACCCCGAAGTCCGCGAGCGCCGCCCGCGCCGCGCGGCGGCCCGAGTGCAGCGCTCCCTGCACCGTGCTGGTGTCCCGGTGGTCCCCGCACACGTAGAGCCCCGCGAGCAGCCGCACCGGGCGGCGCAGATCGTGCGGGGGCGGCATCGCGGGCACCGCCTCGCGGGTGTGGTGGACGGCGAGTGTCTCCCAGCGGGCGGTCGACGTGCCGTACAGCTCGGCCAGGTGGGTGAGGACGGCGCGCTCGTCCGGCGGCGGGCCCAGGACGGTCGACGAGATGAGCGCCCGGCCCGCGGGGGCGCGCGACGGGTCGACGTGGCTGACCACGGCCGTGTGCGCGACCGGCCCCGAACGGTCGGCGTCGAGCAGCAGGGCGGGCTCGGCGAGCGGCGGCTCGGGAGCCGCGTGGTGCACCACCGTCACCTGGTGGAAGGGCGGCACGCGCAGACCGGGAAGGAGTTCGGCGGCGGCCCGGGCGTCGGTGGCCAGCAGGACGGCGCGGCAGCGCACTTCGCCGTGGTCCGCGGTCGTGACCGAGGTCGTGGAGACCGCCGTGACGCGTACGCCGGTGCGTACCGTGCCCGGTGGCAGAGCGGCCGCGAGGAGCTCGGGCAGCACCTCGGCGCCGCCCTCCGGCAGACACAGGCGGCCGCTCGCGAAGGAGTGCAGGGCGAGGTCCGCGCACCGGCTCGACGTCGTCAGGTCCGGGTCGCACAGGAGCGCCGAGAGCAGCGGGCGCAGAAAGCCGTTGACGGTGCGCGCGGGCAGACCGCGGGCGAAGAGGGCCTGTGCCGCCGGGAGTTCGGGGCGGGCGAGCAGGCGTTTCGGGGGCGTCGCCGCGATCCTGGCGAGTGCCGCGCCGAGGCGGGCCTGGTCGAGCGCGCCGCCGAGGGGGGCGGTGCGGGGCGCGGTCCGTGCCGTTCGCGAAGCCCTGGGGGCGCTTGCAAGGGCGCGCGCGGCGGTGAGTGCGCCCCTTGCGCGCCGGGGGCCCGTGGGCTCGACGGCGCGGTGGTGCCGGCCGTCGCTGTGTACCAGGACGCCGGGCACGAAGGGCCGCAGTACGAGTGCGTCGAGGCCCGGTGCGAGGCGCAACTCGGGATACGACGTGGTGAGCAGCTGCCCGATCCTGTCGAGCCGGAACCCGTCGACCTTCTCCGTCGACATGCGCCCGCCGACGTAAGGGGCGGCCTCCAGGACGACGGCCGTTACACCGGCACTGGTCAGCTGGTGGGCGGCCGACAGTCCCGCGACCCCCGCCCCCACGATGACGACATCCGCATGGTGCGAAGGCTCTAGCACGTGCCCCTCCCCGAGGTTGCGCGGCTGCTGGGGACGTCATGCCCTCAACAGGGCTCTGGAATCACCGAGTTCCGCACGAGGGTAGGAGCCGGGGCGTTCAGCGGCAGTCGCGCATCGACCGAGCACGGTCGCACGCCGGTCGCACGGCGATCGCGGACGCGAGCCGTTCACCGCAGCGCCGCGCGGATCGACTCCTCGATGCCCGGGAACGCGAACGAGAACCCCGACTCCAGGAGCCGCGTCGGCAGGACCCGCTGGCTGCCGAGCACGTCGCCGGCCATCTCGCCGAGCACCACGCGCAGCGCCGGCCGCGGTGCCGTGAAGAGCGTGGGCCGGTGCAGGACCCGGCCCATCGCGGCCGTCACCTCACGGTTGGTGAGCGGATCGGGCGCCGTCAGGTTCACCGGCCCCGTCAGCGTCTCGGTGTCGAGCAGGTGCCGCAGCGCGGCCACCGCGTCGTGCAGCGAGATGTAGCTCCAGTACTGCCGGCCGTCGCCGAGGCGTCCGCCGAGCCCCGCCTTGAAGAGCGGGAACATCCGCCCCCAGGCCCCGCCCTCGCGCGCCACCACCAGGCCGTTGCGCGCGAACACCGTGCGGATGCCCGCTTCGTGCGCCGCTGCCGCCGCGCCCTCCCACTCCACGCACAGGGAGGGCAGGAAGCCCTCCCCGGCGGGCGCGCTCTCGTCCACCGCGCGTTGACCGGTGTCTCCGTAGTAGCCGATCGCGCTCGCGCACAGGAACACGCGGGGCGGCACGTCCAGCGAGGCCGCCGCCTCGGCGAGCGCCGAGGTGCCGAGCACCCTGCTGTCGCGGATCTCCTGCTTGTAGGCGGCCGTCCAGCGGTGGTCGCCGACCCCGGCTCCCGCCAGGTTGACGAGCGCGTCGCAGCCCGCGAGCCCCGCCGTGTCGACGTACCCCTCCTTGGGGTCCCATCGCACCTCGTACTTCGTACGAGGTGCCTGGCGCACCAGTCGCACCACCTCGTGACCGTCGTCGGTGAGGGCGCGGGTCAGCGCCGTTCCGATGAGGCCGGACGCACCGGCCACGGCGATACGGGACCGCCGCGCTGAAGGGGCTGACTGCTCGGACTCGGTGGGCTCCATGACGCCATCCTGCCCCGGAAACCCGCCGAGAGGCGCCCGGTGTCCGTCGTACAGTGACGCCCATGCCGGACACGCACATACGTACCGCTCTGCCGGACGACGAAGAAGCCCTCGGCCGCCTCGACCGCGTCACCTGGTCGACCCTGCACGCGGTACAGCCTGCCCCGCAGCCCCCGTACCCGCCGTTCTTCAGCGAACGCTTCGGCCCGCGCGACCACTTGGTGGCCGAGCTGCACGGCGAAGTGGTCGGCTACATACGGATCGGTTTTCCCACCTCCCTCCTCGCCAACGCCCACGTGCGCCAGATCCTGGGCTTCGCCGTCGCGGACGAGGCACGCGGCAGGGGAGTGGGACGCGGGCTGGTCAGGGCCGCGGTGGAGCTGGCCCGCCGCCAGGGCGCGCGGCGCGTCACGCTGCGGGTGCTCGGGCACAACACTCCGGCCCGGACGCTCTACGCCTCCGAGGGCTTCGTCGTCGAGGGGGTGCTGCCGGGCGAGTTCTTCCTCGACGGCGCGTACGTGGACGACGTGCTGATGGGGCTCGTGCTCTGACCCGCCCGGGGCCGCCATGGCCCCCGGGCGGGGATTCGGCACCCGACGGACCGGCCCGGCGTGCGGCGGGCACGCGCGCGTAGGAGCGTGGGGAGGTCGACCGGAAGGAGCGAACCGATGTTCAGGGTCGCTGCTGCCAGTCGGCGGGACCGGGAGGAGCCGGGGTGGCTGCGCGGCGCGCCGCCGCCCCCCTGGGTGCGCTGGCCGCCGCCCGTGCTCCTCGCCGTGATCTGCGTGATCCAGCTGTCCACCCCGAAGACGGTCGACCTCAGCTTCCTGCTCGCCGCCGTGCCGCCGCTGGCCGCGCTGTCGTACGGCGCGTCGGCCACGGCCCTCCTCGGTGGCACCGTGGTGCTGCTGCTCTACGTGCCGGGCTTCGGACTGGGCCGCCCCGGTGACAGCGATGTCCTGACGGTCGCCTTCGTGGCGCTCCTGAGCATCGTGTTCGCCTGGGTACGCAGTCGGCGCGACACCCAGCTCGTCACCGTCCGCACCGTCGCGGAGGCCGCCCAGTTCGCCGTCCTGCCGCCGCTGCCGGAGCGCGTGGGCCCGGTGCGCTGCGCGGGCCTCTACCGCGCCGCGCAGGGCGGGACGCTGGTCGGCGGCGATCTCTTCGACGTGCGCAAGGCGCCCGGCGGCGTACGGGCGCTGGTCGGCGACGTACAGGGGCACGGCCTCGCCGCCGTCGGCACGGTCGCCGCGCTGCTCGGTGCCTTCCGGGAGGCGGTCCTCGACCAGCCCGACCTGGAGGGGGTGGCCGCCCGTCTCGACCGGCGTCTGGTGGTCGACTCCGAGGAGGCCGAGCACGCCGAGCTCTTCGCCACCGCCGTCCTCCTGGAGTTCCGGGACGACGTCCCCGAGCTGCGGATCGTCTCCTGCGGACACCCGCCCCCGCTGCTGCTGCGCGGTGGCGCCGTCCAGGAGCTCGCCGTGGCGCCGGGCGCTCCGCTGGGCCTGGGGATCGCCGGTGTCGCCCCGCCCGAAGGGGTGACCGTGGGCCTGAAGCCCGGCGACCGGCTGCTCGTGGTGACCGACGGGGTGACCGAGGCGCGGGACGCTTCCGGCGCCTTCTACCCGCTGGCCGAGCGTCTCTCGGTGCTCTCCGCCGACGTGCTGGACGATCCGGCGGCGCTGACGTCCGTGGTCTGGAGGGACCTGGTGCGGTTCTCCGGCGGGGTCGGGGACGACGTGGCGCTGCTGGCGTTCTCGCTGGACGTGGGGCTCGACCTACGGCTTGACCGTGGGCCGGGGCCGGGGCCGGGCTCGGAGCTGTAGCCAAGGACAGGGCTTGATCCGGTGCCGCGGCGGGGGCGCCGCGCCTCAGTGGCCGTCGCGGCGGGGGTCGAGAAGCCGCAGCCCGCCCGTCAGCTCGCGCAGACAGCGCACCGCAAGGACGGCGGGGGAGCCGGGCCCCTCGGTGGGTGCGTCCGTGGCGGCCCAGGTCTCCAGGGCCAGGCGGATGGCGTCGGTGGCGGCCGCGGCGGCCAGGCGCACGTCCAGCTCGTCCGCGCCGTCCCCGGCCAGGCGGGCGAGCACGGGCACGAGCTGTTCCTCGGACTCCTGGTTCACGCGGTACCAGACGGCGCGCAGCGCCGGATCGTCCTGCGCGGCGCGCAGCAGGCCGCGGGTCCACTCCAGGGAGTCGGCCGCGCGGTCGTCCGCGGCGGTCAGCGCGTCCGCGATGGACTGCTCCAGGGCCGTCGGCACGCCGGTGGCCGGGTCGAGGCCCGCCAGATGGGCCCGCCACTCGGCGGCGCCCCCGGCGAGGAGCGGCGCGACCGCGTCCTGCTTGTTGCGGAAGTACCGGTAGAAGGTGCGCAGCGCCACTCCGGCCCGGCCCGCGATCTCCTCGGCGGTGGTGCCGTCCGGGCCGCGCTCGGCGAAGAGCTCGGCGGCGGCGCGGGCGATGTCGAGCTGCGTGGCCGCTTTGCGGCGCTCGGTCAGTGACGGCGGTGAGGGCTGTGACGGCGGCGGCGATGGCTGCGACGGATGGGTGCTCACCGTCGCAGCCTACGCGCGGTCCTCACCCTGATACATGAATTGTCGCCATGGCAAAACGTGTCAGAGAGGCGTACATTGAAATCAGATCGGGAACGCCGGGTCCATGGGCGCATCCATGGACGGATCCGGGAGCCCGGAGTTGATCGGAGGCATTTCATGAACCGCTACGCAGGCCGTCGCGCACTCGTCACCGGCGGTGGCTCGGGCATCGGACAGGCCACCGTCCTGCGGCTTCTCGAAGAGGGCGGCGAGGTCGTGGCCGCCGACGTCAGCGAGGCGGGCCTGAAGGACACCTCCGAGAAGGCGGGCGCGGCGGCCGACCGCCTCACCACCCTCGTGGTCGACATCGCGGACGAGACCTCGGTGCGCGAGGGCGTCGCCGCCGCCGTCACCGCGCTCGGCGGCCTGGACGTCCTGGTGAACGCGGCGGGCGTGCTCCGCTCCTCGCACACGCACGAGACCAGCCTGGATTCCTTCAACCGCGTCATCCAGGTCAACCTGGTCGGCACGTTCCTGGTGATCCGCGAGGCCATCCCGGCGCTGCTCGAAGGCGATGACGCCGCCGTGGTCAACTTCAGCTCCACCTCGGCGATGTTCGCCCACCCGTACATGGCGGCGTACGCGGCGAGCAAGGGCGGCATCCAGTCCATGACGCACGCGCTGGCCGCCGAGTACGGCAAGCAGGGCATCCGGTTCAACGCCGTCCAGCCCGGCTCCATATCCAGCGGCATGACCGACGGCAGCGGCGCCAGCAGGCAGAGTGTGGGCCCCGGCCTGCCCCAGGACGCCGACATGAGCCTGTTCGTGAAGCTGGCCCCGGCCATCGGGCAGGGCTTCGCGGGACCGGAGTCCGTGGCCTCGGTGGTCGCCCTGCTCGGCTCGGAGGACGGCAAGTTCATCACCGGCACCGAGGTCCGGGTCGACGGCGGCACCCACTTCTGACGAACCGGGCGCTCCGGCCTCAGGGCCGGCCGCCTCGGCCTCCGGTTCAGCCGAGTGGCGGACCGCGGATCGCGGGCGGTGCGGGTGGGCCGGAGAGTCGGACCATGCGTGTCTTCCGTGGGGTGTCCGCGGCGCGCCTGCCGTTGGCGGTGCGTGTGGCGCTGTGCTGCGTGCCCGCCGCCGTGGTCGCGGGGCTTCTGCTGATGTGCGCGCTGTTCGCGGGGCCCGGAGCCTCGGGGGAGCCGGGGCGGGAGGACGAGGGCGCGGCGCGGCGGGCAGCGGGGCATCCGGCGGCCCGGCCTCACGTGGTGCCGCGGGCCAAGTGGCTGGCCGGTGCGGTGCCGGCGCCGCCCGTCCGGTACGCCGACCGGGTCCGGGCGGTGTTCGTGCACCACACGGACTCGCCGAACGGCTACGACTGCGCCGATGCCCCGCGCATCATCCGCTATCTGTACGCGGGCCAGGTCGAGGGAAGGAAGTGGGACGACATCGGCTACAACTTCCTCGTCGACCGGTGCGGGACCGTCTACGAAGGGCGTGCGGGCGGCATCGAGAGGGCCGTGGTCGGCGCGCATACGCAGGGCTTCAACCAGGGGTCGGTGGGGATAGCGGCGATCGGGACGTTCACGGCGGGGGTCCCCGTCCCCAAGGTGATGACCGATGCGGTGGCGGCGCTGGCCGCGTGGAAGCTCGGGCTCTCGGACGTGGACCCGCGCTCCACGGTGCGGCTGGTCTCCTCGCACAGCCTCAGCAAGTACGCGGCGGGGACGAGCGGGAAGTTCAGCGCGGTCTCGGGGCACAACGACGGCTACTACACGCACTGCCCGGGCGCGGCCCTGACGGCCGCGCTCCCCGCGATCAGGGAGAGGGCCGCGCGGTTGCAGAGCCGGTAGAGCCGATAGAGCCCGTAGAGCCGGTAAAGCCGGGGACCCGGTGGAAGCCGCCGGGATGTGCGGGCCTCAGTCGATCTCGCCGAATCGTTCCCACAGCTTGGGGTAGCGCTGGGCCATCGTCGCCTCGTTCTCGAAGTCGAGCGGTGTCCCCGCCGGCTCCTGAGGGGCGGGAGCGATGCCGAGGTCGGGGGTGACGACGCCGGTGAGCTGTTCGTAGGCCTCGTCCGCCGCGAAGCCGAGCTCCTCGCCGTCGCCGTCGATCTCCTCGTCGAAGTCGTCGAGGAGATCCGCCAGCGAGTCGGGGTCGTGCAGGGCTCCCTCGAAGACCTCACGCCCCTGGCCGATCAGCCAGCAGCGGAAGTAGTCGAAGGCGTCGTCGCTCGCGCCGCCGAGGATGATCCAGGAGGCTCCCCAGAGGTCCCAGCGGTACGCGCGGTTGTAGCGCGCCTCGAAGTGACGGGCGAAGTCGAGCACCATGTCCGGCTCGAGCTCCAGCAGCCTCTCGGTGAGCAGGTCCGCGTGGTCCTCGGGGTCGCCCTCGGCGGCCACGCGGGTGCGGTCCACGATCTCCCAGAACTCCGTCTCGTCCATCACGGGACAAGCATCGGTCCTGGGGGGTGGGTACGCACGCGGAGTGCGGCGGATGCGGCTGTCTCGTTATGCGTGCACATGCCCATGGAAAACCCGACAGCAGATGTCGGCATTGGGTGGCAGCCTCACAAGCATGGACAGCGACACGTACAGGGACATGGACGGGGACATGGACAGGGACACGGACGGGGACATGGACGGCGAGATGGACCGCACCCACGCAGTTCCGCAGCCACTGACCGGGAAGATCGCCCTCGTCGCCGGGGCCACCCGCGGCGCCGGCCGCGCCATGGCCGTTGAGCTCGGCCGGGCCGGAGCCACGGTGTACGCGACGGGACGCACGACCCGCGCGCACACCAGCGAGGTCGGCCGCACCACGGAGACCATCGAGGAGACCGCGGAGCTGATCACCGCCGCGGGCAGGGAGGCGGGCGGGACAGGCACCGGAATCGCCGTACCCACCGATCATCTGGAGCCGGAGCAGGTCGAGGCGCTCGTCGAGCGCATCGACCGCGAACAGGGCCGCCTGGACATCCTGGTCAACGACATCTGGGGCGGTGACGTCCACGTCGAGTGGGACAAGAAGATGTGGGAGCACGACCTCGGCAAGGGGCTGCGCCTGATGCGCCTGGGCATCGAGACCCACATCGTCACCAGCCGGTACGCGCTGCCGCTGCTCGTCAAGAACCCCGGCGGCCTGGTCGTCGAGGTCACCGACGGCACCGAGGAGTACAACGGCCCCAACTACCGCAAGCCCTTCTACTACGACCTGGCCAAGGCGACCCCGCTGCGGATGGCGCGCGGCCTCGCCGAGGAGCTCGAGGAGTACGGCTGCACGGCCCTCTGCCTGACCCCCGGCTGGCTGCGCTCCGAGTTCATGCTCGACACGGCCTTCAAGGTGACGGAGGAGAACTGGCAGGAGGGCTGCGCGCAGAACCCGCACTTCGCGATCTCCGAGACCCCGACGTTCATCGGCAGGGCCCTGGTCGCGCTGGCCTCCGACCCCGAAGTGGCCCGCTGGAACGGCACCTCGCTCTCCAGCGGCGGCCTCGCCAAGGAGTACGGCTTCACGGACGTCGACGGTTCGGCGCCCGACGCCTGGCGGTACCTGACGGAGGTCGACCAGGAGAGCAAGACGGCGGACGTCACCGACTACCGCTAGCGGCATCGTGGGGGCATGCGCGCTCTACCGCTAGCGGCATCATGGGGGCATGCGCGCTGCCCGCCTCATCAAGATGGTGCTTCTGCTCCAGGCCCGCCCCTCCATGACCGCCGCCGAGCTCGCGGGCGAGCTCGAAGTCTCCGAGCGGACCATCACCCGGGACGCCCAGGCGCTTTCGGAGGCCGGCGTCCCGGTCTACGCGGACCGCGGCAGGACCGGCGGCTACCGCCTCATCGGCGGCTACCGCACCCGGCTCACCGGCCTCGGCCGCAGCGAGGCGGAGGCCCTGTTCCTGTCCGGAGTGCCGGGCGCGCTGCGGGAGATGGGCCTGGAGGACGCGGCGTCGGCGGCCCGCCTGAAGGTGTCGGCGGCGCTGATGCCCTCACTGCGGGACGCCTCGCAGAACGCCTCGCAGCGGTTCCACCTGGACGCGCCGGGCTGGTTCAAGGAGACGCCGGCGCCCGAGCTGCTGCCCGCGCTGGCGGACGCGGTGTGGGACGACCGGTGCGTAACCGCCCGCTACCGGCGCCAGGACGCCGAGGTGGAAAGGGAGTTGGAGCCCTACGGCCTCGTGCTCAAGGCCGGTGTCTGGTACCTGTGCGCGCGGGTGCCCGACACGGGCTCGTTCCGGGTGTACCGCATCGACCGGTTCACCGCGCTCGCGGCGGGCGAGGAGCGCTTCGTACGCGACGAGGAGTTCGACCTGCCGGGCTTCTGGGAGGAGCGGGCCGCGCAGTTCGCGCGCGCGATCCTGCGCTCCGAGGTCGTGCTGCGGCTCTCCGAGCAGGGCGTACGACAGCTGCCGTACGCCACGGACGCGGCCTCCACGCAAGAAGCGCTGACGACCGCGAGCGCCCCGGACGGCGAGGGCTGGGTGACGCTGACCCTCGCCGTGGAGAACGAGACGGTCGCCTACACCCAGCTCATGTCCCTGGGCCCGGAGGCGGAGATCCTGGAGCCGACGACCCTGAGGGAGCGCTTCGCGGCAGCGGCCCACCACATGGCCGGCCGCTACCGGTAGTCGCCACCGGGCATCGGGTGGGTGGGCGGGAAAGAAACCGAAAACGCACCCGCAGCCGAAAGCGGGCCCCCGCCACCCGGCAGGGACCCGCATCAGGCCGAAGGCTACAGACCGTACTTCGCCCGAGCTTCCTTCACCGCGGAAGCGGGAACCTCGCCCCGCCGCGCCAGCTGCGCGAGCGCGGCCACGACGATCGACTCCGCGTCGATGCCGAAGTGGCGACGCGCGGCGTCACGCGTGTCGGAGAGGCCGAAGCCGTCCGCGCCCAGCGACGAGTAGTCCTGCTCGACCCACTGCGCGATCTGGTCCGGCACCTGGCGCATGTAGTCGGAGACCGCCAGCACGGGACCCTGCGCACCCTCAAGTGCCGTACGCACGTACGGAGTGCGCTCCTCGCCCCGCAGGATCGCCTCGTCCGCCTCCAGGGCGTCGCGGCGCAGCTCGGTCCAGGAGGTCGCGGACCACACGTCGGCGGCCACGCCCCACTCCTCGGCGAGCATCTTCTGCGCGGAGAGGGTCCAGTGGATGGCCGTGCCCGAACCGATCAGCTGGATGCGCGAGGCGTTGGCGGCGGGGGAGTGCCCCGCGGTCTCGGCCGTGTTGAAGCGGTAGAGGCCCTTGATGATGCCCTCGTCGACACCCGCGGGCTTCGCGGGCTGCGGCATCGGCTCGTTGTAGACGGTGAGGTAGTAGAAGACGTTCTGGTCCTCACCGGGGGCGGCGTCGCCGTACATCCGGCGCAGACCGTCCTTGACGATCGCCGCGACCTCGTAGGCGAACGCGGGGTCGTACGACATGGCGGCGGGGTTCGTCGCGGCGATCACCGGCGAGTGACCGTCCGCGTGCTGCAGACCCTCACCCGTCAGCGTCGTACGACCGGCGGTGGCGCCGACGAGGAAGCCGCGGCCGAGCTGGTCGCCGAGCTGCCACATCTGGTCGGCCGTGCGCTGCCAGCCGAACATCGAGTAGAAGATGTAGAACGGGATCATGGCTTCGCCGTGCGTCGCGTACGACGACGACGCGGCGATGAAGTCCGCCATCGAGCCGGCCTCGGTGATCCCCTCGTTGAGGATCTGGCCGTCCTTCGCCTCGCGGTAGTACATCAGCTGGTCGCGGTCGACCGGCTCGTACGTCTGGCCCTTGGGCGAGTAGATGCCGAGCGACGGGAAGAGCGACTCCATGCCGAAGGTGCGCGCCTCGTCGGGGACGATCGGCACCCAGCGCTTGCCGGTCTCCTTGTCGCGGATCAGGTCCTTGACCAGGCGTACGAAGGCCATGGTGGTGGCCATCGACTGGCTGCCGGAGCCCTTGTCGAACGAGGCGAACGACTTGTCGGCCGGTGCGGGCAGCGGCGCGATCGGCTGCGTGCGGCGGGCCGGGGCAGGACCGCCGAGCGCGGCACGGCGCTCCTGGAGGTAGCGGACCTCGGGGGCGTCGGCGCCCGGGTGGCCGTAGGGCACCTGGCCGTCGACGAACGCGCTGTCCGGGATCGGCAGCTCGAGGAGGTCGCGCATGTCCTTGAACTCGTCCACCGTGAGCTTCTTCATCTGGTGGTTGGCGTTCTTGGACTCGAAGCCCTTGCCGAGCGTGAAGCCCTTGACCGTCTGCGCGAGGATCACGGTCGGCGCGCCCTTGTGGGTGAGCGCCGCACGGTAGGCCGCGTAGACCTTGCGGGCCTCGTGGCCGCCGCGCGAGAGGTGGAAACACTCGCTGATCTTGTCGTCCGTGAGCAGCTTGCCCAGCTCGACGAGCGCGGGCTCGGAGCCGAAGAAGTGCTCGCGGATGTAGGCGGCGTCGCGCGTGGCGTACGTCTGGAACTGCGCGTCCGGCACCTCGCGCAGGCGACGGACCAGCGCGCCCGTGGTGTCGAGCTGGAAGAGCTCGTCCCAGGCGTTGCCCCACAGGACCTTGACGACGTTCCAGCCGGCGCCGCGGAACTGGGCCTCCAGCTCCTGCACCACGCGGAAGTTGGCGCGGACGGGGCCGTCGAGGCGCTGGAGGTTGCAGTTGATGACGTACGTGAGGTTGTCGAGACCCTCACGCGCGGCGAGCGCGAGGGCTGCCGTCGACTCGGGCTCGTCCATCTCGCCGTCACCGAGGAACGCCCACACATGCGAGGCGGAGACGTCCTTGATGTTGCGGTTGGTGAGGTAGCGGTTGAAGCGCGCCTGGTAGATCGCCGACAGCGGGCCGAGGCCCATGGAGACGGTCGGGAACTCCCACAGCCAGGGCAGACGGCGCGGGTGCGGGTAGGACGGCAGGCCGTTGCCGCCCGCCTCCTGGCGGAAGTTGTCGAGCTGCGTCTCGTTCAGACGGCCGTCGAGGAAGGCGCGGGCGTAGATGCCGGGGGAGGCGTGGCCCTGGATGTAGAGCTGGTCGCCGGACCCGTCACCCTCCTTGCCCTTGAAGAAGTGGTTGAAGCCGGTCTCGTACAGCCAGGCGGCGGAGGCGAAGGTGGCGATGTGGCCACCGACGCCGTGTTTGCTGCCCCGGGTCACCATCGCGGCCGCGTTCCAGCGGTTCCACGCGGCGATCCGCTGCTCCATCGCCTCGTCGCCCTCGACGGCCGGCTCGGCGGAGGTGGGGATGGTGTTGACGTAGTCGGTCTCAAGGAGCTTGGGCAGCGCCAGGCCCGCGCCCTCGGCGCGCTCCAGCGTGCGTCGCATCAGGTACGCGGCACGGTGCGGCCCGGCCGCCTGGGTAACGGCGTCCAGGGAGGCCTGCCATTCGGCGGTCTCCTCGGGGTCGCGGTCCGGGAGCTGGTCGAGCTCGCTCGGCTGGATTGCGGAGGGGTCGGTCATGTCGCCGCCTTCCTGAGTCGGAGGGGGTCCCCTGTTCGGTAAGGGGTGGGGTTGCCCGAAGTCTTTGGCAGGACAGGGCGTGAGGCTCTGGTGTGAGCCCGTCGGAGACTCTAACTCCGTGATCGATGATCGATCAAAGGGTTGAAGGCGAAAACTCCTTCATATTGAGAAAGTAGGCATCCGGTGCCAACAAACCGGGCACGCGGTGCCTTCGATTTGAAGGAACGTCGCAGGTGAGAGCACGTATGAGCGCCCTCGTGCTCCTACGGTGAGCGGTGCCGCGGGGACCGTCAGGGGCGGGGCGCGCAGCCCAGCACGTGGGACTTCACCAGCTCCGCGATCGCGGGATCCCGCCGCTGGAAGGCCGAGACCAGGGCCTCGTGCTCCTCCGCGTACGACTGCTGCACCGTGCCGAGCCAACGGATCGACAGGGCGGTGAAGACCTCGATGCCCAGGCCCTCCCAGGTGTGCAGCAGAACGGAGTTGTTGGCCGCCCGCACCAACTCCCGGTGGAAACCGACCGTGTGCCGCACCTGAGAGGTGCCGTCGGCGGCCCGGTCCGCCTCGTACAGGGCGGCGACATGGGGCTCCAGGGCCGAGCAGTCCTCGGCCAGGCTCTCGGCCGCCAGCTCTGCGGCGATGGCCTCCAGACCCGCACGGACGGGGTAGCTCTCCTCCAGGTCCGCCGCGGTCAAGTTCCTTACGCGGACACCCTTGTTGGGCGCGGACTCGATGAGCCGCAGCGTCTCCAGCTCGCGCAGTGCCTCGCGCACGGGAGTCTGCGAGACCTCCAGCTCCACGGCGATCCGCCGCTCCACGATCCGCTCGCCCGGCTGCCAGCGCCCGCTGACGATCCCCTCCACGATGTGCTCGCGGATCTGTTCGCGCAGCGAGTGAACGACGGGCGCGGTCATGTGGGCTCCTCCGGCGGGGGCAGCGCCCCAGGGCGTGGTGACCCCTAGACAATACGGCGACGCCCCCGCCCGGAAACCTCCGAACGGGGGCGTACGCCCTGATGAGACGAGTCTTACAGCCCTGCGGGCCGCACGACTACAGGCCGAGCTCGACCTCGAACTCGCCGGCCTCCAGGATCGCCTTGACCGTGGTCAGGTAGCGGGCGGCGTCCGCGCCGTCCACCAGACGGTGGTCGTAGGAGAGCGAGAGGTACGTCATGTCACGGATGGCGATGGTCTCGCCGAGGTCCGGGTGGTTGATGACGACCGGACGCTTGACCGTGGCACCGATGCCCAGGATCGCGGCCTGGTTCGGCGGCACGATGACCGTGTCGAACAGGGCACCGCGCGAACCGGTGTTGGAGACCGTGAAGGTGGCGCCGGACATGTCGTCCGGGGTGAGGCCACCGCCACGGGCCTTGCCGGCCAGCTCGGCGGTCTTCTTGGAGATACCGGCGATGTTCAGGTCGCCCGCACCCTTGATGACCGGCGTCATCAGACCCTTCTCGGCGTCAACGGCGATGCCGATGTTCTCCGAGTCGAAGTACGTGATGGTGCCTTCGTCGTCGTTGATCCGGGCGTTGACGACCGGGTGGGCCTTCAGCGCCTGGGCGGCGGCCTTGACGAAGAACGGCATCGGGGAGAGCTTGACGCCCTCGCGAGCCGCGAACGAGTCCTTCGCCTTGGCGCGCAGCTTCATCAGCTTCGTGATGTCGACCTCGACGACCGAGGTCAGCTGGGCCTGCGAGTGCAGCGCCTTCATCATGTTGTCGCCGATGACCTTGCGCATGCGGGTCATCTTGACCGTCTGGCCGCGCAGCGGGGACGCCTCGATGGCCGGGGCCTTCGCGGCGGCCGGGGCAGCGGCGGCGGCCGGAGCCGGAGCGGTCTTCTTGGCCTCGGCGGCCGCGATGACGTCCTGCTTGCGGATGCGGCCACCGACGCCGGTGCCCTTGACGTCCGAGAGGCTCACGCCGTGCTCGTTGGCCAGCTTGCGCACCAGCGGCGTGACGTACGCGCCGTCATCGGCCGGCGAGGCCGGGGACGCCGGGGCGGCAGGCGCGGCCGGTGCCTGAGCGGCGGGCTTGGCCTGGGCGGGCGCGGCCGGAGCGGCCGGAGCCGCGGGCTGCGCCGGGGCGGCGGGCTGCGCGGGGGCGGCGGGCTGTGCCGGAGCGGCGGGCTGCGCGGGAGCCGGGGCGGCCTCCTGCTTGGGCGCCTCCTGCTTCGGGGCCTCCTGCTGCGCGGGGGCGGCCGGGGCCTCCTCCTTGGCGGGAGCCGGCGCGGCACCGGGAGCGCCGATGACGGCGAGCTTGGCACCGACCTCGGCGGTCTCGTCCTCGCCCACGACGATCTCGAGCAGCACGCCCGCGGTCGGGGAGGGGATCTCGGTGTCGACCTTGTCCGTGGAGACCTCGAGCAGGGGCTCGTCCTCCGCGACCTCCTCGCCGACCTCCTTCAGCCAACGGGTGACGGTGCCCTCGGTGACCGACTCGCCCAGTGCGGGCAGCGTGACGTCGGTACCGGAGGCGCCACCGGCCGGTGCGGCAGGGGCCTCGGCGGCGGGCGCCTCGGCGGCGGGAGCCGGAGCCGCGGGGGCCTCGGCGGCCGGGGCCGGGGCCTCGGCCTGCGCCGGCTCGGCGGCCGGGGCGGACTCGGCGGCGGGGGCGCCGCTGCCGTCGTCGATGACGGCCAGCTCGGCGCCGACCTCGACGGTCTCGTCCTCGGCGACCTTGATGGACGCCAGGATGCCGGCGGCAGGGGAGGGGATCTCGGTGTCGACCTTGTCGGTCGAGACCTCGAGCAGCGGCTCGTCGGCCTCGACGCGCTCGCCCTCGGCCTTCAGCCAACGGGTGACAGTGCCCTCGGTGACGCTCTCGCCGAGCGCCGGAAGGGATACGGAAACCGCCATGGTTTCAGTTGCTCCTTACGAATTGCGGAAGTCTGTGGTCGTCGCGCCCGAAACTGAGGGTCAGTCGTGGGAGTGCAGCGGCTTGCCCGCGAGGGCCAGGTGGGCCTCGCCCATCGCCTCGTTCTGCGTCGGGTGGGCGTGGATGAGCTGGGCGACCTCGGCCGGCAGCGCTTCCCAGTTGTAGATCAGCTGGGCTTCGCCGACCTGCTCGCCCATGCGGTCGCCGACCATGTGGACGCCGACCACGGCACCGTCCTTGACCTGGACGAGCTTGATCTCGCCCGCGGTCTTGAGGATCTTGCTCTTGCCGTTGCCCGCCAGGCTGTACTTGAGGGCGACGACCTTGTCCGCGCCGTAGATCTCCTTGGCCTTGGCCTCGGTGATGCCCACGGAGGCGACCTCGGGGTGGCAGTACGTCACCTTCGGCACGCCGTCGTAGTCGATCGGGACGGTCTTGAGACCGGCCAGGCGCTCCGCCACCAGGATGCCCTCGGCGAAGCCGACGTGCGCGAGCTGGAGGGTCGGCACCAGGTCGCCCACGGCCGAGATGGTCGGGACGTTGGTCTGCATGTACTCGTCGGCGAGGACGTAGCCGCGGTCCATCGCGACGCCCTGCTCCTCGTAGCCGAGACCGGCGGAGACCGGGCCGCGGCCGATGGCGACCAGAAGCACCTCGGCCTCGAAGGTCTTGCCGTCGGCGAGGGTCACGCGGACGCCGTCCTGCGTGTACTCGGCCTTCTCGAAGAAGGTGCCGAGGTTGAACTTGATGCCGCGCTTGCGGAACGCGCGCTCAAGAAGCTTCGAGGAGTTCTCGTCCTCCACCGGCACGAGGTGCTTGAGGCCCTCGACGACGGTGACCTCGGAGCCGAAGGACTTCCACGCCGAGGCGAACTCGACGCCGATGACGCCGCCGCCCAGGATGATCGCGGACTTCGGCACGCGGTCCAGGGTCAGCGCGTGGTCCGAGGAGATGATGCGGTTGCCGTCGATCTCCAGGCCCGGCAGCGACTTCGGCACGGAGCCGGTCGCGAGGAGCACGTGGCGGCCCTGGACACGCTGGCCGTTCACGTCCACGGAGGTCGGCGACGAGAGCTTGCCCTCGCCCTCGATGTACGTCACCTTGCGCGAGGCGATGAGTCCCTGGAGGCCCTTGTAGAGGCCCGAGATCACGTCGTCCTTGTACTTGTGGACGGCCGCCATGTCGATGCCCTCGAAGGTGGCCTTCACTCCGAACTGGTCGGCCTCGCGTGCCTGGTCGGCGATCTCGCCGGCGTGCAGCAGCGCCTTCGTCGGGATGCAGCCGTTGTGCAGGCAGGTGCCGCCGACCTTGCCCTTCTCGATCAGGGCGACGTCCAGGCCCAGCTGCGACGCGCGCAGTGCCGCGGCGTAACCGCCGCTACCGCCGCCGAGGATCACTAGGTCGAAAACGGTGCTGGCGTCGTTCGCCACGTCACGTCCTCCATGCATGTGCGCCGTACGCCGGACCCCTTTTCTCGGGGGACGACCGGTCGGTCGGCTGGTATCGGCCGCTCTTGTTTCGGCCCTGTGGTGGGGGCCCTGTCCTGCCGAGAACCCATCTTCGCACTTGTCGGCGAGAGGTGGGACGGCGGGCCGGGCTGTGAGACGTCTGATTCGCCACGTCGGGCGTTGCTCAGGCGTATGAACGTACGGATTTCGTCGAGGGCGAAATCGGCAGGGGCCCGGACACCTGGATGTCCGGGCCCCTGCCCGCGTACGACGGACCGGCAGGTCAGCCGAGGTCGCCCGCGGCCGTGCGCTCGGCGAGGCGGACCAGGGTGCGCACCGCGGTGCCGGTGCCGCCCTTGGGCGTGTAGCCGAACGGGCCGCCCTCGTTGAAGGCCGGGCCCGCGATGTCCAGGTGCGCCCAGGTGATGCCCTCGCCGACGAACTCCTGGAGGAAGAGACCGGCCACCAGACCGCCGCCCATGCGCTCGCCCATGTTGGCGATGTCGGCGGTGGGGGAGTCCATGCCCTTTTTCAGGTGCTCGGGCAGCGGCATCGGCCAGGACGGCTCGCCCGCGTCCTCGGACGCGTCGTGGATCGCGGCGCGGAACGCGTCGTCGTTGGCCATGATCCCGAAGGTGCGGTTGCCGAGCGCCATCATCATGGCGCCGGTCAGCGTCGCCACGTCGACGATCGCGTCGGGCTTGTCCTCGGAGGCCTTGGCGATCGCGTCGGCCAGGACCAGACGGCCCTCGGCGTCGGTGTTGAGCACCTCGACGGACTTGCCGCTGTACATCCGCAGGACGTCGCCGGGGCGGGTCGCGGAGCCGGACGGCATGTTCTCGGCCAGTGCCAGCCAGCCGGTGACGTTCACCTCGAGGCCCAGGCGGGCCGCGGAGACGACGGCGGCGAAGACGGCGGCCGCGCCGGCCATGTCGCACTTCATGGTCTCGTTGTGACCGGCGGGCTTCAGCGAGATGCCGCCCGAGTCGTACGTGATGCCCTTGCCGACGAAGGCGAGGTGCTTCTTCGCCTTGGACGACGTGTACGAGAGCTTGACCAGGCGCGGCGGGGCGTCCGAGCCGATGCCGACGCCGAGGATGCCGCCGTAGCCGCCCTTGGCGAGCGCCTTCTCGTCCAGGACCTGGACCTTGATCCCGTGCTCCTTGGCGGCCGCGGAGGCGACCGCGGCGAAGGCCTCGGGGTTCAGGTCGTTCGGCGGCGTGTTGATGAGGTCGCGGGCGCGGTTGAGCTCCTCGGACACGGCGATGGCGCGCTCGACCGCGGCCTTGTACGCCTTGTCGCGGGGCTTGCCGCCGAGCAGGACGATCTCGGCGAGCGGACCCTTGGCGTCCTTGCCGTCCTTGGCGTTCTTGCCCTTCGCGGTGCCGTTGTCCTTGTACGCGTCGAAGGAGTACGCGCCGAGCAGCGCGCCCTCGGCGATCGCGCCGGCGTCATCGGCGTCCTCGGCGGGCAGCGCGAACGCGGCCTTCTTCGAGCCGGACAGGGCGCGCGCGGCGGTACCGGCGGCGCGGCGCAGGGCATCCGTGCCGTACGTCTCGTCCTTCTCCGGCACCGTGCCGAGGCCGACCGCGAGGACGACCGGCGCCTTGAAGCCGGAGGGCGCGGGCAGCTTGGTCACCTCGCCCTCGCCGCCGGTGGCGCCGAGGGTCTCCAGAACGGACGCGAGCTTGCCGTCGTACGCCTTGTCCACGGTCTCGGCGCCGGGCGCGACAACCAGAGTCCCCTTGGCTGAGGCAGTGCCCTTGGCGACGCCGACGACGATCGCGTCGGCACGGAGGCCGGACGCGGCGGCGGTGCTGAGAGTCAGAGCAGTCACGGTGGTGAATTCTCGCTTCCGTAGAGTTCTTTGGCCGATGGGGTGGGTCGACCCGCCCGGCGCCAGCCTAGAACGGGCCGGAAAGCGCCGAACATGAGCCTACGCGCGTCGTGCCCATTCGATCGTGTCGGTAGAGATTCATCCGTTCGTGGCGCCGCATTTATGTTTCAAAGCGGCGGGCGGCGCCACGCTTCAGCCAAGTGCCAGGACGACCAGGCACATCGTGGCGGCGGTCTCGGCGAGCGCGCCGAAGACGTCGCCGGTGATGCCTCCGAAGCGGCGGACGCAGTGCCGCAGGAGGAGCTCGGCGGCGCAGACCGCGAGGACGACGCCGGCCGCGTACTGGACGGTCTCGTACGTCCCGAAGGGCGCGGCGGCGATCGCGGCCACCGCGGCGACGAACGCCGCCGTGAGCAGGGCGGCGCCCCGGGGGACCGTCCCGGCCACCGCGGCCCCGAGCCCCTCCGGGCGGGCCGGGGGGACGCCCGTGCGGGCGGCCAGGGTGAGGGCGAGGCGGGCGGCGGCCGCCGAGACGACCGCGGCGAGCGCGCCCCGGGTCCAGGAGTCCTCGTACAGCTGGAAGAGGACGGCCACTTGGGCGAGCAGGGTGAAGAGCAGCGTGATGACGCCGAAGGGGCCGACGTCGGACTGCTTCATGATCCGGAGCGCCTGGTCGGCGGGTTTGGCGCTGCCGAGTCCGTCGGCGGTGTCGGCGAGGCCGTCGAGGTGGAGGCCGCGGGTGAGTGCGGCGGGGGTTGCGGCGGTCGCGGTGGCGGCGAGGAGGGGGCCTGCGCCAAGGGCCATGAGCGCGGCGCCGAGCGCGGCGGCGCAGAGCCCGACGACCAGCCCCGCCAGGGGGGCGCAGAGCATGCCGCCGCGGGCGGCGTCGCGGTCCCAGCGGGTGACTCTGACCGGGAGCGCGGTGAGCGTGCCGAAGGCGAAGCGGAGGCTGTCGGCGGGGGAGGTTCGGGGCACCGCGGAAGATTACCTGGGCGGTACGCCTGATCCATCGGCACCGGGCACAACGATGGCCGCTGAGGGGTGATCGGGTGGGTGGGCGGGAAAGATCCGCCGCGCAGCGGCGGCACAGGCAGACCCCCACGCGCCCGAAGCGAAATGCGGCAAGCGGACCCCCGGCCCAGGATGGCCCCATGGCCGACTGGTGGGCGAGAAACATCGTGGAGCCGGGAAAGCTCCCGCTCCTGCTGGCCCTGCTCTCCTTCGTGGGCTCGTTCCTCGTCACCCGCACCATCACCCGCCTGATCCGCGCGGGCAAGGGCCCCTTCCGGAACATCAGCTCGGGCGACGTCCACATCCACCACGTGGTGCCCGGCATCTTCCTCATGCTCGTGGGAGGGTTCTGGGCGGTCGCGGCCGGTCGGCACAGCCTCGCCTCGATGTTCGCGGCCGTCATCTTCGGGGTCGGCGCGGGTCTCGTACTCGACGAGTTCGCGCTGATCCTCTACCTCGACGACGTCTACTGGAGCGAGCAGGGCCGCAAGAGCGTCGAGGTCGTGATGCTGACCGCGGCCCTGGTGGTGCTCGTGCTCACCGGCTTCACCCCGTTCGGCGTGAACGACCTGACGCCCGAGGAGCGCGGCAACCGCGCGGGCCTGGCCCTGAACGTCGCCGTCAACTGCTGCTTCGCCCTGGTCGCGTTGGCCAAGGGCAAGCTGCGGACCGCCCTGATCGGCATGGTGGTCCCGCTGGTGGCGATGGTGGGCGCGATCCGCCTGGCCCGCCCGGGATCGGCGTGGGCCAGGCGCTTCTACCGCAACCGGCACCGCACCCGCGCCCGAGCGGGCCTGCGGGCCTACCACCACGACCGCCGCTGGGCGGGCCCGCGCCGCAGGGTTCAGGACTGGATCGGCGGCAAACCCGACCCGGAACTGGCCCGCCCGCGCCGCCGCTGAAGCACCTCCGAGCAGCCGCACAGCACCAGCACAGCGGCGATCGCGGCGAGATGCTCCTTGCCCGCGAGGTTGTTCTTGACGAAGACCTCGGCGACCATCACGGCGATCACCAGCCCCGCCGTGAACCAGGCCCGGTAGCGCCAGCACACGTACACCGCGAGCCCCACCACCGCGGCGGAAGGGCCGGTGTCGACGACCCGCGCGTCGGACGCGGGCAGCCCCAGCGGGTTGCCGGGGCCCCACTCGATGCCCGCGCGCGCGTAGAGCGTCCCGGCGAGGGTGGCCGCGTAGCCGACGAGGAGCGTGCGCCACCAGCCGACGCAGATCTCCGCGATGCCGAACACCAGCAGGATCTGTACGAGCGCGCCCCACACGGGCAGGTCGAGCGCGGGCACGAAGAGCGAGAGCGGGGTGCGCAGCAGCGCGAGCCAGAGCGGGTCCTCGGCCCGTACGGAGCCGATGTTCTGCACGAACTGATAGCCCCAGGACTGGTTCTGCACGAACTGGAAGAGGGCCGTCAGGCAGACGGCGGCCAGCGTCATGGGCGCCGCCCGCCACCGCCGCTCGGCGACGCCGTCGCGCACGACGGCGTACAGCGGCCCCCACTCGGTACGCGCCAGACGGGTCAGCCGGCCCGCGGCCAGGGAACTCATCGTCGGGACTCCAGATGCTTGCGGTGCAGCCACTTCGGCAGGCCCGGCGCTTCCAGGAAGCCCTCCGCGCGGGCCGACGCGATGCCGATGCGCGGCAGATCGCCGCTCTTCTCGAAGAGAAGGAAGCGCGGCTCCCAGATCGGGCGGTACTTCGCGTTGGCGCGGTACAGCGACTCGATCTGCCACCACCGCGAGAAGAAAGTGAGCAGGGAGCGCCACAGCCGCAGGACCGGGCCCGCGCCGAGCCGCGAGCCACGTTCGAAGACCGACCTGAACATCGCGAAGTTCAGCGAGACCTGAGTGATCTTGATCTCGGCGGCGCGCTGGAGCAGCTCGATGACCATGAACTCCATCAGGCCGTTCTCGGCGTCGCGGTCGCGCCGCATCAGGTCGAGCGAGAGCCCGCGCGGCCCCCACGGCACGAAGGAGAGCACAGCCCTCAACTCGCCGTCGCCATCGGTGCATTCGAGCATCACGCACCGCCCGTCCTCGGGGTCGCCGAGCCGTCCGAGCGCCATGGAGAAGCCGCGCTCGGTGGCCCCGTCGCGCCAGTCGTCGGCCCGCTTGAGGAGGTAGGCCATCTCGTCGGCCGGGATGTCCTCGTGGCGGCGGATCCGCACCTCGTAACCGGCCCGCTTGACCCGGTTGTAGGCCTGGCGGACGGTCCGCATGGCCCGTCCTTCGAGGGTGAACTCGGCGGTCTCGACGATGGCTTCGTCGCCGAGTTCCAGGGCGTCGAGGCCGTGCCGGGCGTAGATCGTGCCCGCCTCCTCGCTCGCGCCCATCACGGCGGGCAGCCAGCCGTGCTCGCGGGCGTCGGCGAGCCAGGGCTCGATGGCGCCGGGCCAGGCCTCCGGGTCCCCGATCGGATCGCCGGAGGCCAGCGAGACGCCCCCGATCACCCGGTAGGCGACCGCGGCCTTGCCGCTCGGCGACCACACGACGCTCTTCTCGCGGCGCAGCGCGAAGTAGCCGAGCGAGTCGCGCTCGCCGTACTTGTCGAGCAGTTCGTGCAGCCTCCGCTCGTCGTCCTCGGTGAGCGGGTCGACCGCCCTGCGTGAGCGGAACGCGGCGTACAGGACGGCCAGGAGGAGGAGCGTGCTGAGCACGTTGATGGTGACGTTGACCCAGCCGGGCGTGGTGATGCCCTCGAACCGCCTGTCGTCGGCGGCCAGCGAGACCAGGCGCATCGTGCCGTAGCGCCAGCGGTCGAGGAAGGTCGAACGGTAGTCGTCGTGGGCGCGGTTGGTGACGGTGACCAGGAACGCGGCGACCAGCGAGGTCACGAGCAGGCCGCCGACGGCGACGGCCGCGGCGAGCTTCGGATTGGAGCGGTCGCCCTTGGCGTAGAACTCCCGCCGCCCGACGACCAGCGCGGCGACGAAAGCGGCGGTCAAGGCGAGGGAGATCCAGTTCTGCGCGTGTCGGCGGATCTCCGGGAAGACCATCGCGAACGCGAAGAGAAGCAGGAAGAGCCCGCTGAGTACGAGGTTGAGAATCCACGCTGCGCGTTTGCGGCGGCGCATCGTAATGGCCAGGAACATCGTGAACGCACCGGAGGCGAAGCCCGCGGTGAGCAGGTACGGCGTGAAGTAGTTCTCGGTGTTGTGCCGCCGCAGATCCTGCCCGAGGGAGACCCAGACCGCGCTCAGAAAGTTGATGAAGGTGACGGCGCGGAGGTACCAGACACTGAAGGCCGCGGCGAGACGCTGACGGCGCCCGGCAGCAGATTGCTCATCTCCCATGAAAAGGGATCATATGGGGCATGCCGGGCCGCCCTCGGCTGTGACCAGCCGCGCCGCCTGCCCGCTTCAGGCTCCTTCGGGCTCCGGGGCGTGGGCCTTGGGCTCCGGCTCGGTCTCCGGAGCCGTCTCGGGCTCGGCCTCCGGCTCCGGCTCCGATTCCGGCTCCGGCTTCCGCTCGGGCAGTTCGGCGGAGAGCGCCGCCGCGGCCCGCACCAGAGGCAGCGCGAGCAGCGCGCCCAGGCCCTCGCCCACCTGCACGCCCTGCTCCAGGACGGGATCGAGCGCCATCCGGTCCAGGGCCTTGGCCTGCGCGGGCTCCCCGCTGTTGTGCCCCGCGAGCCACCAGTCCGGCGCCCGGAAGGCGACCCGCTGGGCGACCAGCGCCGCCGCCGACGCCACGACGCCGTCCAGGATGACCGGCGTACGCCGCACCGCGCACTGGAGCAGGAACCCGGTCATGGCGGCGATGTCCGCGCCGCCCACCGTCGCGAGCAGCTCCAGCTGATCCCCGAGTACGGGCCGCGCCCGCCGCAGCGAGTCCCGGACCGCCGCGCACTTGCGCATCCACGCCAGGTCGTCGATCGGTGAGCCGCCGCGACCGGTCACCACGGACGCGTCGGTCCCGCACAGCGCGGCGACCAGCGTCGCCGCTGGCGTCGTGCCGCCCACGCTCACATCGCCGAGCACGACCAGGTCGGTCCCGGAGTCCGCCTCCTCGTCGGCGACGGCCATCCCGGCCCGCACCGCCGCCTCGGCCTCGGCGGCCGATAGCGCGTCCTCGATGTCGACGCGCCCCGAGCCGCGCCGCACCCGGTGCCCCGCCACCTCGGCGGGCAGCTCGGCGGGGTCGCAGTCCAGGGCCATGTCGACGACCCGGACGGAGACGTCGAGGCGGCGCGCGAGGACGGAGACGGGGCTCGCGCCGGAGAGTACGGCACGGACGAGCTCGGCCGCGCTGCCCGCGGGCCGCGCGGACACGTCGAGTCCCGCGACCCCGTGGTCACCCGCGAAGAGGATCACGCGCGGTCGCTCGATCGGCTTGACCGGCACCGACGACTGCGCCGCGGAGAGCCACTCGCCCAGTTCGTCCAGGCGGCCGAGCGCCCCGGGCGGCACGCTCTGCCGCTCCCTGCGCTCCTCGGCGTCGCGGCGCACCCCGCCGTCGGGCCGCTCGATCAGGTCGGTGAAGTCGTCGAGATTCAGCGAGCTCATTCGCCGAACAGTACCGGCAGGGCCGGACCCGGGTTCGGACGGCCCGGCGGCAGGCGTCCCCGCGCGAGCGGGACCACGGGGCGCGGCACGTCCACGGTGTCGCTGCGCCGGTGTCGATCATCCCTTACGTACCGTTTGGAGTGGCTTGTCGTGTTACTCGCCTGCGTACCGCTCGCACCGCCCGACAGAGGAGCCTGCCACGCCCATGGACGCCGCCCAGGCCGCCGCCGCCCAGGCCGAGAAGATCTTCGCCGTCCCGCATGCCACCCGCCGCCACCAGGCGCGGGCCCGCGCCATGGGCCGGTTCATCGAGCCCGAGAGCTGGCTGGACATCGACACAGGGCACGGGCACTTCCCCGCCGTGGCCCAGCAGGTGCACCCGTACACCGCCTTCGACGGCCTCGACCCCACCGAGCGCGTGGAGGAGGGCCGCAGGGCGGGCCGCGTCGAGGAGGCCCACCGCGGGCTCCTCGCCGACCTGGCGCCCAAGCTGGCGGGGCGCTACGACGCGCTGAGCATGTTCCACTACCTGGAGCGCAGCGCCGACCCGCGCATCGAACTCATCGCCGCCCGCACGGTGTTGCGGCCCGGCGGCCATCTGATGATCGAGGTCCCGGTCCCGGAGAGCCGGTACGCCAGGCTCCTGGGCAGGGGCTGGATCAGGCCCGAGCCCCACCACCGCATCCCGCTCACCGCTCTGCGACGCGAGCTGGAGAGCCTCGGCTACAGCGTCGTGGCCACCGACCTGCGCGCGGCGCACGTCCCCTTCGACCTGACCGCGGGTCTCGCCCTCGCCCTCGGCCGCATCCGCGCCGCGGCCCGCCTCGCGGTCCCGCTCCTCGCCGCCGCGGCCCTGGCCGACCGGCTCATCGCCCCCGTGGTCAGCCGCACCCGGTTCTCCAACGCCTACCGGGTCGTCGCACGCCGTAACCCGGACGCGTGAAGGACACGTGACCGGACGCGTGACCGGCCGGGTCAGCCCCGCAGGGCGAGCGCCTGGCCCGCCACGACAAGCAGCACGTGCTCGCACTCCGATGCGAACGCCGCGTTCAGACGGCCCAGTTCATCGCGGTAGCGGCGGCCCGAAGCGGTCGCCGGGACGATGCCCGAGCCGACCTCGTTCGAGACGGCGACGACCGTGCGCCGACTCGCGCGCACCGCGTCCGTCAGCTCGGCGACCCGCTTGCGCAGCGCCCGCTCGCCGCCGCCCGCCCATTCGTCGTCGTCCCACGCGTTCACCTCGTCCATGGCGTACGTCAGCCACAGCGAGAGGCAGTCGATGAGCAGGGGAGGGCCGCTCTCGGCGAGCAGCGGCACGAGGTCGCAGGTCTCGGCGGTGCTCCACGACCCGGGCCGCCGCTCCCGGTGGGCGCTCACCCGGTCCGCCCACTCGGAGTCGCCGTTCCTGGTCCCGCCGGTGGCCACGTACAGCACATCGGGGAAGGCCTCCAGGCGCCGCTCGGCCTCCACCGACTTCCCCGACCTGGCGCCGCCCAGGACGAGGGTGCGGCGTGGCACGTCCGGTACGTCCTCGTAGGCGCCGACCACCAGCGTCGTCCCGTCCGGCACGGCCCGCGCGCCCGCGGCGGCCAGCCTGCGGGTCAGCTCCGCGCCCGGCGGCACCTCATGGCCCAGATGGACGGCGATGACGTCCGTGGTCGGCCCGATGGCCCCGGCCGCCCGCAGCCGCGCGAGCCCGTCGGGGCGCCCGACGACATCGGCGAGGACCATCTCGTACGCGGGTTGCCCGTCCGGCACCCCGGCGGGGGCGCCGTCCGGCGGCAGATACAGCAGCCGCTCCCCGTCGGGGCCCACCACCTCGTACCCCGTGCCCGGATGGTCCATCGCCACCGCGCGCACCCGGTGCCCGGTGAGCAGCGCGAGCTCACGCCCGTCGGGCACCCGGCCCGGCTGCGGCAGGCCGGCCGGCACCTCCACCGAGGGGCCGTCGTGCGGATGGGAGAGCAGGACCTGGCGCACGCCGCCGAGCGAGTGCCCGGAGCGGGCGGCCGCGAAGGCGGCGCCAGGGGTGAGGTCGAGCAGCAGGACGCCGTCCACGAGCAGTGCGGTCGCGGCACGTGCGGCGCCGCCGAGCGCGGTCGCGCAGGCCGCGCAGGGGCAGCCGGGGCGGGGCAGGCCTTCGGGGTCGCCGGTGCCGAGCAGAGTCAGTTCCACAGGAAGATCCTCCCGCGTCGACGCGAGCGCCGCTCGCCCGGCTAGGCTTCAAGCGGCTTCAAACGGCTGTCGGACCATCGGGAGGCTCGCATGGCGGCATGGACGTGGCGGTTCGAGAAGGCGGACGGGACAGAGGTCCAGCCCGCTCTCACGCCCGAAGAGTTCACGACTCAGGGGGACGCGGAGTCCTGGGTCGGCGAGTTCTGGAAGGAGCTCGCCGAGGGCGGCGCCGACCAGGTGTCGCTCTTCGAGGACGCGAACAAGATCTATGGGCCGATGAGCCTGCACGCGGAGGACGCGGCGCAGGGATGAGTGACGCCTGAACGCGAGGGGGGTGGCCGCACCAGCGGCCACCCCCCTCGCACGCGGGGCCGTTCCTACATCTCGCCCAGCGTGACGTCGGCGGTCTTGTCGGCGCCGTCCCTCACGTACGTCACCTGCGCCTTCTCGCCCGGCTTCTCCCCGGCGAGCGCCTCGGAGAGCGAGGTGATCGTGGTGATCTCGGCATCGCCCAGCTCGGTGATGATGTCGCCGGCCTCGAGGCCCGCCTTGGCCGCGGCGCCGTCCTTCTGTGCCTCGACGACGGCGACACCCGCGGGCTTGTAGTCGTCGCCGAGGACCGTGCGGCCCGTGATGCCGAGGGCGGCCCGGCCCGAGTCGGTGACCTTGCCGTCCTTGATGATCTGGTCGGCGACGGTCTTCACCATCGAGGACGGGATCGCGAACCCGATGCCGGGCGCGGCGCTGTCGCCCATGCCCGGGTCGGTCGCGGCGAGCGTCGGGATGCCGATGACCTCGCTGTCGAGGGTGACCAGGGCGCCGCCGCTGTTGCCCGGGTTGATCGCGGCGGACGTCTGCACCATGTTCGCGATGGTGGCCCCGGCCGCACCCTCCGTACGGGGCTCGCTGACGGTCCTGCCGGTGGCGGAGATGATGCCCTGCGTGACGCTGGACGACAGGCCGAGCGGCGAACCCATGGCGAGCACGATCTGCCCGACCTCGGCCTTGGTGGAGTCGGCGAACTTCGCGGCCTTGAGCCCGCTGGGCGGGTCGTCGAGCTTGATGACGGCGAGGTCCTGCTCGGGGTAGGTGGCCACGAGCTTGGCGGTGAGGGCCTGCTCGCCGGTGGCCGTCGTGACCTTGAAGGTCTCTTCCTTGCCCACGACATGGGCGTTGGTGACGACATGGCCCTTGTCGTCGTAGACCACTCCGGAGCCGAGGCTCTCGGAGGCGTCGATCTGGACGACCGACGGCAGGACGTCCTTGATGACCTGCTGGTAGTCGTCCTGCAGATCGCTCTCCGCCAGAGGCGCGGCCTGAGTGGTGGATTCACCGGAGTCCCCGGAACCGGATCCGGAACAGCCGCCGATGAGGAGGCCTGTGGCGATGACGGCGGCGGTGACGGCGGCGGTGACGTGACGGGTACGGGTACGCGAGACAGTCATGTCCCGAGTGTCCTGTTCGTCCCCGTGTGGCGCCCTGAATTAGAGGGCCGATCAGGGCGTTCGGCCCACCCTCACCGACTGTGCCGCGAGGCAATCGGGTGGGTGGGCGGGAAACGTCCGCCGCCAGGCGGCGGTTCAGGCGGCGGTCCAGTCAGTCCCGCACGCCGCAGACGTGCAGCAGGGCGGCCACCCGCCGATAGGGATCGGTCCGCCCGGCCCGCTCCTCGGCGGCGAGCAACGCCGCCAACTCCGCGTCCTCAGGGGGAACCGCGTCGTCCGACGCGCCGTCGGTGAAGACCCGCACGCCGTACCAGGCGTGCAGCGGCGCGGCGATCCCCGCGAGCGACGAGGACACGGCGTCGAGCCGGTCCGCCCGCGCCTCGATGCCGAGCCGATTGCGGTACACGGTGGAGTCGAAGGCGGCCGTCGCCCCCGCCCAGTCCCCGGCGAGCCCCGGCCGCATGGCCAGCGCGTCCGCGTTGCGCACGAGGAGGGAGAGCAGCCCTCCGTGGGCCAGCATCCGGGCCAGGCCCGCGAGCAGCGCGTCCGGCTCGTCGACGTACATCAGGACGCCGTGGCACAGCACGACGTCGAAGCTTCCCGGCAGGAAGTGCACCCCGGTCTCGCGCCCGTCGCCCTCGACGATGCGCACCCGCCCCTGGATGCCCTCGGGCTCCGCGGAGAGCGCGGCGCGCGCCGCGGCCACCATCGCCGAGTCCTGCTCGACGCCCGTCACCTTGTGCCCGGCCCGGGCGAGACGCAGTGCCTGCGTGCCCTGCCCCATGCCCACGTCGAGCACGCGCAGCCGCTGCCCCACGGGGAAGCGCCCGGCTATCTGCTCGTCGAGCTGCCGGGTCACCAGCTCCTGGCGTACGGCATTGCGCAGACCGCCCAGCTTCTCGAGCCACGCGGCTGCCCCGCCGGCGAAACCGCTCAGGGCCGCTCTCCGCGCTTGACCTGCGGCTTCGGCAGCCTCAGACGGCGCATCTGGAGCGTACGCATCAGGGCGTACGCGACGGCGCCCTTCTTGCTCTCGCTCGGGAAGCGCTCGTTCAGGCGCTTCTTCAGGCGGACCGCCGTCGTCACCGAGTCCACGATGATCAGGACGATCACGAAGAGCCAGAGCAGCAGCGCGATGTTCTGGAGCTGCGGGATCCGGACCATGCTCAGTACGAGGATGATCACGGCCAGCGGCAGGAAGAACTCGGCGATGCAGAACCGCGAGTCGACGAAGTCGCGCGCGAACTTGCGCACGGGGCCCTTGTCGCGGGCGGGCAGATAGCGCTCGTCACCGCTGGCGAGCGCCTGACGCTGCTTGTCCATCTGGACGCGGCGTTCATTGCGCTGCCGCTTCGCCGCCTCCTTGCGCGTCACAGGCGTGTTGGCCACGCTGCGTCGCTGGGTCTGGGCCTCACTGCGCTTGGGCGTGGGGCGGCCCTTGGGGGCCTGCGGGTCACGGGGCTGCTGGGAGTCGGTCACCGGGGCCTTGCTCGCCGGGGCCTTCTCGTCCTTGGATCGGCTACGGAACACAAAACCCAAGGGTACGGGGTGCTGACGCATGGACCTCCGCCCGATGGGGAACGATCCGGCAACACCGGGCGTCTTGATTGTGTGCCTAAGGGGATGTTCCGTGTGGTTTACAAGCGGTTTTCGGGCGGTTCCCGGGGGTGCACCTACTCCCTACGCCTGAGCCCGGCCGGACACAGTCGTCCTTGGGGATGAGCGCATCGGCACGCGAACAGTGCGGTAATGGATGCAGGGCCCGTACTGTGGGTTCTGAGCAGTACCTGGAGCTGGAAGTCCGTCAGAAGGGGGCGCGCGAAGCCCATGAGCGGTGTCATGAAGCGTATGGGGATGATCTTCCGCGCGAAGGCGAACAAGGCCCTTGACCGGGCCGAGGACCCGCGCGAAACCCTCGATTACTCGTACCAGAAGCAGCTCGAGCTGCTCCAGAAGGTGCGCCGCGGTGTCGCCGACGTGGCGACCTCGCGCAAGCGCCTGGAGTTGCAGCTGAGCCAGCTCCAGAAGCAGTCCTCCACGCTCGAGGACCAGGGCCGCAAGGCCCTCGCCCTCGGCCGCGAGGACCTGGCCCGTGAGGCGCTCTCGCGCCGTGCGGCCCTGCAGCAGCAGGTGACCGACCTGGAGACGCAGCACCAGACGCTCCAGGGCGAGGAGGAGAAGCTCACCCTCGCGGCGCAGCGCCTGCAGGCCAAGGTCGACGCCTTCCGTACGAAGAAGGAGACGATCAAGGCCACGTACACAGCCGCCCAGGCGCAGACCCGGATCGGCGAGGCCTTCTCCGGCATCTCCGAGGAGATGGGCGACGTCGGCATGGCGATCCAGCGCGCCGAGGACAAGACCGCGCAGCTCCAGGCGCGGGCGGGCGCGATCGACGAGCTCCTGGCCTCCGGGGCCCTGGACGACTCCTCCGGGCTCGCCAAGGACGACATCCAGTCCGAGCTGGATCGCCTCTCCGGTGGTACTGATGTAGAGCTGGAACTGCAGCGGATGAAGGCCGAGCTGGCCGGAGGCTCGACGTCGAAGCAGGCCATCGAGCCGGGTCAGGGACAGCCCCAGGCCCAGCAGCCGCAGGACACCCCGCGCTTCGACAAGCAGTAGGTCACCGCTCACGTCCGAGGAGGGCGACATGATCGTACGGATCATGGGGGAGGGGCAGGTGAAGCTGGCCGACAGCCACTTCACCGAACTGAACAAGCTGGACGACGAGTTGCTCGAAGAGATGCAGAGCGGCGACGAGTCCGGCTTTCGCAGGACGCTGGGCGCGCTGCTCGACAAGGTCCGGGAGCTGGGCACACCCCTCCCGGACGACGCCCTGGAACCCTCCGAGCTGATCCTCCCGGGCCCGGACGCGACGCTGGACGAGGTCCGGCAGATGCTGAGCGACGACGGCCTGATCCCGGGCTAGCCGCGGGGCGATCGGGTGGTTGGGCGGGAAAGATCCGGCGCGAAGCGGCGGAACGGGCCTGCCGGGCAGATGGAGCTGAACCAGGACCGACCCCGGGGCGTCGTCGGCCGCAGGCCAAGCGGTCGGACCGGTCCCAGCCGCCCGCAGGGCCCCGTAACGTTTAAGGCGTGACCACTCTCGTGCGAGGCCGCTGTTGGGCCAAGGCGCATCCCCTGGCTGTGGACGCCGCCCTCGCGGCAGCCGTCCTCGTGTGCATGGTCATCGGTTCCTTCATCGAGCCGTACGGCCATGGCGCAGGCCCCAGCTGGGGCACGCGCACCCCGGGCGTGCTCAGCCTCGTCCTGATGCTGCTCGGCGCCACCGCGCTGATCTTCCGCCGCCGCGCCCCCTGGATCGTGCTCGCCGCGACCTGCGCCCTCTCCGTCGTCGACCTGATCACCGGCGAGTTCCGGGGCGCCGTCGTGATGAGCGCAGTCGTCGCCCTCTACACCGTCGCCGCCACCACTGACCGCCCCACCACCTGGCGCGTCGGCGTGGTCACCATCACCGGGCTCACCGGAGTCGCGATGCTGGCGGGCCCCCTGCCCTGGTACGCCCAGGAGAACCTCGGCATCTTCGCCTGGACCGGCATGGCCGCGGCCGCCGGTGACGCCGTCCGCAGCCGCCGCGCCTTCGTGGACGCCATACGCGAACGTGCCGAACGCGCGGAACGCACCCGCGAGGAGGAGGCCCGGCGCCGCGTCGCCGAGGAGCGGCTGCGCATCGCCCGCGACCTGCACGACGTGGTCGCCCACCACATCGCCCTCGTCAACGTCCAGGCGGGCGTCGCCGCCCACGTCATGGACAAGCGGCCCGACCAGGCCAAGGAAGCCCTCTCCCACGTACGTGACGCCAGCCGCTCCGCGCTGAACGAACTGCGCGCCACCGTCGGCCTGTTGCGGCAGACCGGCGACCCCGAGGCGCCCACCGAACCCGCGCCTGGCCTGGCCCGCCTCGACGACCTCGTCGAGACCTTCCGGCACGCGGGCCTCCCCGTCGAGGTGACCTGCGGCGACACGGTGGCGGAGCTGCCCGCCGGGGTCGACCTGGCCGCCTACCGCATCATCCAGGAGGCCCTCACGAACGTGCAGAAGCACGCGGGGACCGGCGCCAAGGCCGAGGTCAGCGTCATCCGCGTAGGGCCGAACGTCGAGGTCACGATCCTGGACGACGGCGGCGGCGAGAAGAAGAAGAGCGGCGAGCACGACGGCGGCGGGCACGGCCTCCTCGGCATGCGCGAGCGCGTCAGCGCCCTGGGCGGCCGCTGCGCCGCCGGACCCCGCTACGGCGGAGGCTTCCGCGTCCATGCGATCCTGCCGGTCACGGCAACGCCGGTCAGCCCGGCAGAGGGAGGGACCAGCGCGTGACGATCCGGGTGCTGCTCGCCGACGATCAGGCACTGCTGCGCAGCGCGTTCAAGGTGCTCGTCAACTCCGAGCCCGACATGGAGGTCGTCGCCGAGGCGTCGGACGGCGCGGAGGCCGTCGAGCTCGCCAGGTCCGAGGCCGCGGACGTGGTCCTGATGGACATCCGGATGCCGGGCATGGACGGCCTCGCCGCCACCCGCCTGATCAGCGCCGACCCCGCCCTCGCGCACGTACGCGTGGTCATGCTGACGACCTTCGAGGTCGACGAGTACGTGGTGCAGTCGCTGCGCGCCGGTGCCTCCGGCTTCCTGGGCAAGGGCGCGGAGCCGGACGAGCTGCTCGGCGCGATCCGGATCGCGGCCGCGGGCGACGCCCTGCTCTCCCCGGCGGCGACGAAAGGCCTGATCGCCAAGTTCCTCGCCCAGGGCGACGGTTCGGACGAGGAGGGCGGGGTGCGCGCCGAGCGGCTCGACGCGCTCACCGGACGCGAGCGCGAGGTCCTGGTCCAGGTCGCCGGCGGGCACTCGAACGACGAGATCGCCGAGCGGCTCGAGGTCAGCCCGCTCACCGTGAAGACCCACGTGAACCGTGCGATGGCGAAGCTGGGCGCCCGCGACCGGGCACAACTCGTCGTCATCGCCTACGAATCGGGCCTGGTACGTCCAAGGGTGGAGTGAGCGCGGACGCGATGTACTGCGCCCGCAGTATGCGCCACATAAGAACGGGTCCTCGGAGTGACGATTCCTGCTCTGGACATGGCAGATCGTGTAGGGGGCACCGGCCTGCCGGTGCCCGTTCCTGCGCAGTACGCCACAGAGAGAGACCACCATGTCCTGGCTGTCCCGGTTCAGCCTCGCCCAACGGGCCCTCGTCGGGCTGATATCGATCATCGCCCTCGTCTTCGGCGCGATCGCGATCCCTCAGCTCAAGCAGCAGCTGTTGCCCTCCATCGAACTGCCGATGGTGTCCGTCCTCGCCCCGTACCAGGGCGCGTCCCCCGATGTGGTCGAAAAGCAGGTCGTCGAACCCCTCGAGTCCTCGATCGAGGCGGTCGACGGCATCACCGGCATCACCTCCACGGCGAGCGAGGGCAACGCCGTGATCATGGCCCAGTTCGACTACGGCAGCGGCTCCAAGCAGCTCGTCGCCGATGTCCAGCAGGCCGTGAACCGCGCCGGGGCCCAGCTCCCCGACGACGTCGACCCGCAGGTCATCGCGGGCTCCACGGACGACATCCCCACCGTGGTCCTCTCCGTCACCTCCGACAAGGACCAGCAGGCGCTCTCCGACCAGCTCGACCGCACGGTCGTCCCCGCCCTGGAAGACATCGACGGCGTCGGCCAGGTCACCGTCGACGGCGTGCGCGACCTCCAGGTCGACGTCACCCCGGACGACAAGAAGCTGGCGAAGGCGGGCCTGACCCCGGCCGCGCTCGGCCAGGCGCTCCAGGCCGGCGGCGCCACGCTCCCCGCGGGCTCCTTCGACGAGGACGGCAAGAACCGCACCGTCCAGGTCGGCGGCGGCTACACATCGCTGAAGCAGATCCAGGACCTGATGGTCGCCCCCGAGGCCAAGCCGGGGGAGCGGCCGGGCAAGCCGGTGCGCCTCGGTGACCTCGCCACGGTGAAGCAGCAGCCCTCGGAGGCCACGTCCATCACGCGGACGAACGGCAGTCCCAGCCTCGCCGTCGCCATCACGATGGACCAGGACGGCAGCGCCGTCGCCATCTCCGACGCGGTCAAGGACAAGCTGCCCGACCTGCGCAAGGACCTGGGCGCGGGTGCGGACCTGACGGTCGCAAGCGACCAGGGTCCCGCGGTCTCCAAGTCCATCGACGGCCTGACCACCGAGGGCGCGCTCGGCCTGGTCTTCGCGGTCCTGGTCATCCTGGTCTTCCTGGCGTCGATCCGCTCGACGCTGGTCACCGCGGTCTCCATCCCGCTCTCGGTCGTGCTCGCCCTGATCGTGCTGTGGACGAGGGACCTGTCCCTCAACATGCTCACGCTCGGCGCCCTGACCATCGCCATCGGCCGTGTCGTCGACGACTCGATCGTGGTCCTGGAGAACATCAAGCGCCACCTCGGCTACGGCGAGGAGCGCGAGGCGGCGATCATCACGGCGGTCAAGGAGGTCGCGGGCGCCGTGACGTCCTCGACCCTGACGACCGTCGCGGTCTTCCTGCCCATCGGTCTGGTCGGCGGCATGGTGGGCGAGCTCTTCGGCTCCTTCTCGCTGACCGTCACGGCGGCGCTCCTCGCCTCCCTGCTCGTCTCGCTGACGGTCGTGCCGGTCCTCTCGTACTGGTTCCTGCGTCCCCCCAAGGACGTGCGCGACGCCGACCCCGAGGAGGCCCGCCGCAAGGCCGAGGAGAAGGAGGCGAAGAGCAGGCTCCAGCGCTTCTACGTCCCCGTCCTGCGCTTCGCGACGCGGCGCCGCTTCACCAGCCTCGCCATCGCGGTCGTGATCCTCGTGGGTACGTTCGGCATGGCACCGCTCCTGAAGACCAACTTCGTCGACCAGGGCGAGCAGGAAGTCCTGACCATTAAGCAGGAGTTGAAGCCGGGCACCAGCCTGGCGGCGTCCGACGCCTCGGCCAAGAAGGTCGAGAAGATGCTGGACGGCCTCGACGAGATCAAGGACTACCAGGTCACGGTCGGCTCGTCCGGTTTCATGGCGGCCTTCGGCGGCTCCACGGACACCAACCAGGCCTCGTACACCCTGACGCTCAAGGACAAGTCCTCGTACGACACGACGCAGGACAAGGTCGAGGAGGAGCTCGGCAAGCTCTCGGGCATCGGACAGACGTCCATCGCGGCCGGTGACGGCTTCGGCAGCCAGGACCTGAGCGTGGTCGTCAAGGCCGCCGACGGCGACGTGCTGCGCAAGGCGTCCGACGAGGTGCGCGACGAGGTCGCGAAGATCGACGATGTCACGGACGTCCAGAGCGACCTCTCGCAGAGCATCCCGAGGATCTCGGTCAAGGCCAACTCCAAGGCCGCGGCGGCCGGATTCAACGACACCACCCTCGGTCAGGCCGTCGCGCAGGCGGTCCGCGGCACCGAGAGCGGCAAGGCGATCCTGGACGACACCGAGCGCGACGTCGTGGTGAAGTCGGCGCAGCCGGCCAAGACGCTCGCCCAGCTGCGCGAGCTGAAGCTCGGCTCCGTGCAGCTCGGCGACATCGCCGAGGTGAAGCTGGTCGACGGACCGGTCTCGATGACCCGCATCGACGGCGCGCGCGCCGCGACGATCACCGCGAAGCCGACCGGCGAGAACACCGGCGCGGTCAGCGCCGACCTCACCAAGAAGCTCGACGCGCTGAAGCTGCCGGACGGCGCCACGGCGTCCATCGGCGGGGTCTCCGAGGACCAGGACGAGGCGTTCGCCTCGCTCGGCCTCGCGATGCTCGCGGCGATCGCGATCGTCTTCATGCTGCTCGTGGCGACGTTCCGCTCGCTGGTCCAGCCGCTGATCCTGCTGGTGTCGATCCCGTTCGCGGCCACGGGCGCGATCGGCCTCCTGATCGCCACCGACACCCCGATGGGCGTCCCGGCGATGATCGGCATGCTGATGCTCATCGGCATCGTGGTGACGAACGCGATCGTCCTGATCGACCTGATCAACCAGTACCGCGGGCAGGGCCACGGCGTCGTCGATGCGGTCGTCGAGGGCGGTCGGCACCGCCTGCGCCCGATCCTCATGACGGCCCTGGCGACGATCTTCGCCCTGCTCCCGATGGCCCTGGGCATCACGGGCGAGGGCGGCTTCATCGCCCAGCCGCTCGCGGTGGTGGTCATCGGCGGCCTGATCACGTCGACGCTCCTGACCCTCCTGCTCGTCCCGACGCTCTACGCGATGGTGGAACTCCGCAAGGAGCGCAGGCGCGCGAAGCGCGAGGCGAAGCGGGCGAAGAAGGCGGGCGTCCCGCCGCAGTCCGGCTCCGAGGCAACCGACCAGGAGCCGGCCCAGGTGTAGCGACGCCGCCGATCTCTCCCGCCCGCCCGAAACCTTGGGGGGTAATCGGGTGGGCGGGCGGGAGACCCGCCGCGAAGCGGCGAAAAGTAAGGGGCACCCCGCATATGCGGGGTGCCCCTTACGCACGGCTCAAGGCACGCCTACGGCAACGCCAGCATCCGCTCAAGCGCCAGCTTCGCGAACTGCTCGGTCTCGCGGTCGACCTCGATCTGGTTGACCAGCTTGCCCTCGGCGAGGGACTCCAGCGCCCAGACCAGGTGGGGCAGGTCGATCCGGTTCATGGTCGAACAGAAGCAGACCGTCTTGTCGAGGAAGACGATCTCCTTGTCCTCGGCGGCGAAACGGTTCGCCAGACGGCGTACGAGGTTCAGCTCGGTCCCGATCGCCCACTTGGAACCGGCGGGAGCCGCCTCCAGGGTCTGGATGATGTGCTCCGTGGAGCCCACGTAGTCCGCGGCGGCCACGACCTCGTGCTTGCACTCGGGGTGCACCAGGACGTTCACGCCGGGAATCCGCGCGCGCACGTCCTCCACGGACTCCAGCGAGAAGCGCCCGTGCACCGAGCAGTGCCCGCGCCACAGGATCATCTTCGCGTTCCGCAGCTGCTCGGCGGTCAGGCCGCCGTTCGGCTTGTGCGGGTTGTAGAGGACGCAGTCGTCGAGCGAGAAGCCCATGTCGCGCACGGCGGTATTGCGCCCGAGGTGCTGGTCGGGAAGGAAAAGGACCTTCTCTCCCTGCTCATAGGCCCACTCCAGGGCGCGCTTGGCGTTGGACGAGGTGCAGATCGTCCCGCCGTGCTTGCCGGTGAAGGCCTTGATGTCGGCCGACGAGTTCATGTACGAGACGGGCACGACCTGCTCGGCTATCCCGGCCTCGGCCAGCACGTCCCAGCACTCCGCGACCTGCTCGGCGGTGGCCATGTCGGCCATAGAGCAGCCGGCGGCAAGGTCGGGCAGGACGACCTTCTGGTCGTCGGTGGTCAGGATGTCCGCGGACTCGGCCATGAAGTGCACGCCGCAGAAGACGATGTACTCGGCCTCCGGCTTGGCTGCCGCGTCCTTGGCCAGCTTGAAGGAGTCGCCGGTGACATCCGCGAACTGGATGACCTCGTCGCGCTGGTAGTGGTGGCCGAGGACGAAGACCTTGTCGCCGAGCTTCTCCTTGGCCGCGCGTGCGCGCTCCACGAGGTCGGGGTCGGAGGGCGACGGCAGATCGCCGGGGCACTCCACGCCGCGCTCGCTCCTGGGGTCGGCCTCGCGGCCGAGCAGCAGCAGGGCGAGCGGCGTGGGCTGAACATCGAGGTCCACGAGGTCCCCGGAGGACTGGGCGGTGGTCACGACACGCACCCTTTCTGTTCTGCAGACGAGCCTTTTCGTCTAATTGACGTTATCTATCATAACCGCTTCACGTCAGTTTGACGATGGCCATAGTGTCGATGTGACGCGTTCGCCTCCGACGGGCCGATGCCCCGCGCGGCGGCATGTGCGAGCATGAAGGGACAGCCAGCCGAGAGACACAGCACTCGGCCCGGAATGAATCCGCGGCCCCGGCGGTTGCAACCGTCGGCAAGCAGTCTCCGTACAACCCGGGAGAGAAGCAGATGTCCGTATCGGACGAGACCACCACCGTGAGCGACGGCATCCTCCTGTCCGACGCCGCCGCGGCCAAGGTCAAGGGCCTTCTTGAGCAGGAGGGCCGGGACGATCTCGCGCTGCGCGTCGCCGTTCAGCCCGGCGGCTGCTCGGGCCTTCGCTACCAGCTGTTCTTCGACGAGCGCTCGCTCGACGGCGACGTGGTCAAGGACTTCGACGGCGTGAAGGTCGTCACCGACCGGATGAGCGCTCCTTACCTGGGCGGCGCCTCCATCGACTTCGTCGACACCATCGAGAAGCAGGGCTTCACGATCGACAACCCGAACGCCACGGGCTCCTGCGCCTGCGGCGACTCGTTCAGCTAGACCCGTACCTGCGAAGGCGGCCCCCGAAGAACTTCGGGGGCCGCCTTCGTTTGTGGCGTGCTGCTTGCGCGCGTTTGCGGGGTGCTACTTGCGCGGCACCGTCGCGCCGCCCTCCGCGTCCACGACCTTGCGGTCGCCCAGCGGCTTGTCCAGGGTCACGGTCTCGGTGAACTCCTTGGCCATCATGACGCAGACCTCGCCCTTCTTGTGGGTCTCCGTCACCTTCACGCGCACGCTGCCCCCGCTCTCGTCGGCCGACGCCGAGTAGTCGCTGCAGACGCCGCCCCAGAAGTGCAGCGTCAGGGACTTGCCGTCCGCGCGGTAGGACTCGACGTGCAGGGCCGGGTCCTTCGCGCCCGTACCCGGCTGCTCGGTGCCCGTGCCCGGCTTCTCGGTCGGGGTCGGGGCGGGCGACGGCGTGCTCGGCGAGGTGAGGAACTTCGGATCGACCGCCGGATGCGTCACCGTGAACGCGTCCTTGGCGCCCTGTGGCCGCACGTCGAACAGCCAGGCGGGCACGAGCGTCTGGCGCCCGTCCACGAAGTGCGCCGCGAGCCCGAACGTGGCGTCCTCCACCGCGACCGGCTGCGGCTTCGGGGGCGCGGACGAGGGCTCCTCGCAGGGTGCCTGCTTCTCGCCCTCCTTGCCCGTCGCGTCCTCGGGCACCGCGGTGGCGCAGCCGCCGATGCCGACGCGTCCGTCGCCGTCACCGGTCCTGTTGAGCTGGTCCAGGGTCTTTTCGGCGCTGATCACCGGGTACGTCGCACCCTTCTCCGGTGCCTTCAACTGGCCGCTGCCGCCGACCACTTGGCCGTCCGATCCGACCTGGATACCGGTCGACCAGCCGTACGTCGGGAGATCGCCCACCTTGGGGTCGGCGTTCACCACCCGTACACCGCCCATGAGTTGGCCCGCGTCCAGCTTCGCGTCGTCCTGGCCCACGGCCTTCAGGACGGGCGCAGCCGCCTTCTTCGCCGCGCTCTCGCCGACCGCCTCACCCTCGCCGTTCGGCGCGACGGACGTGTCCGAGCTCTGCGAACCGTCCGAACAGGCCTTGCTCTTCTGGCAGTTGTCGCTGCCCCCGGAGGCGTACCGCGAGAACGTCCAGGTGCCCGGCGCCTCCTTGCCCACCTGGAGCGAGGGCCCGGAACCGTCCTTGGTGGGGCCGATCTTCCAGGCGCCGTCCCGCGAGACAGGCTCGCCCGTGACGCCGAGGGCCTTGGCGAGCTCGGTGACCTGGGCCCGCGTGACGGTGCCCCGCGCGTGGTAGACCGCCGCGGAACCCGGGCCGTCGGGCAGCTTGCCCTCGGCGCGGTAGGCGGCGCCGTTCGGGTCGGGCTCTCCCGGGGCGATGCCCTCGGTGCCGCCTTCCTGCCGGTCGCCGTCCGTGTGCCCGTCGAGGGCGAGCGGGGGAGGCGTGCCGCCGTCGCCGACGGGAGAACTGCCGTTGCCGCCGCCGCTGCCGCCGGACGCGGTCGCGGCGAAGTAGGCGCCGCCGCCACCGACGAGCAGCACCGTGGCCGCCACCGACGCGACGGCAAGGCGGGAACGCCGCCGGTGCTGCTCGGCCGCGTCATGGTCGGATCGCTCGGTGCTCACCGCATCGCTCCTTCGACTGCACTGCTGTCCCTGGAGGCCCGTGCGTGGGCCTCGTTCGTATTCCGCGTCCCCTTTACGGGGGACAGCGGTGGGACGCAGCGGGGGAGCGCGCGGTTCCCTCGGCGCGCGCCGACGCCCCTCGCCTCAGTCGCCGTACTCGGACATGCCGTCGATCAGCCGCGCGGAGGCGGGCGGGACGCTGACCCCGTGGATCAGCGAGGGCGACACCGGAACCGTCGCGGCGGACGCGGGGGTCACCCAGTGAGGGGCCATGCGGGCGCAGTCGCCGCGCAGTGTCTCCAAGGTCTCGGAAGGCAGCTCGACGGGACGTGCGGTGACGACATGCTTCGAGATAACGGCCATAACCGCACCGTACGCATCGCACACCCGGCGAAAAAAGACCTACTAACGGGTAGTTTGGCCTCTTCAGCGGGGGTGTACCGACCCGGTAGCGTGAAGTGTCAACCCCTCGCCTCTCCTCCACAGGAGCATGCCGTCGTGCGTATCGCAGTCACCGGCTCCATCGCCACCGACCACCTGATGACCTTCCCCGGCCGCTTCGCCGACCAACTGGTCGCGGATCAGCTGCACACGGTTTCCCTCTCATTCCTGGTCGACGCCCTAGACGTACGCAGGGGAGGTGTCGCCGCCAACATCTGCTTCGGCATGGGCCAGCTCGGTACCGCGCCGATCATCGTCGGTGCGGCGGGCTCGGACTTCGACGAGTACCGCGCCTGGCTCGACCGGCACGGCGTGGACACGGCCTCGGTCCGCATCTCCGAGACGCTGCACACGGCCCGCTTCGTGTGCACCACGGACGCCGACCACAACCAGATCGGCTCGTTCTACACGGGAGCGATGAGCGAGGCCCGCCTCATCGAACTGAAGACCGTGGCCGACCGCGTGGGCGGCCTCGACCTGGTCCTCATCGGCGCGGACGACCCCGAGGCGATGATGCGCCACACCGAGGAGTGCCGGACGCGTCGGATCCCCTTCGCCGCGGACTTCTCCCAGCAGATCGCGCGCATGGAGGGCGAGGAGATCCGGACCCTCCTGGACGGCGCCACGTACCTCTTCTCGAACGAGTACGAGAAGGGGCTCATCGAGTCCAAGACCGGCTGGAGCGACGCCGAGATCCTCTCCAAGGTCGGCCACCGCGTGACCACCCTCGGCTCGCGCGGCGTGCGCATCGAGTCCAGCGGCCAGGACCCGATCGAGGTCGGCGTCCCCGAGGAAGAGGCGAAGGTCGAGCCGACCGGCGTCGGCGACGCCTTCCGTGCGGGCTTCCTGTCGGGTCTGGCCTGGGGCGTCTCCCACGAGCGCGCGGCGCAGGTCGGCTGCATGCTCGCCACCCTGGTCATCGAGACCGTCGGCACCCAGGAGTACGAGCTGCAGCGCAGCAACTTCATGGACCGCTTCACCAAGGCGTACGGCCATGAGGCGGCCTCCGACGTCCGGACCCACCTGGCCTAGTCACCCGGGCCACCCGGCCCGGTCAGGAGCTCCGGCGGACCACATAGGCCGAACCGTGGTCCGCCGGCTCCTCGCCCACGTACTCCTGGCCCCGCATCTCGCACCACGCCGGGATGTCGAGCCGCGCCGCCTCGTCGTCGGCGAGGACCGTGACGGTGCCGCCCACCGGCACGTCCCCGATGACCTTGGCGAGCTCGATGACGGGGAGCGGGCAGCGCTTGCCGAGCGCGTCCACGACGAGGGAGGCGGACCGCGCACGCGTCGTCGGCGCCGCCGGAGCGCCCAGTTGTTCGCGCACCCCGGCCACCACGCCCGGCAGAACCTCCAGAAAACGCTCCACGTCGGCTTCCTGGGTCCCCCGTGGGAGTGACACCCGGACGTTGCCCTCGCTCAGGACGCCCATCGCCTTCAGGACGTGGCTCGGGGTCAGCGTGGAGCTGGTGCAGGACGAGCCGGACGAGACCGAGAAGCCGGCCCGGTCCAGTTCGTGCAGCACGGTCTCCCCGTCGACATAGAGACACGAGAAGGTCACCAGGTGGGGCAGGCGCCGCACCGGGTCGCCCACCACCTCCACGTCCGGCACGAGCCCCGGCACCCGGGCCCTGATCCGCTCCGTCAGCTCCCGCAGCCGGGCGCTCTCCGCGGCGGCCTCGGCCTGCACGGCACGGAGCGAGGCCGCGGCGGCGACCACCGCCGGGATGTTCTCGAAGCCCGGGGCGCGCCCCGACTCGCGCTCGTCGGCGGGGCCTTGCGCGGCGAACCGCACCCCCTTGCGCACCACCAGCAGCCCCACGCCCGCGGGCCCGCCCCACTTGTGGGCACTCGCGGCGAGCAGCGACCACTCCCCGGCCACCCGGCCCCACGGCAGCGACTGCGCCGCGTCCACCAGGAGCGGCACCCCGGCGCCGCGACACGCCGAAGCGACGTCGGCCACCGGCTGCTCGGTGCCGACCTCGTGGTTGGCCGACTGGAGGCAGGCGAGGGCCGTGTCGGGGCGCAGGGCAGCGGCGTACGCGGCCGGGGTCACCGCGCCGGACCGGTCCACCGGGATCTCCGTCACCGCCCCGCCGTCGGCCTCGAGGGCCGCCGCCGCGTGGAGCACCGAAGAGTGTTCGACCGCCGACACCACCAGATGCCGCCCGACACGCCGACGCCCCGCCAGCGCCCCGGCGATCCCGGAGTGCACCGCGCGGGTGCCGGAGGGCGTGAAGACGAGCTCGTCCGGGCGGCAGCCCACCGCGTCGGCGGCGGCCTCGCGCGCCGCGTCGAGCAGCAGCCTGGCCCGCCGCCCCTCGCGGTACAGCCGAGCCGGATCGGCCCACCCCTCGTCCAGCGAGGCCTGCAGGGCCTGCCGGGCCACGGGGTGGAGGGGAGCGGAGGAGGCGACATCGAAGTAGGGCACACGGCAACGCTAGAGCGTGCCCCGGTCGGAGCGCCCCGAAGGGGCGCGGGGAACGGCGCGACGGGCCGGGGCGGACCCGCGGTCGCGGACGACGGGCTTCCGCCGAGCCGCCGGGCGTCCGACCCCCCGTCAGAAAGGGGTGGACGGCGGAGGGTCCCACCCTTCGGAGTGACCCGCGGCGCGTTAGGCACCCTCCCCGCGCGACCCCAAATAGCGTCCAGTAAGGTTTGGCCCGCATAAACATCCAAACCCCTGCCCGCCGCAGGGCGGCGACCGACGACCGAGAAGGCCGCACCCGACCGCGCGGGCCGAGACTCTCGGGAAGGCGCTACGTGAGTCCCAACGGCTCCGACCGCTCGTCGCGGCGCCCGATGCGGCGGAAGCTGCCGCAGGTGCTGACTGCGGGCCTGATCCTGGCAACCGCGACAGGTTGCACATACAAGGACTTTCCCCGCCTTGGTATGCCCACCCCGGTAACGGAGGAGGCTCCGCGGATCCTCTCCCTCTGGCAGGGCTCGTGGGCGGCAGCGCTCGCCACGGGCGTGCTGGTCTGGGGTCTGATCCTGTGGAGTGTCATCTTCCACCGGCGCAGCCGTACCAAGATCGAGGTACCTCCGCAGACGCGTTACAACATGCCCATCGAGGCGCTCTACACGGTGGTTCCCCTCATCATCGTCTCGGTGCTCTTCTACTTCACGGCACGTGATGAGTCGAAGCTCCTCCACCTCGACGAAAAGCCCGCCCACACGGTCAACGTGGTCGGCTACCAGTGGAGCTGGGGCTTCAACTACATCGAGGACGTGCCGGGTTCCAACAAGGACGACGCGAAGACGGCCAAGGAGCTGGAGGCCATCCCGGACAAGTTCCGCGATGCGTTCCCGTCCAACGCCGGCGGCGTCTACGACGTCGGTACGCCCGGCCAACGGAACCCGCAGAACGGCAACCCGGGCCCGACCCTCTGGCTCCCCAAGGGCGAGAAGGTCCGCTTCGTGCTGACTTCGCGTGACGTCATCCACTCCTTCTGGGTGGTGCCGTTCCTCATGAAGCAGGACGTCATCCCGGGCCACACCAACGCCTTCGAGGTGACTCCGAACAAGGAGGGCACCTTCATGGGCAAGTGCGCCGAGCTCTGCGGTGTCGACCACTCCCGGATGCTCTTCAACGTCAAGGTCGTTTCCCCCGAGCGCTACCAGAAGCACCTCGAGGACCTGGCGAAGAAGAACCAGACCGGTTACATCCCGGCCGGCATCGAGCAGACGAAGCACGAGAAGAACCGGGAGACGAACAACCTGTGAGCATCCTCAACGAACCTCAGGGTGCCGCGGCAGCAGAAGACTCGTCCGAGAACGAGCTGCCGGTACGGCGCGCACAGCCGGGCGCTGTGGTCATCAAGTGGCTGACCACCACCGACCACAAGACGATCGGCACGCTCTACCTGGTCACGTCGTTCGCGTTCTTCTGCATCGGCGGCGTCATGGCGCTCTTCATGCGCGCCGAACTCGCTCGTCCCGGCTCGCAGATCATGTCGAACGAGCAGTTCAACCAGGCGTTCACGATGCACGGCACGATCATGCTGCTGATGTTCGCGACGCCGCTGTTCGCCGGATTCGCGAACTGGATCATGCCGCTGCAGATCGGCGCGCCCGACGTGGCGTTCCCGCGGCTGAACATGTTCGCGTACTGGCTGTACCTCTTCGGCTCGCTCATCGCGGTGGCCGGCTTCCTCACCCCGCAGGGTGCGGCCGACTTCGGCTGGTTCGCCTACTCCCCGCTGTCGGACGCCGTCCGCTCGCCGGGCATCGGCGCCGACATGTGGATCATGGGTCTGGCCTTCTCCGGCTTCGGCACGATCCTCGGTTCGGTCAACTTCATCACCACGATCATCTGCATGCGCGCTCCTGGCATGACGATGTTCCGGATGCCGATCTTCGTGTGGAACGTCCTGCTGACCGCGGTTCTGGTCCTGCTGGCCTTCCCGGTGCTTGCCGCAGCGCTGTTCGCCCTGGAGGCGGACCGTAAATTCGGCGCCCACATCTTCGACGCGTCCAACGGCGGCGCACTGCTGTGGCAACACCTCTTCTGGTTCTTCGGCCATCCAGAGGTGTACATCATCGCGTTGCCGTTCTTCGGAATCATTTCCGAGGTCATCCCGGTCTTCTCCCGCAAGCCGATGTTCGGCTACATGGGCCTGATCGGCGCGACGATCGCGATCGCGGGTCTCTCCGTGACCGTGTGGGCGCACCACATGTACGTCACCGGTGGCGTGCTCCTGCCGTTCTTCTCCTTCATGACGTTCTTGATCGCCGTACCGACGGGCGTGAAGTTCTTCAACTGGATCGGAACGATGTGGAAGGGCTCACTGAGTTTCGAGACACCGATGCTCTGGGCCGTCGGCTTCCTGATCACCTTCACCTTCGGTGGTCTGACCGGCGTCATCCTGGCCTCGCCGCCGATGGACTTCCACGTCTCCGACTCGTACTTCGTGGTCGCGCACTTCCACTACGTCGTCTTCGGCACCGTGGTCTTCGCGATGTTCTCCGGCTTCCACTTCTGGTGGCCGAAGTTCACCGGCAAGATGCTGGACGAGCGGCTCGGCAAGATCACCTTCTGGACGCTGTTCATCGGCTTCCACGGCACGTTCCTGGTGCAGCACTGGCTGGGCGCCGAGGGCATGCCGCGTCGTTACGCGGACTACCTCGCGGCCGACGGGTTCACCGCGCTGAACACGATCTCGACGATCGCCTCGTTCCTGCTCGGCCTGTCGATCCTGCCGTTCTTCTACAACATCTGGAAGACGGCCAAGTACGGCAAGAAGATCGAGGTCGACGACCCGTGGGGCTACGGCCGCTCGCTCGAGTGGGCGACGTCCTGCCCGCCGCCGCGGCACAACTTCCTCACCCTGCCGCGGATCCGTTCCGAATCCCCGGCGTTCGACCTGCATCACCCTGAGATCGCGGCTCTCGACCAGCTCGAGAACAGCGGCCACGGTGACAAGGCGCTCGCGGGCGGCAAGGAGGCCGGCAAGTGAAGGTCCAAGGCAAGATGTTCATCTGGCTGAGCGTCTTCGTGCTCGCCATGGCGATCGTCTACGGCTGGTGGTCCAAGGAGCCGGCCGGTACGACCGCGCTGTTCCTGGCCTTCGGCCTGTGCATCATGATCGGCTACTACCTGGCCTTCACGGCCCGGCGTGTCGACGCGTCCGCACAGGACAACAAAGAGGCCGACGTGGCGGACGAGGCCGGCGAGGTGGGCTTCTTCAGCCCGCACAGCTGGCAGCCGCTCTCGCTGGCCATCGGTGGCGCGCTCGCCTTCATGGGCGTCGTCTTCGGCTGGTGGCTGCTGTACTTCTCGGCCCCGATCCTGATGATCGGTCTCTTCGGCTGGGTCTTCGAGTACTACCGGGGCGAGAACCAGACCCAGTGAGTCTGTGATCTCCCGCCTCACCGAGGGGCCCGGACACTCCGTCAGGAGCGTCCGGGCCCCTCGGCGTGTCGCGGCCGACCCTCGTACGGGTCACTCGGCGCGCCGGAGCGGATGAACCTTCATACCGTGTGTTCATGAGCCACTCACCGCGAATCCGCACGGTACTGAGCTGCACCATGCTGGTGGCCGCCCTCGGGGTGGGAACCACGGCGTGCGGCAGCTCCGACGGCCACCCGCTCTCGGCTAAGCCGTACGACGCGGCGGGCCAGATCGCCTTCAACAGCCCGGTGGGCAGCCAGAAGGCGGATCCGGACAAGCCCCTTGAGGTCACCGCGCAGGGCGAGGACGGGCGCATCACCGATGTGACGGCCACCGACGCGCAGGGGCGGTACGTGGCGGGCGAACTCGCCGCCGACGGCGCTCGTTGGCACAGCACGGCGCCCCTGGCGGCGGGTGCGCACTACACGGTGCGGGTCAGCACCGAGGACGAGGAAGGCTCGCCGGGCCGCAAGGTGTTGAACTTCGACACCAGCGCCGCGGCCAAGAAGAAGCGCCTCGACGTCACCTTCGGTCCCGATTCGGGCAAGTACGGCGTCGGCCAGCCCGTCACGGCCAAGCTGAGTGCCAAGGTGAAGGACAAGAAGGCCAGGGCCATCGTGGAGCGCGCGCTGAAGGTCGACTCGCAGCCCGCCACGGAGGGCGCCTGGCACTGGGTGGACAGCAAGACGCTGCACTACCGCGCCAAGGAGTACTGGCCCACCGGCGCGACCATCAACGTACGGAGCAACCTCGAGGGCATCAAGGTCCGCGACAAGCTCTGGGGCGGCGAGGCCAAGCCGCTGAAGCTGACCATCGGCGACCGCATCGAGGCCGTGACGGACGCCGGTTCGCACTGGATGACGGTCTACCGCAACGGCGAGGAGATCAACTCCATGCCGGTGACCACGGGCAAGCCCGGCTACTCCACGCGCAACGGCGTCAAGGTGGTGCTCGGCAAGGAGTACTCCGTACGTATGACCAGTGCCAGCATCGGCGCATCGGACTTCTACGACAAGATGGTCTACTACGCGACGCGGGTCACCGACTCCGGCGAGTACGTGCACGCCGCGCCCTGGTCGGTCGGCTCGCAGGGGTACGCGAACACCAGCCACGGCTGCACGGGCATGAGCACCGGCAATGCCGCCTGGTTCTACGAGACCGTCCGGCAGGGCGACATCGTGAAGGTCGTCAACAGCTACGGCGCGGACATGGATCCGTTCGGCAACGGCTTCGGCGACTGGAACGTCGACTGGAAGGACTGGCGGGACGGCAGCGCCCTGTTGGGCGGCGCCAAGGACGGCCCCACGGCCGTCGACGCGGCCCGGCTGCGGCCGCAGGTCTGATCGGCCGCAGGACACCCCGAGAAGCGACGAGAGGGGCCCGTGCGTCCGCGCGGGCCCCTCTCGTGCGCCAAGTGCCGCGTCAGGCCTGGACGGCCAGCCTGTGGCGCAGCAGAGCGGCCAGAGAGTCCGCGAACTCGACCGGATCGACCGGAAGGGTCACGGCGGCCTCCGCGCGGCTCCAGGTGGCCAGCCAGGCGTCCTGCGGGCGTCCCATGAGCAGGAGCACGGGCGGGCACTGGAAGATCTCGTCCTTGAGCTGACGGCAGACCCCCATGCCGCCGATGGGGGTGGCCTCGCCGTCCAGGACGCAGACGTCGATGCCGCCCCGGTCGAGTTCCTTGAGCACGGCGGGCAGCGTCGCGCACTCGATGAACTCGACCGCGGGAACGTCCGCCGCCGGCCTGCGTCCGGTGGCCAACCGGACCTGCTCGCGGGTGCTCGCGTTGTCGCTGTAGACCAGCACCGTGGCGGTCGGCTGCATTGTTCCTCCGCTTCGTTGAGGGGCTCTCGGCCGGGGACCGATGCGCGGATGCTACTCCTCCGGACACCCCGTCAACAGCGGTTCGGACAGCCCTTCGATGGGCCATACGGGCAGGACACACCCCACAGACACTCCGAACGGCACCCCCCGGGGTGAGGGCGGGATAAGCGACCGACATAATGTCGGTCGTGGCGACAGCAACGACAGTAGATACCGGGCACGCGCACCCGCCGGTCAATCGGCCGAACCTCACCAGCGTCGGAACCATCATTTGGCTGAGTTCCGAGCTGATGTTCTTCGCGGCCCTCTTCGCGATGTACTTCACCCTGCGATCGGTGACAGGTCCTGAGCACTGGAAGGAAATGGCGTCCGCGCTGAACTTCCCGTTCTCGGCGACGAACACCACGATCCTGGTGCTCTCCTCCCTCACCTGTCAGCTCGGCGTCTTCGCCGCCGAGCGTGGTGACGTGAAGAAGCTCCGGATGTGGTTCATCGTCACCTTCATCATGGGTGCGGTCTTTATCGGCGGTCAGGTGTACGAGTACACCGAGCTGGTCAAGCACGAGGGCCTCTCGCTCTCGTCCGACCCGTACGGCTCGGTCTTCTACCTGACCACCGGCTTCCATGGCATGCATGTGACAGGCGGGCTCATCGCCTTCCTGTTGGTCCTCGGCAGGACGTATGCGGCCAAGAGGTTCACCCATGAGCAGGCGACCGCAGCCATCGTCGTGTCCTACTACTGGCACTTCGTCGATGTTGTCTGGATCGGTCTCTTTGCCACGATCTACATGATCAAGTAAACGGGGCCGGGCTCAGCCGGGCCCGACGTTCCGAACTCATTCCAGAAGCATCGACGCAGAAGATCCTGACACCGGGGTAATCCGTGAAAAAGCTCTCCGCACGACGACGCCACCCGCTGGCGGCGGTCGTCGTACTACTCCTCGCGCTGGCGGCCACCGGGGGGCTGTACGCCGCGTTCGCACCCGCGGACAAGGCGCAGGCCGACGACACCGCCCAGTCCCTCGCCATCGACGAGGGCAAGAAGTTGTACTCCGTGGGCTGCTCCAGCTGCCACGGAACCGGCGGTCAGGGGTCCTCCGACGGTCCTAGCCTGGTGGGCGTCGGCGCAGCCGCCGTCGACTTCCAGGTCAGCACCGGCCGTATGCCGCTGCAGCAGCCGGGCGCCCAGGCGCCGAAGAAGAAGGCCATCTACAACCAGGCCCAGATCGACCAGCTCGCGGCGTACATCGCCTCGCTGGGCGCGGGCCCGACCATCCCCACCGCGAAGCAGTACAGCCCGGACGGGGCGGACATCGCCAAGGGTGGCGAGCTGTTCCGCACCAACTGCGCGCAGTGCCACAACTTCACCGGTGAGGGCGGCGCGTTGACGAAGGGCAAGTTCGCCCCTTCGTTGGAGGATGTCTCCCCGAAGCACATCTACGAGGCCATGCAGACCGGCCCGCAGAACATGCCGTCCTTCCCCGACACGATCATGCCGGAGAAGAACAAAAAGGACATCATCGCGTACCTCGACGCGGTCAACGGCGAGCAGACCGAGAGCCCTGGCGGTCTCAAGCTGGGTGGCCTGGGTCCGGTCAGTGAAGGCCTGTTCGGCTGGATCTTCGGTCTCGGCACGCTGATCGCGGTCGCCGTGTGGGTCGCCGCTCGGACCGCAAAGGCCAAGAAGTCATGAGTAGCCAAGAGAATCCAGAAGAGAACCTGCCCAGCGTGCAGGAGACCGAGCACGGCTCGGTGGCGGTAGCGGACGAGAACCCGTTCGCCGACCCGGGCCTTCCGCCCCATGAGCATCGTGTCCAGGACATCGACGAGCGGGCCGCCAAGCGGTCCGAGCGTGCGGTCGCCTTCCTGTTCACGCTCTCGATGCTGGCCACGATCGGCTTCATCGCCTCGTACGTGGCGTTCCCGGTCGACAAGCGCGTCTTCATCTGGCCCATCGGCCACATCAGCGCGCTGAACTTCTCCCTGGGCATGACCCTGGGCGTGGCCTTGTTCTGCATCGGCGCGGGCGCGGTCCACTGGGCCCGCACCCTGATGTCCGACGTGGAGGTCGCCGACGAGCGGCACCCCATCGAGGCCGAGCCCGAGGTCAAGGCCAAGGTCATGGCCGACTTCAAGGCCGGTGCCGCGGAGTCGCAGTTCGGCCGGCGCAAGCTGATCCGCAACACGATGTTCGGCGCGCTCGCCATGGTGCCGCTCTCCGGCGTCGTCCTGCTGCGTGACCTCGGTCCGCTGCCGGAGGACAAGCTGCGGCACACCCTGTGGTCCAAGGGCAAGCTGCTCGTGAACATGAACACGAACGAGCCGCTGCGCCCGTCGGACGTTCAGGTCGGCTCGCTGACCTTCGCCAAGCCCGAGGGCCTGGAGGAGCACGATCACGACTTCCAGAAGGAGATCGCCAAGGCGGCCCTGATGATCGTCCGGATCCAGCCGGACAACATCAAGGACAAGCAGGAGCTCGAGTGGTCGCACGACGGTGTCGTCGCGTACTCCAAGATCTGCACCCACGTCGGCTGCCCGATCTCCCTGTACGAGCAGCAGACGCACCACGTCCTCTGCCCGTGCCACCAGTCCACCTTCGACCTCTCCGACGGTGCCCGAGTGATCTTCGGCCCCGCCGGTCACGCGCTGCCGCAGCTGCGGATCCGCGTGAACGAAGAGGGCTACCTCGAGGCGCTCGGCGACTTCGCTGAGCCCGTCGGTCCTGCTTTCTGGGAGCGCGGATGAGCACTACGACGACTGATACGCGTAAGAAGGAGGCGCCCGCCGGAGAGCGGGTCGCCGACTGGGCCGACGGTCGCCTGGGGATCTACTCCCTGGCCAAGGCCAACATGCGCAAGATCTTCCCGGACCACTGGTCCTTCATGCTCGGTGAGATCTGCCTCTACAGCTTCATCATCATCATCCTCACGGGTGTGTACCTGACGCTGTTCTTCCACCCGTCGATGAACGAGGTGGAGTACCACGGCAGCTACATCCCGCTGCAGGGTCAGCTGATGTCCGAGGCGTTCAACTCGACCATGCACATCAGCTTCGATGTGCGCGGTGGTCTGCTGATCCGGCAGATCCACCACTGGGCGGCGCTGATCTTCCTCGCGGCGATGTTCGTGCACATGATGCGCGTCTTCTTCACGGGTGCCTTCCGCAAGCCCCGCGAGGTCAACTGGGTCTTCGGCTTCCTGCTGTTCGTCCTGGGCATGTTCACCGGCTTCACCGGTTACTCGCTCCCCGACGACCTGCTCTCCGGAACCGGTGTGCGCTTCATGCAGGGCGCCGTCCTGTCCGTGCCGGTCGTGGGCACGTACCTGTCGATGTTCCTGTTCGGCGGGGAGTTCCCCGGCGGCGACTTCGTGGCCCGGTTCTACTCGGTGCACATCCTGCTGCTGCCGGGCATCATGCTCGGGCTCGTTGTGGCGCACCTGATCCTGGTCTTCTACCACAAGCACACGCAGTTCGCGGGTCCCGGCAAGACGAACAAGAACGTCGTCGGCATGCCGCTCCTGCCGGTCTACATGGCGAAGGCCGGAGGCTTCTTCTTCCTGGTCTTCGGTGTGATCGCGGCCATCTCGGCGATCGCCACGATCAACCCGATCTGGGCGCTCGGTCCCTACCGTCCGGACCAGGTCTCCACCGGAGCCCAGCCCGACTGGTACATGGGCTTCTCCGAGGGTCTGATCCGTGTCATGCCGGGCTGGGAGATCAACGCCTGGGGTCACACGCTCGTCCTGGGCGTGTTCATCCCGCTGATCATCTTCCCGCTGGTCCTGGTCGCGATCGCGGTCTACCCGTTCATCGAGTCCTGGGTCACCGGGGACAAGCGCGAGCACCACATCCTGGACCGCCCGCGCAACGTCCCGACCCGAACGGCCTTCGGCGTCGCGTGGATCACCTGGTACTTCGTGCTGCTCGTCGGTGGTGGAAACGACCTCTGGGCCACGCACTTCCACCTGTCGATCAACGCGATCACCTGGTTCGTGCGCATCGCCTTCTTCGTGGCACCGGTCCTCGCCTTCATCGTCACCAAGCGGATCTGCCTGGGTCTGCAGCGGCGCGACAAGGACAAGGTCCTGCACGGCCGCGAGTCGGGCATCATCAAGCGCCTGCCGCACGGTGAGTTCATCGAGGTCCACGAGCCGCTCAACCAGGAGCAGCTGCACACGCTCACCGCGCACGAGCAGTACGCGCCGCTCGAGATCGGCCCCTCGGTCGACGAGAACGGCGTCGAGCGCAAGGTGTCGGGTTCGCAGAAGCTCCGGGCCAAGCTCTCGAAGGGCTACTACGGGGAAGACGGTCAGATCCCCAAGCCCACCACCGAGGAGTACAAGGAGATCACGAGCGGCCACGGCCACCACTGATCGTCTGACGCTCCGACCAGAGATCGCCACGGCGGGAGCCCCGTCCATGCATCCAGTGCATGGACGGGGCTCTTTGCCGTTCCCCGAGCTGGATAAGGTGTTCCTGTCCCATGCCTAGACGAACCCAGGAGCGGCAGATGAGCGCTGTGACCCCCGCAGGAGGCAACACCGCGGCGGCCCGTTCCTGGCCCGGTGTACTGAACGGGCTGCTGGAGGGGCGCGACCAGAGCGCCGAGGACACGGCCTGGGCCATGGACCGCATCATGCGGGGCGAGGCCACCGACGCTCAGATCGCGGGCTTCATGGTCGCGCTGCGGTCCAAGGGCGAGACCGTGGAGGAGATCTCCGGCCTCGTACGCACGATGTACGAGCACGCCAATGTGATCGAGGTGCCGGGGCAGACCGTCGACATCGTCGGCACCGGCGGTGACGGCGCCAAGACCGTCAACATCTCCACGATGTCCGCGATCGTGGCCGCGGGCGCGGGCGCGAAGGTCGTCAAGCACGGCAACCGCGCCGCGTCCAGCGCGTCGGGCGCCTCCGACGTCCTGGAGAAGCTCGGGGTGAACCTGGAGCTGCCGCTGAAGCGGGTCGTCGAGGTGGCCGAGGAAGCGGGGATCACCTTCTGCTTCGCGGTGAAGTTCCACCCGGCGCTGCGGCACGCCGGCGCGGCGCGCAGCCAGCTGGGCATCCGGACCGTCTTCAACGCGCTCGGTCCGCTCACCAACCCGGCCAAGGTGCGGGCCCAGGCGGTCGGCGTCGCCGACCCGCGGATGGCGCCGATCGTGGCCGGGGTCTTCGCCGAGCGCGGGAACTCCTCCCTCGTCTTCCGCGGCGACGACGGCCTCGACGAGCTGACGACCACCTCGACCTCCCGGGTCTGGGTCGTGCGGGACGGCGCCGTGCGCGAGGAGGCCTTCGACCCCCGGGACGTCGGCCTCGACCTCGTCCCCGTGGAGGCGCTGCGGGGCGCCGACGCCTCGTACAACGCCGAGGTGGCGCTGCGCCTCCTGGACGGCGAGGGCGGCCCCGTGCGGGACGCCGTGCTGCTCAACACGGCGGCGGCCCTGGTGGCCCTCTCGCCGGGCGACGGCACCCTGGTGGAGCAGATCGGCGCCGGTATCGAGAAGGCGGCGCAGGCGATCGACTCCGGGTCCGCGAAGCGGGCCCTGGAGCGCTGGGTGGTGGCCAGCAACAGCTGAGTGTGGCGCACACCGCAGTCCGGATGCCGGACTGCGGTGTGCACCGGGAAGATCGTGTGGCAAGATGCTGCGCAGGTCATGAGTGACAGCGATTAGGCCCCGGCTCGCTGTCCGGCAACCCTCCGTCCGTGGCGGGGTGCCCCGGGTGAAGACCAGGCCGTGGACAGCAAGGTCCGTGGCAAGCGCGGACCCCTGCGAACCCTGGGGTCCTGGTCCTCAAGGGAGCAGTCTCGTGAGCAAGCGAATGCGATAGGGCTTCCCGGCCCCTCTTCCGCACCCCCTTTTTCTCTTCGTCACTGCAGCGCCGTACGAGCGCCCTTGCAGTGAACTCGCCTGCCTTCCCACGGGAGTTCGCCATGTCTGTCTCCATCGCTGCCGCCGACCAGACCCTCTGTGCCGCCCCGCTGCCCGTCCTCGGCCGTGACGTCACCGTGCCGCTCGTGACCGGCGGCGAGGTGACCTACGCGGCGCTCGACTACGCGGCGAGCGCCCCCGCGCTGCAGCGGGTGTGGGACGACGTGGCCGCGTACGCGCCGTACTACGGCAGCGTGCACCGCGGCGCCGGGTACCTCTCGCAGCTCTCCACCGACCTGTTCGAGAACAGCCGCGTCACGGTCGCCGAGTTCCTCGGCTGCCGCGAGGACGACCAGGTCGTCTTCACCCGTTCGACCACCGACTCGCTCAACCTGCTCGCCGCCGCGCTGCCCGCCGACTGCCAGGTCTTCGTCTTCGAGACCGAGCACCACGCCTCGCTCCTGCCCTGGCGCGACGCCCGCGTGACGTACCTGAACGCCCCGCGCACCGCCGACCAGGCCGTCGCCACCCTGGAGCGCGCCCTCGCCGACCGCGACCCCTACGGCCCCGCCCTGGTCTGCGTGACCGGTGCCTCGAACGTCACCGGTGAGCTGTGGCCGGTCAAGGAACTCGCCGCCGCCGCCCACGCGCACGGCGCCCGCATCGTCCTGGACGCCGCGCAGCTCGCGCCCCACCACCCGGTCTCCATCAGCGAGTTGGACGTCGACTGGGTCGCCTTCTCCGGCCACAAGCTGTACGCGCCCTTCGGCTCGGGCGTCCTCGCGGGCCGCTCCGACTGGCTGCGGGACGCCGAGCCCTACCTCGCGGGCGGCGGCGCGTCGCGCAAGGTCGCGCGGCGTACGGACGGCGGCGTGGACGTCGAGTGGCACGACACCGCGGCGCGGCACGAGGCCGGTTCGCCGAACGTCATCGGCGTGTACTCGATCGCCTCCGCCTGCAAGGCGCTGACCGAGGCGGGCTTCGACGAGCTCGTCGCCCGTGAGCGCCACCTCATCGCCAAGGTCCGCGAGGGCCTCGCCGATGTACCCGCCGTGAAGGTGCTCTCGCTCTTCGGCGACGACGCGCCGCGCGTCGGCGTCATCTCCTTCGTCGTCGAGGGCTGGAACAGCTCGCACTTCGCCGCCGCGCTCTCCGCCGAGTACGGCATCGGCGTACGCGACGGTCTCTTCTGCGCCCACCCGCTGGTGCGCACCCTGCTCGGCAGCGACCCGCAGACCCAGGGCGAGTGCGGTGCCCCCGAGGCCGCGCCCGGCGAGAAGTCGCTGAACGCGATCCGCGTGAGCTTCGGCGCGGGCACCCCGGACGAGCACGTGGAGCGCTTCGTGCGCGCCGTCAAGGAGCTGGTGGCGGACGGCGCGCGCTGGAACTACCGCACGGAGGACGGGCGTTGCGTTCCGGACACCACCACCGCCTGAGCCTTTGAGACCGGCAGCCGGGTGCCGATCTGGATCATCCGCAGGGCCCGCTCGGTCGCGTCGGTGAGGAACTCACCGCCACGCCCGAGCGCCTCGGTGAGCGAGACCGGCGCGGGCAGGATCGCGCTGTAGGCGTCCACGCCCACCGCCCGGACGTGGTGCGCGCCCTGGCCGATCGTGCCCGCCAGGACCAGGACCGGACGGCCGAACCGCTTGGCGCGCCTGGCCACTTCGGCCGGGATCTTGCCGCGCGGCGTCTGGTGGTCGAGGGCGCCCTCGGCGGTGACGACGAGATCGGCGCGGGCCAGGCGCGCGTCCAGGTCCAGGTGGTCGAGCAGCACGTCGAAGCGGGGGAGCAGCTGGGCACCGAGGGCGGCGAGACCGGCGCCGAGGCCGCCGGACGCGCCTGTTCCGGGGCCCAGGGAGAGATCCGCCGTGACGTGCAGGTCGCGCCTCAGGACGTGCGCCCAGTGCTCGAGGGCCGCCGCGAGCTGTTCGACCTGGGTGGGCGTCGCGCCCTTCTGGGGGCCGAAGACACGGGCGACGCCGCGCTCGCCGGTCAGGACGTTGAAGGGGTTGCAGGCGACGCGGATCTCGGTGTCCTTCAGGCGCGGGTCGAGGCCCGAGGGGTCGATGCGGCTGAGACGGGTCAACTCCCGTCCGCCGTGAGGCAGTTCCCAGCCGTCCGCGTCCAGGAGCCGGGCACCGAGGGCCTGGAGCGCCCCGGCGCCCCCGTCCGATGTGCCGGAGTCGCCGCAGCCCACGAGGATGCGGCGGGCGCCCGTGTCGAGCGCGGCACGGATCAGCTCGCCCACGCCGTACGTCGTCGTGGCGCCGGGGTCGCGCAGATCGCGCGGGACCAGCGAGAGCCCGGCGACCGCGGCCATCTCCACCACGGCGACGCCGGACGGAAGCAGCGCGAAGTGGGTGCCGACGCGCTGGCCGACGGGGCCGGTGGCGGGCAGTGCGACCAGGCGGCCGCCGCCGGTGGTGGCCAGGGCGCGCGCGGTGCCCTCGCCGCCGTCCACCAGGGGGATCAGATCGGTCTGTGCGTGCGGGACGACACGGCGTACTCCTTCGGCGATGGCCTCGGCCGCGGACTGCGCGGACAGGGACTCCTTGAAGCCGCTGGGGGCGATGGCGAAACGGGTCAGCATGGGGTCTCCAGTGCGGGCGGGGATCAGCGGACGGGTACGCCGAGCAGCGGCCAGAGCGCGACGGCGAAGAGCAGGACGAGCGCGGCGGTCAGCGGTGCCAGGACCGCGGAGAGGCGCAGCAGGTCGCGCGGGGTGTAGGTGGGGGTGTCCGGGATGTCGGCGAAGAGTGTGACGGGCTTCGCGGACGCGGGCAGGGTGTGGCAGAAGCCGGCCGCCGCCGTCGAGGCGAGGGCGGCCGCGACCGGGTTGACGCCCGCTCCGACGGCCGCCGCGACGACCAGCGGGGCCAGGACGGACGAGCGGGCCGAGCGGGACTGGAGCATCAGGTGTGCGGCCGTGCTGACCGCGACGACGACGGTCAGGAAGAGCCAGGGCGGCACATCGAGGGGCACCCCGCCCACCAGCCACTTCGCCGCCCCCGACTCGGCGAGCGCGACCCCCATCGCCATGGTCGCCGCCATGAAGAGCAGCAGCGCCCAGGGCACCGTCTTGAGCGCGTCCTTCAGGCGTACGGTGCCCAGGGCGGGGGACGAGGCGACGACCGCGCCGATCAACGCGACGACGGCGGGCGGCACTTGGTGCAGCGGCTCGCTGCACCAGAGCGCGACGACCGTGGCGAGCAGGAGGGCGCAGCGGGTCTCGCCGGCCTCCCAGGCCCCGGTGACCGGCTGCTCGCTGTGCTCCTGAAGCTGCTCGACGGTGATGTGGACGGGGCCCTGGCGGTCCGCCTTGCGTGTCGTCGTCAACAGGACGGCCTCCGCCGCCAGATGGGACGAGGCGATGGCGAGCGGCAGGCCGAGCAGCATCCACTGCGTGAAGCCGATCTGCTCCCCGGTGGCCTCCCACAGCACGGAGACGGTGATCAGGTGCGCGCCCGCGCCGATCAGGGTCGCGACCGCGGAGAGCAGGATCACGGTGGGGAACAGCAGCGCGAGCATCACGACCAGGCGCCTGCGGTCGGCCAGGACCTTGGCGAGGGCGAGGAAGACGGGCAGCGCGAGTGCGGCGCGGCCCGACGTGGCGGGCACCGCGAAGGCCGTCACGACCAGGGCGGCCGTCGTCAGGTGCGTCAACTGCCGCACGCTGCGCGCCCCGCTGACGAGGAAGGCGGCGGCCCGGCCCGCGAGACCGCTGCGGGCCACTGCCGCAGCGAGCACGAAGGCGCAGATCAGCAGCCAGACCGTCTCGTCACCGAGGGTGCCGAAGAGCGTGTCGCTGCTGATCACCCCGGTCGCGGTGAGCGCGAGCCCGGCGCCGAGCGCGATGTACGTGTCGTCGATCGGCGTACCGATCCACGCACAGGTCGCCAGGGCGAACACCGCGAGGGTGATCCGTGCGTCGCCGCTCAGGCCGGGGAAGTTGCCGGGCACCACGAGCAGCGCGCACAGGCTCAGCGCGACGCACAGGGTGATGGCTTGGCGGGGATTCAGGGTCACGCACTGAGCCTCGGGCCCGGCCGTGAGCCCTCAATGAGCCGCGGATGAAGGAAAGTTCACCCGCGGGCCCCGACGTCACCCGGGCAGCCGGTATCCCATCCCGCGCACCGTCTGAACCCGCTCCGCGCCCAGCTTCTTGCGCAGCGCCCGTACGTACACGTCCACGATGTTGGACCCGGGGTCGAAGTCGTAGCCCCACACGTGCGACAGGATCTGCTCCCGCGAGAGCACCTGGCCCGGATGGCGCAGGAAGAGCTCGAGCAGCACGAACTCACGTGCCGTCAGATCGACCGTGCGCTCGCCCGAACGCGCCCTGCGCGTGCGCAGGTCCAGCGTCAGGTCTCCGCCGCGAAGGACCGTCACCTCCGGTGCCCCCGCCGCCGTACGCAGCCGCAGGCGCACCCGTGCCAGCAGCTCCTCGAAGCGGAACGGCTTGGTCATCCAGTCGTCGGCGCCGCCCTCCAGGCCCGCCACCGTGTCCCGGACCGAGTCGCGTGCGGTCAGCACGATGACCGGGGTGGACACGCGGGCCTCGCGCAGCTGCCGCAGGACCGTGAAGCCGTCCTTGCCGGGCAGGCCGATGTCCAGGACGACCAGGTCGAAGCCGCCGGTCAGGGCGTAGTCGTAGGCAGCGTCGCCGTCGCCGACGACGCTGGTGGTGAAGCCGTTGGCGCGCAGGCCCTTCTCGACGAAGGAGGCGATGCGCTCCTCGTCCTCGACGATGAGAATCCGGTTCATGGCAGTCCTGGTTCCTGTTCTCGCAAGACGAGTACGAAGGTGGCGCCGCCGCCTTCCGTGGGCCGCAGTTCGACCTGCCCGCCGTGCCCTTCGGCGATGGCGCGCACGATGGCAAGACCGAGTCCGGCGCCCGTGGCGCGTGCGCCGCGGCGTGCGGTGCCGCGCCGGAACCGCTCGAAGATCACCGCGGCGTCCCGCTCCTGGACGCCGGGCCCGCTGTCGGCGACGTACAACTCGATCCGCCCCGCCGCACTGCGCGAGCCGATGCCGATGCGCTGGCCGGGGACGGTGTGCTGGACGGCGTTCTGGGCGAGCTGCACCATCGCCTGGGTGATGCGCTGCGGGTCGAGGGCGCTCTCGCCGTCGGCCACTTCGGCCAACTTCCAGTCGCGGTCGCCCAGCGCCCGCGCCTTGACGAAGACGTCCGCGGTCAGCTCGGCGAGCTGCACCGGCTCCGGGGTGACGAAGTCGGGGCGCTCGGCCTTGGCCAGCAGGAGGAGGTCCTCGACGATGCGGCTCATCCGGTCGAGCTCCTCCATCACGATCCGGACCGTCTCCTCGCGTTCGCCCGGGTCGTCGCCCATCAGCTCCAGATGGCCGCGCACGATGGTGATGGGCGTGCGCAGCTCGTGCCCGGCGTCGTCGACGAACTCGCGCTGCGCGGCGAACGCGCGCTCCAGACGGTCGAGCATGCCGTTGAACGTCTCGGCGAGCGCCGCGATGTCGTCCCTTCCCTGCACCGGGATGCGCTGGGTCAGGTCCTGTTCGGTGAGCTGCGCGGCGGTCGTGCGCACCAGGCGTACGGGCTTGAGGATGCGGCCCGCGACCGCCCAGCCGATACCGGTCGTCATCAGGAGCGCGACCCCGGAGATGGCGACGAGCATCGTGAACACGTCGCCCGCCTTGGCCTGTTCGCCCGCCGGGTGGAAGGCGACGACGAACGCCGCCGGGGGCCGGCCCGCGCCCGAGTCGATCTCCACCTTCGCCCAGCGGACCTCGCCCTGGGCGCGGTGCAGGGTGCCGGTGGCGTCGGGGGAGTCGAAGACGGCGGTCAGCGCGGCGGCGTCCTTGGCCAGCGGGTGGTCGATGCGCTGCTCGCGGGACTGCTCCTTCTTGGCGGGGGCCCTGCCGGGGCGTTCGACGAGGCCGAGGAGTTCCTCGTCGGGGTCGGCGTACTGCCGCTCCAGGAAGAGGCGGAGCAGCGGATCGGGGTCGGTGAACTTCTCGCCCGTGCGCGGATCGACCCCTTCGCGTACGAGGTTGGTGAACTCGCCGGTCTCCTGCGCCAGGAGCCGGTCGATGCGGTGGTCCACGTCGCGCAGCAGCACCGAGCGGGTGGTGGCCACCACCGCGGTGAGCGCGACGGCCATCACGAAGAGCAGCCAGAGCAGGATGCGGACGCGGGCGGAGACCCAGCGGCGCGCTGACTCAGCCGTCGTCACCGGGGCCGTCGTCGTCGTTGTCGTCGCCCCCGGCGCCGCCTGTGCCGCTCTCTTCGTTCCGGTCGTCGTCGTTGTCATCACCGGAGGGGTTCTCGCTGACCGGAGGGGGCGACACCGTCTCGTCGCTCGGCGTCGGCCGGGGCGAGGAGGGCTTGGCGGAGGGCGAGCCGCTGTCCAGCTCCACCTTGGGCGGCACCTTGGGGGGCTCGGGGTCGTCGGTCAGGGCGTAGCTGGTCGCGGCGATGCCGAGGGGGATCGCCACGACGGCGGCCAGGGCGGCCATGCGGTGGGAGAAGACCATGACGGTGAGCGTGCGGGGCGCAGGGCGTCAGCAGCATGAGCCGCAGATGAAGAAACGCTCATCCGGCATCCCTGCGCTTCCCACGCTTCCCCGTGTCTCCGCACGCGCAGGGGCCTAGGAGTCGAGGCCGATCGCGAACGCCGCCTCCAGGTCGTGCTGCGAGTACGTGCGGAACGCGACGTGCGTGTCCGTCGCCTCCACGCCCGGGATCTTGCTGATCTTGCCGGGGATGACGTCGGCCAGGTCGTCGTGGCGCCCCACGCGCACCATGGCGATCAGGTCGTACGTGCCGGTCACGGAGAAGACCTCGCTGACGCAGTCGAGTGCGGCGATCGACTCGGCGATCTCCGGGATCCGGTCCACGCTGGTCTTGATGAGCACGATCGCGGTGATCACGGCTGACTGTCTCCCTCGGTAACCGGTGCTGGTTTCTTCACTCTAGCCGTCCTCCTGTAGCGCCCCCATGCGTACAGAAAGCCCAGGGAGAAGCCCACCAGGTGGGCCAGATACGCCACTCCCGGCCCCTGCCCGCCCTGCCAGGCCGCAAGCCACTGCAGCGTCACCCAGAACGGCAGCACCACCCACGCCGGGAATCGCAGCGGCAGGAAGAAGAGGAACGGGAAGAGACTGGTGACCCGCGCCTTCGGGAAGAGACGGAGGAAGGCGCCGAGCACCGCGGAGATCGCCCCCGACGCGCCCACCAGGGTCTGGTCGGAGCCCGCGTGCGCGACCGCGTAGGCGAACAGGGCGAGATAGCCGCAGCCGAGGTAGAAGAGCGCGAACTGGAGGTGCCCCATCCGCTCCTCGGCCATCGCCCCGAAGACGTACAGGAAGAGCATGTTGCCCAGGAGGTGCAGCCAGCTGCCGTGCACGAAGAGCGCCGTGGCCGGGGCGAGCAGGGGCCGCAGCGCCCCGCTGAACAGCTCCGTCGGGACCACGCCCCAGCGCTCGAAGTAGGCCTGCTGGGCGGCGAGCAGCTCGTCGCCCGTGCCGTACGTGGGGTTGAACCCGGACACCGGCGAGATCACGAAGACCAGACAGCAGGCGGCGATCAGGCCGTAGGTCACCGGGGCCGACTGACCCCTGATCATCCGGTTCGCCGTCGTACCCCACGTCTTGATCATGAACAGAGCATGACGTAAGGGCAGCAAACCGTACAGAGCGCCCCGCCGCGTGGGAGGCCGCCGCATGGAGACCCTTACAGGCCTTAGGGTTACGGGCACCACGCACCATGGAATTCCGAGGGAAAGCGAAACAGCCACGATGACGGTTCCCCTGCCGACCGACACCACCCGGTGGCGCTGCGCGCTGTGCGGCAACCTGACGCGTTTCGACGTGACCCGCTCGTCCAAGGTCGTCGAATATGTGCACCTCGACCTGGCCGGTGAGTCGAACGTCGAGGAACGCGAGGTGGTCAGTGAGACCATCGAGTCGGTGCGCTGCCGTTGGTGCAACGCGGTGGACCAGGTGGAACTCGTGGACAGGCCGGGCGCCGGCTCCTGAGGGAGCGGGCCCCGCACAGCTAGTGGGGTGACGGATGGTGGAGAGCGCAAGCGGGGAGCCGGACGACGGCACCGCTGAGGTGCTCGACCGTCCGCTGCCCGACGGAGTGCGCCGGCGGGTCGTCCAGATCGTCTCGGACGGCTTCGGCGGGCTCACGGTCAGCGAACTGCCCGCACAACTGCGGCAGTACGCCCGCTTCACGCCGACCCGGCGCACGAAGTTCGCGGGCAACGCGATGGCGACCGCCCTGGAGGGCGATCCGCTCTTCAGGCAGCGCATCGGCGAACGCCTCAGAGAGGCGCAGCCCGAACTCACCGGCGCCCTGGACGCGGGCTCACCACCCCCGGCCGCGGACCCCCTCGATGTGGCGGCCGCGGCCTATGTGCTGCGTCCCACCGGCTGGGTGAAGCTGGTGACCGCCGCGGGCGAGGAGGCCCTGCGGGCGGACGCCGAGCGCGTCGACGACGAGACGCGGGCCGAGCTCGAACGGCTGCGCGAGGAACTCTCGGCGGCCCGCGGCCAGACGAAGGCCGAGACCGAACGGCTGCGCACGGAACTCGAGTCGGCGAAGAAGGAAGCCGAATCGATGCATCGCAAGCTGCGCGGCGCCCTCAGCGACGTCAAGCGCGGCGAGGCGGCCCTGCGCAAAGCCGCCGCCGAGTCCGACGCCGCACGGGCCGAGGGCCAGGCGCAGCTGTCCGCCGCCGAGAGCGAGTCACGGCGGCTCAAGGCGCGGCTCAGCGAGACCGAGGCGGCCCTGGAGGCCAGCCGCAGGGCCGCGCGCGAGGGCCGCAGCGTCGAGGACATGCGGGTGCGGCTGCTGCTCGACACGGTCCTGGAGTCCGCCCAGGGGCTGCGCCGCGAACTGGCCCTGCCGCCCGTCTCCGTGCGGCCCGCCGAGACCGTGGACGCCGTCGAGCCGGGGCGCATGACCCCGAAGGACATCGCCGCCCGCGCGCTCTCCGAGAACGACCCGGCGATCCTCGACCAGCTGCTCGCGCTGCCGCAGGCGCACATGGTCGTGGACGGCTACAACGTCACCAAGACCGGCTATCCGACCATGCCCCTGGAGAAGCAGCGGCTGCGGCTGCTCGGCTCGCTCTCGCAGCTCGCCGCGCAGACCGGTGCCGAGATGACCTGTGTCTTCGACGGGGCCGAACTCGCCGCGCCCGTGCTGCTCGCGCCGCCGCGCGGGGTGCGGGTGCTGTTCTCCAAACCGGGCGTCACGGCGGACGAACTGATCCGCCAGCTGGTGCGCGCCGAGCCTCCCGGGCGCCCCGTGGTCGTCGTGTCGACCGACCGCGAGGTGGCCGACGGGATCGCGAAGGCGGGGGCGCGCCCTGTCGCTTCGGTCGTCCTCCTGAAGCGGCTCTCGCGCGGCTGACGCGCGCCGTTCCCGCACTCCGGCGCACGCCGGTTTCACGCACCTAAGGGCATGCAAGTAACTCCTGTGCCCTATGCCCGAATTGAGGCCTCGGCTGCGCGACGTAGCGTCAGTTCATCATCACCGCCTGTGTGTCGTCGGTAAAATATGCGCCCCGCACCCCACTTTTTGTCCTTCAGGATTTGAACTGATCACAAGAAGGTCACTAGGGTCTCGCCTCGAACCTCCGCTCGGTTGATCACCCATCCGGGGTGGCAGCGGTGGTACCCGCCGACCGTGTCTCGGTAGGCGGCTGGAGGAAGAAGGAGCCGCCTTCGTGGCGTCCCACCGTCGACCCAAGCAGCCGAGCCGCGCGCGCGTGACCGTGCTCACCGCGACCGCCGCCGCTGCCGTCGCACTCACCTCCCAGGCGGCCAACGCGACGCCGAGCGAGAAGCCGAGCAAGGACGAGGTCAAGTCCAAGGTCGACAAGCTCTACGAGGACGCGGGCCGGGCCACCGACCGGTACAACGGCGCCAAGGAGAAGCAGGAGAAGCTCGAGAAGGAGATCGGCGAGCTTCAGGACAAGGTCGCGCGCGGCCAGGAGGACCTCAACGACCTGCGCGGCGGCCTCGGTTCGATGGCCAGCGCGCAGTACCGCTCCGGCGGCCTCGACCCCTCCGTCCAGCTCTTCCTGTCGGCCGACCCGGACGACTACCTCGACAAGGCGTCCACCATGGACCAGTTGAGCGGTCAGCAGGTCGAGGCGCTCAAGAAGGTCCAGGAGAAGCAGCGGACCCTCGCGCAGGAGCGCAAGGAGGCGTCCGACAAGCTCAAGGACCTCGCCGACACGCGCAAGGAACTGGGCAAGAAGAAGAAGGAAGTCCAGAGCAAGCTCGGCGCCGCCCAGAAGCTGCTCAACACCCTCACCGCCAAGGAGAAGGCGGACCTCGCCGCCAAGGAGACCCGCGCGAGCCGCGACGCCGGCGACCGCGTGGACCTCGGCAAGGAGGCCCCGGCATCGCAGCGCGGCCAGGCCGCCCTGAGCGCCGCCGCGACGCAGATCGGCAAGCCCTACGTCTCCGGCGGCAGCGGCCCCAACTCCTACGACTGCTCCGGCCTCACGCAGTGGGCGTACAACCAGGCCGGTGTCCAGATCACCCGGACCACCTACACCCAGCAGAACGACGGCCCGAAGATCGGCCGCGGCGAGCTGAAGCCCGGCGACCTGGTGTTCTTCAACAGCCTCGCGCACGTCGGGCTCTACGCCGGCAACGGCCAGGTGCTGCACGCCCCGAAGCCGGGTGCCGTGGTGCGCTACGAGTCGATGTCGACCATCGGCTCCTTCCAGTTCGGCGTCCGCATCTGAGGTTCATCGGCTGCGGTTCACCCTCGGGTGTCCGCATCTGAGGTTCGTCGGCTGCGGTTCACCCTCGGGTGTCCGCATCTGAAACGACCGGCGTACCGCCCAAACGGGCGAATTCCGGCAACTCCAGCTGACCCCGCGCCCCGTCGGTGACCTGCGTCTCCGGCGGGGTGTCACGTTGTGTACACGGCCAGGTCTTTGGCCGTGACGTGATCCCACGGCTACTGTCGCGCGCATTCCCCCGACGGATCGGGGGGACTTCCCCCGGTTCGTCCAACGTCCGGGGGTTCGTCAGCGGAGGGAGAGCGGCTTCCCGTGGGGTCCCATCGTCGTCCCGCGCTGTCCGGTCTGGACCGGAGCACGCGCGTCACCGTCCTGTCAGCCGCCGCGGCCACCGCCGCGGCCGCCCTCGCCGCCACACCGGCGGGCGCCGCGCCGCAGGACACCCCGGCCACCACCAAGGCCAAGGTGGACCGCCTCTTCGCGCAGGCGGAGAAGGCCACCGAGGCCTACAACAAGGCCGACGAGCGCGCGGACACACTGCGCGAGCAGGTCGAGCGGGCCAAGGACAGCGTCGCCCGCGGCCAGGAGCGCATCAACACCATGCGCGGCGCGCTCGGTTCGCTCGCCGGGGCGCAGTACCGCTCGGGCGGCATCGACCCCTCCCTCGCCCTGGTGCTCTCCTCCGACCCGGACGGCTATCTCGACAAGGCGGCGGCGCTCGACCGCATCAGCGCCCGGCAGGCCGGTGAACTGACCGATCTTCAGCAGGCCCAGCGCAGCCTCGCCCAGGAGCGCACCGAGGCCGGGCACAAGCTCTCCGAGCTGGAGAAGAGCCGCACCGCCGTGGCCCGCCACAAGCGCAGCGTCGAGCACAAGCTCGCCAAGGCGCGCAAGCTGCTCAACTCCCTGCCCTCGCAGGACCGGGAGGCGTACGACAGGGCATCGCGCTCGGGACGCGACGAGATGCCGGACCTCGGGGGCGCCGCGCCGTCCTCCTCGCGGGCCGCCGCCGCCATCGCCGCGGCACGCTCGGCCGTCGGCAAGCCCTACGTGTGGGGCGCCAACGGCCCTTCCGGTTTCGACTGTTCGGGCCTCACGCAGTGGTCGTACGCGCAGGCGGGCGTCGGGCTGCCGCGCACCTCGCAGGCCCAGCGGTACGCGGGGCAGCAGGTGCCGCTGGGCCAGGCACAGCCCGGTGACCTCGTGGCCTACCGGGACGACGCGAGCCACATCGGGATGTACATGGGCAACGGCCAGGTCGTGCACGCGCCCTACCCCGGGGCGCCCGTGCGCTACGACCCGGTCGGCATGATGCCGGTGTCGTCGGTGACGCGGATCTGACCGGCGGCCCGCGGCCCGCTGCCCGTACGATCTGAAACGTGGCTGGTCGCGGGCGTGGGTCGTGGGTCCTTGGAATCTGTGTCGCCCTGCTCGTCGGGTGCGGCGGTCCCTCGGCGCCCGATGCCGCGCCCGGGGACGTGCGCAGGCTGCTCGACCGGCGCGCGGACGCGGTGCTCGACCGGGACGCGAAGGCCTACCGCGCGACGGGCCGCGGCGCAGAGACCGCCGAGGTCTACGACAACCTCCGCGAGGTACCGCTCGATTCCTGGCAGTACCGCCTGACGGCGTTCGAGCGCGACGGCTCGCGGGCCACGGCCACCGCGGACCTGCGGTACCGCATCAAGGGCTACGACAGCGAGCCGCTCACCACCTCGCGCGCGCTCACGCTGCGGGAGCGCGACGGACGGTGGCACGTCGCCTCTGAGCGCCCCGCGAAGAAGGCCACGCAGCAACTCTGGGACCAGGGGCCCGTCACGTCCGTACGGGGCGCACACAGCCTTGTGCTGGGCATCGGGCGGGGCGAGCGGGACGAGGAGACGCTGCGCGGGTACGCGGACCTCGCCGACCGCGCGGTGCCCCTGGTGAGCGGCGCCTGGCCGGGGAAGTGGCCGCAGCGGGTCGTCGTCCTGGTGCCCAAGTCCCTGGACGGCATGGCCGGGCTGCTCGGTGCGCCCGCTTCCGGGTACCAGGGGATCGCGGCGGTGACGACGGGGGAGGCGGGCGGCTCCGGGAAGGCGCCCGCCGACCGGGTCATCCTCAACCCCGAGGCGTACGGCGTGCTCGGCGACTTCGGCAAGCAGGTCGTCCTCACCCACGAGACGACCCACGTGGCCACCCGCGCGCACACCTCACCGGCCACCCCTTTGTGGCTCTCCGAGGGCTTCGCCGACTGGGTGGGCTACCGCGGCACGGGCCGCACCGCCGCCCAGGCCGCCCCCGAACTGCGCCGCGCCGTCCAGCAGGAACAGCTGCCCGGCGCGCTCCCGGAGGACGACGCCTTCGGCTTCAGCGGGGACGCGGGGAAGCTGGCCCAGGCGTACGAAGGGTCGTGGCTGGCCTGCCGGATGATCGCGGAGCAGTGGGGCGATGCGGAGCTGACGGGCTTCTACGAAGCGGTCGGCGCGCACAAGAAGAGGCCCGGTGCCGTGGAGGACGCGCTGAGCGACGTCCTGGACATCACCCCGGAGGAGTTCACGGCGCGGTGGCGTACGTATCTGCGCGCGGAGCTCGGCTGACCTCGTCGGACGCCGACGCGCGCTCGCGGGCCCGGGGTTCGGACACCGTCTGCCGCCACAGGTTCCGGCAGCCGATCAGCGCCGCCGCGACGAGCAGTCCGTTGCGTACGAAGAGCAGGGCGATGCCCAGCGGATCGCTCGCCACCACGTGCGAGAACCAGATGGGGAACTCCAGGAACGTGACGAACGTGGCCGCGAGCACCAGGCGCGCGGGCAGCGCCATGCGGCTCGCGCGAAACGCCATGCACACGGCGGCGACCCCGACCAGCCACAGGAGGTACTGCGGGCTGATCACCCGGCTCGTCGCCGTGAACAGCAGCACGGCCACGAAGGCCGCGTCCGCGACCGTGCTCGCCGACCAGGCACGGGCGCGCAGCCGCCACACGAGGAGCCAGCAGAAGGCCGCCACGGACAGCCCTTGCGCCACCGTGCTGACCAGCGGGACGTACGGGCCGAGGAACTCCACCGAGCCGTAGTTGAGCTGCACCTCGCCCTGCCAGCCGAGGTGGCGCGCGACGTGGAAGACGAGCGCGCCGAGCGACTCGACCTCGGTGCCGCGGTCGCGCTGGAAGGTCAGGAAGGCCAGCGCGCCGGGCATCGTCACCAGGAAGGCGAGGGTCAGGCCGAGGGCGGTGGCGACCGCCGCGCCCCACGAACTGCGGGTGGCACGCGCGCGTGGCATGCCGATGAGCAGCAGCGCGGGCCACACCTTGAGCAGCGCGCCGAACCCCGCGAGCGCCCCCATCAGGCGGGGGTGCCGCGCCCCGGCGAACAGCGCGGCGACCGCGACGGCCGTGACCATCACGTCGTAGCGGGCGTAGACGGTGGGCCCGAGCAGCGCCACGCCCACGACCCACGTCCAGGCTCCCCGCGGGGACTTGCCGGGCCGCCCGCCCGCGTACAGGAGCAGTCCGCAGACGAGCGCGTCGGCGAGGAGGGCGAGCACGAAGAACGCCGTGGTGTAGCCGAGGAAGGGCAGCAGGGCGGGGGAGAGGACCGCGAGGGCGGCGGCGGGCGGGTACTGCCAGGTGACGTCGTCGAGGGGGAAGGTGCCGGTGCGCAGCACCTCGTACCAGCCCTGGTAGATGACGGAGACGTCGCTGGTCACGTCCGGGCCAGGGGCGGTGAGCACCTTGAGGACGCAGAGCAGCAGCACGGTCCTGGTCAGGACCCAGACGGTCAGGATCCGCGCCACGCGCACCACGCCCCTTTTCGGATACTTCATTGTGGTTCGGTGAGCCATGATGCCGGGCGCGGCCGTGCAGGGGCCATGAGGCGGGGCCGTCCGGGAGGCGAGGCCGTTCCACGCTCTGCCGGGCTTTCGGTACTGTCGGCGACGATGCACAAGACCCTGATCGTCACGAACGACTTCCCGCCCAGGCCCGGTGGCATCCAGGCGTTCCTGCACAACATGGCGCTGCGCCTGGACCCCGAACAGCTCGTCGTCTACGCCTCCACGTGGAAGCGGGGGCGCGAGGGCGCCGACGCGACGGCCGCCTTCGACGCCGAGCAGCCCTTCAAGGTCGTACGCGACCCCACGACGATGCTGCTCCCGACCCCGCGCGTCACGCGGCGCGCGGTCTCGCTCCTGCGGGAACACGACTGCGAGTCGGTGTGGTTCGGGGCCGCGGCGCCGCTGGGGCTCATGGCGCCCGCGCTGCGGAAGGCGGGCGCGCGGCGCCTCGTCGCCACGACGCACGGGCACGAGGCGGGGTGGGCGCAGCTGCCCGCCTCACGCCAACTGCTGCGCCGGATCGGCGAGTCGACGGACACGATCACCTATCTGGGTGAGTACACGCGCTCGCGCATCGCCGCCGCGGTGACGCCCGCGGCGGCCGGGCGGATGGTCCAACTGCCGCCGGGCGTCGACGAGAAGACGTTCCACCCCGGTTCGGGCGGCGACGCCGTGCGGGCCCGTCTCGGCCTGACGGACCGCCCGGTCGTGGTGTGCGTCTCGCGGCTCGTGCCGCGCAAGGGGCAGGACACGCTGATCCTGGCCATGCCGAGGATTCTGGCGCGGGAGCCCGAAGCGGTTCTCCTGATCGTCGGGGGCGGCCCCTACGAGAAGGAGCTGCGGAAGCTGGCCGCCGAGACGGGTGTCTCGGACTCCGTGCGGTTCACCGGGGCGGTGCCCTGGGAGGAACTTCCCGCGCACTACGGCGCGGGCGACGTCTTCGCGATGCCTTGCCGTACCCGGCGGGGCGGCCTTGATGTCGAGGGCCTCGGGATCGTGTACCTGGAGGCTTCGGCGACGGGGCTCCCCGTGGTCGCCGGTGACTCCGGCGGGGCGCCGGACGCGGTGCTGGACGGTGAGACGGGGTGGGTCGTCCGGGGCGGCTCGCCGGAGGCGGCGGCGGATCGGATCGTCACCCTGCTCGGTGACGGGGAGTTGCGCCGGCGCATGGGGGAGCGGGGCCGGGAGTGGGTGGAGGAGAAGTGGCGCTGGGATTTGCTGGCTGAGCGCCTGCGGGAGCTGCTTTAGCGCCTACGGGGCTGCCGCGCGACGAACTGCCGTCATGGGCTGGTCGCGCAGTTCCCCGCGCCCCGTCTAGGGGCGCGGGGAACTGCGCGAGCAACCAGCCACGACCGCACGTCGCAAACGAAGGAGGCCCCCCACGGCGAGTGGGCGGCCCCGCCAACGCTACCCGCGGTAAATCGCCTCGATCTCGTCCGCGTAGTCCTTCGCCACCACATTCCTCTTCAGCTTCAACGACGGAGTCAAGTGCCCCGACTCCTCCGTGAACTGCGAGGACAGGACACGGAACTTGCGCACCGACTCCGCCTTGGAGACGGCCGCGTTCCCGTCGTCCACCGCGCTCTGGATCTCCGCGAGGAGATCCGCGTCGTCCCGCAGCGACGCCGCCGTGGAACCGGCCGGCTTCCCGTGGTCCGAGGCCCAGCGGCCGAGGAACTCGTCGTCCACCGTGACCAGCGCGCCCACGAAGGGCCGGCCGTCGCCCACGACCATGCACTCCGCGACGAGCGCGTGCGCGCGGATGCGGTCCTCGATCACCGCGGGAGCGACGTTCTTGCCGCCCGCCGTCACGATGATCTCCTTCTTGCGGCCGGTGATCCGGAGGTAGCCGTCCTCGTCGAGCGTGCCGATGTCACCGGTGTGGAACCAGCCGTCGGCGAGCGCCTCTTCGGTCGCGCCCTCGTTGTTCCAGTACTTCGTGAACAGGTGCTCGCCGTGCAGCAGCACCTCGCCGTCGTCGGCGATGCGGACGACCGAGCCGGGCAGCGGCTGGCCGACCGTGCCGATCTTCTGGCGGTCCCAGGGGTTGAAGGCGGTGGCCGCGCACGACTCCGTCAGGCCGTAGCCCTCCAGGACCGTGAAGCCGATGCCGCGGAAGAAGTGGCCCAGGCGCTCGCCGAGCGGCGCGCCGCCCGAGATCGCGAACTCGCCGCGCCCGCCGAGTACGGCCCGCAGCTTGCTGTAGACCAGCTTGTCGAACGTCTTGTACTTGATCTTCAGGCCGAGCGAGGGGCCGCTAGGGGTGTCCAGCGCGCGGCTGTACGCGATCGCCGTGTCCGCGGCCTTGTCGAAGATCTTGCCCTTGCCGTCGGCCTGCGCCTTGGCGCGCGCCGAGTTGTAGACCTTCTCGAAGACGCGCGGGACGCCCAGGATCATGGTCGGCCGGAACGACGCCAGCTCGTCCGTGAGGTTCTTCACGTCGGGCGCGTGGCCCAGCTTGATCGGCGCCATCAGCGCGGCGACCTCGACCAGGCGGCCGAAGACGTGCGCGACGGGAAGGAAGAGGAGCACCGAGCACTCGCCGGTGCGGAAGAGCGGCTTGAGACGCTCCACCACGTTGCCGCACTCCGCGAAGAAGCTGCGGTGGGTGAGGACACAGCCCTTGGGGCGGCCCGTCGTGCCCGAGGTGTAGACGATGGTGGCCGGGTCGTCGGCGCCCGCGACCGCGCTGCGCTCGTCGACGGTCTCCTCCGAGACGTCGGCGCCCGCGCGGTTCAGCTCGTCGACGCCACCGCGGTCGATCTGCCAGACGTTGACCAGGTCGGGGAGCCGGTCGCGCACGGACTCGACGGCGGCGCTGTGCGCGTCAAGCTCGACGATGATCGCCACGGTGCCGGAGTCGCCCAGGATCCACTGGATCTGCTCGGCCGAGCTCGTCTCGTACACCGGCACGGTGACCGCGCCCGCGCTCCAGATCGCGAAGTCCAGGAGCGTCCACTCGTAGCGGGTGCGGGACATCAGGGCGACGCGGTCGCCGGGGCGCACACCGGAGGCGATGAGCCCCTTCGCGGCGGCTCGCACCTCGACGAGGAAGGTCTTGGCGTCGACGTCCTGCCAGCTGCCGTCCACCTTGCGGCCGATGACGGCGACATCCGGGTGCTGCGCGGCATTTCTGCGGACGATGTCGGTCAGATTGCCGTCCGCAGGGACCTCGTACAGGGCCGGAAGGCTGAACTCGCGCAAGACTGCTGCTCCTACATAGGGCGCCGGCGCCACGACGTTGTGCGATGCGACGGTGCGGTCCAAGATCGGGCAGGTGCTCCGTGGAAATGGGGGGAAAGAAGGCTGGAGCACTACTGGACTGCCCGGACGTTACCCATGGGTATGGCTTGTTCGGTAGGGGGTCCGGGCCAGATGTTCGGTGCGTCACACGACGTTGTGGTCTGAACCGCACAGTACGCCACGCCATTCCCGACTCGGAAGTAACCGCAGGTCCGCCCCCTTCTCGGTGCCTCTCGGGGCCTCTACCCACCTTTGCCCGCTCGTTCTAGGGTGATCGGCATGCCAGGTTTCCGGGTCAATGTGGTCAGTGACGTGCACGGCAACACGAAGGACCTCGCCCGCGCGGGCGAGGGAGCCGACGCGCTCGTCTGCCTCGGTGACCTGGTCCTCTTCCTCGACTACGCCGACCACGCGCGCGGCATCTTCCCCGACCTCTTCGGCAAGGAGAACGCCGACCGCCTGGTCGAGCTGCGCACCGCCCGCCGGTTCGACGAGGCCAGGGACTTCGGCGCCCGGCTGTGGGCGGGGATAGACCGCGGGTCCGCCATCGAGAAAGCGGTGCGCAAGCAGTACGCCGAGATGTTCGCCGCCTTCCCCACACCTACGTACGCCACTTACGGCAACGTCGACATACCGGCCCTCTGGTCCGAGTACGCGGGCCCCGGCACCACCGTCCTGGACGGCGGCCGGGCCGAGATCGGCGGGCGGATCTTCGGCTTCGTCGGCGATGGCCTGCGCACTCCCATGCGGACGCCCTACGAGATCAGCGACGAGGAGTACGCGGCCAAGATCGAGGCGGTCGGCGAGGTCGACGTGCTCTGCACGCACATCCCGCCGGACGTCCCCGAGCTCGTGTACGACACCGTCGCGCGCCGTTTCGAGCGCGGCAGCCGTGCACTGCTCTCGGCCATTCACAAGACCCGCCCGCGGTACGCACTTTTCGGCCACGTCCACCAACCGCTGACCCGGCGGATGAGGATCGGGGCGACGGAGTGTGTGAACGTGGGCCACTTCGCGAGCTCGGGCAGGCCGTGGGCCCTGGAGTGGTGAAGGCGGGCCACTTCGTGCGCGGTAGCCTTCACGCGTCACACACGTACACACCACGCCCCGTACCGGACCGCATCTGGAGGAGCCACAGCGATGGCGGAACACACCAGCTCGAGCATCACGATCGAGGCGGCACCGGCCGAGGTGATGGCGGTGATCGCCGACTTCGCGCGCTACCCGGACTGGACGGGTGAGGTGAAGGAGGCCGAGGTGCTCGACACCGACGAGCAGGGCCGCGCCAAGCAGGTCCGCCTCGTCATGGACGCGGGCGCGATCAAGGACGACCAGACGCTCGGCTACACCTGGACCGGCGGCAACGAAGTCAGCTGGACCCTCGTCAAGTCGCAGATGTTGCGCTCGCTCGACGGGTCGTACCTCCTGAAGCCCGCGGGGACCGGCACGGAGGTCACGTACAAGCTGACCGTCGACGTCAAGATCCCCATGCTCGGGATGATCAAGCGCAAGGCCGAGAAGGTCATCATCGACCGGGCGCTGGCGGGGCTCAAGAAGCGGGTGGAGTCCGGCCCGAAGGCCTGACACCACGGGGTGCTCGGGCGGCCGGGCTACCGTTCACCCTTATGCGCACCCTTTTGCTCACCGGCCCCGGCGGCTCCGGCCGAACCACTGTCGCCGCGGCCACCGCGCTGTCCGCCGCCCGCACCGGGCACCGGACCCTCCTGATCACCGCCGACCGGGTCGACGACGTGCTCGGCGTACTCGGCGGCGAAGAGCACGGCCTCACCGTCCGGCGACTGGCCCCCGGCGACGAGTTCCGTGACGACCTCCTGGCCCTCCAGAAGCGCGCGGGAGCGGCGCTCGACCTGCTCGGCGCCGGACGCCTGGAGGGCGAGGAGCTCACCCCGCTGCCCGGCAGCGACGAGCTCGCCCTGCTGCGCGCCCTGCGCGACGCCGGGCAGGGCGCGTACGACACCGTGGTCGTGGACCTGCCCCCGACGCCCCGCGCCCTCGCGGTCCTCGCACTCCCCGAGCAGCTGCGCCGCTACCTCCGCAGGCTCCTGCCGCCCGAGCGCCAGGCCGCCCGCGCCCTGCGGCCCATGCTCGGCCGCATCGCGGGCGTCCCGATGCCCTCGGCCTGGCTGTACGAGACCGCGGCCCGCTGGGAGACCGAACTCGCCGCCGCGCAGGCCGTGATCGAGGACCCGGGCACGACGGTCGGCCTGGTCGCCGAGCCGGGCCCCGCGGGCGCCGACGCCGTGCACGCCGCCGCCACCGGCCTCGCCCTGCAGGGCCTGCGCACCGAGGCCCTGACCGCCAACCGTGTACTGCCCGACGACGCCGCCGGCACCTGGTTCGCCGGGCCCGTCGCCCAGCAGCGCAAGACGCTGGCCGAGTGGGCGCAGACGTACGGCGAACGCCTCGTCCCTCTGGCGCACCTGGGGCACGATCCGCGCGGCGCCGACGACCTGGCAGCCCTCGGCGTGCCCGCCCCCGGGGCGGCCCCCGAGCCCGTGACCTGGCCGCTCGTCGACGCCCTCGCCGACGACGGCGTCCTGGTCTGGCACATCCCGCTCCCCGGAGTCGTACGCGAAGAGCTCGGCCTGATCCGGCGCGGCGACGAACTGGTCGTCACCGCGGGTCCGTTCCGGCGCATCGTCACCCTGCCCTCGGCCCTGCGCCGCTGCACCGTCGCGGGCGCCGGACTGCGCGACGGCGAGCTGCGGGTGCGGTTCGCGCCCGACCCGGATCTGTGGCCGCGGACACGGTGAACGGGCTACCGCCGTTCGGGTAACGTCGAGAGTACGAATCCATAACCGCCCTCCGCAGGAGTCTGTCCGTCATGAGCGATGCCACCGAGCGCGAAGTGCCCGAACCCGAAGCGGCCGACACCGACGCCGACGCGTGGCAGAAGGCGTGCGCCGAGGATCTCGCGGCGGAGAAGGCCCGGCGCCGTGCGCAGTACGGGCCGCCGCCGGGATCGGCCGGCGAGGAGCTGCGCAAGCTCGTCGACGCCGTCTCGGAGAAGCTGACCGGACTCCAGGGTCCGCTGCTCGGCGCGGTCGCGTCGGGCGCCGTCGAGCAGACCGTGAAGCAGGTCGTCCAGCAGGCGAAGGCCGCGGTCGAACCGGTCATCGAGCGCAACCCCGACGTCTTCGACCACCTCGCCGCCGCGGGCAGTGAACTGCTCGCCGCCTACCGCTCCGCGGTCGAGGGCCAGGAGGGCCGCTGGACCCGCGGGAGCGACGCCGCGAAGGGCCCCGACCCGCGCGACGAGGGCCCCGGTCCCGCCGAACACATCGACCTGGACTGAACACCCCTCGGGTACGGTTGCCCATAGCGGGGCTCGACCGAAACTGAGGGACACATGGGACTCACCATCGGCGTCGATATCGGCGGCACAAAGATCGCGGCCGGAGTGGTCGACGAAGAGGGCACCATTCTCGACACCCACAAGGTGCCCACGCCGCCGACCGCCGAAGGCATCGTGGACGCGATCTGTGCCGCCGTCTCCGGGGCCGGCAAGGGGAACGACGTGGAGGCCGTCGGCATCGGCGCCGCCGGCTACGTCGACGACAAGCGCGCCACCGTTCTCTTCGCACCGAACATCGACTGGCGCCACGAGCCGCTCAAGGACAAGGTCGAGCAGCGGGTCGGACTGCCGGTCGTCGTCGAGAACGACGCGAACGCCGCGGCCTGGGGCGAGTACCGCTTCGGCGCGGGCCAGGGCCACGAGGACGTCATCGTCATCACGCTGGGCACGGGCCTGGGCGGCGGCGTCATCATCGGCAACAAGCTGCGGCGCGGGCGCTTCGGCGTGGCCGCCGAGTTCGGGCACATCCGGGTGGTGCCGGACGGTCTCCTTTGCGGCTGCGGCAGCCAGGGCTGCTGGGAGCAGTACGCGTCGGGGCGCGCCCTCGTGCGGTACGGACAGCAGCGGGCCAACGCGACGCCGGAGGCCGCGGAGATCCTCCTCGGGCTCGGCGACGGCACGGTGGAAGGCATCGAGGGCAAGCACATCAGCGAGGCGGCTCGCCAGGGCGACCCGGTCGCCGTCGACTCCTACCGCGAGCTGGCCCGTTGGGCCGGAGCGGGCCTCGCCGACCTGGCCTCGCTCTTCGACCCCTCCGCGTTCATCGTGGGCGGCGGGCTCTCGGACGAGGGCGAGCTGGTGCTCGACCCGATCCGCAAGTCCTTCCGGCGCTGGCTCATCGGCGGACAGTGGCGTCCGCACGCGCAGGTGCTGGCAGCGCAGCTGGGCAACAAGGCGGGGCTCGTCGGCGCGGCCGACCTGGCCCGGCAGGGATAGTTCCGACCGATCTCGTACGAGGCCCGCCGTCCCCTTCGGGGCGGCGGGCCTCGTCGTCGCGGCACCCCGCAGCGCGTATCTTGATCTCCATGGTGACGCTGCCCAACTCCCGGACCGAAGACGACGGTTCAGCCGTGATCCGGGTGCTCAGTTACAACATCCGGTCCATGCGGGACGACACCGACGCGCTGGCCCGGGTCATCGCCGCCTGCGCACCCGACCTCGTACTCGTCCAGGAGGCGCCCCGCTTCTTCCGGTGGCGCAAGAAGCTGGCGCGGCTCGCGCGCGCCGCCGATCTGGTGATGCTCTCGGGCGGCGGCACCGCGGCGGGGCCCGCGCTGCTCTGCTCGCTGCGGGCCACCGTCGAGCGGACCGACGACGTGCTGCTTCCGCTGACGCCGGGACTGCACCGGCGCGGCTTCGCGACCGCCGTCGTGCGGTTCGGCGGCGCCCGGCTCGGCGTCCTGAGCTGCCACCTGAGCCTGCAGACCGACGAGCGCTACGCACAGGGCGGGATGCTCCTCGACCGGCTCGCCGGGATGGGCGTGGAGCACGCCGTCGCGGGCGGCGACCTCAACGACCGGCCCAAGGGCCGTACGTTCCGCAGGCTCGCCTCGGAGCTGCGGGACTGCTGGGAGGCCGCGCCCTGGGGCGGCGAGAACACCTCGACGCCGGGCGACCCGCATCAGCGCATCGACGCCATCTTCGCCACCTCGGGGGTCGACATCCTCGGCTGCGGCGTGCCGTTGGAGCTCGACGGGGTGAGCGAGGCGGACCTGCGGGCGGCCACCGATCACCTGCCGGTGCTCGCCGCCCTCAGGATTCCCGCGGCCAAGGGCGTCTAGCCCGCTCAGACCACCGCGCCGCGGCCCGGGTCCTCGTCCTCTTCGTCGTCGCCCTTCATCCGCGCCACCAGTGTGCCGAAGCCGCCGAGGAAGCCGCCGATGCTGAGCGTCGTCAGCCACCACGTCATCTGCCAGCCGAGCAGCACCGCGAGCAGCAGCAGCAACGGGCCGCCGAGCACGGCGAGCCAGGCGAACTTCGCCGTGACGTCCGCGGCGGGCAGCGGCGGCGGCTCCGGCGGGACGAAGTGACCCTCGTCGTCCGCGCCCAGGTCGTCGTCCGACGCCTCGGGCGCGTCGTAGTCACGCGGGCCGCCGACGCCGGGGGCGAAGGAGACGGAGCCGCCGAGCGGCTTCTTGGACCCGGAGTCCTCGGGACCCTTGGAGCCCTTGCCGCTCTTGTCGGACTTATCGGTCTTGTCGGTCTCCGGGGTGTCGTTCGTCTCCGGTTCGAGCAGTGCCAGGTCCTCGATGGACTTGAACGGCTTGGCGCCCGGCGGGTCCGCCGGCTCCTGGCCGTACCCCGCGACGATCGCCTGCCAGGCCGCGTCCTCGTCCAGCGGCAGGCCCTCGGAGGGCTCCTGCCGCTTCTCGGGCTCGCGGCTCTCGTCGCCGTCGGGTTCGATTCGGTCCTGCTCAGCCACCGGTGGCCGTCCCTTCCTTACCGACACTGGGGGCGAGCCGGCCGATGAACGCGTAGCTCTCCTCGAAGATCCGGTCCGCATCGTGGTCCAACGTCGCGACGTGGTAGCTCTGTTCCAGGATCGTCTCGGTGACGTCCGTGGACGACACCCGGCTGAGGATCCTGGCCGAGTCGGCGGGCGGCACGACGTGGTCCTGCGGGCTGTGCAGCAGCAGCAACGGCTGGGTCACCTGCGGCAGTTCACCGTCCACCCGCTGGAAGAACCGGCGCAGGGAGTGCGCCGCGTGCAGCGGGATCCGGTGGTAGCCGACCTCCTCCGAGCCCTCCAGGGCGATGTCGCTCACGATGCCCTTCGTCGACGGCACCAGATGCCGGGCGACCGGCAGGGCGTGCGCCGCGAGGCCGTGCACCTTGTTCCCCGGGTTGACCACGACGATGCCGCGCACCTCGTCGCCGTGCTTGGCGGCGAGCCGCAGCGCCAGCGCCCCGCCCATGGAGAGGCCGAAGACGAAGACCTCCGTGCACCGCTCCAGGAGCGCGCGCAGCTCGCGCTCCACCTCCGCGTACCAGTCCTGCCAGCCGGTGACCTGGAGGTCCTCCCAGCGCGTGCCGTGCCCGGGCAGCAGCGGCAGGGAGACGGTCAGGCCGCGGTCCGCGAGGTACTCGGCCCAGGGGCGCAGGGACTGCGGGGTTCCGGTGAAGCCGTGGCAGAGGAGGACGCCGACCTCGCCGCCCTCGTGGCGGTACGGCTCGGCTCCGGGGAGGACCGGCACTTCGGTCTCCTTCGTGAGATGTGGAGGAGTACTTCACCGTACGCGACCGGACTGACACCGACCAGGGCCGTCGGGCCCTTTGGGCTTACTGCGGGTTAAGGTCTGATCCACACATAACAGGAGGCACTCGGTTTGATCTACGGCGCAATGAAGGTCGCCATCGGAGGGCCGCTGAAGCTCGGCTTCAGGCCCTGGGTGGAGGGCCTTGAGAACGTACCCGCCGAGGGACCGGCCATCCTGGCGAGCAACCATCTCTCCTTCTCCGACTCCTTTTTCCTGCCCGCGGTCCTCGACCGCAAGGTCACCTTCATCGCGAAGGCGGAGTACTTCACGTCCCCGGGCGTGAAGGGCAAGCTCACGGCGGCCTTCTTCAAGGGCGTGGGCCAGCTGCCCGTGGACCGCTCCGGCGGCCGCGGCGCGGGCGAGGCCGCCATCAAGAGCGGCATCGAGGTCCTGGAGCGCGGTGAGCTCTTCGGCATCTACCCGGAAGGCACGCGTTCGCCCGACGGGAGGCTCTACCGTGGCAAGCCCGGCGGCCTCGCGCGCGTGGCCCTCGCCACCGGGGCGCCCGTGCTCCCCGTGGCGATGATCGACACGGAGAAGATCCAGCCGCCCGGCAAGGTGGTGCCGAAGCTGATGCGGCCGGGCATCAAGATCGGCAAGCCGCTCGACTTCAGCCGGTACCACGGCATGGAGCACGACCGGTTCGTCCTGCGGGCGGTGACCGACGAGGTCATGTACGAAATCATGAAGCTTTCCGGCCAGGAGTATGTCGACGTGTACGCGACCGCTGCGAAGCGCCAGCTCACGGAGGCGGCGAAGGCCGAGAAGGAAGCGGAGAAGAAGGCGGAGAAAGCGGCCGCGGCGGCCGAGAAGGAACGGTCCGGCGCGTAATCGCGTCGCTGTGAGGGGGAGCCGGGTGCACGGGGGACCCGAGGGGCGACCCAAGGGGTGGGGGACATGACCAAGCGCGTTCGCGTCATGAGGATGTCGGTCGAGCAGCCGCTGTGGCGCGCTCTGACCGGATACCGCGTACTGACGATGCTGTACGCGATCGGCCTCTTCGTGGCCGCGCACGAGAAGTTCGACCGCCCCTGGGTGGCCGTCGCCTACTACGTGGTGCTCGCGGGCTGGACCTTCGGCACGCTGCCGAAGGTCGCGAACGCGGCGAACTGCACCAAGCGGTTCCTGGTCACCGATCTGACCATCGCGCTGGTCGGCATCCTGCTCACGCCGGTCGCCGACTCGCACCAGCGGATCGTGCACGACGGGCCGACGCTGCCGTCGATATGGACGGCCGGCGCGGTCCTCGCGTTCGCGATCAAGGGCGGCTGGCGGTGGGCGGCCTTCGCGTCGGCCCTCGTCGGCGTCGCCAACATCGCGCAGCGCGGCAGGCCCACCCAGGACACGCTCCACAACGTCCTGCTCGTCTGCATCGCGTCCATCGCCATCGGCTACGTCGTCGAGGTGGCCCGCGCCTCCGAGCGCACCCTCGCCCGCGCCCTGGAGATCGAGGCCGCGACCCGCGAGCGGGAGCGCCTGGCCCGCGACATCCACGACAGCGTGCTCCAGGTCCTCGCGATGGTGCAGCGGCGCGGCAGCGCGCTCGGCGGCGAGGCCGCGGAGCTCGGCAGGATGGCCGGGGAGCAGGAGGTCGCGCTGCGCACGCTGGTGGCGGGCGGCCTGGTCCGCACGTCGCACGAGTCGGAGGACGCCTCGATGGGGGCCGTCGTCCGCGCGGTGGAGGAGCCGGACGCCACCGAGGGCACGGACGACGAGGAGCCCTGTGACCTGCGGTCGCTGCTCTTCCCGTACGCGGGCGCGAAGGTGACCGTCTCGGAGCCGGGCGCCCCGGTCGCCCTCGCCCCGAAGGCCGCGCGGGAACTGGCCGCCGCGGTGGGCGCCGCCCTGGACAACGTCCACCGGCACGCGGGCCCGGACGCCGGTGCCTGGATCCTCGTCGAGGACGAGCCGGACTGCGTGATCGTGACGGTGCGGGACGACGGCCCCGGCATTCCCGACGGCCGTCTCGCGGAGGCCGAGGGGGAGGGGCGGCTCGGTGTCGCCCTGTCGATCCGGGGGCGGCTGCGGGACATCGGCGGCACGGCCGAGCTGATCTCGGTGCCGGGCCAGGGCACGGAAGTGGAACTGAGGGTCCCGCGGCACGCAGCGGGCCCGTCGAACGCAGGCAGCACACGGGGGAAGGCAGGAAAGGAACGATGAACGAGCAGCGGCAGCAGGACGGCGAGGGCGGCAAGGACCCGGTCAGGGTCATGGTCGTCGACGACCATCCGATGTGGCGGGACGCGGTCGCCCGCGACCTCGCGGAGGCCGGTTTCGACGTGGTCGCCACGGCGGGCGACGGCGAGCAGGCCGTGCGGCGCGCACAGGCCGTCGCACCCGACGTCCTCGTACTCGACCTGAACCTGCCCCTGAAGCCGGGCGTCCAGGTCTGCAAGGAGCTCGTCGGTGCCAACCCGGCCCTGCGCGTGCTCGTCCTGTCGGCCAGCGGCGAGCACGCCGACGTCCTGGAGGCGGTCAAGTCCGGCGCCACCGGCTATCTCCTGAAGTCGGCCTCCACCGCCGAGCTGACCGACGCGGTGCGCCGCACGGCCGTCGGCGACACGGTCTTCACGCCGGGTCTCGCGGGTCTGGTCCTCGGCGAGTACCGCCGCCTGGCGTCCGATCCGGCGCCCGGCACCCCGGACGAGCCGAAGGCCCCGCAGCTCACCGACCGCGAGACCGAGGTGCTGCGGCTCGTCGCCAAGGGGCTGAGCTACAAGCAGATCGCCGAGCGCCTGGTCATCTCGCACCGCACCGTGCAGAACCACGTGCAGAACACCCTGGGCAAGCTCCAGCTGCACAACCGCGTGGAGCTCGTGCGGTACGCGATCGAGCGGGGTCTCGACGACGCGTGACCCTCATAAGGGTGAACTCGCGTGATCAACTCCCTTGATCCGGCCAGGAATTGACCGTCCGCACCGTCCCTGAGTGACCTGGATCACCATTAGCGTGACTCGCATCAGGTCACTGAGGCGAAGGGACGTTTCCATGACGGCCAACAAAATCGGAGTACTGACCGGAGGCGGCGACTGCCCCGGGCTCAACGCCGTCATCCGGGGCGTCGTCCGCAAGGGCGTGCAGGAGTACGGCTACGACTTCGTCGGCTTCCGGGACGGCTGGCGCGGTCCACTGGAGGGCGACACCGTCCAGCTCGACATCCCTGCCGTGCGGGGCATCCTGCCGCGCGGCGGCACCATCCTCGGCTCCTCGCGCACCAACCCGCTCAAGGCGGAGAACGGCGTCCGCCGGATCAAGGAGAACCTCGCCAAGTACGAGGTCGAATCCCTCATCGCGATCGGCGGCGAGGACACCCTCGGCGTCGCCGCGCGGCTCACCGACGAGTACGGCATCAATGTCGTCGGCGTACCGAAGACCATCGACAACGACCTCTCCGCCACGGACTACACCTTCGGCTTCGACACCGCGGTGGGCATCGCCACCGAGGCGATCGACCGGCTGCACACCACCGCCGAGTCGCACATGCGGGTCCTCGTGGTCGAGGTCATGGGGCGGCACGCGGGATGGATCGCGCTGCACTCCGGGCTCGCCGGGGGTGCGAACGTCATCCTCATCCCCGAGCAGCGCTTCGACGTCGACCAGGTGTGCGCCTGGGTGACCTCGCGGTTCAAGGCGTCGTACGCGCCGATCGTCGTCGTCGCCGAAGGGGCCATGCCCAAGGACGGCGAGATGGTCCTCAAGGACGGGACGCAGGACTCCTTCGGGCATGTGCGGCTCTCGGGCGTGGGGGAGTGGCTGGCCAAGGAGATCGAGGGGCGCACGGGCAAGGAGGCGCGGACGACCGTCCTCGGTCACGTCCAGCGCGGCGGGACGCCCAGCGCCTTCGACCGCTGGCTCGCCACGCGCTTCGGCCTGCACGCGATCGAGGCCGTGCGGGACGGCGACTTCGGGAAGATGGTCGCGCTGCAGGGCACGGACATCGTGCGGGTCCCGATCGCCGAGGCGACGGCCCGTCTGAAGACGGTGGATCCGGCGCTGTACGCCGAGGTCGGGGTGTTCTTCGGCTGACCCCCGGTGGGCGGGTGCCCTGTACCGCCGCTTCGCGGCGGGTCTCTCCCACCCGCCCACCCGTTCCCCGTGGTGCCGTCCTGCCCCGAGATACCTAGACTCGCCGCATGGAGATCCTCGCCTTCGGCGTGCAGGCCGATGAGAAGCCGTTGATCGAGAGGGCCTTCGAGGGCCACCACGACGTCCGCTGCCTGGACGTCTTCCTCACCGAGGACACCGCCCCCATCGCCGCCGGCTACGAGATCGTCTCCACCAGCGTGAACGCCGATCTCGGCAACCGCGTCCTGCAGACCCTCGCAGCGGGCGGGACGCAGATGGTCGCCCAGCGTTCGACCGGGTTCAACAACATCGATCTCCAGGTCGCCGAGCGCCTCGGGTTCACCATCGCCCGCGTCTCGTACTACTCGCCGTACTCCGTCGCCGAGTTCGCCTGGACCCTGGCGATGGCCGTCAACCGCCGCATCGTCCGCGCGAGCAACCGCACCCGTGACTTCGACTTCAGGCTCGACGGCCTGATGGGCCGGGACCTGCGGGGCCGCACGGTCGGCGTGCTCGGCACCGGGAAGATCGGCGAGGCGTTCACCCGGATCGCGCACGGCTTCGGCATGAATCTGCTCGGCTGGGACGTCGCCCAGAACCCGGCGTGCGTCGAGCTCGGCATGAAGTACGTGGCGAAGGAGCGGCTCTTCGCCGAGGCCGATCTGATCAGCCTGCACGTCCCGCTGCTCCCCTCGACGCAGCACATCATCGGCGCCGACGCGCTGCGGATGATGAAGGACGACGTGATCCTGGTGAACTCCAGCCGCGGCGGCCTGATCGACACCGACGCCCTGGTCTCGGAGCTGCGGATGGGGCGCTTCGCGGGGGTCGGGCTCGACGTGTACGAGGCGGAGGCCGGGCTCTTCTTCCTCGACAAGTCACTCGAAGCCGTCGAGGACGACACCCTGGCCCGCCTGGTGACGTTCCCGAACGTCGTGGTCACCTCGCACCAGGCCTACTACACCGCCGACGCGGTCGGCCAGATCATCGACGCCACGGTGCGGAACGTCCTGGACTACAAGGAGGGCCGCCGCAGCGAGAACGTCCTGGTCCCGGCGGCCCCCACGGCTTAGACGAGCACCCCGGAGAGCAGTTCGCGCACGATCGCCGTCCCGCGCAGCGAGAGCACCGACTCCGGGTGGAACTGGACCCCCGCGAAGCCGTGGCCCCGCAGCGCGTGCACCTCTCCCGTGGCGGTGTCCCTGCTGACTTCGATGCCGTGCGCGGCCAGTTCCAGCGCCGTCTCCTCGTCGCAGTGGGCCACGAAGCTGTTGTAGAAGCCGACCGTCTCCGGCCGCCCGAACAGGTCGATCCGCGTCTGGGCGCCCTGGTAGGGGACCTCCTTGCGGACGATCTCCAGACCCAGCTCGGCGGCCAGGAGCTCATGGCCGAGGCAGACTCCGAGGACGCCGTGGCGGTGGACTGGGGCCTCCCCTGCTCGAGCGAAGCCGAGAGCTTGGGGAAGGATCACCTCGGCGGTCAGTGCGCGCAGGAAGGTCATCTTCGGGTCGGTGAGGTCCGACGGATCGCCGGGGCCGGGACCGAGGACCAGCGGGCCCTCGTGGGCCAGGGCCGCTTCCCGCAGGCCCGGTTCGTCGTAGCGGCGCACGGAGACCGTGAGGCCCGAGGAGCGCAGCAGATGCGCCAGCATCGCCGTGAACGTGTCCTCGCCGTCGATCACCAGGGCGTGCCCCGACAGCTCGGCCACCTGCTCCTGCATCCGCAGCCAGAACGGCGCGAGCCCGGCCCGCCGGCTGTCGAGCGCCGCCCGCACCCGCGGGTCGTCGGCGAGGGCCGGGCGTACGCGCTCGTCGCGGGGCCGGCCGGGACGCACCCCGAGGGCGGCGAGGACGCCGGCCGCCTTCGCGTGCGTCTCGGCGACCTCGCCCGCCGGGTCCGAGCCGCGCACCAGCGTCGCGCCGACCGGGACCCGCAGCTTGCCGTCCGGGGAGATGTCGGCGGTGCGGATCAGGATGGGGGAGTCGAGGGTCTGCGCGCCGCCCGCGTCACGGCCGATCAGGGCGAGGGCGCCCGCGTAGTAGCCGCGCCCGCCCGCCTCGTGGCGCTCGATGACGCGGCAGGCGTTCTGCACGGGCGAGCCGGTGACGGTCGCCGCGAACATCGTCTCCTTGAGGACCTCGCGCACGTCGAGGGACGACTTGCCCCGCAGCTCGTACTCGGTGTGCGCGAGATGGGCCATCTCCTTCAGCCGCGGCCCGACGACGACACCGCCCATGTCGCCGACCGTGCACATCATCTTGAGCTCCTCGTCGACGACCATCGACAGCTCCTCGGTCTCCTTGCCGTCGGCGAGGAAGCCGAGCAGATCGTCCGGGGTGGGGCCCTCTGCCGGGTAGCGGTAGGTCCCGCTGATCGGGTTCATGACGACGGTCCCGCCGGACATCCGCACATGCACCTCCGGGCTCGCCCCGACCAGGGTCCGCTCCCCGGTGTGCACGACGTACGTCCAGTAGGCGCCCCGCTCGCCCACGAGCAGCCTGCGGAAGAGCGCCAGGGCGTCCGCCCTGCCGAAGCCGGGGATCTCGCCCTCGTACGTCCGGCGGATGACGAAGTTGGCGCCCTCGCCCTGCCCGATCTCCTCGCGCAGGACCCGCCCGACGATCTCTCCGTACGCGGCGTCGTCGACGTCGAAGGCGCCGCCCTCGACGCGCACGTCATGGGCGGGCAGCGTCGACAGGGCATCGGAGAGCGGGAGTTCGTACGTCTGATCGGGGCTCAGGACCGTGAGCGGCGTGCCGTCGTCGCGTACGTCGAAGCCGCGCTCCCTGATCTGCCGGAAGGGGATCAGGGCGAGGCCCTCGTCGGGGATGTCGGCGAGCCGGTCGTACGCGGTGACGGAGCCGATCAGGACCTCGACCGTGTCGTGGTCGTGGCCGGGCGTGCGGCGGCGGAGCACGGCGAAGGGGCGGTCGTCGTCGATCAGGTCGAGCAGGTGGTGCGCCTGGGAATGCATGGGTTCGGTTCCTTCTCACTCGGAGAGGAACGGCCCCGCGGTCCGGGGATCTGGAGATCCTGGTCCCGGAAAACACTGAAGGCCGCCCCTCGGGCGGCCTTCGCGAGTCTCGATACGCGCAGAATCAGTGGGCCGCCGGATGAGCGGGCCACCACCAGTTTCGGGTTGTCTGCGCGTGCATGGTCCGCACCCTAGCGCATCATCAGGACGTCCAGGGTCTCGTCGAGATACGCGCCGAACTCGTCGGCCGGGGGCAGCGCCGACGGCACCGCGTGCCCGAGCTGCGCGTGCCCCAGATAGACCGTGTACGCGAGCAGTCCCCGACGCCGCGCCTCCGCGTCGGGGAAGCCGAGCCCGGCGAAGAGCTCGGCGACGTACGCCACCCGGCGATCGGTGACGCGGCGCAGGACCTCGGCGACCTGGGGGTGCGACGCGGTCGCCAGGAGGGCCACCTCCAGGGGGTCGGAGGTGGCCGACGCGATGGCCTCGCCGAAGAGGAGGCGGATGCGCCGGCGCGGGTCGGGCTCGGCCTCGACCTCGGTGATGATCCCCTCGGTGTGGAGCTCCGCCCAGCGGTTCAGGGCGGCCTCGATCAGCGCGTCACGGTTGGCGAAGTGCCAGTAGAAGCTCCCCTTGGTGGTGCCGAGCCGGACGGCCAGGGGTTCCACGGCGACGGCGGCGAGACCGCCCTCGCCGATCGCGGTGAGGGCGGCGTCCGCCCAGTCCTGAGCGGTCAGCCGGGGCTTGCCCGCAGGCTTCTTCTGCTGCCGTTGCGCCATGTCCGTACGGTACCGTATGGTCGACCATACGGCGGCGTATGGAGGTGTGCGATGGGCGCGGTACTCAACGAACACGAGCGTGTGATCGAGGCTCCGGCGGAGGTGGTCGGCGCTCTCCTCGACCGGCTCTCCGCCGAGGACGACCCCCTCTTCCCGACGCCGGCCTGGGCCGCGATGATCTTCGACCGCCCGCTCGGCGTGGGCGCGACCGGCGGCCACGGCCCGGTCCGCTACAGCGTCACGGAGTACGAGCCGGGGCGCCGCGTGCGCTTCGCCTTCACCCCGCCGGACAACGGCTTCCACGAGCTGAGCGTCGAGCCGATGGGCAAGGGACGCTGCCGCGTGCGCCATGTCCTGGAGACCGAACCGCGCGGCCGGGACCGGCTGCTGTGGCCCGCCCTCGTCCGGCCCCTGCACGACACGATCATCGAAGAGGTCTTCGACAACGTCGAGCGTGCGGCGACGGGCGGCTGCGCCCGGCCCGTCCGGTGGTCGCCCCTGGTGCGCCTCTGCAACCGGCTCATGTGGAGCCGCCCGGAGGCGATCGGGACACCCGAGGCCGCCCGCCTGATCCGCGCCGCCGTCGACAGCCCCGGCTACCAGGACGCGTACCGCATGGAGCTGCTCCCGGGCCAGCCGCGCGACCCCGCGGCCTGGACCGGCATCCTGCGCGACGCCTTCCCCGTCCTGGCCCGCGAGGGCGGCGAACTCCTCCTGGACGTGGACACGGCGGGCCTGACGGCGCGCGCCTCGATCCTGGTCGACGACCGGCACGTCACGCTGAGCACCGCGGCACGGGCCGACACCCTGCGCGGCCGGATCTACTGGGGAGCGGTCAGGCGCGCGCACCCCTTCATGGCCCGCACGATGCTGCGCCGCACGCACCGCGCGCTCGCCCTGGCGGCGCCGCACGCCGGCGAGCGGGAGCTGGAGCGCCGACGCTCGGCTGTGTCTGGTCCGTCTCACTTGGTGAGCGGGTGAATGGACGGCGGACATCACCCCGTAATGTTGTGCGGGTGACCGTGAACGCTAAGACCACCCCTACCGGTGGCAACACCTGGCGAGACCTTCCCGCGGCGCAGCAGCCCGAGTACCCCGATGCCGAGGCTCTGCGCGATGTGATCGCGGACCTCGAGTCGTATCCGCCGCTCGTCTTCGCGGGCGAGTGCGACCAGCTGCGCGCCCGACTGGCCTCCGTCGCCAAGGGAGAGGCGTTCCTGCTTCAGGGCGGCGACTGCGCCGAGGCCTTCGACGCCGTGTCGGCCGACCACATCCGGAACAAGCTGAAGACGCTGCTCCAGATGGGCGCCGTCCTGACGTACGCGGCCTCCGTGCCCGTCGTGAAGATCGGCCGCATCGCGGGGCAGTACTCGAAGCCGCGCTCCAAGGGCACCGAGACCCGCGACGGCGTGACCCTGCCGACGTACCGCGGCGACTCGGTCAACGGCTTCGACTTCAACGAGAAGGCCCGCATCCCGGACCCCGAGCGCCTGAAGCGGATGTACAACGCGTCCGCGTCGACACTCAACCTGGTGCGCGCCTTCACCACCGGCGGCTACGCCGACCTGCGCCAGGTGCACGCCTGGAACCAGGACTTCGTGAAGTCGTCCCCCTCGGGCCAGCGCTACGAACAGCTGGCGCGTGAGATCGACAACGCGCTCAACTTCATGCGCGCCTGCGGGACGGACCCGGAGGAGTTCAAGACCGTCGAGTTCTACGCCTCGCACGAGGCGCTGCTCCTCGACTACGAGTCGGCCCTCACCCGCGTGGACTCGCGCACCGGGCGGCTCTACGACACCTCGGGCCACATGGTCTGGATCGGTGAGCGCACCCGCCAACTGGACGGCGCGCACATCGAGTTCGCCTCCAAGGTGCGCAACCCGGTCGGCATCAAGCTCGGCCCGACGACGACCGCGGAGGAGGCGCTTCAGTACATCGAGCGCCTCGACCCGGACCGCGAGCCCGGCCGCCTGACCTTCATCGTCCGCATGGGCGCCGACAAGGTCCGCGACAAGCTCCCCGAGCTCGTCGAGAAGGTCACCGCCTCCGGCGCGACCGTCGCCTGGATCACCGACCCGATGCACGGCAACACCTACGAGGCGGCATCCGGTCACAAGACCCGCCGCTTCGACGACGTGCTCGATGAGGTCAAGGGCTTCTTCGAGGTCCACAAGGCCCTGGGCACGCACCCGGGCGGCATCCACGTCGAGCTCACCGGTGACGACGTCACCGAGTGCGTGGGCGGCGGCGACGAGATCTTCGTCGACGACCTGCACCAGCGCTACGAGACGGCCTGCGACCCGCGCCTGAACCGCAGCCAGTCCCTGGACCTGGCGTTCCTGGTCGCGGAGATGTACCGCGACCAGTGATCTTCCGGTATTCCCGGTGAACGTACGAGTGGGGCACGGATCCATGTGATCCGTGCCCCACCGGCGTATCGGGGGCTTTTGTGGACCTCGGGTCATGGGTAAGGTTAGGTTAGCCTCACCGATTCAATCGGAGCGGCGCCGCCGATTGAATCCTGTCCGGGAGGTGAACCGCGTGTACGTCTGCAACTGCTTCGGGGTCACCGAGGCCCAGGTGAAACAGCACGCGGCGGACGGTGCCTGCACACCCCGCCAGATAGCGTCCGCCAGCAAGGCGGGCACCGACTGCGGTTCGTGTGTACGGAGCATTCAGGCGCTCCTGGGCCGGGGCGCGTGCCCCCGCAGGGAGCTGGCCGACCAGGGTGAGCCCGTCCTCACCGGCCTGGACGTCGGCCTGGACGAGGCGGCCTAGCCCGTCTGGCCCGCTGTCAGCTCTCCGGCTGCTCGATGAGCTGCGAGATGTAGAGCGGCTCGCCCAGCTTCTCGACCAGTTCGAGCTGGGTGTCGAGATAGTCGATGTGGTGCTCCTCGTCCGCGAGGATCGACTCGAAGATGTTCGCGGAAGTGATGTCTCCCTTGCCGCGCATCACCTCGATGCCGCGCTTGAGGCGGTCGATCGCCTCCGCCTCGATCTGCCGGTCGGCCTGGAACATCTCCGTCACGGTCTGGCCCACGCGCACGTGGAAGAGCCGCTGGTAATTGGGCAGGCCGTCGAGGAAGAGAATCCGGTCGGTCAGGATCTCCGCGTGCTTCATCTCGTCGATCGACTCGGACCGGGTGTACTTGGCGAGCTTGGGCCAGCCGAAGTTCTCCTGCATCTTGGCGTGGAGAAAGTACTGGTTGATCGCCGTGAGCTCGGCGGTCAGCTGCTCGTTGAGAAATTCGATGACCTCGGGGTCGCCCTGCATCGCAGAGGCTCCTTCCACGTGGTAACTGGGCAGGTTCCGCGCATCCTTGCACCGGTGCGAGAGGCCGTCCAGTAAGTGCACGCTTAGTAGGAGTTGCCCCAATCAACGTCCGGCCGGCGCCCGTCGGCGGCCTCCTGGTCACGTCCACCGCCCCGGGTCTGTCAGGATGGTGGCATGGGTCAGCCGGCGGATCGCGCATCTCGGGAAGCAGTGGAGCCGGAGCTTCCACCGGGTCAGCGACTCCAGCGCGGCTGGCCGGTCACACACTACGGCCCGGTGCCGAAGTTCCGCCCGGAGCGCTGGGAGTTCAGGGTCTTCGGGGCCACCGCCGACGGGGACAAGCACTGCTGGACGCACGAGGAGTTCTCGGCCCTTCCGTACGCCACCGTGGTCGGCGACCTGCACTGCGTCACCAAGTTCAGCATGCTCGGCGCCGAATGGGGCGGGGTGCCCGCGAGGGCGCTCCTTGAGATCGCGCCGCCCGCGCCCGACGCCACCCACGTGATGGTCTGGGCCGAGTACGGCTTCAGCTCGAATCTGCGGATGGCCGACTTCATGGACGAGCGCACGATTTTCGCCACCCACAAAGGGGGCGAGCTACTGACCGCGGAGCACGGCTTTCCGCTGCGGCTCGTGGTGCCTCATCTGTACGCCTGGAAGGGCCCCAAGTGGGTCCGCGGCGTCGAGTACATGACCGCCGACCGCCGCGGCTTCTGGGAGGAGCGCGGCTATCACAACGTCGGCGACCCCTGGACCGAGCAGCGCTACTCGTACCAGGAAGAGCCCGGGGACGGCCCCGAGCTCTAGTCCCGCGTACCTCTGTCGTGCCTGGTCAGTGGTGGTACTGGTGCACCACGGCGTGGCCCTTGCCGCGGCCGATCATCCACTTGTTGACCGGGGTCGTGATCACGAACGCGGCGGCCAGGGCGATGGCGAGGATCCACCAGAACATGGGGTCCGAGAGGTGGGCGTCCATCGCTCCGGGCCAGAGCGCGATCACGCCGTTGTCGATGAGCTCCATCACCGCGATGGACAGGGTGTCCGCGGCGAGCGCGACCCGGAACGCCGTCCTGAAATCGACGCCCGCCTTGAGGATGCCGCGCAGGGTCAGCGCGTATCCGAAGAAGAAGGCCAGGGTGATCGCGAGGATCATCGTCGGTACGTTGCCCCAGCCGAGCGCGGTGCCGATGACCATGCCGAGGACCTCGCCGATGGCGCACCCGGTGAGGCAGTGCAGGGTCGCCTGGGCCGCCGTCCGCCAGCTGACCTTGCCCAGGCCCTGATGGCCCTCGTGGGTGTGGTGGTCGTGCTCGGTGGCGTGATCGTGCTGCATGAGAATCCCCCAACGTCGGACAACGGTTCCTGCCGCCTGGCAAGAACCGTATACCCCTAGGGGGTATTCCTCAAGGGATCTCCGGGTCCCTAGCTGCTCCTGAGCTCCTTCAGCCGTGCCACGTCCGCCGCGTGGCCTTCCTTGCCGCCGGGGGTCTCGATGATCAGCGGTACGTTCTCGGTCGCGGGGTGGAGCATGAGCTCGCGGAAGGGGTCCTCGCCGATGTGGCCGGTGCCGATGTTCTCGTGACGGTCCTTGTGGGCGCCGACCACGTCCTTGGAGTCGTTGGCGTGCACCAGCTTCAGGCGGCCCTCGCCGACCGTGTCGACCAGCAGGTCGAGGGTCTGCTTCATGCCGCCGGGACCGGCCAGATCGTGGCCCGCCGCGAAGATGTGGCAGGTGTCCAGGCAGACGCCCAGCTTCGGATGGGCGTCCAGCGCGTCGAAGTACGGGCCGAAGTCCCAGGTGCGGGAGCAGAGCGAGAAGCCCTGGCCCGCGGTCGACTCCAGGAGGAGGAAGGGGTCGTCGTCGTGCGTCAGCTCGTCCAGGAGCGGCAGCATCCGCTCGCGCACCTGCCGCAGCGCGACGGAGCGCTCCCGGCCGCCGGTCGCCGAGCCGGTGTGCACGACGACGCCGAGCGCGCCGATCTCGCGGGCCCGGCGCAGCGAGTGGCGCAGGGACTCCACGGACTTCTCGGCGGTCGCCTCGGTGTGCGAGCCGAAGTTGATGAGGTAGGGCGCGTGGACGTACGCCGGGATGTTCTCCGCGGCGCAGGCCGCGCGGAACTCCTCGTCCTGCTTCGGATTGCCGGGCGGGGTCGCCCAGCCGCGCGGATTGGCGACGAAGACCTGGACGGCCTCGGCGCCCAGCTCACGGGCGTACGAGAGTCCGACGGAGGCGAGGCCGCCGGCCACGGGGACATGGCCGCCGACGGGATTGCGGGACGCTGCGATGGGGGACTTGTTGCTGCTCACGCGCTCAAGGGTGGCATGCGCGCGTGAGCGTCCCGTCAACGGATCTCGATGGTGATCTCGGAGCCCTTGGGCGCCTCGTCGCCGCCTTCCACCGACTGGCCCTTGACCGTGTCCCCGAAGATGTTCAGCAGCCCGCGGTCCTCGTCGACCGTGAAGCCCGCGTCCTTGAGCTCCTTCGTGGCGTCGTCCACGCTCATGCCCTCGACGTCCGGGACCTCGATCATCTCCGGGCCCTTGGAGAGCGTGAGCGTGACCGTGTCGCCCTCGGCGAGCTGCTGCTGGTCCTCCGTGGGGGACTGTTCGAGGACGGTGCCCTTGTCCTCGTCGGAGTAGACCCGCTCCGTCTTGGTCTTGACCTTGAGGCCCAGGTCCTCCAGCTCGGCGGTCGCGTCGGCCTGGGATTCGCCCGTGACGTCCGGAACGTCGATCGCGGGGCCCTTGCTGACGACGATCGCGATCGCGGAGCCCGCCTTGCGCTTGGTGCCCGACTTCGGGTCCGTCCTGATCACGGAGCCCTTGCGCACCTCTTCGCTGAAGGCCTTCTTCGTCATCCCGGGAGCGAAACCGGCGTCCTTGAGCTTGCTCCTGGCCTCGGCCAGGGAAGTGCCCTTGAGGCTCGGGACCTTCACGATCTCGGGGCCCATGGAGACGGTCAGCGTCACCCGGCCGTTGTCACGGATGCGCTCGCCGGCCCCGGGGTCGGTGGCCATGACCGTGCCGCGCTTGTCGGTGTCGCTGTACGCGCGCTTGACGTCCTTCACGTCCAGCCCGGCTTCGCCGAGCCGCTTCTTGGCCGCCGACTCGGTCTTCGCCAGGAGCGGCGGGACCTTCGTGAACTGGCCTGAGTTGATGTACCAGACGCCCGCGCCGAGCCCCAGTGCGAGCAGGACGGCGGCGACCACCGCGAGCACGCCGCGGCGCGGGTTGCCGGGCCGTCCGCGGCCGGGGGCGGCCGGGGGAGCGGGCGGCGGAGTCTGCAGGACGCTCGTGCGGTTGAGCTGGTCCTGCCGGTCCTGCCGGCCTTGATCGTCGTCCGTCGGGAGCGGCAGCTGCACGGATCGCACCGCGCGCGGGATCACGCTCGTACGGTCGTCGGAGTTGTCATGCTCTCCGTGGTCCGCGCGCGCCTGCGGAGGCACCGCGTCCAGTTGCTCGACGGAGAGCGCGGCCCGCGCCTGCCTGGCCTGCCCCAGGAGCGCCACCGCGTCGTGCGGGCGGACGTCGGGCGTGCGGGCGGTGGCGGAGGCCACCAGCTCGTCCAGCTCGACGGCGAGCCCCGGGACGATCGCCGACGGGGGCGGCACGTCCTCGTGGAGGTGCTGGTAGAGCACCTGGGCGGGCGATTCACCGGAGTGCGGCTTGGCGCCGGTCAGCATTTCGTAGAGCACGACGCCGCACGCGTACACGTCCACGCGGGTGTCGGCCGTGCCGTGCTCTATCTGCTCGGGTGCGAGATAGGAGACCGTGCCGAGCACCGTGCCGGTCGTGTTCGTGACGGTGTCCACCGCGCGCACGAGGCCGAAGTCGGCGACCTTGACCCGGCCGTCGTCCCCTATGAGGACGTTCTCCGGCTTCATGTCGCGGTGCACGAACCCGGCGCGGTGCGCGGCGCCGAGCGCGGCGAGGACCGGCTCCAGGATGTCGAGGGCCGCGCGCGGCTGCAGGGCGCCGCGCTCGCGGAGCACGTCACGCAGGGTGCAGCCGGCGATGTACTCCATCGCGAGATAGACGTACGCACCGTCGGCGCCCTGGTCGTACACCCCCACCACGTTCGGGTGCGAGAGCCGGGCGACCGACTTCGCCTCGCGGATGAAGCGGTCGACGAACGAGACGTCGGCGGCCAGCGTCGGGTGCATCACCTTGAGCGCGAGCACGCGGTCGAGGCGGGTGTCCACGGCCCTGTAGACCGTGGCCATCCCGCCCACCGCGATCCGCCCGTCCACGCGATAGCGGCCGTCGAGCACCTGCCCGACGAGCGGGTCCTGAAGGGTCGTGTCCACGAAGGGAGTCTACGAGCCACCGCCGACACCGTTGCCCGCCCGGGTTGGCCCGGGCCCCGACTGCAGCCGAGCTGTGACAGGCACGCGACGCTCAGAACGCGGGCCGCTCCGGATCGAGCCGGGCCATGCCCTCCACGGGCGACGACGCCTCGGCGAAGTGCCGCCGGGGGATTCGCCCGGCCCGGTACGCGAGCCGCCCCGCCTCGACCCCGTGCCGCATGCCCTCGGCCATGAGGACCGGCTCCTGCGCCCGCGTCACGGCGGAGGCGAGCATCACACCCGCGCACCCCAGCTCCATGGCGAGCGCCGCGTCGGACGCCGTGCCCGCCCCCGCGTCCAGGATCACCGGCACGCCCGCGCGTTCGACGATCAGCTGGAAGTTGTGCGGGTTGCGGATGCCGAGCCCGGAGCCGATGGGGGAGCCGAGCGGCATGATCGCCGCGCAGCCCACGTCCTCCAGCTTCCGGGCGAGGACCGGGTCGTCGTTCGTGTACGGAAGGACCGTGAAGCCGTCGTCGACCAGGGTCTCGGCGGCGTCGATGAGCTCGATCGGGTCGGGAAGCAGCGTGCGCTCGTCCGCGATGACCTCCAGCTTGATCAGGTCGGTGCCGAGCGCCTCCCGCGCGAGCCGGGCGGTCAGGACGGCCTCGCCCGCGGTGAAGCAGCCCGCCGTGTTCGGCAGGACGCGGATGCCGAGCCGGTCGAGCACGGAGAGCACCGAGCCCTGCACCCCGGGGTCGAGGCGGCGCATCGCGACCGTCGTCAGCTCCGTACCGGAGGCGACCAGGGAACGTTCGAGCACGTCCAGGCTCGGCGCACCGCCCGTACCCATGATCAGGCGCGAGGAGAGGGTGAGCCCGCCGATGACGAAGGGATCGTCCGCCATGTCGGTTCAGCCTCCCTGGACCGCGGTGAGGACCTCGACGCGGTCCCCGTCGGTGAGCGGGGTGGTGGACCACCGGGTGCGCGGTACGACGGTTTCGTTGAGCGCGGCGGCGACCCCCGAAGGGGCCGCGGTGAGCGTGGCGACGAGGGCTTCGAGCGTGGTGCCCGCGGCCACATCGCGTGCCTCTCCGTTGACGGAGACGGCGGTAACGGCTGAGAGAGTCATGCGGGCTGCTCCATGAAGGGCTGCGTCAGGGGGGTGCGGACGAAGCGCAGGGGGGTGAACCCCCGTGCCTCGTCGGGCAGTTCACCGGTGGTCAGGGCGTGCGCCATCACGTCACCGGTGACCGGCGTCAGAAGTACGCCGTTGCGGTAGTGGCCGGTGGCCAGCTGGAGGCCGGGGAGCGCGGTCGGGCCGAGCAGCGGCGCGTTGTCGGGGGAGCCGGGGCGCAGGCCCGCGCGGGTCTCGGTCAGCGGCAGTTCCGTGATGCCCGGTACGAGCTCGTGGGCGTCCCGAAGCAGCTCGTACACGCCGCCCGCGGTGACCGTCGTGTCCCAGCCGAGCTCCTCGCTGGTCGCGCCGACGACGAGCTCGCCGTTCTCGCGCGGCACCAGGTAGACGTGGCTGCCGCGCACGACGGCGCGCACGGTGCGGCTCAGGAACGGCGCGTACCGCTCCGGCACCGTGAGCCGAAGGACCTGCCCCTTCACGGGGCGCACGGGCGGCAGTACGCCCTCCGGAACCCCGGCGAGGCGCCCGCTGAGGCTGCCCGCGGCGAGCACGGTCTGACCGGCCTCCAGGGTGGTGTCGTCGGCGAGGACGACTCCGGTGGCCCGGTCGCCCGCGACGGTCAGGCGCTCCGCCCAGGTGCGGTGGAAGATCGCTCCCGCCCGCTCGCAGGCCACGACGAGCGCGGCGGCGAGCCTGCGCGGGTCGACCTGGTGATCGCCGTCGACGCGCAGGCCGCCCCGGACGCCCGGTGCGAGCATCGGCTCCAGACGGCGGCACTCGCGCCCGCTCAGCCACTCCGACGTGAGCCCCGACCGCTGCTGAAGGGTGTGCAGTTCGCGCAGGTGGGCGCGGTCGTCGGAGTCGAGCGCGACGGCGAGCGTGCCGCACGCGCGGTAGCCGAGATCGCGGCCGCTCGCCTCGGCCAGCTCGGCCGCGAACGCGGGATAGCGCTGCGCGGAGGCCAGATTCAGCGCCAGCAGCGTCTGCTCGCCGTAGTGCAGCTCGGTGACGGCGGCCAGCATGCCCGCGGCGACCTGCGCCGCGCCGCCGCCCGGTTCGGGGTCCACGACCGCGGTGGACAGGCCGCGCTGGGCCGCCCGCCAGGCCGTGACCAGGCCGATGATGCCGCCGCCTACGACCACGACGTCGGTCGTCGCGTGAGGTGGTGTCCGTGGATGCATGGGCGTCCAGCCCCTCCCTTCGCCGGCATGACCCGGATCAGGTTCGTACGGTCGGAGGCCGTCCAGCCTCCCTCTCAGCCCGGTGCGTCCGGGCTCCCGCGAGTGCTCTGCATCGGCCACCCTAGCCCCTGGCGTCCGGCGGCAGTAGGGGAGCTGTCCGGGTATGGGCGGTGACGGTGTGTCAGAGATCTCCCCGTCGCGCACTGAGTCCGGCGTCGCCCGCCGCCCTAGAGTGATCGGGTGAGCGAGCAGCGGAGGCAGGAAGAGCGCCGGGTGGTCGTCGTCGGCGCGGGGATGGCCGGGGTGCAGACCGCCGTGGCCCTGCGCGAGCAGGGGTTCCCCGGTGCGGTCACCCTGATCGGCGCGGAACCCCACCAGCCGTACGACAGACCGCCGCTGTCCAAGGCCGTGCTGCTCGGCAAGGCGGAGGGCTCCGCCTTCGACATCGACTTCGAGGCGCTCGGCATCGAGCTGAGCCTGGGCCGCGAGGTCACGGGCGTCCGCACCGCGGACCACGAACTGGACACCGAGCGGGGCCCGGTCCCGTACGACGCCCTGGTGATCGCCACCGGAGCCGAACCGATCCTGCTGCCCGGCGCCTCCGGGGTCCCCGGCGTCCATCTGCTGCGCACCCTCGACGACGCCGAGCGGCTGCGGCCCGTGCTCGCCGAGCAGCACCGCATCGTGGTCGTCGGCGCGGGCTGGATCGGCGCCGAGTTCGCGACCGCCGCCCGTGAGGCGGGCTGCTCGGTCACCGTCGTCGAAGCCGCCGGGCGACCGCTCGCGGGGGCCCTTCCCGCGGAGGTCGCGGCGCCGATGGCCTCCTGGTACGCCGACTCCGGCGCCGAACTGCGCACCCACGCGCGCGTGGATCGCGTCGAGCCCGGCAGCGTCCTCCTGGACGACGGCACCCGGCTGCCCGCGGACGCCGTCGTCGTCGGCATCGGCGCCCGCCCCGCCACGGACTGGCTCGCGGACTCCGGCATCGCCCTGGGCGCCCACCGGGAGATCCTCGCCGACGACCACCTGCGCACGTCGGAACCCGATGTGTACGCGGTCGGCGACTGCTCCTCCTTCCCTTCGGGAAGGTATGGCGAGCGCCTTCTCGTGCACCACTGGGACAACGCCCTCCAGGGACCGCGCACGGTGGCGGCGAACATCATCGGCGAGACCCCTTCGGCGTACGACCCCGTCCCGTACTTCTGGTCCGAGCAGTTCGGCCGCTTCGTCCAGTACGCGGGACACCACGCCACCGCCGACGAGCTGGTGTGGCGCGGCGACCCCTCGGGCGCCGCCTGGACCGTGTGCTGGTTCCTGCGGGGCGCCCTGGTGGCCGTCCTCGCGGTGGGCCGCCCCCGGGACCTGGCGCAGGGCCGCAAGCTGATCGAGGCGGGCGCCCGCCTCGCCCCTGAGCTGGTGGCGGACCCCGCGGTGCCGCTGAAGAAGGCCGTGCTGCCGTAGCCGATGGGACCCGGTGACCGGCCGCTGTCGGTGCCCGGAGCTACGCTTGACCCCGTGACCGAGATTGACGCAAAGACTGATGCTCTTGTCCCCGCCTGGCTCCACCTCCCCGACATCGCGGAACTGCTCGACGTCGAGGTGACGCGCGTGCGCCAGCTGGTCAAGGAGGGCCAGCTGATCGCCGTGCGCCGTGGTGAGAACCGCGCGCTTCAGGTGCCGGCCGCCTTCATCGACGGCGACAAGATCGTCAAGGGCCTCACCGGCACCCTGACGCTCCTGAGGGACGACGGCTTCTCCGACGAGGAAATGCTGGAGTGGCTCTTCACTCCCGACGAGACCCTGCCCGGCACCCCCGCGCAGGCCCTGAGCGAGAATCGCGGGACGGAGGTGAAGCGCCGCGCCCAGGCGCTCGCCGTCTGACCGACACGGAAAACCGTTGCGTGCGGGCCGCGCGTCCCCCAGGGGACCCGCGGCCCGTAGGCCACCGACGACCGGGGGGACCTTTCCATGGCCGCCAAGCCTGCCCGCGAGCAGCTCGCCGACGCCCGCCTCTACCTGTGTGTGGACGCCCGTAAGCGCCAGGGAGACCTCCCGGAGTTCCTCGACGCCGTCCTCGGCAGCGGCGTGGACATCGTGCAGCTGCGCGACAAGGGCATGGAGGCGGCCGAGGAGCTCGACCACCTCCAGGTCTTCGCCGACGCCGCCCGCCGGCACGGCAAGCTCCTCGCGGTGAACGACCGCGCGGACGTCGCGCACGCCATCGGCGCCGACGTGCTCCACCTGGGCCAGGGCGACCTGCCGGTGCCCGCGGCCCGCCGCATCCTCGGCGAGGACGTCCTGATCGGCCGCTCCACGCACGCCGACGCCGAGGCGGCGGCCGCCGCGACGCAGGACGGCGTGGACTACTTCTGCACGGGCCCCTGCTGGCCGACCCCCACCAAGCCGGGCCGGTACGCCCCTGGACTCGACCTCGTCCGGTACACGGCCTCGCTCGGCACGGACCGCCCCTGGTTCGCCATCGGCGGCATCGACGCGGGCAATCTGGACGAGGTGCTCGAAGCGGGCGCCCGCCGCGTCGTCGTCGTACGGGCCATCACCGAGGCCGACGATCCGGCGGCCGCGGCGGCCGACTTCGCGAAGCGCCTGCGTACGGCCTGACCGGCGATCTTCGGCCAACTTCGGCCAGGTTGTCCGCAGGTTGGACGGAGATTGGCCGGTAGCGGTGCCCCGTCGCTAACCTGCCCGTATGGCCCTAGGCACTGCTTCCACCAGATCTGATCGCGCACGCACCGTGCGCGACATGCTCGCCACCGGCAAGACGACGTACTCGTTCGAGTTCTCCGCGCCGAAGACCCCGAAGGGCGAGCGGAACTTGTGGAACGCCCTGCGCCGGGTCGAGGCGGTGGCTCCCAGCTTCGTCTCCGTGACGTACGGAGCGGGCGGCTCGACGCGTGCGGGCACGGTCAAGGAGACGCAGCAGATCGTCGCCGACTCCACGCTCACGCCGGTCGCGCACCTGACCGCGGTCGACCACTCCGTGGCCGAGCTGCGCAACATCATCGGGCAGTACGCGGACGCGGGCATCAGGAACATGCTCGCGGTCCGCGGCGACCCGCCCGGCGACCCCCTCGCCGACTGGGTCAAGCACCCCAAGGGCCTCACCTACGCCGCCGAACTGGTCCAGCTGATCAAGGAGTCGGGCGACTTCTGCGTGGGCGTGGCGGCCTTCCCCGCGATGCATCCGCGCTCGGCCGACTGGGACACCGACGTCCGGCACTTCGTCGACAAGTGCCGCGCGGGCGCCGACTACGCGATCACACAGATGTTCTTCTATCCGGAGGAGTATCTGCGCCTGCGCGACCGGGTCGAGGCCGCGGGCTGTTCGACTCCGATCATCCCGGAGATCATGCCGGTGACGAACGTGCGCATGCTGGAGCGGCTGCCCCAGCTCAGCAACGCTTCCTTCCCTCCGGCGCTCAAAGAGCGCATCCTCACAGCCAAAGACGATCCGGCGGCTGTACGCTCCATTGGCATCGAGTTCGCGACGGAGTTCTGCGCGCGGTTGCTGGCCGAGGGTGTCCCGGGGCTGCACTTCATCACGCTCAACAACTCCACGGCGACTCTGGAAATCTACGAGAATCTGGGCCTGCATCACCCGCAGGCCTGACCGGCCGTACCCCTGGGGGCGGCGGCCGCGGGGAGAGGGGCGTACATGGGCTGGACGGTCCTCTACATCGCGTTCGGATGCGTCGCGCTGTGGCTGCTCGGCGAGGTGCTGCTGCAGTACAAGGCGCGGCTGCGCTGGCGGCTGCTGGCCTTCGGCGGCTTCCTCGGCGTGGTCATCGGCGTGCTGCTGCCGTCGGTGGTGGTCATCGGGCTCGGTGCGATCGCCTTCGCCACGGGACAGACGTACGTGACGCTGTCGTTCCGCCGCGGCTTCTCGACCGGCTGGGCGCTCGGCGGCCAGCCCGGTCTGAGCAAGCGCCGCAAGTCGCCGCGGGGCGTGGGTGGCGAGGCTCCCCAGGAGCCGACGCTCCAGGTCTCCGACCTGGAGTACGAGGACGCGGGCCCGGCAGGGCCGCCGCCCGAGACCGCTCCCGGCACCGGGGTCTACGCCCCGGAGCCGCTGCCGGACGACACCGGGCAGTACGGCGTCTACAGCGACACGGCGTACGCACAGCAGCAGTCCGCCCCGGCGGACAGCGGCTACGGCTACGACACGTACGCGACCGCGGGCTATGACCCCCAGCAGCCTTACGCGTACGGCGAGACGGGCCAGCAGCAGTACGCCGCGTACTCCGACCCGTACATCGGGACCCAGACGTACGGCGGCCAGCAGAGCTACGACGCGTACGGCGACCAGCAGCAGTACGCGTCCTACCCGGCGGCCGATCCGTACGGCGCCGGGTCCGATACGTACAACGAGACGCCGCCCGGCGGGGTCTGGGTGCCCCAGCAGCGCAACGTCGAGGACCCCTACGGCCAGTACGGCGGCGAACTCCCGCCGGAGCAGCCGTATCCGTACCAGGGCGAGCAGGCCCAGGAGAACGGCTACGACGCGGGGTACAACGAGCAGTACCGGTACTGATCCGGGCCAGGGCCCGGACCCGAGGCCGGAAGCTCACGAGCTCACGAGCTCACTGGGAGCCGCGGAACTCCGGTCCCTCCACGATCAGCCCGGCGACCAGCGTGCCCGACATGCCCGCGTGCGGAAGTCCGCCGCCGGGATGCGCCCAGCCGCCGACCGCGAACAGCCCCGGCAGCCGGGTGCTGTTGGCCGGATGCAGCAGCCGGCCCTCTCCTGCCGCGAGGGACGGGGGCGGGACCGCGCCGCCCTCGGCACCGGTGGCCTCCGCGACGTCCGCGGGGGTGCGGACCTCGCGCCACAGCAGCCGGCCGCGCAGGCCGGGCACGGCGGACTCGGCACGGTCCAGCAGGCGCTCCACGTCGGCCTCGGTGACCTCCGTGTGCGCGGGCACCGTGGCCGTCAGAGTGACCGCCTCGTGCTCGGTGTCCGGCGTGAGGACGGGGTCGTCCGGGCGCAGCACCGTGAGGGTGGGGGCGGCGGGCAGTTTGGGGCGGTGCCCGAAGAGCCGGTCGAGCTCGTCCTGGCGGTCGGGTGTGTGCAGCACCGTCCGGTGGGGCGTGCCCTCCGGCCGGGAGCCGCGCAGGGCGAGGAAGACCGTGAGGCGGCTGGGCAGTCCGGACCGGGCCTGCACCTCACCCTCCGCCCGTATGTTCACACCGGAGGCGGCGGACATGCCGGATACACCGGACAGCAAGCCGTCCAGTGCGCCGGGCGCGACACCGGCGACCACGAAGTCCGCCTCCTGCGCCGTCCCGTCCGCCAGTTCGACGCCGGCCGCGCGGCCGTCCTTCTCGATGATCCGGGTGATGGGGGAGTCGAACGCGAACTCGACCCGCCGGGCGAGGCACCGCTCGTACACGGCCGTGGCGAGCGCGCGCATCCCGCCGCGCACGGACCACGCGCCGAAGGTGTGCTCCAGGTAGGGCAGGACGGCCGCGCTCGCCGGGGTCGCCCGGGGGTCGAGGCCGCACGCGAGGGCGTACTGCTCGAGGAGCGCCAGGAGCCGTGCGTCGCCGCCCAGTTCGAGCTCGCCGACCTCGGTGAGGGTGGTCGCGCGCCGCTCGCGCCGCAGGAGGCGCTTGTGCGGCACCGAGGGGTAGGGCTCGCGGTCTGCGAGAACCTGCCAGTTCGGCCAGAGCGGCTCTTCCAGGAGCGGGCGCCGGGTGCGGTCCCACGCCTCACGGGCGCGGTTCATGTACGCCGACCAGGCAGCGCCCGCGCCGCTGCCGAGCGCCGCGTCCAGGGCCTCGCCGACGCCCGCGCGCGAGGCGTTGGGCAGATCGGCCGCCGTGCCGTCCGCGAAGACGTGCCGTACGGCGGGCTCCACCTGGGAGAGCTCGACGCACTTCTCCAGCGGCTCCTTGCCCGTCTTGACGAACAGGTCGCGATAGACGGCGGGGAGCTGCAGGAGGCCGGGCCCCGTGTCGAAGACGAAGCCGTCCCGCTCGACGCTGCCGAGCGCGCCGCCGTACGTACCCGACCGCTCGTGCACCACCACCCGGTGGCCCGCGACGGCCAGCCGGGCAGCGGCCGCCATCGCGCCCATCCCGGCGCCGATCACCACAATCCGTGCCATGCCAGGGACTTTATCGGCCGCCACTGACAGTCCTGCCGGGAGCCCTCAGTCCGGTGGCCGTCCACTGTGCGCCGCGAGCTGTTTCTCCTCGCGCCGCTGCGCCCTGCGCCGCAGGAACCGCCGGATTCGCGAGATCAGGAAGTACAGCAGGATCAGACCGAGCACCAGCAGGACGGCCGCGATGATCGCCGCCGCCTCCGGATAGAACATCGCGAAGCTGATGATCCCGCCGACCCCGAGATCCTCGGCCGTGCTCACGATGACGTTGCTGAACGGTTCGGGCGACGTGTTGATCGCCATCCGCGTCCCGGCCTTCACGCAGTGGCTCGCCAGCGCGGTGGAACCGCCCACCGCGCCCGCCGCCAGGTCGGGGAGCGAACCGCTCTGGCCCGCGAGCAGCGCACCCACCACGGCGCCGGACACCGGCCTGATCACGGTGTGCGCCGTGTCCCACACCGAGTCGACGTACGGGATCTTGTCGGCGACGGCCTCGCAGGCGAAGAGGACCCCGGCGACGATCAGCACATCAGGACGTTGCAGCGACTCGGGAACCTCGTCGGTGATCCCGGTCGCGCCGAAGACACCGAGCAGCAGGACCACGGCGTACGCGTTGATCCCGCTTGCCCAGCCGCTGGTGAAGACCAGGGGGAGTACGGACACGGACGCGATCGTAACCAGTCGGGAACGTCCCGGCCTGGGGATGAGCACCCAGGTCTGAGTATCCGTACCTAGTGATGGAGATGAGTAGTAGCGCGGATGGGTCCCGACCTGCGCGGACGGAAGAGTGAGGGACACGGAGAAGGGCGCAGCGCCCGTACCGCCGACACGGGGCGGCGGAACGGCGCGGCGCCCTTAACCGCTCCTCCCACCCCGCCGAAGGTGGGAGTGAGGCACGGGGTGACGGGCGGCCGCTCGGGGGATGACCACCCGGGGGGCCGAACGGGGGACTGCGGGGGAACGCGAGAAGCGCCGGTCCGGTGCCGCCTGGAGATCAGGTGAGACCGGACCGGCGCCCTTGTGTGCGCGGCCTCCGGGACGGCGTGCCTTCCGGGACGGCGCTGCTTCGGGAGGGCTCAGCGCCCGCCGCTCACCCGGCCCTGCAGCAGCCGCGAGAGCGCCGAGTGCACGTCGTCCAGGGAGCGCTCCGGCTGGAAGGCCTGCCAGTCGAGCGCCGCCACCAGGACCATCCCGACGAGCGCGGCGGCCGTCAGGGGGATGTCGATCTCCTCGCTGAGCTCGCCGTTCTCGACGCCCGCGCGCAGCACGTCCTCGACGACGGCGACCGCCTGCTGCCTGACCACCATCAAGGTGGACTGCCAGGCACGGTTGGTGCGCCACAGCTCGGCGACGTACAGCTGGGTGAAGGCCGGATAGCGGTCGATGAAGACCAGGCCCGCCCGGATCATCGCGTCCAGCGCGTCGACCTGCCTGCCGCCGCTCCCCGCCGCCTTCTCGGCCGCCTCCTTCAAGGAGGCGGTGAGCAGGCCGACGCCGTGCCGCAGCAGCTCTTCGAAGAGGACCGACTTGCTCGCGAAGTTGTAGTAGACCGTGCCCTTCGCGACCCCGGCCCGCTCGGCGATCTCGTCGACCGTCGTGGCCGAGAAGCCCTGCTCCGCGATGAGGGTGACGGCCGCTTCGTAGAGCTTCTGCCGGGTGGCCTCACGCCGGGTGCTGGTTGCGCTGCTGTCCATGGGCCTGATTCTCACAGGTCTTGCCGCCCGGACAGGCCCGGTTCCAGGTCTCACAGGCTCAGCTCCGGGTGCAGGCGGTCCAGGGTCCACACCTGCTTGCGGCGCGCGGAGAGCGCGGTGAGCGCCAGGGCGCCCGCGGTGAAGGCCGTGAGCACCGCGCACGCCTGCCAGACGGGGCCCAGACCGCCGCCCGTGATGAGCCTGCGGAGGGCGTCGACGACGTAACTCATCGGCAAGAAGGGGTGGATCCAGCCGAAGAACGACGGACTCGTCTGGACGGGGTACGTGCCGCCCGCCGAGGTCAGCTGGAGCATCAGGACCGCGAGGACGAGGATTCGCCCGGCCGCCCCGAAGCGCGCGTTCAGCCACTGCACGATCGCCGCGAAGCAGCACGTCACCAGGCAGAGGAAGCCCACCGTCCCGGCCGCCCGCGTCATCTGCAGGCCCAGGCCCCAGTGCAGGACCGACATCAGGGCCGCCACCTGGAGCACGCCGAGGGCGGCGACCGGCAGCCAGCCGGCGAACGCGATCCGCCAGGCGGACGCGCCCGCGGCGAGCGCGCGCCGGTTGAGCGGCTGGATCAGCATGTACGCCACCATCGCGCCGACCCACAGGGACAGCGGGATGAAGTACGGGGCGAAGCCGGTGCCGTAGTTGGGCGCCTTGTGCATCGACTGGGAGGCGAGCTGCACCGGGTCGGCCATGACGTCGGTGCGCTCGTCGCGGTCCTTCTTGTCGTAGTCGGGGATCTTCTTGACGCCGTCGTGCAGCCCGCCGGACAGCTTCTCCGAGCCGTCGGCCAGCTTGAACAGGCCGCCCTTGAGGTCGGTCGCGCCCGTCTTGAGCCTGCCCACGCCCGCGTCGAGGTCCGTGGCGCCGGTCTTGGCGGTGCCGAGGCCGGTGTGCAGCTTCTTGGCGCCCTTGGCGACCTTGCCCGCGCCCGTGTTGAGGTCGTTGATCTGGGTGACGGCCTTGTCCAGGTCCTCGTTCAGGTGCGGTGCGCGGTCGGCGAGCGCCTGGGACTTCTTCTGGAGCGCGGCCAGGTGCTTGTCGAGCTTCTTGATGTCGCTGCTTTGGTCCTTGACCACGGTGTTCATGTCGTCCGCGATGGTCGACACGTTCTCCGCCGCCGTCTTGGCCTTCTTGATCTCCGGGCAGGCGGGGTCGGGCACCGGGAGGTTCTCGCAGCGCTTCGTATAGAAGTCGCCGATCGTCTCGGAGCCCTTCTTGGCGCCGTCGGCCGCCACGGGGGCGAGCTTGACCCAGGTGTCCAGGTTGCCGCGCAGGGCCTTGGAGGAGTCGGCGACGAGCTGGGCCGTGTCCCCGACGGTCTTGCCGTTGTCCTTCAGGAAGGGCCGCACCTGGTCCGCGGTGCCGTTGACCTTGTCGGCCAGCTTCTGGGTGCCGTCCGAGACCTTCTTCGAGCCGCTCTGAAGGTCACCGGCGCCCTTGTCGAGCTTCTTGATGCCCCCGGCCAGGTCGCCGCTGCCCTTCTTGGCGTCCTTGAGGCCGGTCACGAGCTTCTTCGAGCCCTTCTTGGCCTCGCCGATGCCGCTGTCGAGCTTGTCGGCACCCTTGGCGGCCTTCTCGGTCTCCCCGTGGATGTCGGAGAACGAGATGAAGATCTTGTCGAGGAAGGAGCGCGAGGCCTTGGTGGAGGCCGCCGTGCGCACCTCGGAGAAGACCGTCCGGGAGATCTGCCCGACGATGTAGTTGTTGGCGTCGTTCGTACGGACCTGGAGCGCGCCCGTCTCCGGGGAGTCCCCCGAACTCGACGCGACGCGCTTGCTGAAGTCGGACGGCATCGTCAGGGACAGGTAGAACGTGCCGTCCTCGATGCCCTCACGCGCCTCGGCGGAGCTCACCTCGTGCCAGTCGAAGGTCTTGCTGTCCTGGAGTCCGTCGACGATGCCGTCGCCCATCTCGAGCTTCTTGCCCGCGGCCGTGGCGCCCTTGTCGTCGTTGACGAGGGCCACCGGGATGCGGTCGAGACGGCCGTACGGGTCCCAGAACGAGCACAGGTACAGCGCGCCGTACAGCAGGGGGAGCAGCAGGAGCGCGACGAGCGCCGCACGCGGCATCTTCCCCCTGCCGAAGCGCCTGAGCTCAAGAGCGGCCAGCTTCGGCGAGCGCATCCGCCGTCTCCTTGTCGTCGTCGTTCGGGGCTGCGTTGTCGGCGTTGGCGTCGGCTGATTCGGTCGGGGCCTCGGTGGGCTTCCGGTCCGTGGAGAGGGAGATCGCGTCGTCGGGCGCCTCGGCGCACACGGCGACGACCGTGGTGCCGCTCTCTGCGATGGACCTCAACAGGGCCCAGGCCTCGTCCCGTTCGGCGTCCGACAGCTTGAGGTCGACGTCGTCGACGCCCAGCAGCAGGGGCCGCCCGATCAGGGCCAGGGCCACGGAGAGCCGCAGCGCCTCGAGGCGCTCCAGGTCACGTACGGAGGTCCGGCGCCCCTTGGGCAGCGCCTCCATGTCGAGCCCGGCCGCCGCCAGCGCGGTGTCCACCCGCAGCCGCGCCTCGGCGGCCCGCTCGGCGCGCGGCTTCAGCAGCCCCCGCAGGGAGCCGCCGAACCGCCGCTCCAGAAGCGCCCGTTCGTGCAGGTGCTCGGCCACGGTCAGCGCCGGATCGAGATCCGTCACGCCGGTCACGGGCCCCAGCGCGCTGATCCGGCGCACCGCCGCGAGCTGCTTGGGCAGCCGGAAGCCCCCCACGGAAGCCTCTCCCTCCGTGGGGCGCATCCGCCCGGTGAGCGCGAGCAGCAGACAGGTCCGGCCCGATCCCGAAGGCCCCTCGACCGCGATCAGCGCCCCGGCCCCGGCCTCGACATCGACCCCGCGGAACGCCCAGCCCCGCGGTCCCTTGAGCCCGAACCCCTGCGCTGTGACGGCGGCTCCCCGCGCGCCGTCGTTCGGCCCGTCCACAGTTCCCCCCTCGCACCTTCTTTTGAACTGACTGGTCAGTGCAAAAACTAACGCGAACCCGCGATCGGGGCAAAGTCGCAGGTCAGAGCCGATTGTCAGTGGCGTACTACACGATGTGCACATACGGCCACATAGCCGTTACGCGACGACAGGAGGTTCGTCATGGCCAGCACTTCCGCAGCAGCCGCACGTCGGCACCGCCCCGTCGGCCCCGCCCCCGCAGCCACCGGCCCCGCGAGCGACGTCCACCCCGTCCTGCGCCGGGCCACGGCCCCGCCCGCCGCACTCGAACTGCTCGCCCAGGCCCGCGCCGGCATCGACGAAGCCGCGCACCTGGAGACTCCGAACGAGCGCTACGCCACGGCCCACCTCGCCGCCCTGCGCACCGCCGCCGCCGTCCTCGCCGCCCGCGGCCGCCCCGAGGCGACCCCGCGACGCAGGCAGCGGATCCGCAGCGCCTGGGAAGTGCTCCCCGAGATAGCGCCCGAACTGAGCGAGTGGAGCGCCCTGTTCGCCTCCGGCGCGGCGCGCAGGGCCCGCGCGGAGGCCGGCATACAGGGCGCGGCCACCGTCCGGGACGCGGACGACCTGCTGCGTGACGTGGCGATGTTCTTACGCCTCGTCGAGCGGATGCTGGTGCTCCAGCCCGTGCTGCCCCAGCCCAGGCAGGAGCCGCCGGACGCGACCCGGGACGGGTGACGGGGCAGTCGGCCGAAGGCAATAGGGTGGGAGCGCCCGCATCCTCCTGTCTGCGGCAAGAGCAGGCGGAGGGAACCCCCTAGCTCCGCCGCCGACATGCGGTGGACGCGCCGAGGAGTCAACTGCCGTGTCGGACCCGATGCGCCCCCGCGCTTCTCTCCGTACCGCCGTGGTCTGGGAGGTCCTCAAGGACGCCCTCGACCGCCGGGTCAAGGCCACGGGCCGGGAGTCACACTCCCTCGACGTGCTCGACACCGGAGGCGGCAGCGGCAACTTCGCCGTGCCCGTCGCCCGGCTCGGCCACCGCGTCACCGTCGTCGACCCCAGCCCGAACGCCCTCTTCGCGCTCGAGCGCCGGGCCGCCGAGGCGGGCGTCGCCGATCGGGTGCGCGGTGTCCAGGGCGACGTACACGGCCTGTTCGACGTAGTGGAGCGCGCCGGGTTCGACGCCGTCCTGTGCCACGGCGTCCTGGAGTACGTGGACGACCCCGCCGAGGGCGTGCGCAACGCGGTCGGCGCGCTGCGCCCCTCCGGCACCCTCAGCCTGCTCGCCGCCGGTCTGGGCGGAGCCGTGCTCGCCCGGGCGCTGGCCGGGCACTTCACCGAGGCCAGGCAGGCGCTCGGCGACCCGGCGGGACGCTGGGGCGACGGCGACCCCGTGCCGCGGCGCTTCACCGCCGAGCAGCTCACCGACCTGGTCGAGGCCTCGGGCGTCAGGGTCGACGCGGTGCACGGAGTGCGGGTCTTCGCCGACCTCGTCCCCGGCGTCCTGGTGGACACCGAGCCCGGCGCCCTGGAGGCCCTCCTCAAGCTGGAGGCGGCAGCGGCGGAGCTCTCCGCCTTCCACTCCGTGGCCACTCAGCTGCATGTGCTCGGTGAGACCCGGGATGCCGACGAGGCCTGAAACCTGCCCGGCTGGCCGCTGATCAGCAGCGCAGCCGCACATGGAGTACGGCACATACCCCCCGAACGGGCTATGGGCGCCGTATGATCGAGGCAGACCGTCCGGCATGCCGGATCGGCCGCTGGGGAATGCACGCTTCAGCGAGCCGGAGCGGCAGGGCGGTCCGGTTTGGCGAAGTTGGCGCAGAGGGGCGGGTTTCACGGGGGCGATTCCCTGCCTATCCTGAAGGGGACCCCCGGTCGCCCCGGCGACTGCACGATGAGGAGGACTCCGTGCCGCTCTCGGAGCACGAGCAGCGCATGCTCGAGCAGATGGAGCGAGCGCTGTACGCCGAAGATCCCAAGTTCGCGACAGCGCTCGAGGGAAGCGGGCTGCGTACGTACACCCGGCGACGGGTCTACCAAGCGGTCGCGGGCTTCCTTGTAGGTATCGCCCTTCTCATGGCCGGAATGGTCGCCCAGCAGATCTGGGTGAGCGTGGTGGGATTCCTCGTCATGCTGGGATGTGCGGTGCTCGCCGTCACCGGATGGCGCAAAGCGCCCAAGCCAGGTGAACAGCCGGCCGCCGGCACGCCCACGGCACCGGGCGGCGCCCCGGCCGCACGTCGGCAGACCAGGCAGCGCCGGTCGATGATGGACCGGATCGAGCAGCGTTGGCAGCGTCGCCGCGACGAACAGGGCCAATGAGCTTCTAGCTTTTCGTTCTTCACAGCAGTTCACAGCAGTACGTACTGCTGCACGTAAGGGGTGACCGCCCAGGCGGTCACCCCTTACGCATGGGCTGCTCAGCCCCCTGTGGCCCTCTGGCAGCCCCCTGCGCCTCCTGCCGCGACTCAGCCCTCCTGCTGCGACGGCTGGGACGGCCCCGAAGGCCTCCGCAGCGCCGTCCACCGCTTGGTGATCCGCTCCGACCACCGCTCCTTGAGGGCCGTCCAGCGGTCCGAGACCGCCCACACCACCCGTGCGGCCGAACGCGGGGCCAGTGTCGCGCGCAGCCGGGCCGGACGGCTGGAGGTGGCCTCCAGGCCGTCACAGACACGGCGCACGTCGTCGGCCAGGCCGGCCGTCGGCTGGGGCCGTGGCGCGTAGAGCACCTGTTCGACGGCGGCGGCCAGGCGGTGGACGGACTGCGCGGGTGCGTCGGCGAGCTGCCCGACGCGGACGATCCGGGCCGCCGCCTTGCGCGGGGTCTGCGACTCGTCCGGCGCGATCCCGTGGTCCCAGGCGGTGTCCGTCACCTCGAGCCAGGCGGCCAGGGTCCGTGCGCCCGCGTCCGCCTCCGTACGCCCTGGTGAGCCCAGGCGCACCGCGCGGATCCGCTTGCGCCACAGCATCGGCAGCAAGGGCAGGCCGAGCGCCACCAGCGCCCCCAGGGCGATGGCCACGATCATGCCGATCGGCGGCCCTTCGCCGCCCGAACCGCCCGCGATCGCCGGGGCCGTGCTCGCGCAGCCGCCCTGCTTCTGCTGGTCGGGTGGGCAGCTCGTGGAGGCCGACGGCGCGTCCGACGGAGCCGCCGACTCGCTCGACTCGGGCGCCGCCGGGTCGCTCGCACCGTCGGAGGGGGTGTCCGGGCGCGTGTAGTCGGGCACCGTGCCGCGGTTCGGGGTCGGCTCGAAGCGGGTCCAGCCCACGCCCTCGAAGTACAGCTCGGGCCAGGCGTGCGCGTCCCGCAGACCGACCGACATCGAACCGTCCGCCTGCGCGGCACCGGGCGTGAAGCCCACCGCGACGCGCGCCGGGATGTCCAGCGTCCGCGCCATGGAGGCCATCGCGAACGAGAAGTGGACGCAGAAGCCTTCCTTCTGCTCCAGGAAGCGGGCTATCGCCGCCGGGCCGCTGCCCGCCCGTACCTGCGTGTTGTACGTGAAGCCGCCCTCCGAGGAGAACCAGTCCTGGAGCTTGACCGCCTTCTCGTAGTCGTTCGACGTGCCCTTGGTGATCCGGCGGGCCTCGGTCGCCACCACGGGCGGCAGCGATTCGGGCACCTTGGTGAACTCGTCCGCGAGCTGCTTGGGCGGCTCGGCGGCGCCCGCGAGCTGCTCGGCCGTCGGCTGCACGATCAGGCTCTTGACCTCGTACTGCGCGCCGCGCGTCGTCTGACCGCGGTCGCCCACCAGGGCGCGCCCCACCGGCTCGTACCGCCAGCGGCCGTTGATCTTGACCTCGCTCGCCGGATAAGGCATCGGCAGCCAGTTCTGCGCGTAGCCCTCGGCGGCCGAGATGTTCGTCTGGATCTCGCTCCTGGGGACGTCGGGGTAGAGCCCCGGCGGGTCCTCGAGGCGCGGAGGCACGTCCTCGATGCTGCGGACGGTGGTCTTCCAGGCCGTGCCGTCGAACTGGTCGAGGGAGACGATCCGCAGATAGAGGTTCTCGGTCTCCTTGGCGTTCGTCTTGTACGAGATGACCTCGCGGTCGTCCGGTTCGTTCAGGCTGTCCTGGAGCGCGACCAGCGGATTCACCGCGGAGATCGTGCCGCCACCGCCGGAACCCGAGCCCCCGGCGCCGCCGGAACCGTCGAGGAGCCCGCCGTCCAGGGCGGGCAGCGCGAGCGGCACCACCAGGGCGATGCCCAGCGCGACCGCGCCGATGCGCCGCCCCGTGCGGACCGGTGCGACCGCGCCGCTGTCGGTCTCCAGGCCTCCCGCGACCCGGCCGGGCGCACGCGCCGCGCCCCCGAAGACCCGCCCCCACTGGGAGAGCCGGTCGCGGCCCTCCGCCAGGAGCAGCAGCAGATACCCGGCGGCCGCGAGCAGGAACCACAGCCACCCCGCCCCGTCCCCGGAGAGCCCGGCGGCGACGGAGTACAGCGCGAGCAGCGGAAGCCCCGCGGGCGCCGCCGTACGGAAGGTCACCGCGAGGGCGTCCACCGCGAGGCCGATCACCAGGACGCCGCCGACCAGCATCAGCCGGATGCCGTCACTGAGCGGCGCCGGGATCGCGTACTGCCCGACGTCGTTGCCGCCCGCCTCGAGCAGCAGCCCGAACTCCCGGAACACCTCGGGGCCCGGCAGCACACCGGCGACGGCCTGCTCACGGGCGAAGACCAGGGTGAGCAGCAGCAGCGTCACCAGGGCCTGCACCGCGACCGTGACCGGCCGGGCCAGCGGGACGCGCCGGGTGAGCGCGCCCACGCCGCTCTGGAGAGCGAGCAGGATCGCCGCCTGGATGAACCACGTCGCCGGATCGACGAGCGGCAGCAGCGCCCCCGACGCCATCAGTGTGGCCGCCGTGGCACAGAGCGCCAGTCGCGTGCGCCCACTCATGCGGTTCCCCCTGTTGTCGTACGTGCTGTCGTACGTGCGCGGGCTCGGCCGCTCATCCCCAGCCCCCGGTCGTCGTCCCCGCCGCCGGAGCCGGGCCCGTGCTCGCCCGCAGATGGTCCGCCTGGCGCCACAGGTCCACCAGCGCGACCCCGGGAGGCACGGCCACGGCCGTCCAGCCCGCCTCGCGCAGCATCCGGACCCGCTCGTCGCCGGGGCCCGGGACGGCGCCGCCCGGGCCCTGGGTCCAGGCCGTGCTGTCCAGGACGAAGGCCACGGCGGCGCCGCTGCGCTGCCGCATCTTGGCGGCCACCGTCGTCTGCTCCTCGTCGAGGTCGCCGAAGAAGGCGATCAGCAGGCCTTCGTTGCCCCCGCGCAGCACGTCGTACGCGGGGGAGAGCCCCGCGCCGTCCGAGTGGTCGATCACCGCGAGGGTGTCCATCATCAGTCCCGCCGCGTCCGCCGACTCCTGGCTGGCGCCCGCGAAACCGTCCGAGCCCTCGCCGGGCACGGAGTTCCCGGTGTCGGTCAACAGCCGTACCGAAAAGCCCCGTTCGAGCATGTGCACCAGGGCGGACGCCGTGCCCGACACCGCCCACTCGAAGGCGGAGTCCGGACCCGCGCCCCGGAAGGCGTGCGCCCGGGTGTCCAGGAGCACCGTGCAGCGGGCCCGCTGCGGCTGCTCCTCGCGGCGCACCATCAGCTCGCCGTAGCGGGCCGTGGAGCGCCAGTGGACGCGGCGCAGGTCGTCGCCGTGGCGGTAGCCCCGCGGGATCACGTCGTCCTCGCCCGCCAGGGCCAGCGAGCGGTGCCGCCCGTCGCCGTACCCCTTGGCCTCGCCGGTGAGGCGCACCGGAGGCAGTGCATCCACGCGCGGAATGACCGTCAAGGTGTCGTACGTCGAGAAGGAGCGGGTCAGTTCGCACATCCCGAAGGGGTCCGTCAGGCGGAGCTGGAGCGGACCCAGCGGATAGCGCCCCCGCAGGTCCGAGCGGACGCGGTAGGACACCTCGCGGCGGCCCCCCGCCTCCACCCGGTCGAGCACGAACCGGGGCCGTGGCCCCAGGACGTAGGGCACCCGGTCCTGGAGCATGAGGAGGCCCGTGGGCAGCCGCGAGACGTTGTCCATCCGCAGATGGACCCGGGCCTCCGAGCTGGCGGGCACGCGCGCGGGGGAGAGCCTGCGGCTGCCCGCGACGCGGTAACGGGTGCGGTAGAGCACCGTCGCGCACACCAGCGGCAGGACGGCGAGCAGCAGCCCGACCCGGAGCAGATCACTCTGGCCCAGGACGTACGCGCAGACGGCGGCGGCGATCCCGGCCGCGAGGAACGAACGCCCGCGCGTGGTCAGACCCGCGAGCGCGGTCCGCAGTCCGCCCTTCCCCTCCTCGGCCTGCGCCGGCTGCGGCCCCCCGGCCGCCATCACAGCCTCCGTGCGCCGGGCGGCTGCTGGTTGAAGTAGCCGCTGCCCGGCTGCACGGCGGCCGGGACGGGCGTGCGCTGGAGGATCTCCAGGACGACCGATTCGGCCGTACGCCGGTTCAACTGGGCCTGCGCGGTGGGCAGCAGCCGGTGCGCGAGCACCGCCACGGCGAGGGCCTGGACGTCGTCCGGCAGGGCGAACTCGCGGCCGCTGAGCGCCGCGGACGCCTTGGCGGCCCGCAGCAGGTGCAGCGTCGCGCGCGGGGAGGCCCCGAGTCTCAGGTCGGGGTGGTTGCGGGTCGCCCCCACCAGTTCCACGGCGTACCGCCGCACGGTGTCCGCGACGTGGACCGTGCGGACCGCGTCGATGAGCTTCACGATGTCGTGCGCGTGCGCCACCGGCTGGAGGTCGTCCAGCGGCGAGACACCGCCGTGCACGTCCAGCATCTGCAGCTCGGCCTCCGGGTTCGGATAGCCGATCGAGACGCGCGCCATGAAGCGGTCGCGCTGCGCCTCGGGCAGGGGATAGGTCCCCTCCATCTCGACGGGGTTCTGCGTCGCCACCACCATGAAGGGGCTCGGCAGTTCGTAGGTCTGCCCGTCGATGGTGACCTGGCGCTCCTCCATGGACTCCAGGAGCGCGGACTGCGTCTTGGGGGACGCGCGGTTGATCTCGTCGCCGATCACGATCTGCGCGAAGATCGCGCCGGGCTTGAACTCGAAGTCCCGGCGCTGCTGGTCGAAGATGGACACACCGGTGATGTCCGACGGCAGCAGGTCGGGCGTGAACTGGATGCGCCGCACGGAGCAGTCGATGGACCGTGCAAGTGCCTTGGCGAGCATGGTCTTGCCCACGCCAGGCACGTCTTCGATCAGCAGGTGCCCCTCGGCGAGGAGCACGGTAAGCGAAAGCCGTACGACCTCTGGCTTGCCTTCGATCACACCCTCGACCGACCTGCGGACACGCTCCGCTGTGGCGGTCAGATCAGTGAGGCTCGCTCGATCGTCATAGGTCGTCACCCGGCCCTCCTCGGACACGTTCTCCGGGCCGACGCATGTGTGTGCGGCCCGGCCCACCCCGAATCACGGACACCACGCACGAATCGTTCAGCGTGGTGCCCACCCCGCATTCTTGTTGGGCATACCGGGTTGTGTCACTCGCCCGTGGATAACTGGCGGCGATATGTCGGGTCTTGCGGCCTTTTGGCCGTCGAGCCGGTCCGGAAAGGTCCGGTCCGGACCCGGTCACCCAGGGGCGATCTCCCGCAGCAGACCCGTGGTCACATCGAAGACGAATCCCCGCACATCGTCGGTGTGCAGGAGGAACGGCGAGGTCCGAACGCGCTGCATCGACTGCCGCACGTCCTGGTCGACGTCGCGGAAGGCCTCCACCGCCCAGGCGGGCCGCTGGCCGACCTCGAGCTCCAGCTCGTGCCGGAACTCCTCGGTGAGGCTCTCCAGGCCGCAGCTGGTGTGGTGGATCAGTACGACGCTCTTCGTGCCGAGGGCGCGCTGGCTGATCGTCAGGGAGCGGATGACGTCGTCGGTGACCACGCCGCCCGCGTTGCGGATGGTGTGGCAGTCGCCCAGTTCGAGGCCGAGCGCGTCGTGGAGATCGAGGCGGGCGTCCATGCAGGCGACGACGGCCACGCCGAGCACGGGACGGGCGTCCATGCCGGGATCGGTGAAGCCGGCGGCGTAGCGCTGGTTCGCCTCGACGAGGCGGTCCGTGACGGTGCCGGCGGCTATGTCACCGCTCGGCTCTGCGGGAGTGCGGCCCGTAGGGGATGCGGAAGTCGACATGGCTATGACGTTAGTCGGCACTGATCGACCGGGCCCGCTGTGAGAAGGGACAAAGAACGTCAATGAGTCTTGTTGTGAGCTAACCCACAGAGCTGCGGTGCCTACCCCCGAACGGGTGACGAGGCACGTTCCACGGCTCGTCGAGGACCCGTCCGCGACGCGCAGGCCAGTTGATTGACCGGGCGACAGGGTGGACTAAAGTGACGCGAAGTGGGAGGGCCGTGACCTGCTCCCCGCTGGACAGTTCACACCGGGGATTCCCGAATCCCCCCGCGTGCGCGGCGCGTACGTACGGCTCGGCCTCCTCCCGCTCCCGGTCGGCTGACGCCACTTCCCCGGCGCCAGCAGGCCATTCCCCTTCCCGAGCGGGCGGGGACCCGGCCGTGCGCACGTCTCGCCGCGCCGGATCTGAGAGGGCCCTTTGAGCCAGACCCGACACGTCCCGGTGATGCTCCAGCGATGCCTGGACCTGTTGGCCCCCGCGCTCGCCGAGCCGGGCGCGGTCGTCGTCGACTGCACCCTGGGACTCGGCGGCCACAGCGAGGCGCTGCTGTCCACCTTCCCGTCGGCCCGCCTCATCGGCCTGGACCGCGACAAGGAGGCCCTGCGGCTCTCCGGGGAGCGGCTCGCCCCGTTCGGCGACCGGGCCGAGCTGGTGCACGCGGTCTACGACGAACTCCCCGAGGTGCTCGACCGGCTCGGCATCGCCAAGGTCCAGGGCGTCCTCTTCGACCTCGGCGTCTCCTCGATGCAGCTCGACGAGGCGGACCGCGGCTTCGCCTACGCGCAGGACGCGCCCCTGGACATGCGCATGGACCAGACGGCCGGCGTCAGCGCCGCCGAGGTCCTCAACACGTACGCGCCGGGCGAACTGGTGCGCATCCTGCGCCAGTACGGCGAGGAGAAGCAGGCCAAGCGGATCGTGAGCGCCGTCGTGCGCGAGCGCGAGAAGGAGCCGTTCAGCAACAGCGCGCGGCTCGTCGAGCTGATCCGTGACTCCCTGCCGCAGGCCGCCAAGCGCACCGGCGGCAACCCCGCCAAGCGCACCTTCCAGGCCCTGCGCATCGAGGTCAACGGCGAGCTGAGCGTCCTGGAGGCGGCCATCCCGGCGGCCGTGAAGACGCTCGCCGTCGGCGGCCGCATCGCCGTCCTCTCGTACCACTCGCTCGAGGACCGCCTGGTCAAGCAGGTCCTCGCGGCCGGCGCCGCGACCACCGCGCCGCCCGGCCTGCCCGTCGTCCCCGAGCGCTACCAGCCCCGGCTCAAGCTCCTCACGCGCGGCGCGGAACTGCCCACCGAGGAAGAGGTCGCCGAGAACCGCCGGGCCGCCCCGGCACGGCTGCGGGGTGCGCAGCGCATCCGCGAGGAGACTCCGTGAAGCGCGCCCGCCGGGAGCATCCGTGATCGGCGTCCCTGAGGAGGCCCCATGAGCAAGAAGCCCGAGCTGCGCGGAAGGGCCGCCCGGCTCGCCCGGCTGCTGCCGTCGGGGCCGAGCCAGGCCGCGCGCACGCCGTTCGTCCTGCTCGTCGTGCTGCTGCTCGGCGGCGGTCTGATCGGCCTCCTCATCCTGAACTCCTCGCTCAACGAAGGCTCGTTCCAGCTGAGCGAACTCAAGAAGGAGACGACGGAGCTCACGGACCAGGAGCAGGAGCTCCAGCGGGACGTGGACGCCTACGCGGCTCCTGACGCCCTCCAGCGCCGCGCCCGCGAGCTCGGCATGGTGCCGGGCGGCGACCCGGCCTTCCTGAACCCGGACGGCACCGTGCGCGGCGTTCCCGGAGCCGCCGAGCAGTCCGCGGCGGGGCCCGATCCGCGCCCGCAGGAGGTGGCCTCACCGGCCCCCTCGGTCTCGATCCCGGTGACGCCCGCCCCCGAACCGCTCCCGGCGTCCCCGGCGCCCGCCGCCACGGAATCGGCCCCCTCAGCTGCCCCGCCCACGCCCACGCCCACCCCTTCCGCGAAGCCCGGCCCCACGACCTCCGGCAGGTGACGTAAGTGACGGACCGCCAACCCCCGCGACGCAGGGTCCCGGGTCCCGCGCGGCCCTCGCGCCCCGCCCGCCCCGGCCAGCAGCGCCGCACAGGAGGGGGAGCCGGGCCCGCCCGCCGCCCGCGCACGGCCGCCTCCAAGACCCGCACCATCCGGCTCGGCAGCCCGCGGCCCCGCCTGCGCATGGTGAGCCTCGGTCTGACCCTGGTGATGCTGGCCTTCGTCGTACGCCTCCTGCAGGTGCAGGCGGTGGACGCGAGCGTCTACACCACCAAGGCCGAGAAGAACCGCTACTTCAGCCACGTCCTGGCCGCCGAGCGCGGAGGCATCACCGACCGCCGCGGCGTCGAGCTGGCCGCCAGCGTGGACGCGTACGACATCACGGCCGACCCCACGATGTTCACGGCCAAGGAGATGGGCATCAAGGACGGGCCCGAGCAGGCCGCCGCGCTCCTCGCCCCGATCCTCGACAAGGACGTCGACCGGCTCACCGAGCAGCTCAAGACCCCCAAGACGCGCTACGTCCTGCTCGCGCGCCGGCAGACCCCGCAGGTCTGGAAGCAGATCAAGGACCTGCGCGGCGCGCTCGCCGACAAGGAGGGCACCGACAAGAAGAGCGCCAACGTCCTGGCGGGCGTCTTCCAGGACCCCAGCAGCAAGCGCGTGTACCCGAACGACACCCTGGCCGCCGGGATACTGGGCTGGGTCAACGCCGAGGGCAAGGGCGCGGGCGGCGTGGAGCAGCAGCTCGACAAGGAGCTCGCGGGCAAGGACGGCAAGATCAGGTACGCCCAGTCCGGCGGCCACCAGGTGCCGACCGCCGGCAGCACGGAGACGCCCGCCGTGCCCGGCTCGGACGTCGAGCTCACCATCGACCGCGACATCCAGTGGGCCGCCCAGAACGCGATCACCGAGCAGGTGGAGAAGTCCAGGGCGGACCGCGGCTACGTGATAGTGCAGGACAACAAGACCGGCGAGATCCTCGCGATGGCGAACTCGCCGGGCTTCGACCCGAACGACCTCTCGCAGGCCGACGGCACGGCACTGGGCAACGCCTCGCTCCAGGACGCCTTCGAGCCGGGCTCGACCGCCAAGGTCATGTCGATGGCCGCCGTCCTCGAGGAGAACGCGGCCACCCCCGGCACCCATGTCACGGTCCCCAACCGGCTGCACCGCGGCGACCGGCTCTTCAAGGACGACATCGACCACCCGACCTGGCACCTCACGCTCAGCGGCGTGCTCGCCAAGTCCAGCAACATCGGCACCATCCTGGCCACCGGCGAGCTGGGCAAGACCCAGAAGGAAGCCAACCGGTCGCTCTACTCCTACCTGCGCAAGTTCGGCATCGGCAGGGAGACCGGGCTCGGCTTCCCCGGCGAGACCTCCGGCATCTTCGCGCCCCCCGACAAGTGGTCCACCTCGCAGCAGTACACGATCCCGTTCGGCCAGGGCTTCTCGATCAACGCGATGCAGGCGACCTCCGTCTACTCGACCATCGCCAACGGCGGCGTACGCGTCGAGCCCACGCTGGTGCGCGGCATAAAGGGCCCCGACGGCCGCTTCACGCCCGCGCCCAAGCCCAAGAAGACCCGCGTGGTGAGCGAGAAGACCGCCAGGACCGTGTCGCAGATGCTCGAGTCCGTCGTCGACGACGAAGAGGGCACGGGCACCAAGGCCCGCATCGCCGGCTACCGGGTCGCGGGCAAGACGGGTACGGCCAACCGGGTCGACCCCGAGACCGGCCGGTACAAGGGCTACACCTCGTCGTTCGCCGGGTTCGCGCCCGCCGACAAGCCGCGCGTCACCGTCTACTGCGCCATCCAGAACGCCACCAAGGGCAGCTACTTCGGCGGCCAGATCTGCGGCCCCATCTACAAGGAAGTCATGCAGTTCGCCCTCAAGACGCTCCAGGTCCCGCCCACCGGCAAGGGCGCGGCCCGGCTCCCCGTCACCTTCGAACCCTGAGCCCCACCAGGACAAACCCGTGACAACGATCACCCCACGGCCGGGGAACCAGCCCCCGCCACACCGCCCGCTTCGCCCAACAGCCGGTGCGCCCGGTACGCTCACCGCCGTGCCACACGCCGATCAGTCCCAAACCACCCAGAAGGGCGTTCCCGTGACATATCCGGGACCGCCGCGGCCGGTCCAGGTCTCCGCGACGCCGCTCGCCAGGATCGCCGATCAGCTGGGCGTCGCCGCCCCGGGCACGGGGGAGGTCAGCGGCATCACGCACGACTCCCGCGCGGTCCGGCCGGGCGACATCTACGCTGCCCTGCCCGGCGCCCGGCTGCACGGCGCCGACTTCGTCGCGCAGGCCGCCGACCTCGGTGCCGCCGCGATCCTCACCGACCCGACGGGCGCCGAACGCGCGGCCGTCACGGGCCTGCCGGTCCTGGTCGTCGCCGACCCGCGCGGCTCCATGGGGGAGCTCGCGGCCACGGTGTACGGCCATCCGGGGCGCGATCTGCTGCAGATCGGCATCACCGGAACGTCCGGCAAGACCACCACCGCCTACCTCGTCGAGGGCGGCTTCAAGGGCATCAAGTCGACCGGCCTCATCGGCACGGTCGAGATGCGCATCGGTGACGAGCGGATCAAGTCCGAACGCACGACCCCCGAGGCGACCGACCTCCAGGCGCTGTTCGCGGTGATGCGCGAGCGCGGCGTCGAGGCCGTCGCCATGGAGGTCTCCAGCCACGCCCTCGTGCTCGGCCGGGTGGACGGCTGCATCTTCGATGTCGCCGTCTTCAACAACCTCAGCCCGGAGCACATGGAGTTCCACTCCGACATGGAGGACTACTTCCAGGCCAAGGCGCAGCTGTTCACCAAACAGCGCTCCCGGCTCGGCGTGGTCAACTTCGACGACGAGTACGGGCGCCGGCTCATCACCGAGTCCGAGGTCCCCGTCACCACCTTCTCCGCCGAGGGCCACCCCGACGCCGACTGGCGAGCGGAAGGCGTCGAGGTGACGCCGTTCGACTCCACGTTCGTCGTGGTCGGCCCGAAGGGCGAGCGGATCACCGCGAAGTCCCCGTTGGCCGGTCCCTTCAACGTGGCCAACACGCTCTCCGCGATCGTCTCGCTGGCCGTCGCGGGGATCGACCCGCAGCAGGCCGCCGACGGCGTCGCCGCGGTGCCGGGCGTCCCCGGCCGCCTGGAGCGCATCGACGCGGGCCAGCCCTACCTCGCGGTCGTCGACTACGCCCACAAGACGGACGCCGTCGAATCGGTCCTGCGCGCCCTGCGCAAGGTCACCGAGAACAAGCTGCACATCGTGCTCGGCTGCGGCGGCGACCGGGACAAGACCAAGCGGATGCCGATGGGCGCCGCCGCGGCCCGGCTCGCCGACACCGCCGTACTGACCGCCGACAACCCCCGCGGCGAGGACCCCCTGGCGATCCTCGCCACGATGCTCGCCGGCGCCGCCGACGTGCCGGCCCACGAGCGCGGCGAGGTCGCCGTCTTCGAGGACCGCGCCGCCGCCATCCGCGCCGCCGTCGCCCGGGCCGAACCGGGCGACACGGTGCTCGTCGCGGGCAAGGGCCACGAGCAGGGGCAGGACATCGCCGGGGTGGTGCGTCCCTTCGACGACCGCCAGGTACTTCGCGAAGCTATCCAGCAAACCCAGGGATGAATCTGTGATCGCCCTCTCCCTCGCCGAGATCGCAACTGTCGTCGGCGGGCAGACGTACGACATACCGGATCCGTCCGTCCAGGTCACCGGACCGGTCGTCAGGGACTCCCGTGAAGTGGAGCCCGGCAGCCTCTTCGTCGCCTTCGTCGGTGAACGCGTCGACGGCCACGACTACGCGTCGGCGGTGGTCGAAGCGGGCGCCGCCGCCGTCCTGGCCTCGCGCCCCGTCGGCGTACCGGCCATCGTCGTGGACGACGTGCAGGCGGCGCTCGGTGCCCTTGCGCGGCACGTCGTGGAGCGCCTCGGCGCGACGCTCGTGGCGCTCACCGGCTCCGTCGGCAAGACCAGCTCCAAGGACCTGCTCGCCCAGGTCCTGCGGAGCAAGGCGCCCACGGTCTTCACGCCGGGCTCGCTCAACAACGAGATCGGCCTGCCGCTCACCGCCCTCAGCGCCACCGACGAGACGCGGTTCCTCGTCCTGGAGATGGGCGCCCGCGGAGTCGGCCACATCCGCTACCTCACCGGCCTCACCCCGCCGAAGATCGGCCTCGTGCTCAACGTCGGCACCGCCCACATCGGCGAGTTCGGCGGACGCGAGCAGATCGCAGAGGCGAAGGGTGAACTCGTCGAGAGCCTGCCCGCCGACGGCACCGCCGTCCTCAACGCCGACGACCCCCTCGTCCGCGCCATGGCTTCACGCACGAAGGCGCGCGTCCTGTTCTTCGGAGAGCGCGCCGACGCCGACGTACGCGCCGAGAATGTCCGGCTCACAGACGTCGGACAGCCTGCCTTTACGCTGCACACACCCTCCGGGTGCAGCGACGTGACCTTGCGGCTGTACGGTGAGCACCACGTGTCGAACGCGCTTGCCGCGGCCGCCGTCGCCCATGAGCTGGGCATGTCCGCAGACGAGATCGCCCGCGCGCTCTCCGAGGCGGGCACGCTGTCCCGCTGGCGGATGGAGGTCACCGAGCGCCCGGACGGCGTGACGGTCGTCAACGACGCCTACAACGCGAACCCCGAGTCCATGCGAGCCGCCCTGCGCGCGCTCGCGGCCATGGCCAAGGGACGTCGTACGTGGGCGGTGCTCGGTCACATGGCCGAGCTCGGTGACGAGGGGCTCGCCGAACACGACGCGGTCGGACGGCTCGCTGTCCGACTGAACGTGAGCAAGCTCGTGGCAGTCGGGGGCAGGGAAGCGTCCTGGCTCCAACTGGGCGCATACAACGAGGGTTCGTGGGGTGAGGAGTCGGTGCACGTGTCCGACGCACAGGCGGCGATCGACCTGCTGCGCAGCGAGCTGCGCCCGGGAGACGTCGTGCTGGTGAAGGCTTCCAGATCGGTCGGTCTCGAGCGGGTCGCCACGGCGCTGCTCGACGACTCCGCGTCGTCCGAGGGGCAGGTCGCCGGCCGATGAGGCAGATCCTCTTCGCGGGTGTGATCGGGCTCTTCCTGACCCTGGTCGGAACCCCGCTCCTTATCAAGTTCCTTGCCCGCAAGGGCTATGGGCAGTTCATCCGGGACGACGGCCCGCGCGAGCACCACAGCAAGCGCGGTACGCCGACCATGGGTGGCATCGCCTTCATCCTCGCCACGCTCATCGCGTACTTCCTCACGAAGGTCATCACGGGCACGGAGACCACGCTCTCCGGGCTCCTCGTGCTCTTCCTGATGGCGGGCATGGGCCTCGTCGGCTTCCTCGACGACTACATCAAGATCGTCAAGCAGCGCTCGCTCGGTCTGCGCGCCAAGGCGAAGATGGCGGGCCAGCTGATCGTCGGCATCGGCTTCGCCGTGCTCGCGCTCAACTGGCCGGACAACCGCAACCAGACCCCGGCCTCCACCAAGCTGTCGTTCGTCACGGACTTCGGCTGGTCGATCGGCCCGGTGCTCTTCGTGGTCTGGGCGCTGTTCATGATCCTCGCGATGTCGAACGGCGTGAACCTCACCGACGGCCTCGACGGACTCGCCACCGGCGCCTCCGTGATGGTCTTCGGCGCGTATACCTTCATCGGTGTCTGGCAGTACCAGGAGTCCTGTGCCAACGCGGTCACGCTGACCAACCCACAGGCGTGTTTCGAGGTCAGAGACCCACTCGACCTCGCCGTCGTGGCCTCCGCGCTGATGGGCGCCTGCTTCGGCTTCCTGTGGTGGAACACCTCGCCCGCCAAGATCTTCATGGGTGACACCGGCTCGCTCGCCCTCGGCGGCGCGCTCGCCGGACTCGCGATCTGCTCGCGCACGGAGATGCTCCTCGCCCTGCTCGGCGGCCTCTTCGTCCTGATCACGATGTCCGTCGTCATCCAGGTCGGCTCCTTCCGGATGACCGGGAAGCGCGTCTTCCGCATGGCGCCACTGCAGCACCACTTCGAACTCAAGGGGTGGTCCGAAGTCCTTGTGGTGGTCCGCTTCTGGATCATCCAGGGCATGTGCGTGATCGTCGGACTCGGCCTCTTCTACGCAGGATGGGCAGCCAAGAAGTGACCAGCTGGCAGGGGAAGAACGTCACCGTCGCCGGGCTCGGTGTCTCCGGTATCCCGGCGGCCCGCGTGCTGCACGGCCTGGGCGCGGTCGTCACGGTCGTCAACGACGGCGACGACGAGCGCTCCCGTACGCAGGCCGACGAGCTGGCGGCCGAGGGCATCACCGTCCGCCTCGGCGACGGGGCCACCCTGCCCGAAGGCACCGAACTGATCGTCACCACGCCCGGCTGGCAGCCGGACAAGCCGCTCTTCGCGGCGGCCGCCGCGGCGGGTGTCGAGGTGTGGGGCGACGTGGAGCTGGCCTGGCGCCTGCGCGGCCCCGATGCCGCGCCGTGGCTCGCGGTCACCGGCACGAACGGCAAGACCACGACCGTGCGCATGCTGGCCTCGATCCTGGAGGCGGCAGGGCTGCGCACCGCCGCCGTCGGCAACATCGGGGTCTCGCTGCTCGACGTCGTCACCGGCGACGAGCCGTACGACGTGCTCGCCGTCGAGCTCTCCAGCTACCAGCTGCACTGGGCGCCCTCGCTGCGCGCCCACTCCGCGACGGTCCTGAACCTCGCCCCCGACCACCTGGACTGGCACGGCTCCATGGAGGCGTACGCCGCCGACAAGGGCCGGGTGTACGAGGGCAATCAGGTCGCCTGCGTCTACAACGTCGCCGACAAGGCGACCGAGGACCTGGTCCGCGCGGCCGACGTCGAAGAGGGCTGCCGCGCCGTCGGTTTCACGCTGAACGCGCCCGCGCCCTCGCAACTGGGCGTCGTGGACGGCATCCTGGTCGACCGTGCGTTCGTGCCGGACCGCCAGAAGCAGGCGCAGGAGCTCGCGGAGATCTCCGACGTGCAGCCGCCCGCGCCGCACAACATCGCCAACGCCCTGGCCGCGGCCGCTCTCGCGCGCGCCTACGGCGTGCCGGCGACGGCCGTGCGCGACGGCCTGCGCGCCTTCCGTCCCGACGCCCACCGCATCGAACACGTCGCCGACGTGGCCGAAGTGGCGTACGTCGACGACTCCAAGGCCACCAACACCCACGCCGCGGAAGCCTCGTTGGCGGCGTACGAATCGATCGTCTGGATCGCGGGCGGGCTCGCCAAGGGCGCCACCTTCGACGAGCTGGTCACCAAGTCGGCCAAGCGACTTCGGGGTGTCGTCCTGATCGGCGCCGACCGCGCGCTGATCCGCGAAGCCCTGGCGCGACACGCGCCCGAGGTCCCGGTCGTCGACCTCGACCGGACCGACACTGGGGCGATGTCCGAGGCGGTACGGCAGGCGGCACGGCTCGCCGAGCCGGGGGACACCGTACTGATGGCTCCGGCCTGTGCGTCGATGGACATGTTCACCAACTACAACAAGCGTGGTGACGCGTTCGCGGACGCGGTCCGCGAACTCGGCGCGAGCGCCTGACGCGGGCCCCAGCGGTCCGGGGGCGCCCGGCACCCTTAGGAGGGCACGTGGCAGCGTCGTGGTGTCTCGGCGGGGGTCCTGATGGCAGGCAGTAGCGGGCGAGCGCCCACGCGCCTCGCACGGCGCCCCGCGCCGGTCCGTTCCGCGGGCGCGCCGCGCCCGCCGCGGGAGAATCCGGTTCGGCGGTCCTACACCCGGGCCAAGCGCGCCTGGGACCGGCCGCTGACCGCGTACTACCTCATCTTCGGCAGCAGCCTGCTGATCACCGTGCTCGGCCTGGTGATGGTCTACTCGGCGTCGATGATCCAGGCGCTGCAGCTTGACCTGCCCGCCGCGTACTTCTTCCGCAAGCAGTTCGTGGCGGCCGTGCTCGGCTCGATCCTGCTGCTCGTGGCCATGCGCATGCCCATCAAGCTGCACCGGGCGCTGGCCTATCCCATCCTCGCGGTGACCGTCTTCCTGATGGTGCTCGTGCAGGTCCCCGGGATAGGGCGCAGCGTCAACGGAAACCAGAACTGGATCTACCTGGGCGGCCCGTTCCAGCTCCAGCCCAGTGAGTTCGCCAAGCTCGCCCTGGTCCTGTGGGGCGCGGACCTGCTCGCCCGCAAGCAGGACAAGCGCCTTTTGACCCAGTGGAAGCACATGCTGGTGCCGCTCGTGCCGGTCGCCTTCATGCTGCTCGGACTGATCATGCTGGGCGGCGACATGGGCACCGCGATCATTCTCACGGCGATCCTTTTCGGTCTGCTCTGGCTCGCGGGGGCGCCCACCCGGCTCTTCGCGGGGGTGCTCTCGATCGCGGCCCTGCTCGGCGTGATCCTCATCAAGACCAGCCCCAACCGCATGGCGAGGCTCGCCTGCATCGGTGCCACCGATCCCGGTCCTGGCGACCAGTGCTGGCAGGCCGTGCACGGGATCTATGCCCTGGCCTCCGGCGGATTCTTCGGTTCCGGGCTCGGCGCGAGTGTGGAAAAATGGGGTCAACTGCCGGAACCGCACACCGACTTCATCTTCGCCATCACGGGGGAGGAACTCGGCCTGGCGGGGACACTGTCGGTGCTCGCTCTGTTCGCGGCTCTAGGCTATGCGGGTATCCGCGTGGCCGGACGCACGGAGGACCCCTTCGTACGGTATGCCGCGGGAGGCGTGACCACCTGGATCACGGCGCAGGCCGTGATCAATGTCGGTGCGGTGCTCGGTCTGCTGCCGATCGCCGGTGTCCCGCTCCCGCTGTTCTCCTACGGGGGTTCGGCCCTGCTGCCGACCATGTTCGCCATCGGACTCCTCATCGCCTTCGCGCGGGAGGACCCGGCGGCAAAGGCGGCCCTGGCCATGCGGCAACCTCGGGTGAGATGGAACACGATGAGACGGCGCGTCAAGGCGCGTTCGTCCGGAGAGCGGTGAATTTCGGTGCATGTCGTACTCGCCGGTGGGGGGACCGCCGGCCACATCGAGCCCGCGCTCGCCCTCGCGGACGCCCTGCGGAGGCAGGACCCGACCGTGGGCATCACGGCCCTGGGCACGGAGCGTGGTCTGGAGACCCGACTCGTACCCGAGCGGGGCTACGAACTCGCGCTGATCCCGGCCGTCCCGCTGCCGCGCAAGCCCACCCCTGAGCTGATCACCGTCCCGGGACGGCTGCGCGGCACGATCAAGGCGGCCGAGCAGATCCTGGAGCGGACGAAGGCGGACTGCGTGGTCGGCTTCGGCGGCTACGTCGCGCTGCCCGGGTACCTCGCGGCCAAGCGGACCGGGACGCCGATCGTCGTGCACGAGGCCAACGCGCGTCCCGGCCTCGCCAACAAGATCGGGTCGCGGTACGCCCACGGGGTGGCCGTCGCCACCCCGGACAGCAAGCTGCGCAACTCCCGCTACATCGGCATCCCGCTGCGGCACACCATCGCCACGCTCGACCGGGCCCGGGTCCGCCCGGAGGCGCGTGCCGCCTTCGGCCTCGACCCGAACCTGCCGACGCTGCTCGTCTCCGGCGGTTCGCAGGGCGCGCGGCGGCTCAACGAGGTCGTCCAGCAGGTCGCTCCGGTGCTCCAGCGCGCGGGGATCCAGATCCTGCACGCGGTCGGCCCGAAGAACGAAATGCCGTACGTCGAGAACATGCCCGGTATGCCGCCCTACATCCCGGTACCGTACGTGGACCGGATGGACCTCGCGTACGCCGCGGCGGACATGATGCTCTGCCGTGCGGGCGCGATGACCGTCGCCGAACTCTCCGCCGTCGGGCTTCCGGCCGCCTACGTCCCGCTGCCCATCGGCAACGGCGAACAGCGGCTGAACGCCCAGCCGGTGGTCAAGGCGGGCGGCGGACTCCTGGTGGACGACGCCGAACTGACGCCCGAGTGGGTGCAGGGCAACGTACTCCCGGTGCTCGCCGATCCGCACCGGCTGTACGAGATGTCCCGCGCGGCCTCGGAGTTCGGCCGCAGGGATGCCGACGACCTCCTCGTCGGCATGGTGTACGAGGCGATCGCGTCGCGCCGCAACGCGTGAGACGGCACTAGAAGGCATACAGAAGGCAGGGACCGTGGCCGGACCGACCACCGCCGAACGGCAGAAGCTCGACTCCGGCCCGCCCCGCACACCGCGCTCCCGCCTGCGCGTGCCGCGGACGCGCACCCTGGTCCTCTCGCTGATCGCCTTCGTGCTGGTCGGCGCGGGAGGCGTCTGGCTGCTCTACGGCTCGCAGTGGCTGCGCGTGGAGCGCGTGACGACGTCCGGCACCCGGGTCCTGACGCCCGAGGAGGTGCGCGAGGCCGCCGCGGCCCCGGTCGGCGCACCACTGATCTCGGTCGACACCGACGCCCTTGAGAACCGGCTGCGGAAGAAGCTTCCGCGGATCGATTCGGTCGACGTCGTCCGTTCCTGGCCGCACGGAATCGGTCTGAAAGTGACCGAACGCAAGCCGGTTCTCCTTATCGAAAAGGGCGGAAAGTTCGTCGAAGTGGACGCCGAGGGAGTGCGATTCGCCACGGTCGGTCACGCGCCGAAGGGTGTTCCGCTCCTGGAATTGACCCCGGATCAGGAGAACGCGGCGGCGAGTCTGCGCCGTTTCGACTCCCACCGCCTGCGGCGCGAGTCGGTACGGGTCGCGGGCGCGCTGCCGCCCGCGGTGGCCCGCGATACACGGTCCGTAAAGGTCCGTTCGTACGACTCGATCTCGCTGGAGTTGAGCCGCGGACGCACCGTAGCGTGGGGCAGCAGTGAGAAGGGCCGAACGAAGGCAAGCACACTCACCGCACTGATGAAAGCCGCCCCCAAGGCACGGCACTTCGATGTGAGTGTCCCCACCGCCCCTGCGTCATCGGCGAGTTGACGCATATCGTCGCAGGCCAGCACCCTGGTTCGGCAGCGCTACGGCTGATCACATAGGGTGAAAAGAAAAACGGGAGGTTCGGCGTGTTCGTTGAACGTGCGCCACTTGTCGACTTAGTGTCCTGTTCGGAAGAGTCCAAGGAACAGACACACTGGTAACCCTAAACTTCAGCGTTAGGGTTCGGGTCGGCGTTCGGACCGTCCCATTCGGCATCAGTCGTCGCGGCGCTTGACCGCGAGGCGGCGACACGTAACTCGAGGCGAGAGGCCTTCGACGTGGCAGCACCGCAGAACTACCTCGCAGTCATCAAAGTCATCGGTGTCGGCGGCGGTGGTGTCAATGCCATCAACCGGATGATCGAGGTCGGTCTCAAGGGCGTCGAGTTCATCGCCATCAACACCGACGCGCAAGCCCTGTTGATGAGCGACGCCGACGTCAAGCTCGACGTCGGCCGTGAACTCACCCGTGGCCTCGGCGCCGGAGCCAACCCGGCAGTCGGCCGCAAGGCGGCAGAAGACCACCGCGAGGAGATCGAGGAGGTCCTCAAGGGGGCCGACATGGTCTTCGTCACCGCCGGCGAAGGCGGTGGCACCGGCACGGGCGGCGCACCTGTCGTCGCCAACATCGCTCGCTCCCTGGGCGCCCTCACCATCGGCGTCGTCACCCGGCCGTTCACCTTCGAGGGCCGTCGTCGCGCCAATCAGGCCGAGGACGGGATCGCGGAGCTGCGCGAAGAGGTCGACACCCTCATCGTCATCCCCAACGACCGGCTCCTGTCCATCTCGGACCGGCAGGTCAGCGTTCTGGACGCCTTCAAGTCGGCGGACCAGGTCCTGCTCTCCGGTGTCCAGGGCATCACCGACCTCATCACGACCCCGGGTCTGATCAACCTCGACTTCGCCGACGTCAAGTCGGTCATGTCCGAGGCCGGTTCGGCCCTGATGGGCATCGGTTCGGCGCGCGGCGACGACCGCGCGGTGGCCGCCGCCGAGATGGCGATCTCCTCGCCACTCCTGGAGGCGTCCATCGACGGAGCGCGGGGAGTCCTGCTCTCCATCTCCGGCGGCTCCGACCTCGGCCTCTTCGAGATCAACGAAGCGGCCCAACTGGTCAGCGAGGCGGCCCACCCCGAGGCCAACATCATCTTCGGCGCCGTCATCGACGACGCCCTGGGCGACGAGGTCCGGGTCACCGTCATCGCGGCGGGCTTCGACGGCGGCCAGCCGCCGTCCAAGCGGGACACCGTCCTGAGCGCGTCGTCGGGCAAGCAGCGCGACGAACAGCCCGCGGCCACCAGCCGTCCGGCCGAGTCCCGTTCGCCGTACGGCGGTCTGGGCAGCGTCACGTCGCACGACGAGCCCTCCACCCCGGAGCCCGTCGAGGTGACTCCGGTGAACGAGACCCCGTCCGCGCCCGTGGCCCCGCCGCAGGTGCCGCCGGCCCGTCCGTACTCGGACAGCCAGGCCGAAGAGCTGGACGTGCCGGACTTCCTGAAGTGATAAGCAAGCACAGCACTGTGAGCGGCGCGCACTTCGCCTTCACCGACAGGTGGGGCGGGGTGAGCGCCGTTCCGTACGAAGAGCTCAATCTCGGCGGCGCGGTCGGCGACGACCCCCGGGCCGTGCGGACGAACCGCGCGCTGGCCGCCACGTCGCTGGGCATCGACCCGGCGCGGGTCGTCTGGATGAACCAGGTGCACGGCCCCGACGTCGTCGTGGTCGACGGACCCTGGGGTTCCGACGCCGAGATCCCGGCGGTCGACGCCGTGGTGACCGCCCGCCGGGGCCTGGCCCTGGCGGTCCTCACCGCGGACTGCACGCCCGTCCTGCTCGCCGACCCGGTCGCCAAGGTCGCGGCGGCGGCCCACGCGGGACGGCCGGGCATGCTGGCGGGGGTCGTCCCCGCCGCCGTCGAGGCGATGGTGAAGCTGGGCGCGGACCCGGCCCGTGTCATCGCCCGCACCGGACCCGCCGTCTGCGGCCGCTGCTACGAAGTGCCCCAGGAGATGCGGGCCGATGCCGCCGCGATCGAGCCCGCGGCGTACGCCGAGACGAGTTGGGGCACTCCGGCGGTCGACGTGACCGCGGGGGTGCACGCCCAGCTGGAGCGGCTCGGGGTGCGCGACCGGGAGCAGTCGCCGGTGTGCACCCTGGAATCCGGTGACCACTTCTCGTACCGCCGCGACCGGACCACCGGTCGTCTCGCGGGCTATGTCTGGCTGGACTGATAGGGCATGACGGACCGTAAGTCTCAACTCGCCGCAAATCTGGCGGAGGTCGAAGAGCGCATCGCCGCGGCGTGCGCGGCGGCCGGGCGCAAGCGGGAGGAGGTGACCCTGATCGTGGTCACCAAGACCTACCCCGCGAGCGATGTGCGGATTCTCTCGGAGCTCGGTGTGCGCCATGTCGCCGAGAACCGTGACCAGGACGCGGCCCCCAAGGCCGCCGACTGCGCGGATCTTCCCCTTGCCTGGCACTTTGTGGGTCAATTGCAGACCAACAAGGTCCGTTCTGTGGTCGGTTATGCCGATGTGGTCCAGTCCGTGGACCGTCCCAAGCTCGTCACGGCCCTGTCGGCGGGCGCCGTGCGCGCGGAGCGGGAGCTCGGCTGTCTGATCCAGGTCGCCCTCGACGCCGAGGAGAACGGTCGGGGCGAGCGCGGGGGCGTGGGCCCCGGCGGCATCGAAGAGTTGGCCGGACTCGTGGCGCGGGCCCCGGGGCTGCGGCTCGACGGTCTGATGACCGTGGCGCCGCTCACCGGTCCGTACGCGGGGCGGCAACAGGCGGCGTTCGAGCGGCTGATGGAATTCTCAACCCTCATGCGCGCGGCTCATCCGGCTGCGAACATGGTGTCGGCAGGGATGAGTGCGGACCTCGAACAGGCCGTGGCGGCCGGAGCGACACATGTGCGCGTCGGTACGGCGGTACTCGGAGTCCGACCCGGGCTCGGGTAACGTCGCCAAGAAGTCGGACCACAGCAGAAAATATGGTCATTCTCGCTGTTGGGCGGGGAGACCTCGTGGATCGCGGGCAGTTGGTTGACGACAGCCGATCCACCACAGAGCGGAGGACTCAGAGCATGGCCGGCGCGATGCGCAAGATGGCGGTCTACCTCGGCCTCGTGGAGGACGACGGGTACGACGGTCCGGGGTTCGACCCCGATGACGAGTTCGAACCCGAGCCGGAGCCCGAGCGGGACCGCCGGCGGCATGAGCCGCCCCACCAGTCGCACCAATCCCGTCAGGCACACGTGCCCGAAAGGGACGAATCGGTACGAGTGGTACAGCCCCCCGCACAGCGTGAGCCGGTCGCCCATTCCGCTTCGCTAGCCGCGGAATCCGGACGTCCGGCACGAATCGCCCCCGTGGCATCCATCACACCTGAACGCCAGAGCCTGGAGAAGAACGCACCGGTGATCATGCCCAAGGTCGTGTCCGAGCGGGAGCCCTACCGCATCACCACGCTGCACCCGCGGACGTACAACGAGGCCCGTACCATCGGGGAACACTTCCGCGAGGGCACTCCGGTGATCATGAATCTGACCGAGATGGACGACACGGATGCGAAGCGACTTGTCGACTTTGCCGCCGGTCTCGTGTTCGGTCTCCATGGCAGCATTGAGCGAGTGACGCAGAAGGTGTTCCTGTTGTCGCCTGCTAACGTCGATGTAACGGCGGAGGACAAGGCTCGCATCGCAGAGGGCGGGTTCTTCAACCAGAGCTGAGACGTAAGTGACGCAGTAACGCAGAACCGGCAGACGCAGCACGAGTAACAGGGGAGAGGGAACCGCGAACATGAGCGTGGTCTTGCAAGTGCTTTACATCGCGCTGATGTGCTTCCTCATCGTGCTGATCTTCCGGTTGGTCATGGACTACGTCTTCCAGTTCGCCCGCTCATGGCAACCCGGCAAGGCGATGGTGGTCGTTCTGGAGGCCACCTACACTGTCACTGATCCACCGCTCAAGCTTCTGCGGCGGTTCATTCCGCCGCTGCGTCTCGGGGGCGTGGCGCTCGACCTGTCCTTCTTCGTACTGATGATCATCGTCTACATCCTGATCACCGTCGTGAGCGGCTTGTGAACGATACGGTCTTGCCGAATGCCGACGACTACGTTGAGGTGAAGAGATGCCGTTGACCCCCGAGGACGTGCGGAACAAGCAGTTCACGACCGTCCGCCTCCGAGAAGGCTATGACGAGGACGAGGTCGATGCCTTCCTCGATGAGGTCGAAGCCGAACTGACTCGCTTGCTCCGCGAGAACGAGGACCTGCGCGCCAAGCTGGCCGCAGCGACCCGCGCCGCTGCGCAGAACCAGCAACAGGGCGGGATGCGAAAGCCTCCGGAACCCCAGGACCAGCGCGGTCCGGGCGCCCCGGTGCCCGCCGCAATATCGGGCCCGCAGCCGGTGCCGCCGCAGCAGCAGCACCCGCAGCAGCACCAGCAGATGGGCGGTCCGCCGCAGCTTCCCGGTGGTGCGCCGCAGCTGCCCGCAGGCCCCAGTGGGCACGGCCCGCAGGGGGGTCCGCAGGGACCCGGCCCGATGGGTCAGGGTCCGATGGGCGGCCCCATGGGCGGTCCCATGGGCGGCCACGGTCCGCAGATGCCCCAGCCCGGTCAGGGCCCCGGCGGCGACAGCGCCGCGCGTGTGCTCTCCCTGGCGCAGCAGACCGCCGACCAGGCGATCGCGGAGGCCCGTTCCGAGGCCAACAAGATCGTCGGCGAGGCCCGTTCGCGTGCCGAGGGCCTCGAGCGTGACGCCCGTGCCAAGGCCGACGCCCTGGAGCGGGACGCGCAGGAGAAGCACCGCGTGGCGATGGGCTCCCTGGAGTCCGCTCGCGCCACGCTGGAGCGCAAGGTGGAGGACCTGCGCGGCTTCGAGCGCGAGTACCGCACGCGTCTGAAGTCCTACCTGGAGTCGCAGCTCCGTCAGCTGGAGACCCAGGCCGACGACTCGCTGGCCCCGCCGCGGACGCCGGCCACGGCTTCCCTTCCGCCGTCCCCGGCGCCTTCCATGGCACCGGCCGGCGCGGGCGCCCCGTCGTACGGCGGCAACCAGTCGATGGGCGGCAACCAGCAGAACGCCGGTCCGTCCTACGGCGGCCAGCAGCAGATGTCCCCGGCGATGACCCAGCCGATGGCGCCGGTGCGGCCGCAGGCCCCGCAGCCCATGCAGCAGGCCCCGTCGCCGATGCGTGGCTTCCTCATCGACGAGGACGACAACTGACGGCCGTTCCACGCCTTAGGCGTCGGCAGCGTTCAGGGCGAGGCCCCCAGTACTCCTGGGGGCCTCGCCCTTTTCCGTCTCCACCTGCTCTGCCCGGAACGCCGAAGGCCCGGTCCCGCCAGGATCTCTGGCGGGACCGGGCCTTCGCCGGTTCTCGGTGGCTACGCCTTGCGGAGGCGGAACGTCAGGGACAGGGACTCGTCCGTGAACGTCTCGCCGTACGCGCCGTCGGCCTCGCCCTGGGAGAAGTCCGTGGCGAGCACCTCGTCCGCGATGAGGTCGGCGTGGTCGGACAGGGCCGTGATCACGGCCGGGTCCGTGGAGGTCCAGCGCAGGGCGATCCGGTCCGCGACGTCCAGGCCGCTGTTCTTGCGGGCCTCCTGGATCAGGCGGATCGCGTCACGGGCCAGGCCCGCCCGGCGCAGCTCCTCGGTGATCTCCAGGTCGAGGGCGACCGTGGCACCGGAGTCGGACGCCACCGACCAGCCCTCGCGCGGGGTCTCCGTGATGATGACCTCGTCCGGGGCCAGCGTCACCTTCTCGCCATCGACCTCGACCGACGCCGTGCCCTCGCGCAGGGCCAGGGACAGCGCTGCCGCGTCCGCGTCGGCGACGGCCTTGGCGACCGCCTGGACGCCCTTGCCGAAGCGCTTGCCCAGGGCACGGAAGTTGGCCTTCGCGGTCGTGTCGACCAGTGAGCCGCCGACCTCGGAGAGTGACGCCAGCGAGGAGACGTTGAGCTCCTCGGTGATCTGGGCGTGCAGCTCCGGGTTGAGCGACTCGAAGCCCGTGGCCGCGATCAGGGCGCGGGAGAGCGGCTGGCGGGTCTTGACGCCCGACTCGGCGCGCGTGGCGCGGCCCAGCTCCACCAGGCGGCGCACGAGCACCATCTGGCGCGACAGGTCCGGGTCGATCGCCGACAGGTCGGCCTCGGGCCACGACGTCAGGTGGACCGACTCCGGGGCGTCCGGGGTGACCGGCACCACCAGGTCCTGCCAGACGCGCTCCGCGATGAACGGCGTCAGCGGGGCCATCAGGCGCGTGACCGTCTCCAGGACCTCGTGCAGGGTGCGCAGGGCCGCCTTGTCGCCCTGCCAGAAGCGGCGCCGCGAACGGCGTACGTACCAGTTCGAGAGGTTGTCGACGAACGTGGACAGGAGCTTGCCCGCGCGCTGGGTGTCGTAGCCCTCCAGGGCCTGGGTGACCTGGTCGGTGAGCGCGTGCAGCTCGCTGAGCAGCCAGCGGTCCAGGAGCGGGCGGTCGGCGGGCGCCGGGTCGGCGTCGCCGGGGGCCCACTTCGACGTACGGGCGTACAGCGCCTGGAAGGCGACCGTGTTCCAGTACGTCAGGAGCGTCTTGCGCACGACCTCCTGGATCGTGCCGTGGCCCACGCGGCGGGCCGCCCACGGGGAGCCGCCGGCCGCCATGAACCAGCGCACCGCGTCGGCGCCGTGCTGGTCCATCAGCTGGATCGGCTCCAGGGTGTTGCCCAGGTGCTTGGACATCTTGCGGCCGTCCTCGGCGAGGATGTGGCCGAGGCACACGACGTTCTCGTAACTCGACTTGTCGAAGACCAGGGTGCCTACCGCCATGAGCGTGTAGAACCAGCCGCGGGTCTGGTCGATGGCCTCCGAGATGAACTGCGCCGGGTAGCGGCTCTCGAAGAGCTCCTTGTTCTTGTGCGGGTAGCCCCACTGCGCGAACGGCATCGAACCCGAGTCGTACCAGGCGTCGATGACCTCGGGGACGCGCGTCGCTGTCTCCTGGCAGGTCGGGCAGGGGAAGGTCACCGCGTCGATGAACGGGCGGTGCGGGTCGAGCTCCGACTGGTCGGTGCCCGTCAGGTCGGAGAGCTCGGCGCGCGAACCCACGCACGTCAAGTGGCCTTCCTCGCAGCGCCAGATGGGCAGCGGGGTGCCCCAGTAGCGGTTGCGGGAGAGCGCCCAGTCGACGTTGTTGGTCAGCCAGTCGCCGAAGCGGCCGTGCTTGACCGAGTCCGGGAACCAGTTGGTCTTCTCGTTCTCCTGGAGGAGGCGGTCCTTGACGGCCGTGGTGCGGATGTACCAGGACGGCTGCGCGTAGTAGAGGAGCGCCGTGTGGCAGCGCCAGCAGTGCGGATAGCTGTGCTCGTACGGGATGTGACGGAAGAGCAGACCGCGCTCCTGGAGATCCTCGGTCAGCTTTTCGTCGGCCTTCTTGAAGAAGACACCGCCCACGAGCGGGACGTCCTCCTCGAAGGTGCCGTCGGGGCGCACCGGGTTCACGACGGGGAGGCCGTACGACCGGCAGACCTTGAGGTCGTCCTCACCGAAGGCGGGGGACTGGTGGACCAGACCGGTGCCGTCCTCGGTGGTCACGTAGTCGGCGTTGACCACATAGTGCGCGGGAGCCGGAAACTCCACGAGCTCGAAGGGGCGCTGGTAGTTCCAGCGCTCCATCTCGGCGCCGGTGAAGGTCTGTCCCGTGCTCTCCCAGCCCTCGCCGAGCGCCTTCTCGAGGAGCGGCTCGGCGACCACGAGCTTCTCTTCGCCGTTCGTCGCGACGACGTACGTGACGTCGGGGTGCGCGGCGACCGCGGTGTTGGAGACGAGGGTCCACGGAGTGGTCGTCCACACCAGGAGGGCCGCCTCGCCCGCGAGCGGGCCGCCGGTGAGCGGGAAGCGGACGAAGACGGACGGGTCGACGACCGTCTCGTAGCCCTGCGCCAGCTCGTGGTCGGAGAGGCCGGTGCCGCAGCGCGGGCACCAGGGGGCGACGCGGTGGTCCTGGACCAGGAGGTCCTTGTTGAAGATCTCCTTCAGGGACCACCAGACGGAGTCGACGTACTCCGGGTCCATGGTGCGGTACGCGTCGTCGAGGTCGACCCAGTACCCCATGCGGTTCGTGAGGTCGGTGAAGGCGTCGGTGTGCCGGGTCACGGACTCGCGGCACTTGGCGTTGAACTCGGCGATGCCGTACGCCTCGATGTCCTTCTTGCCGTTGAACCCCAGCTCCTTCTCGACCGCGAGCTCGACCGGGAGGCCGTGGCAGTCCCAGCCGGCCTTGCGGGCGACGTGGTAGCCCCGCATGGTGCGGAAGCGCGGGAAGACGTCCTTGAAGACGCGGGCCTCGATGTGGTGGGCGCCCGGCATGCCGTTGGCGGTGGGCGGGCCCTCGTAGAACACCCACTCGGGGCGCCCCTCGGACTGCTCCAGGCTCTTGGCGAAGATCTTCTGCTCGCGCCAGAAGTCGAGCACGGCGTGCTCAAGGGCGGGCAGGTCGACCTGGGCGGGCACCTGGCGGTACTGCGGCTGCGTGTGCAACGGCTGCGTGTTCAACGCGCTTCCTCCGGCGGACGATTCCGTTCCGTCGGAGGGACGAGAGCCGCTTGTCGCGCTCCCGCGGTACCACCCTCCTTGGCCTTCCTGATGCGCGGGTGGCGCTCGGGAAAGCCCCCTCATTGGGGTCGCGATGCCGGGTCTACTGGCCGGTGGCGGGCTGGAGGGCCCGCTGCCGGTGGTTCTTCCGGCGGCTCCGGGGTGATCTTCGCGTCGTGCCTGCCCCCGGGCTCACACCGTCCCCGGGTCGCTCATGGCCGCGTACGCCGCTACTCGTCCCCATCCACGCTTCTCGCTGGGCCCAGTGTACGGGGCCGGGGCGGACGCGGCCGACCGGTTATTCGGGCGCCCTCAGCGTGCTGCTGGGGCGTGCTGCTCAGGCGTGCTGGGGGATCTCGTCGCGGAGGGAGTCGCGGACCATCTTCCGCAGCTCCGGGCTGTCGGTGTGCCCGTGGACGGACACGGCGTGCTCGCTGGCGGCGCGGACCACTTCCTCCTCCTCGCCGGAGATGGCGAGGGTGCAGTTGGTCTCGCTCGGGAATTCTCGGCAGTCGGCTGTTTTGCGCATGGCGCACCTTCTTGTGTCATGTCCCATTTTATGCTTGGTTTCAGCCTTGCGGCGGACCGGCGGCCGATGCCGACGGGACCGCGGTGACTGACCCGAATGCCGCCATCCGGAGCGTGCGGATCCCGACCCCTCGTCCGGCCGGATTACCCGGCTGGGAGCTGGGCACAACGCATGCATGCCTGCCGCGCTGAACCCGTGGGGCGGGCGTATGGAGCGGCGTGCCCCGTTGCCGCGGGCCCTGAGTCGATTTATCGTCCCAGCACGATTGCGCGAGCAAGATCACAAAATGTGAAGGGGCCGCGGCCATGGTGGCGAAGAAGACCGCCGTACAGCATTCGGCGTCAGGCAGATCCACGGGCGCGGCCACACAGGGAGCAGGCGGGACGCACGGTTCCCACGGCGCGCACGAGGGCGTGAAGCCGACGGACGAGAAGGCCGCGGGCGAGAAGTCCGCGGCCAAGAAGACCACGAAGAAGGCGGCGGCCAAGAAGGCCGTGGCCAAGAAGGCGGCAGTCAAGAAGGCCGTCGCCAAGAAGGCGGTCGTCAAGGTCGCCGATGCCGGCAAGAAGACACCGGCCGGGGAAGGCCCCGTCAAGGAGTCCGCCGCGGCGAAGAAGGCGCCCGCCGCGAAGAAGGCCCCGCCGGCGAAGAAAACAGCTGCCAAGAAGAGCACGGCCAAGAAGAGCACAGCCAAGAAGACGGCCGCGAGTGCGGCCGATGGTGCGGCTCAGGCCGCGGAGACGACGGGAGCCACGACAGTGGTCACGAAGAAGACTCCGGGCACGGCGACGGCAGCGAAGAAGCCGACGGCGGTGCCCAAGGCGCGTGTCGCCGCCGCGGAGCCCGGTGAGCTCGCGGTCAGGCCGGGCGAGGACCCCTGGACCCCGGAGGAGGTCGAGGAGGCCCGCGCGGAGCTCCAGAGCGAGGCACTGCGGCTCGGCAGTGAGATCTCCTCCTCCGAGGACGCCCTGGCGGGGCTGATGCGGGACTCCGGGGACGGCGCGGGCGACGACGACGCCGACACCGGCACCAAGAACATCACGCGGGAACACGAGATGTCGCTGGCCGCCAACGCGCGCGAGATGCTCGTCCAGACCGAGCGCGCCCTGGAGCGGCTGGACGCCGGTACGTACGGCATCTGCGAGAACTGCGGCAATCCCATCGGCAAGGCCCGGATGCAGGCCTTCCCTCGCGCGACCCTGTGCATGGACTGCAAGCAGAAGCAGGAACGGCGCTACTGAACGCGGCCTGACCACCTGGTGCCGTACGTGTGTGCCGTACTCTCGTCCCCAGTCAGGTACCTAGGTTGAGGGACTCACGTGGCAGAGGCGGAGCGCATCATCGGTACGCCGGATACCCCTGAGGCGGCTGGGGCCGAGCCGGAGCAGTCCGCCTCGGGCTCCGGCGCGGCGGCGGGGCAGGACGAGCAGGGCGAGCGGGCCTCCAAGGACGAGCAGGCCTTGTCCGAGAGGACGGCTTCGTCCGGCGAGACGGCTTCGCCGGACGAGCAGGCCTCGCCCGACGAGCAGCCGTCCAAGGGCAAGCGCAAGATCCTCGTCCTGTTCGTGGTGGCCGTGCTCGCGTACGCCCTGGACCTCGTCAGCAAGATGATCGTCGTCGCGAAGCTCGAGCACCACGAGCCGATCGAGATCATCGGCGACTGGCTCCAGTTCAACGCCATCCGCAACGCGGGCGCCGCCTTCGGGATCGGCGAGGCCTTCACCGTGATCTTCACCTGCATCGCGGCGGCCGTGATCGTGGTGATCGCCCGCCTGGCGCGCAAGCTCTACAGCATGCCCTGGGCGATCGCCCTCGGCATGCTGCTCGGCGGCGCCCTGGGCAACCTCACCGACCGGATCTTCCGGGCCCCCGGAGTGTTCGAGGGCGCGGTGGTCGACTTCATCGCGCCGAAGGGCTTCGCGGTGTTCAACCTCGCGGACTCGGCGATCGTGTGCGGCGGCTTCCTGATCGTGATCCTGTCCTTCCGCGGCCTGGACCCGGACGGGACCGTCCACAAGGACTGAGCCGCACGGGAACGAGCAAGGACCGATCACGGACCGGGCTCATGGCGGAGCCTCGTGGTGCGGGAGTGTCAGTGGCCTCCTGCATACTCAATGGGTGAGCACGATTCCCGAGATCCGTACCCTGCCCGTGCCGGACGGCCTGGAGGGCGAGCGCGTAGACGCCGCCATCTCTCGCATGTTCGGTTTTTCCCGCACGAAGGCCGCCGAGCTGGCGGCGGCAGGCAAGGTGATGGTCGACGGCAGCGTGGTCGGCAAGTCCGAGCGTGTGCACGGCGGCGCCTGGCTGGAGGTGGAGATGCCGCAGGCGCCCGCTCCGGTGCAGATCGTGGCCGAGCCCGTCGAGGGCATGGAGATCATCCATGACGACGACGACATCCTCGTGATCGTCAAGCCGGTCGGCGTGGCCGCGCACCCGAGCCCCGGCTGGACCGGCACCACGGTGATCGGCGGCCTCGCGGCCGCCGGGTACCGCATCTCGACCTCCGGCGCCGCCGAGCGCCAGGGCATCGTGCACCGCCTCGACGTGGGCACCTCCGGTCTGATGGCGGTCGCCAAGTCGGAGCGCGCGTACACCTCCCTGAAGCGCCAGTTCAAGGAGCGCACGGTCGACAAGCGCTACAACGCGCTGGTGCAGGGCCACCCCGACCCGATGAGCGGCACGATCGACGCCCCCATCGGCCGCCACCCGCACCACGACTACAAGTGGGCGGTCACCGCCGAGGGCAAGCCCTCCGTCACGCACTACGACCTCATCGAGGCGTTCCGGGCCGCCTCGCTGCTCGACATCAAGCTGGAGACGGGCCGCACGCACCAGATCCGCGTGCACATGGCGGCCCACCGGCACCCGTGCGTGGGCGACCTGACGTACGGCGCGGACCCGACCCTCGCCAAGCGGCTCGGCCTCACGCGCCAGTGGCTGCACGCGGTGCGGCTCGGCTTCGAGCACCCCGGTGACGGGCAGTGGGTCGAGTTCGAGAGCACCTACCCGGACGACCTCCAGCTGGCACTCGACCGGGTGCGGGCCGAGAGCTCATGAGCGCCGGGGTCACCTGCCGGGTCGCGGTCGAGACCGACGACCTGGAGGCCTGCTTCGCCGTCCGCAAGGAAGTCTTCGTCGTCGAGCAGCAGGTCCCCGAGGATCTTGAGTACGACGCGTACGACGCCGGGGCGGTGCACGTCCTGGCGGTCCGCGACGACGGGACGCCGCTGGGCACCGGACGCCTCCTCTCCGGCGCGGCGGCCGCGGCCAAGAACGGCGGAGACCCCGACGTGGGCGCGCTCGGCCGGCTCGCGGTGACGCGGGCCGCGCGCGGACTCGGCGTCGGCGCCGCCCTGGTGCGGGCGATCGAGGACGCGGCACGCGCGCGTGGCCTCACCGCGGTCGACCTGCACGCCCAGACGCACGCACTGGGGTTCTACGAACGCCTGGGGTACGAGGTCTACGGCCCCGAATTCCCCGACGCGGGCATCCCGCACCGGGCGATGCAAAAGACGCTGACCTAGGGCATTCGCCCGGTTCGCGGGGAGCGCGTGGCAGGGTTGAGGTCTTGATCGTCCGAGTCCTGACCTGTCTCGAAACGCCGGAGGGCGCACCGTGGACCAACTGGCGCTGCTGCTCGTTCTGTTGCTCGGGGCCGTGGTGACGGTGCCGCTGGGGGACCGGCTCGGGCTGCCCGCGCCCGTCCTCATGACGCTGGCCGGGATCGTTCTCGCCTTCGCCCCCTGGGTCCCGAACGTCGAGATCCCGCCCGACTACATCCTTCCGCTGGTCCTTCCGCCCTTGCTGTACGCGGCCGTCCAGCGCACCTCCTGGCGGCAGTTCGCCGCGAACAGACGCCCCATCTTCCTGCTCGCGGTCGCGCTCGTCTTCGTGACGACAGCGGCCGTCGCCGCGATCGCGGGCTCGGTCGTCCCCGGACTGCCGATCGCCGCCGCCGTGGCGCTCGGCGCGCTCGTGGCGCCGCCCGACCCGGTGGCCGCGACCGCCGTCGCCGGGTCGCTCGGGCTGCCGCGGCGGCTCGTGTCGATCCTGGAGGGCGAGGGGCTCTTCAACGACGTCACGGCGATCGTGCTCTACCACGTGGCGATCGCGGCGGCGGTGAGCGGAACGTTCTCGTGGCCGTCGGCGGTGGGGCAGCTGGTGCTCTCCGCGGTGGTCGCCGTCGCCATGGGCATCGCGCTCGGCTGGCTCACCAACAAGCTCATGGGGCTGCTCGGCGATGCCACCCTGCAGACCGGCCTGACGCTGCTCGTGCCCTTCGTGAGCTACGTCCTGGCCGAGGAGCTGATGGGCTCCGGAGTGCTCGCCGTACTGACCACCGCGCTCTACCTCGCGGAGCACGCCGCCGACGCGGACGACGTGCTCGGCCGGATCACCGGGCAGACGTTCTGGAGAATCGTCGACACCCTGGTCACCGGCGTCGCCTTCGGACTCATCGGGCTCGAGCTGCACAACGTCTTCGGCACGGCGAGCGGCCGGGAGGCGCAGATGCTCGGCTGGGGCGCGGTGGTCGTCGCGGTCGTCGTCGGCGTACGGCTGCTGTGGCTGCTGCCCGCGACCTGGCTGGCCAAGCGGCTGCACAAGCTGCGGGACGTCGACGAGGAGATCCCGACGACCTGGCGCGAGACCGTCGTCATGTGGTGGTCCGGGATGCGTGGCGTGGCGTCGGTCGCCCTCGCCCTCGCCATTCCGCTCAAGACGGAGAACGGAGATCCCTTCCCGGCCCGGGACGAGATCATCTTCATCGCCTTCTGCGTCATCATGGCGACCCTCGTCGTCCAGGGGCTCACCCTGCCCTGGCTGGTACGGAAGCTCGGGGTGCGCGCGGACACCGACGCCGAGCGGGCCATCGAGCGGGAGCTCGCCATCCGGGCGGCCAAGGCGGCCAAGCGCCGCCTCAAGGAGATCGAAGAGGTCGAGGAGCTGCCGGAGGACCTCTCGGAGCGGCTGCTGCGCGGGGCGTTCGACATCGGGGCCAGGATCAGCCCCGACATCGTCGACGACGAACGGCGCGAGCGGTACTCCAAGCGCGCCGACCGCCTCAAGGCGGTCCAGCGCATCCAGCGCGACATGATGTCGGCCGCCCGCCACGAGATCCTCGCCGCCCGCAGCGAACCCGGCGCCGACCCCGAGATCGTCGACCGGGTCCTGCACCACCTCGACGTACGCAGCCTGCGGTCCTGACCCGGGGGGCGGGCCTTCGGATACGGCTCAGCCCCGGCCCGTGCGCGGCACGATCGGCGGGGGCGGATGCGGGTGGTCGCCGTCCGGCGGCGGTTCGGCCCAGGCCGTGTTGACCCGCGGCAGCGCGTACGCGTGGTGCTCGGCCAGCCAGCGGACCAGGTGCTCGCGCACCGTGACGCGCACCGTCCAGATGTCGTCCGCGTCCTTGGCGGTGACCAGGGCACGGACCTGGATCGTGTTCGGCGTGGTGTCCGTGACCGCCAGGCCCCAGTCCCTGCCGTCCCAGGCGGCGCACTCGCGCAGGATGTCCTGGAGCTTCTCGCGCATCTCGGTGATCGGCGCCGTGTGGTCCAGCTGGAAGAAGACCGTGCCGGTCATCTGGGAGCCGCCGCGCGACCAGTTCTCGAAGGGCTTCGACACGAAGTACGACACCGGCATCGTGATCCGGCGCTCGTCCCAGGTCCGTACGGCCAGGAAGGTCAGGGTGATCTCGTCGATCGTGCCCCACTCGCCGTCCACGACGACCGTGTCGCCGATCCGCACCATGTCGCCGAAGGCGATCTGCAGCCCCGCGAAGAGGTTGGCGAGCGTGGACTGGGCCGCGACGCCCGCGACGATGCCCAGGACGCCCGCGGAGGCGAGCAGCGATGTCCCGGCGGCCTGCATGGCGGGGAAGGTCAGCAGCATCGCGCCGACGGCCACGACACCGACGATCGCGGTGACCACCCGCTGGATGAGGGTGACCTGCGTACGCACACGGCGAACACGGGCCGGATCGCGGTGGGCGCCCGCGTAGCGCGCGTAGGAGGCCTCGACGATGGCGGTCGCGATGCGGACGAGGAGCCAGGCCACCGACCCGATGAGCACCAGGGTCAGTGTCTGGGCGAGGCCCGCCGAATGGTCCTCGGCGATCTTCGCCTGTTCGAATGAGCCGCGCAGCAGGGCGGCGCAGAGGGCAAGTTGGAGCGGCAGTCGGCAGCGGCGCAGCAGACCCCACAGTGGGTTGTCGGGGTGGCGGTCATCGGTCCGGCGCAGCAGCACATCGGCCAGCCAAACCACGGCCAGCGTGAGCACGACCGAGCCGCCGACCACGATCAACGGACGCAGTACGTTCTCCATGCCCCCGAGGGTAGGTGGCACGATGGCCTCATGAACATCATGCTTTTCCACTCGACGTACGGGCTGCGGCCCGCGGTGCACGCGGCGGCCGACCGGCTGCGCGCCGCAGGGCACGAGGTGTGGACGCCGGATCTGTTCGACGGACGTACCTTCGACACCGTCGAGGAAGGCATGGCCTTCAAGGACGAGCTCGGCAAGGACGAGCTCCTGAAGCGGGCGATCCTGGCCGCGGCGCCCTACTCCGAGCGGGGCCTGGTCTACGCCGGATTCTCGCTCGGCGCGGCCACCGCGCAGACCCTCGCCCTGGGCGACGACAAGGCCCGCGGGCTGCTGCTCCTGCACGGCACGTCCGACATCGCGGAGAACACGACGGTGGACGAGCTGCCGGTGCAGCTGCACGTCGCCGAGCCGGACCAGTTCGAGACGGACGACTGGCTGAGCGCGTGGTACCTCCAGATGGGCCGGGCCGGAGCCGACGTCGAGGTCTACCGCTACGCGGGCGCCGGTCACCTCTACACCGACCCCGACCTGGACGACTACGACGCCGAGGCGGCGGAGTCGACGTGGCGCACGGCGATCGGCTTCCTGGAGACGCTCTAGCGCCGGAGCCGGAGCCGGCGCCCTCGGTCGCGCACGCCCCGCACGCTCCCGCCGCGGTTCACGCGCGCGTGCAGCGGCCGACCGGGGCGCTCGCGGGCGGCTTGCACTGCAGGTCGTAGTCGCCGCCGCTGGAGCTGACGTACCGCCCGACGCATTCGTTGCCCGCGGACCTGCCGCGCTCGTCGCAGAACCGCAGGGCGGCCCTGCCGTCCGCGAACGGCCCGGGAGCGTAGATCACCCAGAAGCCCGGCCGCAGCGACGCGTAGTCGTCGCTGCGCAGGTACTCCGCCTCCGGCACGTCCTTGCGCACCGCCGCGAGCCGGCGGTCGCGGGCGTCCGCGCCCGTGCCGACGGGCTCGGAGAAGAGCTGGGCGATCCAGCTGCCCGAAGCGGGCGGTGCGCCCGGCGAGGACGGCGGTGACGTGCTCGGGTCGGGGCTCTCGCTCCGCTCGGGGCTCTTGGACGGTTTCGTGGGCCTCGGTGACGCCGAGGAGGAGGCAGCCGTGGAGGCCGACGCGGAAGCCGAGGCGGAGGAACTCCCGCCGCCCTTGCCCTCCTTGCCGCCCGTCTCGTCCCCGCCGCTCAGCGCGAGCACCAGCGCGGCACCGCCCGCCAGGGCGAGCGCCACGGCGACCACCGCGGCGATCACCGGCGTACGCCTGCGGGGCACGGCGGGCAGCGGCCCCACCGTGACGGGAGGGCGCTCCGCGGTCTCCGTCGGCTGCCAGGCGATGCCGTTCGCCACCGCGGCGAGCATCGCGTCCAGCCGCGCCGCGTCCGGGCGCAGCGCAGGATCCCGCACCAGAAGGGCGCTCAGGACCGGGGCGAGCGGCCCGGAGCGCACCGGCGGCGGCACGGGGTCGTCGAGCACGGCGGCGAGCGTGGCCAGGGTCGTGGCGCGGCGCAGCGGGCTGACGCCCTCCACGGCGAGGTAGAGGACGAGGCCGAGCGACCAGAGGTCGGCCGCCGGGCCCTGGTCCGTGCCGCGGATGCGCTCGGGCGCCATGTACTCCGGCGAGCCGATCAGGTCGCCGGTCGCGGTGAGCTGCGTGGAGCCGTGCAGCGAGGCGATGCCGAAGTCCGTGAGGACCACGGAGGGACCCGCGCCGCCGGGGACCTCGCCCCGCAGCAGGACGTTGGCGGGCTTCACGTCCCGGTGCAGGATGCCCGCCGCGTGGGCGACGCGCAGCGCCGAGAGCAGCTCGCGGCCGATGCGCGCCGCCTCGTGCGGGGGCAACGTGCCCTGTTCCAGGAGGTCCTGGAGGGTGCGGCCCGGCAGCAGCTCCATCACCAGCCAGGGGTGCGGGCCCGTGTCCACGATGTGATGGATCGTCACCACATGCGGGTGGTTGAGCCGGGCAAGGGCCCTGGCCTCGCGCAGCACGCGCTCCCGCAGGACGCGCGACTCCTCGACCGTCAGCTCCCGCTCGGTGGGCCGCACCTCCTTGATGGCCACCTCGCGGTGCAGCACGGTGTCGCGCGCTCGCCACACCGTGCCCATACCGCCGCTGCCGAGCCGCTCCAGCAGCTCGAAGCGCCCGTCCACCACGTCCCCCTGGCCACTCATGCCGCAAGGGTAAGGGGCGCCGACGGCACGCGTGACCCGGGTCGGCGCCCCGGGGGCGAGGCGCGCCCGGCCCTCGGGGCGCCGCCGCCGCGGGGCAGCCTTTCCGGCCGGTCAGCCCTTGAGCGCCGCGTCGATGGCCGTCTTGTACTCCTCGACCGTCGAGGGGGCGTTCTTCTTGTCGGCGCCGGTCAGCTTCTTGCCGTCCATGACGAAGGAGGGCGTGCCGTCGACGTCGTCCTTGTTGTCGTCGAACTTCTTCGACATCTCCAGGGCCCAGCGGTCGTACGTGCCGTTCTTGACGTCCTTCGCGAAGGTCTTGCTCTTCTTGAGCTCCGGGACCTCGTTCGCGATCTTGGTCAGGTACGCGTCGTCCTTGAACTTGTCCTCCGTCTCGGAGGGGTGGTTCTCCTTGGAGAACAGCGCCTTCTTGTAGTCGACGAAGGCCTGGTCGCTGACGTTCAGGGCGGCACCGAGCGCGCTGAGCGCGTTCTTGGAGCCCTCACCCGTGAGGTTGCGGTCGAGGAACGAGGCGCCGATGAACTGGATCTTGTACTTGCCGTCCTCGACGTCCTTCTCGACCGTCGGGCCGACCGTCTGCTCGAAGCTCGCGCAGATCGGGCAGCGCGGGTCCTCGTAGACCTTGAGGGTCTTCTTGGCGCTTTCCTTGCCGATGACGACGGTCGTGCCGTCCGTGCCCGAGGAGTTCGCCGGCTTGACGAGCTTCTCGTCCTTGGCGGCTTCCCAGTGGTCGGGCTTGTTGGCCTGCATGACGGCGTAGCCGATGCCGCCCGCGATCGCGAGGACCGCGACGACCGAGACGCCGACGATCATCGACCGCTTCCGCTTCTGCCGCTTGCGCTCGGCTTCCTGCTGGGCGCGGATCCGCTCGCGGGCCGCGGACTTGGCGGCCTGGCTGTTGCGCTTGCTCATGGTGATGTTCTCCGTAGGGGTGACATGCGTGGGGACGGTGGTGCTCAGGCGAAGACGGCCGAGCACGGCGGTCCACGCCGTCCCACGCAGTGCACCAGAAGCCGCGTACGCGCGGTCCGCACCCGGCGGACGGGGCGCGGCAGGCGGCGTACGGGACGAAGGCGGACGCCGACCGCGGCGACCGCGATCAGCAGCGGCCGGAAGGTGGCCGCGGCCATCGCGTGAAGCACCTGGGCCAGGGCGCGCTCGCCGCGCCGCAGCCAGGCCGCCGCGAGCAGGCCGATCCCGATGTGCGCGCCGAGCAGCAGCCAGGCGGCGCCCGGATCGGCGTCGGCGAGCAGCACGGCGGCACGGTGTCCGTCGCCGCCGGTCATCTGCGCCAGCGGGGTGCCGACGCTCGTACCGCCGCACAGCACGTCGAAGCCGACGGAGCGCAGCGGGCCCGCGACGGGGCCGCCCGCCTGGCCGTAACAGACGTGCTGCCCCGTGGTGAACACCGTGTCGGCGGCCAGTTCCAGCGGGATCAGCAGGGCGGCGATGCGGCCGAAGCCGCGCTCGCGCCCCGCCAGCGCGTACGCGATGACGAAGACCGCCGCGGCGATCACGGCGACGGTCGTCAGCGGAAGCGGAACGCGGGACAGCAGGACGTGCGACGCGGCGGAGAGCGTCACGACGAGCGTCGTGAAGAGCGCCGCGCGCACGGCTCTGAGCTGGGTCCCGGATATGTCCATCGCGCAGCCGAGTGTGCCATGTGCTCCCATAAGGCAGCCCTAAAGGGTGGCTATGAGTTACGCGGCGCCCTCTTCGTGCCTACAGACCCGGAATCCGACCGTTGCGGAACAGGTCGACGAAGATCTGGTGGTCCCTGCGGGCCCGTGCGCCGTACTCGTGCGCGAAGTCCACCAGGAGGCCCGCGAAGCCCTCTTCGTCCGCCGCGATCGCGGCGTCGATCGCGCGCTCCGTGGAGAAGGGCACCAGGTCCGAGTGGCCGCTCTCGTCGTCCGCTGCTGAGTGCATCGTGGCGGTCGCGCGGCCCAGGTCGGCGATGACCGCGGCGATCTCGTCCCAGTCGTCGATGTCCGACCAGTCCAGGTCCACCGCGTACGGAGAGACCTCGGCGACCAGCTGGCCCGCGCCGTCCAGCTCGGTCCAGCCCAGCCACGGGTCGGCGTGCGCCTGGAGCGCGCGCTGCGAGATCACCGTGCGGTGGCCCTCGTGCTGGAAGTAGTCGCGGACCGCGCCGTCGGTGATGTGCCGCGAGACGGCCGGGGTCTGGGCCTGCTTGAGGTAGATCACGACGTCGTTCTCCAGCGCGTCGCTGTTGCCCTCGAGAAGGATGTTGTACGAAGGCAGCCCCGCGGAGCCGATGCCGATGCCGCGGCGTCCGACGACGTCCTTCACCCGGTAGGAGTCGGGCCGGGTGAGCGAGGACTCGGGCAGCGTCTCCAGATAGCCGTCGAAGGCCGCGAGCACCTTGTAGCGCGTGGCCGCGTCGAGCTCGATGGAGCCGCCGCCCGGGGCGAAGCGGCGCTCGAAGTCGCGGATCTCCGTCATGGACTCCAGGAGCCCGAAGCGGGTCAGCGAGCGCGCGTCGCGCAGTGCGTCCAGGAGCGGGCCCTGGGCGGTGTCAAGCGTGAAGGGCGGCACCTCGTCGCTCTTGGCGCCGGCCGCCAGGTCGTGGATGCGCTCGCGGTAGGCCGCCGCGTAGATCCGTACCAGGTCGGTGATCTGCTCGTCGCTGAGCGCCTTCGTGTACCCGATCAGGGCCACGGAGGCGGCGAAGCGCTTCAGGTCCCAGGTGAAGGGACCGACGTACGCCTCGTCGAAGTCGTTCACGTTGAAGATCAGGCGGCCCTGGGCGTCCATGTACGTGCCGAAGTTCTCCGCGTGCAGGTCGCCGTGGATCCACACCCGTCCCGTGCGCTCGTCCAGGTACGGACCGCCGTGCTGCTCGCGCTCCAGGTCCCCGTAGAAGAGGCAGGCCGTGCCGCGGTAGAACGCGAAGGCGGAGGCGGCCATCTTCCGGAACTTCACCCGGAACGCGGCGGGGTCCGCGGCGAGCAGCTCGCCGAACGCGGTGTCGAAGACGGAGAGGATCTGCTCGCCGCGCTGCTCAGCGGTGGGCTGCGGGTCCGACATCGCGGGGTGCCTCCAGATAACGGGTGGTGCCAGGTCGTGCATGACATTTGGGACAGGTGTTCCGACCTGTCCAACGCACGACGGTACCCCCGAGTGCCCGCCGGTTGTCAGTGCTCCGGATTAGACTTCCACGCTGTCCCCCCAGACTGCCCGCAGTCCGTTGCCGATGTTCTCCGGAGGCCTCCCGCCGTGACCAAGCCGCCCTTTACGCACCTCCACGTCCACACCCAGTACTCGCTGCTGGACGGTGCCGCGCGGCTGAAGGACATGTTCAACGCCTGTAATGAGATGGGCATGACGCACATCGCCATGTCCGACCACGGCAATCTGCACGGGGCGTACGACTTCTTCCACTCGGCGCAGAAGGCGGGCGTCACGCCGATCATCGGCATCGAGGCGTATGTGGCCCCGGAGTCCCGCCGCAACAAGCGGAAGATCAAGTGGGGCCAGCCGCACCAGAAGCGTGACGACGTGTCCGGTTCGGGTGGTTACACCCACAAGACGATCTGGGCGGCGAACAGCACCGGCCTGCACAACCTCTTCCGGCTCTCCTCGGACGCGTACGCCGAGGGCTGGCTCCAGAAGTGGCCGCGTATGGACAAGGAGACGATCTCCCAGTGGTCGGAGGGCCTGATCGCCTCCACCGGCTGCCCCTCCGGAGAGCTCCAGACCCGCCTGCGCCTGGGCCAGTACGAGGAGGCCCGCAAGGCCGCCGGTGAGTACCAGGACATCTTCGGCAAGGACCGGTACTTCCTGGAGCTGATGGACCACGGCATCGACATCGAGCGCCGGGTCCGCGACGACCTCCTGAAGATCGGCAAGGAACTGGGCATCCCGCCCCTGGTCACGAACGACTCGCACTACACGTACGCCCACGAGTCGACCGCGCACGACGCCCTGCTCTGCATCCAGACCGGCAAGAACCTCTCGGACCCCGACCGCTTCCGCTTCGACGGCACCGGCTACTACCTGAAGTCCACGGACGAGATGTACGCCATCGACTCCTCGGACGCCTGGCAGGAAGGCTGCCGCAACACGCTCCTGGTCGCCGAGCAGATCGACACCACCGGGATGTTCGAGAAGCGCGACCTCATGCCGAAGTTCGAGATCCCGGAGGGCTTCACCGAAGTCACCTGGTTCCAGGAGGAGGTCCGGGTCGGCATGGGCCGCCGCTACCCGGGCGGTGTCCCCGACGACCGGCAGAAGCAGGCCGAGTACGAGATGGACATCATCATCCAGATGGGGTTCCCGGGGTACTTCCTCGTGGTCGCCGACTTCATCATGTGGGCCAAGAACAACGGCATCGCGGTGGGCCCAGGGCGTGGCTCCGCGGCAGGCTCGATCGTCGCGTACGCCATGGGCATCACCGACCTCGACCCGATCACGCACGGCCTGATCTTCGAGCGGTTCCTCAACCCCGAGCGCGTCTCCATGCCCGATGTCGACATCGACTTCGACGAGCGCAGGCGCGTGGAAGTCATCCGGTACGTGACCGAGAAGTACGGCGCCGACAAGGTCGCCATGATCGGCACGTACGGCAAGATCAAGGCGAAGAACGCCATCAAGGACTCCGCGCGCGTGCTCGGATATCCGTACGCGATGGGCGACCGCCTCACCAAGGCGATGCCCGCCGACGTCCTCGGCAAGGGCATCGACCTCTCCGGCATCACGGACACCAAGCACCCGCGCTACAGCGAGGCGGGCGAGATCCGGGGGATGTACGAGAACGAGCCGGACGTGAAGAAGGTCATCGACACCGCCAAGGGTGTGGAGGGCCTGGTCCGGCAGATGGGCGTGCACGCGGCCGGCGTGATCATGTCCAGCGAGCCGATCGTGGACCACGCGCCGCTCTGGACGCGCCACACGGACGGCGTCACCATCACGCAGTGGGACTATCCCCAGTGCGAGTCGCTCGGCCTGCTCAAGATGGACTTCCTTGGCCTGCGAAACCTCACCATCATGGACGACGCCGTCAAGATGGTGCGGGCGGGCAAGGGCATCGACCTGGAGATGCTCTCCCTCCCGCTCGACGACCCGAAGACCTTCCAGCTGCTCTGCCGCGGTGACACGCTCGGCGTCTTCCAGTTCGACGGCGGCCCGATGCGTTCGCTGCTGCGCCAGATGCAGCCCGACAACTTCGAGGACATTTCCGCCGTATCGGCCCTCTACCGGCCGGGCCCGATGGGCATGAACTCGCACATCAACTACGCGGAGCGCAAGAACGGCCGCCAGGAGATCACGCCGATCCACCCGGAGCTCGAAGAGCCCCTGAAGGAGACGCTGGGCCTGACCTACGGCCTCATCGTGTACCAGGAGCAGGTGCAGAAGGCCGCGCAGATCATCGCCGGCTACTCCCTCGGCGAAGCCGACATCCTGCGCCGCGTGATGGGCAAGAAGAAGCCCGACGAGCTGGCGAAGAACTTCGTCCTCTTCCAGGAGGGAGCGAAGAAGAACGGCTATTCGGACGCCGCGATCCAGGCGCTGTGGGACGTCCTGGTGCCCTTCGCCGGGTACGCGTTCAACAAGGCGCACTCCTCGGCGTACGGCCTGGTCACGTACTGGACGGCCTATCTCAAGGCGAACTACCCCGCCGAGTACATGGCCGCGCTGCTCACCTCGGTCAAGGACGACAAGGACAAGTCGGCCGTCTATCTGAACGAGTGCCGGCGCATGGGCATCAAGGTGCTGCCGCCGAACGTGAACGAGTCCGTGCACAACTTCGCCGCGCAGGGCGACGACGTGATCCTCTTCGGCCTGGAGGCGGTCCGCAACGTCGGTACGAACGTGGTCGAGTCGATCGTCCGCTCGCGCAAGGCGAAGGGGAAGTTCGCCTCCTTCCCGGACTACCTCGACAAGGTCGAGGCCGCCGCCTGCAACAAGCGGACCACGGAGTCGCTGATCAAGGCGGGCGCCTTCGACACCATGGGGCACACCCGCAAGGGCCTGACCGCGCAGTACGAGCCGATGATCGACAACGTCGTGCAGGTCAAGCGCAAGGAGGCGGAAGGGCAGTTCGACCTCTTCGGAGGGGGCGAGGACGGCGGGGACGAGCCGGGCTTCGGGCTCGACGTGGAGTTCTCCACCGACGAGTGGGAAAAGACGTATCTCCTCGCCCAGGAGCGGGAGATGCTCGGTCTGTACGTCTCCGACCACCCGCTCTTCGGCCTGGAGCACGTGCTGTCCGACAAGGCCGACGCGGGCATCGGGCAGCTCACCGGCGGTGACTACTCGGACGGCTCGATCGTCACCATCGGCGGCATCATCTCCGGCCTCCAGCGCAAGATGACCAAGCAGGGCAACGCCTGGGCCATCGCCACGGTCGAGGACCTCGCGGGCTCCATCGAGTGCATGTTCTTCCCGGCGACCTATCAGCTGGTGTCGACCCAACTCGTCGAGGACGCGGTGGTGTTCGTCAAGGGCCGCCTCGACAAGCGCGAGGACGTGCCGCGCCTGGTCGCGATGGAGATGCAGGTCCCCGACCTGTCGAACGCGGGCACCAACGCGCCCGTCCTGATCACCATTCCGACGGTGAAGGTGACCCCGCCGATGGTCACCCGCCTCGGCGAGATCCTCAGCCACCACCGCGGCAACAGCGAGGTGCGGATCAAGCTCCAGGGGGCGCAGAAGACGACGGTGCTGCGGCTCGACCGCCACCGCGTACAGCCGGATCCCGCCCTTTTCGGTGACCTGAAGGTGCTGCTCGGCGCGTCCTGTCTGGCCGGGTAGGTCCGATCCACGTCGAAGGGGCGCACCCGGAAGTCCGGGTGCGCCCCTTCACGCATATGCGCCTGTGCGCGCGTCAGTTGTGGCCGAAGCGACGCTGGTGCTTGCGCGCGACCTCGGCCGGGCTGCCCTGCGACTGCACGGCGTCCTTCATCCGCGACTCGGCCTGCTCCGCCGACGACTTGGCCTGCTCCGACGCCTGCTCCGCTGCCGAGGCGCGGTTCTCGTCGCCGCCCTGCTTGCGGTTCTTGTTCTTGGCCATAGTGATCTTCCTCCTGAGGGGGATCTGGGGGCCAGGATGCGACCAGATTCACATATGGCGACAAGCTGCGCATTTCAGAGAATTACCGTGCGTAATAAGCCCTGTCGGAGGCCCGTCGGAGCCCCGCCGGAAAATGAAGTGGAGCTACGCCACGCCGAAGATCGAGTTCCGGCCGTTAACCTCCGCAGGGTCGGGCAGACTCGAAGGAAACCCGAACCATTGCTTCCAGGGAATCTCCAGGGAAAGAGGGTGGATCGCGTGGACCGCTGCATCGTCCTGGTGGACGCCGGGTATCTGCTGGGTGCGGCCGCGAGTCTCCTCGCGGGCGAGCCGTCGCGGTCCCGGATCACCGTCGATCACACCGCCCTGATCCAGGGCATCCGTGAGCGCGCCGAATCCGACACCGAGCGCCCCCTGCTGCGGATCTACTGGTTCGACGGAGCCCCCGACCGCGTCCCGCAGCCCGAGCACCGCAGGCTGCGCGTCATGCCCCGCGTGACGGTCCGGCTCGGCGCCCTGACCCGGAGCGACGGACGGTGGGCCCAGAAGGGCGTCGACGCCGCCATGCACGCCGAGCTGACGGAACTGGCCCGCAACCGCGCCTGCTCGGACATCGTGCTCGTCACCGGCGACGGGGACCTGCTGCCCGGCATGATGGCCGCCAAGGAGCACGGCGTCGCCGTCCACCTGTGGGCCGTGCAGGCCGCCGACGGGGACTACAACCAGTCCGAGGACCTCGTCGCCGAGGCCGACGAGCGCCGCGTCCTGGACCGCGCCTGGATCACCAAGGCCGTACGCCCCAAGGAGCTCACCGGCGTCTGCGCGCCCCCTCCCGCCCCGCGCCCCGAGATCGCCGCGATCCTCTCCGCGCCCCTGCCGGAGTCCGCGCTCGCCGCCAGCGCCCAGCGCGCCGCCGACGAGGCCGCGGGAGTGCACCACGCCCAGCACGGACAGCACGCCGAGGCCGGGGCCAACGGAGACGGCGCCGGCGCCCACCACCCGCCGGGCAAGGGCGTGCCCACCCCCAAGGACCTGGCCGCCCTGCGCGGCCCCGGCACCCAGGCCGCCCCGCACCCCACCAACGCCACGCTGCGCTGGTCCTCCGACAAGGGCTGGGTCGAGCGCCCCGGCGGCGCCGCGGAGAGCCCGGAGGCCGCCGCCCTGCCGACGCTCGCCCAGCTGACGACGGCCGAGCAGCGCTGGGCCGACCGGGAGGAGGACATCACCACCGTCGGTGGTGATCCTTTCGAGGTCGGGCAGGTGTTCGCGCGCCGCTGGATGGCCCGCCTGCCGGAACAGCACAACCTCCAGAAGCTCTCGACGATGTACCCGCGCATCCCGCACCGCGTCGACGGCGAGCTCCTGCGGTACGCGGCCCGCTTCGGTCTGCTCGCCCACAAGGACGACCAGATCGACGAGCACGACCGGTACGCGATCCGGGCGGGCTTCTGGCGCGAGATCGACGTCCACACGGCCGTCGAGCACGCACCGGTGGGCGACCGCTCCGGCGAGTGACCGAACGGATACGCGAACGAACAGCGGGGCACGTCCGCAGATGAGTGACCGAACACGTCCGCAGACGACTGATACGGGGCGTACGGGGCGCCCCGGGCGTCGCTGCGGGCACGGGACCCCGTACCCTCGTCCTTCGTGAGTACGCGCTCGGCACAGGCAGTCCGACAAGGGCTCCGACAGGGTCACGGCAGTGATGTCGTCTGCGCGGTGCGCGACCTCGTCAAGACGTATCCCGCCGCCCGTGGCAGGCGCGGCACGCCCGCGACGCCCGAGGTGCGCGCCACCGACGGCATCAGCCTCGAGGTCAGGCGCGGCGAGATCTTCGGCCTCCTGGGACCCAACGGCGCCGGCAAGTCCACCCTCGTACGCCAGCTGACCGGCCTGATGCGGCCCGACAGCGGGAGCGTCGAGATCCTCGGGCACGACATCCTGCGCCACCCCGAGCGGGCCGCGCGAATCCTGGCCTACCTGGGGCAGGAGTCCACCGCCCTCGACGAACTGACCGTCTCGCTCGCCGTCGAGACGACCGCGCGGCTGCGCGGCCTCGATGTGCGCGCCGCGCGGGCCGAGCGGGACGCCGTACTCGAAGAGCTCGCGCTCCTCCCGCTCGCGTCGCGCCCCCTGAAGAAGCTCTCCGGCGGGCAGCGCAGGCTCGCCTGCTTCGCCACCGCCCTGGTGGGGGAGCGGCCGCTGCTCGTCCTCGACGAGCCGACGACCGGCATGGACCCCATCGCGCGGCGCGCCGTGTGGGGCGCGGTCGACCGGCGCCGGGCCGAGCGCGGCACCACGGTGCTGCTCGTCACCCACAACGTCATCGAGGCCGAGACGGTCCTGGACCGCGTCGCCGTCCTGGACCACGGCAAGGTCATCGCCTGCGACAGCCCCCTGGGGCTGAAGGAGCAGGTCGCGGGCGAGGTCCGGGTGGAGCTCGTCTGGCGGGAGCGGGCGCCGCTGGACGTCCCCGAGGTCGCCGCGCTGCGCTCATCCGCGGTGGAATCCGGGCGACGGTGGTCCCTGCGGCTCGCCCCCGACGAGGCGCGCGCCGCTGTCGCGGCGGTCACCGGCGGAGCCGCCTTCTCCGCCCTGGACGACTTCACACTGGCCACACCGAGCTTGGAGGACGTGTATCTCGCGCTGGGCGGGAACGGGGAAGGGCTGGTGAAGGCGTGACCTTCGCCAGGCGCAGGAACAGCAACAGGAGGGTCGTTCGGTGAGTGCCGTTCCCCTGGAAGCCGCGGTGCGGGCCGACGACCGCGAGCGGCAGGCCGACGCCGCCGCGCCCCTGGGGCCCCGTGCGCGGCTGTTTCCCGCGCTCGCGGCCGTCTACCGGGCACAGCTGTCCCGGGCGCGGGTCGCGCGCATCCCGCTGCTCTTCGTGGCGACCTTCCAGTCCGTCGGGATCATGATCCTGATGCGGGGCGTCGTCGACGGGGGCGGTGAGGCGCGTGCCGTCGTCGCCGGTTCCTCCGTGCTCGTCGTCGCGTTCGTCGCGCTCAACCTGCTCGCGCAGTACTTCGGGCAGCTGCGGGCCGACGGCGGCCTGGACCACTACGCCACCCTGCCCGTGCCGCCCGCGTCGGTGGTCCTGGGAGCGGCGGCCGCCTACGCCTCGTTCACCGTGCCGGGCACGCTGGTCACCGCGGTCGTCGGATGCGGGCTCTTCGGGCTTCCGCTGGCCAACCTGTGGGTGCTCGCCGCGGTGATCCCGCTGGCCGGTGCCGCGCTCGCCGGTCTCGGCGCCGCCCTCGGACTGCTCGCGCCCCGGCCCGAACTGGCCACGCTGCTCGGACAGTTGGGCATGTCGGCGGCGCTGCTCCTCGGTGTGCTTCCGGCCGAGCGGATGCCCGGCTTCCTGCAGTACGCCCGTGACCTGCTGCCCTCGACGTACGGGGTCGAGGCGTTCGCCCGCACCTTCGGACCGCATCCCGACTGGGCCGCCGTCGCGCTGGATCTCGCGGTCTGCGCGGGGGTCGGCGTCGCCTCGCTGGCGATCGCCACCTGGGCCTACCGCCGAGCGGCTGTGCGGTGACGCGGTCCTCAGGCAGGACTGGCACCATGTTGGGGTGACTGCACCGCTGACGCCCTCCCAGCCGCCCCGTGACCAGCCCCCGCACGACCCCTGGCAGCAAGCCGCTGAGCCGTCCGGAGCCGTTCCCCTGTCGGCGCACGAGGAGGACGGTCCCGGCATGAAGACCGAAGTGCGGCAGGCCGCTGTGATCATGGTCGCGGTCGCTGTCTGTGGCGTACTGCTCGGCCTCCTGTGGTTGTGGCTGGCGCCACGGGTCCCGCTGGTGACCGACAGCGACGCGGTGTACCTCAAGGACACCGAGGGAGAGCAGGCGATCGGGGTCGACGGAACGTTCACCCTGCTCGCGCTCGCCTTCGGCGCGGTGAGCGGCGCCGTCGTGTTCCTGCTGCGCAAGCGCGGCGGGATTCCGCTCGTCGTCGGCCTCACGGCCGGCGGGCTGCTCGGCGCGGTGCTCGGCTGGCGGCTCGGGATCTTCCTGGGGCCGGAGACCGATGTCGTCGCCCACGCGAAGGCGGTGGGCAAGGGCGTCGTGTTCGACGCGCCCCTGGAGCTCAAGGCCAAGGGCGCGCTGCTGGCCTGGCCCGTGGCGGCCCTGCTGGTCCACCTCGGTCTCACCGCGCTCTTCGGGCCGCGCGACCCCGAGCCGTACCCCCTGCCCTACGGAGACCCCGGACGGGCCGACGGCAGCTGAGCTGACGTCAGGCGGGGCGCCTCCCGTGGTTCGCCTTGCCCTTGCGCACCCGCCACTTCCTCTTGCGCGTCTTCTTCGACATGAGGGTGGTACTAGTCGAGCCCGGGGCCCCCGTCGAGGGCCTATTCACGCCCGATCGGTGCCAGTACCGCGCCGGTGAGACGGGCGAGGTCGCCGGGGGCCAGCTCCACTTCCAGACCCCTGCGGCCCGCGGAGACACAGATCGTGGCGTGCGCGGAGGCCGAGTCGTCCAGGACCGTGCGGAGCTTCTTGCGCTGGCCGAGCGGCGAGATGCCGCCCCGCACGTACCCCGTGGTGCGCTCGGCGGCCGCGGGGTCCGCCATCACCGCGCGCTTGCCGGAGACCGCCGTGGCCAGGGCCTTGAGGTTCAAGGTGCCCGCCACGGGGACCACGGCCACCGTCAGCTCGCCGTCGACCTCCGCCACCAGGGTCTTGAAGACCCGGTCGGGGGAGACGCCCATGGCCTGCGCCGCCTCCTCGCCGTACGAGGGGTGCGCGGGGTCGTGTTCGTAGGCGTGCACGGTGTAGTCGGCGCCCGCCGCGGTGAGGGCGACCGTCGCGGGGGTGCCGCCCGTGCCCGACTGCTTCTTCTGCTTCTTCGCCAAAGCGCTCGCGCCTTACGTCAGTTGCGGCTCGTTCAGTTGAGGCTCGTGGTGCCGCGCGTGAGGTCCGTCGCGGGCAACGACGGCAGATTACGGATGATCGCGGTCTCGGCGCGAAGGAGTTTCAGCTCCTCGTGCAGGCGCGAGGCCGTGTCCGGCGCCTCCAGGAGCCGCTGCTTGGTGGGGGTGTCGAGGACGGCAGCGGCGGCGACCAGATACGACACCACGGACGGGTCGTCCGGCAGGTCGGCGCCCGTGGAGAGGGACCGCTCGCGCGCCCCGGCGAGCCGCTTCTGGTAGGCGCGGAACGCCCGCAGCACGCCCGCCGCCAGCGCGCCGGCCTCCTCGCCCGGCTCCTCGGGCAGCTCCTCGACCTCGGCGGTCAAGAAGGCGCCCGACGCGTCGACCGAGTGCAGGCGCACGCGCGAGGTGCCGGTGGCGAGGACCTCGAAGCCGCCGTCGGCGCGCTCCCTGATCGTCGCCGCGTCCGCCACGCAGCCCACCGCGTGGAAGGCCTTGAGCGGGTCGTCGCCGAAGCCGGCGGTCGGCCCCTGTTCGGGCTGGGCGGTGGGGTCGGGCAGGCCCGGGGCGCTCGGCGCCACCTCGAGCCCGTCACGGATCGCGACGACCGCGAAGAGGCGCTGCTCCTCTTCGGGAGTCTTGAGCAGGTCGCGCATCATGGCGCGATAACGCTCCTCGAACACGTTCAGCGGGAGCACGAGTCCCGGGAACAGCACCGAGTTGAGCGGGAAGAGCGGAAGCCGGACGGTGGTCACGAGCCTCAAGCCTAATGGTCGCCGGAGCGGGGACGTCCGCCACCGGTGCGCAGCGGGGTCTCGGAGGCCACCTCGATGCGGATGCCGTCGCGCAGTTCGAGGAACTGGCCCAGTGGATCGTCGGCCATCCGGTCCCAGGGGAAGGACGTCGCGTGCGGCCCGATGAGGCGCACCTGTTCGAGGGCGTCGGTCCACCGCTCCAGGCGTACGAGGACGTAGGTGAGGAGGTTGCGCACCTCCGCGGGCCAGGGGTCCCCGGCGTCGTACTCGTGGGAGACGGCGATCCCGAGGTCCGCGGCGGCGTCCAGGCGCTCGCGCGGCACGCTCCCCGACGCGCTGGTGAGGTAGGCGAGCGCGGCCCGCGCGGGCAGCGCCTGGATCAGCGAGCCGGGCAGCGCGTCCCGGGCCGCGCGCTCGGCGAAGTCGAAGCACTGGCGGTGCGAGCCGTACCAGGCGGCCGACAGGTACTGGAGCGCCGAGGTGTGGCAGCCGTAGTGGTGCGAGGAGCGGTGCACCGCCTCGGCCCAGATCTCGTCGAAGACCGTGTGCGGGGCATGGGTGCCGCGCGCGTGGTCCAGGGCGATGCGCCACGGGACGGGGTCGCGCGGGTCGGCCTCGGTGGCCGCGACGAGCAGCGGCGCGCTCTCGCGCAGCAGCTCGGCGTGGGCGGGCGACTCCCAGCCGCGGACGACCGCGAGCTCGGCCTTGACGAGCAGCGCGTCCGGGTCGTGCGGCGCGGCGCACTGCCAGGCGTCGAACCACTCCGGGCGGGAGCGGGCGAAGGTGGCGAGGCGCGTGGTGTAGCGGTCGCGGTTCTCCCATTCGTTGCCCTCGCGGGTCATCGCGAGGAGCTTGGCCGCGGGGTCGTAGTCGCCCCGGCCCGCGGCGACCAGGGCGGGGCCGAGCCGGTCGTCGGGTGCGTCGAGGAGCACCTCGTCGTCGGGGGTCAGGTCGGCGGCCAGGAGGGGGGTGTTCCTGACCATTCGTGCGGTGCGGATCAGGGCGCGCAGGAGTGCCATCGTGTGGGTATTGAAAACCGCAGGTCGGGGCAGTACCAGGGGGTGGCCGGTGAAGCTTTTGCATCGGTCGTCAGGTTGCCTGCCCGATGGTCAAGGGAAGGCAAAATATCTGGCCCCCGTCAGCTGCCCTGCGGCTCCCGTCGGCTTCCCTCGGCTTTCGCCGGCTCCCTGCGGCTCCCTGCGGCTTTTCGGCCGCCCCCGGAGCCGCTCCGGCCCCGTCAGTTCCTCCGCAGCAGCCTCGTCGCCCCCGCCGCCACCGTCGTCGCGAGCACCCAGCCGAGCAAGATCAGGATCGCCGCGAACCACTGCCAGCCGCCGCGCAGCTGCCAGTAGCTGTCCTGGCCGAGGTTGATGACCGGGAGCAGCAGGTCGAGGGAGAAGAGCGCGGGGTTCCAGTTCGGGTGCTCGCCCGGTTTGATCGCCGGGTGGTCGGCGCGCGTGAAGGCCACCGCGCTCACCGCCCAGAGCACCGCCATCCACAGGGCGGCCCGGCCCGGCCGGTAGCCGTAGGCCACCGTCCAGTCCTGGGCGAAGCCCCAGAGCTTGGCCGCGAGCGGCAGGGTCTCGCGGCGGCGGCGCTGCTTGGCCAGCAGGACCTCGCGGGCGTCGGCGTCCTCGCCGCCGTTGCGCAGGACGGTGGCCAGCTTCTCGTACGGCTCGGGGTTGTACTCGGCGGTCGCCGCCGCCACCCAGGCCAGCCGCCGGGAGAGCGGGAAGCTGCCCTGCGGGACGAGGTTCTCGTAGCTGAAGCCGCCCATCTGGAGGCCGCCGGGCCCCGGCCAGCTGGTCGACTTGTCGATGAGGTTGACGACCTTGGCGCCGGACAGAATGATCTTGCCGCGCTGCGGGGCCTCGCCGAGAAAGCGCAGCTCGGGGGTCTGGACGCGGCGCAGCGACACCTCCTGGTCGTTCTCCAGGGTGAAGCGGGCCTGGGCCAGGTCCACGGCGTCGCCGAAGCGCCCGTCGTCGAGCCTTATGCCGCCCTGGCACTCGAAGCGCTGGACGCGGGTGCCGCGCGGGGGAGTGGTGCCACTGGTCATGGGGGGATCGCCGAGCGCGGCGGGCGTCATGTAGAGCGTGCGCTCCACGGTCATCTGCGGGGCGTTGAGCGCCCGCTGGCCGTAGGGGTTGGCGAGCTTGCTGCCGCGCAGGCTGAAGGAGACGCCGACCTTCGCCCCGCGCAGGCTCAGCTGGCCGTGCGACTCCATCATCTCGGCCTGCAGGTCCTGGCCGACCGAGAGGCCGTCGCCCATGATCGAGTTGCCGCGCCGGTCGCGGTAGATCACGGCCTGGTTGATCAGCAGGTCGGTGCCGATCTGGGCGTCCGTGAGCCGCATGCCGTTGTGGATCCGGCAGCGCGGCAGATGCAGGTCGCCCTCCGTGTGCACGCGGGCCGCCTCCACGCGCGGGATCGAGCAGTTGACCAGGCGCAGGGTGGTGAACTTGGCCTCGGGGACGAGGACTTCCTTCTCGAAGCGGCAGTGCTTCAGCTCGGCGTAGGGCAGGATCTCGCCGCCCGCGAGATCGAGCACGTCCGTGATCTGGAGGCCCGAGAGCTTCAGCGACGAGACCCGGCCGGAGAGCGCGGGCGGCCCTTCGAGCAGCAGCCAGCACACGATGCGGGCGCGCACGCTGCGCTCGGGACCCCAGGGGTGGCCGCCGTGCGGATCGTCCGCCATCGCGTCCCCCGACCGGAGGTCGTAGACGCTGCCGTTGCGGAAGGCCTGCCACATGCCGATCTCGGCGGCAGTCAGTCCGTCCGGCGGGTCCCCGATGCCGGTGTCGTCGACCACTGCTGTTGTCCTCCCCGTACTGCGATCCCGTGCCGCGATGCGCCCGTGTCTCGTACACCTGTTTCATGCCCGTTCCGTGACGGCCTGAACGCTAGTGGTGAACGGTGTCTTCCGGGATCTATATCAGCCAGTGATACGGCGTTCGACCCGCAATCAGGGTCTGCGAGAATTGGCCCTGTGATCTCCCGAATCGATCTGCGCGGCGACGCCCTCCCCGAGGGCCCCGCCCTGCGCGCCCTGCTGCCCCGTGCCGACTTCGACGTCGCGGCCGCCCTGGAGAAGGTGCGGCCCATCTGCGAGGACGTGCATCATCGTGGCGACGCGGCGCTGATCGACTACGCGGAGAGGTTCGACGGGGTGGTCCTGACGCGGATCCGCGTCCCCGCGAGCGCCATCGCCGAGGCCCTGACCGGCCTCGACCCACTCGTGCGCGAGGCGCTCGAGGAGTCGATCCGGCGGGCCCGCATCGTCCACCGCGAGCAGCGCCGCGCCCCGCACACCACGCAGGTCGTGCCCGGCGGCACGGTCACCGAGAAGTGGGTCCCGGTCGAGCGCGTGGGGCTGTACGCCCCGGGCGGCCGCTCCGTGTACCCGTCCTCCGTGATCATGAACGCCGTCCCGGCGCAGGAGGCGGGCGTCGAGTCGATGGCGCTCGCGTCCCCGCCGCAGAAGGACTTCGGCGGCCTCCCGCACCCGACGATCCTCGCCGCCTGCGCGCTCCTGGGCATCGACGAGGTGTACGCCGTGGGCGGCGCCCAGGCCGTCGCCATGTTCGCGTACGGCACCGAGACCTGCGCACCCGCCGACATGGTCACCGGACCCGGCAACATCTGGGTCGCCGCCGCCAAGCGCTACTTCACCGGACGCATCGGCATCGACACCGAGGCGGGCCCGACCGAGATCGCGGTCCTCGCCGACGACACGGCCGACGCCGTGCACGTGGCGTCCGACCTGATCAGCCAGGCCGAGCACGACCCGCTCGCGGCAGCCGTCCTGGTCACCGACTCCGTGGCCCTGGCCGACGCGGTCGCCAAGGAGCTGGAGCCGCAGGTCGCGGCGACCAAGCACGTCGAGGACCGGATCGTCCCCGCCCTGGAGGGCAGGCAGTCCGCGATCGTCCTGGTCGACGGCCTGGAGGAGGGCCTGCGCGTCGTGAACGCGTACGGCGCCGAGCACCTGGAGATCCAGACCGCGGACGCCGCCGCCGTCGCGGAGCGCGTGACGAACGCGGGCGCGATCTTCGTCGGACCGTGGGCGCCCGTCTCGCTCGGCGACTACTGCGCCGGGTCCAACCACGTCCTGCCGACGGGCGGCTGCGCCTGCCACTCCTCGGGGCTCAGCGTCCAGTCCTTCCTGCGCGGCATCCACATCGTCGACTACACGCGTGACGCGCTCGCCGACGTGGCCCGCCACGTGGTGACGCTCGCCGAGGCCGAGGACCTGCCGGCGCACGGCGCGGCGATCAAGGCCCGGTTCGGATGGAAGGTGCCGGAGACCAAGTGACCCACATCGACGACCTTCCGGTACGCGACGAGCTGCGCGGCAAGTCCCCCTACGGCGCGCCCCAGCTCGACGTACCCGTACGACTGAACACGAACGAGAACCCCTACCCGCTCCCCGACGCCCTCGTCGAGCGCATCGCCGAGCGCGTCCGCGATGCGGCCCGCGACCTCAACCGCTACCCCGACCGCGACGCGGTCGAGCTGCGCACCGAGCTCGCGCGCTACCTCACGGACACCGGCGGCCACGAGGTCACCCTGGCGAACGTCTGGGCGGCCAACGGCTCGAACGAAGTCATCCAGCAGCTCCTGCAGACCTTCGGGGGGCCCGGCCGCACCGCCATCGGCTTCGAGCCCTCGTACTCGATGCACGGGCTCATCGCGCGCGGCACCGGCACGGGCTGGATCTCCGGCCCCCGCGGCGACGACTTCACGATCGACGTCGAGGCGGCGACGAGGACCATCGCCGAGAACCGGCCCGACGTCGTCTTCATCACCACGCCCAACAACCCCACGGGCAACGCCGTCTCCGGCGACACGGTCCTCGCGCTCTACGAAGCCGCGCAGGCCGCCAAGCCGTCGATGGTGGTCGTGGACGAGGCGTACGTCGAGTTCAGCCACGGCGACTCGCTGCTCCCGCTGCTCGCGGGACGGCCGAACCTCGTGATCTCCCGCACCATGTCGAAGGCCTTCGGAGCGGCCGGGCTGCGCCTGGGCTACCTCGCGGCCGACCCGGCGGTCGTCGACGCCGTACAGCTCGTACGCCTGCCGTACCACCTGTCGGCCGTCACGCAGGCCACCGCGCTCGCCGCCCTGGAGCACACCGACACGCTCCTGAAGTACGTCGAGCAGCTGAAGCGGGAGCGCGACCGCCTGGTGGGCGAGCTGCGTGCGATCGGCTATGAAGTGACCGACTCCGACGCCAACTTCGTGCAGTTCGGGCGATTCGAAGATTCCCACACGGTCTGGCAGCGGATCCTCGACCGGGGCGTCCTGGTCCGGGACAACGGAGTACCGGGCTGGCTGCGCGTCAGCGCAGGAACCCCCGAAGAGAACGACGCGTTCCTCGATGCGGTACGCGAACTGAAGAAGGAGCAGCAGGCATGAGCCGCGTTGGACGGGTCGAACGCACCACCAAGGAGACGTCGGTCCTCGTCGAGATCGATCTCGACGGCACCGGCAAGGTCGAGGTGTCGACGGGTGTCGGCTTCTACGACCACATGCTCGACCAGCTCGGCCGCCACGGCCTCTTCGACCTCACGGTCAAGACCGAGGGCGACCTGCACATCGACACGCACCACACCATCGAGGACACCGCCCTCGCCCTGGGCGCCGCCTTCAAGCAGGCGCTCGGCGACAAGGTGGGCATCTACCGCTTCGGCAACTGCACGGTCCCGCTGGACGAGTCGCTCGCCCAGGTGACCGTCGACCTCAGCGGCCGCCCCTACCTCGTGCACACCGAGCCCGAGACCATGGCGCCGATGATCGGCACGTACGACACGACGATGACCCGGCACATCCTGGAGTCCTTCGTCGCGCAGGCCCAGATCGCCCTGCACGTGCACGTGCCCTACGGCCGCAACGCCCACCACATCGTGGAGTGCCAGTTCAAGGCCCTCGCCCGCGCGCTGCGCTACGCGTCCGAGCGCGACCCGCGTGCCGCCGGGATCCTCCCCTCCACGAAGGGCGCGCTGTAAAGCCATGACCGGTCTCAACACCATCCTGATCGTCGTCGGTCTCTTCCTGGTCGGCGGCATCATCTCCTTCGTCAAGCAGGGGATGCCCAAGAGCCTGATCACGCTGCTCTCCATCGGCGCGGCCATGTGCATCGTCGCGGGCGTCATGCGGCTCGACTACTGGAACTGAGGGGAGCTGATCCACGTATGACCGCTCCCAAGAAGGTCGTCGTCTTCGACTACGGCTTCGGGAACGTCCGTTCCGCCGAGCGCGCCCTCGCGCGCGCGGGCGCGGAGGTCGAGATAACCCGTGACTACGACACGGCCATGAACGCCGACGGTCTCCTCGTCCCCGGTGTCGGCGCCTTCGCCGCCTGCATGCAGGGGCTCAAGGAGGCGCGCGGCGACTGGATCGTGGGCCGCAGGCTCGCGGGCGGCCGCCCCGTGATGGGCATCTGCGTGGGCATGCAGATCCTCTTCGCGCGCGGCATCGAGCACGATGTGGAGGCCGAGGGCCTCGACGAGTGGCCCGGCACCGTCGAGCCGCTCAAGGCCGACATCGTCCCGCACATGGGCTGGAACACGGTCCAGGCGCCCGAGGGCTCGCAGCTGTTCGCGGGCCTGGACGCCGACGCCCGCTACTACTTCGTGCACTCGTACGCCGTGCACCACTGGGACTTCGAGGCGGGCAACCCCGCCTTCCGCGCCCCGAAGGTCGCCTGGACCACGCACGGCGAGCCCTTCGTGGCCGCCGTCGAGAACGGCGCGCTGTGGGCCACGCAGTTCCACCCCGAGAAGTCCGGCGACGCCGGCGCCCAGCTCCTCACCAACTGGATCGGAACCCTCTAGGAATGTCAGGGATCTCTGTGAGCAAGCTCGAACTCCTTCCCGCCGTCGACGTCCGCGACGGCCAGGCCGTGCGCCTCGTCCACGGCGAGTCCGGATCGGAGACCTCCTACGGCTCCCCGCTGGAGGCCGCCCTCTCCTGGCAGCGGTCGGGCGCCGAGTGGCTGCACCTGGTCGACCTGGACGCCGCGTTCGGCACCGGCGACAACCGCGCGCTGATCGCCGAGGTAGCGGGCGCCATGGACATCAAGGTCGAGCTGTCCGGCGGCATCCGCGACGACGACACGCTCGCCGCGGCCCTGGCCACCGGCTGCACCCGCGTGAACCTGGGCACCGCCGCCCTGGAGACCCCGGAGTGGGTCGCCAAGGTCATCGCCGAGCACGGCGACAAGATCGCGGTGGGCCTGGACGTGCGCGGCACGACCCTGCGCGGCCGCGGCTGGACCCGCGACGGCGGCGACCTCTACGAAACCCTTGAGCGCCTCGACTCCGAGGGCTGCGCCCGCTACGTCGTCACCGACATCGCCAAGGACGGCACGCTCCAGGGCCCGAACCTGGAGCTCCTGCGCAACGTCTGCGCGGCCACGGACCGCCCGGTGGTGGCCTCCGGCGGCGTCTCGTCCCTGGACGACCTGCGCGCGATCGCCGAGCTCGTCCCGCAGGGCGTCGAGGGCGCCATCGTCGGCAAGGCGCTGTACGCGAAGGCCTTCACGCTCGAAGAGGCCCTCGCGGCGGTGGCGTCGTCATGAGTGACGTCGTCCGCAGGGTGAGCTCGGGCGGACCGTGGGAGGAGGCGATCGGCTACTCCCGCGCCGTCGAGCTGCCCAACGGCCTTGTCCTGGTGTCGGGCTGCACGTCGGTGGTGGACGGCGTGATAGACGCCGGAACCCCCTACGAGCAGGCGGCCAACGCCTTCCACGTGGCCATCGAGGCGCTGAAGAAGCTGGGCCTGGGCCGCGAGCACGTCGTACGCACCCGTATGTACCTGACGCACGCGCGGGACGTGGAGGAGGTGGGCCGGGCCCACAAGGAGCTCTTCGACGACGTCCGCCCCGCCGCGTCGATGCTCATCGTCTCCGGCTTCATCGACCCGAGCCTGGTCGTCGAGGTCGAGGTCGAGGCGTACGGCCCGCGGGCAGGGGTGACGGCATGACCCTCTCCGTACGCGTGATCCCCTGCCTGGACGTGGACAACGGCCGCGTCGTCAAGGGCGTCAACTTCCAGAACCTGCGCGACGCGGGCGACCCCGTCGAGATGGCCAAGGTGTACGACGCCGAGGGCGCCGACGAGCTCACCTTCCTGGACATCACCGCGTCCTCCGGCAACCGCGAGACGACGTACGACGTGGTCCGCCGCACCGCCGAGCAGGTCTTCATCCCGCTCACGGTGGGCGGCGGCGTCCGCACCGCCGAGGACGTCGACAAGCTGCTGCGCGCGGGCGCGGACAAGGTGGGCGTGAACACGGCCGCCATCGCCCGCCCGGAGCTGATCCGCGAGATCGCGGAGCGTTTCGGGCGCCAGGTGCTCGTCCTCTCGGTGGACGCGAGGCGCACTCCGTCCGGGAGCTTCGAGGTCACCACCCACGGCGGCCGCAAGTCCGCTGGGATCGACGCCGTCGAATGGGCGCACCAGGCCGCCGAGTTGGGCGCGGGCGAGATCTTGCTCAACTCGATGGACGCGGACGGCACGAAGGACGGCTACGACATCGAGATGATCGCGGCGGTACGCCGTCACGTCACCGTCCCGGTGATCGCGTCCGGCGGCGCGGGCCGCCTGGAACACTTCCCGCCCGCGATCGCGGCGGGCGCGGACGCGGTGCTCGCCGCGTCGGTCTTCCACTTCGGTGATCTGCGGATCGGCGAGGTGAAGGACGCCCTGCGGGAGGCGGGCAACCCGGTCCGCTGAGCGGTTCCTCGCACAAGCCCTGGTCACTGGGTGGCCAGGGCTTTGCGTCGCCCAGATAGGAAGGGAAACTTGCGCAATTTATATTGCGCAAGTTTTCTTTTCTATCTACGGTGAAGCCATGAACGACAAGCAGCCCGAGCCCAATCCCAAGCCCAAGCGTGAAGAGTCCCGCCGCATCACCGACGTCGGCACGCTCAAGGCCTTCGGGCATCCGCTGCGTCTGAAGGTCTACGGCACGCTGCGGGTGGCGGGCCCGTCGACCGCGTCCCAACTCGCCTCGCAGGTCGACGAGGCCGTCTCACTGGTCAGCTACCACCTCCGCAAGCTGGCGGAGCACGGCCTGATCGTGGAGGCGGAGGTGCAGAGCGGGGACGCGCGGGAGCGATGGTGGCAGGCGGCGCAGGACACCCTGAGCTTCCGGCACGAGGACTTCAAGGACACGCCGGAGGGGGCGGCCACGCACACGGCCGTCGTCCGCGCTCTGATCGCCCAGCGGGAGGAGCAGTACAACACCTATCTGGACCAGCAGGCGGCCTGGGGCGCCGAGTGGCGCACGGCGGCGGACCAGTCGGACTTCCTCGCCCGCCTCAACCCCGCCGAACTCACCCGGCTCAACGCCGAGATCCACGCCCTGGTCAAGACGTACGAGGAGCAGGGCAAGGCCGCCGAGGCGGCGGGCGACACCGAGGGGCGCGAGAACGTCGCGGTGCATCTGGCCAGTTTCCCGTTCCGGATCTGAGAGGGCGGCGCCATGACCACCACCGGCATACGTACGGCTCCCGTCCCCGCCCCCGAGAAGCCCGCGTACCGGGACGCCAACGTCCTGCGCTGGCTCGGCGCGTACAGCGCGTCCGCGGTTGGCGACAACGTCTACTACCTCGCGCTCTCCTGGGCCGCCCTCCAGTCCGGAAGCCCTGCGCAGGCGGGCGTGGTCATGGCCGTCAGCGCCGTGCCGCGTGCGCTCCTGATGCTGGGCGGCGGGGTCGTCGCCGACCGGTTCGGGCCGCGCAAGGTCGTCATCGGCAGCGACGCGGTCCGGTGCGTCGCGGTGTTCGCGGTGGCGGGGGCGCTCATCGGGACGAGCCCCGGGGTGTGGCTGCTCGTCGCGCTCGGGTTCGTCTTCGGTGTGGTCGACGCGCTGTTCATGCCTGCCGTGGGCGCGCTGCCCGCACGCATCACCGTGCGGCACCAGCTGGCGCGCGTGCAGGGCATGCGGGGCCTGGTGATCCGGCTCGCCAACGTGGTGGGGGCGCCGCTCGGCGGCCTCGGCGTGGCACTCGGCGGGGCGGCCACGGCCTTCGGCGTCGCCGGGCTGCTCTTCGCGGTGTCGCTGCCGCTGCTGGTGTCCGTCCGCATGGCCGAGCTGCCCGCAGAGGAGACGGCGCAGGGCGGCAGGACCGCGTGGAGCGAACTGGGCGACGGGCTCCGGTACATCCGACGCCACCGCGTCCTGGCCCCGCTGATGGTGGTCGTCGCCCTGGGGGATCTCGGCTTCGTCGGACCCCTGAACATCGGGCTCACCATGCTGGCCGACGAGCGCGGCTGGGGTGCGTCGGGGATGGGCGTGGTGCTCGCCGGGTTCGGCCTGGGGGCAGGGGTGTCGGCGCTGCTGCTGACCGTGCGGGGGAGGCTGCCGCGGGCGGGCCTCGTGCTGTCCGGGACGTGTGCCGTGGGGGCCGCGGGGATCGCCGCCGTGGCTTATCTGCCGAGCCTGCCGGTCGCGGCCGGGGTGGCGCTCCTGGTCGGTCTCCTGGTGGGACTCACCGGTGCCCTGTCCTCGGCGCTGGTGCAGACCGAGTCGGACCCCGCGTACATCGGCCGGGTCACCGCGGTCGCCGGCCTCGTCAGCCTGGGCGTGGCGCCGCTGACGTACCCCCTGACGGGATGGGCCGTGGGCGTCTGGGGGACGGCCCCCGTGTTCACCGCCAGCGCGGCGACCTGCGCGCTCGCCGGTCTCTACGGGCTGGGCTCGCGAGGGCTTCGTGCGGCCGAGCTGCCGACCACCCCGGCCGTGACCGCCCCGCCCCGGCCATGACACACGGCCGGGCAACGGAGCCGGGGGAGGCCTACGCCTTGGTCTCCATCAGCTGCACCAGATTCCCCACCGTGTCGTCAAGCACCGCGGTGATCACCGGCCCCTGCTCCTCCGGCCCCTGGGCGAACCGCACCCCGAGGCCCCGCAGCCGCTCGTGCTCGGCCCGTACGTCGTCGACCCCGAAGACGATGCACGGGATTCCCGCCTCGTGCAGCGCCTTGCGGTAGGGCTCCGCGATGGGGCCCTCGCCCGGTTCGAGGAGCAGTTCCACATCGCCCTGACCGCCCGCCGCCCCCACGGTGACGAACACCTGCCCGCCCACCATGTCCACGTGGTGGCGGGTCTCGAAGCCGAGTACGTCCGTGTAGAAGGCGTGGGCTCTGGCCACGTCGTCGACGTACACGCCGGTCATGGCGATCTTGATCATCAGATGCCCAGTTGCTTCGTCTCGTGCAGTCGGGCGATCGCGTCCTTGTCCCCGTCCAGCTCGACGTCGGCCGCGTCCTGCCGTCCGTGCACGAACATCAGCAGCTCGGACGGCTCTCCGGTCACCGTCACCACGGGAGTGCCGCGGTGCGCCACCGCCGTCTGGCCGTCCGGGCGCCGCAGGACCACGCCCACCGGAGCCTTGCGGCCCACCAGGCGGGCCATCTTCTCCAGGCGGGACCACAGGGCGTCCGCGAAGACCGGGTCGAGCTCGCGCGGCGTCCAGCCGGGCCGGGCGCGGCGCACGTCCTCGGTGTGTACGTAGAACTCGACGGCGTTCGACGCCTCGTCGATCTGCTTGAGGGAGAAGGGGGAGAAGCGCGGCGGCCCCGTCCTGATCAGTTGGATCAGTTCCTCGTAGGGCTTCGCGGCGAACTCCGCCTGCACCCGTTCGAGACGCGAGGCCAGCTGTTTGATCACCAGCCCGCCCGCGGCGTCCGCGCGGCGCTCGCGGACCACCACATGGGCCGCGAGATCACGGGTGTTCCAGCCCTCACAGAGGGTGGGGGCATCGGGACCCTCGGCCTCCAACAGGTCGGCGAGGAGAAGTCGTTCACGCTTGGCATGGGTCGACATGCCACCCAGCCTACGACTCGGTACGGGGTCCGCCCAGTGGACGTGGCCCGGCGGGGCCCCGAGGGCGCGGCACAATGGGTCCATGACCGCCACGCCCCCGCCCAGCAGCCTCGACCCCGAGATCGCCGCCCGCCTCAAGCGCGGCGCGGACGGACTCGTCCCCGCCGTCGCCCAGCAGTACGACACCGGCGAGGTGCTGATGCTCGGCTGGATGGACGACGAGGCGCTGCACCGCACGCTCACCACGGGCCGCTGCACGTACTGGTCGCGCAGCCGCCAGGAGTACTGGGTCAAGGGCGACACGTCCGGGCACTTCCAGTACGTGAAGTCCGTGGCCCTGGACTGCGACGCGGACACCGTCCTGGTCCAGGTCGACCAGATCGGCGCCGCCTGTCACACGGGCACCCGCACGTGCTTCGACTCCGACTCCCTCACGGTGTCCTTCACCGGCATCGGAGAGTGATCGTCTCGCCGTCCCGCAGCACGATGCGGGACGGATCGCCGGCCCAGGCGCGCCCGGCGACATCGGCGCGGCACTTCTCCCGTACGCCGCTCACGCCCCACTCGGTCATGAACTGACCCAGGGTGAAGTCCCGCCACTCCTCCGACTCCACGTGCAGGGTGCCCGTCGTGTCGTGCGTGTGCAGCGGGCTGTAGCGGGGCCTGGGGCCCGAGCGGTCGATGCCGATGTCCGCGGGGACCGTGACGGGACTGCGGCCGGAGAACACCTTCAGGGTGGTGTGGATGTGCATGTCCATCGCCTCGGAGTCGAGCATCGTCAGGCCCGCGGCCCGCACCCTCTCGGGTACGTCCTTGGGGGCGGGCCACACCACGGGCTCGGGTGCGGCGGCCGCGAACGCGGTCGACGCGAGGAGGAGGGCGAGGGCGGGCAGCGTACGGCGGTTGGTCATCGTCCCGTTCTAGTGGCCGGTGTTCCACCTGTCGGCCAGAAACACCGGCGGCCACCCGCACGGCCGTAAGCTCCTCCCATGGATCTCGAGACCTTCCGCAAGCTCGCGAGCGACCGCCGAGTGATCCCCGTCAGCCGCAGGCTCCTCGCGGACGGCGACACTCCGGTCGGGCTCTACCGCAAGCTGGCCGCAGAGCGGACCGGCACGTTCCTCCTGGAGTCCGCGGAGAACGGCCGCTCTTGGTCTCGCTACTCCTTCGTAGGCGTCCGCAGCGCCGCCACCCTGACCACCCGCGACGGCGACGCCCACTGGCTGGGCACCCCGCCCGTCGGCGTCCCCACTTCCGGTGACCCGCTCGACGCCCTGCGTGCCACCGTCGAGGCCCTGCACACACCGCGCGACCTGGCGTCCGGGATGCCGCCCTTCACCGGCGGGATGGTCGGATACCTCGGCTACGACATCGTGCGGCGCCTGGAGAAGATCGGCCCCGGTGAGCGCGACGACCTCCAGCTGCCCGAGCTGACCATGCTGCTCACCAGCGATCTCGCCGTACTCGACCACTGGGACGGCTCGGTGCTCCTGCTCGCCAACGCGATCAACCACAACGACCTTCAGACGGGCGTCGACGAGGCGTACGCCGACGCGGTGGCCCGGCTCGACGCCATGGAGGCCGACCTGTCGCGGGCCGTCTCGCAGCCCCCGGCCGCCCTCCCGCCGTCCGAGCTCCCGGCGTACACCGCGCTGTGGGGCGGCGAGCAGTACCAAGAGGCCGTCGAGGACATCAAGGAGCGCATCCGCGCGGGCGAGGCCTTCCAGGTCGTGCCCTCGCAGCGCTTCGAAACCCCTTGTGACGCCAGCGCGTTGGACGTCTACCGCGTGCTGCGGGCCACCAACCCCTCGCCGTACATGTACCTCTTCCGCTTCGACGGGTTCGACGTCGTCGGCTCGTCGCCCGAGGCCCTCGTCAAGGTCGAGGACGGGCGCGCCATGGTGCACCCCATCGCGGGCACCCGGCCGCGCGGCGCGACCCCGCAGGAGGACCAGGCGCTCGCCGACGAGCTGCTCGCCGACCCCAAGGAGCGGGCCGAGCACCTGATGCTGGTCGACCTGGGCCGCAACGACCTGGGGCGCGTCTGCGAGCCGGGCTCCGTCGAGGTCGTCGACTTCATGTCCATCGAGCGGTACTCGCACGTCATGCACATCGTGTCGACCGTCACGGGACGGGTCGCCGAGGGACGCACCGCCTTCGACGTGCTCACCGCCTGCTTCCCCGCGGGCACCCTCTCCGGCGCCCCCAAGCCCCGCGCGATGCAGATCATCGACGAGCTCGAACCCTCCCGGCGCGGCCTGTACGGCGGCTGTGTCGGATATCTCGACTTCGCCGGCGACTCCGACACCGCCATCGCCATCCGCACCGCGCTCCTGCGCAAGGGCACGGCATACGTCCAGGCCGGAGCCGGGGTCGTTGCCGACTCCGATCCCGTCGCCGAGGACACCGAGTGCCGCAACAAGGCGGCGGCGGTCCTGCGGGCCGTCCACACGGCCAACCGGCTGCGGCGCCCCGACGGACGTGAGGGATAGTGGAGGCGTGACTTCTGCTGTACCACCGCCCCGCACCCAGGCCGCCGACGCCGCCGAGCCCGACGCAGAGCCCGAGACCCGGGCCCAGCGCAGCGGCCGACGCAGCATCGCCGTGGCCCTGCTGTTCGGCGCAGTCGGCGCGGCCCTCGCCCTGCTCGCGTCCCGCCAGACGTGGGCCAACGGCACCGCTTCGGTGGCCGGCGGCGACCTGCCGCTGAGCGCCACGGGCAGCGATGTCACGGGCGTGCCCGCGGCCCTGGCGATAGTGGGGCTCGCCGCGCTCGTCGCCGTCTTCGCCGTCCGCAAGGCCGGCCGGACGCTGGTCTCGCTGCTGCTCGCGCTGAGCGGCGCGGGCACCGTGGCCGCCGCCCTGCTCGCCGCGAACGACAGCGGCGCGCTCGACGAGAAGGCCGCCGAGGCCTCCGGCGACACCGCCGCCACGATCGGTGATCTCAGCCACACGGCCTGGCCCTACGCCGCGGCCGGCGCGGGCGTGCTGCTCCTGATCGCCGGACTGCTCGCCCTCACGTACGGCAGGTCCTGGCCCGCGATGTCGGGACGCTACGAACGCGACGGCGCGCCGCGTCCGCGCAAGGCGCCGCCCACGGTCGACCCCAACCGGCCCGAGGACCTGTGGAAGGCCCTGGACCGCGGCGAGGACCCGACGCGCGAGGCATGACCCCGCGCTCACGGCACGCGCGCGAGTACGGGACAATGGAGCGGTGAGCGTTCGGCTCACCCCACGCATCACCACCACGCATACAGCAACGAGGAGCAAGTCATGGCGGGCACGAGCCACGGACACACCCCGGCCGCCTGGACCGGTGTCATCATCGCCTTCATCGGTTTCTGCGTATCGGGTGCCTTCATGGTGATGGCCAACCCGCTGGGCTTCTGGGCCGGCATGGTCATCGTCGCCGCCGGTGGCGTCGTGGGCATGGTCATGCGCGCCGCGGGCCTCGGCCAGGCGAAGCGCCAGCGGCAGCCGCAGGGTCAGCTCGCGCACTCCGAGGGCTGAGCTCCACCGACGCACGTGGGAGGCGGTCCCGGCAGGCGCCGGGGCGGCCTCCTTTTTCGCGTTTCCCTGCCGGGCACGGGCCACCGCCGAAGGGCAGAATGCATCGGGTGAACGCTGAACCCGGGAGCGCGGCACCACCCGCCGGCACCGCACTGCGCAGGCTGGCCGTGCCCGTCGGCGTGCTCGGCTCGGTGATCGCCGCCTTCGCCTACGTCGGGACGGTCGACCCGAACGAGCCGGGGCACTACCCCACCTGTCCGCTGCTCCAGCTCACCGGCGTGTTCTGCCCCGGCTGCGGCGGACTGCGCAGCGCCCACGCCTTCGTCCACGGCGACCTCACCGCGGCACTGGGCGCCAACGCGCTCGCCGTCGTCGGGTACGGCGTCTTCGCTGTGGTGTGGAGCCTCTGGGCGGCCCGCGCGGCGCGCGGACGACGGCTGCGGATCGAGTTGGGGCCCGTACAGCTGTACGGAATCGGCGTGCTGATCGCCGTGTTCACCCTCGTGCGCAATCTGCCGTTCGGGGCATGGCTGCACCCTTGACGTACGACGAAACCGCAGGCCGCAGCGGTGCGGAGTGTCCAGGACGTGGGACTGGCGTCAACCGGATGCGGGGCCTTCGCCCTCCTGCGGATACCATCGCAGTGACCATCGGAATGCCTGATGAGGCAGCCGACAGCTTGAGGTTCAAACAAAAGCTTCACCGTCTGGGAAGGGGGCCGCTCGCGTGAGTGTGCTCGACGAGATCATCGACGGAGTCCGTGCCGACCTCGCGGAGCGGCAGGCGCGCGTCAGCCTCGACGAGCTCAAGGAGCGCGCGGCGAAGGCTCCTGCGGCCAAGGACGGGGTCGCCGCGCTGCGCGGCGACGGCGTCAAGGTCATCTGCGAGGTCAAGCGCTCCAGCCCGTCCAAGGGCGCGCTCGCCGCGATCGCCGACCCCGCGGGACTCGCCGCCGACTACGAGGCGGGCGGCGCCGCCGTCATCTCCGTGCTCACCGAGGAGCGCCGCTTCGGCGGTTCGCTCGCCGACCTGGAGGCCGTCCGGGCCAAGGTCGACATCCCGGTGCTGCGCAAGGACTTCATCGTCACCTCGTACCAGCTGTGGGAGGCGCGGGCGTACGGCGCCGACCTCGCCCTGCTGATCGTGGCCGCCCTGGAGCAGCCCGCCCTGGAGTCGCTCATCGAGCGCGCCCATTCGATCGGCCTCACGCCGATCGTCGAGGTGCACGACGAGGACGAGGCCGAGCGGGCCGTGGACGCGGGCGCGAAGGTCATCGGCGTCAACAATCGCGACCTCAAGACCCTGAAGGTCGACCGCTCCACCTTCGAGCGCGTCGCGCCCGAGCTGCCGGACAGCGTCGTCAAGATCGCCGAGTCCGGTGTGCGCGGTCCGCACGACCTCATCGCGTTCGCCAACGCCGGCGCCGACGCGGTGCTGGTCGGCGAGTCCCTGGTGACCGGCCGCGACCCGAAGTCCGCGGTCTCCGACCTGGTCGCCGCGGGCGCGCACCCGGCCCTGCGGCACGGGCGGAGCTGACCCCTCCCGATGACCGCCTTCGCCCGCCTCGCACCCGGCTGCCGCCCTCGCGGCTGCCGGGCGCCCGCGCGGCGCGTGCGGGGCCGCAGGGTGCGGTACGTCATCGGCGATGAGCCGGGCCAGGTGAACGGGATGCGATGGCCGAGCGCCCCGTCAGGGGCGCGGGGAACTGCGCGACCAGCCACGGCGTCGCGTCGGCCGGACGAATCGTCTGCCCTTCACGGCGCGTAGCCGTCCTCACCCCGGTGGGGCTTGCTCGCGCAGTTCCCCGCGCCCCTGGCGGGGTCGATCGCATCGCAGATCACCCATTCACGCCACGTGAGGTAGAGGCATGTCCAGCGAGTACTTCCATCCCGACCCCGAGGGTCACATCCCCAGCGCCGAAGGCTACTTCGGCGCGTTCGGCGGCAAGTTCATCCCGGAGGCCCTCGTCGCCGCCGTGGACGAGGTCGCCGTCGAGTACGACAAGGCCAAGAGCGACCCCGAGTTCGCCCGCGAGCTCGACGACCTCCTGGTCAACTACACCGGCCGCCCCAGCAGCCTCACCGAAGTGCCCCGGTTCGCCGAACACGCAGGTGGCGCGCGGGTCTTCCTCAAGCGCGAGGACCTGAACCACACCGGCTCGCACAAGATCAACAACGTGCTCGGCCAGGCCCTGCTCACCAAGCGCATGGGCAAGACCCGCGTCATCGCGGAGACCGGCGCCGGACAGCACGGCGTCGCCACTGCCACCGCCTGCGCGCTCTTCGGCCTCGAATGCACCATCTACATGGGCGAGATCGACACCGAGCGCCAGGCCCTGAACGTGGCCCGCATGCGCATGCTCGGCGCCGAGGTCATCGCCGTGAAGTCCGGCAGCAGGACCCTGAAGGACGCCATCAACGAGGCGTTCCGCGACTGGGTCGCCAACGTGGACCGCACGCACTACCTCTTCGGGACCGTGGCCGGACCGCACCCCTTCCCCGCCATGGTGCGCGACTTCCACCGCGTCATCGGGGTGGAGGCCAGGCGGCAGATCCTGGAGCGCGCGGGACGGCTCCCCGACGCCGCCGTCGCGTGCGTGGGCGGTGGCTCGAACGCCATCGGCCTCTTCCACGCCTTCATCCCGGACGCCGACGTCCGGCTCATCGGGTGCGAGCCCGCGGGCCACGGCATCGGGACCGGCGAGCACGCGGCCACGCTGACCGCCGGCGAGCCGGGCATCCTGCACGGCTCCAGGTCGTACGTCCTCCAGGACGAGGAAGGGCAGATCACCGAGCCCTACTCGATCTCCGCCGGACTCGACTACCCGGGCATCGGCCCCGAGCACGCCTACCTCAAGGACAGCGGCCGCGGCGAGTACCGCGCGGTCACCGACGACGCGGCGATGCAGGCCCTGCGTCTCCTGTCGCGCACCGAGGGCATCATCCCGGCCATCGAGAGCGCCCACGCGCTCGCCGGGGCGCTCGACGTCGGCAAGGAGCTGGGCAAGGACGGGCTGATCATCATCAACCTGTCCGGGCGCGGCGACAAGGACATGGACACGGCCGCGCGCTACTTCGGCCTGTACGACACGGACGCCGCCGTCGAGGCGGACGCGGCCGGCACCGGCGCGGAGATCGAAGGGGACGCCAAGTGAGCGGCAACATCCAGCTGTTGGACGAGACTCTCGCCGCGGCCAGGTCCGAGGGCCGGTCCGCCCTCATCGCCTACCTCCCGGCCGGGTTCCCGACCGTGGACGGCGGCATCGCGGCCATCAAGGCCGTCTTCGAGGGCGGCGCCGACGTCGTGGAGGTCGGTCTGCCGCACAGCGACCCGGTCCTCGACGGTCCCGTCATCCAGACCGCCGACGACATCGCGCTCAAGGCGGGCCTGAAGATCGCCGACGTGATGCGCACGGTGCGTGAGGCGTACGAGGCGACCGGCAAGCCGGTGCTCGTCATGACGTACTGGAACCCGATCGACCGCTACGGCGTCGAGCGCTTCACCGCCGAGCTCGCCGAGGCGGGCGGCGCCGGGTGCATCCTGCCCGACCTGCCCGTCCAGGAGTCGGCGCTCTGGAGGGAGCACGCCGAGAAGCACGGCCTCGCCACGGTCTTCGTGGTCGCGCCGAGCAGCAAGGACGAGCGGCTCGCCACCATCACGGCGGCGGGATCGGGCTTCGTCTACGCGGCGTCGCTGATGGGCGTCACGGGCACCCGTGAGTCCGTCGGGGAGCAGGCGCAGGAACTGGTGCGGCGCACCAAGGCCACCACCGACCTGCCGGTCTGCGTCGGCCTCGGCGTCTCCAACGCCCGCCAGGCCGCCGAGGTCGCGGGCTTCGCCGACGGCGTGATCGTCGGCTCCGCCTTCGTCCAGCGGATGCTGGACGCCGAGGACGAGGCGGCGGGCCTTGCCGCCGTCCGCGCGCTCGCGAGTGACCTCGCCCAGGGAGTTCGCGGCAACGCGTAACTCGTACGGGTGGACCTGGGACCGGGGAGGCATGCTCGTGCCTCCCCGGTTCGTTGGCGGGGTGTGAGCGACAAGAACCGTGAGGGAAAGCGCGCGGCCCGCGACCGGCTGGCGGAAGAGCGAGAGCGGCAGAAGTCGCGGGACAAGCAGCGCAGGGTGTTGATCGTGAGCGCCGCCGTCGTGGGCGTCCTGGCGCTCGCCGCCGTGGCGGGTCTGGTCGCCGCCAACTCGGGTGACGACAAGGACACCTCGGGCCCGCTGTCCGTCCCCAAGGGGGCGACCGGCGAGGATCAGCTCGCGATCCCGGTCGGCAAGGACAGCGCCAAGTCCACCCTCACCATCTGGGAGGACTTCCGCTGCCCCGCCTGCAAGCAGTTCGAGGACACCTACCGCAGCACGATCCACGAGCTCACCGACAAGGGCCAGCTCAAGGTCGAGTACCACCTGGCGACGATCATCGACGGGAACATGGGCGGCAGCGGCTCCCTGCGCGCGGCCAACGCGGCGGCCTGCTCCCAGGACGCCGGGAAGTTCACGCCGTACCACGACGTGCTGTTCACGAACCAGCCCGCGGAGACGGACGACGCGTTCAGCAAGAACAGCAAGCTGCTCGAGCTCGCGAGCAAGGTGGACGGCCTCGTCACCGACTCCTTCAAGAAGTGCGTGAACGACGGCAAGCACGACAGCTGGGCCACGAAGTCGAACAAGGCCTTCCAGGAGGCGGGCCTGCAGGGCACGCCGAGCGTGCTCCTCGACGGCAAGAACATCTTCGGTGACCAGAAGAATCCGCTGACCCCGGCGAAGCTGAAGGCGAAGGTGGAGGAGGCGAACAGGGGCTAGGAGCCTGGGATCGGGCCTCTCGCGGGGCCCTCTCGGGAACCCCTGTCATGAACCCCTGTTATGGAGACGTAGCCGGGCTGGTTGCCTGGGGCACCGCCCGGCACGGTAGCGTCGGACCTGCCATGGACCTTGCCTTCATTCCCAGCCCGTCGCGCGGTGTGGTCGAACTCGGACCCATTCCGCTGCGCGGCTACGCGTTCTGCATCATCATCGGCGTCTTCGTCGCCGTCTGGCTCGGCAACAAGCGGTGGATCGCTCGCGGGGGCCGCCCAGGCACCGTGGCCGACATCTCCGTCTGGGCCGTGCCGTTCGGCCTCGTCGGCGGGCGTCTCTACCACGTGATCACGGACTACCAGCTGTACTTCAGCGAGGGCCGTGACTGGGTGGACGCCTTCAAGATCTGGGAGGGCGGCCTCGGTATCTGGGGCGCGATCGCGTTCGGCGCGGTCGGTGCCTGGATCGGCTGTCGCCGGCGCGGCATCCCGCTGCCGGCCTGGGCCGACGCCCTCGCCCCCGGCATCGCCTTCGCCCAGGCGATCGGCCGCTGGGGCAACTGGTTCAACCAGGAGCTCTACGGCAAGGCCACGGACCTGCCGTGGGCGCTGAAGATCACGTCGGCGGAGGACGGCCGGGTACCGGGCACGTACCACCCGACGTTCCTCTACGAGTCGCTCTGGTGCATCGGCGTCGGCTTCCTGGTCATCTGGGCCGACCGCCGCTTCAAGCTGGGCCACGGCCGGGCGTTCGCCCTGTACGTCGCTTCCTACTGCGCCGGGCGCGGCTGGATCGAGTACATGCGGGTGGACGACGCCCACCACGTCCTGGGGCTGCGGCTCAACGTGTGGACCGCGATCGCGGTGTTCGTGCTCGCCGTCGTGTACTTCGTGCTCTCGGCGAAGAAGCGTCCGGGGCGCGAGGAGATCGTCGAGCCCGTGCCCGACGGCGAGGAGCCCTCGGAGGGTTCCTCCAAGGACGACGACGCCGAACCGTCCAAGGACGCCGAGGACTCGGCGGACAGCGGGGACGCCGGGGCCGCCGGGGACAAGGGCACGGACAAGGACGGCGCCGGAGCCGAGTCGGCCAAGAAGGGCTGACACGCTCCCTGCCGCGTACGTCGACGGGGCCGCTGGATCACCGATCCGGCGGCCCCGTCGCTATGGGCACCGCCGCGCGAGGTCCAGGACCCGCCGCGCGCCCTCCACCACGGCCTTGTCCACGAACGTGCCGTCCGGGAGGGCCAGCGCGCCCGCCTCCGTGGTGGAAGCCTTGACGATCTGCTCGGCGTGGTCGATCTCCTCCGGGGTGGGGAGGTAGGCGCGCTCGATGGCCGGGAGCTGGCGGGGGTGGATCGCGGCGCGGCCCAGGAAGCCCAGGGCACGGCCGTGCGCGCAGGACGCCGTCAGGCCCGCGATGTCACGGATGTCGGCGTGGACGGACTGCGCGGGTGGTGCCAGACCCGCCGCCCGTGCGGCCACCACCACGCGCGAACGGGACCAGTCGAGGCCCGCGTCGTCACGTACCCCCAGGTCCGAGCGGAGGTCCGCCTCGCCGATGGAGAGCCCGTGCAGGGCCGGGTGCGCGGTGGCGATGGCGAAGGCGTGCTCCAGGCCGACGGCCGACTCGATGAGGGCGTGCAGGGCGGGGGCGCCGCCGTCCGCCGGGGCCGACCGCTCCGCGACGCGGACGACGTCGGCGGGGCAGGTCACCTTGGGCAGGCGCAGGCCGGAGAGCCCGGGCAGGTGCGCGATCGCCCGGAGATCGGCATCGGCCAGCGGGCCGTCCAGGGCGTTCACGCGGACGTGGACCGGGACCGGGGGAGTCTCGGAGAGCAGCTCGGCCGTGGCCGCTCGCGCGTACTCCTTGCGGTCGGGGCCGACCGCGTCCTCCAGGTCGACGATGACGACGTCGGCGCCCGCGAGCAGGGCCTTCGCCACTACGGACGGCCGGTCGCCGGGCGCGTACAGCCAGGTCAGAGGAGTGTCCTTCACAGTGCGCCCTCCTCGCGCAGGCCCACGATCTCCCGTTCCGACAGGCCCAGTTCGGTCAGGACCTCCGCCGTGTCCGCTCCGTGCGGGCGGCCGGCCCAGCCGATCGAGCCGGGGGTCTCGGAGAGGCGGAAGAGGACGTTCTGCATGCGCAGCGGGCCGAGCTCCGGGTCGTCGACCGTGGTGACGGTGTCCAGGGCCGCGTACTGGGGGTCCGTCATCACGTCGCGTACGTCCTGGATGGGGGCGACCGCCGCCTCGGCCTTCTCGAAGGCCTCGATCACCTCCGCGCGGGTGTGCAGGGCGATCCAGCCGCCGACCGCTCCGTCGAGGACGTCCGCGTGGGCCGCGCGCTCCGCGCCCGTCGCGAACCACGGCTCGGAGATCAGCTCCGGGCGGCCCACCAGGCGCATCACGCGTTCCGCGATCGACTGGGCCGACGTGGAGACGGCGACCCAACTGCCGTCCGCCGTGCGGTAGGTGTTGCGGGGCGCGTTGTTGGCCGAGCGGTTGCCGGTGCGGGGCTGGACGTGGCCCAGCTGGTCGTACCAGAGCGGCTGCGGGCCCAGGACCGTGAGGATCGGCTCGATGATCGCCATGTCCACCACCTGGCCCCTGCCCGTCCGGTCGCGGGCCGCCAGCGCCGTCATCACCGCGTACGCCGTGGCGAGACCCGCGATCGAGTCGGCGAGGCCGAAGGGCGGCAGGGTCGGCGGTCCGTCCGGTTCGCCGGTGATCGCGGCGAAGCCGCTCATGGCCTCCGCCAGGGTGCCGAAGCCGGGGCGGCGGGAGTACGGGCCGAACTGGCCGAAGCCCGTGACGCGGGTCAGGACGAGGCGGGGGTTCGCCGCGCTCAGCTCCTCCCAGCCCAGGTCCCACTTCTCCAACGTCCCCGGGCGGAAGTTCTCGACGACCACGTCCGCCGTGGCGGCCAGGCGCAGGAGGGTCTGGCGACCGCCGGGTGTGGAGAGGTCGAGCGTCATCGTGCGCTTGTTGCGGCCCAGGAGCTTCCACCAGAGGCCGACGCCGTCCTTCGACGGGCCGTGCCCACGGGACGGGTCGGGCTTGCGCGGGTGCTCGACCTTGATGACCTCGGCGCCGAAGTCGCCGAGCATCGTGGCGGCGAGGGGGCCCGCGAAGAGCGTCGCCAGGTCGAGGACGCGCAGGCCGGTGAGGGGGGCCGTCATGAAGCCGTTCCGTTCGCCTCGGTGTCGATCTCGGAGCGGAACGGCATGGACGCCGACGCCCCCGGACGCTGGACGGAGAGCGCCGCCGCCGACGACGCCCACGCGAGCGCGTCCGGCACCAAAGCGCCCTCGGCGAGCGCCACCGCGAGGGTGCCGACGAACGTGTCGCCCGCCCCGGTCGTGTCCACGGCGGTGACGTGCGGGGCCTCCACCAGGACCGGCTCGGCGCCCCGGGCGGCGTACAGGCTGCCGCGCGCGCCGAGCGTGACGACGACCTCCGGCACCTGGGAGAGGAGAGATCGGGCGGCCGCGTGCGGGTCGGTCAGGCCGGTGAGCGTGGCGGCCTCGTGCTCGTTCGGGACCAGCAGGTCGACGGCGGAGAGGAGTTCGGGTTCCAGGGGCTGGGCGGGAGCCGGGGTCAGGATGGTGCGCACGCCGTGCCTGCGGGCGGCCTGCGCGGCGGCGAGCACCCCCTCGACGGGGATCTCCAGCTGGAGCAGGAGGGTGTCGGCGGAGGCGATCAGGCCCTCGTCGCCGGGGGCGAGCGCGGTGAGGGTGCCGTTGGCGCCGGGGATGACGACGATCGCGTTGCCGCCCTCGTCGTCGACCACGATGTGCGCGGTGCCGGTGGCGGTCTTCTCGACGGTGCGCAGCAGGTCGGTGTCGACGCCGGAGTGGTCGAGTGCGGCGCGGAGCTGGGTGCCGAAGGCGTCGGCGCCGACCGCGCCGATCATCGACACGGCGTCGGCGCCCGCGCGGGCCGCGGCGACGGCCTGGTTGGCGCCCTTGCCGCCGGGGAGCGTACGGAACTCGCGCCCGGTGACGGTCTCTCCGCGCTGCGGGGCCTTGGCGACGTACGCGACGAGGTCCATGTTCGTGCTGCCGAGCACGGCGATGTGGGTCATGGGTGGGGTCTCTCCTGGGCGTATTCGGGGAGGGCGGCGAGTTCGGTGGTGAGGTCCGCGAGGGTGTCGAAGCCGATGCCGTCGAAGCCCGGGACGGAGCTGGCGATGCGGTTGTCGAGCGGTGACGTCCAGCGGTCGGGCAGCGCGTCCGGGTGGCCCGCGAGCAGGCCCGCGATCGAGCCCGCGGTCGCGCCGTTCGAGTCGGTGTCCCAGCCGCCGGAGACGGCGCGGGTGATGGAGCCGGTGAAGTCGCCTTCGGCGTGGGTGAGGGCGGCGGACAGGAGGGCGGCGTTGGGGATGACGTGTACCCAGTGATGGTGACCGTAGGCAGCGTGCAGGTCGTCCACCACGTGGTCGAAGTCCGGTGTCCGGGTGGCCAGTTGGACGGCGTGGCGGATCGCTCGGGCCAGGCGGGAGTCCGGCGGTACGACGCCGAGGCCCGTGCGCAGGCAGTGGTGGACGTCGCCGGTGCCCGCCGCCGCCTCGGCGATGGTGGCCGCGGCGAACATCGCCCCGTACACGCCGTTGGCGGTGTGGGTGAGCGTCGCGTCGCGGTACGCGCTGTCGGCCGCGGCCCGGGGCGCGCCGGGGTGGGTCCAGCCGTGCACGTCGGCGCGGATCAGGGCGCCGATCCATTCACGGAAGGGGTTGTGGTGGGTGGCGGTGTGCGGGGGCTCGATGCCGTTGAGGAGGTTGCGGTAGGCGATGCGTTCGGCGGTGAAAGTGCGGGCCGCGGGGAGCTCGTCCAGCCACAGCTTCGCCACGTCCGTGGTGGTGAAGTCTCTGCCGTGGCGTTGGAGGAGACGGAGGTTGAGGAGGGGGTAGTTGAGGTCGTCGTCCTCGGGCATGCCGTTGATGTTCTCGGCGAGGGAGGTTTGTGCGGAGCGCTTGTTCCAGGGGTGGGCCGCTGCGAGCTCCGGGGGGAGGCCCTTTTCCGTGAACCACGTGGTGAGGGGCCAGTTGCCTGTGGCCTTGGCGAGGCTTCTGATGGCGGCCAGGGGGAGCTTCTCCACCGGTTTGCCCAGGAGGCAGCCTGCGGCTCGGCCTAGCCAGGCCGCGTGCAGGCGGTGGCGTAGGGCGTTCTCTTCCCCAATCCCGCCCCTTCCCGAAACCGCCTGCCGCGGGGCCTTGTTCCGGGGTGCGGGTCGGTGGGTGGTGTTGTGCCCACCCTCCCCCACTCTCAACTTCGTTCGAGCGGGGGGACCCCCATCGCCCTGCGGAACGCCTGCCCACAACGGTGTGGACAGTTCGTTCAGGAGCTGCTCCGCCAAGGCCCGTAGGTGGGGGGAAGGGGGCGTTGGGGAGGCTCCGGCTCTGGGGGGAGCCAGGTGGCCGCCTGCTGATTGCCAGCGGGAGCGGATGTCGCGTACGTCCTTGCCCTCCTGTTCCGACTGGTGGAGTTCGTGGCCGATCAAGTCCTCCGGCTGGACCCAGGTGAGGCGGATCATGGGGTTGCCGTCAGGGCCGCGTACGCCGATTCGTGGGCCCGGCGGCGGCGTACGTCGCGGGTGAAGATCTCCTGGGTGACCTCCGTGAGCGTCCTCGCGGGGGCGTGCAGGTCCAGGCGGCTGGCCTCCGCGACCGTCTTCGACCACTCGGGCGGTGCGACCGAGCCCAGGGCGCCCGCGATCGCGCCGCTCATCGTGGCGATGGAGTCGCAGTCGCGGCCGTAGTTGACCGAGCCGAGGACCGTGTGGCGGTAGTCGCCGTCGTTCACCAGGAGCATGCCGAGCGCGATCGGGAGTTCCTCGATGGCGTGCAGGCGGGAGGGGCGGCGGGCGCCGAGGGACGGGGCGCGGTAGTCCTGGCCGACCGTGTCGAAGGGGCTGACCGCGGTGCGGAGGGGGACGAGCGCCGACTCGAAGTCCCGGTGGTGCGCGGCGACTTCGGCCACCGACTCGATCGCGGCCCGCGTGCCGTCCTTCGCGAGGGAGAGGGCGGTGTCGATCACGGAGGTCGGCGTCGCGCCCGGCGCACACGCGGCGGCCACCGCCGCCGCGAAGACCGCGGCCGCCTCCCGTCCGTACGACGACTGGTGCGCACCCGCGACGTCGAGGGCCTCGGCGTACGCGGCCGCCGGGTTCGCTGCGTTGACCAGGCCGACCGGCGCCATGTACATCGCCGCACCGCAGTTGACGATGTTGCCGGTGCCCGCCTCGCGCGGGTCGACGTGGCCGTAGTGGATGCGGGCGACGATCCACTTCTCGGCCAGGAAGACGCGGTGGAGCGGGATGGTCTCCGTCTCCAGTTCCGGAATCCAGCGGGGGTTCGTCATGAGGTCGGGGACCAGGTGGTCGGCGACCGCGTAGGCGTCCAAGTGGTCGCGGACGGCGGCGTACACGCGGATGAGCGCGTGCGTCATCAAGGTGTCGTCGGTGACGTTCCCGTCGCCCTTGTGGTACGGCGCGATGGGGCGGGCGGTGCGCCATCGGTCGCCGTTCCAGGGGCCGACGATGCCGTGTACGCGACCGCCGTGCCGTTCGACGATCTGCTCGGGGGAGTAGCCCTCGACCGGACCGCCGAGGGCGTCGCCGACGGCGGCTCCGACCAGACAGGCGGTGATGCGTTCGGGGAGGGTCAGGTCAGTGGGGAGGGGGTCGATGGGCCGGGTCCGGGGCGTTGGTGACGTCATGTCGGAATTGTCCTCCCGGGGTGGTCGGTTCCGTGGCTGCCAGGTGCCCGGCGAGTTCCACCAGGTCGGTGCCCGCGAGGCGGGGGAGCGCGCAGCCGGAGAGGGTGCGGCAGGCGTCGCGCCAGGCCTCGGGGACGGCGGCGGCCGTGCCGAGCGTGCCGGTCAGGGCGCCGGCCAGGGCGGGTGCGGAGTCGGCGACGCGGGAGAGGCAGGCGGCGGCGGGCACCGCGTCGCGGATGCGGCCGCGGGCCGCGGTGGCCAGGGCGAGGGCGACCGGGACGGTCTCGGCGGCGGCGATGCCGTAGCTGTAGACGTGGTCGACGATCTGGTGCTCCAGGAGCGGGACGATGCCGAAGGCGCCGTCCTCCGGCTGGGTGCGGGCGAGCTTGACGGCGTGCCAGGCGTTGCGGCCGATCTCGGTGTGCTCGGGGAGCTGGGCGAGAGCGGCGTCCACGGTCGCGTCGACGTCCGCGCCGCCCAGCGCCGCCGCGATCGCCGCGGCCATGGCGCGGGCGCCGTGCACGCCGTCGCCGTCCTGGGTGTAGCGGGCGTCGAACTCGGCGAGGTCGGCGGCCTGTTCGGGGTCGCCCGGGTGCACCAGGGCGAGGACGCAGGCGCGTACGCAGGCCGCGTCGTCGAAGTAGTGGGGGTTGTCGTGGCCGGTGGCGGGCGGGCGCAGACCGGCGGCGAGGTTGCCGAGGCCCGCGCGAACGGAGATGCGGGCGCGCAGGGGGAGTACGGCGGACTCGACCTCGGGGGCGCGGGCCGCCGCGGCGGCGATTTTGCCGGCGAGGGAGTTCCAGGCGAGGTCCAGCGCCGCGCGGACCCGGCGGTCCGGGGGCAGCTGGGGGTCCAGCGTCCCGTCCGCGGCGCGGAGCAGTGATTCGGCGGTGAAGACGGCCCATTCGGCGTCGTCGGAGGGGCCCAGGCGGAGGGGCTCCGGGGGCTGGTTGAGGGCGATGGGGACGGGGAGGGTGGTGGTGGCGTTCTGCTCGGCGAAGGTGTCCAGTTCGCGGGTGAGTCTGCGGGTCCACTCGGGCATGCGTGCCGCGCGGTGCCTGGCGGCGGGCCAACCGGCGGCGTCGCCCGCCGCGAGGCCCAGAAGCAGGCCCTCGATTTGCTGAGCGCCTCGTGTATCCGCACCCGGCATCGTGGGCTGTGCCCACCCGTTCCGCCGTGCGGAACGCCTGCCCACAGCGAGGGCGTCTACTGCAGGCTTGTCGGCGGTCACGAGGCCCCCTGGCCAGGAACGAGCAACTCCGCCACGTCCAGCACATGATGCCCCCGCATCGAAGGCAGGCAGCTGCCCCGCGCGGGGCCGATGGCCGCCGCCCACGGCGGTGGAATCGCCGAGGCCCCGCAGGTGGCACCGGCGAGCGCCCCGGCCACAGCGGCAGTCGTGTCCGCGTCCCGCCCCATGTTGACCGCGGTCAGCACCGCGTCAGGGAATCGGCCGGAGGCCGACGCGTACGCGCCGAAGGCGAGCCCCACCGCCTCGGGGGCGAGGTCGGTCCAGGGGTAGCCGCCGATCACCACCGCGGAGCGCACCGCGCGCTCGCCCCGGTGGGCCACCGCCACCGCCCGCCGCAGCGAACGGGACGTCCAGCAGTCCATCGGGATGACGGAGAGGGCCGCGGCCACCACGGACGCCACCTGCGCCCCGACCATCGCGGCCGCGACGCCCGCCGCCACCGCCTGCCCGCCGTAGATGCCCTCGCCGTCGTGGCTGACCGAGCCGTCGATCGCGACGAGCCGGGCCGCTTCGGCCGGCCGGCCCGCGGCGAAGATCCCGAAGGGGGCGGCCCGCATCGCGAGGCCGTCGCTCCACGCGTGCCGGTGCTGCGCCGAGATGGGCGCCGCAAGGCCGCGGCGCAGGTTCTCCAGCGTGCCGCGCTCGCTGAAACCCGCGCCCCGGAAGGGGCCTTCGTCCAGGTCGGCGATCCACTCGTGCCAGGCCGCCTCGACGTGCGCGACGGTGAGCGCCGAGCCGTGCCGGGCCAGGAGGAGCCCCGAGAAGATCGCGTACTCGGTGTCGTCCGTGCCCGAGGGATGCTCGGCGACGTACCCGGTGATGCGGCCCCAACGGCGGCGGATCTCCGACGGCTTCATGTTCTCGGCGGGCGCGCCCAGCGCGTCGCCTACCGCCAGGCCCAGGAGCGCGCCGCGCGCCCGCTCTCTCAGGCCGGTCGCTCCGGTCGCGCCGGTCACTTCAGTCACACCGGTCAAGCCCGTCATGCTGTGCCTCCATGGTGCCGAGACGTGTGGCTGTATCCCTCCCACGCGGCACCCCCGACGCGAGCATCCGGACCGCCGACATCACCCCTCCGACGCATGCGATCACCGGTTCGAGGAACCCGCGTTCGCGCAGGTAAGTACGGCCTTCCTTGCTGGCGAGGGCGATTTTTCGCGCGTACTTTCGAGATCGTCCAAGCACTGAGGGGGCCCACCATGGCGATCATCGAGACCGAAGCGACGCTGCACGAAGCGCACCGCGACAACCACACCCACCGCGACGTGAACGGCGGCTGGCTGCGCCCCGCCGTCTTCGGCGCGATGGACGGCCTGGTGTCCAATCTGGCCCTGATGACCGGTGTCGCCGGTGGAGCCGTCTCGCAGCAGACCATCGTCATCACGGGTCTTGCCGGCCTCGCCGCGGGCGCCTTCTCCATGGCGGCCGGCGAGTACACCTCCGTCGCTTCCCAGCGTGAGCTTGTCGAGGCCGAACTCGACGTGGAGCGGCGGGAGTTGCGCAAGCACCCCGCGGACGAGGAGAAGGAGCTCGCCGAGCTGTACGAGTCGCGTGGCGTCGAGCCGAAGCTCGCCCGCGAGGTCGCCAAGCAGCTCTCCAAGGACCCCGAGCAGGCCCTGGAGATCCACGCGCGCGAGGAGCTGGGCATCGATCCCGGAGATCTGCCCTCGCCGACCGTCGCCGCGGTCTCCTCCTTCGGTGCCTTCGCGCTCGGCGCGCTGCTTCCCGTGCTGCCGTATCTGCTCGGCGCCCAGACGCTCTGGCCCGCGCTGCTCCTCGCCCTGATCGGGCTCTTCGCCTGCGGTGCGGTGGTGGCGAAGGTGACCGCGCGGTCCTGGTGGTTCAGCGGGCTTCGGCAGTTGGCGCTGGGCGGCGCGGCGGCGGGTGTGACGTACGCCCTGGGCAGCTTGTTCGGTACCGCCGTAGGATGAACCCTTGCAGTCCTATGCGGGGTCCTGCATAACTAGCCGTTACTCGGCGGTTTCGAGTCCTTAACCACCGGGCATGAGCCGTAAGCGCTGCGGGCAATGAGGCCTGTGCCGCTCTCGGGCCCTTCGGTCATGGATCTGTCCGCATAGGTCCCTTCCCTGCCGCTCTCCACAGCTATGAGCGGTGTCCACATGGTGGAATGAGCTATCCGCTTTTCGAGAAGCGTTCCATCATGTAACCTGCACGAAATTTCGCCTGGGCCAACGTCGTCCCTCGCTTTTTGCCTATGCCACGACGACGACGGGAGAGCCAATGCGTACGCACGCCTGGTCGCCCATGGACGGTCGCCCCGCCCCTCAGGGCATGTACGACCCCCGTAACGAGCACGACGCCTGTGGTGTCGGGTTCGTGGCCACCCTCACCGGTGTAGCCAGCCATGAGCTGGTCGAACAGGCGCTGACCGTACTGCGCAATCTCGAACACCGTGGTGCCACCGGTTCCGAGCCGGACTCCGGTGACGGCGCGGGCATCCTGCTCCAGGTGCCGGACGCCTTCCTGCGCGAGGTCACCGGTTTCGCGCTTCCCGAGGCCGGTTCCTACGCCGTCGGCATCGCCTTCCTGCCGGTCGACACCGCGGGTACGACCGATGCCGCTGTCTCACAGATCGAGACGATCGCTTCCGAGGAGGGCCTGACGGTCCTCGGCTGGCGCGACGTTCCCGTCGCCCCCGAGCTGCTCGGAGCCACCGCCCGCTCGACGATGCCGGTCTTCCGGCAGATCTTCGTGGCCGACGGCGAGAGCTCCGGCGTCGCGCTCGACCGCAAGGCCTTCGTCCTGCGCAAGCGCTCCGAGCGTGAGGCCGGGACGTACTTCCCCTCGCTCTCCGCCCGGACCATCGTCTACAAGGGCATGCTGACCACCGGCCAGCTGGAGCCGTTCTTCCCCGACCTGTCCGACCGCCGTTTCGCCACGGCCGTCGCGCTCGTCCACTCGCGCTTCTCCACCAACACGTTCCCGAGCTGGCCGCTCGCGCACCCCTACCGCTTCGTCGCGCACAACGGCGAGATCAACACGGTCAAGGGCAACCGGAACTGGATGCGGGCGCGCGAGTCGCAGCTCGCCTCCGACCTGTTCGCCTCCGCCGGGGAGCGCAGCACCGACAAGCTGGACCGCGTCTTCCCGATCTGCACGCCGGACGCGTCCGACTCGGCGTCCTTCGACGAGGTGCTCGAACTCCTCCACCTCGGTGGACGTTCGCTTCCGCACTCGGTCCTGATGATGATTCCCGAGGCGTGGGAGAACCACGGCTCGATGGACCCGGCCCGCCGCGCCTTCTACCAGTACCACTCCACGATGATGGAGCCCTGGGACGGCCCGGCCTGTGTCACCTTCACCGACGGCACCCAGGTCGGCGCCGTTCTCGACCGCAACGGTCTGCGCCCCGGCCGCTACTGGGTCACCGACGACGGCCTCGTCGTCCTCGGCTCCGAGGTCGGCGTCCTGGACATCGACCCCGCGAAGGTCGTCCGCAAGGGCCGCCTCCAGCCCGGCAAGATGTTCCTGGTCGACACCGCCGAGCACCGCATCGTCGAGGACGACGAGATCAAGACCGCCCTCGCCGAGGAGAACCCGTACCAGGAGTGGCTGGAAGCCGGCGAGATCGAGCTCTCCGACCTGCCCGAGCGCGAGCACATCGTGCACACGCACGCCTCCGTCACGCGCCGCCAGCAGACCTTCGGCTACACCGAGGAAGAGCTGCGCATCATCCTGGCGCCGATGGCCAAGGCCGGCGGCGAGCCGCTCGGCTCCATGGGCACGGACACCCCGATCGCGGCGCTCTCCGAGCGCCCGCGGCTGATCTTCGACTACTTCACGCAGCTGTTCGCGCAGGTCACCAACCCGCCGCTGGACGCCATCCGTGAAGAGCTCGTCACCTCGCTGCACTCCTCGCTGGGCCCGCAGGGCAACATCCTGGAGCCGACCGCCGCGACCTGTCGCAGCGTCACGCTGCCCTTCCCGGTGATCGACAACGACGAGCTCGCCAAGCTCATCCACATCAACGCCGACGGCGACATGCCCGGCATGACGGCCGCGACCCTCTCCGGTCTCTACCGCGTCAGCGGCGGCGGCGACGCCCTTGCCGCCCGCATCGAGGAGATCTGCACCGAGGCCGACGCCGCCATAGAGGCGGGCGCCCGCCTGATCGTGCTCTCCGACCGGCACTCCGACGCCGAGCACGCGCCGATCCCCTCGCTGCTGCTCACCGCGGCCGTCCACCACCACCTCATCCGTACGAAGCAGCGCACCCAGGTGGGCCTGCTCGTCGAGGCGGGCGACGTCCGCGAGGTCCACCACGTGGCCCTCCTCATCGGCTACGGCGCGGCGGCGGTCAACCCCTACCTCGCGATGGAATCCGTCGAGGACCTCGTCCGTGCGGGCACCTTCCTGCCGGGCATGGAGGCCGAGCAGGCCATCCGGAACCTGATCTACGCGCTCGGCAAGGGCGTCCTGAAGGTCATGTCCAAGATGGGCATCTCGACCGTGGCCTCCTACCGCGGCGCGCAGGTCTTCGAGGCCGTCGGCCTCCAGGAGAACTTCGTCGCGAAGTACTTCGTCGGCACGACGTCCAAGATCGGCGGAGTCGGCATCGACGTCGTCGCGCAGGAGGTCGCCGCCCGGCACGCCAAGGCGTACCCGGTCTCCGGCGTCGCCTCCGCGCACCGCGCGCTCGACATAGGCGGCGAGTACCAGTGGCGCCGCGAGGGCGAGCCGCACCTCTTCGACCCCGAGACGGTCTTCCGCCTTCAGCACTCCACGCGCAACCGCCGCTACGACATCTTCAAGAAGTACACGGACCGCGTGAACGAGCAGTCCGAGCGCCTCATGACGCTGCGCGGCCTGTTCAACCTGAAGTCGGACCGCCCCTCGATCTCCATCGACGAGGTCGAGTCGGCCGCCGACATCGTCAAGCGGTTCTCGACCGGCGCCATGTCGTACGGCTCGATCTCCAGCGAGGCGCACGAGACCCTCGCCATCGCGATGAACCAGCTGGGCGGCAAGTCCAACACCGGTGAGGGCGGCGAGGACGCCGAGCGCCTGTACGACCCGGCCCGCCGCTCGTCCATCAAGCAGGTCGCCTCCGGCCGCTTCGGCGTGACCTCCGAGTACCTGGTCAACGCGGACGACATCCAGATCAAGATGGCGCAGGGCGCCAAGCCCGGCGAGGGCGGCCAGCTGCCCGGCCACAAGGTCTACCCGTGGGTCGCCAAGACGCGTCACTCGACGCCGGGCGTGGGCCTGATCTCCCCGCCGCCGCACCACGACATCTACTCCATCGAGGACCTGGCCCAGCTGATCCACGACCTGAAGAACGCGAACCCGCAGGCGCGGATTCACGTGAAGCTGGTCTCCGAGGTCGGCGTGGGCACGGTCGCCGCGGGTGTCTCCAAGGCGCACGCGGACGTCGTCCTGATCTCCGGACACGACGGCGGTACGGGCGCCTCGCCGCTGACCTCGCTCAAGCACGCGGGCGGTCCCTGGGAGCTCGGCCTCGCCGAGACCCAGCAGACGCTCCTGCTCAACGGTCTGCGCGACCGCATCGTGGTGCAGACCGACGGCCAGCTCAAGACCGGCCGTGACGTCGTCATCGCCGCGCTGCTGGGCGCCGAGGAGTTCGGGTTCGCGACCGCGCCGCTTGTCGTCTCCGGCTGCGTCATGATGCGCGTCTGCCACCTGGACACCTGCCCGGTCGGCATCGCCACGCAGAACCCGGCGCTGCGCGAGCGCTTCTCCGGCAAGGCCGAGTACATCGTCAACTTCTTCGAGTTCATCGCCGAAGAGGTCCGTGAGATCCTCGCCGAGCTGGGCTTCCGCACCATCGAGGAGGCCGTCGGCCACGCCGAACTCCTCGACACCGAGCGCGCCGTGAACCACTGGAAGGCGCAGGGCCTCGACCTGGAGCCCCTCTTCCACGTGCCCTCGCTGCCCGGCGGCGCCGTGCGCCACCAGATCGCCGCCCAGGACCACGGCCTGGAGAAGGCGCTCGACAACGAGCTGATCAAGCTCGCCGCCGACGCGCTCTCCGCCTCCAGCGCGACCGACGCCCAGCCGGTCCGCGCCCAGGTCGCGATCCGCAACATCAACCGCACGGTCGGCACCATGCTCGGCCACGAGGTGACGAAGAAGTTCGGTGGCGCGGGCCTGCCCGACGACACCATCGACATCACCTTCACCGGCTCGGCGGGCCAGTCGTTCGGCGCGTTCGTGCCGCGCGGCGTGACCCTGCGTCTGGAGGGCGACGCCAACGACTACGTCGGCAAGGGCCTCTCCGGCGGCCGGATCATCGTCCGCCCGGACCGCGGCGCCGACCACCTCGCCGAGTACTCGACGATCGCGGGCAACACCATCGCGTACGGCGCGACCGGCGGCGAGCTGTTCCTCCGTGGCCGTACCGGTGAGCGGTTCTGCGTCCGCAACTCCGGTGCGACGGTCGTGTCCGAGGGCGTGGGCGACCACGGCTGCGAGTACATGACCGGTGGCCACGCGGTGGTCCTCGGCGAGACGGGCCGCAACTTCGCGGCCGGCATGTCGGGCGGCATCGCGTACGTCATCGACCTCGACCGGGACAACGTCAACTCCGGCAACCTGGGCGCCGTCGAGGCCCTGGACGACTCCGACAAGCAGTGGCTGCACGACGTCGTGCGCCGCCACCAGGAGGAGACGGGCTCGACCGTCGCCGAGAAGCTGCTCGCCGAGTGGGACACCGCCGTGGAGCGCTTCAGCAGGATCATCCCCAGCACGTACAAGGCAGTGCTCGCCGCCAAGGACGCCGCCGAGCGAGCCGGTCTCTCCGAGACCGAGATCACCGAGAAGATGATGGAGGCGGCGACCAATGGCTGATCCCAAGGGCTTTTTGAACCATGGCCGCGAGGTCGCGAAGACCCGCCCGGTCGGCGAGCGCGTCCAGGACTGGAACGAGGTCTACGTTCCGGGCTCCCTCCTCCCGATCATCTCGAAGCAGGCGTCGCGCTGCATGGACTGCGGCATCCCGTTCTGCCACCAGGGCTGTCCGCTGGGCAACCTGATCCCGGAGTGGAACGACTTCGCGTACCGCGAGGACTGGTCGGCCGCCTCCGAGCGGCTGCACGCCACGAACAACTTCCCGGAGTTCACCGGGCGGCTGTGCCCGGCGCCCTGTGAGTCGGCGTGCGTGCTCGGCATCAACCAGCCGGCCGTCACCATCAAGAACGTCGAAGTCTCCATCATCGACAAGGCGTGGGACGCCAACGACGTGCTGCCCCAGGCGCCCGACCGCCTGTCCGGCAAGACGGTCGCGGTCATCGGCTCGGGCCCGGCGGGTCTCGCCGCCGCCCAGCAGCTGACCCGCGCCGGTCACACGGTCGCCGTGTACGAGCGCGCGGACCGCATCGGCGGCCTGCTGCGCTACGGCATCCCCGAGTTCAAGATGGAGAAGCGCCACATCAACCGCCGCATCGAGCAGATGCGCGCGGAGGGTACCAAGTTCCGTACGGGTGTGGAGGTCGGCCGCGACATCGACGCGGCGAAGCTGCGCAAGCGGTACGACGCGGTGGTCATCGCCGCGGGCGCCACGATCTCCCGCGACCTGCCGGTGCCGGGCCGTGAGCTGAACGGCATCCACTTCGCCATGGAGTACCTGCCGCTCGCCAACAAGGTCCAGGAGGGCGACTTCGTGGCGCCCCCGATCACGGCCGAGGGCAAGCACGTCGTGGTCATCGGCGGCGGCGACACCGGCGCGGACTGCGTGGGCACCGCCCACCGCCAGGGCGCGGCCTCGGTCACGCAGCTGGAGATCATGCCGCGTCCGGGCGAGGAGCGCAGCGCCAACCAGCCGTGGCCGACCTTCCCCATGCTCTACAAGGTGACCTCCGCGCACGAGGAGGGCGGCGAGCGGGTCTACGCCGTCTCGACCACGCACTTCGAGGGCGACGAGGACGGGAACGTCCAGTTCCTGCACCTCACGGAGGTCGAGTTCATCGACGGCAAGCTGACCCCGAAGCCGGGCACGGAGCGCAAGATCCCCGCCCAGCTGGTCACCCTCGCCATGGGCTTCACGGGTACGGACCGCGAGAACGGTCTGGTGGACCAGTTCTCCCTGGAGCTCGACGAGCGTGGGAACGTCGCCCGCGACGGCGACTTCCAGACCAACGTTCCCGGCGTCTTCGTCGCCGGTGACGCGGGCCGCGGTCAGTCGCTCATCGTCTGGGCGATCGCCGAGGGCCGCTCGGCCGCGCAGGGCGTGGACCGTTTCCTCACCGGCGCGAGCGACCTGCCGTCGCCGATCCGCCCCACGGACCGTTCACTGATGGTCTAGTACGCCCCCTGATACGTCCCGTACAACGGCGTACGGAACTGAGCGACGCCCGCCTTGTCCCCGACCGGACTTGGGCGGGCGTCGTGGCGTTTCCGGGCCGTGAAGGCGTACCCATGCGTTGCATCCTGCGCAACGCGCATTGCTTGCAACGCAAATCACGTTTCGGCCCCGCTTAGCCGAATGGGTCTAGACCGCGCCGAGCGCCTGTGACCACAATCGCTCCCACGAACGGATCGGCGCAGGATTCAGCACGAACCCATGAGGGGGCCGGTATGAAGCGACGGGTCATCGCGGCAGGTATCGCCATGACGCTCGGACTGACCGCGACGGCATGCGGCAGCGATGACGGGAGCGACGGCGGCGACAGCGCGACCGACGGCAAGGGCAAGACCCTGACCGTATGGATCATGGAGGGGACAAACCCCGACGCCAGGCCCTTCTTCAAGGAGGCCGGGAAGGCGTTCCAGAAGAAGACCGGCGCAAAGATCCACGTCGAGTACCAGCAGTGGGCCACCGCGCAGAAGAAGTTCACCACCGCCATCGAGGGCGGCGAGGACCAGGTCCCGGACGTGGCCGAGGTCGGCACGACCTGGGTCCCGCAGTTCGCGGAGACCGACGCGCTCGTCGACGTGACCGACGAGGTCAAGAAGTCGGGCCTCGGCGACGACCTCGTCGAGGGCCTCCAGGACGCGGGCACGCTCGACGGCAAGCAGTACGGCATGCCGTGGTACGCGGGCGTACGCAGCATCGTCTACCGCAAGGACGTCTTCGAGAAGCACGACCTGAAGGCGCCCACCACCTGGAAGGAGCTCCAGTCCGCGGCCAAGACGCTGAAGGACAAGGAGCCCGGGATGATCCCCTTCCCGGTCGCGGGCGGCGCCGAAATGTTCGCCACCCCCTTCATCTGGGGCGCCGGAGGCGAACTCGCCACGGAGCAGGGCGGCTCGTGGAAGTCCGGCATCAACTCCCCGGAAGCCGTGAAGGGCATCGAGTTCTACACGGGCCTCGCCACCAAGGACAAGGTCTCCCCGGCCAAGGTCAACACATGGACGGAGAAGGAGGTCGGCGACGCCTGGGGCAAGGGCGAGGTCGCGATGTCCGTCAACGGCAACTGGACCCCGAAGGCCATCGTCGAGGCCAACCCGGACCTCAAGGGCAAGCTCGGCGCCGTGCCGATCCCCGGCCAGACCGGCGGCATGAGCAAGTCCTTCCTCGGCGGCTCCTACCTGTCCACGTTCAACACGGACAAGAAGGACCTCGCCTGGGAGTTCGTGAAGATGCTGACCACGGGTGACTTCGCGGCCAAGTGGGCCGAGGAGACCAACTACTTCCCGGGTCAGAACTCCGAGCTGAAGAAGATCGAGGCGAAGAAGGACCCGCTGGTCGAGCCGTTCGCCAAGCAGATGCTGGAGGCCGGCGCGACCGTCCCCAAGACCAAGGCGTACGGCGAGATCCAGGCCTCGAAGGTCATCCCCGGCATGGTGCAGTCCATCCTGACCGGGAAGTCCTCCGTCCAGGAGGCGGCGGACAAGGCCGCCAAGGACATGGACGCGATCTTCGCCAAGGACAAGTAGGCAGGGGCGAGTCGGCACTGTGAAAGACACGCTCGTCGGCGGCGGTCCGAAGGAAGACACCACGGACCGCCGCCCCGCCACCCGACCGGAACACGAAGCAGCCATCCGCAAGAAGAAGCTGGTCGGCATCGCCCGGCCGTGGCTGCTCCTCGCCCCCTCCCTCCTGGTCCTCACGGGCCTGCTGCTCTGGCCGCTGATCCAGGTCGGCAAGCTCTCGATGCAGGACTACGCCGTCAAGTTCGGCGGCGGAGTGGGCACCTTCATCGGCTTCGACCACTACACCGACCTGCTCGGCAGCGGGCTCCTGTGGAAGACGGTCCTGCCCAACACGGCGTTCTTCGCGATCGCCTGCGTGGGCCTGACCGTCGCCCTGGGCACGCTCGTCGCGCTGCTGCTCAACCGCCTGGGCCCGGCCTGGCGGCTGATCTGCTCCATCGCGATCCTCGCGGCCTGGGCGATGCCCGCCGTCACCGGTACATACGTGTGGATCTGGCTCTTCCAGCCGCAGGACGGCATGGTCAGCCAGATCGCGGGCTCGATGGGGCTCATCGATCCCGAGACCACCAACTGGTTCACCGAGCGCGGCCCGTTCTACGCGATCGCGACGCTGAACGTCATCCACCACGGCTTCCCCTTCGTCGCCATCACCGTCCTCGCGGGCCTGATGACGATCCCCAAGGAGCTCTACGAAGCGGGGGAGCTGGACGGGGCGAACGCCTGGCAGCGGTTCTGGAAGATCACGGTGCCGACGATCAAGCCGGTCTTCCTCGTGGTGACCATCCTCTCCACCATCTGGGACTTCAAGGTCTTCACCCAGATCTATCTGATGCCGGGCGGCGACGGCTCCAATCCGGACGTCTACAACCTCGGCGTCTTCTCGTACATCGAAGCCTTCGCCAAGAACGACTACGGCACGGGCGCGGCGGCCGCGGTCCTGCTGACGCTGCTGCTCCTCGCCATCACGATCGTCTACATCCGTACGCTGTTCCGCCAGGGGGAGGAGGACCTGTGAGCTCCCGTCGCACCACACCCGCCGCACGCTTCGGCCTGCCCGTGGCGGTCGCCGCGCTGCTGCTCTTCACGCTCTTCCCCGTCTACTGGATGATCTCCACGGCACTCGACCCGAAGGCGGTCACCCGCGGTTCGGACGTGCTGCCCAGCGACATCAGCTTCGAGCACTTCACCTACGTGTTCGAGAAGGGCAACTTCGGCACCTACCTGCTGAACTCGGCGCTCGTCGGCTTCGGCACGATCCTGGCCGCCGCGGTGCTCTCGCTCTTCGCGGCCATCGCGGTGGCCCGCTTCAAGTTCCGCTTCCGCACCTCCGTACTGATCATGGTGTTGATCGTGCAGATGGTGCCGCTGGAGGCGCTCGTCATCCCGCTCTTCATCCAGATGCGGGACTACGACATGCTCAACTCGCTGCTCGGCCTGACCATCGTCTACATCGCCCTCTCGCTCCCCTTCGCGATCTGGACCCTGCGCGGGTTCGTCCAGACCGTGCCCAAGGAGGTCGAGGAGGCGGCGTACATCGACGGTGCCTCCTGGTTCCGGATGTTCCGGTCGGTGCTGCTGCCGCTGGTGGCGCCCGGACTCGTCGCGACCTCGATCTTCGCCTTCATCACGGCGTGGAACGAGTTCGTCTTCGCGTACACCTTCATGAAGGGCAGCGACAAGTACACGGCCGCCGTGGGCATCTACCAGTTCTTCGGTGAGAACTCCACGGCCTGGGGCCCGGTCATGGCCAGCTCCACGCTGGTCACCGTGCCGGTGATGATCTTCTTCGTGATCGTGCACCGGAAGCTCGGCTCGGGCCTGGCGGCGGGAGCGGTGAAGGGCTGAGCCCTGCGGGGGGCGTTCAGGGTCACAGGGTTACGGAGCCCTGAACGTCTCCCCGTACACCTTCCAGGTCAGCGGCGTCTTCAGGCTCAGATTGCCGTCGTAGAGGAACTGCCGCTGCGCCGTGTCCACGCGTGTCGTGTCGCGGTGCGCCTTCTCGGACTTCATCGCCGCGCGGCGGATGTCCAGGAAGATGTCGAGGTACGCCTTCTCCTTGCCGCCCTGCGCGGGCGTGTTCGCCTCCTTCAGGGCCGCCTCGCGCAGGCCGTAGAAGCCGCGCGGGCCGGTGCCGGGGCCGTGCAGGACCATCGCGTCGTAGTAGATGAACTGCCCCAGCGTGCCCAGCCCGTCGAGCTTGGCCAGACGCACCGCCGGGTCGAAGTAGATGCGGTCGCGCGCGCTGTTCTGGGCCTTGCGGAAGTCGGGCTCCTGGGCCTCCGCCTTCCAGGCCTTGGTGAAGCCCGGGTCGAGACCTTCGTGCGAGTCGCTGCCGTCGACCTTGCGCAGGGCGGGCAGATAGCGGGCGAGGCCGTTGTCCGGGTGGTCCTTCGTGTACCGCTCGACGAGGGTCAGCAGGTCGTGCGTGCCGGTGCAGAAGCCGATGATCCCGGCGGTGTAGCCGTGCCCGTCGTCGATGTCCTCGATGTAGCCGTACTGCCCGCGCCAGTTCAGCGTGGAGTTCTCCGCGCTGGCGATCAGCTGCTGGGCCAGCTCCTTCTTGGCGGGCGACGCGAGGCCCGCGGGGAGGTCCGCGATCAGCTCGTCGTCGGCCTTGATCTCGGCCGCCGACTTGTCCTTGTCGTAGGGCCGCTGGGTGCTTGGCCCCCGCTGGTCCGCTCCGGCGGCATCGCTGTCCGAGTCCCCGCCCATGAGGTAGACGGCGACGGTGGCGAGCGGGGCGACGGCGAGAAGAAGGAGGCCTGCACGTTTCATTCGCACAAGATTACGGGTGGTTTTGCGGTAGCGCGCCTTCCGGATCCGGCTCTATTGACTATTAGTCAATTTCGCCTCAGTCTCGGGACCAGTCTCGGCATCCGTACTGGTCATGGGAGGCCCTATGAGCACCGAAGAGCGGGAGCGGCTGAGCAAGGAGCTGCGGGACGAACCACCCAAATCCTTCGGGCAGTTGGCGCCCGAGCAGCTGGCGCTCCTGTCCGACGCGCTGAAGCGGGAACGCGAGAGTCGCGCCTCGGGCCTGAACGAGGCCGCCGAGGAGGCGCTGAAACTGGTGCCCGCGCTGGCCCGGGGTCCCGTACGCCGGATTCTGTTCCGATAGCGACAGGGAGGGGAGCAGACCATGGACAAGCTGCGGAACAGGGCGGAGACCCTGAAGATCGCGCGCCTGCTCGACGTGGAGCCGGACGACCTCGCCTTCCTCCAGGCACTGCCCGTCGAGGACGTACGCCGTTTCCGCGAGAGCTGCGTCGCGGCGCTCTTCGACCGTACGCCCGAGATGCTGGACCGGATCGCGTCAGCGACGAAGCTGGTGCCTGCCGGGGTCGCGGCCGCGATCTCGCAGAAGGCGCTCGGGCCACGGCTCGCCGCCGGGGTCGCCGGACGGCTCGAACCCACCCGGGCCGCGGACATCATCGAGAAGCTGCCGGTGCCGTTCACGGCGGAGTCGTGCGGGCATCTCGACCCGCGCAGGATCAAGGGCATCGTCGACCGGCTCGACGAGGGCCTGGTGGTACGGATCGCGGTGGCGCTGGCCGAGCGGGGCGACCACCTGACGATGGGCCGCTTCGTCGGCTACCTCCGGGACTCCGCACTGACCCGCATCCTGCCGCAGGTGGACGACGCGGCGGTCCTGCGGACCGGCTTCACGATCGACGTGCCCGAACGGCTCGGCCAGATCATCGACCTGATGGGCGCGGAGCGGCTGGCCTCGGTCATCGCCTCGGCGTCGGGGGAGGGGCTGTGGCCGGAGGCGCTGGCCGTGGCCGGGATGGTGACGGGGGAGCAGCGCGGGCGCATCGCGTCGCTCGCCGCCGCGCAGCCGCAGGAGCGGCTGGACTCCCTGGTGGTGACGGTGGCGGAGCAGGACCTGTGGGAGTCGCTGCTGCCGCTGGTGGCGCTGCTGGGGGACGAGGAACGGAGAGCGGTGGCCGTGCTTCCTTCGCTGCGGGACGCGGGGGTGCTGGGTGGGGTGGTGCGGGCGGTGGTGACGACTGGACTCTGGGCGGAGTTCTTGCCGCTGGTGGGTCTCTTGCCGGAGGCGGGGCGGAAGGTGGTGGCGGACGAGGCGGGGGCGTTGCCCGCCTCCGACCTCGACGCGCTCGCCCTGGAGGTGGACAAGCAGGACCTGTGGGAGCTGGTCATGCCGCTGGTCGAGCTGATGGACGACGAGGCCAAGACGCGGATCTTCGAGCTGCCGGCGTTCCAGGAGCAGGCGGGGTAAGGCGGTCCAAGACCCCGGTCCTCAAACGCCGGACGGGCTGGATTTCCAGCCCGTCCGGCGTTTGAGGACGAACTCGGCGGAGCCGGTGACGACGGTCACCAAGGCCCCCGCGCCGAGCGGGTTTTCGGGAAGGGGAGGGGTTGGGGACAATTCAGGTTGGGGACAATTCACCCCGCCGTCGAACCCCCGTCCACCGCGAACTCCGCCCCCGTGATGTACGAGGACGCCTCGGACGCAAGGAAGAGAATCAGCTCCCCGACCTCCTCGGGGCGGCCCATCCGCCCCAGCGGCAGATGGGACCAGTCCCGCCCGGCCGACGCCGCCGAGATCATCGGAGTGTCGATCGCCCCGGGATGCACGGAGTTGACCCGCACCCCGTACCCCGCGAGGTCCAGCGCGGAGGACCGGGTCAGCCCCCGCAGCCCGAACTTCGTCGACCCGTAAGCCGCATGCCCCCGTATCCCCACGAGCCCAGCCGTCGACGAGACGTTCACGATCGACCCGCCACCCACCTCCCGCAACGCGGGCAGCACCGCCTGGATCCCCAGGAACGGGCCAAGCAGATTGACCCGGATCAAGGTCTCGAAGTTCTCGTACGTCTCGTCCTCCACGGGCGCCGTCCGCCACAGCGCGGCGTTGTTGACGAGCGCGTCCAGGCGCCCGAAGGCCGCCACCCCGGCCGCGACCGCCGACGCCCAGCTCTCCGCGTCCGTGACGTCATGGCGTACGAACAGGCCTTGGCCGTCAAGGGACTTGGCGACCTCCCGGCCCTCCTCCTCCCGCACGTCCGTGACCACGACCCGCGCCCCCGCCTCCGCGAAGAGCCGCGCCTCGGCCGCCCCCTGGCCCCGGCCCGCGCCGGTGATCAGTACGGCCTTGCCCTCGAGCCCGTAAGAGATCACGTCACGCCTCCGGTCTCTCCCGTACCCTCGGCCGTCTGGCAGGGACGGGACGGACGGGACGAACAGGAGTGGAGCGGCGCATGGGATCGGCGATCAGTCTCAGCAAGGTGGAGGAGGCGGCGCCCGCCCTGGTGAGCCTCTACAAGACCGCCGGAGTCAGCCTCCACAAGCACGGCCTTGCGGGCGAGCGCGCCGCGGTCTACCTCGTCGTCGACTACTCCGGCTCCATGAAGCCGTACTACAAGGACGGCACCGTCCAGGCCCTCGCCGACCGCGTGCTCGGCCTGTCCGCGCACTTCGACGACGACGGCACCGTGCCCACGGTCTTCTTCTCCACGGACGTCGACGCCGTCACGGAGATCGCCCTCGACCGCCACCACGGCAGGATCGAGGAGATCGTCGCCGGGCTCGGGCGCATGGGCAAGACCAGCTACCACCTGGCGATGGACGCCGTGATCGACCACTACGTGGACAGCGGCTCCACGGCGCCCGCCCTGGTCGTCTTCCAGACCGACGGCGGCCCCATCAACAAGCTCGCCGCCGAGCGGTATCTGTGCAAGGCGTCGAAGCTGCCGCTGTTCTGGCAGTTCATCGGCTTCGGCGACGCGCAGAGCAAGCAGTTCGACTACCTCCGCAAGCTCGACGAACTCGCCGTTCCCGCCAAGCGCGCCGTCGACAACGCGGGCTTCTTCCACGCGGGGCACGACCCTCTCGCGGTCCCGGACGACCGCCTGTACGACCAACTGGTGGGGGAGTTCCCGACCTGGCTCGCGGCGGCGCGGGCGCAGGGGATCGTGACCACCGCCTGACCGCTGCGGCTCCCGCGGCCCCTGCGACCCCCGCGTACCGAGCGCCCTAGTCGACCATCCGCTCCCGCAGCGCGAGAATCGTCCGCGTATCAAGCCCGAGTCCCTTCCTCAGATAGCCGTTGAGGCTCCCGTACGTCCCCTTCACCTCGGCCAGCGCGGCCTCCAGATAGCCGGTGCGGACCTCCTGGAGCGGGATCAGCAGATCCGGGTTCTGCATCAGACCGGCCTGCTTCAGGCCCTCGCGCACCTTCGCGTCGTACGCCGCCCGGTAGGTGTTGGACGCCAGGAAGTCGCGTACGGCGGTGTGCTCGGGGACGCCGACGGCACGCAGCAGCAAGTAACTGGTCCAGCCGGTGCGGTCCTTGCCCGCCGTGCAGTGGTAGAGCAGCGGCGACGCCTTGCCGCCGTGGGCGATGTCGCGCAGCGTCGCGGTGAACTGCGCGCGGTTCGGGGCGTCGGTGACGAAGGTGCGGTAGACGTCGCGCATGAAGGCGTCCGCCTTGCCGTTGCCCAGCATCTCCTCCTGCCTGACCGGGTCCCTGGAGCCGATCACGGTCATCAGCGTCGTGAAGAGGCCGTTGTCGCTGATGGGCCGGGAGGTCGGGGTGAGCCCGGCGGGCAGCCGGTCGGGCCCGTCGTACTGGACCTCGGCGGGCACCCGGAAGTCGACGACCTTCTTCAGGCCGAGTCCGCCGAGCGTGGCGACGTCGGCGTCGGTGAGCTTCGCCAGGGCGTCCGCGCGGAAGACCTGGCCGTAGCGGACCCGCTGCCCGTCGTAGGTGCGGTAGCCGCCCAGGTCCCGCACGTTGACGGCGCCTTGGAGGGGGATCTGGCGTACGCCGTCGGATGCGGGTCGGGAGGGGTGGTGCGGGGCGTGCCGGGCCGTGCCGCGCTCGGGTGCGGTGGGTGCGGCGGGCTCGGCGTGGGCCGCCCAGGCGGGCAGGACGCCCAGGGCGAGCGTGGACACCGCGACGCCGACTGCCGTACGTGTTCGGGTGATGCGCATTGGGCCGCCTTCCTCGGTAGCGGTCGCCATGGCCACTCGTCGCTCAACCAAGCGATTGTTTGGTTGAAGGTAGCGGGGTGCCCCCGCAGGAGGAAGGTGCGTGCGGCAGGTATCTCGCCCGGCGGCCGGCCCGGCCGCGCGGCGAGTGGCGTAAGGGGTTCGCCCTTGTCCCGTGCGGCCTGTGGGGACCTTGGAACAACGGGTCCCTCGTCCGTGTTAGGCTTATGCGTCGCAGTTTTGGTACCCATGAACTTTATGTGCGCCTGACGGGAATGCTCCGAGGGCGCATTATTGTTTTTTTCCGGTCTCTCCGGGATGGGGGTCATTGCAGCGCTTGGAATCCACAATTCCGTGGTTTTCCTTACTCTGCCCCTGTTGAGGAGATTGACATGGCAACTGGCACCGTTAAGTGGTTCAACGCTGAAAAGGGCTTCGGCTTCATCGAGCAGGACGGCGGCGGCCCCGACGTCTTCGCCCACTACTCGAACATCGCGTCCTCGGGCTTCCGTGAGCTCCTCGAGGGCCAGAAGGTCTCCTTCGACGTCACGCAGGGCCAGAAGGGCCTGCAGGCGGAGAACATCGTTCCCGCCTGATCGTCGTAGCACGCGAACCTCATAGCCGGGGCCCGCACCGGAAAGGTGCGGGTCCCGGCTTGTGCTGTCACCAGGCCCAGGAAGGCATTTCCGTATGAATCGCTCCGATCGCCCCGCACGTCCTGCCCGCGGGCGCTCCACGAACGCACGCGGAAAGGCTCCGGTGGCCGGCGGCCAGGCGAGGGGCGCCGCGAAGAAGCCCGGCCGCCCCAAGGCGAAGCCCGTCGGCGGCGAATTCGCGCTGCCCGAGAGCATCACGCCCGCGCTGCCCGCCGTCGAGGCGTTCGCCGACCTCGACATGCCCGAGGCGCTGCTCAAGACGCTGGCCGCGCAGGGCGTGACCGAGCCCTTCCCGATCCAGGCAGCCACGCTCCCCAACTCGCTCGCGGGCCGCGACATCCTCGGCCGCGGCCGTACCGGCTCCGGCAAGACCCTCGCCTTCGGCCTCGCGCTCCTGGCCCGCACCGCGGGCCGCCGCGCCGAGCCGCGCTCTCCCCTCGCCCTGGTCCTGGTCCCCACGCGTGAGCTCGCCCAGCAGGTGACGGACGCGCTGACGCCGTACGCGACGTCCGTGAACCTGCGCATGTCGACGGTCGTCGGCGGCCTCTCCATCACCAAGCAGGCGGGCACGCTCCGCCGCGGCGCCGAGATCATGGTGGCGACCCCCGGCCGTCTCAAGGACCTCATCGAGCGCGGCGACGCCGATCTCTCGCAGGTGCGGACGACGGTCCTCGACGAAGCCGACCAGATGGCCGACATGGGCTTCATGCCGCAGGTCACCGCGCTCCTGAAGCAGGTGGAGCAGGGCGGCCAGACGATGCTCTTCTCGGCGACGCTCGACAAGAACATCGACCGTCTGGTCCGGATGTTCCTGACGGACCCGGTCGTGCACTCGGTCGACCCGTCCGCGGGCGCGGTCACGACGATGGAACACCACGTTCTGTACGTCGCCGACGAGACCGACAAGAAGGCCGTGGCCCTGCGCATCGCCGCCCGAGAGGGCCGGGTGATCATGTTCCTGGACACCAAGCGCGCGGTGGACCGCTTCACCAAGCGGCTGCTCGCCAACGGCGTACGGGCCTCCGGGCTGCACGGCGGCCGTTCGCAGCCGCAGCGCAACCGGACCCTGGACCAGTTCAAGACCGGGCAGGTCACCGCGCTCGTCGCCACGAACGTGGCGGCCCGCGGCATCCACGTCGACGACCTCGACCTGGTCGTGAACGTCGACCCGCCCACCGACCACAAGGACTACCTCCACCGCGGTGGGCGCACCGCGCGCGCCGGGGAGTCGGGCAGTGTCGTCACGCTCGTCCTGCCGGACGAGAAGCGCGAGATGACGCGGCTGATGTCCGACGCGGAGATCAGCCCGCGGACGGCGCGGGTGAAGTCCACGGACGAGGAACTGTCGCGCATCACCGGTGCGCGCGAGCCCTCCGGCGTGCCGGTGGTCATCGACGTGCCCCAGCAGCAGGCCTCGCCGCAGCAGCGTGGGCGGCGGCGTCCCGCCGGTGGCGGCGGCGGTGGCCAGGGTGGCCAGGGCCAGCGCAGGTCTCGCCCGCAGGGGCAGTCGCAGTCCTCCCAGGGCGGCGGCGGCCAGGGTGGCGGCCAGTCCAGGTCCCAGTCCCAGGGCGGCGGCAGGCCCGCTGCCGGGGGCAGGCCCTCCGCGGGCGGCAGGCCTTCCGCGGGCGGTGGCGCCGGTGGCGGCGGTGGCCGCGCGAGGCGTGGCGGCGGTCGCTCCAGCGGGGGCGCGGGGCGCCGGGCGGCGTAGTGCGTGTGCCCGGCGGCGGGGTTCCGTACCCCGCCGCCGGACAGGCCTCGCCCTTCCGCCGGCCCGTCCTCCCACCTGATCGCCCCGCATCCGCCTCTGGATGAACGGGCCTTCGCGCCCGCCCGACCGATTGCCCCGCAGCGCCCCGAGGAAGGCCCTGATGTCCGAGCAGCGTGAGCGTGAGCGTCAGCTGTTGCCCGTGGTCGGTGACGGCCGGGGCGACGACCGGCAGGATCTGCGGGCCGACTGTGGCAGTTGCTTCGGGCTCTGCTGCGTGGCCCTCACCTTCTCCAAGTCCTCGGACTTCCCCGTCAACAAGGCCGCGGGCACTCCCTGCACCAACCTCCAGCAGGACTTCCGCTGCGGCATCCATCAGAAGCTGCGCCAGAAGGGCTTCTCGGGCTGCACGGTCTACGACTGCTTCGGCGCCGGCCAGAAGGTCTCCCGGTCCACCTACGGCGGCGTCGACTGGCGGCAGGACCCCGACACGGCCCGCCAGATGTTCGACGTCTTCCCGGTGATGCGCCAACTCCACGAACTGCTCTGGTACTTGACCGAGGCGATCGCCCTGCCGCAGGCCCGCCCGATCCGGGCCGAGCTCCGGAGCGCGCTGGACAAGACCGAGCACCTCACCCGGGGCACCCCCGCCGCCGTGGCCGAGACGGACGTGGCCGCGCACCGCGAGGACGTCAACGTCCTCCTCCTGCGCACCAGCGAACTCGTCCGCACGGGCATCCGGCAGAAGAAGAAGGACCGCCGGGGAGCCGACCTGTTCGGCGCCCGCCTCAAGGGTGCCGATCTCCGGGGCGTCACCCTCCGCGGCGCCTACCTCATCGCCGCCGACCTCCGAGGCGCCGACCTCCGCCAGGCCGATCTGATCGGCGCTGACCTCCGGGACGCGGACCTGCGGGGAGCGGACCTCACCGGCAGCATCTTCCTGACCCAGTCGCAGGTGAACGCGGCGAAGGGCGACGCCGGGACGAAGCTGCCGCCGGCCCTGGCGCGCCCCGCGCACTGGGGTCAGGGCTGAGTCCCTGCGCTCAAGTCCCTTGTGCTGAACCGCCCTTCGCTCGGCTTGCTCTGCCGCGCACCCTCACGTGTCGCACTCCAGCACCGTCCGGCACAACGTGCACCGCGCCCGCATCCTGCCCCGGGCAGGCAGCCGGATCCGCTGCTGACACGTGGGGCAGGGGAACGAGACCCGCAGCGGCCCGGCCCCGCCCGGCGCGGGGGAGAACGAGTACGCACCGCCGCGGGGCGCCGCGCCCGCACCGGCCCCCGCCCCCGCGCTCGCCCCCGCTCCGCCGGAGCCGTGCTCCTGCGCGTACCGCCGATCCTTCGCGTACCGCCGTCGGCCCGCCCACCCCGCGGCCGTCAGCGGCGGCTGCTGTTCGTCGCGCCGGGCCTGCGCGAGCCCCTTCGTGTACGCGGTGTAGGCCTGCGCGCTGGTGAACCACGTCTCCGGCGCCTCACCGAAGGCGATGGCCCGCTTGGCGAGTACGTACCCGAACTCCTCCGGCGTGAGATAGCCCAGTTTCTGTGACGAGGCGCCGTCCTCGCGGTAGGCGTCCAGGAGGAGCCACCCCGCGCCCAAGTAGGTGGTGGCGGTGTCCGTGAGGATCTCGTTGTCGCGGGTGCCGGGGAAAGCCAAATCAAGCCGGTGCAGATAGACGTGCATGACCTCGTGGGCGAGTGCCGCGCCGATGTCCCTGCGGTGCGTGCGGAACCGGTCGTTGAGTTCGATGAAGTACTCGGGGCCCGCGGCGAGTTCGACGTACGCCGCGTGTTCCATCTCGCGGAAGCTGACGATCATGCGGGCGTCCGGAAGGTGGAGGTGCCGCACCATCTCGCGGGCCACGCGCTGTACGCCCAGATGCAGATCGTCCTGGTCGGAGAAGGCGACGTCGGCCGGGGTGATGCTGGTGTCGAAGGTGTGGACGGTGTCGTACGACAGGCGTTTGTAGAGCGCGGTGATCGCGGAGCGCACCGTCTCCAGGTGGGGGTAGCCGTGCACCACCGGCCCGCCGTCCGTCACGCGCACACCCCCATAAGGCGGTTCGAGTCGTGTCAGCTCGTGGCGAGTTGCCGCAACTCGCCCCAACTCGCTTCCACTGTAAGGCGCACCCCCGTATCCGGAACCAGCCCACGCGCGGGGGCGTGGCCGGAAACCGCCCCTTGCTCTATGCGGACACCGATCTCCATAATCCGCAACAACGCTTTGGCGGGCTCATGCCATTCCGGTGCTTCTACGGGGTGGGAATGGGCCCGCGGACGCGAGCAACCCCCACGAACCCCCCACGAACCCCCCACGAAGGGAAGCCCGTTGAACACCAAGCTGCGTGGAGTCAAGAGAGCCGCCACCCTCGGTGCCATCGCCCTCGCCGCCGTCAGTCTCCAGCCCGTCGCCGCTTCCGCGGCCCCGCACCCCGGCCCCACTCCGGGTGAGCGCGTGGTCGGCGGCACCCCCGCCGAGCAGGGTGAGTTCCCGTTCATGGTCCGTCTGTCGATGGGCTGTGGCGGCGCGCTGTACGCCCAGGACATCGTGCTGACCGCCGCCCACTGTGTGGACGGTTCGGGCGACAACACGAGCATCACCGCCACCGGTGGTGTCGTGGACCTGGAGAGCCCGGACGCGATCACCGTGAAGTCCACGAAGGTGCTTCAGGCGCCGGGCTACAACGGCAAGGGCAAGGACTGGGCGCTGATCAAGCTCGAGAAGCCGATCGACCAGCCCACGCTGAAGATAGCCAAGGACACCAAGTACAACGAGGGCGACTTCGACATCGCCGGTTGGGGTGCCGACAAGGAGGGCGGCGAGCAGCAGCGCTACCTCCTCAAGGCGAAGGTCCCGTTCATCAGCGACGCGGACTGCGAGGCCGCGTACGGCGCCGACCTCACGCCCGGCGAGGAGCTCTGCGCCGGGAAGCTGGCGGAGGGCGGCACGGACACCTGCCAGGGTGACTCCGGTGGCCCCATGTTCCGCAAGGACGAGGCCGGTGAGTACGTCCAGGTGGGCATCGTGAGCTGGGGCAACGGGTGTGCGCGGCCGAAGTTCCCCGGCGTGTACACCGAGGTGTCCACGTTCGCGGGTGACATCGAGAAGGCGGCTTCGGAGCTCTGAGTCTCCGCTGGACGCGGGGCGCTGCGCGGGGCCGGACCAGTGGGTTGGTCCGGCCCCGCGTTCGTCTGGGCGGGTGCGGGTGCGGGTCCTGCGGGGTCGGTCTGTGTGTGGGTGCGGTGCCGTGCCGGTATGTGCGTCCTCGCTATCGTCCGGTGGCCGTGGGGCTGCTTCGGCACCGGAGTGTCGGGAGCCGTGCTCCGGGCGGACATACCGGCACGTCCCCTCCCGAGCGCTGCCGCGTGCGGGTCATGGGGCGTGCTGCAGGGTCGGTCTGTGGGTGGGTGCGGTGCCGCGCCGGTATGTCCGTCCTCGCTATCGTCCGGTGGCCGCGAGGGTGCTTCGGCGCCGGAGCGCCGCGAGCTGTGCTCCGGGCGGACATACCGGCACGTCCCCTCGCGTGCGCTGCCGACTGCGGGTGCGCGAGGGTCGGGCTCACGTGGCAGGCGTACGTCACACCTGCGCCGCCATTCACTGCCCCACCCAAGCCCTACCAGCCTCTTCGCCTCCGCCCCCACCCGCTGTACGGATCACCCTTGAAATCGGGCCCCGTCTCTTGGCTTCTGCCCCACCCCCCACTTGCTGTTCGGATCACCCTTGGTGCTGCGGGCAATCGGGCCCCGTCTCTTGGCTTCCGCCCCCGCCCCCCACTTGCTGTACGGGCCACCCCTTGGTGCTGCGGGCAATCGGGCCCCGCCTCTTCGCTTCCGCCCCCGCCCCCCACCCGCTGTTCGGATCACTCTTGGCGCTGCGGGGCAATCGGGTGGGTGGGCGGGAAAGGTTGTTCGTTGAGGGGTGGATGCGGGGTTTTGGGTGGGTGGGAGGGAGGGGGTGTTCGGGCAGGGGTGGATGCGGGGTGATCGGGTGGGTGGGTGGGAGAGTCCAAGACCTGCTTCCGCTTTGTCCATGGGCGCGCATGCGCCTTCCGGCGCAGGGTGACCGCACCGAGATCCGTCCCACGGAGGGGTGCCATGCAGCCGTCAGACACGTCCGGTCCAAGCCGCAGAGCCGTCGTCGCCACGGGCGCGCTGGCCGGAGTCACCGCAGCCATCGGCTTCGGCGGCACCGCAGCCGCCGCGGCGGGAGAAGCCGTCCTCCGCTCCGCCGACCTCGACGTGCGCGTCGCCACCGACTTCCCCCGCGTCATCTCGTACACGGACCGCTCCACCAAAGCGGTCCTGCACGCGCAGTCGGAGGCCGTCACCACCCTCCTGGTGGACGAGGTGGCGCACACCCCCACGGTGACCAGCACGGTCGATGGGGAGGGTCGGGTCGCGTACGTCCTTGGCCTCCGTGGGGGCGCCACCATCCATGTCGAGATCGCCCTGAAGGGGCGACAACTGCACTGGCGCGTCACGGGCATCGATGACACCGATGCCCTGCGCGTCGGCACCCTCCGCATCCCCGGCCTCGCCCTCCTCTCCGTACGCAGCGATCAGCCCGGCGCCACCCTCCTCGCCGCCAAGATCCAGCTCGACAAGGCCAAGAGCGGCGACACCGAGGTCAGGCTCGCGCCGGACACCGCAGCGGAAGCGGCCACCGGCTGCGCCTACGCCGTCGTCGCGCACGACACGCTGGGCGGCGCCCTCGAGACCAACACCGTCTACGACAAGCCGACCACCGAGGCCGGAACCACCTGGGACAACGGCCGGCTCTGGCGGGAGACGGTCAAGAAGAGCGGTTACGTGGAGGCCCGCCTCGCCCCCGGCCAGTGGACGCACCGCGCGGCCACCGCCGCCGTCGGCGACACCGAGCCCCTGCCGTACGCCACCGTCGTCATCACCGGCGACCGCAACGGCGACGGCAAGGTCGACTGGCAGGACGCCGCCATCGCGTTCCGCGACATCATGGTGAAGCCGCTCGGCGCCGACGAGCAGCATCTGCGCGTCGTCCCGCACATTCCGTTCAACTTCGCCTCGCAGGCCACGAATCCGTTCCTGGCGACCCTCGACCAGGTGAAGCGGATTCACCTGGCCACGGATGGTCTGCGGCAGTACACGCTGCTCAAGGGCTACCAGTCCGAGGGTCACGACTCCGCGCACCCCGACTACGCGGGCAATTACAACGTCCGCGCGGGCGGGCTCGACGACATGAACACCCTGGTCGTGGAAGGGAAGAAGTGGAACAGCGACTTCAGTGTCCATGTGAATGCCACGGAGTCCTATCCCGTCGCGAACGCCTTCTCCGAGAAACTCGTCGACAAGGCCAATGAGCAGTGGGACTGGCTGGATCAGAGCTACCGCATCGATCAGCGGCGGGACCTGGTGTCCGGCGACATCGTCAAGCGCTTCGCCGACCTGCGGAAGGAAGCCGACGGCGCGCTCAATGCTCTCTACATCGATGTTTTCCGCGAGTCCGGATGGACCTCCGACCGGCTCCAGCGCGCCCTGCGCGAGCAGGGCTGGATCGTCACCAGCGAATGGGGTCACGGATTCGAGCGCTCTTCTGTCTGGTCGCACTGGGCCACTGAGCCGGATTACGGTCCCGACACGTCCCGCGGCATCAATTCACGGCTGATTCGCTTCGTCCGGAATCATCAGAAGGATGTCTTCGCCGACAAATGGCCGACGCTTCTCGGCATCGCTCGCATGGGCAACTTCGAAGGGTGGGTCGCCAAGACCGACTGGGCTTATTTCTATGACCTGATCTGGACCGACTCGCTGCCCGCCAAGTATCTCCAGGCCTATCCCATCAAGACCTGGGGCGAGCACGAGATCAGTTTCTTCGGAGAGGGCGGGACGACCGTCTCCGACGCGGGGGGACGTCGTCGGGTCGTCACCGACGGCCGTGTCGTCTATGAGGGCGGGAGCTATCTGCTTCCCTGGGAGCCTCGCAAGGCCACCGACCCCGGCAAGCTCTATCACTACAACCCCAAGGGCGGAAAGGGGAGTTGGCAGCTGCCGCGCGGGTGGGCCGGGCTCAGCAGGGTCGCCCTCTACCGGCTCACCGATCAAGGGCGCGTCTTCGTCGCCGATGTGCCGGTCCGCGGCGGCAAGGTCACCCTCGACGCCCAGGCCAAGCAGCCTTACGTCCTCTACCGCTCGCGTGCCGCCGCCGTGCCCGATCCCCGCTGGGGGCAGGGCACCCCGCTGTACGACCCCGGTTTCAACTCCGGCTCCCTGCGCGGCTGGAAGGTGTCCGGGGCCGCGTCCGTCGAGCGCAGCGAGCTCGGCGACTACGAACTCGTCGTCCCCTCGGGCGGCAAGGCCGCCGTCGGCCAGCGGCTGCGGCGCCTGAAGGCAGGGAGGTACGTCGCCTCCGTGCAGGTCGAGGTCGGCGAGAAGGCCGGGGACGAGCGGAAGGCCACCTTGGAGGTGCGTACCGCCGACGGGGTCACCGCCGCCAACTGGACGCGCACCTCCACGGCGGGCAACTACGTGGCGGCCGACCGCAAGCACGGCACCCGCTTCCAGCGCATGTTCGTGTCCTTCACCGTCCCCGAGGGCGGCGGCTCGGCCGAGCTGACGCTCCGGGCCGAGGCGGGCGACGCGCGCGTGCGCTTCGACAACGTGCGTGTCGTCCCCGCCGCGCGCGGCGCGGCCCCCGGGGAGGGGCGCCTGGTCTCCGAGGACTTCGAGCACGTGCCGCAGGGCTGGGGGCCGTTCGTGAAGGGGGACGCGGGCGACGTCACCGACCCGCGTACGCACATCGCGCAGCGGCACGCGCCGTTCACGCAGCGCGGCTGGAACGGCAAGGTGATCGACGACGTCATCGACGGCGGGCAGTCCCTCAAGTCCCGGGGCGAGAACGCCGGTCTCGTCTACCGCACCGTCCCGCACACCGCCCGCTTCGAGCCCGGCAAGCGCTACCGCGTCTCCTTCCGGTACGAGAACGAGAAGGCGGGGCAGTACGCGTGGATCACCGCTGTCGATGAGCCCGCGGCCCGTGAGATCGAGCGCAAGGAGCTGCCCGTCGCGACCGCACCGACCGTCCTGAGCTACGAGTTCACCGCTCCGGCCAAGGGCGAGGCGTGGGTCGGGCTGCGCAAGAGCGGGGACGACGGGACCGCTGAGTTCGTCCTGGACGCCTTCGAGGTGCGTGAGGTCTGAGAGGGCCGCAGGTGACCGCCTCCCCGGACGGACGGGCCGGAGACCGTCCGTCCGGGGATGGTTACTTCTACTTCTACTTCTCGGGCAGGGGCAGGGGCAGGGGCGGGATCGGGGAGAGCGTCATCGGGCCCGTCTCCGTCGCCCCCTCCAGTTCGAGCACCCACACCTCGTTGGCGCCCTCGCGCAGCACCGGCCCGGGAACGTACAACGAGGTCTGGGGGCCCACCTCCCAGTACCGCCCCAGATTGAAGCCGTTCACCCACACGAACCCCCGCGTCCAGCCCGGCAGTTCGAGCAGTGCGTCACCGGCCCCGCGCACCTCCACCGACCCCCGGTACAGGCCGGGACGCCCGTCCCCGCTCCCGCTGGCGGGAACCCCCCGCACGCCCTCCGCCGAGTCGAACGCGTCGAGCCGCAGCCCCTGCGCCCGCACCCCGTGCAGATACTGCCGCTCATGGAGCACCCCACCGGTGATGCCCTTCGCCTCACCGGTCCGCGGCCCGTAGTTGACCCTCCCCAGGGACTCCACCCACAGCTCCACGCGCGCGTGCCCCGCGACAGGCTCGGGCAGGGTCGGCTCCTCCTCGGTGAGGACACCCGCCCGCACCCCGTCCACGGACACCACGGCCCGGTCCCGAAGCCCTCGCACGCTCAGCGGGTAGGGCCGCCGCGGACCCGGCACCGTCAGCGCGTACCGGACCAGGCCGCGGTCGACGTCGAGCTCCTCGAAGGTGGGCGGCACGGCGTACTCCGCCACGGGGCCGCCGAGCGACTCCATGACGGCGGACAGCGGCGCCCAGTCGGTGAGGTCGACCGGGGTGTGCTCCCGCAGCGAGGGCGGCGGCGCGGGCAGCTCCGGCAGCGGGCCTTGTGCGTACGCGGCGAGCACCTCGCGGAAGAGCCGGAACTTCTCGGTGGGGCGCCCGAACTCGTCGATGGGCGCGTCATAGTCGTACGAGGTGACGTCCGGCTCCAAAACGCCGTCGTGCAGGGCGCCGCCGCCCCGGTTCGCCCCCGCCCACCCGGCGAAGTTCGTGCCGCCGTGCGCCATGTAGAGGTTGACCGAGGCCCCGCACTCCAGGATCTCGCGCAACGCCCCGGCCGCGTCCGCCGCGTCCCGCACGACATGCTCCGCGCCCCAGTGGTCGAACCAGCCGCACCAGAACTCCATGCACATCAGCGGCCCCTTGGGGCGGTGCCTGCGCAGCGTCTCGAAGCCCGCGCGGGCCTGCGAGCCGAAGTTGGCCGTCGCCAGGACACCGGGGACGGACCCGCCGGTGAGCATGTGGTCCTCGGGGCCGTCGGACGTGAAGAGGGGGGCGCTCACGCCCTCGGAGCGCAGCAGATCGGCGAGGTGACGGAGGTAGACCTGGTCCGAGCCGTAGCTGCCGTACTCGTTCTCCACCTGGACCATGATCACGGGACCGCCCCGGTCGTGCTGGCGCGGGACGACCTGCGCCAGGAGGCGGCCGAACCAGCGGTCCACGTGCCCCAGGTACTCCGCGTCGCGGGTCCGCGCGCGCGATCCCACCGCGCCCGTCAGCCAGTGCGGAAGGCCGCCGTTCTCCCACTCGGCGCAGATGTACGGCCCCGGCCGCACGATCGCCCACAGCCCCGCGTCCCGGGCCGCGTCCAGGAAGCGGCCGAGCGCCTCGACGTCGCTGAACTCGCCGGGGCGCGGCTCGTGGAGGTTCCACGGGACGTACGTCTCCACGCAGTTGAGCCCCATCGCGCGCAGCATCGAGAGGCGGTGGCCCCACTGCGCCTCGTGCACCCGGAAGTAGTGCAGCGCGCCGGAGAGCAGCCGTACGGGCCGCCCGTCCAGTTCGAAATCGTCCTCGCCCACCCTGAAGCCGTTCATCGTGTCCCTGTGTCCCTCTCGCTCAGGTACTGCTCCGCCACGATCACCTCTGGCGGGCGGCAGGGTCCATGGACAAAGATCGAGGCGGGTTGGACGCAGCGAGCGGGCCGCGGCCCGGACGAAAGGGGCACCAGCGGATGTACCACACGTGGATGCGGTATTTCACGCCGAGCCCGGCCCACCACCGCCTCGGCCTGGCCTGCCTCGGGGTCGGCCTCCAGCACGGCGCCCTGCCGACCGTGGGCCCGCGCACCCTGGACCACCACGTCGCCGTCGTGGTGAGCGCGGGCGGCGGCTGGTTCCAGGGGACCGACGGCCGGCGTACGACGGTGACGGCGCCCGCGCTGATCTGGCTCACCCCCGGGGTGCGCCACCACTACGGGCCCGACCCGGAGAGCGGCTGGGACGAGTGCTTCGTCGACTTCACCGGGCCCGCCACGGCGACGTACACCGAGCTCGGCTACATCGAACCCGGCCGGCCCGTGGTGCCGCTCTCCGACGCGACCGGGGCGCGGGCCGCCGTCGGGCGCATCGCGCGCGCGGCACGGCGCGGCAATCCGCTCCTGGAGGTCGAGACGGGCGCCGCCGTCCATGAGCTCCTCGTCGCGCTGCGCCGGGCCCGCGCCGACATCGCCCCCGACGGCGACCCGGTGCTCCAGGCCCTGGCCCGCGACGCCTTCCAGCCACTTTCCGTCGCCGAGCACGCGTCCCGGCACGGCATGACACCCGCGGAGCTGCGCACGGCGGTGCGCAGGGGAGCGGGCTGCAGTCCCAAGGACTATCTCCTCGGCATCCGCCTGGGGCGCGCCAAGGAGCTGCTCGCCGCCACGGAGCTGCCGGTGGCGGCCGTCGCGCGCCGCGTCGGCTACGACGACCCCGCCTACTTCTCGCGGCTGTTCACGCGCCGCGTGGGCATGGCGCCCGTCCGCTTCCGTGAGCAGCAGGGACGCACGGTCCCCGGCGGCTGGTCGCAGCAGATTCCCGACCCCGACCATCCGCCGATTTTGCGCTCTTCCGCCGTCGGCGGCGAAGGAGAGGCAACGTAGGCTCGTGGACCATGACCACCAGCCACACGAGTGACGCGAACGGTGCCGGTGCCGCGGACGAGGCCGTGCGCGCCGAACTGTCCCGCCTGCGCGACAGCATCGACAACATCGACGCGGCCGTCGTCCACATGCTCGCCGAGCGCTTCAAGTGCACCCAGCAGGTCGGCCACCTCAAGGCCAACCACCATCTCCCGCCCGCCGACCCGGACCGCGAGGCCCGCCAGATCGCCCGGCTCCGCGAGCTCGCGGAGAGCGCGAAGCTGGACCCGGCGTTCGCCGAGAAGCTGCTGAACTTCATCATCGCGGAGGTCATCCGCCACCACGAGACGATCGCCAAGTCTTCCTGATGATCTGAGGGCACCCCGCATCACCGGCGAGGTCATCAGGCAGCATGGACGCATGCCCGTACTGACGCGCGACGAAGCGCAGACCCGAGCCCGGCTCATCGACGTCCAGCGGTACACGGTCGAGCTCGACCTCACCCAGGGCGCCGAGACCTTCGGCTCCCGTACCGTCATCCGGTTCACGGCGCTCGGCGAGAGCGCGGCCACGGTGGACACCTTCGTCGAGCTCAAGCCGGCCGAGCTGCGTTCCGTCACCCTCGACGGGCAGCCGCTCGACCCGGCGGGCCTGGTGGAGAACCGGCTCGCGCTCACCGGACTCACCGCGGGCGAGCACGAACTGCGCGTCGACGCGGCCATGCGCTACTCGCACACCGGCGAGGGCATGCACCGCTTCACCGACCCCACGGACGGCGAGGTGTACACGTACACGCAGCTGTTCATGGAGGACGTGCAGCGGGTCTTCGCCGCCTTCGACCAGCCCGACCTGAAGTCCGTCTTCGAGCTGACCGTCACCGCCCCGGAGGGCTGGACGGTCCTCGCGAACGGCGTGACCGAGCACGTGGGCGGCGGGACGTGGCGGGCCGCCGCCACCCCGCTGATCTCCACGTACCTCGTCGCCGTCGCCTCGGGCCCCTGGCACTCGGTCCGCACCGAACACCGCGGCCTTCCCTTCGGCATCCACTGCCGCCGCTCGCTCGCGCCCTTCCTGGACGCGGACGCCGACGAGATCCTCGACGTCACGCGCGCGTGCTACGACCGGTACCACGAGAAGTTCGAGGAGCCCTACCCCTTCGACTCCTACGACCAGGCGTTCGTCCCGGAGTTCAACGCGGGCGCGATGGAGAACCCCGGACTCGTCACCTTCCGCGACGAGTTCATCTACCGCTCGGCGGTCACCGAGACCGAGCGGCAGACCCGCGCCATGGTCATCGCCCACGAGATGGCCCACATGTGGTTCGGCGACCTCGTCACGCTGCGCTGGTGGGACGACATCTGGCTGAACGAGTCCTTCGCCGAGTACATGGGCTTCCAGACCACCGCCGAGGCCACCCGCTTCCGGGACACCTGGACCGACTTCGGCGTCGCCCGCAAGTCGTGGGGGTACGACGCCGACCAGCGCCCCTCCACGCACCCCGTCGCGCCCGACCCGGACGCCGTGCCCGACACCGCGTCCGCGATGCTCAACTTCGACGGCATCTCGTACGCCAAGGGCGCGTCCGCCCTGCGCCAACTCGTCGCCTGGCTGGGCGAGAAGGACTTCCTCGCCGGCATCAACACCCACATCGCCCGGCACAAGTTCGCCAACGCCACCCTCGCCGACTTCATCGAATCCCTCGCGCACAACACCGACCGCGACGTGCACGGATGGGCCGACGCCTGGCTGCGCACCACCGGCGTCGACACGCTCACCTCGACGGTCACGCACGACGCACGGGAGTGGACCCTCGCCGTCGACCGCGCGGGCAGCCGCCCCCACCGCGTCGCGGTCGGGGTCTTCGACCGCGACCTCACCGACCCCCAGGGCCTGGTCCTGCGCGAGCGGTACGAGACGGACGTGCCCCGCTCCGGAGCTGCCGCCCCGCCGCGCGACGGCGGGCGCCCCGCCCTGATCGTCCCGAACGACCAGGACCTCACGTACGCCAAGGTCCGCCTCGACGAGGTCTCCATGGAGACCGCCCTGCGCAGCCTCTCCCGCGTCCCCGACGCCCTGACCCGCGCCGTCCTGTGGAACAGCCTGCGCGACATGGTCCGCGACGGCGAACTCGCGGGCAGGACCTACCTGGAGGCGGCCCGCGCGCATCTGCCCGAGGAGACCGACCTCGCCCTCGTCCAGGGCGTCCTCGCCTTCGCCACCACCCACGTCGCGGGCCGCTTCCTGTCACCGGCCGAGCGGCCCTTCGCCCTCACCACGCTCACCGAGCTGTGCCGCGACCTGATCCGGCGCACGGAGGACGGCTCGCACGCGGGTCTGCGGCTCACCGCCGTGCGCGGCTTCATCGACGTGGCGACGCGCCCCGACCCGCTCCAGGAGTGGCTCGCCGAGGGCACCGTCCCCGGCGGTCCCGAGCTCGACCCCGAGCTGCGCTGGCGCGTCCTGACCCGCCTCGCCGTCCTCGGCGCCGCCGACGAGTCCGCGATCGCCGCCGAGCTGGAGCGCGACCCCAGCGCCACCGGGCAGGAGGGCGCGGCCCGCTGCCGTGCCGCGCTGCCGGAGCCGGAGGCCAAGCGCCGCGCGTGGGAGGCGATGTTCGCGTCCGACGACCTCTCGAACTACCTCCTCACCGCCACCGCCCAGGGCTTCTGGCAGCCCGAACAGGCCGATCTCGTACGGGAGTACGTCCCCCGCTACTTCGAGGACGCGGTCGCCGTGGCGGCCCGGCGCGGCCCCGCCATCGCCGACGTCGCGGGACGGTGGGCCTTCCCCGCGTCCTCGGTGGACGCCCAGACGCTCCGCCTGGGCCGGGAGTGCCTGCGCGACGCCGACCCCATCCCCGCCCTGCGCCGCAAGCTGGCCGACCAACTGGACGACCTGGCAAGGGCGTTGAAGGTGCGGGAGGCGACGGGGTCCTAGTCCCGGCGGGTGCGGGGGCCAGGTCCGGGGAGAGAACCACCTGGGCCTGGGCCCAGCGGACGATCCCGCGGCCGGCCGACCGACCCGCCCTGGGTCGAAGGTCCCGCACAAGATCCTTCGCACCTCCGGCGGGGCTTCTAGCACTCAAGGTCCCGCCAACACCGTTTCTCCGCACGGCAGTACCACTTTCGGGTTCGGATCGTTGAGCTCTCCGGGCGTGCCGTCCGCTCGGCGGACAGGCTGGATGTCCCCGCCCACGCGCACCCGAAGGACGTCGCCCATGAGCACTCCGCCGCCCCTCGCCGGAGGCGCCCGAGGACCCGAGGCGCTGCGGCCGTTGCTCACCGCCACCCTGGACGCCCTGCGCACCGGGGCGACCGCGCGTGGCGGACCGCTCCCGGCGGGCGGCCCCACCGCCGTCGCCGCCCGGGTGCGCGAGGCCGCGGGCGAGGTCCTGCCCGACCGGGGGGACGGCGCCGAAGCGGCCCTGCGCACGCTGGTCCACGCGCTCGCCGAAGGCGCCGCCGACCCCGCGGACCCCCTGTGCGCGGCCCACCTGCACTGCCCGCCGCTCGCGCTCGCCGTCGCCGCCGACCTGGCCGCGTCCGCGCTCAACCCCTCCATGGACTCCTGGGACCAGGCGCCCGCCGCCTCGGAGATCGAGACCCTGGTCACGCGCGCCCTCGCCGCGGAGGCCTACGGCCCCGGCAGGGGAGACGCCCTCGTCACCACCGGCGGCACGGAGGCCAATCAGCTGGCCCTCCTCCTGGCCCGCGAGCGCACCGCCGCGCACGGCCCCGTCCAGCTCATCGTCGGTGAGAACGCCCACCACTCCCTGGGCCGCGCCGCCTGGCTCCTCGGCATGCCGGAGCCGGTCACCGTCCCCGCGCCCGCCGGCGTCCTCGACCCGGCCGCACTCGACGAGGCGCTGTCCCAACTCACCGGTCCACCCGGCACGTTCCTCGTCGCCGCCACCGCGGGCACCACCGACGCCGGGCTCGTCGACCCCCTCGACCAGATCGCCGGCCTCTGCGCGGAGCACGGCGCCCGCCTGCACGTCGACGCCGCGTACGGCGGTCCGCTCCTCTTCAGCGACGTACGAAGAGGGCTGCTGCGCGGCATGGAGCGCGCCGACAGCGTCACGTTCGACCTGCACAAGCTCGGCTGGCAGCCCGTCGCCGCCGGTCTGCTCCTGGTCCGCGAGCCGCACGACCTCACGGCGCTCGACCACCGCGCCGACTACCTCAACGCGGGCGACGACACCGAAGCGGGCCTGCCCGACCTCCTCGGCCGCTCCCTGCGCACCACGCGCAGGCCCGACGTGCTGAAGATCGCCGTCACCCTCAAGGCCCTGGGCCGTGCGGGGATCGGCGCACTCGTCGACCAAGTCTGCGAGCAGGCGCGGGAGTTCGCCGGGCTCATCGCCGCGCACCCCGGTTTCGAGCTGTACGACGCGCCCGTCATCAGCACGGTCCTGTTCCGGCCCGTGGACGCCGACGACGAGCACATCGCGTACGTACGGCGTGAGCTGCTCGCCCAGGGTCGTGCCGTGCTCGGGCGGGCCAGGATCGACGGACGCCGCTGGCTCAAGGCCACTCTGCTCAACCCGCACACCCGGCCCGGCGACCTCGCCGAGCTCTTGAAGCTCGTGGAAGGAACCACCCCCCGATGACCGGCCAGAACGACAAGCCCGCCCCGCCGCTCACCACACCCGAGGACCCCCGGGACCTGGTCGGCATCGGCATCGGCCCCTTCAACCTCTCCCTCGCCGCCCTCGCCCAGCCGCTGGCCGGACTCGACGCCGCCTTCTACGAACAGCGGCCCGGCTTCCACTGGCACCCGGGGCTCCTCATCGACGGCGCGAGCCTCCAAGTTCCCTTCCTCGCCGACCTGGTGACCCTCGCCGACCCGGCGAACCCCTGGTCCTTCCTCAACTACCTCAAGACCCGTGAGCGGCTCTTCCCCTTCTACTTCGCCGAGCGGTTCCACATCCAGCGCGCCGAGTACGACGCTTACTGCCGCTGGGTCAGCGAGAACCTGCCCGCGCTGCACTTCGGGCACCAGGTCGACGCGGTGCGCTGGAACCCCGAAAAGGACCTCTTCGAAGTCGACTTCACACAGCTCGACGCCGAGGGCGAGGCCGAGGCGCTCGGCCGGACGTACACGAAGAACATCGCCGTGGGCATCGGCACCGCGCCCTACGTCCCCGAACCCCTGAAGCCCCTCGCGGAGGCCCCCGCCGTCCCCGTGATCCACTCCGCGGACTATCTCCTGCACCGCGACCGGCTGCTCGCCGCCGACCACATCACCGTCATCGGCTCGGGCCAGTCGGGCGCCGAGGTCTTCCTCGACCTGCTCAAGCACCGGCCGCTCGGCGCCGAGAAGATCCACTGGCTGGCCCGTACCGAAGCCTTCGCGCCCATGGAGTACTCCAAGCTCGGCCTGGAGCACTTCACCCCGGACTACACCCGCTTCTTCCACTCGCTGCCGGAAGCCGTGCGCGACGGTCTCGTCCCCCACCAGTGGCAGCTCCACAAGGGCATCGACGCCGACACCATCGCGGCCATCCACGACGAGCTCTACCAGCGCACCCTGCACGGAGGCTGGCCCGACGCCGTCCTCACGCCGGGCGTCTGCGTGCGCACCGCGGGCCGCGTCGCCACCACCCGCGTGGAGCTCCACCTGGAACACCTCCAGCAGGGCACCCGCTCCCGCCTCACCACGGACGCGGTCGTCCTCGCCACGGGCTACCGCGAGCGCCCCCTGGACCAGCTCCTCGCGGGCCTCGACCCCTACATCCGCAGGGACTCCTCGGAGCGCCCCCGCATCGACGAGCAGTACCGCCTCGTCCTGGACCCCTCCGTCACCGGCGGGGGTGGCAACGTCTACGTGCAGAACGCCGAGCGCCACACCCACGGCGTCGGCGCCCCCGACCTGGGCCTCGCCGCCTGGCGCAGCGCCACCATCCTCAACTCCCTGACGGGCAGGGCCCCCTACCCCCTCCCGCAGCGCACCGCGTTCACCAGCTTCGGCCTCCAGGAGTCCCGGGCCCGCACCGCCGCCGGCCTCATCGGCGAACAGCGCGGCAACCTCGTGCCCCTGAAGAACTGACGCGGCCTCAAGAACACCCGCCTCAGAACACCGGCGTGCCGTCCCGGGTCAGCTTCCAGTCCACCGACGCGAACTGGCCCGGGTCGACCGTTCCCTTCGCCTGGACCCACTGGATGATCGTGTTGCGGATCTCGTCCGAGTTCGCCCACAGCTGCTTGGCGGCGGCCACGTGCGGGAAGTTGCCGCCGCCGCTGGCGCGGTAGTTGTTGACCGCGAGCACGAACTCGGCCTTCGGGTCGATGTCCTTGCCGTCGAAGCTGAGCTTCACGATCCGCGAACCCACGGGCTTGGCGATGTCGATCTCGTACGTCACGCCGTACAGCGCGTCGTAGTTGTAGTCCGGGGTGTTGTCCGCGTTCGTCAGCTTCGCCGGGTCCACCGGGACGCCGGCCGCCGTCCGCACGTAGTAGCGCGCCGAGAACTCCAGGTACTCCTTGAGCTGCGCGCCCGTGATGAGCCGCGCCTCAAGGGTGTTCTCGAACGGGTAGAGCCCCGCCGCGTCCTTGATCGTCACCTCGCCCGCCGGGATGCCCGCCGTGCGCGAGAAGCACGAGGCCTGCGAGAGCACCGGCAGCGCCGCGTACTGGCCGCCCTTGAGCGCCTCCTTGACCGTCTCCGCCTGGACGTGGCTGATCAGGTCGATGATCGCGACATCCTTGTACGGGCCTTCGGCCGTGCTCATCGCCTGCGTCGAGGTGCCGATGACCTGGTTGACGTACGCGACGACCTTCTTGTGCTCGTCGGCCAGGAGGCGGGTGACCTTCTTGTCCTCCGCCGCCGTGTTGGAGTTGAGGACCTGCGCGCCGACCTTCTCCACCGTCCAGCGGCCCTTGGCCCACACCAGGTCGAAGTCGAAGAGCGTCAGGCGCTGACCCCACTTCAGCGGCTCGGACAGGACGACCTTCTTGCCGGTCTCCTTGTTCTGAACGAAGTACTCGGGGATCTCCGTGTGCGCGTGCCCGACCAGGATCGCGTCGATGCCGGGCACCTGCTCGGCCACCAGGCCCGCCGCGTTCTCGATGTGCGGGAGCTGGTCGCCGTACGAGGAGGTGCCGCTGGAGCCGGAGTGCGCCGAGACGATCACGACGTCGGCGCCCATGGAGCGGAGCTTGGGCACCCACTTCGCCGCCTGCTCCTCCAGGCCCGGGAACGTCATCTTGCCCTGGACGTTGGCCTTGTCCCAGATCGCGATGCCGGGGTTCGTCAGACCCAGGACCGCCACCTTCACGTCACGGCCGTGCGGGGTGCGCAGCCGCTTCATGAAGTACGGCGGGAAAGCGGGCTTCTGCGTCTTCGCGTCGAGCGCGTTGGCGCCGAGCAGCGGGAAGTCGCACTGCTCCTCGAACTTCCGCAGGACGGGAATGCCGTAATTGAATTCGTGGTTGCCGAGCGCCGCCGCGTCGTAGCCGATGCTGTTCATCGCCTGCGCCATCGGATGGACCGGGCCGTGCGCGGCGGTGATCGGGTCGATCTTGGCGTAGTAGTACGAGAGCTGGGTGCCCTGAATGGTGTCGCCCGCGTCGATGAGGAGCGTGTTGCGGCGGCCTCTCTCCTCGCGGATCTCGTTCACGAGGGTGGAGATCTTCGCCAGGCCCACGTCGTTGTGGTCCTTGTCGTCGAACTCCTTGTCCGTGAAGTAGTCCCAGTTGAAGACGTTGCCGTGCAGGTCCGTCGTGCCCATGACGGTGAACGAGTACCGCTTCTTCCGCTTGGCGGGCTTCCCGGGCGCCTGCGCGGAGGCAGCGGGCGCGGCGGCCACGCCGCCCGCGAGCGCCACGCCCGTGGCGGCGGCGGACTTGCCCAGGAACTTGCGGCGGTTCAGCGGCATTTCGTACTCCCCTTGGATCTTGGTCGATCGATGTAACGCGCGTAGATTCTGACCCCGACCGCCCCACCGGCAACAGACCCCGCAGGTTTCGATCCGATGACTGTCCGGTGCCGTGTCCCGATGACTGTCCGGTGCCGCCCCCCAGTGCGAGAGTGGCCGCATGGACGACACCACCCCCGAGACCACCCGCACCCCGGCCCCCTACGGCACCCCCGACGCCCCGCGCCTGGCCGTGAAGGGCGAGGCGCACCTGGAGGTCGACCCCGAGATCGCCCGCATCGGCATCACGGTCAGCGCGCGCGGCACCGACCGGCGCGACGCCCTGAACGACCTGACGCGCCGCAACGCCACCGTCATCGACCTGGTGAAGACGTACGGCGAATCCGTCGAGACGCTGGAGACCGGCGCCTTCTCCATCAGCCCCGAACTGACCAAGCACGGCCGCGGCGAACGCGTCCGCGCCTACCACGGCCGGGTCCACATCACCGCCGAGCTCACCGACTTCACCGCGCTCGGCGAGCTCACCACACGCCTGGCGGACCTCGAACTGACCCGTGTCGACGGCCCCTACTGGGCGCTGCGCCCCGACTCGCCCACCCACCGCGACGCCCGCCAGCAGGCGGTCAGGGAAGCGGTGCAGCGGGGCCGGGAGTACGCGGAGGCGCTGGGGACCGGTCTCGCCGCGCTCGTCGAGCTCGCCGACATCGGCGCCGAGAACGCCCAGCCGTACGGCTACGGCGGCCCGTCGCCCGCCATGCGCACCGTCGCGTACGGCGGCGCGGCCGACATGGTCCAGGAAGCCGCCCCCCTGGACCTCGAACCCCAGCGGCAGCACGTCTACGCACAGGTCAACGCGCGCTTCACGATGACACCGCCGCGGCTTTAGTCACGCAGGGCTTCGACAGGGCGAAGCGCGCGGTAAATCGCTCATCAGAGCAGCGCCCCGCACAATTCAACACTTGTCAATAACCTTTCACGCAAAGGTTGTTGAGTAGTCACGCCCAGCCAATTCTCTACCGGCCGGTAAGGCCTAGGCTCGAAGCATGCGCCGAGCAAAAATCGTCTGCACCCTGGGCCCCGCCACCGACTCGTACGACCAGATCAAGGCACTGGTCGAAGCCGGAATGGACGTGGCCCGCTTCAACCTCAGCCACGGCACGTACGCCGAGCACGAGGAGCGCTACCAGCGCGTACGCAAGGCATCGGACGAGACCGGCCGCAGCGTCGGCGTCCTCGCCGACCTTCAAGGCCCGAAGATCCGCCTCGGCCGCTTCAGCGAAGGCCCCGTACTCCTTGAACGCGGTGACGAGTTCACCATCACCGTCGAGGAGGGCGTCGAGGGCGACCGCCAGACCTGCGGCACGACCTACGACGGCCTCGCCGAGGACGTCACCCCGGGTGAGCGCATCCTCGTCGACGACGGCAAAGTGACCCTGGAGGTCACCGCGGTCGATGGTCCCCGCGTCACCACCACCGTGGTCGAGGGCGGCATGGTCTCCGACCACAAAGGGCTCAACCTCCCCGGCGTCGCCGTCTCCGTCCCCGCGCTCTCCGAGAAGGACGAGGCGGACCTGCGCTGGGCCCTGCGTTCAGGGTTCGACGTCATCGCGCTGTCCTTCGTCCGCAGCGGACGCGACATCGAGGACGTGCACCGCATCATGGACGAGGAGGGCCGCCGCCTCCCCGTCATCGCCAAGGTGGAGAAGCCGCAGGCCGTCGAGAACATCGACGACATCGTCGCCGCCTTCGACGCGATCATGGTCGCCCGCGGCGACCTGGGCGTCGAGATGCCTCTTGAACAGGTGCCGATCGTCCAGAAGCGCGCCATCAAGCTCGCCAAGCGGAACGCGAAGCCGGTCATCGTGGCGACCCAGATGCTCGACTCGATGATCGACAACTCCCGCCCCACGCGCGCGGAGGCCTCGGACGTGGCGAACGCCGTCATCGACGGCACGGACGCGGTGATGCTCTCCGGCGAGACCAGCGTCGGCAAGTACCCCATCGAGACGGTCCGCACGATGGGCCGCATCGTCGAGGCCGCCGAGGAGGACATCCTCGCCAAGGGCCTGCCGCCGCTGACCGAGCGGAACAAGCCCCGCACCCAGGGCGGTGCCGTGGCCCGCGCCGCCGCCGAGATGGGCGACTTCCTGGGCGCGAAGTTCCTGGTCGCCTTCACGCAGTCCGGCGACACGGTCCGCCGCCTCTCGCGCTACCGCTCGCCCATCCCGCTGCTCGCCTTCACCCCGGACCGGGCGACGCGCTCGCAGCTGAACCTCACGTGGGGCGTGGAGACCTTCCTCGGCCCGCACGTCGACTCCACCGACGCCATGGTCAAGCAGGTCGACGAACTGCTCCTGAAGTTCGGCCGCTGCGAGAAGGGCGACGTGGTGGTCATCACCGCGGGCTCCCCGCCCGGAGTCGCGGGCTCCACCAACCTCGTACGCATCCACCACATCGGCGAGGACGACAGCCCCAAGTAGGCGGATCGTGTACGAGTGACGAAGGGCCGCTTCGGGGGGAGCGGCCCCTCGGCCATGTACGGCCCCTTACGGCGTGACGATCGCGAAATTCGGGTCCGGCTTCTCCACCACGCCGAGCAGCTTCGCGAGGAGCGACGCGTCGCCCTCCACCTTGATGTCACCAAGGCCCTTGCCGCCCAGCATCGCGAGCAGCTGAGGCTTGGTCATCGTCAGCGTGACGCCCGCTTGCGGGTCCTTCTTCGTGTCGCTGCGGTACGTCAACACCCCGTTTCGCAACGTCAGATGCCAGATCTTGCCCAGGGCCGGAAGGCTCCAGTCCATGCGCAGCTTCAGGTCCCAGGCCTTCGGGCCGTTCACGCGGATCGCCACCGAATCGATCAGCTGGTCCACCGAGAGCGCCATCAGCATGTCCGCGCTCGCCACGGAGGTGGGGGACTCCTTCACCCCCTCGCGCAGCTCCTGAGCACCCATCAGGTAGAAGTTCCGCCAGACGGCGTTCTCGGAGGCCTGCCCCAACTTCACGTAGAGCGCGGCGAGTTCTGCCCTGGCGGCCTTGTGGCCGGGGTCCGCGAACACCACGTGATTGAGCAGCGTCACCGCGAACCGCGGATCGCCGCCGCGCGCGAACGCCTTGGCCTTGGCGACCGTCGCCGTCCGGCCGCCCATGGCCTTGACGTACCGCTTGGCCTCCTCAACCGGCGGGTGCTCCCACAGGTGGGCGGGATTGCCGTCGAACCAGCCCATGTACCGCTGGTAGATGCCCTTCACGTTGTGGCTCAGCGATCCGTAGTACCCGCGATTCGCCCATACGCCGGCCAGCGCGGGCGGCAGCTCGATCTCCTCAGCGATCTCCCGCCCGGTCAACCCCTTGTTGATCATCCGCAACGTCTGGTCGTGCATGTACGCGTACAGATCCCGCTGCTGCTCCAGGAGCTCCACGATCGTCTCCCCGCCCCACGTCGGCCAGTGGTGCGAGGCGAAGGCGACGTCCACCCGCCCGTCGAACAGGACCACCGACTCGTTCAGGTAGTGCGCCCACTGCCGTGCGTCCCGCACCTGGGCGCCACGCAGCGTGATGATGTTGTGCATCGTGTGCGTCGCGTTCTCCGCCATGCAGACGGCGCGCAGCTCGCGGAGCACGAAGTTCATCTCCGCCGCCGCCTCGGTCCCCGGCGTCATCTGGAACTCGAACGTCACGCCGTCGACCGTCTCGACCTGACCGGTCTCGGTGATGTCCTTGGTCGGCGGTATCAGCCCGATCGACCCCACCGACACGGTCTGCCCGAGGCCGCAACCGATCTGCCCGGTGGGCGACTTGGGGAGCAGCGCCCCGTACATATAGCCGGAACGCCGCTGCATCGCGGTCCCGGCGTACACGTTCTCGGAGACGGCATGCTCCATGAAGTGCTCGGGCGCGAGGATCGGCACGTCCTTCACTGCGCCGTCCGGCAGCACACCACGGCAGCCGCCGAAGTGGTCGACGTGCGGATGCGTGTAAATGAGCCCGGTGACCTTCTTGTCGCCGCGGTGCGCGCGGAACAGCTTGAGCGCGGCGGCCGCGGTCTCCGCCGAGATCAGCGGATCGATGACGATGACACCGGTGTCGCCCTCGATGATCGTCATGTTCGACAGATCCAGGCCACGCACCTGATAGATGCGATCGGTGACCTTGTAGAGCCCTTGCTTGGACACGAGCTGCGACTGGCGCCACAGGCTCTTGTGCGCGGTCTTGGGGGCGTCCTTCTCAAGGAAGTCGTACGCGTCGCTGTCCCAGACGACCTGGCCCTTGGCGTTCTTCACGACCCCCGGGGTGAGGGCGGCGATGAACCCCTTGTCGGCGTCGGCGAAGTCGTTCCCGCCCGTGCTCGTGCCCTCGCGGTCGATGGCGGAGGCAGTCTGCGGATTCATGGCCACGGCTGCCGCGGCAGCACCCGCGGCGGCGGCAACGAAGCTGCGCCTGTTCAGGGGAGTCATGGGGCCGAAGATCGCAGCGGGGTACGGGGCGGGGCAAGGGTTCGCCGCGGATTTGGGGCAGCTCCCAGGGAGGGCGGGGGAGGGGAGTGACGCGTCATATTGCGCGGGCGGGGGTGGGGTCGGTACGTCGTTCAGTACTTGGGGCCTATGTGGGCGTCCATGAGGGCTACTGAGGCTTTGCGGGCGACGGAGATGTTGCGGCGGTTGGCGGCCTTCCAGTGGACGCCCACCTTGTCGAGGGCGTCCGTGAAGAGCTGGGTGATGTCGCCCGACAGGTTGGTGAAGAAGTACCGGGGGTACTCGTAACGCTTGAGCTCCCCGCCGACGAGGCGGGTCGTCCAGTTGGTGACGCGGCAGCCGTCGGAGTGGATGAGGCCGCGGATGAACTCCCAGGGGTGGTCGTCGACGATCTCCTGTTGCCAGGATTCGAGGGCGATGGTGCGGTTGTGTTTCTTCCCTGGAGCGTGCTGGGGAAAGAGACAGGGCCAGTGCTTGCTGGAGCAAGTGACTGCGACGCAGCCCTGCTTCTTGACGCGGCAGACGCGATTGTCCGGGCGCGCGGCGCGGATGGCGTTCTCGCACGCGTCGATCAAGCCGGGCCAGGCGTCAGCGCACACGATGCGGATGAAGTAGACGCCTCTTCGGCCTGCGCTGATGCAGCCGTCTCCGAGGTAGAGGCCCAGCAAGTAGGAGTACGCGACCGGGTCTTCGGGCTTGCCGGGGATATCGCGGCACCTCGGGCACGGAGTCACCCGACCGACCGGTTCGATACGGGTTTGCCAGGAGCGGATCGCGGCGCGCGAAATGCCGGTGCCCTTGCTGACGGAGTTCAGGCTGCGTCCTGCAGAGACCAGTGCCAGTGCTCGTTCACGAGCGCCCATGTCGTACATGTGGCTGAGCTTGGCTGGATCTTGGCGGGCATCGAGGCGATACAACGCCGCGTTCACCGCGAGGAGTGAAGATCGCCAACTTAGCGCCTGACCTTCGAATTGAAGGTAAAGTGCCCCGGGTGGGATTCGAACCCACGCTGGATGGTGTTTGAGACCACTGCCTCTGCCACTGGGCTACCGGGGCATCCTTCAGAATGAAGGTTAGCGGAGACCCGCCGTGTCTCAAACATACATGAGCTAGGTAGGGTCAGGGCAAGCAGTAACCTGCCCCGTACCTAGGAGCCCCCGTGACTTCCCCCGAGTCGCCCCAGCCCGTAGCCGATGACGACGACAAGTCGCACGTGCCTCCGCTGACGACCCGTGTCGTCATCGCCGAGGACGAGGCTCTTATCCGGCTCGACCTCAAGGAGATGCTTGAGGAAGAGGGTTACACCGTCGTCGGCGAGGCCGGTGACGGTGCGAAAGCCGTCGAGCTGGCCCGCGAGCACAAGCCGGACCTGGTCATCCTGGACGTGAAGATGCCCGTCATGGACGGCATCTCGGCGGCCGAGAAGATCGCCGAGGAGAGCATCGCCCCGGTGCTCATGCTGACCGCGTTCTCGCAGCGTGACCTCGTCGAGCGGGCCAGGGACGCCGGCGCGATGGCGTACCTCGTCAAGCCGTTCAGCAAGACCGACGTGGTGCCCGCCATCGAGATGGCCGTCTCGCGCTTCACGGAGCTGAAGACGCTGGAGAAGGAGGTCGCCGACCTCACCCTGCGTCTGGAGACGCGGAAGCTGGTGGACCGCGCGAAGTCCATCCTGCAGACGGAGTACGGCCTCACCGAGCCCGCCGCGTTCCGCTGGATCCAGAAGACGTCGATGGACCGGCGCCTTTCGATGCAGCAGGTCGCGGAGGCGGTCATCGAGGACGCCGACGAGAAGAAGGCGGCGAAGGGGCAGTAGCCCCAGGACCGTACGAGGAAGGCCCGCACTCCGGCTTCGGGGTGCGGGCCTTCTCGTATGCCGGGACGGAGTCCCTAGTCCTCGCCGAGGTACGCCTTGCGCACGGACTCGTCGTGCAGCAGGTTGTTCCCCGTCCCGGACAGGACGATCTTGCCGACCTCCATGACATGACCGTGGTCGGCGAGCGAGAGCGCCGCCTGGGCGTTCTGTTCGACGAGCAGAATGGTCGTGCCCTGGGACTTGAGCTCGGAAATCGTCGCCATGATCTTCTGCATCATGATCGGCGAAAGTCCCATGGAGGGCTCGTCGAGCATGAGCAGTTTGGGCTGGGACATGAGCGCGCGTCCCATGGCGAGCATTTGCTGCTCACCGCCGGAGAGCGTGCCCGCCGCCTGCTTTCTGCGCTCCCCGAGAATGGGGAAGAGCTCGTAGGCGCGCGCGATGTCCTTTTCGATGGCTGATTTGTCGCTGCGCAGATATGCGCCGAGGCGCAGATTGTTCTCGATCGTCATGCGCGGGAAGATGTGCCGGCCCTCGGGGGAGTGGGCGAGGCCGAGCGCGACGATCTGGTCGGCGCGGTATTTCCGCAGCGTTTTTCCGTTGAATTTGATGGAGCCGCCGACCGGCTTGAGCAGTCCGGAGAGCGTGCGCAGCGTGGTGGTCTTTCCCGCGCCGTTCGTGCCGATCAGGGTGACGACCTCGCCGGCCTCGACCTTGAAAGAGATGCCCTTGACGGCCTCGATCTTGCCGTAGGCGACCTTGAGGTCCTCGACTTCGAGCAGTGCGGTCATCAGCTGGTCTCCTCGTTGCCCGTCGCGTCGGCCTCTGTGCTGCCGGGGGCACCTTCGAAGGGCTCGCCCAGGTAGGCGGCGATGACGCGGTCGTCCTGCTGGACGGTCTCACTGTCGCCCTCGACGAGTTTCTCGCCTTGGACGAGTACGGCCACGCGGTCGCACAGGTTGAAGATGAAGCGCATGTCGTGCTCGATGACGAGTACGGCGATGCCCATGTCCCGGATGGCCAGGACGAGTTCCTCGGTGGCGCGGGTCTCCTGCGGGTTCATGCCCGCGGTCGGCTCATCCAGGAGGAGCAGACCCGGCTCGCTCGCGAGCGCGCGGGCGATCTCCAGCTTGCGCTGCTCGCCGTAGGGCAGGTTGCGGGAGAGGTGCTCCGCTTTCTCGGCGAGCCCGACGAACTCGAGCAGTTCCAGGGCGCGGGCCTTGGACTTGGCCTCCGCCTTGTGGAAGCCGGGGCCGCGCAGGAGGGCCGACCAGAGGCCTTCCTGCGTACGCGTGTGGCGTCCGACGAGGACGTTCTCCAGGACCGTCATGTTCGCGAAGAGACGGATGTTCTGGAAGGTGCGGGCCACGCCGGCCGCGGTGACCTTGAAGGACTTGCTGGGCAGGACCTTGCCCTTGTACCGGACTTCGCCCTCGGTGGGGATGTACAGGCCGGTGAGGCAGTTGAAGAAGGTCGTCTTGCCCGCGCCGTTGGGGCCGATGAGGCCGACGATCTCGCCGCTGTTCACGGTGAGGTCGACGGAGCGTACGGCGGTGAGGCCGCCGAAGCGCATCGTGACGCCCCGGGCATCGAGAACAGCCTCTCCGGCCGGCGAAGCGGCGGCGCTGTCCTTGCTGGTGGTGGTGTCGGTGGTCATGGCTCAGGCCCCTGTCTTGCTGAGGACTGTGGGTGGCGGCGTGTCGCCGGGAGCCAGGTCGGCCTCGTGGAACTCGAGCTGGCGGCGGCGGTTGGGGATCAGGCCCTCGGGGCGGAAGCGCATCAGGAGCACGAGCGCGAGGCCGAAGGCGAAGAGCTGGTAGTCGCCCAGGAACGAGAGCTTGCTCGGGATCAGGTAGAGCAGCGCGGCGCCGACGAGCGGTCCGCTGATGGTGCCCATGCCGCCGAGGACGACGGCGGCGAGCAGGAACGCCGAGTTCGGCGGGACCGTGTTGGCGAACTGGTACTGCTCGGGCGTCACGGTGTAGGTGACGTGCGCCTGCACCGTGCCCGCGAGTCCGGCGAGCGTGGCGCCGAGCGCGAAGGCGATGAGCTTCACGCGGAAGCCGTTGATGCCCATGGCGAGCGCCGCGGTCTCGTCCTCGCGGATGGCGACCCAGGCGCGCCCGATGCGGGAGTCGCCGCTGCGCCGGAAGACCAGGACGACGACGAGGGTGATGAGCAGCATCAGGAAGAAGTAGTTCGCGAATCGGCCGATGGTGACGCCGAGGATGGAGTGCTCGATGCCGAAGTCGAAGCCGAGGATCTTGAGGTTCGGGATCGAGGAGATGCCGTTCGAGCCGTTCGTGATGTCCGGACCCGAGGTGCCGTCGGCGTTCATCGCGACGATCCGGAAGATCTCTCCGAAGCCGAGGGTGACGATGGCGAGGTAGTCGCCGCGCAGCCTCAGCGTCGGGGCGCCGATGAGCACACCGAAGATGAGAGATGCGCTCGCGCCGACCAGGATCGCACCCCAGAACGGCAGATGGACGTCGAAGGGCGAGGACGGCGACCCGGAGACCATGGACGCCGCGTAGGCGCCGACGCCGAGGAAGGCGACGTATCCGAGGTCGAGGAGTCCGGCGAGGCCGACGACGATGTTCAGGCCGAGCGCGACGGTGGCGAAGATGAGGATGTAGACGCCGATGGTGGCGTACTGGTCGTCGCTCTGCGTGAACGGGAAGGCCGCGGCTGCGGCGAAGGCACCGCCGAGTGTGATGTTGCGGTGCCGCGCGGTGTAGGTGGAGACCTGGGCGACGAGCCCCGCCTTGGACAGCGCGGCGAAGCTGAACGCCACGGTGATCAGGAAGCCGATGAAGAGCTCGTCGTACTCGGTGCCGATGCCGTACGTGAAGACCAGGAGGCCCACGGCGAGCGCGGCGACGATGATCAGGATCTCGACATAGCTGGGGAGCTTGCGCGGCGTGGGCGGCGCCTCGGCGGCGAAGGCGCCCTTGAAGATGATGAGCCCGTTGCGCATGCGGTGCTTGAACTGCTCGCTGCCGGTGTCCTCGGGGTCGACCGCGTAGGTGTGCGGCCGGGTGAAGGGCAGGGCCAGGGTGCCGACGAAGGCGGCGAGGGTGGCGAGCGCGGCGACCCAGCCGCCGGGCTCCAGGTTGGCGAGGCCGCCCAGCTGGTAGCTGATCGAGATGATCGTGTACCAGGTGGTCGCGAAGGCGGCGAGAGCCGCGTACTTCAGCGCGGCGTCGGCTCCGCCGGGAGCGAGGGCTCGTACGCCCTTGACGCCGTACGAGGCGAGGCCGAAGAGCGTCGTCAGGAGGCCGGCGATCAGGACGAGGACCTGGAGGCCGCCGGGGTAGCCGTAGACGGTGAGGTCGCCGGGGAACGAGGAGGTCCAGGTCCAGGCGAGGAACGTGGAGATGACGGTCAGGATGCCGCCGCCGGTGGCCAGTGCGCGGGCGGGGCCCACGGGGATGGCGATGAGACCGGTGGGGGTGTCGTCCTGCTTGGGGGTGGGCGCGTCGGCCGCGGTGGTCTGTGTGGTCATGGTTGTCACGCCCTGTCCGCGACGCGCTCGCCAAGGAGACCTTGTGGCCTGACGAGGAGTACGACGATGAGGAGTACGAAGGCCCAGACGTCGGCCCAGGACTGCCCGCCGAGCTGGCTCATGCCGGGGATGTCGTTCATGTAGGCGGTGGCCATGGCTTCGGCGACTCCGAGGACCAGGCCTCCGAGCATCGCGCCGTAGATGTTGCCGATGCCTCCGAGCACGGCGGCCGTGAAGGCCTTGAGGCCCCAGAGGAAGCCCATGCGGAACTGGACTTCTCCGTAGCGGAAGCCGTAGGCGACGGCGGCGATGCCGGCGAAGGCGGCGCCGATCGCGAAGGCCACGACGATGACGCGGTCGGTGTTGACACCCATGAGCTTGGCGGTGTCGGGGTCCTGCGCGGTGGCCTGCATGCCGCGTCCGACGCGGGTCTTCATCACGAAGTAGCCGAGGGCGAACATGCAGATCGGGGCTGTGATCAGCAGGAAGATGTCGCCGGGCTGGATGGTGACGGAGCCCAGGTGGATGGAGTCACCGGGCATCTCGGGGAAGGTGCGGGACGACTTCGCGTTGGGGTACCAGGCCCAGACGGCCTGCTGCAGCGCGAGCGAGAGGCCGATGGCCGTGATGAGGGGTGCGAGGCGGGGTGCGCCGCGCAACGGGCGGTAGGCGAAGCGTTCGGCTCCGACCGCTATCAGGGTGGAGACGATGACGGCGCCTATGAGCATGAGCGGCAGGGCGAGCCACATGCTGGTGCCGCCCGGAAGCCACAGCCAGACGGTGAGAGCGCCGAAGCCGCCGACCATGAAGATCTCGCCATGGGCGAAGTTGATGAGCTGGACAATGCCGTAGACCATTGTGTAGCCGATGGCGATCAGGCCGTACATGGATCCCAGTAGCAGGCCGTTGACCAGCTGTTGCGGCAGTTCGTGCACCGCAGGTCCTCCGAGTCTTTCGGTGTCGTGCGGCCTGTTTGCGGTGGCTGTGGGCCTCGCCGGCCGGACGGCTTAGGTGACGGATGCGACGCCGCGCGGGGCGCTGCAGAGGCAGCGCCCCGCGCGGTGGTGTCGTGCTGCGGGGTGGATCAGCCGGTGAAGGTGCCGGACTTGACCGGCTTCCAGCCCTTGGTCGGGTCCTCGGTGGACTTCACCTGGTACACGGTGAGCTGCTTGTTGGTCGCGTCGCCGTACTCGTCGAAGGAGACCTTGCCGGTCACGCCGTCGAAGGAGACGTTCTGCATGGCCTCGACGATCTTGGCGCGAGCGTCGTCGGGCAGCTTGCCGTCGTTGTCCTCGACGACCTTCTTGACCGCTTCGATGATCGCCCAGGCCGAGTCGTACGAGTAGCCGCCGTAGGCCTCGTAGGCCTCCTTGTAGCCGGCCTTCTTGTAGTTCGCGATGAACTCCTTGGCGGACGGCAGTTCCTCGACGGGCTGGCCGACGGAGGTGGCGTAGTCGCCCTTGCCTTCCTTGCCGGCGAGCTTGACGAAGTCGGCGCTGTAGATGCCGTCGCCGCCGACGAGCGGGATCTTGGCACCGGCCTTCTTCATCTGCTTGCTCAGCGGGCCGGCCGCGGGGTACTCGCCGCCGTAGTAGACGACGTCCGCGTCCGAGTTCTTGATCTTGGTGGCGACGGCACCGAAGTCCTTGGTGTCCGGGTTCACGTGCTCGGTGCCGGCGACCTTGCCGCCGAGCTTGGTGAACTCGTCCTTGAAGGTGGCGGCCAGGCCGGCACCGTAGGTCTTCTTGTCGTCGATGACGAAGACCTTCTTCTTCTTCGCATCGTTGAACAGGTACTGCGCGGCGAACGGGCCCTGGATGGCGTCCGTGGTGGCCGTACGGAAGTAGGCCTTGTACGGGCGCACCTTCTTGCCGCCGTTCCAGTCCTGGCCCTGGGTCATGGCCGGGTTGGTGTTGGCGGGGGAGACCTGGACGAGCTTCGCGTCGTCGAAGACCTTCTGCATCGACTCGCCGACGGAGGAGTTCAGGGGGCCGACGGCGCCGAGGATTTCCTTGTTGGCGACGAACTTGGTCGCGTTGGTCTGGCCCGACGCGGGCTGGCCCTGGTCGTCGGCGGGCTGCACCTTGAAGGTGATGCCGTCGACGTACTTCTTCTCGTTGGCCTGCTTGGCGGCGAGATCCACGGAGTTTCGGATGCCGAGGCCCAGCGCGGACAAGTCGCCGGTCAGCGGCGCGTCGACGCCGATGACCACGGTGGTGCCGCCGCCCCCGGCCTCGTCCTTGTCCTTGTCGTCGCGTGAGCCACAGGCGGTGAGGGTGAGTGCCCCCGCGGTGAGTGCAGCGGTGATGGCTATGAGCGAACGTTGACGCACGATCAGTCCTTTCCCCTGGCACGGCCGTCCCCTGTTGGGTGGCCGAGTCGAGCGCAGAACCGAACTGACAGGAATCCGGTGGGCGCGGTGACTGGCCGTGACTCTAAGGGGCGCTTTGTTCCTGGTGGAGTGGTCAGGCCAAAGGTGTGACGCTCTTGTTATGCCACGGAGTATTCCGCGCTGGAACTCAGGGGGCGGTTGTGGCGGAATACGCCACCTTCGGTGCATCCCGCATGCTGAGAACTTGCAGGACTGTCAGGGTGTTTTACTCATGACATCAGTGTTCGGGGGGCATGCAGCTGTCAGGGCCGCGGAAAGATCTTTTGCGTACGCCGAGCCGAGGATGAAGCTCTGTATCTGCATTGCGCGCACATTACGCAGTGTTACGACCAGGAAAGGGAGTCCGGCATTCCGCTGCACATTTCCACATTCGCGAATGTGCATCGTGATGCGTGCCGTACGAGGGGTTCCGCTTTTCACCGTGAATGGGGTATGGGGAGCGGCGGTGACCGACAGCGCCGTCGTCGGCTGGGTGATCCGTCGGACGGACACCGGCGGTCCCGAGTCCTGGCTGAGGCTGACGGTGAAGCTGAACGAGCGGTCACCGGCCCGGGGACGCGTCATCTCGCCCTTGTACGTCACGGCCACGGTCTGCGACGGGTAGAGCGGTGGCGGCGGCTCCGGGGGCCGCGGACGGGTCAGGTAGAGGCTGAGCCCGGCGGCCCCGACGACCGCGGCCGTGGCGAGGGCCAGGGCGGTGCGGCGGTGCCGGGTGAGGAGCGGGCGGGAGCGCAGGGGTTGCGTCCAGGCCTGGCCGGCGGAGGCGGTGCCGGTGGCCCGGGTCTCGTAGGTGTCGTCGCCCGGCTCGATGGGGCCGATGGCGTTCACACCCACGGCCCGCCGCTCGGCTGCCCGTGGCGGTAGCGCTTCTCGCACCGCTCGCGGGCCTCCCGGGCGAGCAACTTCCGTCCCGCGTCGGCTCCGTGGCGCTCGCGCTCGGCGCGGGCCAGGTCGAGGGTGTCCCGCAGGATCATGTACTGCCCGTTGGAGAGGCCCATCGACTGGTAGTCGCCGTAGGTCTCCTTGCCCGAGTCGTAGATCTGCCGGCCCCACTTGGTGATCAGGGCCGTGCAGAGGTCCTCGGGGGAGGTGGTGGCGGGGGAGGGCGCGGTGCTCCTGCTGGGGGCGTCATCGGCGGAAGGGGAGCTCCCGCATCCGGTGACGGCGAGGAGGGTGGTGGAGAGGAGGGTGGCGAAGGCGAGCGCACAGAGCGGTTTCCGGTGCCTCATGCAAGGACGCTAGACCGGCGCCCCACGCTCCGACAATGCGTGGGGCGGGCCGGGTCGGCGGGCGCGCGCCCGCCCTCAACCGCCTTATCCGGCGGAGCCGTTGGGCTCCACGTCACGCAACAGGCAGGTCAGCCGCGCGGTGCACACCCGCTTGTCCTGCTCGTCGGTGATGACGATCTCGTACGTCGCCGTGGAGCGGCCCCGGTGCACGGGCGTCGCCACGCCGGTGACCAGGCCCGAACGCGCGCCGCGGTGGTGCGTGCAGTTCAGGTCGACGCCGACGGCGAGCTTCTTGCTCCCGCCGTGCAGCATCGAGCCGACCGAGCCGAGGGTCTCGGCCAGGACGGCGGACGCGCCGCCGTGCAGCAGGCCGTACGGCTGGGTGTTGCCCTCGACCGGCATGGTGCCGACGACGCGACCGGCGGACGCCTCGACGATCTCGACGCCCATCCGGTTGCCCAGGTCGCCCGCGGAGAAGAGGGCGGGCAGGTCGACGCCGAGCGCGGCGTACTCGTCGATGACCTCTTGCGGGAACTTCACGCTGTGCTGCTCGCCCATGGGGCCCGGCTCCGTTCGTCGTCCTCACTTGTCGCTGAGCGAACGCTCAGTCGGTGCCCGATTGTTCCAGGCGGACGACGACGGACTTGCTGGCGGGGGTGTTGCTCGTGTCGGCCGTCGCGTCCAGCGGGACCAGGACGTTCGTCTCCGGGTAGTACGCGGCCGCGCAGCCACGGGCCGTCGGGTAGTGCACGATCCGGAAGCCCGGCGCGCGCCGCTCGACGCCGTCCTTCCACTCGCTCACCAGATCCGCGTACGACCCTTCGGCGAGGTTCAGCTCGCGGGCGTCGTCGGGGTTGACCAGGACGACCCTGCGGCCGTTCTTGATGCCGCGGTAGCGGTCGTCGAGGCCGTAGATCGTGGTGTTGTACTGGTCGTGCGAGCGCAGCGTCTGGAGCAGCAGCCGTCCCTTGGGCAGGGCGGGGAACTCCACGGGCGCCGCGGTGAAGTTGGCCTTGCCGGTGGCCGTGGGGAAGCGGCGCTCGTCGCGCGGGGCGTGCGGCAGGGCGAAGCCCGCGGGGTCGGCCACCTTGGCGTTGAAGTCCTCGAAGCCGGGGATCACGCGCGCGATGCGGTCGCGCACCGTGGCGTAGTCCTTCTCGAACTCCTCCCAGGGCGTGGCCGATTGGGGGCCAAGGACGCGGCGGGCCAGGCGGCACACGATGGCCGGCTCGGAGAGCAGATGCGGGCTCGCGGGCTCCAGTCGGCCGCGCGAGGCGTGCACCATGCCCATGGAGTCCTCGACGGTCACGAACTGCTCGCCGCTGCCCTGGAGGTCCCGCTCGGTGCGGCCGAGCGTCGGCAGGATCAGCGCACGCGCGCCCGTGACGGCGTGCGAGCGGTTCAGCTTCGTCGACACGTGGACGGTCAGGCGGGCCTTGCGCATCGCCGCCTCCGTCACCTCCGTGTCGGGCGACGCCGCCACGAAATTGCCGCCCATCGCGAAGAACACCTTCGCCTCGCCGTCCCGCAGCGCCTTGATCGCGCGGACGACGTCCAGGCCGTGCTCGCGCGGCGGCGCGAAGCCGAACTCCTTCTCCAGGGCGTCGAGGAAGGCCGGGGCGGGCCGCTCGAAGATGCCCATCGTGCGGTCGCCCTGCACGTTCGAGTGCCCGCGCACCGGGCACACGCCCGCGCCGGGACGGCCGATGTTGCCGCGCAGCAGAAGGAAGTTGACCACCTCGCGGATGGTCGGCACGGCGTGCTTGTGCTGGGTCAGGCCCATCGCCCAGCACACGACGGTGCGCTTCGAGGCGAGCACCATGGCCAGCGCTTCCTCGATGCGTTCGCGCTCCAGACCCGTGGCCTCAAGGGTCTCGTCCCAGTCGGCGTCCCGCGCGGCGGCGGTGAACTCCTCGTACCCATGGGTGTGTTCGCGGACGAAGTCCTCGTCCACGGCACCCTCGGTCTCCAGGATGAGCTTGTTCAGGAGGCGGAACAGGGCCTGGTCGCCGCCGAGCCTGATCTGCAGGAAGAGGTCGGTCAGGGCGGTGCCCTTGAGCATGCCCTGCGGGGTCTGCGGATTCTTGAACCGCTCCAGGCCGGCCTCGGGCAGCGGATTGACCGTGATGATCTTCGCGCCGTTGTTCTTCGCCTTCTCCAGGGCGGAGAGCATGCGCGGGTGGTTCGTGCCAGGGTTCTGCCCGGCGACGATGATCAGGTCCGACTTGTACAGGTCCTCCAGGAGGACGCTGCCCTTGCCGATCCCGATGGTCTCCGTGAGGGCCGAGCCGGACGACTCGTGGCACATGTTCGAACAGTCGGGCAGGTTGTTCGTGCCCAGCTCGCGGGCGAACAGCTGGTACAGGAACGCCGCTTCGTTGCTCGTGCGGCCCGAGGTGTAATAGACCGACTCGTCCGGGCTGTCAAGGGCGGCCAGTTCCTCGCCGATGATGTCGAAGGCCCGCTCCCAGGGAACGGGTTCATAGCGCTCGGCGCCCTCCGCCAGATACATCGGGTGGGTGAGGCGGCCCTGCTGCCCCAGCCAGTACCCACTGCGGGTGGCGAGGTCGGCCACCGGGTGCGCGGCGAAGAAGTCCGGGGTGACCCGGCGCAGCGTGGCCTCCTCGGCGACCGCCTTCGCGCCGTTCTCGCAGAACTCCGCCTTGTGCCGGTGCTCCGGCTCGGGCCAGGCGCAGCCCGGGCAGTCGAAGCCGTCCTTCTGATTGACCCGCAGCAGCGTCAGTGCCGTGCGGCGCACCCCCATCTGCTGCTGCGCCATGCGCAGCGTGTGCCCGATGGCGGGAAGGCCCGCCGCGGCGTGCTGGACCTCCGCGACCTGCGGCGCGTCCTGGACCGGATCACCCTTGGGCGACTTCCTTGCCATGGTCGGCTCCCCTTCGAGCACGTGCGTGAGCTATGTCTCCGATCCTCCCACGCGACGCCGACAGCGCGGTCGCGGGTGAGGGTTGGGCCTGAGTGTCAGTGGGGCGTGGCAGGATCGGGGACGTGGCAGAAAAAGCAGCGAAGAAGAAGTCCGAGACCGCGCCGAAGCCGAGTGGCGAGCAGCGTCCGCGCCTGCTCCTCATGGACGGGCACTCCCTGGCCTACCGGGCGTTCTTCGCGCTGCCCGCGGAGAACTTCACGACCGCGACGGGCCAGCCGACGAACGCGATCTACGGCTTCGCGTCGATGCTGGCGAACACCCTGCGCGACGAGGCGCCCACGCACTTCGCGGTGGCCTTCGACGTCTCGCGCAAGACGTGGCGCTCCTCGGAGTTCCCGGAGTACAAGGCGAACCGCTCCAAGACCCCGGACGAGTTCAAGGGCCAGGTCGAGCTGATCGGCGAGGTGCTCGACGCGATGCACGCGGTGCGGTTCGCGGTGGACGGCTTCGAGGCGGACGACGTCATCGCCACGCTCGCCACCCAGGCCGAGGCGGCCGGCTTCGACGTCCTGATCGTCACCGGTGACCGCGACTCCTTCCAGCTGATCACCGACCACGTGACCGTGCTGTACCCCACGAAGGGCGTCTCCGAGCTCACGCGCTTCACGCCGGAGAAGGTCGAGGAGAAGTACGGCCTCACGCCCAGCCAGTATCCCGACTTCGCCGCCCTGCGCGGCGACCCCTCGGACAACCTCCCCGGCATCCCCGGAGTCGGCGAGAAGACCGCCGCGAAGTGGATCAACCAGTTCGGTTCCTTCGCGGACCTCGTCGAGCGCGCCGAAGAGGTCAAGGGCAAGGCCGGGCAGAACTTCCGCGACCACCTGGACGCGGTGAAGCTGAACCGCCGCCTCACGGAGATGGTGCGCGACGTGGAGCTCCCCAAGACGGTCACCGACCTGGAGCGCCTTCCGTACGACCGCACGGCCCTCGCCCTGGTCCTCGACACCCTGGAGATCCGCAACCCCTCGCTGCGCGAGCGCCTCCTGGCCGTCGACCCCGGCGCGGAGGAGGCCGAGGAGACCCCGGCCGAGCCCGGCGTGGAGCTGGACGGCTCGGTGCTCGGCGCGGGCGAGGTCGCACCCTGGCTCGCCGAGCACGGCAACGCGGTCCTCGGTGTGGCCACGGTCGACACCTGGCAGCTCGGCACGGGCTCGGTGACCGAGGTCGCCCTCGCGGCGGCCGGCGGAGCGGCGGCCTGGTTCGACCCGTCCCGCCTGGACGAGGCCGACGAGAACGCGTTCGCGGCCTGGATCGCCGACCCGGACAAGCCCAAGGTCCTGCACAACGCCAAGGCCACGATGCGGGTCTTCCCGGAGCACGGCTGGAGCGTGGACGGCGTCGCCATGGACACGGCGCTCGCCGCGTACCTGGTCAAGCCGGGCCGCCGCTCCTTCGCCCTGGACGCCCTGTCCCTGGAGTACCTGGGCCGTGAGCTGGCCCCCGCCGGGGCGGCCGAGGGGCAGCTCGCCTTCGGCACGGAGGAGGACGACCAGGCCGAGGCCGATTCGCTGATGGCGCAGGCCCGCACGATCCTCGACCTGGGCACGGCCTTCGGCGAGAAGCTGAAGGAGGTCGGCGCCGGTGATCTCCTGACGGACATCGAACTGCCGACGTCCATCCTCCTGGCCCGCCTGGAGCGGCACGGCATCGCGGCGGACCGCGCCCATCTGGAGGCGATGGAGCAGCAGTTCGCGGGCGCGGTGCAGCAGGCCGTGAAGGAGGCGCACGAGGCGGCCGGCCACGAGTTCAACCTCGGCTCGCCCAAGCAGCTCCAGGAAGTCCTCTTCGGTGAGCTGAACCTCCCCAAGACGAAGAAGACGAAGACCGGGTACACCACGGACGCGGACGCCCTGGCCTGGCTCGCGGCCCAGACCGAGAACGAACTGCCGGTCATCATGCTGCGCCACCGCGAGCAGGCGAAGCTGCGCGTCACGGTCGAGGGCCTGATCAAGGCGATCGCGACGGACACCCGCATCCACACGACGTTCAACCAGACGGTCGCGGCGACGGGCCGCCTGTCCTCCACCGACCCGAACCTCCAGAACATCCCGGTCCGCACGGACGAGGGCCGGGCCATCCGCCGCGGCTTCGTGGTCGGCGAGGGCTTCGAGTCCCTGATGACCGCGGACTACAGCCAGATCGAACTGCGCGTGATGGCCCACCTCTCCGAGGACGAGGGCCTCCTGGAGGCGTTCGGCTCGGGCGAGGACCTGCACACGACGGTCGCCTCCCAGGTCTTCTCCGTCGATGGCTCCGCCGTCGACGCCGAGATGCGCCGCAAGATCAAGGCCATGTCGTACGGCTTGGCGTACGGCCTCTCCGCGTTCGGCCTCTCCCAGCAGCTGAACATCGAGGCGGGCGAGGCCCGTGCCCTGATGGACACCTACTTCGAGCGGTTCGGCGGCGTACGCGACTATCTGCGCCGAGCCGTCGACGAGGCCCGCGCGACGGGGTACACGGAGACGATGCTGGGCCGCCGCCGGTATCTCCCCGACCTCAACAGCGACAACCGCCAGCGCCGCGAGATGGCCGAGCGGATGGCCCTGAACGCGCCCATCCAGGGCACGGCCGCGGACATCGTCAAGATCGCCATGCTGAACGTGCACCGCGCGCTGACGGAGGCGAAGCTCGACTCCCGCATGCTGCTCCAGGTCCACGACGAAATCGTCCTGGAGATCGCCCCGGGCGAGCGCGCCAAGGTCGAGGAGCTCGTCCGCCGCGAGATGGCGGGCGCGGTGTCGCTGCGGGCGCCGCTGGACGTGTCGGTGGGAGTGGGCCCGGACTGGGAGTCCGCGGCGCACTAGGCGTTGCTTGGTCCCTGCTTCGCAGCCCCGGGCTGACATCTTGCGGCCCGGGGCGGCTTGCGGGGCGGGAACGGCTTGTGGGGCGGGAACGGCCTGTGGCCAGGGGGACAGGAAGATGTCAGCCCGTCCGGCGTTCGAGGACATCCTTTTCGAGTTCGAGCACATCTTTGTCGGGGGCCCAGGGGTGGAGCCGCCCGGTGCCGGGGAGGGGCGGGCCAGGGGGAAACCCGCCCTCACCCGGGTGGCCCTCGCCCCCGAGCCCCGCAAAGACACCCCCGCCACGATGACCGCATGGCTCTTCACCTGCGAAAGTGCCGAATAGCGATGGCCACGGCACTGGTCACCACCCTCCTCACCCCCCTCCCCGCCACCGCCGCCGGGGCAAGCGCGGCGCAACGCGCTGGCTCCTGCACGGCTCGCAGCGACCCCGCCCTCGCCGCCCAGCTGGCCCGCGAGATCCGTGCCGTCCTGGTCGCCCGGCGGAGCACCGTCTCCGTGGCCCTCCACGACCCCGCCACCGGTCTCAGCTGCTCCCTCGGCAGCAGCCACCGCTACGACACCGCGAGCATCGCCAAGGTCATGATCATGGAGGCCGCCCTCCGCCGCGCGCAGGACTGGGGCCGCGGCCTGACCACCTGGGAGCGCCGCAAGATCCGCCCCATGATCATCCGCTCGGACAACACCGCGGCCCGGCGCCTCTTCGACGACCTGGGCCAGTCCTACATCGCCCGCTTCCTGGGCCGCGCCGGCACCGCCGCCACCACCCTCAACCCGTACGGACTCTGGGGCCTGACCCGCACCTCGGCGGCCGACCAGCTCCGCCTCCTCGGCGTCCTCACCGGAGCCAGGGCCCGCGCCCTGCTGAGCCCGACCTCACGCGCGTACGGCCTCAAGCAGCTGAACGAGGTGCGGCGCGACCAGCGCTGGGGCGTGCCCGCGGGCATGCCGCGCGGCACGAAGGCGTACCTCAAGAACGGCTGGCTGCCCCGGTCCACGCACGGCTGGCGGGTGCACAGCATCGGCGCGTTCACCGGAGCCGACAAGGGTAAGGGCAAGGGCAAGACCAAGGAAGCGGGCACGGGCACGGGGGCCGGAGCGGGGAAGGACCGCAGCCGCACGTACCGCATCGTCGTCCTCTCGCACGACAACCCCACGATGAAGTACGGAGTCCGTACCATCGAACGCGTTGCCCAAGCCGTGCACCGCGCGCTCAACAAGGGCCGCTCCGCAGGGCAGGAGCTCACCCCGGAGAACGAGATCAGCGAAGTGCCCGACGGATCGGTACCGGCCGACGCCCGGCCCGACACCGGGTCTGACACCGGACCCGACACCGGGCCCGAGTCCCCGCCCGAACAGGACGCGGCCAACCGGTGAAAATCGGGCACGAACGGGTGTCTGGGCGCCGGAAGTTGTCGTAGTGTCGCCTGAGTCGGCCCGCTGGGGAGCACAACGGGGAGCACAGCAGAGCGGGGCGGCGACAGGCACAGTCGTCAAGGGGAGGGATTCACGGTCATGGCGGCGGTATTCGGCAGGCGGTTGCGCAGGGGAGCGGTGACCACCGCGGTGGCCGCGGCGGCGGTGGCCGCGCTCGCGGCGTCCCAGGCCCCGGGCGTGGCGGACGTCTCTCGCGACGAGCGGGCCGGGGCATCCGACGCCACGCCGCCTCCGGAGAACTCCGCGACCGGCAACTCCCCCTACTACACCGACCTGCCGCCCCTGAAGACCCCGGTCCCGCCGACCGGGGCGCCCGACGGCGGCGACGCCGCAACCGATGACTCGGAAGTCCCGGCCACCGTCCTCGACGCGTACAAGAAGGCCGAGGCGTCCCTGGCCAGCTCCAAGCCGGGCTGCAACCTCCCCTGGGAACTGCTCGCCGCGATAGGCAAGGTCGAGTCGGGCCAGGCGCGTGGCGGTCGCGTGGACGCGAACGGCACGACGATCGCACCGATCCTCGGCCCGGTTCTCGACGGCAACGGCTTCGCGAAGATCACTGACACCGACGACGGCGCGTACGACGGCGACAAGACGCACGACCGCGCGGTCGGCCCCATGCAGTTCATCCCCTCGACGTGGGCCACCTGGGCGCAGGACGGCAACGACGACGGCAAGACGGACCCGAACAACATCTACGACGCCGCGCTCGCCGCGGGAAGCTACCTCTGCGCGAACGACCGCGACCTGTCCGTCGAGGCCGATCTGCACAAGGCGATCCTCAGCTACAACCGCTCGACGGACTACCTGAACACGGTCCTGACGTGGCTGGAGCACTACCGCAAGGGTGTCGACGAGATTCCCGACGGCACGGGTGACCTGCCGGGCGACCGCAGCGACGACAACGCCCCGGGCGCGAGCCCGAGTCCGAGCCCCACGCCCCCGGCGTCCGGTTCGCCCTCGCCGAAGCCGTCCGACCCGTCCAAGCCGTCGAAGCCCTCCAAGCCGTCCAAGCCCTCCAAGCCCGGCAACGGAGGCGGCAGTCCGAGCACGCCGCCGTCGAACGGCGGCGGCTCCGAGACCCCGGACCCGGGCCCCTCGCCCACCGACCGGGTCGCGAGCCTGGAGGACGCCGGTACCGGCAAGCTCTCCGCGACGGCGGGCGACGCCTTCGCCGAGCGCGTCGAGGTGCGCACGGAGTCCGCGTCGGGCTCGGCCGTGGCCAAGGCCAAGGTGCGGTTCGCGATCGTCGGCGACACCGACGCGCGCTTCCCGGGCGGCGCCACCAGCGCGACCGTCACCACGAGCGCCACGGGCAAGGCCACCGCGCCGGTGCTCAAGGCGGGCGAGAAGACGGGCACGTTCAAGGTCAGGGCCACGGTCGTCGGCCGTTCGCTGCCCGGCCTCGACTACACCGCGACGGTCGCCGCGCGGCAGGCCGACACCCTGGCCAGGACCAGCGACAAGGCGCTGACCTGCGCGCCGGGCGGCGAATTCGCCGACCAGGTCGAGGTCAAGGCGACGTACAAGGGAGAGGCCGCCGACCGCGTCGCGGCCACGGCCACCATGGTCACGTCGGCCACCGACGCCACGGCCAACGACAAGGGTCCGTACTTCAAGGACGCGGACGGCAAGCCGGTCCGCACGCTCAAGGCCCTCAAGACGGACGCGAACGGCGTGCTCAAGCTCCCCAAGATGTACGCGGACGACGCGGCGGGCACGTACCTGCTGCGCGTCACCACCGCGGGAGGCGCGACGCTCACAGTCGAACTGAAGGTGGCGGCGCCCGCGGCCTAGCCGCACGTCCCGCACGTACGCACGTCCTGAACGCAACGCCCCTGCGCCCGCCCGGCGCGGGGGCGTTCGTGTGCGCGCGTTCGTCTGTGTGCAACGTGTTCTCATCTGGCCGCCGCGTTGCTACGGTGCCCCAGCCCTGAACCCCTGACGCCCTGTCAGTTCACGGCCGTGTCATCAGCTTTCCCGCCTCGGGAGGATCCGCATGCGTGCTCTCATCGCCGCCGCGACCGGTCTTGCCGTCGCCGTCGCCCTGGTCCTGACGATCACGGCGATGGGGGCCCCGCCCGGCGAGACGTCGCCCGAGCCGCTGCTCACCACCGTCCCCGAGCACCCGTGACCGTCAACCGCCCGTCTCCGTAGGGAGGGCCGCCGCGATGCGCCGCAAGGCCAGCCTGATCCTGCTCGCCTTCGCCGTGTTCTTCACGGCGATGTCCCCGCTCATGCGCTGGTACGCCTTCCCGCGCCTCGCCAAGATCCCGCCGAGCCAGTACCAGGAGGCGGTCCTCGAGGCGAAGAACCCGACGCTCATCGACTACGGCTCGATGAAGGCCAAGAAGGTCGACAAGGTCACCATCGTGCAGACACTCAAGGGCAACGTGGAGGCGTCCGAGAAGATCGAGAAGACGGCGGACCGCGACGTCGTCGTCTGGGACGCCCTGTCGTACGTCCAGGACGCCGACGGCAAGATGGTCTCCAAGGTCCCCGAGCGCTACATCTTCGACGCGCACAGCCAGGAGCCGGTGCACGCCAAGGGCGAGATGGTCGACGGCGACGCGGTCAAGCGCGAGGGCATCGAGTTCAAGTGGCCCTTCCTGACCGAGAAGCGGGACTACGAGTACTTCGACGCCCAGGCCCGCGTCACCAAGCCCATCCACTACAAGGGCACGCAGACGTTCCGCGGCGTGGAGGTCTACTACTTCGAGCAGACCATCCCCTGGACCAAGGTGCCCTTCCCCAAGACCATGCCGGTCAAGGGCATCACCCCGGAGTCCCTCGCCAAGACGGGCACGACGCGCTGGTACACCACGGTCCGCAAGTTCTGGGTCGACCCGACGACCGGGGCGCCCGTCTACGGCGAGGAGATCCAGCGGAACGAGCTGCGCGGCGGCACGCTCCTCGGCGGACGCGACAAGGTGACGGTCTTCGCGGGCCACGTGAAGATGCGCGAGGACTACATCGAGAGCACGGTCGACCTGGTGAAGTCCCAGCGCGTCCTGGTCCTCCTCCTGACGTCCTATCTCCCCTGGGGCTTCCTGGGCCTCGGCCTGCTCCTGCTCGCCCTCTCCCTGTGGCTGGAGGCCCGCAGCCGCAGGCCCGGCGACCCGCAGGCCACGGCGGCGCCCGAGCCGGAACCGGTCAACGCCTGAGCCGCGCGTTGGTGAACCGCGTCGCCTGGACCGCCGCCGGATCCTCCGGCCACGGATGCTTCGGATACCGCCCGCGCAGCTCGGCCCGCACGGCCCGGTAGCCGTCCCGCCAGAACGAGGCGAGATCGGCGGTGACGGCGGCGGGGCGTCCGGCGGGGGAGAGCAGATGCACGAGAAGGGGCACGCCGCCGTCCGCGATGCGCGGGGTCTCGGCGAGCCCGAACATCTCCTGCAACTTCACCGCGAGCACAGGCTGTTCGGGGTCGGAGTAGTCGATCCGGATTCTGGACCCACTGGGTACGGCCACCCGCTCCGGGGCGAGCGCGTCCAGGCGGGTGGCTTCGCCGGTCGCCCACGGCAGGAGCCGGCCCAGGGCCTGCCCCGCGTCGATGCGCCGCAGGTCGGCCCTGCGCCGCGCCTTCGACAGCTCGGGCTCCAACCACTCGTCCACGCGCGCGTGCAGGGCGCTTTCGGAGACGTCGGGCCAGGGCGCCCCGAGATGCCGGTGCAGAAAGGCCAGCCGCTGCCGCAGCTCCCGCGCACCCTGGGACCAGTTCAAGAGCGCGGTCCCTTCCTCCTTGAGCCCCGCCAACAGCCCTTCTCGTACGAGTCCGGGGGCGGGCTTCTTGAGGGGCCGCACCGTCAGCTCCACGGCACCGAGCCGCTCGACGTGGCGCGCGACGAGATCCCCGTCGGACCAGGCGACCTCGTCCCCCTCGCTGTACAGGGGCGCGGCCGCGCTCCGGGCGACGTCCCCGTCGATGTGCCCGCCGAGCAGCACGCGCGCGTGCCCGGCGCCCACGGGCCGGTCCGCCACGGCCACGGTGATCCACTCGGCCCCGGTGAGCGCGGACCCCGCCCGCACCTCGGCCCGCGTCCCGTTCACCATGAGATACGTCCCGTCCCCGCGCCCCCGGGCCACCCGCTCGGGGAAGGCGAGCGCGGCGACGAGTCCGGCGACGTGCTCGTCGCTTCCGCCGGCCCGCGACTCCCGCGCCGGCGGCGCACCGGCCTCCGGCGGCGACGCCCCCGCGGCAGCGGTCAGCCGCCGCACCTCCGTGCGCCACCGCGCCGCGTATCCGTCCCCGCCCCGCCGGGCGGCGCGCCACGCCGCCGCGATGTCGTCCCCGTACTCGCGCGGCGGCTCCTCGCTCAGGAGGGCCACCACCTCGGCCGCGCTGCGCGCCCCCACGAGGGGAACCGCGTCGAGCAGCGCCCGCGCCAGGCGGGGGTGCAGCCCCACCCGCGCCATCCGCTCGCCCCGCTCCGTGACCCGGCCCGACTCCGCGGACACCGCACCGACCGCCGTCAGAACGGCCCGCGCCGCCGCCATCGCGCCACCCGGCGGCGGATCGAGCAGGGCGAGACCAGAGGCGTCGGGATCCCCCCAGCAGGCCGTCTGCAGGGCGAACGCGGCAAGGTCCGCCAGCTTGATCTCCGGCGCCGGAAAACGCGGCAGACGGGCGTCCTCCGCCTCCGCCCAGCACCGGTACACGGCCCCCGGCGCCTCGCGCCCCGCGCGGCCCGCCCGCTGCCGGCCCGACGCCTGCGAAGCCCGTACCGTCGTCAGCGCGCTCAGCCCGCGCGCGTGGTCGACGCGCGGCTCACGCGCGAGCCCCGCGTCGACGACCACCCGCACCCCGGGCACCGTCAGGGACGACTCCGCCACCGACGTCGCGAGGACCACCCGCCGCGTGCCTCCCGCCGAGCCCGCGAGCACCGCGTCCTGCACCGCCGCGGGCGCCCGCCCGTGCACCTGCAGGACCTCCGCGGGCGCGTCCCCCAGCTGCCCCGCCACCCGCGCGATCTCACCGACCCCGGGCAGGAAGCACAGCACGTCCCCGTCCCGCTCGGCGAGCGCCCGCCGCACCACCGACGCCACGTGCGTGAGCAGCGCCGGATCCACCCGCATCCCGTGCGGCGGCCGCACCGGACGCACGGGCGGCGCCCAGACGACCTCCACGGGGTGCGAGGTGCCGTGCGCCTCGATCACCGGAGCGTTTCCGAGGATCCGCGCCCACCCCTGCGCGTCCGTCGTCGCGGACGCCGCGACCAGCCGCAGCTCGGGCCGGAGCGCGGCCCGCACGTCGACCAGGAACGCCGCCACGGTGTCGGCGTCGAGATGCCGCTCGTGACACTCGTCGATGATCACCACGTCGACACCGGTCAGCTCCTGGTCCCGCTGGAGCCGCTGCAACAGGACACCCGTGGTGACGACCTCCACGCGCGCGTGGCGGCCCACCACCCGCTCGCCGCGCACCGTGTACCCGACGCTCTCCCCGACCTTCTCGCCGAGCAGCCACGCCATCCGCCGCGCGGCGGCCCGAGCGGCGATGCGCCGCGGCTCGGCGACCACCACACGACGCTCCGGCCCGTCCCCGAGAAGCCCCGCCAGGGCCAGCGGCACCAGCGTCGTCTTGCCCGTGCCGGGAGGCGCGCACAGCACGGCGCTGCCCGGTCCCTCCAGGGCGGAGCGCAGCGCGGGCAGCGCACCGCGCACGGGCAGGTCCAGGGCTTCGTTACGGAGACGGATCACGCACTCAGTCTCGTACGCAGACGTAGATCGCCGTCCCCGGGATCAGATTCCCGCGCAACGGGGACCAGCCGCCCCACTCCTGGGTGTTCCACGCGGGCCACTCCGGCTCCACCACGTCGACCAGGCGCAGACCGGCGGCCACGATGTCCCGCACCCGGTCGCCGAACGTCCGGTGGTGCTCCACGTAGACGGCGTTCCCCTCCTCGTCCTGCTCCACATACGGAGTGCGGTCGAAGTACGAGGCCGCGACCGACAGGCCCTCGGGGCCCGGCTCGTCGGGGAAGGCCCAGCGCATCGGGTGCGTCGCCGAGAAAACGAACCGGCCGCCGGGCCGCAGCACGCGGTGCACGTCCTTGAGGACCCGCACCGGGTCGGCGACGAACGGCAGCGCGCCGTACGCCGAGCACGCGAGGTCGAAGCTGCCGTCGGCGAACGGCAGCGCCCCCGCGTCCGCCTCCACCAGCGGCACCCCGCCGCCGATCCGCAGCGCGTGCTGAAGCTGCCGGTGGGAGAGGTCGAGGGCGACCGGGCGCGCGCCCTGCGCGGCGAGCCAGCGCGAGCACTGCGCCGCACCCGCGCCGATCTCCAGGATGTCCTTGCCCTTCAGCTCCTCGGGTGGACCCAGCAGCTCGGCCTCCACCTCGTCGAGTCCTTCGGGACCCCACACGAAACGGTCGTCACCCAGGAAGGTGCCGTGCTCGATCTGGTAGTCGTCCGCGTTCCTGTCCCACCAGCCGCGGTTGGCGCGACTGCTCTCCGTGACGTCGGCCTCACGGCGGGTGGCTTCCGGTTCGGGCGTCTCGGGCAGCTCGGACTCTTGGATGATCGGCTCCATCGTCGTACTCTTCCGTCTGGCTTGTCGTGGCTCTGCGCCGCAGCGGGACAGTAGCGGGGTCGCGTGAAAGCGTCGCGACAGGGCGCCGTGCGGCCCGTGTGGCCTCATGCGACAGAGTTTGTGCCGGGTATGCGGCGTTCCGCCCCGGGTGTGCGCCTTCGCGCATTGACCCTGTCCGGCTGCCCCCGTATGCTACAAGTTGCGCTGCGAGCCTGCCTTCCTCAGACATAGCAGGATGCGCTCGCATCTGTTGCATGTCCCCTCGGTTGTCGAGGCGCCTTCCGTTTCTTCGGAAACTGAATCGGCGCTTCCCAGGCTGTCCGGCTTCTTCAGAGCGAAATCGGCTCCGGCGCTAGCAGTACCTACGACTCACCGTCCGTACCGGAGCCCTTACCCACATGACGAGCAGCACCGAGACCACCGCTTCCACCACCCCGCAGGTAGCGGTCAACGACATCGGTAACGAGGAAGCCTTCCTCGCCGCGATCGACGAGACGATCAAGTACTTCAACGACGGCGACATCGTCGACGGCGTCATCGTGAAGGTCGACCGGGACGAGGTCCTGCTCGACATCGGTTACAAGACCGAAGGCGTCATCCCGTCCCGCGAGCTTTCCATCAAGCACGACGTCGACCCCAATGAGGTCGTCGCCGTGGGCGATGAGATCGAGGCTCTTGTTCTCCAGAAGGAGGACAAGGAAGGCCGTCTCATCCTGTCCAAGAAGCGCGCACAGTACGAGCGCGCCTGGGGCACGATCGAGAAGATCAAGGAAGAGGACGGCATCGTCACCGGCACCGTCATCGAGGTGGTCAAGGGTGGTCTCATCCTCGACATCGGCCTCCGTGGCTTCCTGCCGGCTTCCCTCGTCGAGATGCGCCGCGTCCGCGACCTCCAGCCCTACGTGGGCAAGGAGCTCGAGGCCAAGATCATCGAGCTGGACAAGAACCGCAACAACGTGGTCCTGTCCCGCCGTGCCTGGCTCGAGCAGACCCAGAGCGAGGTCCGCCAGACCTTCCTCACGACCCTGCAGAAGGGCCAGGTCCGCTCCGGCGTCGTTTCCTCGATCGTCAACTTCGGTGCGTTCGTGGACCTCGGTGGCGTCGACGGTCTCGTGCACGTCTCCGAGCTTTCCTGGAAGCACATCGACCACCCCTCCGAGGTTGTCGAGGTCGGCCAGGAAGTCACCGTCGAGGTCCTCGACGTCGACATGGACCGCGAGCGCGTCTCGCTGTCGCTCAAGGCGACGCAGGAAGACCCGTGGCAGCAGTTCGCCCGCACGCACCAGATCGGGCAGGTTGTTCCCGGTAAGGTCACCAAGCTCGTTCCGTTCGGTGCGTTCGTGCGCGTCGACGAGGGCATCGAGGGCCTGGTCCACATCTCCGAGCTGGCCGAGCGCCACGTGGAGATCCCGGAGCAGGTCGTCCAGGTCAACGACGAGATCTTCGTCAAGGTCATCGACATCGACCTCGAGCGCCGCCGCATCAGCCTCTCGCTGAAGCAGGCCAACGAGGCCTTCGGCGCCGACCCGTCGGTCGTCGAGTTCGACCCGACCCTGTACGGCATGGCCGCGTCGTACGACGACCAGGGCAACTACATCTACCCCGAGGGCTTCGACCCCGAGACCAACGACTGGCTCGAGGGCTTCGAGTCCCAGCGTGAGGTGTGGGAGACCCAGTACGCCGAGGCGCAGACGCGCTTCGAGCAGCACCAGGCGCAGGTCATCAAGTCCCGTGAGGCGGACGCCCAGGCCGAGGCTGAGGGCGCTGCGGCTCCCGCTTCCTCGACCGGCACTCCGGCTGCCGGTGGCACCGGTGGCGGCGGCGGTTCGTACTCCTCGGAGTCGGACGACAACTCCGGCGCCCTGGCGTCGGACGAGGCGCTTGCCGCGCTGCGCGAGAAGCTCGCGGGCGGCCAGAGCTGAGGCTCGCCCCAGGCGGTAACAGCTGAACGCTGCGGGCCCGCACCCCTTCGGGGGTGCGGGCCCGCAGTGCGTTGTCGAGGGCTACGGAGTTGAGGGCTACGGAGTGACCGTGATGTTGGTCAGGCCCTTGCCGCCCGTCACCGTGTTGCTCGCGTGGACCGTCGTCTTGCAGCTGCCGCTGAAGTTGGTCACGTTGATGGCCAGTTGCTTGTCGCCCGTCGAGCCGGACAGGTTCGACCTGTTGCCGCGGAAGACCGTGCCGCAGCCCCAGCCGGACTGCTGGCTGTGGGTCTCGTAGCCGTTGTTCGTGGTGTTCTTGCCGGTGTTGTTCTCGATGACGTAGTTGTTGCCCTTCACGTCGATCCACGAGTCGTCGTAGTTGTTGCCGGTCAGGCCCTTGCCGTCGAAGGTGTTGCCGGAGACCTTGCCGCCGGTGGTGCCTTCCTTGAGGTCGACGGCCTCGCCGCCCACGTCGGGGCCGATCGTGTTGTCGAGTATCTGTACGTTGTCGCTCTTGTCGGAGAGCGTGTTGGCGCTGCCCACGTAGACGCCCTCTCCCATGCCGCGGTCGTCGTTCCCGGTGTCGTAGATCTTCGAGCCCTTGATGACACCGTCGGTGCTCGACTTCCGGAAGTGGACGCCCTCCATGTCGAGGCCGTGGACCGTGACGGTGTCCACCACGACGCCCTTCGCGGAGTCGATCATGATGCCCTTCTGGCCGCCCGTGACGGTGATGCCCTTGACCGTCCAGTAGGAGGCGCCGTTCAGGTGCAGGCCGTAACCGCCGCCCGCCGTGAGCACCGCCTTCGACGAGCCGGTCAGGGTGATGCGGGCGCCTGAGCTCGCGGCCGTGCTCGTCTTGAAGTTGCCGGTGTACGTGCCGTCGGCGAGGCGGATCGTGTCGCCCGGGGAGGCACTGGAGAGCGCGGACTTGAGCTGGGCCGCGGTGGAGACCTCGATGGTCCCGGCTGCCGCCGGCACGGGGGAGGCGGTGGCCACGACGGCCAGGCCTCCGGTGGCGGCCGTCGCGGCGAGCGTGGCGAGTGTCGCGATGAGCAGAGTGCGTCGGGTGCGCATGGGGGTGACCCTCCGGTTCTCGTACGTGAACACTGGGTGTGCATCTGAACGTAGAGGTGGGGCATGTCCGCGTCAAGGTCTGGACTAAGCCGGGTGTGCGCGGGGCGGATGCGTGAACTCGGCGTCCCCTTGCGGGCGTTCACGCATACGAACCTCGACGCACTTCTTGCGCGTACGGGACGCAAGAAGCCGCTGTGAAGAGGTGGGGGAGGGAATGCCCACGCCCGTGCGGGCGTTCTGCTGTACGAGTCACGATGAAGAGGGCGAGGAGCGGTCACAGTGCTTGATCCGCAGGGTTTGTACGCATGGGAGCCGAAGGGCCTCGCCGTCGTCGACATGGCGCTCGCCCAGGAATCGGCCGGACTGGTCATGCTCTACCACTTCGACGGCTACATCGACGCGGGCGAGACCGGCGACCAGATCGTCGAAGGCCTCACGGAGAGCCTGCCCGGCCAGGTGGTGGCGCGCTTCGACCACGACCGGCTCGTCGACTACCGCGCCCGCCGCCCGCTGCTCACCTTCCGACGCGACCGCTGGACCGACTACGAGGTGCCCACGCTCGACGTGCGGCTCCTCCAGGACGCCACGGGCGCGCCCTTCCTGCTGCTCTCCGGTCCCGAGCCGGACATCGAGTGGGAGCGCTTCGCCGCCGCGATCCGGCAGATCGTGGAGCGGCTCGGCGTACGCCTCTCGGTGAACTTCCACGGCATCCCCATGGGCGTGCCGCACACCCGTCCCGTGGGCCTCACCCCGCACGGCAACCGCACCGACCTGGTGCCGGGACACCGCAGCCCCTTCGACGAGGCGCAGGTGCCGGGCAGTGCCGCGTCGCTCGTCGAGTACCGCCTCCTGGAGGCCGGTCACGACGTGCTCGGCGTCGCCGCGCACGTCCCGCACTACATCGCGCGCTCCGCGTACCCGGACGCCGCCCTCACGGTCCTCGAGGCGATCACCGGCGCGACGGGCCTCGTGCTGCCGAGCGTCGCGCACGGCCTGCGCACCGAGGCGCACCGCACCCAGACCGAGATCGACCGGCAGATCCAGGAGGGCGACGAGGAACTGGTCGCCCTCGTGCAGGGACTTGAGCACCAGTACGACGCCGCGGCAGGCGCCGACGCGCGCGGCAACATGCTCGCGGAGCCCGTGGACATCCCGTCGGCCGACGAGATCGGCCAGGAATTCGAGCGCTTCCTCGCCGAGCGCGAGGGCGACGCGTAGCTGGGAGGGCTGGGTGTGGCCGGGAGGGCGGCGCGTGGCGCCACCCCCTAAGCTGCCGGTCATGCTGAAGGTGGGCCTGACCGGCGGTATCGGCGCCGGCAAGAGTGAAGTATCGCGTCTCCTGGTCGCGTCCGGAGCCGTGCTGATCGACGCCGACAAAATCGCGCGCGAGGTGGTGGAGCCGGGAACTCCGGGTCTGGCGAAGGTCGTTGAGGCTTTCGGGCAGGAGATTCTGGCTCCGGACGGCACCCTCGACCGGCCGAAGCTGGGTTCGATCGTCTTCGCCGACCCCGAGAAGCTCGCCGTGCTGAACTCGATCGTGCATCCGCTGGTCGGCGCCCGCTCCGCCGAGCTGGAGGGGGCGGCCTCGCGGGACGCGGTGGTGGTCCACGACGTGCCGCTGCTCGCGGAGAACGGCCTGGCGCCGCTGTACGACCTAGTGGTCGTCGTCGACGCGAGCCCCGAGACCCAGCTCGACCGTCTCGTGCGGCTGCGCGGCATGAGCGAGGAGGACGCCCGCGCGCGGATGGCCGCGCAGGCCACCCGCGAGAAGCGTCTGGAGATCGCCGACGTCGTGATCGACAACGACGGCCCGATCGAGGGCCTGGAGCAGCGGGTCGGCGCCGTATGGGCGGACCTCGCGCGGCGGGCTCGGGCGGCCTAGGAGGAGGCGGGGCGTGGTCGTACTGGGGGTGTTCACCGCTCTGGGCGGTCTGGTCGCGCTCCTTGCCGGTGCGTACGGCCTGCGGCGGACCCGGCGCGTCACGGCCGCGGGCGAGGTGGCACAGGCCCTGGTCAAGGAGGTGCGACCGGGCGCCGAGCGGCCGTTGCTGCAGTTCGAGACGGGGGACGGGCGCGTGGTCGAGGTCGTCTCGCCGGTGCCGCCGAGCAGGAAGCGGCCGCTCGCCGCGGGCGAGCGGGTGCGCATCGCGTACGACAGTGACGACCCTCGGGAGGCCGTCCTGCTGGGGCGCGAGCGCAGGGGCGTCGACCGCGGATTCGTGGCGGTGGGCGCGGCAGTCGTGGTGCTCGGGCTCGCGCTGGCGGTCCTGGCGCCGTGAGTCCAGGGTGATGGGCCCTGGATGGGGTGGCCCCTAAAGGGCGAGTCCCGGACGGTGAGTCCCGGATGGTGAGTGGCGGGTGCCGGAGTGTAGGGGCCGCGTCACGGGGAGAATCGACGGAATAGGCGTCGGCGTGACGGGCGTTGACGCAGAGCAGCGAGGGAAGGAGTCACGCGTGCCCGAAATTACCCCGGAGACCCATGTCATCGACTTCCGTGCGGCGGAGCAGCTCCTTGCCGCGCGGGACCCCCGAGGCGCGGTGAAGCTGCTCGACACGGTCATCGCGGCCCACCCCGAGAACACGGCCGCGCGGCTGCTGCGGGCCCGTGCCTTCTTCGCCGCGGCCCAACTGCGCGCCGCCGAGCTGGAGTTCAGCATCGTTTTGGAGCGCGAGCCGGACAACGCGTTCGCCCACTTCGCGCTCGCCCGCACCTACGAACGCGCGGCGCGGCCCGACCAGGCCCGGCGCCACTTCCGCCTGGCCGCGGCGCTCGACCCGCAGCCGGAGTATCTGGCGGCGGCGCGCTTCGACGACGGCGACGCCGGCCGGGCGGGTGCCGAGGGCTAACCGGTCCTCGGCGTCTCGTACGGGGGCTCGTACGGCGGAATGTCGCGGCCCGGCTGGTAGTGCGGGCCCTGATGGATGTGGCGAAGGATCATCGCCATGTCGGCGGTGATGATCAGCCAGAGCACGCCGCAGGCCGCGGCCCATTCGGGGCGTCCCACCAAGGCGAAGGCGATCGTGCCGAACGTGGCCCAGATCAGGCCCCACACGCTGAGCCAGAAGCGCATGCGCAGCGGACTGCGCGCGGTCACCGGTTCACTGCCTGTGCGCATCATGAGAGGCCGTCTCCTCCCTCTCCACCCTGCTTCCTGCGCGTCTCCACCTTCCAGGATCCACCCGTGGGTGGTGGACCGGAAGGGGCGGAGGCTTCAAGATCGTAGATGTGTCGATCGGGGGTAAGGCCGTGCTGGACGTACTTACGGGGGGCGTGGCTGGTTCCCGCTGTAGACCCTGGGGCCACGGGGAGAGGTGGGAACGGGGCCTCGGAGAGCTTCGTTGAGGGGGCATGACTGTTGAGATGCGTGAGGGATACGAGGGGACGGGCCCCGGAGCGATCACGCCGGACGGCTGCGCGGTGGAGCTGTACGCGCGCATGACCGCCGGGGACGAGCCCGATGTCATCGCCGGTGCGGTGCCGGCTGGGGCGCACATTCTGGAGCTGGGCAGCGGGGCGGGGCGGGTGACGCGGCCCCTGCTCGAGCGGGGGTTCCGGATCACGGCCGTGGACGAGTCCGCCGAGATGCTGGAGAAGGTCGCCGCGCTCGACGGGCGGGTGCGCACGATCCGGAGCCCGATCGAGACGCTCGACCTGGGGGAGCGGTTCGAGGTGGTGACGCTCGCGTCGTTCCTCGTGCACACCGGTGACGTGGCGGTGCGGCGCGGGATGCTGCGGGCCTGCCGGAGCCATGTGACGGACGACGGCTGTGTGCTGATCCAGCGGGAGGGGGCGGACTACCACACGAACCTGCCGAGGGAGCGGGTCGATCCGGGTGGATACACGGTGCGGATCGTGTCGGCGGAGCCGGTCGGGGACGGGGTGAACGAGGTGCACGCGGAGTACGTCTTCCCGGACGCCGTATGGACCCAGACGTTCCGCGCCCGGCCGCTCACGAAGGAGCAGTTCGAGCAGGCGCTGGAGGAGGCGGGACTGAGGGTCGACAAGTACCTGACGGAGGACGGGATCTGGGTGCGGGCGGTGCCGGTGCGCTGACGCGGGCCGCGGGGGCTCCGGTGGCATCAACGGTGTGGTGGCTCCGGTGACCTCGGTGGCGTCAACGGTGTTGGTGGCTCTGGTGACCCCCATGACTCCCATGACTCCCATGACCCCTATGACCCCCGTGGCTCCTGAGGCCCCGTGTCTCCGGTGTGGGGATTGGGTGCCGCAGGGCGATGAGTTCTGCGCGGTGGGGCGGTCTATCTCGGTGACAGCACAACAGCCCCTGTTCACCGAGGAGATCACCATGACCACGGCCACCGACACCACCGCCGCCGCCTCCGCCCCCAGCGCCTCCGTCAGCACCGCCACTGTCACCGGCGGCTCCGCCGAGGCCGGTCGGCGGTCCGTCCGCATCACGCTGCGCACGCTTCAGGTGGTGCCCGCCCTGTTCTTCGGGCTCGCGAGCGGGGCGCCGAAGCTGATCGCGCACCCCACGGCGGTCGAGGCCTTCGAGGAGCTCGGGTGGGGCGATCCGGGGATGTACACGATCGGCGCGCTGGAGGTGCTCGGCGGGATCGCGCTGCTGGTTCCGGTGCTCAGTTCCGTCGGGGCGACGGCTCTCATCGGGCTGATGGTCGGCGCGTTCATCGTGAGCGTGACCGCGCTCGGCGGGGAGAACGCCGCCACGCCGCTCGTCCTGATCCTGCCGCTGGCCTGGATCGCCTGGGCGCGGCGCGGGCAGACGGCGGAGCTGGTCCGTCTCGTCCTGCGGCGCGGGGAGTGAAGGACGGCGCACCGGGGTGGAGTTCCGTCCCCGTGTCGAGGGTCCACCCCGCACTGCCGGGTGAGCCCTCGATGCGGGGACGGGGCCGTGGTGGGGGCTAGCCCTCCCGTGGCGGGGGCTAGCCGTCGAAGCCGCGCAGTCGTTCCATCTCCCGGCGGTCGCGCTTGGTGGGGCGGCCCGTTCCCCGGTCGCGTACGCCCGCGGGGGCCACGGCCTCGCGGGGCGGCGGCGGAGGGCTTTTGTCGATGTAGCACTCGACGGCCACCGGAGCGCCCACGCGCTTGCGGATGAGGCGTTTGATGACGACGACGTGTTCGCGGCCGTCCGCGTGACGCAGGCGTACCTCGTCGCCGACGTGCACGCCGTAAGCGGGCTTCACGCGCTCGCCGTTGACCCGCACATGGCCGCCCTTGCAGGCCGCCGCGCCCATGGAGCGGGTCTTGACCAGACGGACGGACCAGATCCAGACGTCGGCCCGCACGGAACCCCCGGCCGCACCCGCGCCCCCGCCCGGACCTGCTCCCGGACCCGCGCCTGCCGGAGCGCCACCGGCCCCGTTACTGCCGTTGCCGTTGCCGCTGTCGCCACCGCCTGAAGTCTCCGAAGCCATGCACCGACTTTAGTGCCTGCCCGGTGGTTCATGGCCGGGCGCTGTGCGGCAGCAGTGCGGCATCCCCGGCCGCACGGCGAGCCGTTCGGATACCGCTCCCCTCGGAGTCTGATAATTCGGGCTAATCACCACAAAGCCGGATGCAGACCCAGGGGTGCCGCCTATGAAGCTCGAAGCAACCGTCGATGACCTGATGGACACGTTGCGCGCCGACCTCGAACGGCTCGCCGCGATCCCCTCGATCGCCTTCCCCGGCTTCCCGGCCGCACCGGTGCAGGAGGCGCACGACCTGCTGGTCGAGCTGTTGCGGGGAGCGGGGGTGCCGACTGTCGAGCGGCTCGACCTGCCGGACACCTCACCCGTGATCTACGGAGAGATCCCGCCGCCGACCCCCGACGCTCCGACGGTGCTGCTCTACGGCCACTACGACGTCCAGCCGCCCGGCGACGAGGGCCTGTGGAAGTCGCCGCCCTTCGAGCCGACCCCGATCGAGGGCGGGCTGCGCGCCCGGGGCATCGCGGACGACAAGTCCAACGTCATCGCGCACCTGGGCATGCTGCGGGCCTACGGCGGCAGGCCGCCCGTCGGGATCAAGATCGTCATCGAGGGCCAGGAGGAGTACGGCAGCGCCTTCGACGACTATCCGCCCACCGACCCGGAGCGGTTCGCCTGCGACGCCATGGTCGTCGCCGACCTCGGCAACCTCCGGCCCGGCACCCCCACGCTCACCACCGCGCTGCGCGGCGCGTCCGAAGTGGTCGTAGAGGTGCGCACCCTGGACGAGCCGCGCCACAGCGGTGAGTTCGGCGGTGCGGCACCCGACGCGCTGCTCGTGCTCCTCAAGGCCCTGGCCACCCTGCACGACGTACACGGAGACGTGGCCGTGGAAGGGCTGCGGCGGGAGGACTGGAGCGGCACCAGCTACACCGAGGACGAGTTCCGCTCGCTCGCCGGTGTGCGCGACGGGGTGCCGCTCATCGGCAGCGGCAGCCTGGGCGAGCGGCTCTGGAGCGGCCCCGCGATCACGGTGATCGGTCTGGACGCACCCAGTGTCGAGCACGCCGCGTCGGCCGTCGTGCCGTACGCGCGCGCCAAGTTGAACCTCCGCTTCCATCCCCGTCAGGACGCGAGGGAGGCGCAGGGCAAGCTGGTCGACCACCTGCGTTCGCTCACTCCCTTCGGCGTCCACCTCACCGTCACGCCGGGCGACACCGGCCCCGGCTACGAGGCGGCCACCGGCGGCCCCGCCTACCGCGCCGCGCGCGCCGCCCTCAAGGAGGCCTGGGGCGAGGACGCCTCGTACGTGGCGACCGGCGGCTCCATCCCTCTGGTCAACGGCCTCGCGCAGGCGGCACCCGGCGCCGAGGTGCTGCTCTTCGGCGCCCAGGACAGCATGTGCAATCTGCACGCCCCGAACGAGCGTGTCCTCTTCTCCGAGCTGCGCAACACGGTCGTCGCCATGGCCGCCTTCGTGCGTGAGTACGCGGCCGACTTCAACGGCTCAGGCTCAGGCTCAGGCCCCGGAACCGGCTCCGGTGCCGCCGGGGAGAGCCGAGCATGAGCACCACAGCGACCGATCCCGGCACCGAAGAGCCGCAGCACAAACGGAAGTTCACCTTCCCCAGCGCTCTGACCATCCTCGCGATCGTCACCGTGGCCGTCTGGCTGCTCGCCTTCCTCATTCCTTCCGGCGCCTACGACCGTGACGGCAAGGGCGCCCCGGTCGAGGGCAGCTACCACCGCGTCGACTCGGACCAGAGCTTCGTCGACCGGCTCAACGACCTTTTCCTCGCCCCGGTCAACGGCCTGTACGGCATCCAGGACGAGAAGTCGGGCGTCGTCGGGCCCGACCTGGCCGGTGAGCTCTACGGCAGCGCGGGCGTGTTCCTGTTCGTGCTCGCCATCGGCGCGTTCATCACCGTCGTCTTCGCCACCGGCGCCCTCGACCGCGGCATCGGCCGTCTCGCGCACCGGCTGCGTGACCGCGGCGCGATGCTGATCGCGGGCGTGATGCTCGTCTTCTCCGTCCTCGGCACGGTCGAGGGGTTCGCGGAGGAGACGCTCGGCTTCTACGGCCTGATCGTGCCCCTGATGCTCGCCCTCGGCTACGACCGGATGGTCGCGGTCGGCGCGATCATCCTGGGGGCCGGGATCGGCGTGCTCTGCTCGACGGTCAACCCGTTCGCGACCGGAGTCGCCTCGTCCGCCGCGGACATCTCGCTCGGCGACGGCATCGTGCTGCGGTTCGTGATGTGGGTCGTCCTGACCGCGGTCACCATCGCCTACGTCATCCGCTACGCGAAGCGCGTACAGAAGAACCCGGAGCGCTCCCTCAGCGGCTTCCTGCCCGGAGACCGTGAGCAGACCGCCGACGACGCGGGCGAGGTGCCGGAGCTGACGCGCCTGCACAAGGCCGTCCTCGTCCTGGTCGGCCTGGTCTTCGCCTTCATGATCTTCTCGGTGGTGCCCTGGGCGAGCGCGCTCACGGGCGACGCGGACGCCAAGCCGTACGGATTCGAACTCGGCTGGTCCTTCCCGCAGTTGGCGGCGCTCTTCTTCTGCGCGGCCGTGCTCGTGGGATGCGTGGCACGGATGGGCGAGCAGAAGCTCAGCTCGACGATCATCCAGGGTGCGGCCGACTTCATCTCGCCCGCGCTGGTGATCGTGCTCGCGCGCGGCGTCACGGTGATCATGAACAACGCGAAGGTCACGGACACCGTCCTGCACTCCATCGAGGGCGTGGTGAAGGGCACGTCCTCCGGCCTCTTCGCGATCATCGTCTTCGTCGTGAACCTGCCGCTGGCCTTCCTGATCCCCTCCACCTCCGGCCACGCGACCCTCGCCATGCCGATCCTCGCCCCGCTCGCCGACTTCGCCGACGTCTCGCGCTCGGTCGTCGTCACGGCCTGGCAGGCGGCCAGCGGCTGGATGAACCTCTGGGTGCCGACGACGGCCGTCACCATCGGCGGCGTCGCACTCGCCAAAGTCGGCTACGACAAGTACCTGCGCTTCGTCTGGCCGTTGCTCGCCATCTTGTTCGTACTGATCTGCGTGTTCGTGGCGCTCGGAGCGGTGATGACATGACGCATACCCCCAACGAAACCGTTCGGCCATCGGCCGCCGCCTATCGCAACCTCGCGGTCGCCACGGTCGGGTTCACGCTCACCTTCTGGGCGTGGGACCTGATCGCGCCGCTCGGCAGCGACTTCGGGGACCGGCTCGGGCTCTCGTCGTTCTCGCAGTCCCTGCTGGTCGCCGTGCCGGTCATCGTCGGCTCGCTCGGCCGCGTCCCGGTCGGCGCGCTCACCGACCGCTACGGCGCGAGGCTGATGTTCCCGCTGGTCTCGGCGCTCACGATCGTGCCGGTGCTGCTGATCATCCCGGCCAAGGACAACTACGTCGCGATGCTCGCGGTCGGCTTCCTGCTCGGCCTGGGCGGCACGACGTTCGCGATCGGCATCCCGCTGGTCAACTCCTGGTTCCCGCCCGCCCACCGGGGCTTCGCGCTCGGCGTCTTCGGGATGGGCATGGGAGGCGTGGCGCTCTCCGGGTACTTCACGCCGCGGATCGCCAAGCACGGCGACAACCTGCCGTTCCTGGTCGTGGCGGTAGGCCTGGCGGCCTTCGCCGTGCTCGCGGCGCTGCTCATCACCGACCGGCCCGACCGCCCGGTGCCGACGAGCCCGCTGACGACCCGGCTCGGGGAGGCCGGGCGGCTGCGGGTGACGTGGGAGCTGTCCGCGCTGTACGCGATCGGGTTCGGCGGCATCGTCGCGTTCGGCGTCTATCTGCCCACGTACCTGAAGACCTGGTACGACCTCTCGCCAACCGACGCGGGCACCAAGGCCGCCGGGTTCGCGCTGGTCACGGTCATCTTCCGGCCCATCGGCGGCTGGCTCTCCGACCGGATCCACCCGGCGACGGTCACCTCGGTCGCGCTGTGCGTCGTCGCGGTCTTCGCCATCGCGCAGGCCTTCGAGCCGTCGCTGAATCCGGGCGGCACGATCTGCTTCCTGGTGATGGCGGCGGGCCTCGGCACGGCGAGCGGCAGCGTCTTCGCGCTCGTCTCGCAGGTGACGCCACAGGCGCAGGTCGGGTCCGTGACGGGCATCGTCGGGGCGATGGGAGGCCTGGGAGGTTTCGTCCCGCCGCTGGTCATGGGGGCGATCTACAGCGCCAAGGACTCGTACTCGATCGGCTTCATGCTGCTCTCGGACCTGGCGCTCGCCGGGTGCGTGTACGCGTACGGGCGGATGCGGGGGCTGCGGGCCGGATAGGCGGTCGGTGTCGGCGGTCGATGTCGGCGGTCGATGCCGCCGGTGGGGTGTGCGGGGCGCGGGTTATCTTCGGCCGATGGGCCTTTATCCGGAGATCGAGCCGTACGACCACGGCATGCTCGAAGTCGGCGACGGAAACCGCGTGTACTGGGAGGTCTGCGGCAATCCGCTGGGGAAGCCGGCGGTGGTGCTGCACGGGGGGCCGGGGTCGGGGTGCACGCCGTTCTTCCGGCGGTACTTCGACCCCGACGCGTACCGGGTGGTGCTCCTGGACCAGCGCGGGTGCGGGCGGTCGACGCCGCCCGCGAGTGATCCCCGTACCGACATGAGCGTCAACACGACCGGGCACCTGCTGGCCGATCTGGAGCTGTTGCGGCGGCATCTGGGGATCGAGCGGTGGCTGGTGTGGGGCGCGTCCTGGGGGTCGGTCCTGGGACTCCGGTACGCGCAGAAGCATCCCGAGCGGGTGTCGGAGCTGGTGCTCACGGGGCTGGCCACGGGGAGCCGCGCCGAGGTGGAGCTGCTGACCCGGGGCGTCGGCCGGATCTTCCCGGAGGCGTGGGAGGCGTTCCGGGACGGGGTTCCCGAGGGGGAGCGGGACGGTGATCTGGCCGCCGCGTACAACCGGTTGCTGGAGTCTCCCGACGCGGGGGTGCGGGCCGCGGCCGCGAGGGCGTGGACCGACTGGGAGACCGCGTTCGCGTCGCAGGCGCCCCGGTCCGTTCCCCGGTACGAGGACGAGGAGTTCCGGGCGGGGTTCGCCCGGACCGTCACGCACTACTTCGCCCATGACCACTGGCTGGGCGGGGACGAGGTCGTTCTCCGGGACGCGGGGGCGCTGGCCGGGATTCCGGGGACGGTGGTGCAGGGGGTTCTCGACTTCGGGAATCTGGTGGGGATTCCTTGGCGGCTTCAGCGGGCCTGGCCGGACGCTGAGTTGATCCTGGTCGGGGACACCGGGCACAACGCGGGGGCGCGGGGGATCGCGGACGAGCTGGTGGCGGCGACGGACCGGTATGCCAAATCCCTCCCGAACGCGCGTACTTGGGCGCCGCCGTCGGAGTGATTCTTCGGGTGAACTGTCACCGGTACGGCGGTGTACGGGGCTTCGCGGGGGCCGGGCGACCGCAGACTCCGGGGAACGCGCCGGGGCCATCCGGTGCCGAGCAGCTGGAGGTGCCCGGTGTCGCAGCCGCCCTTCCGATCACTTGAACGTTCCCGCACCCGTACCCGTGGTGCTCGCCCCCGCCTTGCCCGGTTCCTCGCCGCCGCGCTGCTCCTGAGCGCGGCGGCGTCCGGCGGCGCGCGGGCGGCAGGGCCCGACCCCCGAGCGGCCACCGCGACCGGGGCCGCCCCCGAGACCGCCTTCTGGGTCGACCCGAACAGTAACGCCGCCCGCCAGGCCATCGCGTGGCGCAGCCAGGGCCGCACCGCCGACGCCCGGCTCATCGAGCGCATCGCGGGCCGCCCCCAGGCCGTGTGGCTGCACAGCCCGGGGCCGGGGTCCACGGTCCGCGCGGCCACGGAGGCGGCGGCCGCGGCGCGGAGAACCCCGGTGCTCGTCGCCTACTTCATCCCGCACCGCGACTGCGGTGACTACTCCGGAGGCGGGGCGGCGACCGCGGCGGAGTACCGGCGGTGGATCGACGAGTTCGCCGCGAGCATCGGGGAGCGCGCCGCGTACGTCATCGTCGAACCGGACGCCGTCGCGCAGAAGATCGCGGGCTGCGCGAAGGCCGACGCCCGCGAGCGGTACGGCCTTCTCGCCTACGCCGTCGAGCGGCTCAAGGCCCGTCCGCACGCCAAGGTCTACCTCGACGCGGGCAACTCAGGCTGGATCCCCGACGAGAGCCGGCTGGTGGCCCCGCTGCGGCAGGCCGGGATCGCCGGGGCCGACGGCTTCGCCGTCAACGTGTCCAACTACCAGACCAATGCGGCCAGTTCGGAGTACGGGCACCGCATCGCCGCAGCACTGGGCGGCGCCAAGCACTTCGTCGTCGACAGCAGCCGCAACGGCAACGGCCCCTACACCGGAGGCGGCGACGAGGCCTGGTGCAACCCGCCGGGGCGGGCCCTCGGCATCCCGCCCACCACCGCCACCGGCGACCCCGCCCTCGACGCCTACCTGTGGATCAAGCGGCCCGGCGAGTCCGACGGAACCTGCCGGGGCGGGCCGAGGGCGGGGCAGTGGTGGCCGCAGTACGCGCTCGGGCTCGCGAGCAGGGCGCGGGGCTGAAGGTACGGGGCTGAAGGCGCGGGGCCAAGGCGCAGGGCTGAAGGCGTGAGGCGCCCGGGCCTCAGCCCCCGGCGACTGGCGCGCTCTAGTAGTGCGCTCTAGTGGCAGTAGGATGATCCTTGCTCAAATGACATGTCAATAGGTTGTGAGACGGGGAACGGCGACGCGGATGGGTTCACAGGCGGATGTATCGGGCAATCGGCGCCCCACGATGGCGGATGTCGCCGCCAAGGCGGGGGTGTCGCGCGCGCTGGTCTCGATCGTCTTCCGGGACCAGCCCGGGGCGAGCCAGGAGACCCGCGCCCGGGTGCGCCGCGTCGCCGAGGAGCTGGGCTACCGCCCCGACAACGCGGCCCGGCTGCTGGCCCGCGGCCACAGCCGCACCCTCGGCGTCCTGCTGACGGTCCACCAGCCCTTCGACGCGGACCTGGTCGAAGCGGTCTACCCGGAGGCGGAGAAGCTCGGCTACGACGTCCTGCTGTCGGCGAACGCACCGGGCCGCAGCGAACGCAAGGCGATCGAGGCCCTGCTCAGCCACCGCTGCGAGGCGCTGATCCTGCTCGGCCCCGGCGGGGAGCCCGCGGAGCTCGACGAGGTGGGGCGGCGCACGGTCGCGGTCTCGGTGGGCCGCAGGGTCCCCGACGCGCGGCTCGACAACGTCCACACGGCCGAGGCGAAGGGGGTGCGCCAGGCCATGGACCACCTGGTGGAGCTGGGCCACCGGCGCATCGTGCACGTCGACGGCGGCCGTGACGCGGGTTCGGCGGACCGCCGCAAGGCGTACCGCGCGGCGATGCGGCGCCACGGCCTGACGGCGGAGAGCCGGGTGGTGGCCGGACGTCACACGGAGGAGGCGGGCGTCGAGGCGGCCCGCCTGCTGCTCGCCGAGGAGAGCCTGCCGACCGCGGTCCTGGCGAGCAACGACCGTTGCGCGCTCGGCCTGTTGATGGCGTTCACGCGGGCCGGCGTGGACATCCCCGGCCAGGTCTCCGTCGTCGGCTACGACGACAGCCACCTCTCGCACCTGATGCCGGTCGGCCTCACCACGGTCCGCCAGGACGCGGCGCTCCTGGCGGAGCACGCGGTGCGGTTCGTGGTGGAGCGGCTCGAGGGGAAGGGCCTGGAACCCCGGGAGGCGGTGCTCGATCCGAAGCTGGTGGTGCGGGGGTCTACTGGGGCGCCCAGGAAGGGGTAATTCCTTCTCCTGCCCCTTCCCCGGGTGCTACGGGACCACGGCCGTGGCGGTGATCTCCACCAGCTGGCCCGGGTAGCCGAGGCACGTCGTGCCGAGCAGCGTCGAGGTGTGCGGGCCCTTCGCGAGCAGGTCGGAGGCGCGGACGACCTCCCACGCCTCGGTCAGCGGGCCGGGCTCGTCGCTCACGACGTACACCGTGCTGGCCACCACCTGTGTCAGGTCGCTGCCGATCGCGCGCAGGGCCTCGTCGAGATTGGCGACGACCTGCTCGGTCTGGCGCGCGACGTCACCCTCCCCGACGAGATTCCCCCCGGGGTCGAGCGGCACCGAGCCCGCCATGAAGGCGATCCTGGTGCCGGTCTCGACGACGGCGGCGTGAGCGTATCCGGGCGGCGGGAAGAGGGTGGGCACGACGGTGCGGCGAGTGGTGGTCATGGGTCCGATCCTGCGGGAGTCGGGCCGCCGTGCGCATCCGAATTCCGCGCGAGCGCCGGCCGCACGCGTGTCAGCGCACCTCCGCCGGTGAAGTCCCGCCCCTCACCAGCAAGTTCGGGGCGCCTTCGCCGTCGGCCCGTGCCGTCCAGATGTCCTGCTTTCTGCCTTCCGCACCCGGCAGGGCGTACGCCAGGGTGTCGTCGTCCAGCCATGCGGCCTGGTCGTCGACGTTGCGGGTCTCGGCGAGGGAGTGTTCGCGCATCGTGCGGAGGTCGAGGACGTAGAGGCGCCAGGGGTCCGAAGTGCCCTTGCGTACGCGCTTCTTGAAGGCGATGCGCGTGTTGTCGGGGGAGAGCGAGGGGCACTCCACGTTCGTGCGCAGGGTGCGGGCCGCCCACTTCTTCATGTCGCCCTGGACCAGGTAGGTCTTGCCCTTCGTCGAGACGGTCGCGTAGAAGCGGTTGTCGTCCTCGGCGAAGGTGACGCCCCAGTAGTTGACGTCGGGGGAGTGGTAGCGACGGCCGTCGAGGGTGAGGGGGATCTCCTCCATGTTCTTGATCAAGTAGCCCGTGCGGGTGTCCAGGATCGAGGTACGGGTGGAGAAGGACGACCCCGCGTACGAGTCCCCCGTCGCGAACATCGTCCAGGACAGCATCCGGCCCGACGCCGAGACCCGGGCCCGGTTGGGGATGCCGGTCAGCGCGATGCGGCGCTTCTCGCGCAACTGCCGGTCCAGGACGAGGGCGTACGACTTGGGCGGGATGCCGGAGCGGCGCTGGAGGCAGAGCGCCGTGCCCGCGGCGGCGTAGAACCGCTCGCAGGAGGGGCCGCGCGGGCCACGGGGTTCCTGGGGGCCCGCGCCGGACGGGGTGCTGATACGGGCCACGCGGCCCGCGCCCGCTTCCGTGCTGCGGAAGTAGAGGTGGCCGGAGTCGAGTGCGAACTCCGAGGTGGCGGCGGTCGGTTCGGCGCGCTCGGCCGCGCGCAGGGTGTAGGCGACGGCCACGGTCGCGAGGAGGGCGGCAGCCGCGGCGACGGCGATGATGCGGGTGCGGAGGGAGTTGGGGGTGAGAGTGGCGCCGGGGCCGGCTTCAGGGTCGGGGCTGGGGCTGGGGATGGGGCTGAGGTCGGTGTCGGGTTGGGGTTCGGGCTCCGGTTCCGGTTTCGGTTCCGGATTCGGTTCCGGATTCGGTTCGGAGGAGGTGGGGGGCTTCATGACTGTGTCTGCCTTTCCCGGCGAGGGAGGAGCGCCGTGGCCCCCGCCAGTGCCGCCGTCAGTGCGAGTGCCGCGCAGGTCAGCGCCGGGCCGATGCCCCACAGCGTCCAGGCCGCGCCGAACCCGGCGGCCGCGACGAGGCGGGCCAGCGCCTGGCCCGTCTGCAGGACCGCCATGCCGCTGGCCCGGCGCCCCTGCGGAAGCACCGGCGTGGCGAGCGCCATCAGGACGCCGTCGGTGGCCGCGTAGAAGATGCCGAGGAGCAGGAGTACGCCGATGAGCAGGGCCCAGCCGTCGGCGGGGGAGAGCAGCAGGACGTATCCGCCGAGCAGCGCGACATGTCCGGCCAGGAACGGGACGCGGCGGCCCGTGCGGTCGGCGAGACGCCCGGCGGGCACCGCGAGCAGCAGATAGACCGCGGCGGCGCCCAGCGGCAGCAGCGGGAACCAGCTGACCGCGAAGTCGAGCCGCCGCTGGAGGAGCAGGTAGAGGAAGGCGTCGCCGATGGTGGCGGCGCCGAGGAGGGACGCGGCGCCGAGGATGCGCCGGAAGTCGGGCAGGCGGAGGAGGTCGGCCACCTTGCCACGGTGCGATGCCGTCCCCGTGTGCGACGCCCGGGTCGGCGGCGCGTCACCCCGCCCCGGCACGAACGCCACCAGCATCAGCACGCCGAGCAGCCCGAAGCAGAAGCTGACCACGAACACGGCGTCGTACGCGTCCGCCGTCGCCCAGAGCAGCGCGAACGCGGCGAGCGGCCCGAGCAGCGCGCCCGTCGTGTCCATCGCGCGGTGCACGCCGAACGCCCTGCCCAGGGCGTCCGGCGGGCTGCTGAGCGAGATCAGCGCGTCGCGCGGCGCGGTCCGCACGCCCTTGCCGATGCGGTCGGCGGCGAGCGCCGCGCCGATCCCGGCCGTGGCGCCGCCCGCGAGGAGCAGACCGAGCCGGGAGAGCGCGGAGAGGGCGTAACCGCTGCCCGCGACGAGCTTGTGCCGCCCGCCGCGGTCGGCGGCGTACCCGCCGAGGAGTCGCACGAAGGCCGTGACGCCGTTGTAGAGACCGTCGAGGAAACCGAACTGGAGTGGCGAGAGCCCGAGTTGGAGCACGAAGTAGAGCGGAAGGACCGCCGTGACCATCTCCGAGGAGATGTCGGTGACCAGGCTGACCGCGCCGAGGGCGATGACGGGACCGGCGACGCGGCCGCGCCTGGTCTTGGCGCGCTGCTTGGGCTTGGGCTCGGTGCTCTCGGCCTCGGCTCCAGCCTCGGCTCCGGCCTCGGCTCCGGCTTCGGCCTCGGCTCCGGCCTTGGTCTTGGCCTTGGCGACCGCGTCCGTCGATGCCAGATACATCTCGGCGGCTCAGCGGCAGTTGTAGGACGGGCTGCTGTCCTTCGTCGAGCCGTCCGTGCCGACGAGGTTCCAGGAGAAGCCGGTGTCGGTGAAGTTGAGCTTCACCACGCCGTAGGTCTTGGTGATCCGCTTCTTGCTGTTGGGCTGGACCTCCTCGATCTTGTACGGGTTGGCGCCGCCCATGCCGCCGAGCAGTTCGACGATGCCGTTGGCGTCGGCCTTTCCGTCCGGGTTCTGCGGCGCGAACCGCTCGTAGTGGTGGTCGTGGCCGTTCATCACCAGCTCGGCCTTGTTGGCGTACAGGAGCTTCCAGATCGGCCTGCTGACCGGGTCGTTGCCGTGCTCGCCCGAGGAGAAGAGCGGGTGGTGCCAGTAGGCGGCCACGCACTTCTTGGAGTTGGCGGCGAGGTCGGCCTTGAGCCAGTTGATCTGCGCCCTGTCGTCGAAGCTGTTGGAGTCCAGGGCGATGAAGTGCCAGTTGTCCTTGTCGTAGCTGTAGTAGCTCTTGCCCTTGGGGTAGGCGATGTCCCCGAAGTAGGACTTGTAGCCCTCCAGGGCGCCGTCCGGGTCGTACGTCTCGTGGTTGCCCGGCACCGGGCGCGTCTTGTCCTTGAACGCGCCCCAGCTGGTGTCGTAGTAGTCCTCGAAGTCCTGAAGCCGGGCGTCGTCGTACTGGTTGTCACCCATCGTCAGGACGAAGGACGGGTTGAGCTTCTCGACGAGCGCGGCGGTCTTCGGGTGCGCGCAGCCGCTGTCGTCCGAGGTGCACTGTTCGGCGATGTCTCCGGCGGCCACCGCGGTGAAGGCGGCCCGCGCGTTGTCCTTGCCGCTCGGCGCGGCGTCGGCCTCGCCGGCGGGGGACCAGAGGAGGACCCCGCCGACGAGGGCGAGCGAGGCGCCCGCCGCCAGCGGGACGGCCCAACGGGTCTTGTTCCAACGGGCTTTGTCGGTGCGGGAGTTCATGGCGCGGGGGGTGGGCGGCATGTCCGTCTCCTAGATCGGCGTGGGGGGCCGTGAGCGGTGCGTAGGCCATTCGCAGGCATCTTGTCGAGGCGTCATGTGCGCGTCAATGACTTCGCCCGATAATTGTTAGGAAAGTTTCCTACCACCACTCGCCTCGGGACGGCTGGCCTAGGGTGGCGTGCGGGAATGATGTGCGGGTGACTGAGGGTGAGCGAGGTGGTGAACGTGATGGCGGGGGTTGCCGCGGCCACGAATGCCGCCACCGGCATGCCTTCGGCCGGGCGGATGCGTCGTGGCGGGCAGGGATCGGCCGGCGGGCAGATGCCGGATGGCGGGCAGGGGGTGACCGGTGGGCAGATGCCGTCTGCCGCCGGGAGGCTCGGGGAGCTCATGCGTTCCTGCGCCGCCGTGTTCCTCCCGGCCGAGGTGCCGAGGGAGGGGCGGCTCGCGTTCTGGGCGCCGGAGGGGAAGCTGCCTGCCGGGCTTTCCGGGGGTGCGGCCAGGCTGGCTGGGGTGGCCGAGTCTTCCGATTCGCCCGCGTCGCCCGCATCGCCCGCACCGTCCGAGCCATCCGAGCCATCCGAGTCGTCCGGCGGGGGCGAGGGCGGGCTGCCAGGGGCCGCCGAGGGCGAGGGCCGGCTGTCCGGGGCCGCCGAGGGCGAGATCGCCGTCGTACGCCCCCACGGCAAGGGCGTCCGCACGCGTACCGTCCCCGCGCTGATCCTGCCGGTGGCCGAAGCCGCCGCGCTCCTGCTGCGCGCCGGGCCCGCGCACCCCGCTGTCGCCTGCTGGGCCGCCGCCGCTCGGCACGCCCTGCACCTGGCCGCGCGGGGCAGGCTGCTGCCCGGTCTGACGGGCGACGACCTGGACGCGTGGCGGGCCGGGCCACTGGACGCCGCCGACGTCACGCAGCTGCGGGCGATCGCGGCCGCGCTGCCGGCGGAGGCGCACGCCGTACCCCTGCCCGGCAGCAAGCCCCTCCTGCTCCCCGAGCCGTTCGCCCTGGTCAGGGCCTTCGTCGACGCGGTGGTCGACACCCTGCCGCGTACGCCCGCCGCGGCGCACGCGGTCGGCGCACCCTTCGCCGCGCGGGAGCCGCAGCGGCTGCCGGGCGCGCGGGAGTGGGCCGCGGAGGTGGCGGCCGGGATGGACGCCGGGGTGCGGGTGTCACTGCGGCTCGATCTCCAGGCGCATGAGGTGTTCGACCTCCAGGCGGATGAGGTGTTCGACGGAGCGACGGACGACACGCCCGGCGATGCCGCATCCGGAGGTGTATCCGGATACGTGTCCGACGGCGGCGCGTCCGGCGGCCAGGCGGGCGGGCCCCGCGAGAGCATGGCGAGCCCGGCGGCGGCCGTGGTGCAGGTGCACAGCCTCGCCGACCCCACCCTCGTCGCGGACGCGTCCCAACTCTGGTCGGGAGCTGACCACTTCGGGCCGCGCGCCCGCGTCGACACGCTGCTCGCGGTGCGGCGCGCGGCCCGCGTGTGGCCGCCGCTGACCCGCCTTCTGGAACGCCCGCGTCCCGACGTACTGCCGCTGAGCGAGGCGGAGTTGTACGAACTCCTCGGCACGGCGGCCACCAGGCTCGGCGCGGCGGGCGTGGCCGTGCACTGGCCGCGCGAGCTGACGCGCGGCCTGACGGCCACCGCGGTCGTGCGTCCCGCGCCCGGCACGGCGGCCGACAACTTCGACTTCTTCAAGACCGAGCAACTGCTGGAATTCCGATGGCAGTTGGCGCTGTGTCCCGCCGACGGTGATGGGGACGGCGACGGGGGGCCTCTTACCGAGGCGGAGATGGACATCCTGGCGGAGGCGCACCGCCCGGTCGTACGCCTCCGTGACCAATGGGTCCTGGTCGACCCCGAACTCGTACGCAAGGCACGTAAGCGGGATCTGGGCCTCCTGGACCCGGTGGACGCGCTGTCCGTCGCGCTGACGGGGGCGGCGGAGGTGGAGGGCGAGCGGGTCGAGGTGGTCCCGATCGGCGCCCTGGCCCGGTTGCGGGGACGCCTGACCGACGACCTGCACCCCGTCGTCCCGCCGCCCGCGCTCGCCGCCACCCTCCGCGACTACCAGCTGCGGGGCCTTGCCTGGCTGGACCGGATGACGTCGCTCGGCCTCGGCGGCTGCCTTGCCGACGACATGGGCCTGGGCAAGACGGTCACCCTGATCGCCCTCCACCTGCACCGGGCCCGCACGGAACCGACGCTGGTGGTCTGCCCCGCGTCGCTGCTCGGCAACTGGCAGCGGGAGATCGAGCGCTTCGCGCCCGGCGTGCCGGTGCGCCGCTTCCACGGCACGGGCCGCAGTCTCGACGGCGACCTGGCGGGCGGCTTCGTCCTGACGACGTACGGCACGATGCGTACGAGCGCGTCCGAACTGGCTGCCCGCGCCTGGGGGTTGGTGGTCGCGGACGAGGCGCAGCACGTCAAGAACCCGCACGCGGCGACGGCGAAGGCGCTGCGCACGATCCCCTCGCAGGCGCGAGTCGCCCTCACCGGAACCCCGGTCGAGAACAACCTCTCCGAGCTCTGGGCCCTGCTGGACTGGACGACGCCGGGTCTGCTCGGCCCGCTCAAGTCGTTCCGCGCGCGCCACGCCCGCCTGGTGGAGGGCGGCGAGGACGAGGAGGCGATGGCGCGTCTGGCGCGCCTGGTCCGCCCCTTCCTCCTGCGCCGCAAGAAGTCGGACCCCGGGATCGCCCCGGAGCTGCCTCCGAAGACGGAGACGGACCACCCGGTGACGCTCACCCGCGAACAGGCGTCGCTCTACGAAGCGGTCGTACGCGAGACGCTCGCCCGCATCGAGGCCTCCGAGGGCATCGCGCGCAGGGGCCTGGTCATGAAGCTCCTGATGGCGCTGAAGCAGATCTGCAACCACCCGGCGCAGTACTTGAAGGACGGCGAGATCACGACGCGCGGGGGCCGCTCCCGCTCGGGGAAACTGGAGCTGCTCGACGAACTCCTGGACACGATCCTGGCGGAGGACGGCGCGGTCCTGATCTTCACGCAGTACGTGGAGATGGCGCGCCTGCTCGAATCCCACCTGGCGGGGCGGGGCATCGGCACGCAGCTCCTGCACGGGGGTACGCCGGTGCCGCGAAGGGAGGAGATGGTGGACCGCTTCCAGTCGGGCGAGGCCCCGGTGTTCCTCCTCTCCCTGAAGGCGGCGGGCACGGGCCTGAACCTCACCCGGGCGGGCCACGTCATCCACTACGACCGCTGGTGGAACCCGGCGGTCGAGGAACAGGCAACGGACCGCGCCTACCGCATCGGCCAGACCCAGCCGGTCCAGGTCCACCGCCTGATCGCGGAGGGCACGGTGGAGGACCGCATCGCCGAACTCCTGTCGGCGAAACAGGCACTGGCGGACGCGGTCCTGGGCGGCGGCGAGGCAGCACTGACGGAACTGTCTGATGCGGAGCTGGCGGATCTGGTGTCGTTGCGGAGGGTGTCGTGAGGGGCGGGGGTGGTGACGGCCGTGCCGACGGGACCGAGGCCGGTGGCGGCCGTGCCGGCGGGACCGAGGCCGGTGGCGGCAGTCGTGCTGACCGTGCCGGGACGGGCGGTAGCAGCCGTGGCGACCGTGCCGGGATGGGTGGCGGTAGCGGTTCTGTCCGTGCTGGGGTGAGTGGCGGTGGTAGTCGTGGCGACCGTGCCGGGATGGGTGGCGGTAGCGGTTCTGTCCGTGCCGGGGTGAGTGGCGGTGGTAGTCGTGGCGACCGTGCCGGGATGGGTGG
>NZ_JBVJKV010000001.1:0-239899 GCF_055585065.1 Streptomyces sp. NPDC054047 | reverse complement strand
CGCGGTAGCGGTTCTGTCCGTGCCGGGGTGAGTGGCGGTGGTAGTCGTGGCGACCGCCCCGAGGTGGGTGGCGGTAGCGGTTCTGTCCGTGCCGGGGTGAGTGGCGGTGGCAGTCGTGGCGACCGCCCCGAGGTGGGTGGCGGTAGCGGTTCTGTCCGTGCCGGGGTGAGTGGCGGTGGCAGTCGTGGCGACTACCCCGAAGTGGGTGGCGGCAGCCGTGCCGACCGTGCCGGGGCGAGTGGTGGCGGTAGTCGTGGCGGGCGGACCGGTATGACCTCCGCCAGTCGTGCCACCGGTGCCGGGCGGGTTTTTCCTCCCCTCCCGCAACACCCCGACCCCAACGCCCCTTTCGCGACCTCCTGGTGGGGCAACGCCTGGATCGGCGCGCTGGAAGGGACGTCGCTCGACGCGGGGCGCCTCGCGCGCGGGCGGGCCTACGCCCGTGAGGGGCACGTCGACACGATCACGGTCGCACCGGGCCGCATCGTGGCGTACGTACACGGCAGTCGCCCCCGCCCCTACCGCGCCGAGATCCGCATGCGCACCCTCACGCCGGAGGACTGGAACAACTTCCTGGACGCGGTCGCCACGGAACCCGCCCACATCGCGGCGCTCCTGGACAAGGACATGCCGCACGCGCTGGTGGAGGCGGCGGAGCGAGCCGGGGTCCAACTCCTCCCCGGCGCGGGCGACTTGGTTCCGTCCTGCACCTGCCCGGACCACGGTCGCCCCTGCAAGCACGCGGCAGCGCTCACCTACCAGACGGCCAGGCTGCTGGACGCCGACCCCTTCGTACTGCTCCTCCTGCGAGGCGGGGACGAACAGGCGCTGCTCGACGAACTGGCCCAGCGCAACGCGCACCAGGCAGCCCGCGAGCAGTCCTCCACCACGCAGGGCGAGAGCGGCGTTTCTCTCCCCGGCACCCTGGCCCGAGACGTGCTGGCCACGGAGTACCGTCCACCGCTGCCGGCCCCGCTCCCACCCCCGCCCCACCCGGGCGAACCCCCGCTCCTCCCCTCCCTCCCGGGCGCCCCCAACCCCACGTCCCTGGAGTTCCTGGCCACGGACGCGGCGAACCGGGCCTACGCGTACCTCACCACCGGCGCCGACCCCTTCTCCGCCGCCGACCCCTGGCACGACGCGGTCCGCCTGGCCGCGTCCCACCCCGGCCTGACGGGCCGCCGCAGCTTCAGCCGCCAGTTCGCGGAGCTGGCCACGTCGGTGGACCACACCCCCGCGGACCTGGCCCGCGCGGCGGCGGCCTGGCGGCAGGGCGGAGAGGAGGGCCTGGCCCTCCTCGAATCCCCGTGGGACCCCCCGGCGGGCCCCTTCGACCGGGCCCGCGGCGCCCTCATCGCGGCAGACCTCCCCCGCATGACGATCCACCGCAACCACCTCACGAACGCGTCCGGCTCCCTGCAACTCCGCTACGGGAGGGATGGCCGCTGGTACCCCTACCGAAGCGAACCGGGCCGCGACGACTGGTGGCCGGAGGGGGAGGCGGACATGGACCCGGTGGGTGCGGTGACGGGCATGATCAGCTCATGACGCCATGACGCCATGACGCCATGACGCGTCCTCGTTCCTCACTCACGCTTCACGCCCGCAGGTGAGCCAGCAGATCGTCCCCCGCTGGGTACGGCCGCTCCTCGGGGAGGAGGATCTCGGCGGCTGCGAGGTCGTTCTCGCGTACGTGGGTGTGGATGGCCCTGGCCCGCTCGGTGACGTCCGTGATCGAGACCGTCCACTCGTCCGCGTAGCGGCGCGCGGCGTCACCCGCCAGGCCCAACTGCAGGGAGCGGTGCGGGAGGGGGTTCAGGTGCAGGTCGCGTTCCGGGTCCCACTGGACCCGGGTCGGCGCGTGCCGCAGGTCCCGCTTCCAGGCGTCCTGGGAGGCGTGCACCCCGCGCGCGTAGTGCGACAGACACGCGTGGAGAAGGGCCCACTCGAAGCCCTCACGCGTGATCTCCACCGCGAGGACGATCTCCTGCCCCTCCTTCGTGGCCCAGCCGCAGCGATACATCATCCACAGGAAGGACGGCTTGATCCACGTCATGCGGTCCCGCTTCCAGGCGTCGGGGAAGCGTCCGGTGCGGGCCGCGGGCGCGCCGATCCCGGGGGCGTACGCCTGGTAGACGGTGACCGTCGACTCCGTGTGCAGGGCGCGGATCTGGCGGGTGGGCGGTGCGGTGGTGGTGACGGTGTCGGTGGAGGCATCGGCGGAGTCGGTGCGGTTCATGGCAGCCAGCCTGCGGCGTGTGTGCCCCCGCTCGCCACTCGATTGTCGGTGGTGCGCGCTACCGTGAAGCACGGGTCAAGAACCGGACCGCGACCCGTGGCGAGCCGAAGGGGGCCCGGTGGACGCTGAGTTGACCGCACTGGCGACGGCGGGGGCGACTGCTCTCGTGCAGCAGATGGTGACCGATGGATGGGCGCAGGTCAGGGGACGCGTCGCCGGGTTCTTCTCGCGGGGGAGCGAGGGCGACGCGGACGCCGTCGCCGGAGAGCTCGATGCGGCACGCGCCGAGCTTGTCGCGGCGCCGGAGGGGGAGGGCGAGGAGATCGCGGCGGACGTGCTGGCGGAGTGGCGCGCGCGGATGCGGCGCACGCTGCGCGCCGATCCGGCGGCAGCCGCTGAACTCCAGGCGTTGCTGGACGAGTTGAAGCCACCGGACGCGGGGCAGGGGCGCATCGGAGCCGTACACAACACCATCCATGGCGGCGAGTATCACGGCACGGTGATCCAGAGCGGGACGGTGGGAGGCGTGAACGGTCGGTAGCTCGACTCGGCGCGGTGACGGCGCGGTGGCGGGAAGGCGGGGTGGGTAGGCGGGCCGCGGCAGTGGCGGGGATGGGGCAGGACTCGGACTCCCTGGGCGTGGCTTACGCCGCGGCGCGGGCGCTGTTGCTGCCGCCTGCGCCTGCGCCTGCGCCTGCGCCTGCGAGGAGTTGAAGCCTGCGTTCGTCGTAGGCCCCGCTCAGGGAATCGCCTCGATCCGCTCCATGTGCTCCTCGCCCCACTCGCCGAGCGGCGCCATCGCCGCGTTGAGCGACCGGCCGAACTCCGTCAGGGAGTACTCCACCTTCGGCGGGACCTGGTGGTATGCCTCGCGGTGCACCAGGCCGCTGTTCTCCATCTCCCGCAGCTGGAGGATCAGCATTCGTTCGCTGATGCCGGGCACGGCTCGCCGCAACTCGCCGAAGCGTACGGGCCCTTCGTGGAGGGCGAAGAGGATGAGGCCCTTCCATTTGCCGCCCATGACGTCGATGGCGGCGTCCAGGCCGCACGTGTACGTCCGTTTCTGCGTCGGCATTCCCATCTCCGTTCTCACTGACAAAACTGTGAGTACCTAACAAAATTGTAGGTACTTGTCGGAATTTCCGTGAAGACCCAGCATGGATCACGCCCCCGATCGCCCCCTTCGGACCGGAGTGACTGATGTCTGCACACGCCTCTGCACACACCTCAACCCCCGTGACCCTCATAGGACTTGGCTCGATGGGGCGTGCGCTGGCCGGCGCGTACCTCGATGCCGGGCATCCGGCCACCGTGTGGAACCGCAGCCCCGAGAGAGCCGCCCCGCTCGTCGACCAGGGAGCGGTTCACCAGCCGGACATCGCGGCAGCCGTGGCCGCGAGTCCGCTGGTCGTCGCCTGCCTCTCGACGTACGACGCCACGATGCGGAGCCTGGAACCGGCCTCCGCCGCGCTGGCCGGACGTACTCTCGTGACGCTCAACAGCGGAACCCCGGCCGGGGCCCGTGAGACGGCCGCCTGGGCCGCCGCGCGCGGTGCCCGGTTCCTCGACGGAGCGGTGAAGAACGTACCCGCGGCCGTGGGGAAGCCGGACACGCTCCTCTACTACAGCGGTGACAGGGCCGTCTTCGACGAGTACGCGGCGACCCTGCGCGTCCTGGGCGGCGACACCGTCCACCTCGGCACCGACGTGGACCTCGCCGCGCTCTACGAGTCAGCCGTGGGCGCCACCCTGCTCCCCGCCCTCCTCGGCTTCTTCGAGGGCGCCGCGCTCATCACGGCCCGCGGCCTGGAAGCGCGCACGATGGTGCGGTACAGCGTCAAATGGCTGGAGATGATCGCCGCCATCCTGCCCGGCCTGGCGGCGGAGATCGACTCCGGCGACTACACCGAGCCCGCCTCCTCGGTCGGTCTCTTCCACGACGCGATCGGATACGAGGACCAGACGGGCACGGAGGCGGGCATCGACCTCTCCTGGCACGAGCCCATGAACGACCTGCTGCGCCGCGCGGTCGCCGAAGGCCACCGTGACCACAGCATCTCCGCCCTGGTCGAGGTGCTCAGGAAGCAGCCGGGGCGGGTCGCCTGATCCGCAGGGCATCCGGAAACCACCGCAGACCAGCCGGAGACGGACCACCGCAGACCAGCCGCTGACCATCCGTCGGCCACCGACCGTGGCGTCCGCGAGATCGTCACATCACGGAAATACTTACGTCCCTTTCTCACCAGGAACACCGTTTACGGTTGATCACAAGCCCAGGCCGAAGTCGTCCGGCGGCACGTACCCGTCCCGACGACGACAGGAACACGGTGAGCCCGGTGATCCCGCGCCCGACGTCCGCTTCTCTTCCGCCTTGGCTCGGCCATGCCCTGCGTACGCAGCGTGGGCCCGTGCCGTGGCACTCCGTGGTGCGGGGTGCGCTGGCCGCGGGGCCGGTGCTGTGCGCGGGCGTGGTCGCCGGGCGCGCTTCCGTGGGGGTGGTGGCCGCGCTCGGGGCCATGCTGGCCGGGATCAACGACCGGCCCGGGAGCCGTCGGGCCGCCGTGCGGCGGCTCGGGGTGCCCGCGCTCGCGGGAGCGGGCGGGCTCGTCATCGGGGCGTACGTCGGTGAGCGGGTCGGCGGGGTGTCGTATCCGCTGCCCCTCCTGTTTGCCCTGCTCGGACTTCTCGCCGGCGCCTTCAGCGCCGTCGGGCCCGTCGCCTCGGCCGCCGGCACGCAGTTGCTCGTCGCCGCCGCCATCGGGGCCGGCATGCCGTTGCCCGACCCCGGCTGGCAGCGTGCGCTGTTCTTCCTCGCCGGTGCCGGGTGGCTGATCGTGCTGCGGCTCGTGCTGCCCTCACCGGCGCCCGGCAAGGGGTGGACCGGTGCCGCCTCGGCCGCGGGAGCCAGTCGGCACTACCGCCTGGACGGCGAGCGCGCCGCCGTGTCCGCCGTCTACGAAGCCGTCGCCTCGCTCCTCGACTCCGCCGGTACTCCGCACTCCACCGCCCGCCGCGCCGCCCTCACCGCCGCGCTCGACCAGGCGCAGGACGCCCTCACCGGGCCGCGCCTGCGACGGCACGCCAGTTCGGCCGCCGAGCGGCGGCTGCACGCGCAGTACCTCGCGGCCCTGCCGCTCGGTGAGGCGGCGACCGCGCTCGCCTGGGCCGGTGAGCCGCTCCCGGCGCGTACGGGGGAGGGGCCGCGCCGCCTCGCCGCCGCCGTCCGCGACGGCGTTCCCTGCGGGCCGCTGCCCGCGCCCGCCCGCTCCGGCGCCGGGCTCCGCGCCCTCGACGACGCGCTGCTGCACGCCGCCGAGGCCTTCGACAGCGGCACCGCAAGGCCCCCGCACGGCCGCGGGCACGGCCCCGTCGACGTACTGCGCACGGTGGCGGGGCCCGGCGGGCGCGAGTACGGCGTGCGGGTCGCGCTCTGCTTCGGGGCGAGCACCGCCGTCGCGCAGGCCCTGCACCACCCGCACTGGTACTGGCTGCCCGCCACCGCCGTCTTCCTGGTCAAGCCCGACCTCGGGCCGCTGGTGTCGCGCGTCCTGTGCCGCGCACTCGGCACCGTCCTGGGCGCCGTCCTCTTCGCGGGGCTCGCCGCCCTGCTGCCACGGCCCGCCGGGCTCGTCGCCGTCGTCGCCGTGTGCGGCGCGCTGATCCCCGTCGCCACCCGGCACTTCGCCGCCCAGACCGCCGTCGTCACCGTCCTGGTCCTCGCCCTCGTCATGGTGGGCGGGGAGCCGCAGGCCTCCTGGGGGCGGATCGGCGAGACCCTGCTCGCCTGCGGGATCGTCCTGCTCGTCGGGCACCTGCCGTGGCCGGCGCAGCGCGGCGGCCGCGTGCAGGACCGGCTGTCGGCCGCCCGCGCGTCCGCGCACGCGTATCTGCGCCACGTCCTGAGCGGCGCCGGCGAGGGCGGGCCCGCGGGCGCCGACCACCGCGCCGCCCGCTGGGCCCTGCGCCGCGAGGCCTACCGGACGCTGGCCGAGGCCCGCGCCGCGATCGACCTGGCGGCCGCCGAACTCCCGACCCTGGCACGGCACTCCGAGGGCTCGGAGAAGGTGGCGGCCACCCTCGAACGCCTCGTCGACACCACCACCGCCTGCGCGGTGCACGTGGACGACACGGGGCGCCTGCCGCGGCGGCACGCGGAGCGCCTCGACGCGCTGCTAGCGGAGCTCACCACGGTGGCGTGACCCCGGTCGGCCGACCCGGCGTCAGAAGTCCACGCGCAGCCGGTCGTCGAGCCGCGCCACCGAGTCCTGCGCGTACTTCTTCACGTAGTCCTCGCGGATCTCCTCGACCAGGGCGTCGCGCTTGGGCGCCTGCTTCGTCGGATACAGCAGGATCAGCTCGTACGAACGCTCACGCTCGATCTTGCCGTTCGAGTCCCGCCACTGGCCGCGGCCGTCCTGCACGGTGAGCCCGTCGGGGAACGACGGCGTCACCTCCTTGTCGATGAACTCCATGAACTGCTTGTCGGTCACATCGGGCCCGCCGTCGGGGCGTTCGGTCCCGAAGAAGAGCCGGGTCTCGGTGTAGGCCTCGCCGCGGGACACCTGCGACGTGGTGGTCGGGCCGGACGGGCGCGTGTCGGTGTCGAGCGAGGCGTACGCGGCCGGGGCGCCGACGGCGAGGACCGTGGCGGCGGCAGCGGTCACGGCGAGACGGGTGCGGGAGATGCGGGAGAGGGTGAGGGCCATGGGGGTCCCTTTCTGGCGGTTCTACAGGTGTGCGGATCGCTGATCCAGAGGCGTGCGGATCTCTGAGTACGTTGATCCATAACGGGCGCAGACGGTAGCGGACACGCCACGCTCCCCGCCCTCTCCCGCCCGGCCGCACGGCTGGCTATCTCTCCCTGCCCGTAGGCCGCCGTCCTCCCTACCGGCACACAACTCTCATACGTTTCCCAGGACTTGACCGGAGCGGTGGAGGGGACGGCCGCTTAGGGGGCCGAAGCGGGCCGAGGCGCGCCCAGCACCGTGTGCACCAGCGCCGTGCCCGGTGCCGTCCGCCCGCCGGGCCCCGGCGTGTGCGTCACCGTGTCCGGCGTCAGCTCCCCGCCGCAGTGCGCGCACGTCACCCGGGGCTCGGCCGGGTGGCCGCAGGTGTCGTGGACGGGCAGCAGGGGCGGGCCGCCGCCTTCGGGGCGGTGGCGGTCGCCCCAGGTCATGAGGGTCAGGACGGTGCCGTAGAGGTCCCGGCCCGCGGGGGTCAGGACGTACTCGTGGCGTACCGGACGCTCCTGGTACGCCCGGCGCTCCACGATGCCCTCGGCGGTCAGGTGGTCGAGGCGGTCCGCCAGGATGTTCGTCGCGATGCCGAGGTCGCCGCGGAGGTCCTCGTAGCGGTTCAGGCCCAGGAACAGGTCGCGCAGGATCAGCACTGTCCACTGGTCGGCCGTCACGGCCGCCGCGCGGGCCACCGAGCAGTGCATCCGGGCAAAGCGTTCGCCTCTCATGGCGCCCACGGTACTCGCTTGTTGTTTGCAAGTGACCAGCCTAGGGTGGCAGGTGATGGTCCCTTGCGAAATGCAAGCTACTCGGTCACGGTCACGGCCACTGGAGGCGCCCCGATGTACCACGCCATCGTCCGCAGCAAGGTCCGAGCCCTCTGGCGCACCACCGGCGACGGCAGCGGCAACTACCACCCCGCCGTCGCCATGGCAGCCCCCGACCTGCGGTTCCGCTTCATCGGAGACACCATCCTGGGCGCCGAACTGCGTGGCCGCGAAGCCTTCGCCGACTGGTTCGAGAAGGCCGGCCGGTGCTTCCCCGGCATGCGGCTCAGCCTCGTCGACGTGGTCGTCAAGGGCTGGCCCTGGAACACCACCGTCGTCGTCCGGCTGCGTATCGAGGCGACCCTCGCGGACGGCAGCGCGTACGAGAACGAGGGCATCCAGTGGGTCAAGATCCGCTGGGGACGGATGGTCGAGGACACGGTCCTGGAGGACACGCTGCGGCTCCAGCAGGCCTGGCGGCGCCAGGAAGCGGCGATGGCGGCGAAGGGCTGAAGCACTGATGGGATGAAGCACTGATGGGATGAAGCTCCGCCGGGACGAAGCACCGCCGGGAAGGGAACGGGCGAGGCTAGCGCTCGATCCGTATCCACACCGGAGCGTGGTCCGAGCCCGTAGCGTTCCTGCGCTCCGCCGGGTCCCCGTCCCCGACGGACGGCAGCGCGGTCGCCGTCGCGCCCGGCACGCCCGTGCCCGCCGCCTTGACCAGGTTCAGGAAGCCGCGGCTCACCAGGACGTGGTCGATCAGCTCGCGGCGCCCCGCGTGGATGCGGGAGTAGCGCTGCTCGGCGGGGATGAGCGGGGCGACGTTCCACAGCCGGTGCGCGTCGCCTTTGTCCGGCTGGTCGAATCCGGGGGTGCCGATCTCGGAGCCGGGCGGGCCGAGCAGGATCTGGGTCGTCGCCGCCGACACCTCGTCGTTCAGGTCGCCAAGGACCACCACGTCGTGGTGGCGGCCGTCGCCCTTCAGGAGCCGGTCGGCCAGCGAGCGCACCAGCGTCGCCTCGGCCGCGCGCCGGTAGAGCGCGTACGCCCCGAAGCGGGCCCGCTCGCCCTCGTTTCGCGGCTGGAACCGGCCGCCGGGATACGAGAGCAGCTTCGACTTCAGATGGCAGACGGCCGCGTCGAAGAAGAAGGCGCGCGTCGTCACCGTCACCGCGAGCGCCCCGCGCCCCGCCTGCGCCACGGGCTCGCCCGTGTCGCTGACCTGCACCGGACGCAGCGGCGCGGGGAAGGGGGTCTCGTCGGCCACGACGAACACCGGCAGCTGACTGAGGAAGCCGACGCGGATGCCGCGCTCGTCCGTGTGCTGCGAGAGCGTGGTGTGCCAGGTGCCCTCCAGCATCCCGGCCAGATCGGTGAGGGCCTCGGGGTCGCCGACCTCCTGCACGCCGAGCACGCTCGGGTTCAGCGCCCTGATCGTCGCCGCGAGCGAGGCCAGCTTCGCCTCGTACGCGGCCTTGTCCTTGGGCCCGAACCTGCCGCCGGGCCGGTAGAGGTTCTCCAGGTTCCACGTGCCGACGAGCATGGCGGGCTCCAACTGGTCGCGAGCGGTCGGTGGGTTGACGACAGGGTGCTCGCGAAACGGGCGACGCGACAGGGCACGGGATGCGCACTCCCCGTACCGTGAAGAGATGACGCCGCATCCCGCGCACGGCCCCGCCGATCTCGTCATCACGGGCTGCACGGCCCTCGTCCACGACGAAGGGGGTCAGGTCGGATTCCTCGACGACGCGGCCGTCGTCGTACGCGGCGGTGTCATCGACGCCGTCACCACCACCCCGGCCGTGGCCGGACTCCAGGCCGCCGAGCACATCGACGCACGCGGCCAGGCGGCCCTGCCGGGCCTGATCAACTGCCATACGCACACCCCGATGGTGGCGCTGCGCGGCCTCGCCGAGGATCTGCCGGCGCACGAGTGGTTCAACGACTGGATCTGGCCCATCGAGTCCAATCTGACCGGGCGCGTCGTCGGGCTCGGTGCGCGGCTCGCCTGCGCCGAGATGATCCGGGGCGGCGTGACGACCTTCGCCGACCACTACTTCTCGATGGACACCGTGGCCGCCGCCGTCGCGGAGAGCGGCCTGCGCGCCAACCTCGGAGCGGCCTTCTTCTCCTCGCAGGGGCCCGAGGGCCGCGCCGCCTCGGTGGAGTTCGCGCTGCGGCAGCGGGGCGCCGCCGACGGCCGCATCACCACCTCGCTCGCCCCGCACGCGCCGTACACGGTCGACGACGCTGACCTCGCCGCGACCGCCGAACTCGCCCGCGAACACGGCCTGATGGTCCATCTGCACGCCGCCGAGAACCGCGCCCAGACCGACAACAGCCTGGAGCGCCACGGCCGCACCCCCATCGAGATCCTGCACCGCACCGGACTCCTCGACGTCGACGTCCTCATCGCGCACGGCACCGGCATCCTCGACCGCGACCTGCCCGTGCTGCGGCAGGCCGCGGGCCGCGTCGCCGTGGCGTCCGCGCCCCGCGGCTACCTCAAGTTCGGCTGGGACACCACGCCCGTGCGCGCCCTGCGCGAGATCGGCGTCCCGGTCGGCCTCGCCACGGACGGCGCCGCGTCGAACAACACCCTGGACGTGTGGGAGTCCATGGCGCTCACCGCCCTCGTGCAGAAGTCCACGCAGCGCGATCCGGCCTGGCTGACCGCGCGCCAGGCCCTGGACCACGCCACGCTGCAGAGCGCGCGGGCCGTCGGCCTGGGCGACGAGATCGGCAGCCTCGCGCCGGGCCGCCGCGCCGACATCGTCCTCGTCGACCTCGCGGGGCCGCACACCCAGCCGGTGCACGACCTCGCGGCCACCCTCGTGCACAGCGCGCGCTCGGCGGACGTCACCACGACGATCGTCGACGGACGGGTCCTGATGCGCGACCGCCGGCTCCTGACCCTCGATGTGCCGGAGATCGTGCGGGAGTTGGGTGCCGAATTGCCCGCGCTGATCGACCGCAGCCACGGCAAGCGCATCCAGGACTACGAGGGCTGAGGACCGGGAGCGCAGGACCGGGAGCGCCCGGGGCGGCGTTCCGGATTCTTTTGAAGATTCTTCGCCCAGACCGATGAGTTCCGGCGATTGCGCAGGTCACCCCTCGCAGAAGTACGGATCCGAGGGGCGGGTCCGCAGGAGGGACTGAGGGACCATGGGACTTCCCGGCATCGTCACGCGCGAGGAGTGGCTCGCCGCGCGCAAGGAACTGCTCGCCAAGGAGAAGGCGGAGACCCGGGCGCGTGACGCGCTCAACGCCGAGCGGCGTCGGCTTCCGATGGTCGAGATCGACAAGGAGTATCTGTTCGACGGTTCCGACGGCAAGGCGACCTTGTTCGACCTCTTCGACGGAGACGCCCAACTGATCGTCTACCACTTCATGTTCGCCCCGGACTGGGAGGCGGGCTGCCGCAGCTGCTCGGCCTTCCTCGACCAGATCGGGCACCTGGCCCACCTGCGGGCCCGCAGCACGAACTTCATCGCCGTCTCGCGCGCGCCGTTCACCAAGATCCTGCCCTTCAAGGCGCGGATGGGCTGGACGGTGCCGTGGTACTCCTCGAACGACAGCGACTTCAACCGTGACTTCGACGCCACCGTCGGCGAGGGCGACGACTCCTTCGAGCAGCCCGGCCTCAGCTGCTTCCTGCGCGACGGCGACCGCGTCTTCCACACGTACTCGACGCACGCACGCGGCCTCGACTGGGTGGGTTCGTACTCCAGCCTCTTCGACCTCACCGCGCTCGGCCGCCAGGAGGAGTGGGAGGAGCCGAAGGGCAGGGCGACCGGGCTCGGGGCGCCGGCCGGCAGTCCGCGAGTGCGCTACCACGACGAGTACGAGATGTGACGAACCGGCACAACCAGGTGTCAGGTCCGTCACGTTGCGAGTCCTTTTGGCCCCTCGGCGCGTTCTACTCCGAAAGAGTCCGTGAGGACTGCCAACGGGGGAGCAGAAGGACAATCATGAACAACCGAGTGGTTCTGGAACGCTTTCCGGCCGGTGGGCCGCGAGGATCGTGGCCCGCGGAGGAGTTCGCGCGCGCACGCCGCATGGAGGGGCAGCAGGCCGAGGTCGTGATGGACCTCGCCTCCGACGCCTTCCTGGTGATCGTGCGCGAGACGGAGGCGAGCACGGTGACCGACATCAGCGAGGTGGCCGCCGCCGCGTAGGCCGCCCGAGCGCGCCCCTCAGCGCTCGGCGTGTCCGTTCGGGGAGGGGATCTTCGCCGTGAACTGGTCGGCCTGCAGCGCGTACAGCTCCGCGTAGACACCACCCGTGCGCAGGAGCTCGTCCGGAGTGCCCGACTCCACCAGGCGCCCGCCGTCCAGGACATGGACCAGGTCCGCGTGGCGCACCGACGCCAGGCGGTGGGTGATGAGGATGACGGTCTGGCCCGTCCCTGCCAGGGCCCTGATCTTCTCGAAGACCTCCAGCTCGGCGCGGGCGTCGAGCGCCGCCGTCGGCTCGTCCACGATGAGGATGCTGCCGCGCCGGTACGCGGCGCGTGCGATGCCCAGCCGCTGCCACTGACCGCCCGACAGCTCGTGCCCGCCGGTGAACGCGCGGGCCAGCAGCGTGTCGAGCCCGCGCGGCAGGTCGGCCACGACGTCCCCGGCACCGGCCTCACCGACCGAGGCGCCGATCCGGTCGTCCGTGAGCGGCACCGACGACCGGCCGATCGCGATGTTCACGCGCGCCGTGAACGGCCAGCGCTTGAAGTCCTGCGCCACCATCGCGATGCGCTCCGCCAGTTGCTGCCGGTCCGCGGTGGCCGCGTCGACGTCGTCCCACAGGATGCGGCCGTCCTTCGGCGGGTACAGCCCGGCGAGCAGCTTCACCAGCGTGGTCTTGCCGGAGCCGTTCTCACCCACGAGGGCGACGATCTTCCCGGTGGGCAGGGTGAGGGAGACGTCGCTGAGCGCGTCCCTGCCCGAGGCCCCCGGATAGCGGAAGGTGACGTTCTCGAACCGTATCTCCCGTGGATCGGGCGGCAGTTCGGCCCCGCCCACGGGGATCGCGCGCTGCGCCGCCTCCACGAAGAGCCGCTCCAGGTCGCCGACGAACAGGGCGTCCTCGTGCAGGGAGTTGACCTCAAGGACCAGCGTGTCGAGATTGGACGCGCCGGTGCGGATCGCGATGACGGCGGTGCCCGCGACGGACAGCGCCATCGCCCCGGCGAGCAGCAGCGCGCCGAGCGTCGCGTACGTCGCCACGGTGGCGACACCCGTCCACGCCGCCGCGATCAGACCCGTCCGCGCCGCGAGCCGGGCCAGCCGCGCCTGCTCCTCCTCCGCCGCCTCCGACATGGACCGGAAGTGCCGCAGCAGGAAGGGCCCCACCCCGTGCACCCGGATCTCCGGGGCCGCCCGCGCCTCGGTGAGCAGGCTGCCGATGAGGCGTCCCGCGCGGGCGTGCTGCACCCAGGCGTGGAAGGAGATGTAGCGGCGCCGGGCGATCGTCAGGGCGCTCCACGCGCTCGGCAGGGTCATGGTCACCAGGAGCGGGAGCAGCGCCGGGTGCAGGACGGTGAGGACGCCCGCCGCCGCGATCAGGGAGATCAGCGCGTTCACCACGCGCGTGGAGATGCCGATCATGCGGCGGGCGGACGCGGCGCCGTACTGCGCGGTGTCGAGCAGTTTGTGGAACGCGTCGTCCTCGATGGCCGACAGCTCCACCGCCGCGGACCGCTCCAAGTACTGCTCGGTGGCGACGCGTTCGACCTTCGGTTCGAGGCGTCCCGTCGCGTACGTCGACGCCGCGCGCAGCAGCGCGGCGACGAACAGGACGGACGCCACCGTCACCAGGGCGGGGGCCGCGCCGCGCAGCCGGTCGGCCACCGGGGCATCCGTCATCAGGCGCCCGAGGATGCTGTTGACCGCGAGCAGGCTCACGGCCTGGGCGAGCCCGCGGCCCACCTCGGCGCCGATGACGATGCGCGCGGCGCGCCGGTCGGCCTGCCAGGCGAGCCGGAAGCTGGCGGAGAGGAGCGCGGGCAGGCGCTTGAGCATGGGCAGAAAGCCCAGCTGCAGGACGGCCTCCTCGTGCTGGGCCCAGCCGGTGTCGTACCGCAGGGGTCCGCCGAAGAGCAGCTTCTCGGACTCCGAAGTGCCGCTCGGTACACGTGAGTTGTCTTGTTTCCGGGTGTTGCTCTGCTTGTCGTTCGTCTGCTTCTCCTCAGTCGATTGCGTACGTCCTGTGCGGGCTTGCAACCCCGGGCAACCCTTGCCGGTCGGCCCAGGCCGCAGTGCCATACCCCATGCACGCAACTCCGCACCCGCGCAGGCAAAGGAGTTCTTCCGTGACCGACACTCTCCGGACACCTCAAGTCCCTGATGAGCACGGCCTGGACGGCCCCGCACTCCTTGACGCGTACCGCACGATGCGTACGATCCGTGACTTCGAGGAGCGGCTCCACGCGGAGTTCGCCACCGGCGACATTCCCGGCTTCGTCCACCTGTACGCAGGTGAGGAGGCCTCCGCCACCGGGGTGTGCGCCCATCTCGACGACGACCGCGACGTCATCGCCTCCACGCACCGGGGCCACGGCCACTGCATCGCCAAGCACGTCGACGTGAAGTCGATGATGGCCGAGATCTACGGGCGCACGACCGGGGCGTGTCGCGGCAAGGGAGGCTCCATGCACATCGCCGACCTCTCCAAGGGCATGCTCGGCGCCAACGGCATCGTCGGCGGCGGGCCGCCCCTGATCTGCGGCGCCGCGCTCGCCGCGAAGGTTCGCGGGGACGGCGGCGTCGGCGTGGCCTTCTTCGGTGACGGCGGCAGCAACCAGGGCACCACCCTCGAATCCCTGAACCTCGCCTCCGTGTGGCAGCTGCCCGCCGTCTTCGTCGCCGAGAACAACGGCTACGCGGAGGCCACTTCGGCCGAGTGGTCCGTGGGCGGCGGCTCCATCGCGGCCCGCGCCGCGGCCTTCGGGATGCCCGGGGTCACGGTCGACGGCTTCGACTTCTTCGCCGTGCACCGGGCGGCGGGCGAGGCGGTCGAGCGGGCGCGTACCGGTGGCGGTCCCACCCTCATCGAGGTCCAACTGACCCGCTACTACGGGCACTTCGAGGGCGACCAGCAGACGTACCGGGCGGACGAGGTGCGCCACGCCCGCGCCGAACTCGACTGCATCGAACGCTTCCGGGAGCAGGTGGCCGGCCACCTCACGGCGGCGCAGCTCGACGCGGTCGACGCCGAGGTCGCCCGGCTGATCGACGAGGCCGTGTCGCAGGCTCGGGCGGCGCCGCCGCCGACCGCCGCGGACCTGGAGACCGACGTCTACATCTCGTACCTCTGAGGGGAGCCGACCCGTGGCACGCAGCATCAGCTATCGCGAGGCGCTGGGCGAAGCCCTTGCGCAGGAGATGGAGCGCGACCCCTCGGTCGTCGTCATGGGCGAGGACAACGCGGGCGGCGCGGGCGCGCCCGGCGAATCCGACGCCTGGGGCGGGGTGTTGGGCGTGACGAAGGGGCTCCATCCGCGCTTCCCCGGACGGGTCCTGGACACCCCGATCTCGGAGTCCGCGTTCATCGGCGCGGCGATCGGCGCCGCGACACGCGGCCTGCGGCCGGTCGCCGAGCTCATGTTCATCGACTTCATGGGGGTGTGCTTCGACCAGATCTTCAACCAGGCGGCGAAGTTCCGGTACATGTTCGGCGGCAAGGCCGTCACTCCCGTCGTCATCCGGACGATGTACGGGGCCGGTCTGCGGGCGGCGGCCCAGCACTCGCAGGCCATGTACCCGGCGTTCACGGCCGTGCCGGGACTGAAGGTCGTCCTGCCGTCGTCGCCGTACGACGCGAAGGGTCTGCTGATCCAGGCGATCAGGGACGACGACCCGGTGATCTTCTGCGAGCACAAGGCGATGTACGACGAGGTGGGCGAGGTCCCCGCCGAGAGCTACACGATCCCCTTCGGTGAGGCAGGCATCGTGCGCGAGGGCCGGGACGTGACGATCGTGGCGCTGGGCCGCATGGTGGCCGTCGCCTGCGAGGCGGCGGACGGTCTGGCCGCGTCCGGGACGAGCTGCGAGGTCGTCGACCCCCGCACCACGAGCCCGCTGGACGCCGAGACGATCATCGAGAGCGTCACGGCGACCGGGCGCCTGGTGGTGGTCGACGAGGCGGGACCGCGCTGCGGCATGGCGGCCGACATCTCGGCGCTCGTCGCGCGCGAGGCGTTCGGGGCGCTGCGGGCGCCGATCGGGACGGTGACCGCGCCGCACACGCCGGTGCCGTTCAGTCCGGCGCTCGAAGACCTCTATATGCCGGACGCCGCGCGGGTCGCCGCCGCGGTCACGTCGGTCGTCGACTGGAAGCCGTGAGGAAGCCCGTGAGGATGCCGTTCGTCGAGCGGGTCACCATGCCCAAGTGGGGCCTGTCCATGCAGACCGGAAAGATCACCGAGTGGATCGCGCGGGAGGGCGACGAGGTCGAGGAGGGCGACGATCTCGCCGAGATAGACACGGACAAGATCGCGGGCACGCTGGAGGCGCCGCGCGGCGGTGTCCTGCGGCGGATCGTCGCGGAGGCGGGCGGTGAGGCGCCCGTCGGCTGTGTCATCGCGGTCATCGCCGGGCCGGAGGTCCCGGAGGCGGAGATCGAGCGGGTGGCCGCCGAGGCACGGGAGCAGCTGGCGCGCGGGGTTCCCGCGGAGGACGAGGGCAGCCCGGTGAGCGGCATCGCGGAGGTGGACGGCAGGGCGCTGGCGTACGCGACGTCGGGCGGCGGCGCGGAGGAGGTCGTCCTGGTGCACGGGTACGGCGGCGACAAGAACTCCTGGCTCTTCGTGCAGGAGCCGCTCGCGGCCCGGCACACCGTGTACGCGCTCGACCTGCCCGGTCACGGAGAGTCGGCCAAGGAGGTGGGGGACGGCAGCCTGGCCTCCCTCGCGACGGTGGTCACGGGCTTCCTCGACGCGCTCGGCATCGAGCGGGCGCACCTGGTGGGGCATTCGCTGGGCGGTGCGGTGGTCACGGCGGTGGCGGCGGGAATCCCCGACCGGGTCCGCTCCCTGACGCTGATCGCGCCCGCCGGGTACGGCCCGGATGTGGACGCCGCCTACCTGCGGGGCTTCGCGGAGGCCGGGAACCGGCGCGCACTCCGCCCGCACCTGGGCAAGCTGTTCGCCGACGAGGGGCTCGTGACGCGGCAGCTGGTCGACGACCTCCTGAAGTACAAGCGCCTGGATGGCGTCGACGCGGCGCTGCGCACGCTCCTGCCGACACTGGTGGCCCCGGGCGGCGGGGCGGCCCTGGACGTGGCGTCCCTGCTCCCGGACGGCGTACGGACGATCGCGCTGTGGGGAGCGGCGGATCAGGTGATCCCGGCGTCGAACGCGGCGGCCCTGGAGGGGAGGGCCGCCGTCCGGGTGATCGAGGGGGTGGGTCACATGGCGCAGATGGAGGCGCCGGGAGAGGTCGTCGCCGCGGTGGAGGCCGCGGTGGCGGGCTGAGGGGGCCGGGGCGGTGCCTGCGGGAGGGTGCCGCCCCGGGGCCTGGATCTCCGGCCCGTCCGGCGTACGAGGACGGACTCGGCGGAGCCGGTGATGAGGGCGGCCAAGGGAGAAGACCCGCCGGAGGCTGGGCCCTGGGCCTAGGCCCGCACGGCCCGGGACCAGGCCGGGGTCGCCCCCGCGGCTCCGCACCACGCCAGATACAGCGGAATCGGCGGCGTATAGGGAACCTCGCCCCCGGAGGGGCTGTGGATCAACGAGGGAGCGTGCCGGGCGCCCGGCACCACGGCTCCCGAGGCGTAATACGCGGGGGAGGGCCATTCGAGGGAGACGTCCGAGTCCGCGGGCACGATCCACCACCACCGTGCCGCGTCCACGTCCTCGTACACACACCCCACACGAGGCAACCGCGCCATCAGCCGAGGGCCGAACCGCGCGGGCACCGAGACCGCGTCACACCCCAGGGGCTGCGACATCCCGGCCGGGACGGCGAGCCGCGTGAGCGGCGGTGGGGAGGCGGCGGCCGACCGCCTCCGTTCGAGGCGGACCAGCGTGTCCAGATCCAACAGCCGCCGCACCGTCACCGCGCTCACACGCCCCCTGCCCACGTCGTTCCCACGCCCGCACCCGCACCCTCGGTCACATCACGCCCGCAGTTCCGCCCATACGGTGAGGCCGACCCCGGGACCCTCGTCCCGCACACCCCACGCGTTGCTCACCGCCTCGACGAGAAGCAATCCCCTCCCGTGCTCATCGTCTGCGTCTGGCCCCTCCTGGGCGGGCCGCGGGACACCTGATCCATATCCGTCGTCACGCACAGCTATGCGCAGCGTCCCGGGCCGGGTGCAGAGTTCGCAGACGATCCGGTGGCTCGCGGTGTGCACGATCGCGTTCGTGACCAGCTCGGACACCACGAGGGCCGCGGCATCGCGGGCGTCCTCGCCGATGTCCCAGCCCAGCAGCTGGGCCTTGGCCAGCCGTCTCGCCTGCGCGGCGGAGCCCGGCCGTGGCACCAGCGCGAAGCTGACGCAGAGCTCTGAACCGCCATCGGCCCACAGGTCGGCGGTAACGCCAACAGAGGCTTCGGCGGCAGCTGTGTGTAACGGCGCGGGCGGAGTCACGCCATCCACTATCGCCCCGCCGGGAACACCTTGGCAAGACCCACTCTGAAAAGTGCACAGTGGCGTGTTCCTTCGAGACGGCACATGGCACACTGCTCGCAACGGCTCCAGGTGCGGAGTGAATTGGCATTACATGGAGTACGTGGAGGTAGGACGTGAGCGAACCGCGGTCCGCGCCGACCGTCGGCCAGGTCGTCCTAGGCCGTCGTTTGCAGGACCTGCGTGAGCGCGCCGGCCTCAAACGAGAGGAGGCGGCGCGGATTCTTCGCGTCGCCCCCGCCACGGTCCGCCGCATGGAGATGGCAGAGGTCGCGCTCAAGATCCCGTATCTCCAGCTCCTCCTGAAGTCCTACGGCGTCGCCGACGACGAGGCCGACGCCTTCGTGACCCTCGCCGAGGAGGCGAACAAGCCGGGCTGGTGGCAGCGGTTCCACGACATCCTGCCGGGCTGGTTCAGCATGTACGTCAGCCTGGAGGGCGCCGCGAGCCTCATCAGGTCCTACGAGCCGCACTTCGTCCCCGGTCTGCTGCAGACCGAGGAGTACGCACGCGGCGTGATGCGCTCCGGCGCGATCGGCCAGACCCGTCCCGAGGACATCGAGCGGTACGTGGCGCTGCGGATGGAGCGTCAGTCGCTGCTCACCCGCGAGGACGCGCCACGGCTCTGGGTCGTGATGGACGAGACCGCCCTGCGCAGGCCCGTGGGCGGTCCCGACGTGATGCGCGAGCAGATCGACAAGCTGCTCGAAGCCGTCGAACTTCCCCATGTGACGTTGCAGGTCGCGCCGTTCGCGGCGGGTCCGCACCCGGGCACGTACGGACCGTTCGTGCTCTTCCGCTTCGCCATGGCGGAGCTGCCGGACATGGTCTACAGCGAGTACCTGACCGGCGCCGTCTACCTGGACGCGCGCACCGAGGTGGCAACCCACCTCGAGGTCATGGACCGCATGGCGGCCCAGGCCGCGACGGCACATCGCACAAAGGAGATCCTCCGGGACCTCCGCAAGGAGCTGTGAATGGATCGACACCGAGCCGGTACGCGACCCGGGTCAAAGCCCGGAGCCGGGTCCCGCCCCGAGTCCCGGGACGACTCCCGGATATACAACGGCATGCCCGCCCGTGAACTCGGCAGCGAGGGCTGGCACAAGCCGTGGAGCGGCGGCAACGGCGGCAACTGCCTGGAGGCCATGAAGCTGGCCGACGGCCGGGTCGCGGTCCGCCAGTCGGCGGATCCGGACGGCCCGGCGCTGATCTACACGCACGGCGAGATCACCGCGTTCATCCAGGGAGCGAAGGCGGGGGAAGCCGACTTCCTGCTGTCGTGAGGCCCCGGCGACTTCGTGCGCCCTTTGTGAGCGTCCTTTGTGAGCCGCTGTCCGTGTGGGCAGGGGCTCACAGCCACGACCACATCCTGCGCGGCGCGTCCACCAGACGGCTGACCGCGACGACGGGCATCGGCGGCTGCTGCGCCCGGTCGCGCCCCAGGCGCAGCGCGTAGTAGATCTGCTCGACCGAGGGCGGCCCGACCGCGAGATTGCGCCGGACCGCCGACTGCGACGACCCCTGGCCGGTGTGCACGAGATACGCGGCCGCCATCGCGCCCGTACGTCCCACACCCGCGCCGCAGTGCACGAACACCGGGCCCGGCGCGGCGCGCACCACGGACAGGAAGCGGCGCACCTGGGAGGGCGTCGGCGTCTGCCCGTCGCGGATCGGCATCCGTACGACGTCGAGTCCGGCGCGGTGCGGATGGCCGAGCTGGGACGCGCTCAGACGCTCGGCGCGCAGATCGACCACGGTGGCGAAGTCCAGCTCCGCCAGGCGGCGATAGCCCTCCGGCGAGGGTGCGGCGCCCCGCCACACCTGACCCGTGGTGTCCACGGGGCGGAAGTGGTGGATGCCGGGAGCGTCGACGGCGCTCGTGGGGGCGCTGGTGGTGCTCCGTGCCCAGCCGGAGAGCGCGAGGATGCCGAAGGTGCCGGTCGCCCAGAGCGCGAGATAGCCGAGCAGGCAGCCCGCGAGGACACGCAGGCAGACGCGGCGCAGGCGACGGCCGCGGGAGAGCGGCGGGGGAGCGGATGCTGTGGGGGAGTCAGTCGGTGACGGTGCGGTCAGGGGAGCCGTCATGGGGGACCAAGGGTCGGGGACATGGCGTATCCGGAAGAGTAACGCGCCGTGGGTAAAGGCGAGTTGAGATCCATCCGGGCTTACTCGGGTCTAGTCGCTACGGGTCTGCTCGTTGCTCGATACCCGTCTACTCGGGTGTACCCGGCGCGGCGCGCCCGTACCACTCAGTCGTCGTCCGGGTCCGTGTCGCCGATGCCCATCACCGTCAGATGGGCCTTGTCCAGACCCGTGTCCTCCAGGCAGCCGCGCAGCCGCATGCGGTCGTGGTCGGTGAGGGCGGGGCGGACGACCCCCGCGTACATGTCGTCGCCCAGCGGCCCGAGCGCGGCGTGACGCAGCGGGACGGAGGTGGAGTCGCGGCAGCCTTCCCAGAGTTGACGGGCCGCCAGGGAGCGGCGCTCCGGTGTGGCGTCCTGGCCGCGCATGTCGATGCGCAGGAGCACGGAGGTGGCAGCCGCGTCGTTCTCGTGGTCCTCGCGGGTCTGGGTGAGCTCGGCCAGACCGACGACCACAGCGGCGAGCAGGGCGGCGCCGACGGCCCCCGCGGCCACGGCCCGCCCCGTCCCGCGCAGGTCGCGCCGGGCGGCCACCGGGGGCAGGTCCTCCAGGTCGGTGTCCGGCGGCGGCGCCGCGAGAACGGCGAGGCGCCCGGCGAGCCGCTGTTCGGCGGCGGGGCGCGCGGTGGCGGACGCGACGCGCTGGACCAGCCAGGCGAGGCCGGAGAGGAGCACGCCGGTCACCATGAGGACGGGCACGAAGACGTACGTGTGTCCGGCGGGGTCGTCGTCCAGCCAGCGGAAACGGGCTGCTCCCGTGATGGGTGCCGGCCGTCCGGGTTTCTCGGGCGTCGCGTACGCGTCCTGGCGCAGCCGCGCCAGGACGTCCTCCTGGCGCCGGTCGGCGTCCCGCAGCCGTTCCTCGACGCGGGCGATGCGGCCGAGGAGCGCGCCGCCGAGCAGCAGGATCTCGACGACCAGGAGCAGCACCCCGCAGAGGATGGCCCGTTGCCACTGCCACCGGTAGAGGTAGACGACCAGATAGACGGCGGCGCCCGCGGCGGCGGCTCCGCCGAACACGTACGCCAGACGCTTCATCGCGGCACCTCGGACGGGGCTTCTGGATGTACGTCGCCGGTCGTGCCGTCGAGCATGAGGCGGGACCCAGTCGGGAAGCGCCGTACCGCGTCCGCGGCGCCGACGACCGTGGGCAGGCCGAACTCCCGTGCCAGCACGGCCAGATGGGAGAGCGGGCTGCCGGTCTGGGCGATTAGCCCCGTGAGTCCGGGCAGCAGGGGCGCGAGCGTGGGGTCGAGGGTGCGCACCACGAGCACCGCTTCGGGCGGCCGTGCCCCCGTGCCGTCCCACACCGTTCCGGCGGCCCGCCCGCCGGACACCCCGTGGCCACCGTCCGCGGCGCGCCGGGCGTGCCGTTCCGCGACGACCACACCGCCCTCCGCGAGCCGGAACGCGTCGGGCAGCTGGGCGGACACCGCTCGTGGCAGCCGCTCCCCGACGTCTCCGGGCAGCCGTCCGCCCGCGAGCGCGTCCATCAGCTCCGGCCACCGCAGCAGCCCGACCCGCCCGGCCGCGCCGAGCTCGCCCCGCACCCGGAGCCGCCGCGCCGCGTCCCGCACCAGGCGCACCTGCAACTCCTGCACCCAGCGGATGCGCAGCCGCAGGGCTTCCCGTGGCGGGAGGCCGGATGCGCCGGAGCGGGTGGTCGCCGAGGCCGGGTCCGGTGCCGATGTGCGGGCGGGCAGTTGGATCCGCCCCTCCAGGCGCGGCGGGACCAGCGCGAGCACCGCCGGGTGCGCCGTCACCACGCGGTCGTCCGTAAGCCCGCGGGCCCGCCCATCGGCGAGCTCGGTCAGCGCGGCGCCCGCCGCCGTGGCCGTACGCGGCTCGGGGAGCAGGGCGCCGCACAGGGCCTCCTGGGCGTGCAGGGAGACGAGGGCGGCGCGGGTCCAGCGGAGCGTGGCGGTGAGGGCGGCGGGCGGGAGCTCGGCGGGCGGCGCCGTACCGGCCAGGCGGCGGTCGATGTCCGCGGTGAGGTCCAGGGCGAGGCCGGGGAGTGCCGTGGTCAGCCGGCCGAGCCGCCAGGCCGCGGCGAGGCGGCGTGCGCCGGGTGCCGGGTTGAGCAGCGCCAGCCAGGGGTGCCGGGGCGGGACGGCGCCGAGGAGACGCAGGTCCGCCGCCGCGCGCCCGCCGACCACCGTGACGACGGGGGTCGTGCGCAGCGTACGGCGTGCCGCTCCCGCGCCGATGTCCAGAGCGGCGGCGAGCCCGCGCGCCATCGGGGCGACCCACAAGTCCTCTTCCAGCGGCAGGAGTTGACCTGGCAGTGTCTCCGCGACCGGCCCCGGCCCGAGCAGCCGGGCGCCGCGTCGTGGCCGGGCGGCCATCGCCGTGATCGGCCGGCTCTGGAAGAGCCAGAGGCGACCGTCGCCGTCGAAGCCGAACTCGATGTCCTGCGGCCCGCCGAACACCTTCCGGGCGCGTCGGGCGAGGTGGGCGAGGCGGCGCAGTTCGCCGGGCCCCAACAGCCGCTCTTCAGGCGAGGGCTCGGTGTGCAAGAGACGTCCGCGCCGGTTCAGGACGTAGTTCGTGCCCGGCTGCGTGCCGCTGACGAGGGTGTCGGGCCCGCCCCGCACCGCGCTCACGAGCATCCGGTCGAGCCGCCCCTCGACGGGGTCGGCGCCGAACAGCACACCGCCGACGCGCGCGGCGAGCATCGGCTGGACGAGGACGGCCATGGCGGCGGTGGTCCCGTCGGAGGGCCGGTGTGCCGACCGCAGGACGGCGGAGACCGCCGTACGGAATTCGTCCCACCCGCGCACATCGAGAACGGAGGTGAACTGCCCGGCCAGGGAGGACTCTTCGGTGTCCTCCTGGGGCGATGAGGAGCGGACGACGAGAGGTGCCGAGCCGTCCGCCGAGAGATCGCGCCAGGCGCGGCGCAGGGCGTCGACGGAACCGGGATCGTCGGGGGAGCCGTAGGAGCCGTCCGTGTCGTGCGGGACGACGAAGCCGGGCAGTACGGGAAGCCCGGCGCGGGCGGCGCGCGCGAGATGCGCGGCCTTGGAGCCGGTGAGGCGGGGGAGCGCGGCACGCGGGTCGTCCAGGGGAACGAGCGGGAGGCCCGTGCCGCCGTGCCTGCCGCCGTTCGTGGTGCCGAAACCGTCGCAACCGTCGAAGCCGTCGAAGTCGTCGAATGCGGGGCGTTCATTGAGTGTCGTCATCAAGCACCCTCCAGGACCGGCCGCCAACAGGGGGGACGCGCGGAGGTGGCCCTGCGCCTGACGGCGGAACGAAGGATCGAGCCAGGGCGGCGTACGGGGCCGGATCAGTGCCCCGGCAACGCCGTGCCTTTGTGGTCCAACGTACCCATTGAGGGGCCAATTCCCCGAGCCCGTAACGGCGTTGGCGACAGATGCTGACCATGGCCGGACGCGTCGTGCCGGTCGGGCGGGCTCACACGGTCAAGTCACACGGTCGCCTCACACCGTCATCGGCCGGTCGTACGGGCCGATCGGCGCCGCCAGCTGGGTCGCGCCCGTCAGCCGGCGGTCCACCGCGGCGGCGGCCGCGCGGCCCTCGGCGATGGCCCACACGATCAGTGACTGGCCGCGCGCCGCGTCGCCCGCGGCGAACACGCCCGGCACGTTCGTCGCGAAGTCCGCGTCGCGGGCGAGGGTGCCGCGGTCCTCGACGTCCAGGCCGAGCTGGTCGATCAGGCCGCCCGGCGTACGGTCCGGACCGGAGAAGCCGAGCGCGAGGAGGACGAGGTCGGCGGGGAGCTCGCGTGCGGTGCCGGGGCGCGGTCGGCGGTCGGCGTCGACCTCGGTCAGCTGCAGGGCGCGCACCCGGCCCGCCGAATCGCCGGTGAAGCGGAGGGTGGACGCGGCGAACAGACGCGCGTCGGCGTCCGCGGCGGGAGCGGTGCGCAGCTCGCCGGCCTCCTCGTGCGCGACGGAGAGGCGGTAGACCTTCGGATACGTCGGCCAGGGCTCGGCCAGCTCGTCGCGTACGTCGCCCGGCCGCTCGTATATGTCCAACTGCGTGACGGATGTGGCCCCTTCGCGCACCGCCGTGCCCAGGCAGTCCGCTCCGGTGTCCCCGCCGCCGACGATCACGACGTGCTTGCCCGCGGCGGACAGGGGGGAGGTGCCGAGGTCGCCCTCGCACACGCGGTTGGCCAGCGGGAGATACTCCATGGCCTGCTGGATGCCGCTCAACTCCCGCCCTGGTACGTCGAGTTCGCGCCAGGCGGTGGCGCCGACGGCGAGCACCACCGCGTCGTGCCGGGCCCGCAGCTCCAGGGCGCCGATGTCACTGCCGATCGCCACGGACGTCCGGAAGACCGTGCCCTCGTCCCGCATCTGCGCGAGCCGCCGCTCCAGGTGGTGCTTCTCCATCTTGAACGCGGGGATTCCGTAGCGCAGGAGCCCGCCCGCGCGGTCGTCGCGCTCGTACACGACGACGGTGTGCCCGGCGCGCGTCAGCTGCTGCGCGGCGGCGAGTCCGGCCGGTCCGGAGCCGACGACGGCGACGGTCTTCCCGGAGTGCCGGTCCGGGGCGCGGGGCGGGTTGAGGCCGTCCGCCCAGGAACGGTCGGCGATGGCCACCTCGACGTTCTTGATGGTCACCGCGGGCTGGTTGATCGCGAGGACGCAGCCTGCCTCGCAGGGGGCGGGGCAGAGGCGGCCGGTGAACTCGGGGAAGTTGTTCGTGGCGTGCAGCCGTTCGGCCGCGGCGCGCCAGTCGGCGCGCGAGACGAGTTCGTTCCACTCGGGGATCAGATTGCCGAGCGGGCAGGCGTCGTGGCAGAAGGGGATGCCGCAGTCCATGCAGCGGTCGGCCTGCCGCTCGACGATGGGCAGCAGCGCGCCGGGGACGTACACCTCGTCCCAGTCCTTGATCCGGTCGCCGACGGACCGGCGCGGCCATTCCTGGCGGCTGGTGGTGAGGAAGCCTCTGGGGTCGGCCATGGCCGTCTCCCTCGCGTGCCTTCTCGCGTGCTTCGCGGGCTTTCGGCCCACTGTACGACGGGTGGGCGGGGGCGGCACGTGGGCTTGGGGTGGGGCGGCGCGGGGGCGCGGGGGTGCCGGGAGGGGGGATTACGTCGGGGGCGGGGTTCGGCCAGGTCAGGCCAGGTCAGGTCAGGTCAGGTCAGGTCAGGGCGAGGATGAAGGAGGCCGAGGCGGCCAGTGAGGCTCCGACCCGGACGTGGTTCCACATGGTCCATTCGCCGACGTACGTACGCCAGCGGTCCGCGTTCTCCGGCGCCTGCGCGTCGAGCTTGGCGAGGGCGTCGTTGCGCGGGACGTTCGCGACGATGGTCACCCCGAACGAGCCGAACAGATACAGCGCGCAGCCCAGCAGCAGCTCGACGGTGCCGTCCTCGGGCCAGAGCACGAAGGTGACGACGGCGACGACGGCACTGAGGCCGGCGGCGCCCATGAACACGGCCATGAACCCGGCGGTGAGCGCCTTGACGTTGATCGACTGCATGGCTGCGATGCCTTGCGCGGGGGGCAGCGCGGCCAAGGCGGGCATCACGAACGTCGAGAACGCGACGAACGCTCCGGCGACCATGCCGGTGGCGAGCGCGCCGAGTACGACGAGCACGAAGTATGGTCCCTCGATCATGGCAACTCCCGCGTTGGGTAAGGCAGCCGTCAGGTGAGTGAGCCGCAGTGATCCTCCATGGCGCGGCCCTGCACCACAAGTGAATTGCCCTTACCGGGTGGGGGGCCATGCGTGGGGCGCGCGGGCGCATACGCGGGAGTCTGTCCCGCCTCTGCCCGGGGCGAACCCTTCCGCTTTCCGCGGCCGGTGGCCTGGCTCTGCGTGGGCGGGTTCCTCCGCTTTCCGCCGTCGGGCGCCGCACCCGTCCCGCCGCTTCGCGACGGATGCGCTCCCCGCCCACCCGCCCGATTGCCCTGTGTCGAGGCGTGCGCGAGCGGGCGGGGCGCCCCTGCCTGGCAGGGGTGTTCGCTGGCGGTGTTGCCTGTTGGCTCTGTCCCGCCGCTTCCCGCCGCTTCCCGCCGCTTCCCGCCGCTTCGCGCGGCTGGTCGGGGCGGTTGCCTCTGGCCCGGTGCTTCGCAGCGGGTTGTCTCCGCCCGCCCACCCGTTTGGGCTGCGGGGTAATCGAGTGGGTGGGCGGGAAGTATCCGGCGCGAAGCGCCGGGACAGGTTGCCGTCGACGCAAGGTGAAGCCGCGACCCAGGCGCAGACCACGGAGCAAGGAGAGGCGGGGGCGAGGCAAGACCCCGGTGAGGTGGGCGCACCAGCCGCACCAACCGCACCAGCCGCCCCAGTCGCCCCGCAGGCCCCGGCCAGAACCCTCAGCCCGCAACCCCCTCCCGCCCAGGCCCCCGCCAGCCCCGCAGCACCGACTCCACCGCCGGGGCGATCCGGCGGCGCGCCTCGCCGCGCGGGACTCCGCTCATGAGGAGCCGGTCGTACGGCGTATCCGTGTGCCGGACGGCGGCCACCACCGCCGCCGTCACCGCGGTGGCGGACAAGGCGCGCCCCGCCGCGCTGCGCCCCACCCGCCCGCTGCCCCGCACGGACGCGTGCGCGGCGATCGCGCGGGACCGCTCCTCGGGGCACCCGGGAAAGAGACGGCGTATCTCGTCCGCGAAGGCCGCGGTGAAGCGGACGTCCTGCGCGGCCCGCCGCACGGCGTCCCGCGCCCGGCGGCGCGCCCGCGCCTCCGCGTCCGCGAGGCAGCGCTCCTCGGCCCGTGCGAGCGCCGCCTCCTCGACGAGTACGCCCTCGCGTTCGTACCGGCCCTGGCGCCGGTTGAAGCGGACGACCACCGCAGAGAGCCCGCTCCCCTCGCGGGCCCGACGCGTCAGCGCGGTGTCGCCGCGTGGCAGGAAGACGAGATGGCCCAGGTCGGCGCAGTCCAGGCAGTGCGGCCCGGCGTCCTCGACGACCAGGAGGGCGAGCGGCCCACCGCGGCACTCCACGCAATGGCGGCGCTTCAGGGGCTGGATGGCGAGAAGTCGGCCTCGGGCGAGGGGAGTTGGTGCTGCCATAAGGGGTTCATTCCCCGGCCGGAGGACGCGTACCGCCGCGGGGGAGGGGGCAGGAGCCCCCGGGTCATGGTGCGCCCGAAGCGGGGGAGTGGGCAGGAGCCCCGGGGCCGTGATGCGACTCCCATGGTTCGACTCCCATGGTGCGACTCCCCGAACCCGCAGCGGGAGCGCCCTGCATCATGGGACACGTGCGACTCGAAGCGATCACCTGGGACCGGCTCACGGACGCCCTCGCCGACCGCCTGCTCGACCTGAAGACGGCCGACGCGGGCCCCTGGCCCCGCGTCGCCTTCGACGGAGCCCCGGCGGGTGAGCCCGGCGAGCTGGCCCGGAGCGTGGCCGACGCGCTGCGGGTGCGTGGGCGGTCCGCGCTCGTCGTCGGCACGGAAGACTTCCTCCGCCCCGCCTCGCTGCGCCTCGAATACGGGCACGAGGACGTGGAGGCGTACTACAGCGGCTGGTTCGACACCGGCGCGCTCTGGCGCGAGGTCTTCGGCCCGCTCGATCCGGGTGGCACCGGACGGGTGCTGCCCGACCTGTGGGACCCGGCCGCGGACCGCGCGACGCGCAGCCCGTACGTTCAACTCCAGCCCGGCGCGCTGCTGTTGCTGCACGGCCCGTTGCTCCTGGGCCACTGGTTCCCCTTCGACCTGACCGTCCATACGAGCCTCTCGCCGGGCGCCCTGCGGCGACGTACGGCGGAGAGCGAGCGCTGGACGCTGCCCGCCTTCGAGCGGTACGAGGCGGAGACGGACCCCGGTTCGACGGCCGACGTGGTCGTACGCGCGGACGATCCACGGCACCCGGCGTGGAGCGGCTGACGGCATCCGGAGTGGAGCGGCTGATGCCACCCGGCGCAGGCGGCCGGCGGCGCGACGAAGGAGATTGAGCGAACCCCTTTTATATGCACGTGCATGTAGTTAGAGTCTGGGCATGGCAACGACAGCGCTCCACTTCAGCGAATCGGTCCGCACCCTCCTCGACGGCAAGAACTTCGCCAGTGTCGCCACCCTCGGCCCCGGTGGCGCACCCCAGAACTCGGTGGTGTGGATCAAACGGGAGGGCGACACCGTGCTGTTCTCCTCCACGGCGCGGCGTCAGAAGGTCCGCAACCTCGAACGCGACCCGCGCATCAGCATCTCGGTCTTCGACCTGGCCAACCCGTACACGTCGACCGAGATCCGCGGCGTCGCCGAGATCCTCCCCGATCCGGAGAAGCGGCTTCCGTACGAGCTCGCGCACAAGTACCTGGGCATCGACCCGCCCGGCGAGAAGGACGAGGAGGCCCGGGTGATCATCAGGGTGACCCCGGAGAAGGTCGTCGGCTTCTCCGCCTGAGGCCGTGCCCGTCTGAGGCCGTTCCCGCTCGTGGCCCGGCGGTCGTCCGTGGCCCGGCGGTTGTCCGCGGTCCGGCGGCCGTCCATGGCCCGGCGGCCGGAGTCTCGGCGTGCGGACCTCCGGGGGCCCGGCGAGAATGAGGGGCGCCGGGACTAGCGGTGCCTCCGCGCCGCGCCGGCCGTCCGGCCCCGGGAGGTACCTCATGACCACCGCCGGAGACATCATGCACCGCGGTGCCCAGTGGATCCCCGCACACGAGACCCTGGACCGCGCCGCCCAGCTGATGCGTCAGCTGGACGTGGGCGCACTGCCCATCAGCGACGAGAACGAGCGGCTCTGCGGCATCCTCACCGACCGCGACATCGTGGTCGGCTGCGTGGCGATGGGGCACGACCCGTCCAGGGTGACCGCGGGCGACATGGCCAAGGGCACGCCACGCTGGATCGACTCGGGCGCGGACGTCGACGAGGTCCTCCAGGAGATGCAGGGCAACCAGATCCGCAGGCTCCCGGTCATCGAGAACAAACGCCTGGTCGGCATGATCAGCGAGGCCGACCTCGCCACCCATCTCACCGAGGAGCAACTCGCGGGCTGGGTCGAGAGCGTCTACGCGAAGAGCTGACCACCGCACCACAAGTCGCCTCGCCCCGCCGGGCAACGGACGGCTCGCCGGAGATCCGCGGTACGCGCGATGCGCGATGCGCGATGTCTCCTAGAGCCAGCCGTTGCGCCGGAAGCCGCGGTAGAGCGCGCAACAGGTGGTGACGATCACGCCGATCACCAGGCCGTAGCCGTACTTCCAGTGCAGTTCGGGCATGTGGTCGAAGTTCATTCCGTACACACCGCAGACCATCGTCGGTACGGCGATCACGGCGGCCCAGGCGGTGATCTTCCGCATGTCCTCGTTCTGCGCGACCGTCACCTGGGCGAGGTGGGCCTGGAGGATGGAGTTCAGGAGTTCGTCGAAGGAGGCGATCTGCTCCGTGACGCGCTTGAGGTGGTCGTCCACGTCCCGGAAGTAGGCCTGTATCTCCGGGGCGATCGCCTGCATCGGCTGGGTGGAGAGGGTCTGCAGGGGGCGGCCGAGCGGCACCACGGCCCGCTTCAGTTCGAGGAGTTCGCGCTTGAGCTGGTAGATGCGGCCCGGGTCGGTGCGCTCGCCGTCCTTGGAGAAGACGTCCATCTCCACCTGGTCGATGTCGGCCTGTACCGCGTCCGTCACGACCAGGTAGTCGTCCACGACGTGGTCGGCCAGCGCGTGCAGGACCGCTGCCGGGCCCTTGGCCAGCTGCTCGGGCGCAGACTCGAGCTCCTCGCGCAGCGGGCCGAGCGAACCGTGGCGGCCGTGCCGCACGGTGATCACGAACTCCTTGCCGACGAAGACCATGATCTCGCCGGTGTCCACCACCTCGCTGGTCGCGGTGAGTTCGGCATGCTCCACGTAACAGACGGTCTTGAACACGGAGAACAGCGTCTCGTCGTACCGCTCCACCTTCGGCCGCTGGTGGGCGTGGACCGCGTCCTCCACGGCGAGCGGATGCAGGTCGAAGAGCTCGGCGATGCCCGCGAACTCCTCCTCCGTCGGCTCGTGCAGCCCGAGCCAGACGAATCCGTCACCGCTCTTGCGGACGCGCTCGACCTCCTCGACGAGATCGCGGCCGCCTTCCTGGCGCACGCCTTTCCGGTACGTCACGCACTTGACCACCGCCGAGCCCAGGGGGGAGCGGGCGGGGTGGCTCAGGTCCACACGGCTGTGCTTGCGCACGAACTGGGCGACCCGCGCGACTTTCCGTAGGCCGCCTACCTTGCGGAGGTTCCCTACCTTTCGCAGGTTGCCTGCCATCGACATGCGTGGCTCCTCGTTCTGGTGACGTGACGTGCCAGTCTGCCAGTACGTCCTGACGGCGCGGCCGGAGCCTGGGGGAACGGAAGACTCCGCTCCGGGCGTGCGGAGCCGCCTCCCCGGAGCAAGCCGGGTAATTGGGATAATTACGGCATGACGCTCATCGACGGCTATCTGACCGGCAATCGGAATCGGCACGCCGAGGGGGCGGGCGCGGGTGCGGGGCAGCGCTCCGAAGCCTTCTCCGCGCTCTTCGACCCCACGACCTTCCGGCACATCGAGCGGCTCGGCATCGGGCCGGGGTGGCGCTGCTGGGAGGTCGGCGCGGGCGGCACCTCCGTCGTCTCCTGGCTCGCCAAGCGGGTCGGCCCCACCGGGCGGGTCCTGGCGACCGACGCGGACATCTCCTGGCAGACGTCGGCCGCCCGGCCGCCGGTGGAGGTGCGCATGCATGACGTGGGGGTGGACGCGCCGCCCGCCGAGGGCTTCGATCTCGTCCACGCGCGGCTCGTCCTCGCCCGGGTGCCGGACCGGGAGCTGGCCCTGCGGGCGATGATCCGGGCTCTGCGGCCCGGAGGGCGCCTGCTGATCGAGGAGCCCGACCCGGCCCTGCAGCCCCTGCCGTGCCCGGACGAGTACGGGCCTGCGCAGCAGCTGGCGAACCGGCTGCGGCACGCGCTGCTCACCGAGCGCGGCGCCGACCTCGCGTACGGGCGTGCCCTGCCCCGGCTGCTTCGGGCGGCGGGCCTGCGCCAGGTGGAGGCCGACGCGTACTTCCCCCTGACCTCCCCCGCCTGCACGGCCCTGGAGACGGCCACGATCCAGCAGTCCCGCACGGCCCTGACATCCGCGGGCCTGGCCACGGAGGACGACATCACCGACCACCTCGCGAACATCGCCGCAGAGCCGATGGACCTGGCGACACCCCCCTTGATCTCAGCCTGGGGCCGCAAGCCCTAACCTCCCCCGCAACACCCCCTTACGGAACGAACCTCTCCCACCCCCCCCACCAGATCACCCCGCACGCCCCCTGCCCGAACAAGCCTTTCCCGCCCACCCGCCCGATTGCCCTGCGGTAGGGGCGGGTGGGCCATCCGCGACGTGGCGAGATGCAGCGCGGCCGGATGCGCAGATCGGTCCCCAACGCACCCGCAGCGCGCTACGCAGGCCAGGGGGCGTGCCGGTATGTCCGTCCGGAGCACGGTGCGCTGGACTCGTCGGCCGAAGCATGCAGGCGCTCGGGCCGTGTTAGCGAGGAGGGACATACCGGCGCGGCGCCGCCCCTGAGGCGGACAGTGACGCTAGCCCCTGTGCACCCGCAGCGCGCTAGGCACGTCAGGGGGTGTGCCGGTATGTCTGCCCGGAGCACGGTGTGCTGGACTCGCCAGCCGAAGCGTGCGGGCGCTCGGGCCGTGTTAGCGAGGAGGGACGTACCGGCGCGGCCCCGCCCCCAAGACGGACAGCGGCGCTCACCCCAACGCACCCGCAGTCGGCAGTGCGGCCCACACCCGAAACGGCCCCCCCCCGCACGGGAAACCCGCCCCTACCCCGGCCTCCCGCCCACCAGTTCGACGGCGCGGGCCCCCGCCCTGCAGCCCTCCGCCGAAGCCTCGTAAAGCCCCGCCCCGTCCAAGCGCGCCGCAAGGAACGCGCCCGTGAACGCGTCGCCCGCCCCCGTCGAGTCGCGTGCGGTCGCGGGCAGCGCGGGGATCTTCGCCCGCACCTCGCCGCCCCTGGCGACCAGCGCACCCGCGGCACCCTGCTTGACCACCACCACCGGGTACCGCCGGCTCAGGCCGGCCGCCGCATCCGTAACCCCCAGCCCCACCTCGCGTCCCGCCCCCGCCCCAGGCCCCGCCCCAGGCGCCCCCGCCAGCAACCGCGCCTCACCCTCACTCGGCAGCAGCACATCCACCCCCTCCGTCGCCGCCAGGAACCGCTCCGCCCCCAGCTCCGCCAGGAACCCCGCCGACGCCGGGTCCACACTCACCGGCACGCCACGCGCGCGTGCCGTGGCCAACGCCGCCTCGGCCGCCTCCCGGCTCGGCTCCGCGAAGAACAAGTAGCCCGACAGGTGCAGCCATCCCACCCCGTCCAGAAGGTCGGGCGCGGACGACCAGTCCGCGCCCGACAGGCGCAGCGACGCGCCGCTGTCCGTCAGGAACGTCCGCTCGGCCCCGCCCCCGACACCCCCGTCGACCAGACAGATCACGGTGCCCGTAGGCGCCTCGGAGTCGACGATCAAACGCGAACGCACCCCCGCGCGCGTGAGCGCCTCCTCGTGCCACGTCGCCGAATCCGCACCGACCCGCCCCAGGAGCCGTACGTCGCGGCACCCCCAAGAAGCCGCCCAGCAGGCCACGTTGGCGCCCGCACCACCCGGCACCGTACGGATCGCCGCCGCCGTGTCCGTGCCGGGAACCGGCGGCGTACGGTGCCGCGCGACGATGTCCGTGACGACGTCGCCGACCACCAACAGGGCCCCGCCCCGCGAGCTCACCGCCCGACCCCGTGAGCTCACCGCCTCGCCCCGCGAGCCAACCGCCCCACCCCCAGAGCTCACCGCCCCGCCCAGGCCGCCGCGATCCGCCCCGCGAGCCGCACATTGCCCCGCACCGCCGCGAGATTGGCGCTCAGCGACGCACCGTCGGTGCGTCGCACCAGCTGGTCCAGGAGGAACGGCGTGACCGCCTGCCTGGTGATGCCCCGCTCGGCGCACGCCTCCAACGCCTCGGCGAGCACGCGCGCGTGCAGCGCGGGATCGAGCTGCTCGGCCTCCGGGACGGGGTTCGCCACGAGCAGCGCGGACTCCGGACCGCCGACCGCGTCCTGGGCCCGCATCACCGCCGCGACCTCCCCGGGCGTACGCAGCGTCCAGTCCACCGGATGCCCGGAGTCGGTGAGGTAGAAGCCGGGGAAGCGGTCCGTCCCGTACCCCGCCACCGCGACGCCCAGCGTCTCCAGGCGCTGCAGCGTCGCCGGCACGTCCAGGATCGACTTCACGCCCGCGCAGACGACCGTGACGCGCGTCCGGGCGAGCAGCCCCAGGTCGGCGGACTCGTCCTGCGTCACCGTCCACTCCCGGTGCACCCCGCCGAGCCCGCCCGTGGCGAACACCCGCACGCCCGCCCGCGCGGCGAGCAGCGCCGTCGCGGACACGGTCGTCGCCCCGCTCGCCCCCGCCGCGACCGCGAGCGCCAGATCGCGGTGGCCCAGCTTGCGGATGCCGTCCTCGTTCGCGACCCGCTCCAACTGCTGCTTGTCCAGGCCGACATGGGGGCGCCCGTCCAGTACGGCGATCGTCGCGGGGACGGCGCCCTCCTCGCGTACGACCTCTTCGAGCTCACGCGCCACCTGGAGATTGCGCGGGCGCGGCAGCCCGTGCGCGATGATCGTGGACTCCAGGGCGACGACGGGCCGCCGGTCCGCCACAGCCGCCTGTACCTCGTCGGACACCACCAACACGGGCCTGCCTCCTGCCTGTCGGGTCTCTCCTCATCCCTGTCATCCCTGTCATCCCTGGCGGGCGGCGCGCCCCGCCAAACCCTTGCGGCGCGGGGGAGGGGGCTGCAGCCTGAGGGGCATGACGGACAACACGACACGTCTCGACCACGTCGTCCTGTGGGTGCGCGACCCCGCGGCGGCAGCCGACTTCTACGAGAAGGTGCTGGGCCTCGAACCCCTGCACGTCGCCGAGTTCACGGCGGGCAAGGCATCCTTCCCGTCCGTGCGGCTCAACGAGGAGACCATCTTCGACCTCGCCCCGCTCACACTCGCCGAGCGCATGGACGTCGTGCCGGACGCGGCCAAGAGCGCGGGCCACCCGGTCAACCACGTCTGCCTCGCCCTGTCGGAGCCCGACTTCGATGCGCTGCGCGCCCGTCTGGAGGAGCGCGGTACGCCGGTGTCGGACATCTCGCAGAACGCGTTCGGCGCCCGCGGCAGGGCCCGCCGCAGCTTCTACTTCCGCGACCCGGACGGCAACGTCATCGAAGCGCGGCACTACGGAGAAGACGGGGCAAGCTGACCCGTGACGGAGGGCCGCGCGGCTCCCGGCTAGGGTGACCGGCCATGACCACGAATGATCAAGCCGTCACGCCGTCCTTTGCCGTGCACATCCCGGATGTCGACCTGGAGGCCGAGCCGCTCGACCCCGGGCAGATCGTCTCCGGCACCCCGGAGGTCACCGGCAAGGTCCTGTGGGAGTCGGCCGACGGCAAGCAGCTGCGCGGCATCTGGCAGATCACGCCCGGCGTGGTCACCGACACGGAGGCCAACGAACTCTTCGTGGTCGTCAGTGGCCGCGCCACGATCGAGGTCGAGGGCGGCGACGTGATCGAGGTCGGCCCGGGCGACGCGGCGGTCCTGCGCGAGGGCGACCGTACGACGTGGACCGTGCACGAGACGCTGCGCAAGGCGTACCACATCACGCTCGCCTGACCGCGGGGTCAGGATCCGAGGTCAGGCCATCTTGACCTCGGCCTTCTGACCTCAGGCACCTCAGCACCTCAGGCGCCTCAGCACCACCTCAGGCGCCTCAGCACCTCAGGCACCTGAGGCCAGGCACCTCAGGCCTTCTTGACCGCCCGACGCAGCGCCAGCGCCGCCATCGGCAGCAGCACGCAGACGCCGATGAGGTTGAGCCAGCCGTAGCTCGCCCGCGCGACGATCAGCCCGGCCGCCGCGCCGCCGATGCCCGCCGCCGTGTTCATGGTCAGGTCCGAGAGGCCCTGCACGGCGGCCCGGGCGGGCTGCGGCACCGAGTCGGTGAGCAGCGCGGAACCGGAGACCAGCCCCGCGGACCAGCCGAGGCCGAGCACGAATAGACCGGCGGCGGTCTGGCCGTGGCTCGGCCCCGCCGTGCCGGCGAGGAGCGCGGCGCAGCACAGCAGCCCGACCGCGAGGCCGATCACGGCGAGCCGCCCGAACCGGTCGGAGAGCCAGCCCATCACCGGCGAGAGCGCGTACATGCCCGCGATGTGGCCGCTGATGACCAGACCGACCAGTTGCAGGCTCGCCCCGTGGTGCCCCAGGTCGACCGGGGTCATGACCATGATCGAGACCATCACCGTGTGCGAAGCGGCCACCGTCACCAGCGCGAGCCGGGCCATCGGCGACGCGGCCACCGCGGCGACACCGGCCCGCAGCGAACGGCTCCGCGCGGACTGGTTCTCCTGCGGGGCCAGCGCCCGGGCGGTGAGCAGCGGGTCCGGGCGCAGCAGGACCGCCACCACGAGACCGGCTACGGCGAAGATCCCGGCGGCGAAGAGGAAGGGGCCTGCCGCCTCGGGTATGGAGGTGCCGGAGAAGGCACGGCTCGTGGGTGCGGCGATGTTCGGACCGAGGACCGAGCCGATGGTGGTGGCCCAGATGACGAGGGAGATGGCACGTCCGCGCCGGTCGGGTTCGGCGAGGTCGGCCGCCGCGAAGCGGGCCTGCAGATTCGCCGACGAGCCCGCCCCGAAGCCCGCCATGCCGAGGAGCAGCAGGGGGAAGCTCTCGACGACGGCGGCGAGCACCACGAGCCCGGCCCCCAGCGCGCCGATCAGATAGGCGAGGACGAGTCCCGGCCGCCGTCCGCGCGAGGTCATCAGCGCGGCGAGCGGCAGCGAGAGCAGGGCCGTGCCGGCCACGGACGCGGTGGGCGCGAGGCCGGACAGCGCCTCCGTCCCGCTCACCTCGGTGGCGAGCATCGGGGCCAGGGCGATGCCGATCGGTACTCCGAGCCCGCCCAGTATCTGGCTGGCGACCAGCACCGCGGTGGTGCGGCGGCGCAGGGCGGGCAGTGCCTCTGGCGCGGGTATGTCAGGAGCGTCGAGGGTCGAAGTCACTGACGCAGTGTGCCAGGACGCCCGTGCGCGCGAAACAGACTCGTCCACCGCGCGCCGGAGCGTGAGATCCACCGCAGGCCGGACCTGCCCACCGCGCGCCGGAGCGTGAGATCCACCGCAGGCCGGACCTGCCCACCGCGCGCCGGAGCGTGAGATCCACCGCATGCCAGACCCACCCACCAGCGCACCGGAGTGTCAGAACAACGGCTGCGGCAGGACCCCTTCCAGGGCGAGCAGCTGTCGCTTGGTCTCGACGCCGCCGCCGAAGCCGCCGATGCCGCCGTCGCTCTCGACCACGCGGTGGCACGGCACGACGACCGGCAGCGGATTGGCGCCCATCGCCATGCCGACCGCCTGGGCCGCGCCGGGCTGGCCGACGCGGCGTGCCAGGTCTCCGTACCCCACCACGGCGCCGTACGGGACGGTGGTCAGTTCGCGCAGGACCTGGCGGTTGAACCCGGAGATCAGCGACCAGTCGAGCGGCAGCTCGAAGTCGTGGCGCTCGCCCGCGAAGTAGTCCGCGAGCTGGCGTATGGACTCGGTGAGGAGCGGAGAGTCCGGTGCTTCGACCGGCTCGGCCCCCAGTCGGGAGCCGAGCCGCTCCAGTGCCTTGTCGCGCACCGCGTCCGAGGCGTGGAAGACGACGCTGACCAGACCGTCGTCGGTCGCGGCCAGCAGCAGTGGGCCGATGTCGCTCGCGACGACGGCCCACACCACCTGCCGTGAGTCGTCCTGCTCCGGACGGCCCTGCCCGTGCTGCCCCTTGGCGTTCATGTGGACCACCGTACGACCGGGCACTGACAACGCCGTCCCGCGAGCCCGCCGGCGCTACTCGGAGATGGCCTCGCGCACGACGTCGGGTGTGTTCGTGATGATGCCGTCCACCCCGAAGTCCGCCACCCGCTTCGCCGCGGCCGCGTTGTTCACGGTCCAGGTGAAGATCTCCAGGCGCTTGCGGTGCGGCCCCTTGAGCGCGTGGATCGCGGCGACGTACTCCTTGGAGATGGAGGTGTGCGTCGAGTTGATCTGGTCGGAGAACTTGGCGTACGCGGGCAGATCGGCGACCGCGGGCGTACCGAGGAAGCCGGTCTTGATGTCGGGCCGCAGCTTGTGCACCGTCTTGACGCTGTCGGCGCTGAAGCTCTGGATGACGAGCTTGTTCTTGACGTGGTGGCGGTCGAGCCAGCCGGTCTTGCGCAGGACGGCGAGGCCCTGCTTCTCGATGCCCGGGTAGAGCTCGGGCTTCTTGAACTCGAAGACGAGGCTCTGGTGGTTGCGCGAGACCCGGTTCATGTACTGCTTCAGCGTCGGCACGCGCTGTCCGGCGTACTTCGGGCTGAACCAGCTGCCCGCGTCCAGCCGGGAGATCTCCTTCGCCGTGAAGTCCGCGACCTTCCACGGCGCGCGGTCGGGGTAGAGCTCCTCGACGTTCGTCGTCCGCTTCAGGGTGTCGTCGTGCATGATCACCAGCTCGCCGTCCTTGGTGCGCTGGACGTCGTTCTCGACCCAGCGGAACCCCATGTCAGCCGCCTTGTCGATGGCTGAGAAAGTGTTCTCCGGGGCATAGGCGGAAGCGCCCCGGTGCGCGACGACCAGCGGCTTGTCGTGCGAGACGGACGTCTGCGCGGACGTCTGCGCCGACGGCCGGTCGGCGGCGTGAACGGTGGTGGAGGGGAGGGCGAGTGCACCGGCTCCGAGCAGAGCGGCGGTGGTGGCAGCGGCAGCGCGTGCGTACAACGGTGACTCCTCGCGATGTTTGGGCACGGACCGGATGAGAGTGACAGTCCACGGCCAACGCGAGACAGGTGCAGGATGGCCACAGGTTGAACGGAGACAACCGGGATTCTTTCCCGGAAAATCGTTCGCAAGTTCCGGAGTGAGCTTTACTCTCTGCGTCAGCCCATGGCCTGTCAGTGGACGGTCGGCTGGGGCCACTTGGGGGCATTCCCGGGCATTTGGACACAACAGGCGGAAGGGCTACCGCGCATGCAGGGCACGGTCGACGGTTTCAGTTATGGACTTGTCACACCGGTGGCGGCGTACCTCATGGCGTGTCTCGGTGGAGCGCTCGGCCTGCGGTGCACCACCAGATCGCTCCTCGTGGCCCACTCCTGGAGGCCCGGTTGGCTCGCACTCGGGTCGGCGGCGATCGGTTCCGGCATCTGGACGATGCACTTCATCGCGATGATGGGCTTCACCGTCGAGGAAGCCCCGATCCACTACGACAAGGCGCTGACCTTCGCGAGTCTCGCCGTCGCCATCGTCATGGTCGGCATCGGGATCTTCATCGTGGGCTACCGCGGCGCGACCGGGACGGCCCTGTTCACCGGCGGAACGATCACCGGTCTGGGCGTCGCCTCGATGCACTATCTGGGAATGGCCGGTATGCGTCTGCGCGGGACGCTGGAGTACAACACCTTCACCGTTTCCGCCTCCGTCGTGATCGCCGTCGTCGCCGCCAGCGCCGCCCTGTGGGCGGCCGCGCAGGTCAGGGGTTTCCTCTGGAGCCTGGGCGCGAGCCTCGTCATGGGCCTGGCCGTCAGTGGCATGCACTACACCGGAATGGCCGCACTCCGGGTCCATCTGCACGGCTCGTCCGCGGCCCCGGTGGCCGGTGACTCGCCCGCCGAGCTGCTCGCGCCGATGATGATCGGCCCGCTCGCCTTCCTGCTCCTCGCGGGCGTGATCGTCATGTTCGACCCGCTGATGGTCATGGGCAAGGCCGACCTCCAGAACGCCGCACAGGGGCAGCGCGCCCCCTACCCCGTGCCGCGCTCGGGCGACCGGCACGACCCGCGGGCGGGCCGCAGGCCCCCGCAGCGCCCCGGCCCCAGGACCCCGCAGAGCTGGTGATCCGACCCCGTTGTCAGTGCGGGGTCGTACGGTGGGTTCCATGCGGCCCGTATCCAAGATCGAACGCACGGTGGCGCCTTTCGAGGTCGTCAGCAACTACACGCCAAGCGGCGACCAGCCGGCGGCCATCGCCGACCTGGAGCGGCGCATTCGCGCAGGTGAGAAGGACGTCGTCCTGCTCGGCGCGACCGGCACCGGCAAGTCGGCCACCACCGCGTGGATGATCGAGAAGCTCCAGCGCCCCACCCTCGTGATGGCGCCGAACAAGACGCTGGCCGCCCAGCTGGCCAACGAGTTCCGAGAGCTCCTGCCGAACAACGCGGTGGAGTACTTCGTCTCGTACTACGACTACTACCAGCCCGAGGCGTACGTCCCGCAGTCGGACACGTACATCGAGAAGGACTCCTCGATCAACGAGGAGGTCGAGCGCCTGCGCCACTCCGCCACGAACTCGCTGCTGACCCGGCGTGACGTGATCGTGGTCGCATCCGTCTCCTGCATCTACGGCCTCGGCACCCCGCAGGAGTACGTCGACAGGATGGTCTCGCTCAAGGTCGGCGAGGAGATCGACCGCGACCAGCTCCTGCGCCGCTTCGTCGACATCCAGTACACGCGCAACGACGTGGCCTTCGCCCGCGGCACCTTCAGGGTCCGCGGCGACACCATCGAGATCTTCCCGGTCTACGAAGAGCTGGCCGTCCGCATCGAGATGTTCGGCGACGAGATCGAGGCGCTCTCCACGCTGCACCCCCTCACCGGCGAGGTCATCAGCGACGACGACCACCTGTACGTCTTCCCGGCCTCGCACTACGTGGCGGGACCGGAGCGCATGGAGAAGGCGGTCACCGGCATCGAGAAGGAGCTCGCCGAGCGCCTCGCCGAGCTGGAGAAGCAGGGCAAGATGCTGGAGGCCCAGCGCCTTCGCATGCGCACGACGTACGACCTGGAGATGCTCCGCCAGATCGGCTCCTGCTCCGGCATCGAGAACTACTCGATGCACTTCGACGACCGCGATCCCGGCTCCGCGCCGAACACCCTCATCGACTACTTCCCCGAGGACTTCCTCCTCGTCATCGACGAGTCGCACGTCACGGTCCCGCAGATCGGCGCGATGTACGAAGGCGACGCCTCCCGCAAGCGCACCCTGGTGGACCACGGCTTCCGGCTGCCGTCCGCGCTGGACAACCGCCCGCTGAAGTGGGAGGAATTCCTCGGCCGCATCGGCCAGACGGTCTACCTCTCGGCGACCCCGGGCAAGTACGAACTCTCGCGCGGCGACGGCTTCGTCGAGCAGATCATCCGCCCCACCGGCCTCATCGACCCGGAGGTCGTGGTCAAGCCCACCGAGGGGCAGATCGACGACCTGGTGCACGAGATCCGCACGCGCACCGAGAAGGACGAGCGCGTCCTGGTCACCACGCTCACCAAGAAGATGGCCGAGGACCTCACCGACTACTTCCTCGAGCTGGGCATCCAGGTCCGCTATCTGCACAGCGACGTCGACACCCTGCGCCGCGTCGAGCTCCTGCGCGAACTGCGCGCCGGTGAGTACGACGTCCTGGTCGGCATCAACCTCCTGCGTGAGGGCCTCGACCTGCCCGAGGTCTCCCTGGTGTCGATCCTCGACGCCGACAAGCAGGGCTTCCTGCGCTCCGGCACCTCGCTGATCCAGACCATCGGCCGCGCGGCGCGCAACGTCTCCGGTCAGGTCCATATGTACGCGGACAAGGTCACCCCGGCGATGGAGCAGGCCATCGACGAGACCAACCGCAGGCGCGAGAAGCAGATCGCGTACAACAAGGAGAAGGGGATCGACCCCCAGCCGCTGCGCAAGAAGATCAACGACATCGTGTCGGCGATCGCGCGCGAGGAGGTCGACACGGAGCAGCTGCTCGGCACGGACTACCGCAAGGCGAAGGGCGCCGACGCGAAGGCGGCAGCCAAGGCGCCCGTGCCCGCGCTCGGCGGCAAGGCGGGCAAGGCGGCCAAGGGCAAGGCCGCCGAGAAGGTGCCCACCGACCGGCCCGCGGCCGAACTGGCCGAACAGATCGAGGAGATGACCGCGCGGATGCGCGCGGCCGCCGCCGACCTGCAGTTCGAGATCGCCGCACGGCTGCGTGACGAGGTGTCGGAGATGAAGAAGGAGCTCAGGCAGATGAGGGAGGCAGGACAGGCGTAGGCGTACTGCCTGGTGTGTTGCAAGACCGACACAAAGTGCTGCCCGCACTGCGGCACTGTCAGTGCCTCTGCATAGGGTGCTGGGCAACCGCACAGACCGGCGGTTGCCTAGGGCAGTTCGAGAGGGGACAGCGCGTGACGGTCAACATGACCAAGGGTCAGGCCATCAGCCTGCAGAAGGACGACGGGGGTGCCCTGACCGCGGTGCGCATGGGGCTCGGCTGGCAAGCGGCCCCGAGGCGCGGTCTGTTCGGCACACGCACGCGCGAGGTCGACCTGGACGCGTCGGCGGTCCTGTTCGCCGACAAGCAGCCGGTGGACGTCGTGTTCTTCCGTCACCTCGTCAGTGACGACGGTTCCGTGCGGCACACCGGTGACAATCTCGTCGGCGGTGTCGGCCAGGGCGGGGACGACGAGGCGATCCTCGTCGACCTGGCGCGGATCCCGGTCCACATCGACCAGATCGTCTTCACGGTGAACTCCTTCACGGGCCAGACGTTCCAGGAGGTGCAGAACGCGTTCTGCCGCCTGGTGGACGAGACCAACGGCCAGGAGCTGGCCCGCTACACACTCGACGGCGGCGGTCAGTACACCGCGCAGATCATGGCGAAGGTCCACCGCGCGGGCGCGGGCTGGCAGATGACGGCCATCGGCAATCCCGCCAACGGCCGCACGTTCCAGGACCTGATGCCGTCGATCCTGCCGCACCTGTAGGCACGCGGCACCGACAAGTACAGAGGGTACGAGGGGGACGAAGGCGATGACGGCCGAGCTGGTCCGGGGGCAGAACCATCCGCTTCCCGAGACCCGACTGGAGATCCGGATCTCGGTCGGCAAGCCGATCGTGGCGGGGGTCACGCTCAGCGACGACCAGGGCAAGGTGCGCGGCACGGACTGGGTGGCCCATCCCGGCTCGCCCACGCTGCCCGGGCTCGAGGTGCCCAGGCAAGCCGCCGCCGACCACCGCCTCGCGGTGGACCTCGGCGCCGTGCCCGAAGCGGTGCACCGGGTCAACGTCCTGCTCGCGCTGCCCGTGGGCGTCGGGGGACCGGTCAGCTTCGGCTCCCTCGCCGCGCCCTTCGTCGCCGTCACCGCACTCGACGGCTCCGAGGTCGCCAGCTACACCATCACCGACCTGGACGCCGAGTCCGCCGTCGTCGCCCTGGAGCTCTACCGCAGGCACGACGCGTGGAAGGTGCGCGCCGTCGGCCAGGGGTACGCGGGCGGCCTCGCCGACATGCTCACCGACCAGGGCCTGCCGCAGGCCCGCGAACTGGCGGGCACGATCAACGAAGCGGTGGCCCAGGGCCTCGCCCGCTCGGTGGCCGCGCCGCCGCCCCGCCCCTCGGACGAGGCCCGCGTGCGCACCACCGGACAGAGCACGCCCCCGGGCCCGGGAGCGCAGGGCCCGGACAGCACCGCCACCGCACCCCAGCCCACCCCGGCCACGCCCCAGCCGGGCGACGCGGGCAGCACGTCCGGCGGCCCCGTCAACTACAGCCACCCCGGCCGCCAGACCAGCGCACCGCCGCCGCCCCCGCCGACCGCGGCCCCGGCCGAGCCGGGCAGGTCCGCCCAGCCCGTGGCGGGCGACGCGACCGGCTGGTCCATGGAGGAGCGGCTCTACAACCAGGTGTGGGGCATGTTCGAGGACCTGGCCCGCACCACGGCCGCGTACCGAAGCGCCGTCGACTTCGCCGAGTCGCGCATGGACCAGGAGCTGGACAAGGTCCTCTCCGACCCGCGCAGCCGCATCGGCAACACCGGAGACCTCGCGCGCGAGGCCGCCCGCGCCAAGCACGGCCTTCTCGTCGACCGGGCGCGGGCCGCCCTCGACCGCGACCTGGGCCAGCTCGCCGCCGAGTCCGAGGTCGTCGAGCCCGCCCTGCCCATGGCGTTCGCCGGCTGGGACAGCCCTGTCTGGCACGCCTACCGCACCCCCATGGAGATCCCCATGGCGCTGCGCCTGGGCGACCTCCACCTGCCCGAGCGTCCGGACCTGCACATCCCGCTGCTGGTCAGGCTGCCCCTGGAGCGCGGCCTGTGGATCGACAGCGGCCGCTCCTCCGGCACGGACTCCCTGGCCGACGTGGACCAGCTGCGCCGCCTCGCCATGGACAGCGCGGTCGCGCACGCCGCGCGGTTGCTCGCGGTCTATCCGGCGGGCGAGTTCACGGTGCACGTCATCGACGCGGCGGGCTCCGCGGCCGGGGCGCTCTCGCCGCTGGTGACGGCGGGCGTGCTCCCCGAGCCGCCGGCCTCCGGCGCGGCAGGCGTCTCCGCGGTGCTCGCCAAGCTCACCCAGCGCGTGGACCTCGTACAGATGGCGATTCGCGCGGGCGCCGCCGACGCGCTGCCGCCGGACCTGGACACCGCCGAGCAGCTCCTGATCGTCAACGACTTCCCGCACGGCTTCGACGACCGCGCCGTGACCCAACTGCGCTACCTCGCGGACGAGGGCCCCGCGGTCGGCGTGCACCTGATGATGGTCGCCGACCGGGAGGACGCCGCCGAGTACGGTCCGCTGCTCGACCCGCTCTGGCGCGCGCTGCTGCGCCTGACGCCGGTGGCCGACGACCACCTCTCCGACCCCTGGGTGGGGCATGCGTGGACGTACGAACCGCCGATGACGCCGCCCGGCAGCCGGGTCCTCCAGCAGGTCCTGAACCAGGTCGCGCACGCCCGGCGCACGGGCGGACGCTGAGACGGTAAAGCGACTTTCGGTCCAGCCCGACCCACTCCGACCTGGCCTTTTGCCTATTGCTTGCCATCTCCTTTACTAAGTCTTGGTGTTTCGCGTACTCTTCTACCAGCGGAGGGGAGTACTCCCGAACGCGACGTACCCGTCAATACGGACCGCCATCGGTCCCGGGGCGTCGGCCCGCGGGGCGGTGAGCCGCCTCGGGTGGAAGAGACCTCCGGCAGCGACGACGCTGATCAGTAGCCGTACGACGCCGGAGGCGCAGTGGACGTTTCAATGACCCTTTGGGTGCTGACCATTCTTGGTCTCAGTGCCCTGATCGCGGCCGACTTCTTCATCGGCCGCAAGCCGCATGACGTGTCGATCAAGGAAGCCGGAATCTGGACGGGCGTCTGGATCGTGCTGGCGGCGCTCTTCGGAGTGGGCCTGCTGATCTGGGGCGACAGTCAGGCCTCCGGCGAGTTCTTCGCGGGCTTCATCACCGAGAAGTCGCTCAGCGTGGACAACCTCTTCGTCTTCATCCTGATCATGGCGAAGTTCTCGGTGCCCAGCCATCTCCAGCAGCGGGTGCTGCTGTTCGGTGTGCTGATAGCGCTCGTCCTGCGAGCGATCTTCATCGCCGCCGGCGCCGCGGTCATCGCCAACTTCTCCTGGGTCTTCTACATCTTCGGCGCGTTCCTCATCTACACCGCCTGGAAGCTCATCCAGGAGGCGCGCTCCAGTGACGAGGAAGAGGAGTGGGAGGAGAACCGCCTCCTGAAGGCCGCCGAGAAGAAGTTCGGCGTCGCCGACCAGTACCACGGCACCAAGCTGTTCATCCAGAAGAACGGCAAGAAGATCATGACGCCGCTCATGATCGTCATGCTCGCCATCGGTACGACCGACGTGCTGTTCGCGATGGACTCGATCCCCGCGATCTTCGGCCTCACCCAGGACCCGTACATCGTCTTCACGGCGAACGCCTTCGCGCTGATGGGTCTGCGCCAGCTGTACTTCCTCATCGGCGGACTGCTCAAGAAGCTGGTCCACCTCAGCTACGGCCTCTCGGTCATCCTGGGCTTCATCGGCGTGAAGCTGGTGCTGCACGCCCTGCACGAGAACGGGGTGCACGTCCCCGAGATCTCCATCCCGGTCTCGCTCGGCGTCATCTGCGGTGTCCTGGTGATCACGACGATCACCAGCCTCTTCGCCTCCAAGAAGCAGGCGGAGAAGGAAGCCGCGGAGAAGGCGGCCGACGAGAGCCCGAAGGACAGCAAGGACAGCATCGAGGCCTGACGGCCGCGGATGCAGGAGTCACCACCACAGGGAGTGGCCCGCGACGAATCGTCGCGGGCCACTCCCTGTGTCGTACGCGTCGCGCCGTACTCATCCCGGTCGCGTGCCCGTTGAGGGCGGTGCAGCATCGAAGGCATGATCACTCGGCTCCGGACGCCCGCCACGCAGTGGACCGCGGTCGTGCCGGTCCTCGCCGTCGTGCTGCTCGCCTTCACCTGGGGACGCGACGTGCCCGGCGCGGTCGTGGCCGTGGTGACGCTCGTGCTCGCCGGGGCCGTGCTCGCCGCCGTGCACCACGCCGAGGTGATCGCGCACCGCGTCGGCGAGCCCTTCGGGTCGCTCGTCCTCGCGGTCGCCGTGACGATCATCGAGGTCGCGCTGATCGTCACGCTCATGGCCGATGGCGGCGACAAGAGTTCCACGCTGGCCCGCGACACGGTGTTCGCCGCCGTGATGATCACCTGCAACGGCATCATCGGCCTCTGCCTGCTGGTGGGCGCCCTGCGCCACCGCGTCGTCAACTTCCAGTCCGAGGGCACCGGCGCCGCACTCGCGACCGTCGCCACGCTCGCCACCCTCAGCCTGGTCCTGCCGACCTTCACCACGACCAAGCCGGGCCCGGAGTTCTCCACGGCGCAGCTCACCTTCGCCGCCGTCGCCTCGCTCATCCTGTACGGCCTCTTCGTGACGACCCAGACCGTGCGCCACCGCGAGTACTTCCTGCCGATCACCCGCAAGGGCGAGGTGATCGACTCCGAGGAGGCGGCGGGGCCCTCCACCCGCACCGCCCTGATCAGCTTGGGGCTGCTCGCCCTCGCCCTGATCGGCGTGGTCGGCCTCGCCAAGGGGGTCTCGCCGACCATCGAGTCCGGCGTGGAGAGCGCGGGCATGCCGCACTCCGTGGTCGGCGTCATCATCGCGCTGCTCGTGCTGCTCCCGGAGACCATCGCGGCCGTGCGCGCCACCCGCCGCGACCGCGTGCAGACCAGCCTCAACCTCGCCCTCGGCTCCGCGATGGCCAGCATCGGCCTGACGATCCCGGCCGTCGCGGTCGCCTCGGTCTGGCTCTCCGGGCCGCTGGTGCTCGGGCTCGGCCCGACCCACATGGTGCTGCTCGCGCTCACCGTGATCGTCGGCACGCTCACGGTCGTGCCCGGGCGCGCCACGCTGCTGCAGGGCGGGGTCCATCTGGTGCTGTTCGCGGCGTACTTGGAGCTCGCGGTCACGCCGTGAGCCCCGCGTACGTTCGTCAGCCGACGCTCACGCCGTGACAGGGGCCGGTTCGCGGGCCGGCCGCGTCTCGGGCAGCAGCGCGAAGCAGCCCAGGCTCAGCAGCGCCACGGCCGTCAGATACGCCGCCACACCCCACGGAGTCCCCTCGCCCCGCGCCACCGCCGTCGCCACGATCGGTGTGAGCGCGCCGCCCAGGACCCCGCCCAGGTTGTAGCCCACGGCGGCGCCCGTGCAGCGCACCCGCGGCTCGTACAGCTCGGGCAGATACGCGGCGATCACGGCGAACATCGTGATGAACGCGAGCATCGCCACCAAAAAGCCCAGGAACATCAGCAGCGGCTCGCCGGTCGCGAGCAGCGCGATCATCGGGAACATCCACAGCGCCGAGAGCGCACACCCCAGCAGGCACAGGGGCCGCCGCCCGTACCGGTCGCCGAGCACCGCGGCCACCGGTGTCATGGCGCCCTTCACCACGACCGCCGCCATGATGCAGGCGAGCATCACCGTACGGCTGACGTCGAGCCGCTCCACCGCGTAGGCCAGGGACCACGTCGTCACGGCGTAGAAGACCGCGTACCCGACGGCGAGGCCGCCCGCCGTGAGCAGCACGAGCCGCCAGTGGTCGCGCACCACTTCGGCGAGCGGCACGCGCGCGTGCTCCCGCAGTTCCAGAAAGCTCGGGCTCTCGGGGAGGGACGTACGCAGGGCCAGCCCGGCCACCGCGAGCAGGCCCGCAGCCCAGAACGGCACCCGCCAACCCCAGGAGGTGAACTGCGCGTCGGTGAGGGTCGCGGAGAGCACCAGCATGATCCCGTTGGCAAGCAGGAACCCGATCGACGGCCCCATCTGCGGGAAGCTCGACCACAGCCCGCGCCGCTCGGCCGGCGCGTGCTCGGCGGTCAGCAGCACCGCCCCGCCCCACTCGCCGCCGAGCCCGAGCCCCTGAAGGAAGCGCAGCACGAGGAGCAGCACCGGAGCGGCCGTACCGATCGAGTCGTACGTGGGCACACAGCCGACGGCGACCGTGGCGACTCCCGTCAGGAGCAGCGAGCCGATGAGCACGGGACGCCGCCCGCGCCGATCACCGATGTGCCCGAAGAGGACGGACCCCAGGGGCCGCGCCACGAAGCCCACTCCGAATGTCGCGAACGCGGCGAGAGTTCCCGCGAGCGGCGAGAACGTCGGGAAGAACAGGGGGCCGAGCACGAGGGCCGCGGCCGTCCCGTAGATGAAGAAGTCGTAGAACTCGATGGCGGTCCCGGCGAGCGAGGCGGCCGCGAGCCGCGGCAGAGAAGGAGTGCCGGAGGCACCAGCTGTGCCGGAGGCACCAGCGGTACCGGCGGGGGAGTGGCTCTTGCGCATGCCGCGTCAACTACCCACCGTGACGGCCGGTTACGGGGGCGTGCGGAGGCGTGGGGAGCGTCCTCAGTACGCTGACGGCATGACGCGCACTCTTGCCAACGCCCCGATCATGATCCTGAACGGCCCCAATCTGAACCTGCTCGGTCAGCGCCAGCCCGAGATCTACGGCTCCGACACCCTCGCCGACGTCGAGGCGCTGTGTGCCAAGGCGGCGGCCGCGCACGGCGGCACCGTGGACCTGAGGCAGAGCAACCACGAGGGTCAGTTGGTGGACTGGATCCACGAGGCACGCGAGCACCACGCGGGCATCGTCATCAACCCGGCGGCCTACTCGCACACGTCAGTCGCGATTCTGGACGCGCTCAACACCTGCGACGGAATGCCGGTGTTGGAGGTCCACATCTCCAACATCCACCAGCGCGAGGCGTTCCGGCACCATTCGTACGTCTCCCAGCGCGCGGACGGTGTCATCGCGGGGTGCGGTGTGCAGGGGTACGCGTTCGCGGTGGAGCGGGTGGCGGCGCTGGTCGGCGGGGCCTGAGCCCTGCCGACGTACGCGGGTCACCAGCCCCGCTGACGCCACTCCGGCAGATGCGGGCGCTCCGTGCCCAGCGTCGTGTCGTTCCCGTGGCCGGGGTAGACCCAGGTCTCGTCGGGCAGCGTGCCGAAGATCTTCGTCTCGACGTCGTTCAGGAGGCTCGCGAAGGCCTGCGGGTCCTGGTGCGTGTTGCCGATGCCGCCCGGGAAGAGGCAGTCGCCGGTGAAGACGTGCGGGTGGCCGTGCGGGTCGTCGTACACGAGGGCGATCGAGCCCGGCGTGTGGCCCACCAGGTGACGCGCGGTGAGGGAGACGTGCCCGACGCTCACGGTGTCGCCGTCCGAGAGCGGGACGTCCGTGGGCACGGGGATGCCGACGGTGTCCTCGCGGCCCGCGTAGGTCCGGGCGCCGGTGGCCTCGACGACCGCGGCGAGTGCCTGCCAGTGGTCGCCGTGCTGATGGGTGGTGACGACGGACGCGATGCCGTCGTCACCGATCAGCGTGAGCAGCGTCTCGGCGTCGTTCGCCGCGTCGATCAGGAGCTGCTCGTCCGTGGCCCGGCAGCGGAGCAGATAGGCGTTGTTGTCCATCGGGCCGACCGCGACCTTCGAGATCATCAGGTCCTGCAGCTCGTGCACGTCCGCGCCGCCGCCGACCTTCACTGCTCCGCTGTACGTCATGTTCCTCAGCCTATAGCGGGGGCAGCGAGGGCAGGAGGCCGCCTTCGGCCGTCAGCGCCGAGCCGTCGCGACGGCCGGAGAGCCAGCCGACCACGTCGGGCGCGGGCCCGGAAACGGTGATCTCGGGCTCGCCGTCCCGGCCGGTTCTCCACGCGTGCGTGCCGTCCGTCACCCGCGTCGGCGGCACGTCGGGGTTCCCCGAGAAACGTGCCGCGAGGAACGCGATCTCCCGCTGCACGAACTCCTCCGGCAGGTCCTCCAGCTCGTACCCGATGCCCAGATCGACATGGTGCAGCTCGGCCTCGACCCACCGCCTGAACGGCACCCGCGACGCGGAGTCGGTTACTCCGTTGCGCATCTCGATGGTGCGGGACCAGTCGGCAGGGACCGCGGCCTGGGCCTCGAAGCGCTCCGCGGACTCGCGTACGTCCACCAGCTGCTCGGCCAGCGGCCTGGGCGCGTCCCGCTCGATGTCCGCGTCCCGGGCGTCGCCGCTGACGTACATGGGCCGCCCGGCCAGGACGTTCACGAGCGCGTCCGCGTTCCGGGCGATGTGGGCGAGCACATGGCCGCGGGTCCAGCCCGGCAGCCGTGACGGCTCCGCGGTCGAATCGTTGTTCAGTTTCGCGGCTGCTGTGAGCAGCCGGTCGGTCGCGTCACGTACAGACGCCAGGTCGCGCACATGATCAATCATGCGCCCGACGATAGTCGCGCCACACGTTCGGGTGAAGGTGTCTGAGCAGCGCCGCAAATCGAATGCACGTGCTATATGGTCGGGTGCGGCATCGGGCATTCTTGGTGGTCCGGGTTTGTTATCAACCAGGGCATCCGCCCCGGCGTTGTCAGTGGCTCGCCCTAGTCTGTGAATGACGGGGGTCCCGCCCCTGTCACTTCTCTCTAGAAAGGTGCGGACCGGCGTGGCCGACCGTCTCATCGTCCGTGGCGCGCGCGAGCACAATCTCAAGAACGTCTCGCTCGACCTCCCGCGCGACTCCCTCATCGTCTTCACCGGGCTCTCCGGGTCGGGCAAGTCCTCGCTCGCGTTCGACACGATCTTCGCCGAGGGTCAGCGGCGGTACGTGGAGTCGCTCTCCTCGTACGCCCGGCAGTTCCTCGGTCAGATGGACAAGCCGGACGTCGACTTCATCGAGGGCCTCTCGCCCGCGGTCTCCATCGACCAGAAGTCGACCTCGCGCAACCCGCGCTCCACGGTCGGCACCATCACGGAGGTCTACGACTACCTCCGCCTGCTCTTCGCGCGCATCGGCAAGCCGCACTGCCCCGAGTGCGGTCGCCCCATCGCCCGGCAGTCGCCGCAGGCCATCGTCGACAAGGTCCTCGAGCTGCCGGAAGGCAGCCGCTTCCAGGTCCTCTCGCCGCTGGTCCGCGAGCGCAAGGGCGAGTTCGTCGACCTCTTCGCCGACCTCCAGACCAAGGGGTACAGCCGCGCGCGGGTCGACGGCACGACGATCCAGCTCTCCGAGCCGCCCACGCTGAAGAAGCAGGAGAAGCACACCATCGAGGTGGTCATCGACCGCCTCACGGTGAAGGACTCCGCCAAGCGCCGCCTGACCGACTCCGTGGAGACCGCGCTCGGTCTCGCCGGCGGCATGGTCGTCCTCGACTTCGTCGACCTTCCCGAGGACGACCCCGAGCGCGAGCGCATGTACTCGGAGCACCTGTACTGCGCGTACGACGACCTGTCCTTCGAGGAGCTTGAGCCCCGCTCCTTCTCCTTCAACTCGCCCTTCGGCGCCTGCCCGGACTGCTCGGGCATCGGCACGCGCATGGAGGTCGACCCCGAGCTGATCGTCCCGGACGAGGACAAGTCGCTCGACGAGGGCGCCATCCACCCCTGGTCGCACGGCCACACCAAGGACTACTTCGGGCGGCTCGTCGGCGCGCTCGCCGACGCGCTCGGCTTCGCCACGGACATGCCGTGGGCCGGACTCCCGCAGCGCGCCAAGAAGGCCCTCCTGAACGGCCACAAGACGCAGATCGAGGTGCGCTACAGGAACCGGTACGGCCGCGAGCGGGTCTACACCACCGCCTTCGAAGGCGCCGTCCCCTTCGTCAAGCGCCGCCACAGCGAGGCCGAGAGCGACACGAGCCGTGAGCGCTTCGAGGGCTACATGCGCGAGGTGCCCTGCCCCACCTGTGAGGGCACGCGGCTCAAGCCGATCGTCCTTGCCGTCACGGTCAAGGGCCGGTCCATCGCCGAGGTCGCCGCGATGTCCATCAGCGACTGCGCGGACTTCCTCGCCGAGCTGAAGCTGGGCGCCCGCGACAAGAAGATCGCCGAGCGCGTCCTGAAGGAGGTCAACGAACGACTGCGCTTCCTGGTCGACGTCGGCCTGGACTACCTCTCGCTGAACCGCGCGGCGGGCACCCTCTCCGGCGGCGAGGCCCAGCGCATCCGCCTGGCCACGCAGATCGGCTCCGGCCTCGTCGGCGTGCTGTACGTACTGGACGAGCCGTCCATCGGCCTGCACCAGCGCGACAACCACCGCCTGATCGAGACCCTCGTGCGCCTGCGCGACATGGGCAACACGCTCATCGTCGTCGAGCACGACGAGGACACCATCAAGGTCGCCGACTGGGTCGTCGACATCGGCCCCGGCGCGGGCGAGCACGGCGGCAAGGTCGTGCACAGCGGCTCCATGAAGGAGCTGCTCGACAACCCGGACTCGGTGACCGGGCAGTATCTGTCGGGCAAGAAGTCCATCCCGGTGCCGGACATCCGCCGCCCCGCGGACCCCTCCCGTCAGCTGACGGTGCACGGCGCCCGGGAGAACAACCTCCAGGACATCGACGTCTCCTTCCCGCTCGGCGTCCTCACCGCCGTCACGGGTGTCTCGGGCTCCGGCAAGTCGACGCTCGTGAACGACATCCTCTACACGCACCTGGCGCGCGAGCTGAACGGCGCACGCTCCGTCCCCGGGCGGCACACGCGCGTGGACGGCGACGACCTCGTCGACAAGGTCGTGCACGTCGACCAGTCGCCCATCGGCCGCACCCCGCGGTCCAACCCGGCGACGTACACCGGAGTCTTCGACCACGTCCGCAGGCTGTTCGCGGAGACGATGGAGGCGAAGGTCCGCGGCTATCTGCCCGGCCGCTTCTCCTTCAACGTCAAGGGCGGTCGCTGCGAGAACTGCTCCGGTGACGGCACGATCAAGATCGAGATGAACTTCCTGCCGGATGTGTACGTCCCCTGCGAGGTCTGCCACGGGGCGCGCTACAACCGCGAGACGCTGGACGTCCACTACAAGGGCAAGTCCATCGCCGAGGTCCTGGACATGCCGATCGAGGAGGCGCTCGACTTCTTCGAGGCGGTGCCGGCCATCTCCCGCCACCTGCGCACGCTCAACGACGTGGGTCTCGGGTACGTACGGCTCGGCCAGTCCGCGCCGACGCTCTCCGGAGGCGAGGCCCAGCGCGTGAAGCTGGCCTCCGAGCTCCAGAAGCGCTCGACGGGACGGACCGTCTACGTCCTGGACGAGCCGACCACCGGTCTGCACTTCGAGGACATCAGCAAGCTGATCACGGTCCTGTCCGGCCTGGTCGACAAGGGCAACACGGTCATCGTCATCGAGCACAACCTCGACGTCATCAAGACCGCGGACTGGGTCGTCGACATGGGCCCCGAGGGCGGCAACGGCGGCGGTCTGGTCGTCGCCGAGGGCACGCCCGAGGAGGTCGCCGGGGTTCCGACGAGCCATACGGGCAAGTTCCTGCAGAACATCCTTGTTGCGGAGAGCCCTTCGCAGGGACGCAAGCGGATTGCTGCCGCGGTGAAGAAGCCGGCGGCGGCCAAGGCCACCGCCAAGACCTCCACCGCCAAGAAGGCCACCGCCAAGAAGGCCACTGCCAAGAAGGCTGCCCCTAAGAAGGCGGCCAAGGCTCGTAAGGCCTGATGCAGCTGCGCGTCCGCGCGTCTGTTGTGGCTGGTCGCGCCCCGCGGCGGAGCCGCTCATGTCACAGCCCCGCGCCCCTTCGGGGGCGCCCCCGCGGTGGTGTGAACGGGCCGTCGGACAATGGGTTTCCCCCTTGTCCGGCGGCCCGTCCTCGTGGTCGCCTGGGGCGCATGACCGTACGTACCGAACGTGCAGGCCCCGTCACCACCATCGTGTTGTCCCGGCCCGGCGTGCGCAACGCCGTCGACGGGCCCACCGCCCAGGCCCTCGCCGACGCGTTCCGTGCCTTCGACGCGGACCCCGACGCGTCCGTCGCCGTGCTCTGGGGCGAGGGCGGCACCTTCTGCGCCGGTGCGGACCTCAAGGCCATCGGGACCCCGGCCGGGAACGAGGTCACCGAGAAGGGCGACGGGCCCATGGGGCCGACCCGCATGCGCCTTTCCAAGCCCGTCGTCGCGGCCATCTCCGGGCACGCGGTCGCCGGCGGTCTGGAGCTCGCGCTCTGGTGCGACCTGCGCGTCGCCGACGAGGACGCGGTGCTCGGGGTCTTCTGCCGTCGCTGGGGCGTGCCGCTCATCGACGGCGGGACCGTGCGGCTGCCCCGCCTCATCGGCGAGAGCCGGGCCATGGACCTCGTGCTCACCGGCCGCCCCGTCCCCGCCGCCGAGGCGCTGGCGATGGGCCTGGTCAACCGGACCGTACCGCCGGGCACGTCCCGCGCAGCGGCCGAGCGCCTCGCCGCGGAGATCGCCGCGTTCCCCCAGACCTGCCTCCGCAACGACCGGCTCTCCGTACAGGAACAGGGTGGCCTGACCGAGGAGGACGCGATGGCGGGCGAACTGCGCCACGGCCTGCGGTCCCTCGCCGAGGCCGCGGACGGCGCGGCCAGGTTCGCCGCGGGTGCGGGGCGGCACGGAGCCTTCACCGACGGCCCGGGAGAGGCCCGGCAGCCCGTCGACTAGCCTTCGGCGGGCGCGGCCGCCGGCTCCAGGAACTGCATGTCCAGCTGGATCTTCACCACGTCACCGAGCATCCCCGCGCCGAAGTCGAGACCGTAGGCCTTGCGGCTGATCTCCCCGGTCGCCTCGAACCCCGCATGGCGTCGGGCGTCGCCCGGGAAGGCCTGGAGCCCGCCGAACTCCACGGCGAGGGCGACCGGCTTCGTCACGTCACCGATGGTCAGTTCGCCCTCCAGGGTCCACTCGTCCTCCTGGCCGACGACCCGCGTCGAGCGGAACGTCATGGTGGGGCGGCGCTCCACGTCCAGCAGGTCCGGCGCGCGGACGTGCGCGTCACGGTCCTTGTTGCCGGTGTCGATCGACGCCAGCTCGATGGTCGCCGTCACCGACGAGGTCTCCGCGCTCTCGCCCACGACGAGACCAGCGGTCACCTCCGCGAACCGGCCCCGCACCTTCGAGATCCCGAGGTGGCGGATGGTGAAGTTCACGGCGGAGTGCAAGGGGTCGATCTCCCAGCTCCCGGCGGGGAGGGGAAGCGCGGTCGTCGCGGCGGCAGCAGTGGCGGTAGTACGCGTGTCCGAAGTAGTCATGGCGTCCACGATGCGAGGCCGCCCGCACCCGAGGAAGGCCGGGCCGAGACTGGTAGTGACAGGGCCACGATCCGGTCCCTTCCCGGCTGGTACGTTCGGCCGGTGAGCGACAACGAGCTGGGCAACTTCCTGCGCACCTGCCGTGAAGCGGTCACGCCGGCCCAGGTCGGCCTCCCGACCGGCCCCCGGCGCCGCACGCCGGGCCTGCGCCGCTCCGAGGTCGCCACGCTCGCCGGCGTCAGCGTCGAGTACCTCGCCCGCCTCGAACAGGGCCGGGACCGCCATCCGTCACCGCAGGTGATGGGCGCGCTCGCGGATGCCCTGCGGCTCTCCGTGGAGGAGCGCTTCCACCTGCGCCGCCTGGAGAAGGAGACGAGCGGCGACCCCTGCTGCCCGACGGCGAGCGTGCCCTCCCAGTCGGTGCGCCCCACCGTGCGGGCGCTCATCGACCGCCTGGAGCCCACCCCCGCCGTCCTGTTCAACCGGCTCGGCGACGTCCTCGCGTACACCTCGGGCTATGAGCGGATCGTGGGGCCCATCGGTCTCCTCGACGACGAGCGGCCCAACCTCGTCCGGTTCCTGTTCACCGACGAGCGCGCCCGCGCCGCCTATCCCGAATGGGACCGCGTCGCCGACGAACAGGTCGCATCGTTGCGGGCCGGTTCCATGCTGAGCGACCCCCACGCCGAGGGATTCGCCGACGAGCTGACCGTCATCGCCGGTGCCCCGTTCGCGGACCGCATGGCGGCCGTGCCGCGGCTGCCCCGGCACAGTGGCATCGAACGTGTGGCGCATCCGGAGGTCGGTGCGGTGCGCCTTTCGTACGAGACGCTGACGCTGCCCGACGCGGACGGCCAGCGCCTGGTCGTCCACCTGCCGGCCGACGAGGCCTCGTCGGCCGCGCTCGACCGCCTCAACGGCCGTCAGCCGGGCGGCCTGCGCGCGGTGACGGGCTGACCGTCGGCATCACCCCAACTCCCGCGCGTACGGCGGCTCCGCCCCCGCGCGGGACACGGTCACGGCCGCCGCGCGTGCCGCGAAGCGCAGGACCTCGCCCCAGCTGTCCGCGCCGAGCCCCGAGAGGGACTCCGCCGACAGCGCGTCCCGTGCGCAAAGCCCGTGCAGCAGCGCCGCGTTGACCGTGTCGCCCGCGCCGATGGTGTCCACCACGTCGACCCGCTCACCCGGCACGGACCACTCCCCGCCGTCCCGCGTGAAGACCGTGAGCCCGTCGCCGCCCCGCGTCACCACCACCGCGCCGGGCCCGGACGCGAGCCACTCCCGCGGCGTGCCGCCCAGCCAACTCGCGTCGTCCTCCGACAGCTTGAGCAGCGAGACCGACGGCAGCCAACTCTTGAACCGGGCCCGGTAGGCGTCCGCGTCCGGGATCAGACCCGCCCGGACATTGGGGTCGAGGGCCGTGAAGACGCCCCGCGCCGCCTCCCGGCGCATCAGCTCCTCGTACGCGCTCGCCCCCGGTTCCAGGACGAGCGAGCACGTGCCGAACGAGAGTGCGCGCACGGCGTCGGGCAGCCGCTCCGGGGCCGTGAAGAGCCGGTCCGCCGTGCTCTCGACGTAGAAGGAGTAACCGGCGGAGCCGTCCGCGCCGATCGAGGCCACCGCGAGCGTCGTCGGCTCGGCGCCCCGCTGGACGTACGAGACGTCGACACCCGCGGTCCGCAACCCGTCGACCAGGGCGTCGCCGAACGCGTCCGCCGAGATCCGCGAGCAGAAGGCGACGGGGGAGCCGAGACGGCCGAGGGCCACCGCGGTGTTGTACGGACCGCCGCCGAGCCGCGGGGCGAGCGCGGGCAGCCCGGCGTCACCACCGCCGAAAGCGCCGGCGGAATCCTGCGGGACGAGGTCGATCAGGGCCTCTCCGGCGACGACGATCACGGGTGGTTCCTCTCGGCTCTGCGGTGGCTCCGCGGCGGCTCTGCTGTCGTGGTCAGCGCTCGTGCCCCCGGCTTCCGCCACAGGCTAGAGCTTCCCGGCGGGCCGGGCCCGGCACGGGCGCCACTCGGGCACGGCCGTGCCCAACGCGGGCAGGCGGCGCCCCACCGGTATGGTCTGATCCGTCACCGAAGCGCCTGACCTGTGGAGATTCCATGCCCGGCACGCCGCCCCCCGCCCGCCGCACGGTGCTGCGCGCCGCCGCTCTCGTCCCGGCCGCCGGTCTGGGGATCACGGCCTGCTCGTCCGGGGGCGGCGACGGCGGCTCCAACCGTTCGGCGCCGACCGCGCCGACGGACCTCGGTGCGTCCGACGAGGTGAAAGTGGGGGCCTCCAAGCTCTACACCGACGAGAACGTGGTCGTGAGCCGCATCTCGGACGACGAGTACAAGGCGTTCAGCACCATCTGCACGCACGCCAAGTGCCCCATCAACAAGCTCGAGGGGCACAAGCTGACCTGCCCCTGCCACGGCAGCCAGTTCGACGCCACGAACGGCAAGGTGCTGCACGACCCCGCCGTCACGCCGCTCAAGGAGCTGCCGGTGAAGGTGGAGGACGGCAAGATCATCGCGGGTCCCGGAGCCTAAGGCCCACTAGCCGGGAGTGCACGACTCACTCGGGAGTGCACGACTCACTCCCAGTCCCACGCGATCCCCAGAATCCCCGCCCGCACCTGCGGCTCCACGAGGTGCACCGACCGGTGGCTGCCGCTCAGCGTGAGTTCCTGGCGCCCGCCGCGCGGCGCGGCCTCCGAATGCTGGGCGAAGCGGTGGCAGCGTACGGGCAGCGCCTCCTCGTCGAACCGCACCTGGAGCGCGTACTGCCCGCCCGCGAAGCTGAAGCCCCGGAAGTACTCGGTGGCCGCACCCGCCGTGCCGTCCTCGAAGCCGTAGCGGAACAGATGCGTGTCGCCCGCGCGCAGGCGCGCGTCGAACAGCAGCTCGGCGACGAGCACTCCCGTCTCGTGGTGCAGACGCACGCGCCCCGTGCGGCAGTTCTCCAGGGCGTGGACGCCGATGCGCTCCGGCACGCAGCCGGGGTCGCCGCGGTAGATCGCGAGGTAGCGGTCCACGCCGTCCCGGTGGGCGCGCACCACGTGCTGCGAGTCGCGGCCGAGCAGCTCGCGGCGCCCGCCGATCCGCACCCGCTCGTGGTGGCCCACGGTGTGCAGGCCGCCGTCCAGCGGCGAACCGAGGTCGGTGATCAGCTCCTGGAGGACGTCGGACGCCGCCAGGAGCGAGCGGTAGGAGCGGGCGGCGGGGCGTTCGCAGGCGGGGCGGTCGGAGGGCTTGGCCAGGAGCCGGATCAGTGACTCCTCGGGGAGCCCGAGGATCTCCTCCAGGGCGCGCACGGCGCGCAGCGACTCGGTGCGCTGGGGGCGCCTCGCGCCCTGCTGCCAGTAACTCAGGCTCGTCACCCCGACGTTGACGCCCTGGCGCGCGAGATGATGCCGTACGCGTTGCAGGGGAAGGCGCCGTGCGGCGATCGCGGCCCGCAGCGCCACGTGGAAGGGGCCGGTGCGCAGCGCGGCCTCCAGATCCGCAGGCGCGCCGTCCGCGAGCTGTGTGCCGTGCCGCATCGCAAGACCCTTCTGTGAACATTCACATCGGCCGCCCGGGCGTACGCGCCGGTCGGGGCGGGCCACCAGGTGGACGTACGAGGGGTGTTCACATACGTACGCCGCCGTTCACGGCCCAAGTAATCCCGCATTGAACCTTGTTGACCTGCACCCGACAACACTCGATGCTCAATCGCAGCGTCCGGACGCGCTCCTCCACCACCCCACCCCCCGCTTGGGAGGAACGCGATGCGCCATAGAAGCAGCAGGTTCAGCGGACGCAGACGGTTGTCCGCGCTCGCCCTCGTGGCGGCGGCCCTGGTCGCCGCCCCGGCGGCCACGGCCACGGCCGCCCCCGACAGCCCTCCGTCCGCGTCCGTACCCGGCGCCGACACCCCTTCCGTCCTCGCCGCGAAGCGCCTGAACATCACGATGCAGGCTCAGCAGAAGACCAACTGGTGCTGGGCGGCGGCCGGGAACACGATCGCCACCTTCTACGGCAAGAAGTACAGCCAGAACCAGTTCTGCAACGCGGCCTTCGGGCGCAGCCAGAACACCGAGTGCCCCAACTCCCAGGCCACGCTCGGCGACGTGCAGAACGGCCTGGACTGGGCGGGCATCAACGCCGGTTCGTACGTCAACGGCTGGCTGCGCTATCCGACCGTGCAGGCCGAGATCAACGCGGGCCGCCCGGTCGAGACCCGCATCCAGTGGTCGAACGGCGGCGGTCACATGCATGTCCTCTACGGGTACGACGACGCGAGCAGCTGGGTCTACTGGGGCGACCCGTGGCCCTCCAGCGACCGCTACAACTGGGCCTCGCACAGCTGGTACGTCAACAACAACACCTTCTCCTGGACCCACTCGCTGTACCGGATAGGGGCGTGAGCGCGATGACCGGTCACCTTCCCCGCCACTTCCTCAGGGCGGCGCTCGCCGGCTCGGCCGCCGCCCTGCTGCTCGGCGTCGCGGCGCCGCACGCCTCCGCGGACTCCGGGCCCTCCGAGGCCTCCCGCGAGGCGGCCCACGACGCCGCGAGCGCGCCCGAGACCCTCGACACGCTCTCCCGCTTCTTCGCACGGGAGGGCGCCGTCAGCAAGGCCGCGGCGGGCCCGCGTGTGCGGGGCGACGACGCCGTGCCCGTGCGCTACCTCTCCCCGGAGTTCGTCGCGGGCGAGAAGGGCGCGCCGATCGCCCGCGTGGAGTTCCTCGCCAGCAAGGCGGTCTCGTCCGACGGGCAGGAGGCCTCCTTGTGGACGGTGAAGCAGGGCGGCTCCTGGCAGGTGGTGAACATCGCCACCGGGGACGACGAGACGCACTACGCGCGCGTGGGCGCCGACAAGCTCCCCGGGGGCACCGTGTTCCACGAGCCGCAGATCAACGCCTGGTACGTCCAGGGGCGGGGCCGGGTGCTTCCGCTGGACGCGGACGCGGTGCGGGCCGTGGGCTCGGGCGGGGCCTCGGTCGCCGCCTATCAGAAGCGTGTGCACGATGCGTACGCCGACAAGCTGCCCGGCTCCGAGTACGCGAAGTCCGGCAAGGCGGGGGGCTTCGCCCCGAAGGAGCGGACCGGGGAGCCCCCGGCGGCTGATTCGCCCGCAGCCGAAGCCGCAGCCTCGGGCTCGGCCCCGGCTTCGGCTGACGGCCCCGTCACGGTCGCCTCCTCCGTGGCCGGAGCGGGCGCCGTGCTGGCCCTCGGCCTCTCCGGGGCCGCGGTCCTGCGCCGTCGCGCCCGGCGGCACGGCTGACCAGCCCCGGCCTGCGGCCGGGAGCTTCCCCCACCCGCCCGCCCTTCAGGGCGGGTGGGCTCAAGGGCGGGCGATGCGGCGCCGGCTCCCTGCGGCACGTCGCCCGGACGGCAGGGCGGGTTCCTGCCGGTCCCAGGCGCCAGCTTGCCGGTGCGGCAGGGCAGGCTCCTGTCGGTCGCGTGCGTCAGGTTGCCGGTGCGGCACGGGGCAGGCTTCTGCCGGTCCCGGGCGGTACGTCGCCGGTGTGGCAGGGCAGGCTCCTGTCGGTCGCGTGCGTCAGGTTGCCGGTGCGGCACAGGGCGGGCCTCTGCCGGTTCTGCCGGTCCCCTGCGGCACGTCGCCCGGACGGCAGGGGAGGCTTCTGCCGACCCCCGGGCGCCTCGTCGCCGGTGTGGCAGTGCAGGCTCCTGTCGCGGTCCTCTGCGTCAGGTCGCCGGTGCGGCACAGGGCAGGCCTCTGCCGGTTCTGCCGGTCCCCTGCGGCACGTCGCCCGGACGGCAGGGCAGGCTTCTGCCGACCCCCGGGCGCCACGTCGCCGGTGTGGCAGTGCAGGCTCCTGTCGGTCGCGTGCGTCAGGTTGCCGGTGCGGCACAGGGCAGGCCTCTGCCGGTCCCGGGTGGCACCTCGCCGAGGCGGCGGTGCAGGCCCCCTCCGACCCCTGACTGTCAGCCCCCGCCAGTAGGGTGTGGAGCATGGCAGACCCCTCCAGCTACCGCCCCAAGCCGGGACAGATCCCCGACTCGCCGGGGGTCTATCGGTTCCGCGACGAACACCGCCGGGTGATCTACGTCGGCAAGGCGAAAAGCCTGCGCCAGCGCCTGGCCAGCTACTTCCAGGACCTGACGAACCTGCACCCGCGCACCGCCACGATGGTGACGACGGCCGCCTCCGTCGAGTGGACGGTGGTCTCCACCGAGGTCGAGGCGCTCCAGCTCGAATACTCCTGGATCAAGGAGTACGACCCCCGGTTCAACGTCAAGTACCGCGACGACAAGAGCTATCCGTACCTCGCGGTGACGATGAACGAGGAGTTCCCGCGCGTCCAGGTGATGCGCGGCCACAAGAAGAAGGGCGTCCGCTACTTCGGTCCGTACGGCCACGCGTGGGCGATCCGCGACACCGTCGACCTCCTCCTGCGGGTCTTCCCCGTCCGCACCTGCTCGGCCGGGGTCTTCAAGAACGCCGAGCGCACCGGCCGCCCCTGCCTCCTCGGGTACATCGGCAAGTGCGCCGCGCCCTGCGTGGAGCGCGTCTCGCCCCAGGAGCACCGCGAACTCGCCGAGGACTTCTGCGAGTTCATGACGGGCCGCACGGGGGCGTACATCCGCCGCATCGAGCGGCAGATGGCGGAGGCCGCCGAGGACATGGAGTACGAGAAGGCGGCCCGCCTGCGCGACGACGTCGGGGCCCTGAAGAAGGCCATGGAGAAGAGCGCCGTCGTCCTCGCCGACGCCACGGACGCCGACCTCATCGCCCTCGCCGAGGACGAGCTGGAGGCGGCCGTCCAGATCTTCCACGTCCGCGGCGGCCGGGTGCGCGGTCAGCGCGGCTGGGTCACCGACAAGGTCGAGGCGGTCACCAGCGGCGACCTCGTCGAGCACGCCCTCCAGCAGCTCTACGGAGAGGAGAGCGGCGACTCCGTACCGAAGGAAGTCCTCGTCCCCGCGCTGCCCGATCCGATAGAGCCCGTCCAGGAGTGGCTCACCGAGCGCCGCGGTTCGAACGTCTCGCTGCGCATCCCGCAGCGCGGCGACAAGAAGGCGCTCATGGAGACCGTGGCGCGCAACGCCCAGCAGTCGCTCGTGCTGCACAAGACCAAGCGCGCCTCGGACCTGACCACCCGCTCCCGCGCCCTGGAGGAGATCGCCGAGGCACTCGAGCTGGACAGCGCCCCGCTGCGCATCGAGTGCTACGACATCTCGCATCTGCAGGGTGACGACGTCGTGGCCTCGATGGTCGTGTTCGAGGACGGCCTCGCACGCAAGAGCGAGTACAGGCGCTTCCAGATCAAGGGCTTCGAGGGCCAGGACGACGTCCGCTCCATGCACGAGGTGCTCACGCGCCGCTTCAGGCGCTATCTCTCCGACAAGGAGAAGACGGGGGAGTGGGACCCCGACGGCGAGCAGGAGAGCCTGACCGAGGAGGACGGCCGCCCCAAGCGCTTCGCCTACCCGCCCCAGCTCGTCGTCGTGGACGGCGGCCAGCCGCAGGTCGCGGCCGCCCAGCGGGCCCTGGACGAGCTCGGCATCGACGACATCGCGGTGTGCGGCCTGGCCAAGCGCCTCGAAGAGGTCTGGGTGCCTGGCGACGACGACCCGGTGATCCTGCCGCGCACCAGCGAAGGCCTGTACCTTCTCCAGCGGGTGCGCGACGAGGCGCACCGCTTCGCGATCACGTATCAGCGGGCCAAGCGGGCCAAGCGCTTCAAGGCCGGACCGCTGGATGCCGTGCCGGGCCTGGGCGACGCGCGCAAGCAGACGCTGATCAAGCACTTCGGTTCGGTGAAGAAGCTGCGATCCGCGACAATCGACCAGATCTGCGAGGTTCCGGGCATAGGCCGCAAGACGGCCGAGGCGATCGTCGCGGCCCTGGCCGCCGCGGCACCCGTGGCGCCCGCCGTGAACACGGCGACCGGAGAGATCATTGAAGACGAGGAGCCCGCACGCGCGGGATCCTCCAGCGACGGCGAGGAGCCCGTGTCCGCGGGCGCCTCAGAGGAACGACGGGGGCAGGAGACATGACCGAGCACGACGAAGGCGGCGAGCAAGTGAGTACGGGCACGACCATCACGCCGGGCGAGACCGCGGAAGTGGTCCCCGAGCTGGTGATCATCTCCGGCATGTCGGGAGCCGGACGCAGCACCGCGGCGAAGTGTCTGGAGGACCTCGGCTGGTTCGTCGTCGACAACCTGCCGCCCGCGCTGATCCCCACCATGGTGGAGCTCGGCGCCCGCTCGCAGGGGAACGTCGCCCGCATCGCGGTCGTCGTCGACGTCCGCGGCCGCCGCTTCTTCGACAATCTGCGCCAGTCCCTCGCGGACCTGGAGGCCAAGCACGTCACACGGCGGATCGTCTTCCTGGAGTCCTCGGACGACGCCCTGGTGCGCCGCTTCGAGTCGGTCCGCCGCCCGCACCCGCTGCAGGGCGACGGCCGCATCGTCGACGGCATCGCGGCCGAGCGCGAGCTCCTGCGCGAGCTGCGCGGCGACGCGGACCTGGTGATCGACACCTCCAGCCTGAACGTGCACGAGCTGCGCGCCAAGATGGACGCCTCGTTCGCGGGCGAGGAGGAGCCCGAGCTGCGGGCCACCGTCATGTCCTTCGGCTTCAAGTACGGCCTGCCGGTCGACGCGGACCTCGTCGTGGACATGCGCTTCCTGCCCAACCCGCACTGGGTGCCGGAGCTGCGCCAGTACACCGGGCTCAACGAAGAGGTGGCGGCGTACGTCTTCAACCAGCCCGGCGCCAAGGAGTTCCTCGACCGGTACGCCGAGCTGCTCCAGCTCATCGCCGCGGGCTACCGCCGCGAGGGCAAGCGTTACGTGACGATCGCGGTCGGCTGTACGGGCGGCAAGCACCGCTCCGTCGCCATGTCGGAGAAGCTCGCGGCGCGCCTCGTGTCCGAGGGCGTCGAGACCGTCCTCGTCCATCGGGACATGGGGCGAGAGTGAAATCCTCCCTGCGGCTGAACCGCCTGGGCCGCAAGCGGGGCGCACAGCCCAAGGTCGTGGCGCTCGGCGGCGGGATGGGCCTGTCCGCGTCCCTGGCGGGGCTGCGCCGCATCACCGGTGACCTCACCGCCGTGGTCACCGTCGCCGACGACGGCGGCTCCAGCGGACGGCTCCGCGACGAGCTGGGCGTCCTGCCGCCCGGCGACCTGCGCAAGGCGCTCGCCGCCCTGTGCGGGGACGACGACTGGGGCCAGACCTGGGCCCGCGTGATCCAGCACCGCTTCCAGTCCAAGGGCGACCTGCACGAGCACGCGGTCGGCAATCTGCTGATCGTCGCCCTGTGGGAGCAGCTCGGCGACCACGTCCAGGCCCTTGACCTGGTCGGCAAGCTGCTGGGCGCGCACGGGCGCGTGCTGCCCATGTCCGCGGTCCCGCTGGAGCTCCAGGCCCTGGTCAGGGGGCACGACCCGGAGCGCCCGGACGACGTGGACACGGTGCGCGGGCAGGCCACGGTGGCACTCACCCCCGGTGAGGTGCAGTCCGTGCACCTGGTCCCGCACGACCCGCCGGCCGTCCCCGAAGCGGTCGCCGCGGTGCTCGACGCGGACTGGGTGGTGCTCGGTCCCGGCTCCTGGTTCTCCTCCGTGATCCCCCATCTGCTGGTCCCCGAACTGCTCGACGCGCTCATCCAGACGAAGGCCCGCAGGGTGCTCTCGCTCAACCTCGCGCCACAACCCGGAGAAACCGATGGGTTCTCTCCGCAGCGTCATTTGGAGGTTTTGGCCCGACACGCCCCTAAACTCGCCCTGGACGTGGTGCTGGCCGACGACGCCGCCGTGCCCGACCGTGAGTCACTCACCGATGCCGCCAAGCGGCTCGGCGCCACGGTCGAGCTGGCGCCGGTGGCCAGGCACGATGGCACTCCGAGGCACGATCCGGAGCTCCTGGCCACCGCGTACGACCGTATTTTTCGGATGCATGGAAGGATCGGCCCATGGCGATGACGGCAGCGGTGAAGGACGAAATCTCCCGGCTTCCCGTCACCCGGACCTGCTGCAGAAAGGCAGAGGTCTCGGCCATCCTGCGCTTCGCGGGCGGCCTTCACCTGGTGAGTGGCCGCATCGTGATCGAGGCGGAGCTGGACACGGCGATGGCCGCGCGGCGGCTGAAGCGGGACATTCTTGAGATTTTCGGGCACAGCTCGGAGCTGATCGTGATGGCTCCCGGCGGGCTGCGGCGCGGCTCGCGCTATGTCGTACGGGTCGTGGCGGGCGGCGATCAGCTGGCCCGGCAGACGGGTCTGGTCGACGGCCGCGGCCGCCCCATCAGAGGACTGCCGCCCCAGGTGGTCTCGGGGGCCACCTGTGACGCCGAGGCGGCCTGGCGCGGGGCGTTCCTCGCGCACGGCTCACTGACCGAGCCGGGCCGCTCGTCCTCCCTGGAGGTCACCTGCCCCGGCCCGGAGGCCGCGCTCGCCCTGGTCGGGGCCGCGCGCAGGCTCCAGATCGCGGCCAAGGCCCGTGAGGTGCGCGGCGTGGACCGCGTCGTCGTCCGGGACGGCGACGCGATCGGCGCCCTGCTCACCCGGCTCGGCGCCCACGAGTCGGTGCTCGCCTGGGAGGAGCGGCGGATGCGCCGCGAGGTGCGCGCCACCGCCAACCGCCTGGCCAACTTCGACGACGCCAACCTGCGCCGCTCGGCCCGCGCGGCCGTCGCCGCCGGCGCCCGCGTGCAGCGCGCCCTGGAGATCCTCGGCGACGAGGTCCCCGAGCACCTCGCGGCGGCCGGACGGCTGCGCATGGAGCACAAGCAGGCCTCCCTGGAGGAGCTGGGCGCGCTCGCCGAGCCGGTGCTCACGAAGGACGCGGTCGCGGGCCGTATCCGACGGCTGCTCGCCATGGCGGACAAGCGGGCGCAGGACATGGGGATTCCGGGTACGGAGTCCAATCTGAGCGAGGAGCTCGCCGACAACATGGCGGTCTGACCACCGTCGTAGGGCACGCAAGCCGCCGGGGCCGCCGAGGCCCCGGCGGCTTCTTTGCGTCCTTTTCGCGTCTGCCCTCACACCATATTGACATGATCATGAAGTGTCACGAGCCTGGCGTTCGCGCACAAATGTGCCGGACAACCGCAAGGGGGGCTCATGAGACGAAGAGCGAGATCCAGAGCCGGTTTCAGATCGGTCGTCGCCGCGGGCGCGCTGCTCGTCGGCGGTCTCGTCGCCGTACCGCACGCCCAGGCCGACAGCGGGCCGAAGGCCCCGGCCACCGACGACCCGGCGGCCGTGAAGGTCTACGAGGCCGAGGTCACCAAGAAGCAGATCCCGATCCTCATCGACGCGGGCCAGGACGCCCACGAGCTCGCGGGGCAGGCGCCCGAGCGCGGCACCGCCCGCGTCGAGGTCTATCTCACCGAGGCGCAGGCCAAGGGCGTCGAGCGCGAGGGCGTCGAGCTCACCGAGCAGAAGGTCTCCGCCGCCACGCAGCAGAAGCTCAAGGCCGCGGGGGACGGCGTGTTCCGGCCGTACAGCGGCAAGGGCGGCCTCAAGGAGGAGATCGTCAAGACCGGTCAGGCCCACCCCGGCCTCACCAAGGTCGTCTCCATCGGCAAGTCGCTCAAGGGGCAGGACATCCTCGCGCTCAAGCTCTCCAAGGGTGCCAAGAAGTCCAAGGACGGCTCCAAGCCGTCCACGCTCTACCTGTCCAACCAGCACGCGCGCGAGTGGATCACCCCTGAGATGACCCGCCGCCTGATGCACCACTACCTCGACAACTATGGCAAGGACCAGCGCATCACCAAGCTCGTGGACTCCACCGAGCTGTGGTTCGTGCTCTCCGCCAACCCCGACGGCTACGACTTCACGCACGCCCCCGACGGCAACCGCCAGTGGCGCAAGAACCTCCGCGACATCGACGGCGACGGCAGGATCGCGGCGGGCGACGGCGTCGACCTCAACCGCAACTTCGCCTACAAGTGGGGCTACGACAACGAGGGTTCGTCCCCGGCGCCCTCCTCGGAGACCTACCGCGGCACGGGCCCCATCTCCGAGCCCGAGACCAAGGCGCTGGACCGCTTCCAGAAGCGCATCGGCTTCGAGTACGGGATCAACTACCACTCGGCGGCCGAACTGATCCTCTACGGAGTGGGCTGGCAGGTCGCGACCCCCACCCCCGACGACGTGCTCTACAAGGCGCTCGCGGGCACCCCGGAGAAGCCGGCGATCCCCGGCTACCACCCGCAGGTCGCCTCCGAGCTCTACACCACCAACGGCGAGGCGGACGGCCACGCGGGCAACGTCAACGGCTTCTCGATGTTCACGCCGGAGATGTCCACCTGCCAGACGGTCTCCAACCTCGACCCGAACGACCCCTGGAGGCCCGAGGACTGCGCCTCCATCTTCACCTTCCCGGACGACGAGAAGCTGATCCAGCAGGAGTTCGCCAAGAACGTCCCGTTCGCGCTCGCCGTGGCCGAGACCGCACTCCACCCCGACCAGCCGGTCTCCGTCACCGACATCGAGGCCCCCGACTTCACGCCGGACACCTTCAAGGACTCGTACGCCCGCGGCGGTGACCAGGAAGTCGCCGTCACCGCCCGCAAGTCGGTGCGCGACAAGGAGCTCAACTACCGCATCAACGGCGGCCGTACGCAGGACGAGGACCTCAAGGCCTGGAAGGGCGGCGAGACCTACGGCGGCGAGGACAACATCCACTTCGACCAGTACCGCGCCGAGGTCGAGGACGCGCGCGTGGGCGACAAGGTCGAGGTGTGGTTCACCGGCCGCAACAAGAAGGGCCGCACGGAGAGCCCGCACTTCACGTACACCGTCACCGAGCGGGCCAAGGCGAACACCCTCGTCGTGGCCGAGGAGGGCGCCGCGGCGACGCAGGCCCAGAAGTACGTCGACGCCCTGAAGGCCAACGGACGTTCCGCCGTGGTCTGGGACGTCGCCAAGCAGGGCACCCCGCACCCGCTCGGCGTCCTGTCGCACTTCTCCGCGGTCGTGCACTACACCGGCGACCCGGTGCCCGGAGCGCCGACCCAACTCGCCCTGCGCGCCTACCTGAACGAGGGCGGCAAGCTGATCGAGTCCGGTGAGCGCACCGGCTCCAACGTGGACCTCGGGGACGCGCTCTCCGACGACTTCGCGCAGTACTACCTGGGGGCGTACGAACGCCTTTCCGCGCCCGGCGCCACCAGCTTCGCCGGCAGCGGCGCGCTCGACGGCGTGAACACGCCGCTGGCCGCGGCCGACACCAACCCCCTGGACAAGGCGGGCCGTTACACCGTCACGTCCGACAGCCTGCCCGCCGACCAGTTCCCGCAGTTCAGGAGCGCGGCGGCAGGCAGCTACCCCGGCCTCAGCAACCCCTACGCGCCCTTCGAGGGCCAGGGCATGGCCTCGGCGACCCACGCCGACCAGGACTGGAAGCGGCTGACCCGCACCATCGACCTGACCGGGGTCACGGCCGCGGACCAGCCGCAGCTGCGGTTCGCGCTCAACTGGAACCTCGAGCCCGGCTACGACCACGGCGTCCTCGAGGCCCACACCACCGGCGCCGACGACTGGACCACGCTGCCGGACACGAACGGCAACTCGTCCCAGGCCGTGCCCGCCGAGTGCGGGGCCGGGTTCTTCATCAACGGCCACCCGTTCCTGCGCCACTACCTGACGCAGTCGGCGACCGGCTGCACGGCGAGCGGCACCAGCGGCGCCTGGAACAGCTTCACCGGATCCTCCGGCGGCTGGAAGCCCGTCACCTTCGACCTGAGCGCCTACGCGGGCAAGACGGTCGAGGTGTCGCTCAGCTCCATCACCGACCCCTCCAGCGGGGGCCGCGGACTGTTTGCCGACAACGCTCAGCTCGTGATAGGGGGCAACGCCACGCAGACCGAGGGATTCGAGTCCTCACTGGGCACCTGGGCGGTCGCTCCGGCGCCCCCCGGCAGCCCCAACATCACGGGTGACTGGGCCCGTACAGGGGAGCTCTACAAGCCCTATGCGGCCGTCACAGCGCGTGACAGTGTGCTGCTCGGCTTCGGGTTCGAGCACGTACCCGGAAATGCCGAACGGGCCGCTCTTATGGGCGCATCCCTTGCACATCTGCGCCGCTGACGCTGCGTAATCAAGACCTGAATACCGGTGGCTCGTGCTCCCTACTGGGGGGTACGAGCCACCGTGCCGCTCGGGCCCCCTGTCGATGTCACCCAAAGGCCCTCAGAGAGGTAGGGTCGGAGGCGGTCGGGGACATCCCATACAACTCGCCGGCGTCTGAAACCGGCGTACCAACGAGGAGATCGGTTCGTGACGATCCGCGTAGGCATCAACGGCTTCGGCCGCATCGGGCGCAACTACTTCCGGGCGCTGCTTGAGCAGGGTGCGGACATCGAGATCGTGGCTGTCAACGACCTGGGTGACACCGCGACTACGGCGCACCTCCTGAAGTACGACACCATCCTGGGCCGTCTCAAGGCCGAGGTGTCGCACACCGAGGACACCATCACGGTCGACGGCCACACCATCAAGGTGCTGTCCGAGCGCAACCCCGCCGACATTCCGTGGGGCGACCTCGGCGTCGACATCGTGATCGAGTCGACCGGCATCTTCACCAAGAAGGCCGATGCCGCCAAGCACATCGCAGGTGGCGCCAAGAAGGTCCTCATCTCGGCTCCGGCCAAGGACGAGGACATCACCATCGTGATGGGCGTCAACCAGGACAAGTACGACGCGGCCAACCACCACGTCATCTCGAACGCGTCCTGCACCACCAACTGTGTGGCGCCGATGGCGAAGGTTCTCGACGAGAACTTCGGCATCGTCAAGGGCCTGATGACGACGGTGCACGCGTACACCAACGACCAGCGCATCCTGGACTTCCCGCACTCGGACCTGCGTCGCGCCCGCGCCGCCGCCGAGAACATCATCCCGACCACGACCGGTGCCGCCAAGGCCACCGCTCTGGTCCTTCCGCAGCTCAAGGGCAAGCTCGACGGCATCGCGATGCGCGTCCCGGTCCCGACCGGTTCCGCCACCGACCTCGTCGTCACGCTGCAGCGCGAGGTCACCAAGGACGAGGTCAACGCCGCGTTCAAGAAGGCCGCCGACGACGGCGACCTCAAGGGCTTCCTCGCCTACACCGAAGACCCGATCGTGTCCTCGGACATCGTCAGCGACCCGGCGTCCTGCACCTTCGACTCGTCCCTGACCATGGTCCAGGACGGCAACTCGGTGAAGATCCTCGGCTGGTACGACAACGAGTGGGGCTACTCCAACCGCCTCGTCGACCTCACGGTCTTCGTCGGCGGTCAGCTCTAAGCATCAGCATCAGAGCAGGCACCTCGATGTGAGCACAGGGTCCGGACCGCGCGATACTGCGTGGTCCGGGCCTTGTCGCACGTCAGCCCTCTTAAGGAGTCCTGGAGTCCAGCCATGAAGACGATTCGTGAACTTCTCGCCGAAGGGGTCGAAGGCAAGCGGGTCTTCGTCCGCGCCGACCTCAACGTGCCGCTCGCCGACGGCACCATCACCGACGACGGCCGCATCCGCGCCGTCCTGCCGACCGTCACCAAGCTCGTCGAGGCGGGCGCCAAGGTGATCGTCGCCTCGCACCTCGGCCGCCCCAAGGGCGCCCCGGACCCGGTGTTCTCGCTGCTGCCCGCCGCCGAGCGCCTCGGTGAACTCCTCGGCAAGCCCGTGGCGTTCGCCCAGGACACCGTCGGCCCCGCCGCGCACGACGCGGTCGACGGCCTCGAGCCCGGCCAGGTCGCCGTCATCGAGAACCTCCGCTTCAACGCGGGCGAGACGTCCAAGGACGACACCGAGCGCGGCGAGTTCGCCGACAAGCTCGCGGCCCTCGCGGACGTCTACGTAGGCGACGGTTTCGGTGCGGTGCACCGCAAGCACGCCTCCGTGTACGACCTTCCGGCGCGCCTGCCGCATTACGCCGGCTACCTCATCGCCACCGAGGTCGGTGTCCTGAAGAAGCTCACCGACGACGTCAAGCGTCCGTACGTCGTCGCGCTGGGCGGCGCCAAGGTCTCCGACAAGCTGGCCGTCATCGACCAGCTGCTCGGCAAGGCCGACCGTCTCCTGATCGGCGGCGGCATGGCGTACACCTTCCTCAAGGCCCAGGGCCACGAGGTCGGCATCTCCCTCCTCCAGGAGGACCAGGTCCCGGTCGTCAAGGAGTACATCAAGCGTGCGAAGGAGAGCGGCGTCGAGCTGGTCCTCCCCGTCGACGTGCTGGTCTCCACCGAGTTCCCGGACCTGAAGACCAAGGCCCCGGCCAACCCCACCACGGTCGCCGCGGACGCCATCCCGGCCGACCAGGAGGGTCTCGACATCGGACCCGAGACCCGTAAGCTCTACGCCTCGAAGCTCGCCGACGCGGGCACCGTCTTCTGGAACGGCCCGATGGGCGTCTTCGAGCACCCCGACTACGCCGAGGGCACCAAGGCAATCGCCCAGGCTCTCCTCGACTCCCCGGCCTTCACGGTCGTCGGCGGTGGCGACTCCGCCGCGGCCGTCCGGATCCTGGGCTTCGACGAGAACGCATTCGGCCACATTTCCACCGGCGGCGGCGCCTCCCTCGAATACCTCGAGGGCAAGACGCTCCCCGGCCTCGCCGCACTGGAGAACTGAGACCTGATGACTACCCGTACCCCGCTGATGGCGGGCAACTGGAAGATGAACCTCAACCACCTCGAGGCCATCGCCCACGTCCAGAAGCTCGCCTTCGCCCTGGCCGACAAGGACTACGAGGCCGTCGAGGTCGCCGTCCTGCCCCCCTTCACCGACCTGCGCTCGGTGCAGACCCTGGTCGACGGCGACAAGCTCAAGATCAAGTACGGCGCCCAGGACATCTCGGCGCACGACTCCGGTGCCTACACCGGCGAGATCTCGGGCCCGATGCTCTCCAAGCTGAAGTGCACGTACGTGGCCGTGGGCCACTCCGAGCGCCGTCAGTACCACGACGAGACCGACGAGATCTGCAACGGCAAGGTGAAGGCCGCCTACAAGCACGGCCTGACCCCGATCCTCTGCATCGGCGAGGGCCTGGACATCCGCGAGGCCGGCCAGCAGATCGAGTACACCCTTGCCCAGCTCGACGGCGGTCTCAAGGACGTGCCGGCCGAGCAGGTCGAGTCCATCGTGATCGCGTACGAGCCCGTCTGGGCCATCGGCACCGGCAAGGTCGCGACCCCCGAGGACGCCCAGGAGGTCTGCGGTGCGATCCGCGGCCGCCTCGCCGAGCTGTACTCGCAGGAGCTCGCCGACAAGGTGCGCATCCAGTACGGCGGCTCCGTGAAGTCCGGCAATGTGGCCGCGATCATGGCGCAGCCCGACGTCGACGGCGCCCTGGTGGGCGGCGCGGCGCTGGACACGGACGAGTTCGTCAAGATCGTCCGCTTCCGCGACCAGTGAGTAGGCGGTAGCGCCGATACGTCGTACCCTTGCGGGGGCCGGGCGGCTTCACATCATGAGGCATCCGGCCCCCGTCGTCGATACAGAGTCGATTCAGATCCGAGGAAGTTGGTCCAGCCGTGGTTATGGGGTTCTCGATCGCCCTGATCGTCTTCAGCCTGCTGATGATGCTGCTGGTGCTGATGCACAAGGGCAAGGGCGGCGGTCTGTCCGACATGTTCGGTGGCGGCATGCAGTCCTCCGTCGGCGGCTCGTCGGTCGCCGAGCGCAACCTCGACCGCATCACTGTCGTGGTCGGTCTTCTCTGGTTCGCGTGCATTGTCGTGCTCGGCCTGTTGATGAAGGTGAACAACTGACCGCGAAAGCGGCTTGATTGCTACCTTGCGAAAGCTTCGCTAAAAGCCCCATGTACGGTGCGCGCTCACAAGCGCGGATTATCATGGGGCTTGCGTGTCGGGGTGAGGGTGTAACTCCGAACACTGGACGCGCGTTGGGCCTTACGTAGACTGAGGCGCCCGCAGCAGCACCATCACGCAGGGAGTTACGACCGTGGCAAGTGGCAACGCGATCCGTGGAAGTCGGGTCGGGGCGGGGCCGATGGGCGAGGCCGAGCGCGGTGAGTCCGCGCCGCGACTGCGCATCTCCTTCTGGTGCTCCAACGGACACGAGACGGTGCCCAGCTTCGCCAGCGACGCGCAGGTCCCCGATACTTGGGACTGCCCCCGCTGCGGCTTCCCCGCCGGTCAGGACCGGGACAACCCGCCGGACCCGCCCCGCACCGAGCCGTACAAGACGCACCTGGCGTACGTACGGGAACGGCGCAGCGACGCGGACGGCGAGGCCATTCTCGCGGAGGCGCTCGCCAAACTGCGGGGCGAGATCTAGGACTTGCGATGGGGCCGGACATCAGGGATGTCCGGCCGCTGCGCTTTTCATGGAGTAGTTCGTCTTTCACGCTTTCACGTGAGGTTTACCGGCACGTGTCCGGACAGACAGCTGCAGACATCTCATACCGGGCCCTGATCAATTAGGTTGGAACGTGCAGCGGGGCAAGGTACGTACACAGGTACGAGAGAAGGCTGAAGTCCGAGATGAACGCAGAAAGCCGCGCCAGGCTCAACCAGACGCCCGAATGGGCGGCGCTCAGCAAGCACCGGGAGCAGCTGGGGGAGGTGCAGCTGCGTGAGCTGTTCGCCAAGGATCCGGCGCGCGGCACCGGATACACACTCCAGGTCGGTGACCTGCACATCGACTACTCCAAGCACCTCGTCACCGACGAGACCCTGACGCTCCTGCGCGATCTTGCCGCGGCCACCGACGTCTTCGGCCTGCGGGACGCCATGTTCCGCGGCGAGAAGATCAACACCACCGAGGACCGCGCCGTCCTGCACACCGCGCTGCGCGCCCCGCGTGACGCGGACGTCCAGGTCGACGGCGAGAACGTGGTGCCGGCCGTGCACGCCGTGCTCGACAAGATGGCCCTCTTCGCGGACAAGGTCCGCTCCGGCGAGTGGACCGGGCACACCGGCAAGCGCATCAAGAACATCGTGAACGTCGGCATCGGCGGCTCGGACCTGGGCCCCGCCATGGCGTACGAGACGCTCCGGTCCTTCACCGACCGTGACCTCACCGTGCGCTTCGTGTCGAACGTCGACGGCGCCGATCTGCACGAGGCCGTGCGGGACCTGGACCCGGCCGAGACGCTCTTCATCATCGCCTCGAAGACGTTCACCACGATCGAGACGATCACGAACGCGACCTCCGCGCGCGACTGGCTCCTGACCGGCCTTCGCGCCGACCAGAGCGCGGTCGCCAAGCACTTCGTGGCCCTGTCGACGAATGCCGAGAAGGTCTCCGACTTCGGCATCGACACGGCCAACATGTTCGAGTTCTGGGACTGGGTCGGCGGCCGTTACTCGTACGACTCGGCGATCGGCCTCTCGCTGATGATCGCGATCGGCCCGGACGTCTTCCGCGAGATGCTCGACGGCTTCCACCTCGTCGACGAGCACTTCCGCACCGCGCCCGCCGAGTCCAACGTGCCGCTGCTCCTTGGCCTGTTGGGCATCTGGTACGGCAACTTCCACGACGCGCAGTCGCACGCCGTCCTGCCGTACTCGCACTACCTCTCCAAGTTCACCGCCTATCTCCAGCAGCTGGACATGGAGTCCAACGGCAAGTCCGTCGGCCGTGACGGCGAGCCGGTCGACTGGCAGACGGGTCCGGTGGTCTGGGGCACGCCGGGCACCAACGGCCAGCACGCGTACTACCAACTCATCCACCAGGGCACGAAGTTGATCCCGGCCGACTTCATCGGCTTCGCCGAGCCCGTCGCCGATCTGCTGCCCGGCCTGGTCGCCCAGCACGACCTCCTGATGGCCAACTTCTTCGCCCAGACGCAGGCGTTGGCCTTCGGCAAGACGCCGGACGAGGTGCGGGCCGAGGGTGTGCCGGAGGAGCTCGTCCCGCACAAGACGTTCCAGGGCAACCACCCGACGACGACGATCCTCGCCAAGGAGCTGACGCCGTCGGTTCTCGGTCAACTCATCGCGCTCTACGAACACAAGGTGTTCGTGCAGGGCGCCGTGTGGAACATCGACTCCTTCGACCAGTGGGGCGTCGAGCTCGGCAAGGTCCTCGCCAAGCGCATCGAGCCCGCCCTGACCGAGGGCACGGACGTGCCGGACCTCGACGGGTCGACGACCGCGCTCGTCGCCAAGTACCGGACCCTGCGCGGCCGTTGAGCCGCTGAAAACAGTGCGGCCCGGTCCACCGTGGAGGTGGACCGGGCCGCACTGCCGTATGAGCCCCTCAGGGAGAAGCCGGCGGATACAGATCGCGCGGCAGCTGCGAGGCCGCGGCGGCGTCGAGCAGCCACAGCGTCCGCGACCTGCCGTACGCGCCCGCGGCGGGCGCCTGTATCTCGCCCGCGCCCGACAGGGCGATCGCCGCGGCGTTCGCCTTGTCCTCGCCGGCCGCGAGCAGCCATACCTCACGGGCCGACCGGATCGCCGGGAGCGTGAGCGTGATGCGGATGGGCGGCGGCTTGGGCGCGCCGTGCACGCCGACCACCGTCCGCTCCGTCTCACGGACCGCGGGCAACTCCGGGAAGAGCGAGGCGACATGGGTGTCCGGGCCGACGCCCAGCATCAGCACGTCGAACGTCGGCACCGGACCGTGGTCCTCGGGCCCCGCGGCCGCGGTGAGCTCGGCGGCGTACATCCCGGCCGCCGCGTCCACCTCGTACACCCCGTCCGACGCGGGCATCGGATGCACCCGGGCCGGGTTGAGGGGCACCGAGTCGAGCAGTGCCTCCTTGGCCTGGGTGTAGTTGCGCTCCGGGTCGCCGTCCGGCAGGAAGCGCTCGTCGCCCCACCACAGGTCCAGGCGCGACCAGTCGATCGCGTCCTTCGCCGGGGAGGAACTCAGCGCCGCAAGCAGGCCGTTGCCGTTGCGGCCGCCGGTGAGGACCACCGACGCGTAGCCGCGGGCGGCCTGCGCGTCGACGATCTTCGTGATGAGGCGGGCCGCAGCGGCCTGCGCCATCAGCTCCTTGTCGCGGTGCACGACCAGCTGCGGGGCCGCGCTCACTTGGCCGCCGCCTTCTTGGCCGGAGCCTTCTTCGCCGCCGCCTTCTTGGGCTCGGCGGGCTCCTCCCGCGAAGCCGCCTCGGTGGTCGGCGCCGTCTTCTCCTCGATGGACTCGCCCAGGCGGTCCACGCCGAACCGCAGCGCGGACGCGTAGGTGTCGTCCGGGTCGAGACGGCGCAGCTCCTCGGCGATCAGCTCGGCCGTCTCGCGGCGCTTGAGCGCCACCGCGCGGTCGGGCTGCCCCTGCATGGAGAGCGTGGCCAGCGAGCCGTCGGCCCGGCCGAGCACGATGGGACCGCAGTCGGTGTCCATGCGTACGCCGGTGAGGCCCGGGCCCGCGGAGAGCGAGCGCTTGACGGGGACGGAGAGCCGGTCCGCGAGCCACATGGCGAGCAGCTCGCAGCTCGGGTTGAACTCCTCGCCCTCCACCTCGACCGACGTCACCTTGCAGGTGACCTGGTCGAGCGCCGCCGCGAGCATCGAGCGCCACGGGGTGATCCGGGTCCAGGACAGGTCCGTGTCGCCGGGGTGGTAGGCCTCGGCGCGCGCGGTCAGCTCGTGGATCGGCTGCTCGGCGGCGTACGTGTCCGTGACGCGGCGCTGGGCGAGCGCGCCAAGGGGGTCCTTGGCCGGGTTGAGCGGCGCGTTGACCGGCCACCACACGACCACGGGGGCGTCGGGAAGCAGCAGCGGCAGGACGACCGACTGGGCGTGGTTGATGACGTCGCCGTAGAGGCGCAGGATCACCGTCTCGCCGGTGCCCGCGTCCGCGCCGACCCGCACCTCGGCGTCCAGGCGCGACGTCGTGCGGTCGCGGGGCGAGCGCGCGGCCCGCTTGATGACGACCAGGGTGCGCGAAGGGTGCTCGCGGGACGCCTCGTTGGCGGCCTTCAGGGCGTCGTAGGCGTTCTCCTCGTCGGTGACGATGACGAGGGTGAGCACCATGCCGACGGCCGGGGTGCCGATCGCGCGGCGCCCCTTCACGAGCGCCTTGTTGATCTTGCTGGACGTGGTGTCCGTAAGGTCGATCTTCATGGGCGACGCCAGCTCCGTCCGTCTCGTGCGAGCATTTCGTCCGCCTCGGTCGGGCCCCAGGTGCCGGACGAATACTGCGCGGGCTTGCCGTGCTTGTCCCAGTACTCCTCGATCGGGTCGAGGATGTTCCAGGACAGCTCGACCTCCTCCGTGCGCGGGAAGAGGTTGGCGTCGCCGAGCAGGACGTCCAGGATCAGGCGCTCGTACGCCTCCGGGCTGGACTCGGTGAAGGACTCGCCGTACGCGAAGTCCATCGACACGTCGCGGATCTCCATCGAGGTGCCGGGCACCTTCGAGCCGAACCGGACCGTGATGCCCTCGTCGGGCTGGACGCGGATGACGATCGCGTTCTGGCCCAGCTCCTCCGTCGCCGTGTGGTCGAAGGGGGAGTGGGGCGCCCGCTGGAAGACGACCGCGATCTCGGTGACGCGGCGGCCAAGGCGCTTGCCGGTGCGCAGGTAGAAGGGGACGCCCGCCCAGCGGCGGTTGTCCACCTCCAGCTTGATGGCCGCGTAGGTGTCGGTCTTCGACTTGGGGTCGATGCCGTCTTCCTGGAGATAGCCGACGGCCTTCTCGCCGCCCTGCCACCCCGCGGCGTACTGACCGCGGACCGTGCTCTCGCCGAGGTCCTTGGGCAGCCGTACGGCGCCCAGGACCTTCGCCTTCTCGGCGACCAGCGCGTCCGCCTCGAAGGAGGCGGGCTCCTCCATGGCGGTCAGCGCCATCAGCTGGAGCAGGTGGTTCTGGATGACGTCACGGGCGGCGCCGATGCCGTCGTAGTAGCCGGCGCGGCCGCCGATGCCGATGTCCTCGGCCATCGTGATCTGGATGTGGTCCACGTACGACCGGTTCCAGATCGGCTCGAACATCTGGTTGGCGAAGCGGAGCGCCAGGATGTTCTGGACGGTCTCCTTGCCGAGGTAGTGGTCGATCCGGAACACCTGGTCCGGGGCGAACACCTCGTGCACGATCGAGTTGAGCTCCTTGGCGGACGTCAGGTCGTGTCCGAAGGGCTTCTCGATGACCGCGCGGCGCCAGGATCCGGGCGGGGCGTCCGCCAGCTCGTGCTTCTTGAGCTGCTGGACGACCTGCGGGAAGAACTTCGGCGGCACGGAGAGGTAGAAGGCGAAGTTGCCGCCCGTGCCCTGTGCCTTGTCGAGCTCCTGGATGGTGGCCTTGAGCTGCTCGAAGGCGTCGTCGTCGTCGAAGTTGCCCTGGACGAAGCGCATGCCCTGGATGAGCTGCTGCCAGACCTCCTCGCGGAAGGGCGTACGCGCGTGCTGCTTGACCGCGTCGTGCACCTCCTGCGCGAAGTCCTCGTCCTGCCACTCGCGGCGGGCGAAACCGATGAGGGAGAAGCCCGGCGGGAGAAGACCTCGGTTGGCGAGGTCGTAGACAGCGGGCATCAGCTTTTTACGGGACAAATCGCCCGTGACGCCAAAGATGACCAGGCCCGACGGCCCCGCGATACGCGGGAGCCGTCGGTCTGCGGCGTCACGCAGCGGATTGCTGCTTGACAAGATGGTCAGCCCTCCGAAGGGGTGAGGCGCTTGAGCTCCGCCTCGGTGGACTTGAGCAGGTCGTTCCAGGACGCCGCGAACTTCTCGACGCCCTCGTCCTCGAGCAGCTGCACCACGTCGTCGTAGCTGATGCCGAGCTTCTCGACGGCCTCGATCTCGCCGCGCGAGGCGTCGTACGTCCCGGCCACGGTGTTGCCCGTGATCTGGCCGTGGTCGGCGGTGGCCTCGAGGGTCGCCTCCGGCATCGTGTTGACCGTGTTCGGCGCGACCAGGTCGTCGACGTACAGGGTGTCCTTGTACGCCGGGTCCTTGACGCCGGTCGAGGCCCACAGCGGACGCTGCTTGTTGCCCTGCGCCTTGTCGAGCGCGGCCCAGCGGTCGGAGGAGAAGACCTCCTCGTACGCCTCGTAGGCCAGGCGGGCGTTGGCCAGCGCGGCCTTGCCCTTGACGGCCTTGGCCTCGTCCGTGCCGAGCGCGTCCAGGCGCTTGTCGATCTCGGTGTCCACGCGGGACACGAAGAAGGACGCCACCGAGTGGATCTTGGAGAGGTCCAGGCCGGCGGCCTTCGCCTTCTCCAGGCCCGCCACGTACGCGTCCATGACCTCGCGGTAGCGCTCGAGCGAGAAGATCAGCGTCACGTTCACGCTGATGCCCTTGCCGATGACCTCGGTGATCGCGGGCAGGCCCGCCTTCGTCGCCGGGATCTTGATGAGCGTGTTCGGACGGTCCACCAGCCACGCGAGCTGCTTGGCCTCGGCGATGGTCGCCTCGGTGTTGTGCGCCAGGCGCGGGTCGACCTCGATCGACACACGGCCGTCCTGGCCGCCCGTCGCGTCGAAGACCGGGCGCAGGATGTCGGCGGCGTCACGGACGTCCGCCGTCGTGATCATGCGGATGGCCTCTTCGACGGTGACCTTGCGGGCGGCGAGGTCGGCGAGCTGCTGCTCGTAACCGTCACCGCTGCTGATCGCCTTCTGGAAGATCGACGGGTTCGTGGTGACACCCACGACGTGGCTCTGGTCGATCAGCTCGGCGAGGTTGCCGGACGTGATCCGCTTGCGCGACAGGTCGTCCAGCCAGATCGCGACGCCTTCGTCGGAGAGGCGCTTGAGTGCGTCTGTCATGAGGATTACATCTCCTACTTGGTCGTATGTCGGCGTCAGCGCTGAGCGGCGTCGATCGATTCCCGGGCGGCCGATGCGACGGCGTCGGCGGTGAACCCGAACTCGCGGAACAGCACCTTGCCGTCGGCCGATGCACCGAAGTGCTCCAGCGAGACGATGCGCCCGGCGTCGCCCACGAAGCGGTGCCAGGTCAGGCCGATGCCCGCCTCGACCGCCACGCGCGCCTTGACGGACGGCGGAAGGACGCTGTCGCGGTACCCCTGGTCCTGCGCCTCGAACCACTCGACGCACGGCATCGAGACGACGCGCGTGGGCACGCCCGCCGCCTGGAGCTGCTCGCGCGCCTCGACGGCGAGCTGCACCTCGGAGCCGGTGCCGATGAGGACGACCTCGGGCTTGCCGCCGTCGGCCTCGAACAGGACGTAACCGCCCTTGACCGCGCCTTCGGTGACCTCGCGGTCGTACGTCGGCACGCCCTGACGGGTCAGCGCGAGGCCGTGCGGGGCGCCCTTGCCGAACTCCTTGGTGTAGCGCTTGAGGATCTCGCGCCACACGATCGCGGTCTCGTTCGCGTCCGCGGGGCGGACCACGTTCAGGCCCGGGATGGCGCGCAGCGAGGCCAGGTGCTCGACCGGCTGGTGCGTGGGGCCGTCCTCGCCGAGACCGATGGAGTCGTGCGTCCACACGTACGTCACCGGAAGGTGCATCAGCGCGGACAGCCGGACGGCGTTGCGCATGTAGTCGGAGAACACCAGGAAGGTGCCGCCGAAGATGCGGGTGTTGCCGTGCAGCGCGATGCCGTTCATCTCCGCGGCCATGGAGTGCTCGCGGATGCCGAAGTGGATCGTTCGGCCGTACGGGTCGGCCTCCGGCAGCGGGTTGCCCACGGGGAGGAACGACGACGTCTTGTCGATCGTGGTGTTGTTCGAGCCCGCGAGGTCGGCGGAGCCGCCCCACAGCTCGGGGATCACCGCGCCGAGCGCCTGCAGGACCTTGCCGGACGCGGCACGCGTCGCGACGCCCTTGCCCGCCTCGAAGACCGGGAGCTTCTCCTCCCAGCCCTGCGGGAGCTCGCCCGCGGCGATGCGGTCGAACTCGGCGGCGCGCTCGGCGTTGGCGGTGCGCCAGGCGGCGAAGCTCTTCTCCCACGCGGCCTTGGCGTCAGTGCCGCGGTCGTGGGCCGCACGGGTGTGCGCGAGGACCTCGTCCGAGACCTCGAAGGTCTGCTCCGGGTCGAAGCCGAGGACGCGCTTGGTGGCCGCGACCTCTTCGTCGCCGAGCGCCGAGCCGTGCGCGGCCTCGGTGTTCTGCGCGTTCGGCGCGGGCCAGGCGATGATCGAGCGCATGGCGATGAAGGAGGGGCGCTCCGTCTCCGCCTTCGCGGCCTGGATCGCCTTGTAGAGGGCGGCCGGGTCGAGGTCGCCGTTCTCCTTGGGCTCCACGCGCTGGACGTGCCAGCCGTAGGCCTCGTACCGCTTCATGGTGTCTTCGGAGACCGCGGTCTCGGTGTCGCCCTCGATGGAGATGTGGTTGTCGTCCCACAGCAGCACGAGGTTGCCGAGCTTCTGGTGCCCGGCCAGCGACGACGCCTCGCCGGAGATGCCCTCCTGGAGACAGCCGTCACCCGCGATCGCGAAGATGTGGTGGTCGAACGGCGACTCGCCGGCGGCGGTCTCCGGGTCGAACAGGCCACGCTCGTAACGGGCGGCCATCGCCATGCCCACGGCGTTCGCGACGCCCTGGCCGAGGGGGCCCGTCGTCGTCTCCACGCCCGTGGTGTGCCCGTACTCCGGGTGGCCGGGGGTCTTCGAGCCCCAGGTGCGGAAGGCCTTCAGGTCATCGAGCTCCAGGCCGAAGCCGGCCAGGTAGAGCTGGATGTAGAGGGTCAGGGACGAGTGGCCCGCGGAAAGAACGAACCGGTCGCGCCCGGTCCACTCGGCGTCCGCGGGGTCGTGCCGCATCACCTTCTGGAAGAGGGTGTACGCGGCAGGCGCGAGGCTCATGGCCGTACCCGGATGGCCGTTGCCGACCTTCTGTACGGAGTCCATGGCCAGGACGCGGGCAGTATCAACAGCCCGCTGGTCCAGTTCGGTCCACTCGAGGTCTGTGGTGGTCGGCTTGGTGCTCACCCTGAGTCAGGGCTCCTCTCCACATGTCGAATGCCGGCGATGTAGATCCCACCGGCCGATGTCGAGCCTACCGCTGTAAAGACGTGCATTTTTTCGAGTCATTCCAGAGTGCCGGGGTGCGCCGGTATCCGCCTCCCGAAAGGGATCCACGGTGTTCACCATGTGATCCGCGGGCCGCTCATCTGGACTCTCAGAACGAGTGCCGGACCGCTCATCTGAACGGGTGTCGGGCCGCGTTTCGGGCGGTCCAACACGCTGCTCAACACGACCCCACCCCCGCGAAGGGCGAGGTATGGGCAACGTCTACAGTGGCGTGGTACGCGCGAGCCTTTACCGGATCTTCATGTCTGAACGTCCGACGCGGCTTGCTGGGAAGTCTCTGTCAGGGGTGTGCGTGACGGCCGTTGAATCCCGTCCAGCGGGAGCAATTGGGACGAGCTCTAGCCCAAGCCACCGGCCGCTCGGGGCCCGTGTCATGGCGTTCGTGGCGCTGACCAAGCCGCGAATCATCGAGCTCCTCCTGATCACCACCGTTCCGGTGATGTTCCTCGCCGAACAGGGGGTGCCCGATCTCTGGCTGGTCTTCGTGACCTGCCTCGGCGGCTACCTGTCGGCGGGTGGCGCCAACGCGCTCAACATGTACATCGACCGGGACATCGACGCGCTGATGGACCGTACGTCCCAGCGGCCGCTGGTCACGGGGATGGTCAGCCCGCGCGAGTGCCTCGTCTTCGGCATCGCGCTCGCGATCGCCTCCACGCTGCTGTTCGGCCTCGTCGTCAACTGGCTGTCCGCCTGGCTCGCTCTGGGCGCCCTGCTCTTCTACGTGGTCGTCTACACGATGATCCTGAAGCGCCGGACCTCGCAGAACATCGTCTGGGGCGGCATCGCGGGCTGCATGCCGGTGCTCATCGGCTGGTCAGCGGTCACCAACTCCATGTCGTGGGCGCCGGTCATCCTCTTCCTCGTCATGTTCTTCTGGACGCCGCCGCACTACTGGCCGCTGTCCATGAAGGTCAAGGACGACTACGCCCGCGTGGGCGTGCCGATGCTGCCGGTCGTCGCGTCGAACAAAGTGGTCGCGCGTCAGATCGTCCTCTACAGCTGGGTGATGGTCGCCGTCTCGCTGCTGCTCCAGCCGCTCGGCTACACCGGCTGGTTCTACACGGTGGTGGCCTTCGTGACCGGCGGCTGGTGGCTGTGGGAGGCGCACGGCCTGCAGAACCGCGCCAAGGCCGAGGTCACGGGCGGCAAGCTCAAGGAGATGCGGCTGTTCCACTGGTCGATCACCTACGTCTCGCTGCTGTTCGTGGCGGTCGCGGTGGATCCCTTCCTCCGCTGACTCCGCGCATAGCGGTTCCTGACTCGCCGACGGGCGGGGCATCTGGTGTTGAACGCCACGTGCCCCGCCCGTCGCCAGTTGATCTACCCGTCGGTAGCATCCTGGCTATGGCAGAGACGCAGCAGGTTGAGGACAGCAAGCAGGCCGCCCGCGCGGAGAAGAAGGCGGCCAAGCTGGCCAAGCAGATCGGTTCCTTCGCCCAGGCGCACGGCGGTGCCGAGGCGCAGGTCGCGTACATCGGGCACGAGGGCACCCGCATCGTCCTGGTCGGCGAGGACGGCGGCTGGGGCGACCTGGTGGCGCCCACCTACGCGATCGCGCAGAGCGCCGTCGAGAAGGCCGGGGTCACCGTCCACGAGGACTTCGACGGCGACTTCGCGGCGAAGGTGAAGACCGGCCCCTACGAGTGGTCCCGCATGGCGGGCATTCAGCTCGGCGGCCCGAGCAACGGCTGAGTCCGTCGCGGACGGACTGGCCGAAAGCAACACCTGACGCCCGGGTCACCCGTTAGGACCGTAAGGAGCACGGTCCGCCTACAGGGAGCCCGGATGATCGAGACGCCGTCCCTGGTGGACCAGTACTGCCATGGTGTGCTGCGTACGGAGCTGGGCCTCGGCACCTTCGAGGCCCACCTCGGCCGCGGCGAGGGACCGCCCGCGCCCGGCACCACCTTCTTCGACACCCAGACGGGCTTCGCCGTACGCCGCTGGTGCCCGCCGCTGCTCGGCCTCGAACCGCACTGCCCGCCCGCCCGCTATCTCGCCCGCCGGCGCGAACTGGGCGTGCTTGAGTCGGGGCGGCGGCTGCTGCGGGGGAGCGGCATCACGACGTATCTCGTCGACACGGGGCTGCCCGGCGATCTGACCGGGCCGGGCGAGATGGCCTCCACCGGCGACGCCGACGCGCATGAGATCGTCCGCCTGGAATTACTGGCCGAACAGGTGGCCGACACCTCCGGCACCGTCGACTCGTTCCTCGCCAATCTCGCCGAGTCCGTGCACGCGGCCGCCGCGAACGCCGTCGCCTTCACCTCCGTGGCGGGCGTGCGGCGCAGTCTCGCCCTGGCCCCCGAACCGCCGGGTCCCGGCGAGGTGCGGGGCGCGGCGGACCGCTGGCTGGCCCGGCGGCAGGTGGGCGGGGCGCTCCAGGACCCCGTACTGCTGAGGCATCTGCTGTGGATCGCCGTCGCGTCGGGACGTCCGCTGCAACTGCACGCGGGGGCCGGTGATCCGCAGGGCTACTTCGGCGGTTTCGCGCGGGCGACCGCGGGGCTCGGCACCGATCTGGTCCTGCTGCACGGCTATCCGTACCACCGCAACGCAGCGGACCTCGCGGCCCTCTTCCCGCACGTGTACGCCGATCTGGGGCCCGCCCTGGTGCGCACGGGGGCCCGCGCGGCGGCCGTGCTCGCGGAGATCCTGGAGCTGGCCCCCTTCGGCAAGCTGCTGTTCTCCAGCGGCGCGCACGGGCTTCCCGAGCTGCACGTGGTGGGAGCGCGGCTCTTCGGGGAGGCGCTGGGGCGCGTGCTCGGCGGGTGGGTCACGGAGGGGGCGTGGTCGCTGCCGGACGCGCAGCGGGTGGCCGGGCTCGTCGCGGCGGGTAACGCACGGCGCGTGTACGGCCTTTCGGACGGCTGACGGCTGACGGCTCGCGGCCACGGACCCCGCGGACCGAGCGGACTCCTCAGACGGAGGACAGCTGGGAGCCGCCCGTCTGGGACGGCACTTCGGCGGTGCCGGAGGGGCGTTCGCGCAGCGAGAGCAGGACGCGCATCACGGCGATCCACACCACGCACGAGCCGAACATGTGCAGGCCGACCAGGACCTCGGGCAGGTCAGTGAAGTACTGGACGTAGCCGATCGCGCCCTGGGCGAGCAGGATCAGGAACAGGTCGCGGGTGCGGTGCAGGGGACCCTTGGGGGCGTCGACGGCCTTGAGGACGAACCATAGGGCGAACGTCAGCGTCACCACGATCCAGGCGAGCACGGCGTGCAGCTTGCTCACCGTCTCCCAGTCGAAGCCCATGCGCGGCACCTCGCTGGAGTCGCCGGCGTGCGGCCCGGAGCCCGTCACGACGGTGCCGACCGCGATGAGCAGCACGGACGCCGCGACCAGGAACCACACGAGCTGCGCCACGGCCTTGCCGACCAGCGGGCGAGCGTCGCCGTCGCCCTCGCGGGTGCGCTGCCACATCGTGACGGCGACCGCGATCAGGGCGGTGGAGAGCAGGAAGTGCGCCGCGACCGTGTACGGGTTCAGGCCGACCAGGACCACGATGCCGCCGAGCACGGCGTTGCCCATGACCAGCCAGAACTGGACCCAGCCCAGGCGCGTGAGGCTGCGTCGCATCGGCTTCTGCGAGCGCGCCGTGATGATCGCCCAGCCGACGGCCGCGCACAGGACGTACGTCAGCATGCGGTTGCCGAACTCGATGTACCCGTGGAAACCCATCTCGTGGGTGGCCGTCAGGGACTCGTCGGTGCACTTGGGCCAGGTCGGGCAGCCCAGGCCCGAGCCGGTCAGCCGGACGGCGCCGCCGGTGACCACGATGCACACCGTCATCGCGAGCGAGATGAGGGCGGCGTGCCGGACGGTCCGCTGCTGCGGGGTCCAGCGTTCGGCGATGAAGGCGAGCGGGTTGCGCACGGCGGAGACGGCGTCGGCTCGGGTCACGTTTGGCACGGGGACCATCGTAGGGGTCCGCTTGTGCACGGCTTCACGAGGGGGACGTATCCGCAGCTTCTGTGACGCGCCTTACGCCGCCCCGGTGCCGCGGCTACTCCCAGCGGAAGAACCTGCCCGCCGCCCCGAGCCCCAACACCGCCCAGACCGCCAGGATCGCGAGGTCTCCCCACGGCATCCCCGCGCCGTGCTGGAGCACGTCCCGCAGGCCGTCCGAGAGGGCCGAGATGGGCAGCAGGCCGAGCACCGACTGGGCCGCGTCCGGGAACTTGTCCAGCGGCACGATGACGCCGCCGCCGACCAGCAGGAGCAGGAAGACCAGGTTCGCGGCGGCCAGGGTCGCCTCCGCCTTCAGGGTGCCCGCCATCAGCAGGCCGAGGCCGGAGAAGGCCGCGGTGCCGAGGATCAGGAGGAGCAGTACGGCGAAGGGGTTGCCGTGCGGCGACCAGCCGAGCGCGAAGGCGATCACCGTCAGGAGCGCGATCTGCAGGACCTCGGTGACCAGGACCGACAGCGTCTTCGCGGCCATCAGGGCCCAGCGGGGCAGCGGGGACGCGCCGAGCCGCTTCAGGACTCCGTAGCGGCGCTCGAAGCCCGTGGCGATGGCCTGCCCGGTGAACGCCGTCGACATCACGGCGAGGGCCAGGATGCCGGGCGCGAGGAAGTCGACCGCCTTGCCGTCACCCGTGTCGACGATGTCTACCGCGCTGAACAGGACGAGCAGGAGCGTGGGGATGACGACGGTGAGCAGCAGCTGTTCGCCGTTGCGCAGCAGCATCTTCGTCTCGAGCGCCGCCTGCGCGGCGATCATGCGGGGGAGCGGGGCGGCGCCCGGCTTCGGCGTGTACGTACCGGCGGCGCTCATCCGCGCAGCTCCTTGCCTGTGAGCTCCAGGAAGACGTCTTCCAGGGTGTGGCGTTCGACGGCGATCTTCTCCGGCATCACGCCGTGCTGGGCGCACCAGGAGGTGACCGTGGCGAGCAACTGCGGGTCGACCGTGCCGCTCACGCGGTAGGCCCCCGGGGTGAGTTCGGCCGCGGCCGAGTCCGGCGGGAGCGCCTTGAGGAGCGAGGCGACGTCGAGTCCGGGGCGGCCGGAGAAGCGCAAGGTGTTCTCGGCGCCGCCGCGGCACAGCTCCTCGGGGGTGCCCTCGGCGATGACCTTGCCCGCGTCGATGATCGCGACCTCGTCGGCGAGCTGCTCGGCCTCGTCCATGTGGTGCGTGGTGAGGATGACGCTGACGCCGTCGGTGCGCAGATCGCGTACGAGATCCCAGGTGGCCCGGCGTGCCTGCGGGTCGAGGCCCGCGGTCGGCTCGTCCAGGAAGACGAGATCGGGCCGTCCGACCACGGCCATCGCGAGGGCCAGGCGCTGCTGCTGGCCGCCGGACAGGCGCCGGTAGGTGGTGCGGCCGCAGCTCTCCAGGCCCAGGCGCTCGATCAGCGCGCCCACGTCCAGCGGGTGCGCGTGCAGCTTGGCCATGTGGCGCAGCATCTCGTCGGCGCGGGCCCCGGAGTAGACGCCGCCGGACTGGAGCATCACGCCGATGCGGGGCCGCAGCGGGCCGGCCTCGCGGACCGGGTCGAGGCCCAGGACGCGGACCGTGCCCGCGTCCGGCCTGCGGTAGCCCTCGCAGGTCTCGATCGTGGTGGTCTTCCCGGCGCCGTTCGGGCCCAGGACCGCGGTGACGGTGCCCGCGCGGACCCGGAGGTCGAGGCCGTCCACCGCGGTCTTCTTGCCGTACCGCTTGACCAGGCCGGTGACCTGGACGACGGACTCATTTCCCATGGCGGGAAGTCTAGAGAGGGGAAACAGGGCCGCGGGCGGGGGGCTGCCGACCGACCCACTCCGCCCGTGAGCGGTGGGTCTCCAGCCACCTCTGCGCGTACGCGACCGCGTCGGCCACCGGGAAGAGCCGGGCCGTCGCCGCGCCCACCGTGCCGCGCACCACGGGGCGGTCCCGCTCGAAGTCCGCGCCGAGCTCGTCGAAGCGCTCCTCGGAGATGGAGGGCTCGCGCACGGTCGTCCAGCGGCGTCCCTCCGGGGTCATGACCGCGAAGGAGTTCGCCACCTCGGGGGCGGGGAGCCGGTACTCGGCCAGGTGGAAGGAGGTGCAGGAGTCGAAGCCCGCGCCGAGCAGCAGCACCCGGGCGCCCGATTCCTCCAGGCGGGCCAGCGGGCTGCGCTCGCCCAGGCGGCAGTCGAGCGCGTGGCCCTCCAGGAGCGCCTGGGCGCGGGGGCCGACCGCGGCGAAGGAGGTCTGGGGGTGCGCGCTGCGCAGGGCGCCGGGCCAGGTCCGTACGGTCTCGGGGATCACGCCCACGCCGCGCGTGGGGGCGGTGCGCGGGTCGTACGCGGGGATGGAGGCGCGGATCTCCGGCCACCAGGACTCGGGCACGGGCGGGTTTCCCCACTCGGCCGGGTCGGAGTTGTCGCTGGACTGCGTGGGGACGACCAGGGTGCCCTTTTGGCCCAGTGCGTCCAGAAGTGCCTGGACGGCGGCGACCGGGCCGCCGCTGACCCAGCCCAGGGCGCTCAGCGAGGAGTGCACGAGGAGGGTCTCACCGGGGCTCACACCGAGCTCGCGGAGGTCGTCGGCGAGGGACGCGCGGGTACACAAAGGGCCGGTGGGAGGGGGTGTAGGCATGGTCAGGGAGTCTCCTCCCGCAGGCCGTCGCGCGCCACCGATTTGATCGATCAGTGATCATTTCCGCAGGTCAGCTTAGGTATGCCTAAGTGATGCAGCGCACCGGACCGTGATCCGGACGCGGGTTGTCAGGCTCTGAGGAATTACGCAACAATGGCGTTGTGAAAAACGTTGGCGAGGCTCCGCAGGAGGAACTCGCGACCGGGGAGCGGTCTACGCGCAACCGGGTCGCGCGCTCCATCCTGGACCACGGCCCCTCCACGGTGGCCGACCTCGCCGCACGCCTCGGTCTGACCCAGGCCGCCGTCCGCCGGCACCTCGACACCCTCGCCCATGAGAACGTCGTCGAGCCCCGCGAGCAGCGGATCTACGGAGCGCGGACGCGCGGCCGCCCCGCCAAGGTCTTCGCGCTCACCGACTGCGGCCGGGACGCCTTCGACCAGTCGTACGACAAACTGGCCGCCGACGCCCTGCGCTGGATCAGCGAGCGGCACGGCGAAGGAGCGGTCGTCGAATTCGCCCGCGAGCGCATGGCCGCCCAGGCCGTGGCCTACCGCAAGGCGATCGACGCGGCGCCCCCCGAGCAGCGCACGGAGGCTCTCGCGAAGGCGTTGACCGCCGACGGGTACGCTGCTACGGCTCGCAGCGCGCCGGTGGGCGAGCAGCTCTGCCAGCACCACTGCCCGGTCGCCCACGTCGCCGAGCAGTACCCACAACTTTGTGAGGCGGAGACGGAGATCTTCTCCGCCCTCCTGGGGACGCACGTCCAGCGGCTCGCCACCATCGCCCACGGCGACGGCGTCTGCACGACCTTCATCCCCCGCAACGCCCCACAGCCCACACAGACCACTGACAACGCATCCGCAAGCACGGCCGGGAGGAACCCCGCATGACGCTCCCCACGGAGACTGCCCACCCCGAACTCGAGGGTCTGGGCACGTACGAATACGGCTGGGCCGACTCCGACGTGGCCGGGGCCTCCGCCAAGCGCGGCATCAACGAGGACGTCGTCAAGGACATCTCGGCGAAGAAGTCCGAGCCCGAGTGGATGACGAAGCTGCGCCTCAAGGGCCTGCGGCTCTTCGGCAAGAAGCCGATGCCCAACTGGGGCTCGGACCTGTCGGGCATCGACTTCGACAACATCAAGTACTTCGTGCGGTCCACGGAGAAGCAGGCGACGTCCTGGGAGGACCTGCCCGAGGACATCAAGAGCACGTACGACAAGCTCGGCATCCCCGAGGCGGAGAAGCAGCGCCTCGTCGCCGGTGTCGCGGCCCAGTACGAGTCCGAGGTCGTCTACCACCAGATCCGTGAGGACCTGGAGGAGCAGGGCGTCATCTTCATGGACACCGACACGGCGCTGAAGGAGCACCCGGAGCTCTTCAAGGAGTACTTCGGCACGGTCATCCCGGTCGGCGACAACAAGTTCGCGTCGCTGAACACCGCCGTGTGGTCCGGTGGCTCGTTCATCTACGTCCCCAAGGGCGTGCAGGTCGAGATCCCGCTCCAGGCCTACTTCCGTATCAACACGGAGAACATGGGCCAGTTCGAGCGCACGCTGATCATCGTCGACGAGGACGCCTACGTTCACTACGTCGAGGGCTGCACGGCGCCGATCTACAAGTCGGACTCCCTGCACTCCGCGGTCGTCGAGATCATCGTGAAGAAGGGCGGCCGCTGCCGCTACACGACGATCCAGAACTGGTCGAACAACGTCTACAACCTGGTCACCAAGCGCGCCGTGGCGTACGAGGGCGCGACCATGGAGTGGATCGACGGCAACATCGGCTCCAAGGTGACGATGAAGTACCCCGCCGTCTACCTGATGGGCGAGCACGCCAAGGGCGAGACGCTGTCCATCGCCTTCGCGGGCGAGGGCCAGCACCAGGACGCCGGTTCCAAGATGGTCCACATGGCGCCCAACACGTCCTCCAACATCGTCTCGAAGTCCGTGGCGCGTGGCGGTGGCCGCACCTCCTACCGCGGTCTCGTCGAGATCGGCGAGGGCGCGGCCGGATCGAAGTCGAACGTGCTCTGCGACGCACTGCTCGTCGACACGATCTCCCGCTCCGACACGTACCCCTACGTGGACGTCCGCGAGGACGACGTGTCCATGGGCCACGAGGCGACCGTCTCCAAGGTCTCGGACGACCAGCTCTTCTACCTGATGAGCCGCGGTCTGACGGAGTTCGAGGCCATGGCGATGATCGTGCGCGGCTTCGTCGAGCCGATCGCCAAGGAGCTCCCCATGGAGTACGCCCTGGAGCTGAACCGGCTGATCGAGCTGCAGATGGAGGGTTCGGTCGGTTAAGACCGGCCGCGTCCCCCGTAGCGAGCAGATTTCTTACGCAGAGAGAGAGCACGACGACAGCCATGGCTGAGGCTCAGAACATCCCCGTGGGGTCCACGACCGCCGGGTCCATCGCGGTGGCCGCCGAGTCCACCGTCGCCACCCGCATGAGCGCGCCCCCGTCCTTCGACGTGGCCGACTTCCCGGTCCCCCAGGGTCGCGAGGAGGAGTGGCGGTTCACGCCGCTGGAGCGCCTGCGCGGGCTGCACGACGGTACGGCGGTCGCCACCGGCGGCATCCGCGTCGAGGTGACGGCCCCGGCCGGCGTGATCCAGGAGACCGTCGGCCGTGACGACGCGCGCGTCGGCAAGGCGGGCAAGCCCGTCGACCGCGTCGCCGCGCAGGCGTACACGTCCTTCGAGAAGGCCTCGGTCGTGTCCGTGCCCAAGGAGACGGTCCTCACCGAGCCGATCCGGATCGCCGTGCACGGCGAGGGCGGCACCGCCTTCGCGCACCAGGTCATCGAGCTCGGCGCGTTCGCCGAGGCGCTGGTCGTCATCGACCACACCGGTGACGCCGTGCTGGCCGCCAACGTCGACTTCATCGTCGGCGACGGCGCCAAGCTGACCGTCGTCTCGGTCCAGGACTGGGACGAGAAGACCGTCCACGTCGCCCAGCACAACGCGCTGATCGGCCGGGACGCCACCTTCAAGTCGGTCGTCGTGACCTTCGGCGGCGACCTCGTCCGCTTGCACCCCCGCGTCGAGTACGCGGGCCCGGGCGGCGAGGCCGAGCTCATCGGTCTGTACGTCACGGACGCCGGCCAGCACCAGGAGCACCGCCTCCTGGTCGACCACAACCAGCCGCACTGCAAGTCGAACGTCGTCTACAAGGGCGCGCTCCAGGGCGACGACGCCCACGCGGTGTGGATCGGCGACGTCCTCATCGAGGCCGCCGCCGAGGGCACGGACACGTACGAGATGAACCGCAACCTGGTTCTGACCGACGGCGCCCGCGTCGACTCCGTGCCGAACCTCGAGATCGAGACCGGCGAGATCGTCGGCGCCGGACACGCCTCGGCGACCGGCCGCTTCGACGACGAGCAGCTCTTCTACCTGCAGTCGCGCGGTATCCCGGAGGGCGAGGCGCGCCGCCTGGTCGTCCGCGGGTTCTTCGCGGAGCTGATCCAGCAGATCGGCCTGCCCGACGTCGAAGAGCGCCTCCTCACCAAGATCGAAGAGGAGCTGGAGGCATCGGCGGCATGACATACGTACGCGCCTGTGGCCTGAGCGAGCTGGCGGAGGACACCCCGAAGCGGGTGGAACTCGACGGCACGCCGGTCTCGGTCGTCAACACCGAGGGCGAGGTGTTCGCGATCCACGACATCTGCTCGCACGCGAACGTCTCCCTCTCCGAGGGAGAGGTGGAGGACTGTCAGATCGAGTGCTGGCTGCACGGTTCCAGCTTCGACCTGCGCACCGGCAAGCCGTCCGGCCTCCCCGCGACGCGCCCCGTCCCCGTATACCCCGTAAAGATCGAAGGGGACGATGTGCTCGTCTCCGTCACCCAGGAGTCCTGAGGCACATGGCAACGCTTGAAATCCACGACCTGCACGTCACCGTCGAGGTCGAGAACGGCACCAAGGAAATCCTCAAGGGTGTCGATCTCACCGTGAAGCAGGGCGAGACGCACGCCATCATGGGCCCGAACGGCTCCGGCAAGTCGACTCTCGCCTACTCCATCGCGGGTCACCCCAAGTACACGATCACGCAGGGCACCGTCACCCTCGACGGCGAGGACGTCCTGGAGATGTCCGTCGACGAGCGCGCCCGCGCCGGCATGTTCCTGGCCATGCAGTACCCGGTCGAGGTCCCCGGCGTCTCGGTCTCCAACTTCCTGCGTACGTCGGCGACGGCGATCCGCGGCGAGGCCCCCAAGCTGCGCACCTGGGTGAAGGAGGTCAAGTCCGCGATGGAGACGCTCCAGATGGACCCGGCCTTCGCCGAGCGCAACGTGAACGAGGGCTTCTCCGGCGGTGAGAAGAAGCGCCACGAGATCCTCCAGATGGAGCTCCTCAAGCCGAAGATCGCGATCCTCGACGAGACGGACTCCGGCCTGGACGTCGACGCCCTGCGCCAGGTCTCGGACGGCGTCAACCGCGTCCGCGAGACCGGTGAGGTCGGCACCCTGTTGATCACGCACTACACGCGCATCCTGCGCTACATCAAGCCCGACTTCGTGCACGTCTTCGCGAACGGCCGCATCGCCGAGTCCGGCGGCGCCGAGCTCGCCGACAAGCTCGAGGCCGAGGGCTACGAGGCATACACGAAGGGTGGCGTATCCGCGTGACAGTGGCCCACCAGGGGCTCACCGGCCTCCTCGACACCGAGGCGATCCGCAAGGACTTCCCGATCCTGGATCGCACGATCCACGACGGCAAGAAGCTGGTCTACCTGGACAACGCGGCCACGTCGCAGACGCCGCGCCAGGTGCTCGACGTACTCAACGAGTACTACGAGAAGCACAACGCCAACGTCCACCGCGGAGTGCACGTCCTCGCGGAGGAGGCCACGGAGCTCTACGAGGGCGCCCGTGACAAGGTCGCCGCGTTCATCAACGCGCCGAGCCGCGACGAGGTGATCTTCACGAAGAACGCCTCGGAGTCGCTCAACCTCGTGGCCAACATGCTCGGCTGGGCCGACGAGCCCTACCGCGTGGACCACGAGACCGAGATCGTCATCACGGAGATGGAGCACCACTCCAACATCGTGCCGTGGCAGCTGCTCTCGCAGCGCACGGGCGCGAAGCTGAAGTGGTTCGGTCTCACGGACGACGGCCGGCTCGACCTGTCCAACATCAACGAGATCATCACGGAGAAGACGAAGATCGTCTCCTTCGTCCTGGTCTCGAACATCCTGGGCACGGTCAACCCCGTCGAGGCGATCGTCCGCCGTGCGCAGGAGGTCGGTGCGCTCGTCCTCATCGACGCCTCGCAGGCCGCCCCGCACATGGTGCTCGACGTGCAGGCGCTGCAGGCCGACTTCGTGGCCTTCACCGGCCACAAGATGCTGGCCACGACGGGCATCGGCGTGCTGTGGGGACGGCAGGAGCTCCTGGAGGACCTGCCGCCGTTCCTCGGTGGCGGCGAGATGATCGAGACCGTGTCGATGAGCTCGTCGACCTACGCTCCCGCGCCGCACAAGTTCGAGGCGGGCACGCCCCCGGTCTCCCAGGCCGTCGGCCTGGGCGCGGCCGTGGACTACCTCTCCGCGATCGGCATGGACAAGATCGCCGCTCATGAGCACGCGATCACCGAGTACGCGGTCAAGCGCCTCCTGGAGGTCCCCGACCTCCGGATCATCGGTCCGGCCTCGGCCGAGGACCGCGGCGCCGCTATCTCCTTCACGCTCGGCGACATCCACCCGCACGACGTCGGCCAGGTCCTGGACGAGGAAGGCATCGCGGTCCGCGTGGGTCACCACTGCGCCCGCCCCGTCTGCCTCCGTTACGGAATTCCTGCGACGACGCGAGCGTCGTTCTATCTGTACTCCACGCCCGGCGAGATCGACGCGCTGATCGACGGCCTGGAGCACGTACGGAACTTCTTCGGCTGAGGGGCTGGCTGGGAACGTGAAGCTGGATTCGATGTACCAGGAAGTCATCCTGGACCACTACAAGCACCCTCACGGGCGCGGTCTGCGCGACGGCGACGCCGAGGTGCACCACGTCAACCCGACGTGCGGCGACGAGATCACGCTGCGCGTGAAGTACGACGGGTCGACGATCGCCGACGTTTCGTACGAGGGCCAGGGCTGCTCCATCAGCCAGGCCAGCGCATCCGTCCTGAACGACCTGCTGGTCGGCAAGGAGCTCGCGGACGCGCAGAAGATCCAGGCGGTGTTCCTGGAGCTGATGCAGTCCAAGGGCAAGCTGGAGCCGGACGACGCGATGGAGGAGGTCCTGGAGGACGCCGTCGCGTTCGCCGGGGTCTCGAAGTACCCGGCGCGTGTGAAGTGTGCTCTGCTGAGCTGGATGGCGTGGAAGGACGCGACGGCACAGGCACTCGGTACCGACGACGTCGCTGAGAGGAAGACCGCATGAGCGAGAACGAGACCCTGACCAAGCCGGCCTCCGAAGAAGAGGTCCGCGAGGCGCTGTACGACGTGGTCGACCCCGAGCTGGGCATCGACGTCGTCAACCTCGGCCTGATCTACGGCATTCACGTCGACGACGCGAACATCGCCACGATCGACATGACGCTCACGTCGGCGGCCTGCCCGCTGACGGACGTCATCGAGGACCAGGCGAAGTCCGCCACCGACGGCATCGTCAACGAGCTCCGGATCAACTGGGTCTGGATGCCGCCGTGGGGCCCGGACAAGATCACGGACGACGGCCGCGAGCAGCTTCGCGCGCTCGGGTTCAACGTCTGAGGCGACCACTGATTCGGCCCCCCGCGCTCACCGCGCGGGGGGCCGAACTGTTTTCACGGGCTCTGCGGGGCGTACGGCTGAACCGGCGCGGCCTGCGCCAGCGTGTGCGCCAGGCCCTCCTTGCGGATGCGTCGGTCGATGTAGAGCACGGCGGTCACCAGGGGCAGGAACACGCTGGCGGCCAGCTGCGTGATGAGCGTGCCGACCAGGCCGAGCAGGGCGTACAGGCCGACCTGGGAGCTCAGTTGGTCCAGCAGGACCGTGGAGGTGGAGCTGTCCGGGTCCACCGGGGGCGGGTCCGGCATGGCGAACTGCAGGGGGAGACGCACCGCCATGGACGCGACGGCCACGATGACCCCGGCGAGCAGCGAGATGCCGAACGTGCGCCACCAGGCGCCGCGGACCAGGCGTACGGAGCGGCGCAGCGCCTGGAGCGGGCCCGCCGTCTCCAGGGACGCGATCGCCGGGGCGAAGGCGAACAGGACGTACAGCCAGGCCGCGAGCGGGGTCACGACGAGGGTCAGCAGGAAGATCATGCCGAGCGGTACGGCCCACCCGCTCAGGATCATGACGAAGAGGCCCACGACGAGCAGGACGCACGCGCCGAGCGGCAGCAGCAGGATGAAGGACAGGAGCACGGTCACCGCCATCACGGACGGCGTCCGCGACCACGCCCTGCGCCAGACCGCCGCGAACGTCGCGGGGCGGCCGAGCACCGCCTCGTGCAGCGTGGCCGCGCACGAGGCCTGGATGAACGAGTTGACCGCCAGCGTGCTCAGGAGGCCCACCAGCCACAGCGCCCCGAAGGCGACGAGCACCGGCATGCCGTGGTCCCAGGAGAACGCCGAGCCGGGCTCGGACACCGCCCGGACGTGCTCGCGTACGGAGAGGTAGGCGAGGGCGGCGGCCACGGCCATGACGACGGCGAGCGCGCCGTACGCCGCGGCCCCGGTGCCGAACAGCGGCTTCGCGTACCGCCGCATCGTGGCGAACGCGCCGCCCAGGACGTGGTCGACGCCCAGCGGGGCGAGGGGTATGACGCCCGGCTTGGGCGGCGGGGGCGGAGGCGTCCAGCCGCCGTGCCGGCCCCAGCCCTGTGGTCCCCACCCCGATGTGTCCGACATCGCTCTTGTGCTCCCGTGGTGTCTTGCCGTGCGCGGCGCGTGTTCGCTGTGGCCCCCCACAGTGATCGCGTCACCTTAGCCGTTCGGGCGACCGGCGTTATGTACGCCCGTACGCACCGTTGTGTACACTCGTACGCATGGGATACGGACTGCTGGCTGCGGCCATCGCGGCGGAGGTGGCCGGGACGACGGCCATGAAGTACAGCGAGGGGTTCAGCAGGCTCTGGCCCTCGCTGATCACCGTCGCCGGCTATCTGATCGCCTTCACGCTGCTCGCGCAGACCCTGAAGACGCTGTCCGTCGGCACCGCCTACGCGATCTGGGCGGGGGCGGGAACCGCCGCGGTCGCCGCCATCGGGATGCTCTTCATGGGGGAATCCACCGGACTGGTCAAGATCACGGGGATCGCCCTGGTGATCGCGGGCGTCGTCCTGCTCAACCTCGGCGGAGCCCATTGATGGCCCGGCGCTACGACCCCGAGCGGCGTCAGCGGATCATCGACGCCGCGATCCGTGTGGTGGGGGAGAAGGGGATCGGGGGGCTCAGCCACCGGTCCGTCGCCGCGGAGGCCGACGTGCCGCTCGGGTCCACCACCTACCACTTCAAGACACTCGACGAGCTGATGGTGGCCGCCATGCGGCAGGCCAACGAGGGGTTCGCCAAGGCGGTCACCGCGAGCGGCGCGTTCGAGGACGCGCGGGCCGACCTCGCCGGTGAGCTCGCCGGGCTGCTCGGACGGTGGCTCGCGGGAGACCGTACCGAGCTGGAGCTGGAGTACGAGCTCTATCTGGCCGCCCTGCGCAAGCCGGCGCTGCAGCCCGTGGCCGCCGAGTGCGGGGAGGTGCTCGCCGAGGTCCTGCGGCGCCGCACCGACCCCGTCACCGCGCAGGCGCTCGTCGCGCTCGTGGACGGGATCTGTCTGCAGGTGCTGCTCACGGGCGTGCCGTACGACGAGGCGTACGCGCGCGAGGTGTTCAACCGGCTCGTCCCGGCGGATACGGCGTCCACGGCGGTCAAGGCGTCCGTGGCGTCCACGGCGTCCACGGCGTCCACGGCGTCCATGGCGTCCACGGCGGACGGTGTCGCGCCGGAAGCCGGTCGCTGAGAGCCGTCGCCGAGCCCGGTCGCCGAGCCCGGTCACTGAGACCGGTTCGCCCGCGCGGCGCACCGCCGGTTAGGTTTTCCCCATGACCGACACGAACGCTTCCCGCACCACCGGCGCCGTCGCCGCAGGCCTCGCCACCATCACCGCCGACGGCACCGTTCTCGACACCTGGTTCCCCGCGCCCGAGCTCGCCGCCGAAGCGGGCCCCGCAGGCACCGAGCGGCTCACCGCCGAGCGTGCCGTGCAGCTGCTCGGCGAGGGCGCCGCCAAGGCCATCGGCCCGGACGCGCGCCGTGGCGTGGAGATCGTCGCCGTACGTACGGTCATCGCGTCCCTGGACGAGAAGCCGCTGGACACCCACGACGTGTACCTGCGTCTGCACCTGCTCAGCCACCGCCTGGTCAAGCCGCACGGCCAGAACCTGGACGGCCAGTTCGGCCTGCTCGCCAACGTCGCCTGGACCTCGCTCGGTCCGGTCGCCGTCGACGACGTCGAGAAGGTCCGGCTCAACGCCCGCGCCGAGGGCCTGCACCTCGCGGTGACCTCCATCGACAAGTTCCCGCGCATGACGGACTACGTCGCGCCGAAGGGCGTCCGCATCGCCGACGCCGACCGGGTGCGCCTGGGCGCGCACCTCGCCGAGGGCACGACCGTCATGCACGAGGGCTTCGTGAACTTCAACGCGGGCACGCTCGGCACCTCCATGGTCGAGGGCCGCATCTCCGCCGGTGTCGTCGTCGGCGACGGCTCCGACATCGGTGGCGGCGCCTCCACCATGGGCACCCTCTCCGGCGGCGGCAACGTCCGCATCGTCATCGGCGAGCGCTGCCTGATCGGCGCCGAGGCGGGCGTGGGCATCGCGCTCGGCGACGAGTGCGTCGTGGAGGCCGGTCTCTACGTCACCGCAGGGTCCCGCGTGACCATGCCCGACGGGCAGATCGTCAAGGCCCGCGAGCTGTCCGGCGCCTCGAACATCCTCTTCCGCCGCAACTCGGTCAGCGGCGCCGTCGAGGCCCGCCCGAACAACGCGGTGTGGGGCGGCCTGAACGACGTGCTGCACAGCAACAACTGAGCATCGCCGCCCAAGAGAGCGCCTTTCGGTCTTCCGGAGGGCGCTCTTCGCGTGGTGCCGTGCGTAAGCTGCCCTGTCATGCGTGCGGTGCGGATGCCGCACGGGACGGCCGGGGCGAACCGGCACGACTGGGACGACAGGAGAGCGACATGCGCCGAACGGGGATCAGGGCCCTTGCCCTGAGCGGAGTGGCGGTGTTCGGTCTGGTGGCCGGGTGCGGTGAGAGCGCCGGGCAGAGCCAGGACGTCGGCGGCGGTGGCGCGCAGGAAGTGACCCGGACCTCCGTCGGCACCGGCGACCACAGCTATCCGCTGGAGAAGAGCGACATCCACTGGAGCGGCAGCCCGAGCCCGTTCAACGCCCAGGTCAAGCTCACCGACGGGCGGCGCGTGGCGATGCACTACATGAAGGGCAAGGGGCTCCTCGTGCAGGACTACAGCCCCAAGGCCAAGGGCTGGTCCAAGTCGGCCCTCGTGTACAAGACGAAGACCGACGCCTGCCAGGGGATCACGCTCAAGGCCAAGGACGGCACCGTCGCGGCCTTCGGGGACTTCGGCGTGTACTGCGCCGACGGCGAGCCGCCGACCGAGTCGGTCGCCGCGGTCGCCACGGGCCCGCTGACGAAGTGGGCCACGCACCTCACGAAGAACTTCGACGGCTGGGAGAAGATCGCCGTCGCCACCGGTGGCAAGAAGGTCACGTTCAGCCGGGGCAGTGACATGCTCAACTGGACCAAGGCCGGGGGCTTCCCCGCCGCGGGCTGATCTTGACGCGGCGGCTACGCCGACTGCCGCAGTGCCTCGTACGCGGCAAGCAGCCCGTCGGTCGCCTCGCGGCCGGCGGGCCGCAGCGGTGCGCGGACGGGACCGCCGGGCAGACCGAGCGCGCCGAGCAGCGCCTTGGAGGTGACCGTGCCGGGGAGGCCCGCGCCCATCATCAACTCGATGAGCTCCATGGCCTGTTGCTGATGCCGTCGCGCCTCCGCCGTGTCACCGGCGTCGAACGCGTCGAGGATCGAACGGAGTTGGCGCGGTGCCACGTTGGCCACCGTGCTGATGTAGCCGACGCCGCCCACCGCGTACAGGGCGAGGATGAACTCGTCGCATCCCGTGTAGTAGGCCAAGTCGGTCCGGGAAAGGACCTTCTGGGTGCCCATCAGGTCGTACGCGCAGTCCTTCACGGCCACGATCCGCGGATGCTCCGCGAGCCGCAGCATCGTCTCCGGCTCGATGCGGGTCCCGGTGCGCCCCGGGATGTCGTACAGCGCCAGCGGCAGCCCCGACGCGTCGGCGACCTCCAGGAAGTGCGCCTCGACGGCGTCCTGGGGCGGCTTGCTGTAGTAGGGCGTGACCACCAACAGGGCGTCCGCGCCCGCCTTTTCGGCCTGGAGGGCCATCTCCACGGTGTGCCGCGTGGCGAAGCTGCCGACGCCCGCGACGACCGTGGCCCGGTCGCCGACCGCCTCGGCGACGGCGCGTACGAGCGCGGCCTTCTCGCTGTCGGAGGTGGTGGGCGACTCGCCGGTGGTGCCGGAGAGCACGAGACCGTCGCAGCCGTCGGCCACCAGGCGCTCGGCCAGCAGTTGGGCGCCGTCGAGGTCGAGCAGGCCGTCGTCCGTGAAGGGCGTGACCATCGCGCAGAGGGCGCGGCCGAAGGGAGGAGGCGCTGTGGAGGGAGAGGTCATAGGGGCAGTGTCGGTTCAGCGAAGCTGAAGCTCCACTTAATTCTGCTACGAGATATGCGACAGGAATGCTACGAGGTGGCCGCGGGCGGGCCGGGCCCTAGTGCCAACTCGCCCCCGTATGGGCCACCATGGGCCGGACGGTAGTCGACGGACGGCCGCAGGGCCGCCGGCCACAGGAGGCGTCATGAGGCTGGGCAAAGCACTCGCCACCGGGATCGCCGAGGAAGACCCGCAGGAGCGGCTGCGGCCGGAAGATCTCGAGCAGCACGCGGAGCCGCGGCCCGAACCGGCGGTGCCGGCCGAGAAGCCGGCGGTCGAGGTCCCCGCGGTCCGATGAGGCTGCGGCTCCCCGAGGAACGCCCGACGGAGCCGCCGACCGGATACAAGATCGCCCGCCTGGTGCTGTCCCACGACGGCGCCAGGGCCGGGTTCACCGGCGTCTCCCTGGGCGCGGCCCTGCCCTACGGCACGCTGGACGCGGCCCACTGCGTCTACGGCCGACGACACGCGGCCCCGCACCGCCGCTGCGACTGCGGCTTCCACTGCGTCCACGAACGCGCCGACGCGGAGGCGCTCCTGTGCACCGGCGATCACCGTGGGGCCGCGCTGCTCGAGGTGACGGTGCTCGGCGCGTACATCCGCTTCGAGCGGGGCTTCCGGTACGCGCGGCAGCGGGTGCGCGCGGTGACGGTGCGGCCGTGCGGCTGCGGGGCGCGGGCCGCGGTCCTCGCCGACGCGGGGTGGGGCAGGCCGGGGTGGCGGGTGGTCGAGGGGGTGTGCGGGGCCTGCGTGGGCAGGCGTACGTCGCTGCGGCTCGCGGAGTTCGCCCGCCTCGCCGGGGACGGCGTCACGGTCGTGGCGACGGTCGCCGAGTCCCTGCCGGGGGCGCCTTCCGAGGGTATGGGGGTGCCGGAGCTGGTCGCGGAGGCGGCGCTGCTTCAGGCCCGACTCGACGTTTTCCAGGGCGAGTTGGCGCGTCTGGCGAGGGAGGAGAGGGGTTAGCGTGCCGACCTCTGCGGATGCCGGCCAGAGGGCCTGGTCGAACCCGCCGTGGCTGCGCGCGAACCCCAGCGGGCCCATCAGCGCGGCGTAGGAGTGGTGCGCGTCCGTGTGCCGCTGGTGAGCCGGTGAGCTAAATCAGGGCGCAGCCACGCGCGCAACCCCCCCACCCGCACGGCTGCGACGCGGGCGCGCGGGGTCGCGGAGCGCGGGGTGCGGGGCGGGCGTGGGCCGGAGTGGGGCACGTCGGTCACCGTCGCGTTGACGGGTCCTGACTCCGGAGGGAGGCTCTGGCCATGACGACGCATGCGTACGCGCGCTATGTCGCGATCGGCGACAGCCAGACCGAAGGGGTCGGCGACGGCGACGAGGCCCACGGCTACCGCGGCTGGGCCGACCGCCTCGCCGAGATCCTGGCCGAACGGAACCCGGAGTTCGAGTACGCGAACCTCGCGGTGCGCGGCAGGCTGACGGCGCGCATCAAGGCGGAGCAACTCGCCCCGGCCCTGGCGCTGCGGCCGGACCTGGTCACGGTCATGGCGGGCATGAACGACCTGGTGCGCCCCGGCTTCGACGCTGCCCAGGTGGCCCGCGACATCGAGGACATGTTCACCGAGCTGACCGCGGCGGGCGCGCGCGTGGCCACGGTGACGTTCCCGGACCTCGGCCGGATCTCGCCGCTCGCGCGCAGGGCGCTGCCCCGCGTCCTCGACCTGAACGCCCGCATCCGCGCGGCCGCGGACCGCCACGGAGTCGTCGTCCTCGACACCTTCCCGCACCGGGTCACCACGGACCCCCGCCTGTGGAGCGCCGACCGCCTGCACGCGAGCCCCGTGGGTCATGCGCGGATCGCCTCGGGCATGGCGGAAGCACTGGGCATCCCCGGCCACGAGGACTGGGTGCGGCCGCTGCTGCCACCGCCGCCGCCGGTGTCCACGCTGCGGACGATGGCGGCGGAGGCGAAGTGGTTCGCGGGGTTCATGGGCCCGTGGCTGTGGCGACGCGTCAGGGGGCGCTCGTCGGGCGACGGGCGCGAGGCGAAGCGGCCGGACCTCGGTCCGGTGGCCTCTCCCGAACGGGCTTGACCTCAAGCAAAGTTGAGGTCGCAGTGTGTGCGGGACGGGCACAGCGCCCCGTACACACCGAAGGAGCAGGGCATGAAGACACGCATCAGCGCCACCACCCTCCCCGACCCGGCCCGCGCGGACGGCGGGCTCGTCTTCCTCAGTACGTGGAGCACGGGCACTCCGGAGCGGCAGCGGGCGGCGGCCGAGGCGATCGCCGAGGCCTGGGGGAGTCGCCCGTGGCCGCACGAGGGCCTGCTCTCGTACACCGTGTACGCCGGTGCGGACGGTTCGACGCTGGCGCACCGCTCGCACTGGCGTGACGAGGAGGCGTACCAGGAGTTCTTCGCCCGCCACAGGGACGAGCGGAACGCCGACATCGACAGGGCCGTGCCGGGCATCGAACGGCTGGGGCTGCACAGGACGCGGCTGCGGGGCGGAGTGGCACGGGCGGCCGGTGACGAGCGGGTGGCCGGGGCGATCGTGATCACCGAGGGGGACGCGGGGCTGCCGGGGGCGGCGCCGGGGCTGATCGGCGTCTACTTCCACGTGACGACGGACGGCGAGCGGGTGATCCGCCACGAGGAGTGGGAGAGCGGCGACGGGCTGCCCGTGGAGGGCAGGTACCGCCTGGCGTACGGCTTCGAACCGGTGCGCTGAACAGCCGGGGCGCCGGGCGCCCGGCCGTCCCCTGGACGAAAATATTGGCCGGTGGGACGGTGGAATCCCCGCGCGGGGCGGGCGTTTTCCGTACCTCGGCCCCGGCGGCCCGCGCGAGGGGGCGTGCGAGCTTAAGGAGCCACCATGACCACCGGCAAGGAGTTCGAGATCGAGCGGGAATTCGAGGTCGATGCCTCTCCTGCCGAGGTCTGGGACGCGTTCACCACCGGCACCGGCGGCTGGCTGTGGCCCCTGGCGGAGTACGAACCCCGCGAAGGCGGCGCCGCCCCCTTCGGTGGTGTCGTCACCCACTGGGAGCCACCGCACCGCCTCACGGACCGTGCCGACAATCCCGAAGGCCTCCCACCGGGCCAGACCCGCAACCAGCTCGACCGCACCATCGAGCCCCGCGACGGCGGCCGCCGCTCATGGGTCCGCTACGTACACAGCGGCATCCTCACCGGTGACTGGGACAACCAGTACGACGGGGCCAGCAAGCACACCGACTTCTACCTGCACACCCTGCGCCAGTACCTCACGCACTTCACGGGCCTCCCCGTCACCTTCACCGCCCTCGACGGCCCCGCCCCCTCCACGGCCCCGGACGCCTTCACCAAGCTGGGCCGCCGCCTGGCCCTGCCCGACGACGCGTCCGAAGGCGCCCGCGTGCGCGTGGACGCCCCCGGCGAATCCCTCGACGCGATGGTCGACTTCCGCAGCCGGCACTTCATCGGCCTGCGCACCGACACCGCGCTCTACCGCTTCTTCGGCCGCAACCACTTCGGTGCCCCGGTGGGCATCAGCATCCACGACTTCGCGCCGCAGGCCGATGCCAAGGGCACCGAAATGGCCTGGCGGGACTGGCTGCTCAGGCTCTACGCGTAGCGCCCGAGCAGCAGCCCCGGGAGTCCTGCGCGTCCTACGGGCGGAACCGCAGCACCTGCGGGTCGTGGTCGCTGTTCTGCTCCGCGAACTCCGCGTTGATGTGCACGCTGTCGTACGCGAAGCCGCTGCCGACCCCGGGACTCGTCAGGATCTGGTCAAGGACCTGGGAGTTCCCCTGGTACACGTACGAGTAACGCTCGGACCGGGGAAGGGACTTGACGGCGGACTTCAGTGCGCCGCCCGCCTCCAGCGCCGTCGTCGTCGCCGAGAACTCGAAGTCGTTCACGTCGCCGACGACCACCACGTCCGCGCCCTTCTGGACCTTCCGCACGTCCCGCACGAAGGCGTTCACCGACTGGGCCTGCCGCAGCCGCTTCGCCTCCGACGAGCGCACCGGCGGCTGATGCCGCGACGTGAGGCCCTCGTCGCCGCCCTTCGACCCGAAGTGGTTGGCGACCACGATCACACTGCGCCCACGGAAGCCGAACTCACCGGCCAGCGGCTTGCGGCTGTCCGCCCACGCGGTGTTCGCGGGGTCGACGCGCCCGGGGGAGAGCGTCAGCGCGGCGCGCCCGCCGGAGGACCGCACGACACCCGTGCCCGTCGTCGCGTCCCCGGCGCCCCGGTCCGTGAAGGAGACCCGCTCGGGGTTGAAGAGGAACACCTGGCGGATGTTGCCGCCCGGCTCCCCGCCGTCCTTGTTGTTCTCCGGGTCGATGGACCGCCACTCGTAGCGGGGCCCGCCCGCCGCGACGATCGCGTCCGTGAACTTCTTCAGGGTCGCCTCCGCCGAGACGGTCCCGTCGTTCTTCGCGCCGTTGTCGTCCTGGATCTCCTCCAGGGCGAGGATGTCGGGCGACGCGAGGTTCGAGACGACGGCCCCGGCCAGCGCGTCGAACTTCGTCTGCGGATCGCCCGGGTCGAGGTTCTCGACGTTGTACGTCGCGACGGCGAGCTCATCCTTGGCCTGGCGCCGCGTCTTCTCCGGGACGAGACCCTTGTCCGTGACCTTGCCGAGCGTCCGCGCGACCAGCGTGTAACCGCCGAACTGGTTGAAGTCCAGGGGCCCTTCGGCGCCGCCGGACAGCGCGTCGCCGACGTTCGCCTTCGGGAAGGGCTGCTCGGAGACCGGGGCCAGCTGCTGGATCTGCAGGCGGCCGGTGTTCTGGTCGTCGTAGGACTTGTACACCGTGCCGCCGCGCCGGTTCGGGTTCTCGTGCGGCTTCACGGTGATCCACAGCTCCGAGTACGGATCCGTGGCGCCGACCACGCGCGAGGTGCCGACGCGTACGTTCATGCCCTCCAGGGACTCGTACAGGTCCAGGGCGTACGAGCGGGGCTCCAGCCGGAGCCCGTTGACGCTGCCCCCGTCCGCCGGGTCGCCGTCGGGCGCGTACGCGGAGGGCACCGACTTGGCGTGCACCGTGACCGGCGCGGGCAGCGCGTTGCCGGACGACTCGACCGTCACCGTCGGCTTGGTGAGCTGGGTCAGGGACTGGTTGCCGGAGGCCTCGCCGCCGGGGACGTACTCGCTGACGGTCCCCGAGACGCGGACCGCGTCACCGGCCTTCACCGTCAGCGCCGCCGAGCCGGTGTAGACGAAGACGCCCTCGCTGGTCGCGGGGTCGGTGTCGGCCTTCGGGTCCTGGAGCCAGAAGCCCTTCGAGCCGTACGAGCGGACGCCGGTCACGATGCCCGTCACGTCCGTGACCTGCTGCCCCGCGAGGGGCGAGAGCCGGGTGGTGCCCTGGATGTCGTGGACGCGGACCTCGGCGGCGGACGCGGACGAGGAGCTCACGGCGAGCAGACCGGCCGCGAGGGCGGTGGCCACGACGGTGGAGACGGCCGCGGATCTCACGGTGGGCCGGGTGGCGCGGGATATGTACGGCATGGAGAGACTCCGGATGAGGGTGAGTACGTATATGAGGGGTGAGCACGTAAGGAGCGAGCGAGGTGGACCGGCGGACGCCCACCACGTTCTACGCGCGTCAATCTCTTGTGTGGCCAGGGGAGTTGTCAAGGTTCGGCGGGTGTTCTCACCGTGTATGTCTTCTGACAGGGACATGAACCGGGCGGCATGGGTCCAAATCCGTCTAGGCTTCAGCCCAGCCGACCCTTCCCCAGGCTCCCGACTTCGCTCGAGCAGGGGAGGCCCCATCCTTCGGAGGAGAACCAGCCGATGTCCGTAAGTCCCGCCACCCTGCCGCCGGTGCTGCTGCACTCCGAAGCGGAACTCGCGCGGGCCGCGCTCGCCACGCCGCTGCTCTCCCGCGCCGCGCGGCTCGCCCGCTGGGCGGGCCCCCAGACGCGCGTCGGTGCGGGCGGTGAACTCATCGAGGAGCAGCTGCCCGCCGCCGCCGCCGAGCTTGGCCTCGCGGCGGACGACCCGGACGCCGCCGCGCACGCGAGCGAGGCCTGGCGCGTGGCCGTCGACACGGGCCTGGTGGACGTCACGGACGGCGACGAGGGGGAGGGCCCCGACGGAGCGGACGCGCAGGGCACGGTGACCCCGGGCGAGGACCTCGCCGCGCTCACCTCCGGCAGCCCGCAGGACATCCTCGCCGTCTGGCTCGGCGCCCTGGACACCGTGTACGGGGACGCGACCGTGCCCGACATGGACAACCTCCTGGACGTCCTGGAGGAGAACGGCGAGATCGACTTCGAGGAGCTCGGCTGGGACCCCCAGGCGGAGGCGGACTTCCTGGACGGCGTGCTCGGCAACCTGTACCTGCTCACCGCCGGGGACGCCGGGGCGGGCGATGGCCCGGTGCCGCTGCCCGCCCTCGCCGCGTCGATGATCGTGCCCGACGACATGGGCGAGCCGACGGACGACATCCTGGAGCAGGTGTCGGACGCGATGATGAAGCTCGACGACCAGTTCCGGCTCTTCGAGCCGCTGGGGGTCGTCGAGTACCAGCCGGTCGACGAGGCCCTCATGGTCGACATCGACGAGGCCGAGGCCCCACTGCCGGACGACGACGAGGACGTCACGCGGTACGGCATGGTCCGCCTCACCCCGCTCGGCGTGTACGGCATCAGGGCGCGGATGCTGGAGGCGGGCGTGGACGCGCCCGCCGTCGGTGATCTCGCGGACAAGGGCGCCGACGCGCTGCTCGAAGGGACGGCCGGTTTCCCGCAGGCCGCCGCGCAGGCCGAGATCGAGCTGTGGCTCGCCCGGCACGAACCGCTGGACGCGGCACGGGAGTTGCTGGCCGCCGCGCGGGGCGGCGACGAGGGTGCGCCGCTGCGGCGGCTCCGGTGCCAGCAGGCCCTTTCGCTGGTGGGCCGTGAGGCGGAGCCCGCCCTGCGCGAGGTGCTCGACGACGCCGAGCTCGGTGGGCTCGCCCGGGTCTGGCTGGCCGAGCACGGGGCCGCGGACGTGCCCGCGCCGCCCGAGGCGATGGTCTTCTGGCTGACGATCGACACGATCGCGGCGCAGCTCGCCGCCGAGGGCAACTCGGACGAGCTGCAGGGCCTCGTGGAGGGGCTCTCCCGGCAGCACAGCGGGTTCTTCGCCGCGGCCTGGCGGGTCGAGCACCCCGCCACCGCGGACGTTCTGGAGGCGATGGGGCGGCTGCACCCCGACAAGAAGGTGGCCAAGGAAGCCCGCAAGGCGGCGTTCAAGGCGCGGTCGCAGCAAGGCATGTGATGCGATACCGGCCGGGCTGGAATTCCAGCCCGGCCGGTATTCGACGCACCGAGCGGTCAGCTCAGCACTGGTACAGCGTCGTGTGCTTGAACGACGACGTCGCGCCGTCGAAGCCGTACGTCCCCCGGTACGCCGGAGGGTTCTGGTACTCGCCGACGATCGTGATCGTGTTGGCGCAGGACCCCTGGCCCGTGCGCTTGGCGTCCAGGCGGATCGTGTCGCCGATGAAGCCGCCCGTGATGTCCCACGGAGCGCCGCAGATGCCGGAGGTGATCTGGCCGCCCGTCACCACGTGCGGGTAGGTGTTCGGGTTGAACTTCACCTCCATGGCGAAGGTGATCGCGCCGTTGTGCAGCTCCAGCTTGGACGTGGTGGCGACCGCCTCGGCGGACACCTCCTGGGGCGCGGCGAACGCCTCGTCGCGCGTCTTGACCTCGGCGCCCTGCGGATTGTGGAAGCGGTGCTCCGCGCGGGCCTGGCCCTTCTGCTTGCGTGCTTGAGTGGTCATGAAAGCCCTCCTCTCGTGGTGCGACCGGTCAGGCCAGCTGTTCGGAGACCTCGACCCGCAGCAGCGCGCGGACGTTCTCGAAGTGGTTGAGCACGGTGACGGTCGAGGAACCGGCGAACAGCAGGCCGAGCGCGACGTTGTCGAGCGAGGTCACCAGGGACCCCGAGTCGCCGCCCGCCGAGATGTTCGTCGTCAGGATCTGGTCCTTGAAGCGGGCGGTGCCCGCCGTGCCGTAGTTGACGTCGATGGTCGCGTCGACGGCGATGATCCGGCCGAAGGAGATGTTGGTCGTACGGCCGGTCTTCTTCACCAGGTCGCCGACCGCGACGTTCGCCTTGCGGCGCCAGGCGCGCGGCGCACCGCTGAAGTACGTCTCGCGGGTCGCGTCCTGGAAGTCGACGGTGCCGAGCGCGGCGTCGACGACGTTGTTGTGCCGCTCCAGCGGAATCTGCGGGGCGAACTGGATCGTGATGAAGCGCTCCAGGGTCGCGATGCGGTCGGCCGGGTCCTGGCCGCCGTCGAAGACACCCGGCTGCACGATCGCGCTGCCCAGCTGGGCGCGGTTGGAGTCGGCGAGCACGTGGTTGTTGGAGAGGATGTAGAACTTCGCCGGTACGCCGAGGCCGGAGCCCGGCGGGTCGACGGAGGCGCCGGGCAGGAAGTCGTAGACCACGCTGCCGAGCGTGCCGGCCGTCACGCGTACGTTGCCGACCGAGGCGCCGGAGGGGCATGGGCGCATCCGGCGCTTGAGGAGCTGCGGCTCGAACGAGCCGAGCCCGCCGAGCTCTTCCAGCATGGGCTGCGAGATGCCCGAGAGCTGCTCGCTCACGCCGCCGTCGGGTCCGTACGTCACCGAGCGGTCGTCGGTGCGGCCGGCCTTGCGCTGCTGGCGCTGTGCGGCGATGTGGCCGACGGCCACGACGTCGGTGGGGGTGCCGTCGTCCATCTGGGCGGGGATGACGTCCCGCTCCGGGAGCATGGACTCCGAGACCTTCTGGGTCACGAACACGATGACCGCGGGTTCGCCCGTGGGCTCGCCATCGGTCCACTTCACGCCGTGGCCGAAGCCGACGACGTTGGCCAGGGACGTCTGGGGGCCCAGGAAGTCCCCTGTCGCCTGCTGGCGCGAGCTGTCGCTGAGCTGACCGCCGGTGGGTCCGCGCATCAATTCGGGCTGGCTCACCACGCCAGACCACCTCTTCCCCTTGGTTGAAGGGTGGAGTTCCGGTCCGCTCGCGCAGGCCGTCCTACTGCGCCGCGGGCTCGCCGATGGCGAGTACGCGCACGGGGACGCCTTCGAGCACTTCCGGAACCACGTCTTCTTCCCGGAGCCGGTCACGGGGCACTTTGCGGGTGACGAACACGACGATGACGTCCGCCCCCGAGTGCTCGTCCCTCCCGATGCCGACGCCGGTGACATTGGCCAGCTTCATCAGCCGGTCCTCATGGAGGCTGCGTGCCTGCGAAGCGTCCACGCGGCTCGCCTCCCCCAACGGGTGATGCAGGTAGGGGATGTCTATTGCCGTGTGGATGGCGGGTCAAGGCGTTCTGCACGAAATCTTGGCTTTGCGGGTGATTCACGCCTGTTGACCTTGTTTACGAAGTCTCTTCCGCCCTCTCGTTCAGGTGCGCAGATGTGAAGCGCCGTTGAGGTCCAGGACGGTGCCCGACGCCCACTCCGCGACCGGCGACGCGAGCCACAGCACCGCCGCGGCGATCTCCTCCGCCGTGCCCGCACGCCCGAACGGGCTCTGCGCGCGGATCGCCGCGCCCTCGTCGCCGCTCAGCCGGTGGGCGACCCGCTCCGTCTCGAAGAAGCCGGGCGCGACCGACGCCACCGCGATCCCGTACGGCGCCAGCGACACCGCGAGGGACTGGCCGAGCGCGTGGACGGCCGCCTTGGTCGCCCCGTACGCCGGGTGGTCGGGCTCCCCGCGGAACGCGCCGCGCGAGCCGATGTTCACGATCCGGCCCCCCGTGCCCTGGTCGATCATCCGGCGGGCCGCCAGATGGCTGAGATTCGCGGTGGCCAGGAGGTTCACCGCCACGTGCCGCTGCCAGAGGTCCGCCCAGTCCTCGTACGAGGTGTCGGCGAGGGGGTGCGGCAGATTCACGGCGGCGTTGTTGACCAGTACGTCGAGGCCTCCGAGCCCCCCGGCCACGGCGGCGGCCCGCTCGGCGACGTCCGCCGCGCCCGCCGGATCCGACAGGTCCCCGCCCACCAGCACGTGGCCGTCGCCCGCCAGGGACGCGAGGGTCGCGCGCGCGTCCTCCTCGCGCGAGCCGTAGTGCACCGCGACACGGTCACCGTTCTCCGCGAAGGCCTGTGCGAGGGCTCTGCCCAGTCCTCGGGAGGCTCCGCTGATCAGGACACGGCGGCCGGTGGCAGGCAGATTCATGGAAGGAGGCCCCTCGACGTCGGACGGCGTTCAACCGCCGTTTATACGTGAGCGGGAACGTGACGCCGACAGCAGCCCGGCCGAAACGGGAAGCACACCTCGACGTACGCAGGCCGAGCGTCGCAGCACGTACACAGTCAGCCCGCAGCCCGCTCGTACGCGCCTCAGGAGACATCATGCCGCTCACCCGCAGGGACTTCGCCAGACGCTCCGCGATCACCGGTGCGGGGGTCGCGCTGGCCGGCAGCGTCGGCGCGCTCGCCACCGCGCCCGGCGCGCTCGCCGCCGAGGACACGGCGGACGACGGGGCCGACCTGCTCGGCGGCGCCCCCGGCTACGGCCCCCTCGTCCCCGACCCGAAGGGCCTGCTCGCGCTGCCCGCCGGATTCTCGTACCGCGTGCTCACCCACAGTGGGAAGACGAAGCTGGAGACCGGCGAGTTCACGCCGTCCAACCACGACGGCACGGCCGCCTTCGAGGGCCCGCGCGGCGTGACGCTGCTCGTCAACAACCACGAGCTGAGCGGCCCCCGCTCCAAGTGGCCGCACCCGGTCCCGCTGACCGAGGGCCTCGTCTACGACCCGGCCGCGTCCGGCGGCTGCACCGTCGTCGAGGTCCGCCGCGACGGACACGTCGCCGAGTGGGTCGGCATCGCGGGCACCGCCACCAACTGCGCGGGCGGCAGCACTCCTTGGGGCACCTGGCTCACCTGCGAGGAGACCGAGGACAAGGCCGGCCAGAACGGCATGACCAAGGACCACGGCTACGTCTTCGAGGTCGACCCCTACGACCGGCGTGCCAACCGCGCCCCCAAGCCCGTCAAGGCGCTGGGCCGCTACGCCCACGAGGCCGTCGTCGTCGACCCCAAGCGCGGTCACCTTTACCTCACCGAGGACGCCGACGAGCCCAACGGCCTGTTTTACCGCTGGACCCCGCCCCACGGCTTCAAGCACGGCCGCGGCAAGCTGCGCACCCTCTCCGACGACGCGGGCGTACTGAAGGCGCCCAAGTGCTACGACTCCGGCGGCCGCTTCGTGGACGACCTGTCCCGCGCCACCAAGATCGGCACCGTCTACGGAGTGGACTGGGTCGAGGTGCCCGACCGCGACGCCCGCACGGTCCCGGTGCGCGAGCAGTTCGACGACGGCGACATCACGCGCGCCCGCAAGCTCGAAGGCATGTGGTGGGGCGACGGCGGCGCCTACATCGTCGCCTCGTTCGCCCGCGACGAGAGCCCCGTCCAGCACGACGGACAGGTGTGGTTCTACCACCCGGCGCGCCGCACCCTCACCCTCAAGGTCCTGCTCGGCGTCAACCCGGACCCCGCCAAGGACGGCGCCTACGACGGCCCGGACAACATCACCGTCTCGCCGTACGGCGGCCTCGTCATCGCCGAGGACGGCGACGGCATCCAGCACCTCTTCGGGGCGACCGAGCGCGGCCGCACGTACCCGATCGCACGCAACGAACTCAACGCGGGCACCCCCGAGAAGCCCTCCTACAGCGAATTCACCGGCGTCACGTTCTCACCCGACGGCAAGACGCTCTACGCCAACATCCAGACGCCCGGCATCATGCTGGCGATCACGGGGCCGTGGCGGCGCCAGCGCCACTGACGGCTCGGGCGGCGTTGACGGCGCGCACGGAGCCGCCGTCGATCCGCGCGTACCACCCGGAGGCGTCGGCGGCGAGATCGGTGATGTCGCCGTCCACCGGCCACTCCTCGATCACCTTGCCGCCACGCAGGGTCAGGGCCCTGCAGACGCGGCCCGCGGTGGCGTAGACGGTGCCGTCCGCGACGGCCGGGGGGAGCTGGGCGGTCGCGCCGAACGTCTCCAGCCACCGGCTCTTGCCGCTGGTGAGGTCGATGGCCTGCAGGGTCTTCTCGTCGGCCCAGTGCAGCAGGACGCCGTCGGCGGTGACGGGGCCGTGCCCGCCGCCGGGCAGCCGGCGCCAGCTGGCGGCGAGCCCGGCCGTGGGGAAGGCCCATCGGATCTCTCCGTCCATCGGATCGAAGCCGATGAGCCGCCCCGCCCCGCCGGCGAGGAGGAGGCCGGTGCCGGGGCGCCCGCCGGTGCCGGGGACGTGGCCGAGGGCGGTGCTGCCGCGACCTGCGGAGACCTTCATGTCCCTGCGGTGCAGCCGACGGCCGTCGCGCACGTCGACGACGTGCAGCGCGCTGTCCTCGGTGAGCAGCGCGAACCGGCCGGCGGCCGGCGTGACGGGGGCGGTGAGGACCTGGTCATCGTCCGCGAGTCCCTCGTACGTCCAGAGTGCGCGCCGGGTCGTGGCGTCCAGGCAGAGCGGCTTGCCGCCGACCGGCGACGGCGTCGGCGCGAGGAACAGTGCCGAACCGGAGACCGCGGGCTTCTGCCAGTCCACGACGCCGTCGTCCAGGGCCCAGGGGGAGCCGCCCCCGGGCAGCGCGCGGGAGCGCAGGGTCAGTTCGGTGGTGCTGTTCTTCTTGTTCCCCAGGGCGACCAGGCGCCGACCGGCGACGGCGAACCACCGGGTGCCCGGTGACCAGGCGCCTTCCGGACTCCACGGCTCGCCGGTGGTCAAGTCCCTTACCTCGTCGGTGAGTTCGGGCGTGATCAGTATGCCATCGGCCACGCCCCACATCGTCGGCGCCTTGACGGTGGCCTCGAACGACTGCCAGCGCCGGGCGCCGGTGCGGGTGTCGGCGGCGCGGACCAGGCCCTCGGTGCTGCTGTAGGGCTTGGTCCCGTGCACGAGCAGGGTGGACCCGCCGAGCAGGGCGGCGTCGATGGTGCCGCCGTCGGTGCGCAGCGTCCACCGGACCTTGCCGGGGCGCCGCGAACCCTTCTCGACGCGCAGCCCGGCGTCCTCGTCGTCCCCGCCCTCGTCCGGCGACGAGTGCGAGATCCCGTACCCCAGGAGCCCGGCGAAGCCCGCGCCGGTGGCGGTCAGGAGGGAGCGCCGGGTGAGGGTCCCGCGGCGCTCGGAACGGACGGCGGCGGCGATGGCGGCGGCACGGTCGACGGGTTCGGGCCGGGTGGGTTCCTTGCCCGGCCCGGGGGGTTCCGTGCCCGCCCCGGGGGGTTCCGTGCCCGACCCGGCGGGTTCCGTGTCCGGTCCGGTGGCGCGCGGGCGGCCGGGGGATATCAGGGACCGCAGTGGCTCCTCACGCCACCACAGGTGGGCGGCGGGATCGGCGGCCCGCGCCAGGACGTCGGCCACGGACGGCCGCAGTGCCGGGTCCTTGCGCAGGCACTCCGCGACGAGCCCGCGCAGCCCGCCCTGCTCCGGTACGCCGGTGAGGTCGGGCTCCTCGTGCGTGGCGCGGTAGAGCAGCACCGCCACGGGCCCGGAGCCGAAGGGATGCTCTGCGGACGCGGCGAAGGTGAGGACGGCGCCGAGCGCGAACACGTCGGCGGGCGGACCGACGGGAGCCCCGTCGATCTGCTCCGGGGCCATGAACCCCGGAGTGCCGATCATCGAGCCCGCCTCGGTGAGCACCCGGTCGCCCGCGGCGCGCGCGATGCCGAAGTCGATGACGCGGGGCCCCTCGGCGGTGAGCAGGACGTTCGACGGCTTGAGGTCACGGTGCACGATGCCCGCCGCGTGAATGGCGGCCAGGGCCTCGGCGAGATGTGCCCCGAGCGACCGGGTGACGCCCGCCCCGAAGGGCGCACCGGCGGCCACGGCCTGACGCAGGGTCAGCCCCGGGAGAAAGGCCGTGGCGAGCCACGGCACCGCGGAGTCCGGATCGGCGTCGAGCACGGCAGCGGTATGCGCCCCGGTCACGGCCCGCGCGGCGGTGGCCTCCCGACGGAACCGCTCCCTGAAGTGCGGATCGGCGGCGAGGTGCTCGTGCACGGTCTTCACGGCGACGAGCCGCCCACCGGGGCTCCGCCCCAGGTAGACCTGCCCCATCCCCCCGGCCCCGAGCCGCCGCACGATGCGATGCCCACCGAGACGGATCGGGTCACCGGGCAGGAGCGGGGTTCCGGGCAGGGCGGGGTGCGTCTCGCCGTGGGGTGCTGTCGTCATGGACGCTCCGGGTTGCCGGGCACGGGCGGGTGGCGGGTGGGGCGGTCAGCCGTCATGGCCGGTCCGGGCCGGTGATCGCGTACAGGGTGCCGTCCGCGCACAGGTGGACGAGGCCCGTGCCGGCGGTGGCGACGTCGACGGAGCTGACGGCGTCCAGGGCGAGTCCCCACCGCGGATCGCCCGTCGCCGCGTCCAGGGCGTACAGGCCCCAGACCGGCCGGCCCGAGCCGCCGGGTTCCGGACCGGCGACGTACACCAGGCCGTCCGCGACGAGCGGTGTCCCGTCCAGTACGCGATAGCCCGTGCGGGTCCAGCGGACCGCGCCCGACGTCGCGTCGTACGCGCGGACGCCGTCCGGCGAGGGAGCGTGCACCAGGCCGTTCGCGGCGGTCGGGGTGACGTCCGGCGCGGTGTCCGCGGCGCGGGTCCAGCGGGTGCGGCCGGTGGACAGGTCGACGGCCCGGATCTTCCCGCGCTGCCCGTAGTAGCGCGTCCCCTTGGCTCCGGGGTGGACGTGCGGGTACACCGCGCCGCCCCCGATCTCCTTCTCCACCGTGCCGCGCGCGGCCCGCAGGACGATCAGCGGATCGCCCTGCGCGTACACGTCCGTGCCGGGCATGCCGGGGTTCGCCGAGACGGCCAGGGCGATGCGTCCGCCCGCCTGGTCGGAGCTGATCACCTCACCCGCGCCGCCGCCGTGGAACCAGAGAGGCTCTCCCGTACGGGCGTCGAAGCCGTACGCCCGCCACTTCCGGCCCCAGGCGGTGCGCCGCGCCTGGATGGTGCCGTACGCGGCGTAGGTGAGCAGACAGACCACGTCGCCCGCCACGATCAACTGGCCCTTGTTCCCCTCCTGTTCGCCGGGCTTCCCGAACACGGGCCGGGGGCGGTGGGGGTTGCGGGAGAGCAGGCCCGAGTCCCAGGCCTTGCGGCCCGTGGCCCTGTGCAGGGCGAGGAGTTCGGGTTCGAAGAGCGGGTCGTGCAGGACGTAGACCAGATCGCCGCGGACGTCCACGCCCCGCAGGTTCTTTGCCGGATACTCCCAGCGTACGGTGCTGGTCGCCGCGTCCACCCGGGTGACGGCCGCGTCGTCGACGACGTACAGATCGTCCCCCTTGCGCAACAGCGATCCCCCGTAGGTGATTTCACCGATCCCGGTCTTCCACCGCACCCGTCCCTTCGGCAGCCGTGCGCCGGGCGCGCCCGGTTTCCCGGCCGAGCCGCCGCCTTCGCCGCCCTGGCTGAGCGCGACGGCCGTGGCGGTGGCGACGCCCGCGGTGGCGATGGCCGCGCCGGTCCAGGCGAAGAGGCGCCGGCGTGACGGGGACGCGAGCCGAGGAGCGGCGGACGGGACGCGGTCCCGCGCGAGGTCCCGGGGCGGGGCCCCCGCGGGCCGCGGCTCCTCCAGGCGCCCGACCAGCTCCGCTGTCTCGTCCTCGTGGCGGCGGACCAGGCCCGCGATCGGCTCCCGCTCCCACCACGGTGCCGCGTCCGAGCGCGCCGCGCACCAGGCGAGGACCTCGCCGACCGTCGGTCTGTCCGCCGGGGCGCGGGCCAGGCAGCGGCCCAGGAACGTGTGCCAGGGAGCGCCCGGCACGCCCTCCAGGTCCGGCTCGTCGTGCAGCGTGCGGTACAGGACCGCGGGGGCGCCGCCGGTGCCGAACGGGGCGCGGCCCGTGGCGGCGAGCGTGAGGACCGCGCCGAGGGCGAACACGTCGGCCGCGGGGCCGGGCCTGCCGTCACGGGCCAGCTGCTCGGGGGCGATGAAGCCGGGCGAGCCGATCGCCTCGTCGGCGGCGGTCAGGCTCTCGTCGGCCGCGCTCTTGGCGATGCCGAAGTCGAGGACCTTCGGGCCGTCGCGGCCGATGACGATGTTCGACGGTTTCAGGTCGCGGTGCGTGAGTCCCGCCGCGTGCACCCCGGCCAGCGCCTCCGCGAGGGCCGCGCCCAGCGCGGCGAGATCGGCGGCGCCGAGGGGGCCGTGCGCGGCGACGGCCGCCGTCAGACCGGGGCCCGCGCAGAACTCCGTGGCCAGCCACGGCTGCGCCGCGTCCGGATCGGCGGCGAGCACCGCCGCGGTGAAGGGCCCGACGACGGCGCGCGCGGCCACGGTCTCCCTGCGGAAACGCTCCCTGAACTCCGGGTCCGCCGCCAGGTGTTCGTGCACCGTCTTGACCGCCGCGAGCCGCCCGGACGCGGAACGGGCGAGTCGCACCCGCCCCATCCCGCCCTCGCCGATCGGCGCGACGATCCGGAACCCGCCGAACTCGACCGGCTCATCCCTCGCCGTCCGTGCCATGCCCCGGCATCCCCCTCCGCCTCGACCGCACCCAACGGACGATCTGTGCGACGCCTGTGAGCCATCGTACGGTTGCAGCGGAAAAGCATTGGTGTCCCGCCAGTTCGCTCTCCTAATGTGAATCCGGTCCAGGTGCGAGGGCAGGACTTACTCCCACTCGCTCTGGGCACCCAGGACTTTTTCATGTCACGCACCTCCCGGTGCGCCGGAAGCGGCTCCTTCCTTCAAAGAATCCACGCCGCGGCCACTTTGATCTCGGGAGGCTCAGCCCTTCTGCTGTGCTGCCTCCCCCCAGTAATTCTGAATTCGGGGGAATTCACATGGCACGCTTCAACACCAAGTCCGCGAAGGCACTCGTCACTTCCGTCGTGAAGTCGAATGGACGCACCGCGCCGACCCACCAGGGCGGCCGAGGCCACCTGCGTGACCCGCGCTCCGAGCTCTTTCTGCTCGCGGTGGCGAATTTCGTCTCCCAGCAGACCTTTTACGAGAACGGCGCCGACCGCGACGACCGGTTCTCCGCGCTCGTGCGACGCCTCGCCGTAGAGGACCCGGAGTGGACCGCGGGCCTGCTCGGCTGGCTGCGCGGCGACGGCAACATGCGCACGGCCTCGATCGTCGGCGCCGCCGAGTACGTGAAGGCGCGCCTCGACGCGGGCGCCACCGAAGGGCCCGCCAACCGCCGGGTCGTCGACTCCGTGCTGCGCCGCCCGGACGAGCCCGGCGAGCTGCTCGGGTACTGGACGGCGACGTACGGCCGGAACGTCCCCAAGCCCGTCAAGCGCGGCATCGCCGACGCGGTGCGCCGGCTGTACGGCGAGAAGGCCCTGCTCAAGTACGACACGGCCGCCAAGGGTTACCGCTTCGGCGACATCCTCAACCTCGTGCACGCCGCGCCCGACCCGGACAAGCCGTGGCAGGGCGACCTCTTCCGGTACGCGCTCGACCGCCGCCACCACCCCGACACCGCCGTCCCGCCCGCCGCCGCCCGCATCCTGGCCGCACACCGCGAGCTGATGGCCCTGCCGGTCGCCGAGCGGCGTGCGGTGGTCACCGGCGCGGGCGGCGCCGAGCGGCTCGCGGCGGCGGGCATGACCTGGGAGGCGCTGGCGGGCTGGCTGCAGGGTCCGATGGACAAGGCGGCCTGGGAAGCGGTCATTCCGTCCATGGGCGCGATGGCGCTCGTGCGCAACCTGCGCAACTTCGACGAGGCAGGCGTCTCGGACGAGGTCGCGGGCGTCGTCGCGGCGAAGCTCGCGGACCCGGCGGAGGTCGCGCGCTCGCGGCAGTTCCCCTTCCGCTACCTCGCCGCGTACCGGCACGCGCCGTCGCTGCGCTGGGCGTACCCGCTGGAGCGGGCGCTCGGCCACTCGCTGGCCAACGTGCCCGCGCTGCCCGGCCGTTCGCTGATCCTGGTCGACCGCTCCGGCTCGATGTGGTCGCCGCTCTCGGCCCGCTCGCAGCTCAACCGCGCGGACGCGGCGGCGGTCTTCGGCACGGCGCTCGCACTGCGGGCGGCGGACGCGGACCTGGTCGAGTTCGGCACGGGCAGCGCCCGGGTGAAGTACCGCAAGGGCGAGTCCGTCCTGAAGGTGCTCGGGCGCTTCGGCGACCTCGGCGGCACGAACACCACCGAGGCGGTGCGCCGCTTCTACAAGAACCACGACCGCGTCCTGATCGTCACCGACGAGCAGGTGACGTACGACTGCCACGGCGACCCGACCGAGCAGGTCCCGGCGCACATCCCGGTCTACACCTGGAACCTCGCGGGCTACCGGGTGGGCCACGGCAAGTCCGGCACGGGCAACCGCCATGTGTTCGGGGGGCTTTCGGACGCGGCCTTCCGGATGGTGCAGCTGCTCGAAGCGGGCTCGTCGAGCGACTGGCCGTGGGTGCGGAAGTGAGGCAAGGCTCTTGTCCGTCACGGGAATTGGTATCTAACATTTCAGTTCATGGGAGCCATGCAACCGGTGCGCCGCACCCTCCTGAGGGACCAGGCGTACGCATCGATCCGTGACGCGATCGTCGGCGGGGACATCCCGCCGGGCAGCGTCGTGCGGGACGCCGACCTGGCCGCCTCGCTCGGCCTGTCCCGCGCGCCCGTCCGCGAGGCGTTCTCACGGCTCGTCGACGAGGGACTCCTGGAGACCAAACCGCAGAGCCACACCCGGGTGACACCGCTGGACGCGGCCGGCGTCAGGGACGCGGCGGCCGTCGTCCGCGCCATGCACGAACTCGTGGCCCGCGCCGCGGTGCCCCGCCTGGCGCCGACGGACCTCTACGCGATGCGGGAAGCCAACCGCGGGTTCGCGGCGGCCGTCGCGTCCGGCGACGTGGAGGGCGCCCTGCGGGCCGACGACGACCTGCACGGCGTCCTCGTCGCGGCCTGCGGCAACAGCGCGGCGGCGGCCACCATCACGCGCTACACCCCCCTCATCCGCCGTCTGGCGCGGCAGCGCTTCGCCGAGGGCGTGACCTGCGGCTCCGCCGAACTGCACGAGCGGCTCATCGAAGCCTGCGCGGACGGCGACCCGGACGCGGCGGCGGCCGTCACCACGGAGATCTGGCGCGTCCTGGAAGAGCTCGCCCACCCCTGAACCTCCCGGAGGCCCCGTGTCCGCGCTCCTCGACTCCTACGCCCGCTACCCCCTCCTCTTCGGCCCCTCACCCGTGCACCCCCTGGACCGCCTCACCCACCACATCGGCGGCGCCGCGCTCTGGGCCAAGCGGGAGGACTGCAACTCCGGCATCGCGTACGGCGGCAACAAGACGCGCAAGCTGGAGTATCTGGTCGCCGACGCGCTCGCGCAGGGCTGCGACACCCTCGTGTCGATCGGCGGCGTCCAGTCCAACCACACCCGCCAGGTCGCGGCGGTCGCCGCCCGCGCCGGGCTCAAGTGCGTGCTGATCCAGGAGAGTTGGGTCGACTGGCCCGACTCCGTGTACGACAAGGTCGGCAACATCCTCATCAGCAGGCTCGCGGGCGCCGACGTGCGCCTCGTGCGCGCCGGATTCGGCATCGGCGTCAAGGAGAGCTGGGAGCGGGCGGTGCGCGAGGTCGAGGAGGCGGGCGGCAGGCCGTACGCGATCCCGGCGGGCTGTTCCGAGCACCGGCTGGGCGGCCTGGGCTTCGCCCGCTGGGCATACGAAGTGTCCGAGCAGGAGGCGGAGTTGGGGGTCTTCTTCGACACCGTCGTGGTCTGCTCGGTGACCGGGTCCACGCAGGCGGGCATGGTCGCCGGATTCGCCGCGCTCGCGGAGGAGGGCGAGCGCCCCCGCCGTGTCCTGGGCATCGACGCCTCCGCCGATCCCGACCGCACCCGCGAGCAGATCGCCAGGATCACGCGCGGGACGGCCGAACTCATCGGCGTGCAGGCAGAGGTCAAGGCCTCCGACGTCGAGCTGGACACGCGCTATCACGCGGGCACCTACGGCCTCCCGGACGAGGCGACCCTCGACGCGATGCGGCTCGCCGCCCGCACGGAGGGCATGGTGACCGACCCGGTGTACGAGGGGAAATCGATGGCCGGGATGATCGATCTGGTGGACAGGGGAGAGATCGCGCGCGACGCGACCGTCCTGTACGCCCACCTCGGCGGGCAACCCGCGCTGAACGCCTACAGCGCCCTGTTCTGATCCTCCTGAGGGGCAGGGGTTGACGGGGACCCGTGGGGCACACATGTGCGCGCGGTGCCACGGAGCAACTACGTACCGCTACGAGGAACCCGCGGTTGTGTGTCGGTTTGATGCCGATGTGAGGACCGTGTGAGCTCGGAGCATGGTGCGTCGGGGTCCGGAGGGCGCATACTCGGAACATGACGAGGCCCCCCGGTACCCGACGCCACCTGCCGAACAGCCCTTTTAACGTTCCGCCGCCGCCCGCACCGCCCATCGAGCAGTTCGCCGTGGGCGATCGGGTCTCTCACGACCAGTACGGACTCGGACGGATCGTCGGAGTCGAAGGCGAGGATGCGGTGGTCATCGACTTCGCAGGCCGCCAGGGAAGGTTCCTGAGCCCCTACGCGAAGCTGGCCAAGCTCTGACCTGACGTACGCCTGCGGGCGCGTCTGCAAGCACGACAAGGGGCGGTCGGCGGGAAGGTCCAACCCTTCCCCACCGACCGCCCCTGCATGTCCCCACGCGCTGCGCGCGGGCCCCGAGGGCGCCCGCGCGGCGGCTACAGCGCCTGCGCCGCGGGCTTCACCATGCCGCGCACGGTCCGTGACTTCACGAAGTCGCCCATGCCGGTCATTTCCCACTCTCCGGTGAACTGCTTGATCAGCTTGGCCATCATCACGCCCGTCTGCGCCTCGGCGTTCGTGAGGTCGAAGCGGACCAGCTCCTCGCCCGTCGCCGCGTCCAGCAGGCGGCAATAAGCCTTGGCGACGGCCGTGAACTTCTGGCCCGAGAACGAGTTCACCGTGAAGACCAGGCCCGTGACCTCCTGCGGCAGACGGCCCAGGTCCACGACGATCACCTCGTCGTCACCGCCGCCCTCGCCCGTGAGGTTGTCGCCGGAGTGCTTGATCGCGCCGTTCACGATCGACAGCTTGCCGAAGTAGCAGCTGTCCACGTGGTTGCGCTGCGGGCCGTACGCGATGACGGAGGCGTCCAGGTCGATGTCCTTGCCGCCGTACGCCGGCTCCCAGCCGAGGCCCATCTTGACCTGCGAGAGCAGCGGCTTGCCGCCCTTGACCAGGGACACGGTCTGGTTCTTCTGGAGGCTGACCCGGCCCTTGTCCAGGTTGATCTTCCCGGCGCCGAGCACGGGGGCCGGGGGCGCCGGGGGAGCGGCGGGCGCCGCCGGGGCGGCGAGACGGGGGTCGGCGGCCGGGGGCGCCATCGGGGCGGCAGGGGCCGGGGCTGCGGGCGCGGCGGCGGCCGGAGCGGCCGGGGCGGCGGGCTCCTCGACCGAGACACCGAAGTCCGTCGCGATGCCGGCCAGGCCGTTCGAGTACCCCTGGCCGACGGCGCGGGCCTTCCACGCGCCGTTGCGCAGATAGACCTCGACGATCACCAGGGCGGTCTCGCCGCCGAGCTGCGGGGGCGTGAACGTGGCGAGCACGGAACCGTCGTCCGCGTTGCGGATGGTGGCGGTGGGCTCGACGCCCTGGAAGGTCTGGCCCGCCGCGTCCGGGCTTGCGGTGACGACGATCTTCTCGATGCCTGCGGGCACGGCGGTGGTGTCCACCGTGATCTTGTCGGGGGTCGTGCCGCCACCCGACGTGTAGGTCACGCCGGGGCCCGCGGGCTGGTTGAAGAAGATGAAGTCGTCGTCGGAGCGCACCTTGCCGTCGGCGGTGAGCAGCAGGCCCGATACGTCGAGCCGCACCGGTGCGGCGACGTCCACCGCCACGCGGGTGGCGGTGAGGGGGATGTTCGAGCCGGGTGTCATAGCGGTCATGTCCGGGGTAACGAACGTCCCGGCTTTGCCGTTCCCTTACCTGCGGAAGTTTTCACTCCCGCGCTCCCGGAACGCCGGACGGGCCGCCTCCAGGCCGGTCCGGCGTCCGGAACTGCTGCTACGGAACCACCACGATCTTGCGGCCCACACCGGAGGCGAACCGCTCCAGCGCCTGCGGGTAGGAGTCCAGCGGCATCCGGTCGCTGATGAACACATCGGGGTCCAGCACGCCCGCGGCGAACAGCTCCGCCGCCCGCTCGTAGCTGTGCAGCACCGCCATCGACCCGGTGATGGTGATCTCCTGGTTGTAGATGCGGTACGGGTCGATGCTGACCCGTGTCGCGTAGTCGGCCACCCCGAACTGAAGGAACGTCCCGGCCTTGGCGACCCGCCCGAGGCCGTCCTGGATCGCGTTCGCGTTGCCGGTGGCGTCGACCACGATGTCCCAGCCCTGCGGCCGGTCCAGTTCGTCGGCGCCCGCGGCCGAGCCCGATACGCCCAGCTGCCGCGCCGTGGCGAGGCGGTCCGGGTTGAGGTCCACGACGTCCACGCTCGCCGCGCCCGTCCGCTTGGCGAGCTCCAGCATCATCAGGCCCATCGTCCCGGAGCCGTAGATCAGGACATGGGCGCCCAGCCGGGCCCGGAGCACGTCGTAGCCGCGCACCGCGCACGACAGCGGCTCGATGAGGGCCGCGTCCTGGGTGCGTACGTTCTCGGGGAGCCGCACACAGTTGGCGACGGGCGCGACGGCGTACTGGGCGGCTCCGCCCGCGGTGGTGACGCCGATCGCGGCCCAGCGCTCGCAGAGGTTGTTGTGGCCGGTGCGACAGTAGCGACACTCGTAGCAGTAGAGCGAGGGGTCGACGGCGACCCGGTCGCCGACCGCGAGCTCCGTGACCTCGCGGCCGAGCCCCACCACCTCCCCGGCGAACTCGTGCCCCGGCACCACCGGCAGCGTGGGCGCGAACTCGCCCTGCAGGATGTGCAGATCGGTCCCGCACAGTCCGCACGCGGCGACCTCGACGACGACGTCGCGCGGCCCCGGGGTGGGGTCGGGCACCTCGCCGACGACGGCCTTGCCGACGGACTCGATGATGGCGGCCTTCACTTGACGGCTCCCAACGACAGGCCCTGGACCAGCTTGTCCTGGGCGGCGAACCCCGCGGCGAGCACCGGCAGGGAGATCACGAGGGACGCGGCGCACACCTTCGCCAGGAACAGGCCCTGGCTGGTGATGAAGCCGGTCAGGAACACGGGCGCGGTCTGGGCGACGACGCCCGTGAGCACCCGCGCGAAGAGGAGCTCGTTCCAGCTGAAGATGAAGCAGATCAGGGACGTCGCCGCGATCCCCGGCAGCGCGATGGGGGCCACCACGCGCGTGAGGATGGTGGGCAGGCGCGCCCCGTCGATCTGCGCGGCCTCGATGATCGCGACCGGCACCTCGGCGAGGAAGGACTGCATCATCCACACCGCGATCGGCAGGTTCATCGACGTGTAGAGGATGACGAGCAGCCAGATGTTGTCGAGCATCTCGGTGTTCTTGGCGAAGAGATAGATCGGCAGCAGGCCCGCCACGACCGGCAGCATCTTCGTCGACAGGAAGAAGAACAGGACGTCCGTCCACTTCTTCACCGGCCTGATGGACAGGGCGTACGCGGCGGGCAGCGCGAGGAGCAGCACAAGGAGCGTCGACGCGACCGACGCCACGGTCGAGTTGATGAGCGAGGGCCAGGGGCTCGCGCCGCCGCCCGAGCCGAAGAAGTCGCGGTAGCCGTCCAGGGTGAGCGAGGCGGCGAGCGAGGGCGGATTGGTGGCCGCGTCCTCCTCCGAGTGGAAGGAGGTCAGCGTCATCCAGGCGATGGGCAGGAAGAACAGGATTCCGGCCAGCCAGGCGGCCAGGCCGAGGCCCGCGGAACCCCGGATGCGAAAGCGGCTCCCGGGCTGTGTACCTACACGCGTCACGGCAGTGATCATGCGCGGGACGCCTCCTCACGGAACAGGGACGAGACGACCCGCAGCGCGAAGGTCGCGATGATGATGGAACCGATGACGACGAGGACGCCGGCGGCGGAGGCCAGGCCGTTCTCGTGCGCCTGATAGAAGCTCTGGTAGACGGTGTAGGGCAGGTTGGCGGTGCCCAGGCCGCCCGAGGTGATCGTGAAGACGGCGTCGAAGTTCTGCACGATGTAGATCGAGCCGAGCAGTGCGCCCAGCTCCAGGTAGCGGCGCAGATGCGGCAGCGTGAGGTAGCGGAACACCTGCCAGTTGCCCGCGCCGTCCATGCGGGCCGCCTCGATGAGTTCGCTGTCGCGACTCTGCAGCCCGGCGAGCAGGATCAGCATCATGAAGGGCGTCCACTGCCAGATCAGGGAGGCCTCGATGGCGATCAGCGGGGTGTTGGAGACCCAGTCGGGCTGGGCGGCGCCGTCACCGCCCACCCAGTGCAGCAGCCCGTTGAACAGGCCGTACTCGGGGTTGTAGAGCACGTGCTTCCACAGCAGGGCAGCCGCTACCGGGACCAGCAGGAACGGCGCGATGAGCAACGTGCGCACCATGCCCCGGCCCCGGAACCTCCGGTCCAGGAGCAGGGCGAGCCCGAGGCCGATGACAAGGCTCGCGATCACCACGGTGGCCGTGAGCACGATGGTCGTCAGGACGGACTTGCGCAGGTCCGCGTCGGTCAGGACCTCGGAGTAGTTGTCGAACCCGGCGAAGCTGCGGGCGTCGGGGTAGAGGGCGTTCCAGTCGAAGAAGGAGATCACCAGCGTGGCCACGAACGGCAGCTGGGTCACCACGACCATGAAGATCAGGGCGGGCAGGAGCGGGGCCCTGGTGGCCCAGGCGCGCAGCCGTCCCGGTGTCCGTGCTCCGGGCACGCGCGCGGGAGCGGGCGCGACGGTGGGGGTACTCGCGGTGGCGGTCATCGTCCCTCGTACTCCTCGGCGATCTTGTCGGCGAGCTTCTGCGACTTCTTGAGGGCCGACTCGACGGACTGACGCCCGGCGATGGCCGCGCTGATCTCCTGGGAGACCCTCGTGCCGAGATCGGTGAACTCGGGTATGCCGACGAACTGGATGCCGGGCGCGGGCCGGGGCTGCACGCCCGGGTCGCGCGGCCGTGCGCCCTCGATGGCGTCGTGGGTGACGTCCTGGAAGGCGGCGGCCTCCTTGCGGTACGCCGGGTTGTCGTACGTCGACGCGCGCTTGCCCGCGGGGACGTTGGACCAGCCGATCTTCTCGCCGACCAACTGCTCGTACTCCTTGCTGGACGCCCAGGAGACGAACTTCCAGGCCTTGTCCGGGTTGCGCGAGGCCTTCTGAAGGCCCCAGGCCCAGGTGTAGAGCCACCCGGAGCTCTCGGTCTTCTCCACGGGCGCCGGTACGTAGCCGATCTTGCCCTTGACCGGCGACTTGGCGGACTCCAGCGAACCGGCGGCGGCCGTGGCGTCGTACCACATGGCGGTCTTGCCCTGGGTGAGGTTGTTCAGGCACTCGGCATAGCCGGACTGGGCGGCTCCGGACTCGCCGTGCTTGCGAACGAGGTCTACGTAGAAGCGAGTTGCCTTCTCGAACTCGGGGGAGTCGAGGCGGGCCTTCCACCCCTTGTCGAACCACGTCCCTCCGAAGGTGTTCACCACGGTCGTCAGGGGCGCGATCAACTCGCCCCAGCCCGGCAGGCCGCGCAGGCAGATGCCCTTCATCCCGGGCTCGGCGCCGTCCACGTCGGCCGCGAGCCTGGCCACCTGCTGCCAGGTGGGGTGCTCGGGCATGGTGAGACCGGCCTTCTTGAACACGTCCTTCCGGTACATCAGGAAGGACGACTCTCCGTAGAAGGGCTGTCCGTAGAGCTTGCCGTCGTCGCCGGTGAGCGACTGGCGCATGGAGGGCAGGATGTCCTTCTCGTCGTACGCCTTGTCCTTGCGGGTGTACGAGCCGAGCTCGTGCAGCCAGTCGTTCTTGGCGTAGATCGGGATCTCGTAGTTGCTGAGCGTGGCGACGTCGTACTGGCCCGCCTGGTTTGCGAAGTCCTGGCTGATCTTGTCGCGGACGTCGTTCTCGGGCAGCACGGTGAAGTTCACCTTGATGCCCGTCTCCTTGGTGAAGTGGGCGGCGGTGAGCTTCTGCAGCTCGACCATCTGCGGGTTGTTCACCATCAGTACGTTGATGGAGTCGCCGCCTGAGCCGGCCCCGCCCGCCCCGGCCCAGCAGCCGGAGAGCAGCGGGGCAAGCAGCGTCCCTGCGGCTGCCGCGGCGAGTGCGCGCGGCCTCCGTCGGCTCTGGGTTCGCATGAATGCTCCTGGACGTATGGGGACCAAAGGGAGGTGTGGGGGTGCGTCGAGGGTGAATTCGGGCGTGCGGGATCACGGGAGGTGCCGAGCGGGTTATGAGGGGTTATGAGAGGTGAGGTGAGGGGTGAGCGGGGGAGGACGGGTCAGGGAGGGCGAGCGAGGATGTCAGACGCGGATGACCTGCGGGCCCTGGAGCGAGTAACGGTGTGCCTCGGACGCGGGCAGCTGTGTGCTGGTGACGATCGCCTCCAGCTCGCCGACATGCCCGAACCGGCAGAAGCTGGTCGCCCCGAACTTGGTGTGCACGCCCGTGAACACAGTGCGCCGTGACGCGCGGATGGCCTGCGCCTTCACCTCGCTGACCGCGGGGTCGGGCGTGGTCAGGCCGTGCTCGCGGGAGATGCCGTTGGCCCCGATGTAGGCGAGGTCGATCACGAAGCCGGCCAGCATGCGCGTGGTCCAGTGGTCGACGGTCGCCAGGGTGCCGGGGCGGACGCGGCCGCCGAGGAGGAGGACGGACATGTTGTCGGCCTCGGCGAGGGCGCCGGCGGTGGCCAGGGACGCGGTGACGACGGTCAGGGGGCGGCCCTTGGCCGCTTCGGGCAGGGCCTCGGCGATGAGCTGCGGGGTGAAGCCCTCGTCGACGAAGACCGTTTCGGCGTCGCCGAGGAGATCGGCGGCGGCGGTGGCGATCCTTCGCTTCTCCGGGACGTGCATGGTGGTGCGGAACGCGAGGGTCGTCTCGAAGCCCGCGCTCTCCACGGGGTAGGCGCCGCCGTGGGTGCGGCGGACCAGGCCGTGGTCCTCCAGGGCGCGCAGGTCACGGCGGACGGTTTCCTTGGCGACGCCCAGTTGGCTGGCGAGTGCGGTGACGTCCACGGAGCCGGATGTCCGCGCTGCCCGGACGATTTCCCGCTGGCGTTCCTCCGCGGTCATGACCGCCCCTTCCCTCGCTGTGCCCGTTCGGGCCCTGGGGAAAAGTTCTACAGCGGGGGGCGGTGTGTGAACAGGCTCGAAACCGGGGCGATGATGCCCGCATCTGCCCGGTTGGCAGGGCTACGGCCTGTGCGGCGGGCGAGGGCGGTGCCCGTTCGGGGGCAAGGGCTGCCCGTTCGGTGCCCGTATGCGGGCCGGGGCGGCTCGGCGCACCCCGCCGGACGGCTGGATTCAGCCCGTCCGGCCGGTCGGGGGCGTCCTCAGTACGGCCACACCGGGGGGTTGGTGCAGAAGTGGCCCCCGATATTCGCGTGGTCCGGGTTGGCGGGGTCCAGTTCTCCCTGGTCCGCGAGCAGCTTCTCCGCGTACTGCTCGGAGTCGTCCTGCGGCTCGTACCCGAGCGCGCGCGCCGACGAGAGGTCCCACCACAGCCGGGTGTTCGCGGACGAGCCGTAGACCACCGCGTGCCCCACCTCGGGAGCGGTCAGCGCCGCGTGGAAGAGCCGGGCGCCGTCCCCGGGGCTCATCCAGACCGACAGCATCCGCACGCTCGACGGCTCGAGGAAGCACGAGCCGATCCGCACCGAGACCGTCTCGATCCCGTGCTTGTCCCAGTAGAGCTGGGCGAGGTCCTCGCCGAAGGACTTCGACAGGCCGTAGAACGTGTCGGGGCGGCGCGGGGTGTTCACCGGGATCAGCGGATCGTCGCCGACGGGCCGCGGCGTGAACCCCACGGCGTGGTTGGACGACGCGAAGACGATCCGGCCGATGCCCTCCTCGCGCGCCGCCTCGTAGAGGTTGTACGTCCCCTCGATGTTGGCCCGCAGGATCTTGTCGAAGGTGGACTCCAGGGAGATGCCCGCGAGATGGATGACCGCGTCGACGCCCCGCACGGCCTCCCGCAGCGCCTTCTTGTCGGCGAGGTCCGCCGTGATCGCGTCCGGCTCGCCCTCGATGGGCCGTACGTCGAGCAGCCGCAGTTCGTAGCCGTAGGCCGGAAGCAGCCCGCGCATCAAGGTGCCGAGGCCGCCTGCGGCGCCGGTGAGCAGGACGGTGCGGGGAGCGGGCATGAGGGGGTCTCCTCGGATCAGGGGCTGCTCAGCGGCTGCGTTCGCGTGTACGCGCATCCGTATGTACGCGCATTCGCGTGTACGTACAGCATTCACATCTGTGGACACGCTAAGGAGCAGTGCCTCGTCGCGTCAAGTGTCGTACGGAGGCGGGGAATCCGCTCCTGAAATCACGGTTCTCTTGGCGACCTTGCTGCTTGACCAGGGCTCAGGAGGCGGATTAGCGTGGGTGCGTTCAGAAATATGGACGTGGATCAGAAACGTGCACGCTAAGGGAGAGCCCGTGACGTCAGCACCCCTCGCCGCTCGACTCGACATCCCCAGCGGGCCACTGTTCTTCCCGGTCACCGCCTACGGCCCGGACGGCTCCATCGACCTCGACGTCTTCCGCGCGCACGTGCGCGCGGGCGTCGACGCGGGCGCGGCGGCCGTCTTCGCCTGCTGCGGCACCGGTGAGTTCCACGCCCTGACGCCCGAGGAGTTCGGGGTGTGCGTACGCGCCGCCGTCGAGGAGTCGGCCGGGCGGGTGCCGGTGGTCGCGGGCGCCGGGTACGGCACCGCGCTCGCCGTGCGGTACGCGCGGATCGCCGAGGAGGCGGGCGCCGACGGGCTGCTCGCGATGCCGCCCTACCTCGTCGTCGCCGGGCAGGAGGGGCTGCTTGGGCACTACGCCGAACTGGCCGCGGCGACCTCGCTGGACGTCATCGTCTACCAGCGCGACAACGCCGTGTTCACCCCGGAGACGGTGGTCGAACTCGCCCGTACCGAGGGGATCATCGGCTTCAAGGACGGCCTCGGCGACATGGACCTGATGCAGCGCGTCGTCAGCGCCGTGCGCGCCGAGGTCCCGGAGGAGTTCCTCTACTTCAACGGCCTGCCCACCGCCGAGCTGACCGGGCTCGCCTACCGCGGCATCGGCGTGACGCTCTACTCGTCGGCGGTCTTCTGCTTCGCGCCCGACATCGCGCTCGCCTTCCACCGCGCCTTCAATGCTGGGACCGCCGAGGGTGACGCCACCGTGAACCGGCTCATCGACGGGTTCTACCGCCCCTTCGTGGAGCTGCGCAGCGAGGGCCGGGGGTACGCGGTCTCCCTCGTCAAGGCGGGCGTACGCCTGGCCGGGCTCGACGTCGGCGGGGTGCGGACGCCGCTGCACGAACCCGCCGACGAACACATCAAGCGTCTGGCCGAGCTGACCGAGCGCGGGCGCGCCCTGCTGCGGGAGGAGAGCGCGTGAGGACCTCCGCCTTCCTGTACCCCTGGGACGTCGTCGGCGACCCCGGGGCGCCCGCCCGCATCGCCGGCCTCGGCGTCCAGCAGGTCACCCTCGCCTCCGCCTACCACTCCACGCGCGCGCTGACCCCCCGCCACCCCCGCCACCGCATCGTCACCGCCGAGCACGCGGCAGTCCTGTACGAGCCCGGTGACCGGTGGAAGGGGCGCGAGCTGCGGCCGTACGCGGCAGGCGGCTGGGCCCCGGGCGACGCCTACGGAGAGGCCGCCGCCGCGCTGGCGGGCGCCGGGCTCGACGTGCACACCTGGGTGGTCCTCGCGCACAACTCCCGTATGGGCGCCGAGCATCCGGACACCTCCGTCGTCAACGCCTACGGAGACCGCTACCCCTGGGCGCCCTGCATCGCACAGCCCGCCACGCGCGCGTACCTCGTCGACCTCGCGGCGGAGGCCGCCGTGCGCCCCGGCGCAGGCGGCACCGAACTGGAGTCCCTCGGCTGGTACGGCCTCGCGCATCTGCACGCCCACGACAAGATCGCGGGAGTGCCGCTCGGGGAGGCCGGGCAGTACCTGATGTCGCTGTGCTTCTGCGCGGACTGCCGGGCGGGGTACGCCCAACAGGGGCTTGCCCCCGGCGAGTTGGCGGCCGGAGTCCGCCGCGCCCTGGAGCCCGTGTGGCGCGGCGCCGAGCCCTCCGGCGGCTGGGAAGCGGTGGAGAAGCTCCTGGGCGCCGAGACGGCGGCCGCCACGCGCGCGTGGCGCGAGGAATCCGCCCGCACCCTCCAGGAGGCGGCGATCGCGGCCGTGCGCGCCGCGGCCCCGGACGGCTTCCAGGTGCTGCTGCACGCCGACCCGGTGGCCTATCACTGCGGGGCGAACGCGGGCGTCGACCCGGCCCACATCCTGTCTGTGGCGGACGGCGTGGTCGTGCCCTGCACGGGCGGCGCCCAGGCCCTGACGCCCTTCGCCGCGCACCGCGCACCCCGCACCACCCTGGCCGCGAACCTCACCGTCGTCTCCGGCATGGGCGGCAGCCCGGCCACCCTCGCGGCCGACGCCGCGCACGCGGCCACGCTGGGCGCGAACGAACTGCGGCTCTACCACGCCGGGCTGGCGTCCGACACGGATCTCGCACACGTGACCAAGGCCCTGACGTACCTCGAATAGCCCCGCGCGCCCCTCGAACAGCCCCTCGCGCACCCTGAACATCCCCTGTCGCAGCCCAAGTGGAAGCGGTTACCATCCGCGCACCACGCAACGCGACGACGAGGAGACAAGGTGCGCAACAAGGGGATATCCGCGCTGCTCTGTGCCGGATTCATGGCAGGCGCGGCCGTGCTCGGCGGGGCCGTACCCGCGGCCGCGCAGGGTGACGAGAGACCGGCGGCGGACGCCAAGGCCGACATCCGGGCGCAGTTGGAGAAGATCCCCGGCATGAAGGTCGTCTCCGTGGCCGACCGGGAGGGCCACCCCTTCTACACGCTCACCTACGCCCAGCCCGTCGACCACGACAACCCCGGCGCCGGCACGTTCACCCAGCGCGCCACGCTCTGGCACAAGGCCACGGACAAGCCGACCGTCCTCTACACCGGCGGCTACACCCTGGCGTCCAACACCACCGCCCTCACCAAACTCATCGACGCCAACCAAGTGAGCGTCGAACACCGCTACTTCGAGCAGTCGCGCCCCTCCGGCCCCGCGGCAGCGGACTGGTCCAAGCTCACCGTTCAGCAGGAGGCCGCCGACGAGCACCGCCTCACCCAGGCCCTTCGCGGCATCGAGAAGGGCAAGTGGCTGGGCACGGGCGCCAGCAAGGGCGGCATGACGGCGACGTACCACGAGCGGTTCTACCCCGGTGACCTGGACGCGGTCGTCGCGTTCGTGGCCCCGAACGACGCGAACAACAAGGACGACAGCGGCTACGAGCGGTTCTTCAGGACGGTCGGCACGGCCGAGTGCCGCACCGCGCTCGACGCCGTGCAGCGCGAGATGCTGCTGCGCCGCGAGACGCTGCTCCCCAAGTTCGAGGCGGACGCCAAGGCCGCCGGTGACACCTTCGAGGAGACGCTCGGCACCACCGACCGCGCCTACGAGTTCGCCGTGCTCGACCAGGTGTGGAACTTCTGGCAGAGCGGCACCGCCGACGACTGCCCGACCGTGCCCGACGCCAAGAAGGCAGGCGACGACGAGCTGTACTCCTGGTCGAAGAAGCACGGCCTCAGCGTCTACCAGGACGAGACCCTCGGCACGAACGGCACGGGCCCCTACTACCGGCAGGCCGCGACCCAACTCGGCTGGGCCGACCTCAAGTTCAAGCATCTCAGGGACGTCCGCAACTACCCCGACATCTACCAGCCCAACTCGGTCCTTCCCGAGGCGATGCGCGGCTCGTACGACAACAGGACCATCGCCGACGTCGACCGCTGGGTGAAGACCCGCGGCCAGCGGATGATGTTCATCTACGGCGAGAACGACCCGTGGAGCGCGGAGAAGTTCACCCCGAGCCGCCATGACTCCCACCGCTACGAGGTCCCCGGCTCGAACCACGGCGCCTCCATCGCCAAACTGCCCGCGGCCCAGCAGGCGGAGGCCGTCGCGACCATCAAGCGCTGGGCCGACGTGAAGTAGCCGCCGTCAGAGGGGCCTTGAGCAGGGGTGCGGCGATCAGCAGTCGTGCCCCCGCGAGGGCCGGCAGCAGGACGCGGTGGTCGACCGTCTCCACGAGGGCCGCGCCCAGGGCGATGCCCAGCGCCGTCGGGGTGAACATCAGGGTGTTCGCGGTCGCCGCCGCGCGGCCCAGCAGGGCCCGCGGTGTCGCGCGCTGCACCGCCGTCATGGCCGCGATCAGCACGCAGGGCAGCCCCAGGCCGTTGGCGAGGCTGCCCGCGAGGGCCGTCGCGTCGTACGGCAGCGCGTGCAGGGCCGCGGCGAGTGCGGTGAGCGCGATGCCCGCCCCGCCGAACCCGCGCCCTCCGAAGCGCCGCATCAGCGCACCCGAAGCGACGCCGACCGCGACCGATCCGGCGCCCTGCGCGACGTACAGCACGCCTGTGTAGGTGGGCGAGTGGCCCAGGCCCTCCACGACCGCGTAGACGGCCGCCCCGCTGATCCCCGAGGTCAGCATGGTCAGACCGCCCGCGAGGACGAGAGGGCGCAGCTCGGGGTGGCGCCACAAGCAGCGGGCTCCTTCGGCGGTTTGGGCGCGCCAGCCCGACGTGCCGCGCACGGGAGTGTTCTCGTGCACCCGCAGGAGCGTGAACATTCCGGCCGCGAGTACGAAGGTGGCGGCGTCCAGGAGCGCCACCTGGGCGCCCCCGTACGCGGCGAAGAGGCCCGCTCCGGCGAGCGGCGCGACGAGCTTCACGCCCTCGTTCGCCGACATCCGCAGGCCGTTGAAGTCCCCCGTCAGGTCCTTGCCGACGGCCGCCGTCACCAGAGCCGCCTCCGCCGCGTCGGTGACGGCGCCGCACGCCCCGTACAGGAGGAGTACCGCGTAGAGGATCCACAGGGTGCCCGTGGAGTCGACGAACAGGAGGGTGGTCAGCAGGGCGCCCAGCGTGAGGTTCGTGCCGATGAGCAGGGGTCTGCGGCGGGTGCGGTCGGCGAGCGTGCCCAGGAGGGGGCCGATCAGCGCGGGGGCCCAGAGGGCGAAGGCGCAGAGGGCGGCCAGGCCGTCCGAGCCGGTCAGTCCCTTCACCCAGATCCCGCAGACCAGCCACATCGCGGAGCTCCCGAAGCCGGACACCACCACCGCGCCCAGACAGAGGCTCGCGTCGCGGTTGCGCAGGATCCGCGTGATCGTCGATGTCATGGCAGGTGATGGTGGTTCTAAGGCCCCCGGGCAGGCATAGGTCGAGTGCGGTAGATCCGCGATGACTTTCGGGCGTCGGGGTGGTCTACAGGGCAGGAGTGCGGTCCCGGGGGCAGGGCCGCCGCCGAGATTCGGGAGGATTCATGACGGACATGATCGACTTCGCGCCGCAGGCCCGGCTCGTGGCGCGCGTCGCCGAGGGCGTCACCGACGAGCAGCTCTCGGGGCCCACGCCCTGTCCGGAGTACCGGGTGCGCCATCTGCTGGGTCACCTGGCCGGTCTGAGCGCCGCGTTCCGGGACGCCGCGCGCAAGGATCTCGGGCCGCACCTCGACCGGAACCCGGGGGACACCGTGCCGGACGTGGGCCCCGAGTGGCGGGCCGCCCTGCCGAAGCTGCTCGACGAGCTGGTGGAGGCGTGGCGCGACCCGGCCGCGTGGGAGGGCATGACCCGGGCGGGCGGCATCGACCTGCCGGGGGCCGTCGCGGGAGCCGTCGCCATGGACGAACTCGTCGTGCACGGCTGGGACTTGGCGCGGGCGACCGGGCAGGCGTACGCACCTGACGGGGCGAGCCTCGAAGTGGCCGAGGCGCTGCTCACGCCCGAGGAGGACGGCGCGTCCGGGGACAGCCTGTTCGGAGCCGTGGTCCCGGTGCCGGGCGACGCCCCGCTCCTCGACCGCGTGATCGGACTCAGCGGCAGGGACCCGGGCTGGACGCCGGGCGCGTCAGCCTAAGGACGGCCGCGGTACCAGGCTTTCCCCGGATCAGGTATCGATCGGGCAAAGAGTCTCGCCGATCGCTGTGTGATGCGCGTAGACAGTGCGCGTAGACAGGTGTTGACCTGCTCGAACTCATGGCCCTGCACAGACTCTGATCGATCCGGAGAAATCGACTCATGCACAAGTCCCTACGGGTGGCGGGCATCGCCACCGCCTGTGCCGTCGCCGGCGCCGCGCTGTACGGCACCGGCGCCGCCACCGCCGACAACGCCTCGGCGCGGCACACCGCCGAACCCCAGAACATCGGCGTGCTCGTCGGCGAGATAGACGACTACTACGGCGCGTACCAGGACGCCGACGGCTTCTGGCGCTCCTCGCCCGACAGCCCGTACGCCAAGGACCTGGCGCGCATCCAGGCGAAGGCGAAGAAGGACATCAGGAAGGCCGCCGCGCACGGCGCGAAGGGCGGCGGTCACGGCGCGAAGGGGAGTGCTCACGGCAAGAAGCCCGCGATCGTCCTCGACGTGGACGACACCTCGCTGCTCAGCTTCGACTACGAGAAGACCACCAACTACACGTACAACAGCGCCACCTGGGACGCGTACGTGAAGGCGGCCAAGCGCCCCGCCGTCTTCGGCATGCCCGAACTCGTCACGTACGCCAAGAGCAAGGGCGTCGAGGTCTTCTTCCTGACCGGCCTGAGCGAGTCGCAGCGCGAGGGCGCGGTCACCAACCTCGCCAGGGCCGGGTACGACACGCAGCTCGACACCAAGCACGTGTTCACCAAGAACAAGACCGCCCCGCCCGCCTACCTGAGCAACTGCGCCACGCCCGCCAAGTGGGAGTGCACCACCGTGCAGTTCAAGGAAGGCACCCGCAAGCACATCGAGTCGACCGGCTACGACATCGTCGGCAGCTTCGGCGACCAGGTCTCCGACCTCGCGGGCGGTTACGCGGACAAGACGTACAAGCTGCCGAACCCGACGTACTTCGTCGAGTAGGCCGCTGCCGCGGGGCCCGGCCCGACGGTCGAGTCGACATCGCGAGATAGGTTGCAATCCTGACTAGGTCGCCTTACGGTCTAGGTAGCTCACATGCTCATGGGGCCGCGTGCGGCACGTCCGCCGCGGCCCCTTCGGGAAGGGGGACTCCCACATGACCATCTCGCCCGACTTCTCGGCCGCTTCCACGGCCGTCACGGCCGTGCTCGGGGCCTATCTGCTGCTCGGTGAACCCTGGCTCGGGCGCCGCGTCTACGGCTCGCTCGCGCGCCGCCGCGACATCGAACCGCGCGCTCTCGTCGGCTACTTCACCTTCGTGCTCGTCTTCTGGTGGGCCCTCGCCGCGCTCGCCCTGGTGGTCCTGCTGCTCTCGCCGGCCATGGCCGCCGCCGACCTCGGCATCGCGGCACCCGAATCGCCGGTCACCACGGCCGTCATCGTCGTCCTGGTGGGAGCGGTCTCGGTGGTGTCCGGGCGCAAGATGCGCGCCCTCGCCGAAGGCGGCAAGAACGTTCCGGGGCTCGCCTCCATCCGGGCGATGCTGCCGCGCACACCCCAGGAGCGGCGCCTCGCCATCGCCGTCGCCGTGACCGACGGCATCTGCGCCGAACTCGTCTACCGCGGGCTCCTGATCGCCTTCGGCGTCGGCGTGCTCGGCCTCAACCTCTATGCCGCGGCGGCCCTTTCGGTGCTCGCGTACGCCGTCGCAGGCATCTACCAGGGCCGCAGCGGCGTCATCGCCTTCGGCGTCGTCGGGGTGCTGCTCGCCGGGCTCTATGTGTCGAGCGGGAGCCTGCTGCTGCCCATCGCCGTCCACATCGCCCTCACCGTGCGGGACCTGACGCTCCCCGTGCCGGAGCCGATCGGCTCCGTGCCCGCGTACGCACCCATCCCGAAGGGCAGCTGACGATGACCCCATCCGCGTCGTCCGGAGGCGCGAAGACCGACCGCCGGGCCAGCTGGTTCAAGGGCGTGCTCGATCTGCTCGTGCTCGCCAGCCTCACCGACGGCGAGAGCTACGGCTACGAGATCGCCAAGCTGCTCGGCGCCGCAGGCTTCGGCCAGATCAAGGGCGGCACGCTCTATCCCGTGCTGAACCGGCTGGAGGAAGCGGGCCTGGTCGCCGCCGAGTTCCGGGCCACGGAGAAGGGGCCCGGCCGGCGCTACTACTCCCTGACGGACGCCGGGCGCGCCACCCTCGGCGAGCAGGGCGGGCTGTGGCTCGCCTTCGACGGCTCCGTACGTGAGGTGCTTGCGAAGGCGGGTGTGCGATGAACGAGGACTATGCGCGGGACGGGTATCTCCTCGCCCTCGCCGACCACCTCCGCGAGCACGGGCTGCCCGCCGACCGCGTCGAGGCGACCGTCGTCGACCTCGGGGCGCACCTGGAGGAGTCCGGGGCCGATCCGGAGGCCGAGTTCGGGCCGGTGGAGGAGTTCGCCCGCGAGCTGGCGCCCGCCGGGGAGGGGCCGGGGCCCGAGGCTCCCGGCACCCACGTCGAGACGTGGCGGTGGACCGCCGACACGTACGTCGACGAGGAGCTCCTGAACCGCTTCGGCGGCGAGGGGTGGGAGGTCGAGCGGGTCGACGCGCTCGGGCGCTTCGTCAGCCACCGGGACCTCGACCGGCCGCAGCGGTGGGAGTACCGGCGTGAGCTGGTCACGCGGGGGCGTGAGGGGCTGGACGAGCGGCTCGCTCCCGAGGGCTGGGAGGCCTGCGGGAACTGGATCGTCTATGCGTGGTTCAAGCGGCCGGTGGCCGCGAGCCTCGGTCCCGGGGCGGAGATCTCGGCGCCCCCGGAGATGCCTGGCCGGTGGCGTTTCTTCAGCCGGCGGTTCTATGCGCTGGTGGCTGTCGCGGCGGTGGTCCTCGTCCTGGCCGGTGTCGCGGTCGCCGTCGACGACGGTGATGCCGGGAGCGGGCTCGGCTTCGCCGGGGGGCTCGTGGCCGGAGCTCTGGTGCCGGTCGCCGCCCTGTGGGGCCGGCAGGTGTGGAGAGCGCGCCGTTGACCTCCGCGGGGTGCCGTCTCTCTCGACCGGCACCCCGCGGCCTCGGGGCTGTGCCCACAGCGGCAGAAGCGGCTAGCGCTTCAGGGCCGCCGACATCATCGCCTTGGCGATCGGGGCCGCCAGGCCGTTGCCGCTGACCTCCGACCTCGCCGCGCTGGAGGACTCGACGATGACCGCCACCGCGACTTCCTTGCCGCCGCTGCCCTTGGCGTACGAGGTGAACCAGGCGTACGGCGTCTTGCTGTTGTTCTCGCCGTGCTGGGCCGTGCCCGTCTTGCCGCCCACGTCCGCGCCGCTGATCCGCGCGTTCGTGCCCGTGCCCTCCTCGACGACCGTCTCCATCGCCGACTGGAGCTGACCGGCCGTCTCCTGGCTCATCACACGCTCGGAGTCGGCGTCGTCGAACGAATCGAGGACGTTGCCGTCCGAGTCGGTGATCTGGGAGACCATGTGCGGCGACACCAGCTCGCCGCCGTTGGCGATCGCGCCCGAGACCATCGACATCTGCAGCGGCGTCGCCGTCACGTCGAACTGGCCGATGCCGGTCAGCGCCGTCTGGGCCTTGTCCATGTCCGACGGATAGACGCTCTCGGACGCGCGCACCGGCACGTCCAGCTTGTCGGTGTTGAAGCCCATCTTCTCGGCCATCGACTTGACCTTGTCCTGGCCCAGGTCGACGGCCATCTTCGCGAAGACGTTGTTGCACGAGTACTGCAGCGCCGTACGGATCGTGGCGTCCTCGCAGGGCGCGCTCGCGCTCTCGTTCTTCAGGACGGTGGTCGTGCCGGGCAGCGTGTACGGATTCGGGCTGTCGGTCCTGGTGTCCGCCGAGCCGTACAGCCCGTCCTCCAGGGCCGCCGCCGCGACGACCAGCTTGAACGTCGAACCGGGCGGCAGCGGCTGCCGCAGCGCGCGGTTGACCAGCGGCTTGTCCTCGTCCTTCAGCAGCGCGCTCCACTCCTTGGAGTCCGTGGAGCCGCTGATGTCCGAAGGGTCGTACGAGGGAGTCGACACCATGCCGAGGATCTTGCCCGTCTTCGGGTCGACGGCGACCGCCGCGCCCTTCTTGTCGCCGAGCGACTTGTACGCGGCCTTCTGCACCGCCGGGTCGATCGTCGTGATCACGTCACCCGGGTCGGCGCGCTTGTTCGTGAGCGTGTCCAGCGGGTTCTTCAGCCGGTTGTCGGTGCCGTCGAGGACGTCCTTGTAGATGCCCTCGAGCTGCGTCGCTCCGTACACCTGCGAGCTGTAGCCCGTGACGGACGAGTACAGGTCGCCGTCCTTGTAGGTGCGCTTGTACTTGAGGTCGCCGCCCTTCGTCCGCTCGGAGCCGGTGACGGCGTCACCGCCCACGATGATGTCGCCCAGCGGGTTCGCGTACTGCTCGATCGCGTTGCGCCGGTTCAGCTTGTCGTCCGCGAGTGCCTTCGAGTCGTAGAACTGCACCCACGTCGCCCGCACCAGCAGAGCGACCACGAGCAGCAGCGTGAAGACCGAGGCGTGCCTGATCGTCTTGTTCATCCCACGAAAGGACGAGCGGCGCGGATCTATTCGTTCCGTTCTGTCGGGTTTCTTAGAGATTCCTCATACTGCGGCTTCCGGCTCAGTCGGCGTTCATGAAGCCCGCCTCGTACGCCGCGATCACCGCCTGCGTACGGTCCCGCGCCCCCGTCTTGGCAAGCACGGCGGCCACGTGCGTCTTCACCGTCGCCGGACCCACGCCCATCCGGCCCGCGATCTCCGCGTTGGTCAGGCCCGCCGCCATCAGCCGCAGCACCTCGCTCTCGCGCCCCGTCAGACGGGCCACCCAGGCCGGGGCCGCGGGCTTCGCGCGCCCGTGCTCGGCGGCCAGGGCGCGCACCGCCGCCGGGAAGAGCAGTGAGTCGCTGCGCGCGACGAGCCGCACCGCCTGGACGAGCGAGTCCGCGTCGGCCCGCTTGAGCAGGAACCCGGAGGCACCGGCGCGCAGCGCCTCGTACACGTAGGAGTCGTTCTCGAAGGTCGTCACGACCACGATGCGCGGCGGGTCGGCATGCGTCCGCAGGATCTGCTCGGTGGCCCGGATGCCGTCGACCTCCGGCATGCGTACGTCCATGAGCACCACGTCGGGCGTCAGCTCGCGCACGACGGACACCGCCTCCGCGCCGCTCGCCGCCTCGCCGACGACCTCCAGGTCGGGTTCGGCGGAGAGGATCACGCGCAGGGCGGTGCGCACCATGCGCTCGTCGTCGGCGAGCACGATGCGGATGGGGGCGGCTGTGCCGGTGGGTTCGGTCATGGGTGTGCGGGGCCCTTCGGGTCGGTCGTCCTGCGGGCCCCTTCGACGGGACCCTTCAGGGGGAGTCGTACGTCCACGCGCCACACCCCGTCGGCGGGGCCCGTGCGGACCGTGCCGCCGAGGAGCCTGGCCCGGTCGGTGATGCCGCGCAGGCCGTGGCCGCCGCCGGGGCGGGGTGCGGGGGTGGCGTGGGGCAGCGGGTTCTCCGCGAGGATCTCCAGGTCGGCGCCGTCCAGGGCGATCCGCAGGGTCACCGGGGCGTCGGGGCCCGCGTGCCGCAGGGCGTTGCTCAGGCTCTCCTGGACGATGCGGTAGGCCTCGCGGGACACCATCGGGGGCAGCGCGTCCGGGCCGTCGGGGCCGAGCTCCACCGCGGCTCTCACCCGCAGGCCGCCCGCGCGGGTGCGCTTGAGGAGCCCGTCGAGATCGGCGGAGAGGGTGGGGGCGGGCGCGGCCGGACTCGCCCGGTCGTCGCCGCCCTCCCGCAACACCCCAAGGACCGCGTCGAGTTCGCCCACCGTGCGCCGGGTCGTCTCCTCGATGGCGGCAAGCGCCTCGCGGACGAACTCCGGGTCGCGGTCGAGGACCCTGCGGGCGGCGCTCGCCTGGAGCGTGACCGCGCTCAAGGCGTGGCCCACCGAGTCGTGCAGCTCCCGCGCGAGCCGGTTGCGCACGGCGAGGTCCGCGGCGCGCTGCTCGGCCGCCGCGAGCCGGTCGGCGGGCGACGGCCCCAGGAGATCGGGCGCCCAGCGCGCGAGCAGGCTCCCGGCCGCCGCGGCGCACCCCGCGAGCGCGACCAGCGAGAGGACGCCGATGACCGGGGAGAGCGCCAGCATCCAGTTCTCGTCGAAGACTTCGGGCATCCCGATGCGGCTGTCCCGCAGGGCGGAGACCACCGGCAGCGCGATGAGCACCGCCGCGAACGGCGGCAGCGCGAGGGACATTCCGCTGATGACCCCGCCGAACCCGAGGTGCAGCGTGAACCACGCGGCCGTGCGCCCGCGCGCCTGCCGGGACCGCGCGGGCCCCTCGGCGAGCGCCTCGCCCGGCACGTCGCACAGCGCGCGCACGGCGGCCACCGACATGGGCCGTGTGAGCGGGAAGAGCGCGGTGATCGCGGCGAGCGGCAACCCCACGGCGAACGCGCTGAGTTGGGCGGTGAGCGAGCCTAGGACGTTGTCCTCGCCGAGCAGCGGCCCGACGACGACGGAGCCGACGAAGACGTACGGCATGGCGAGCGCGCCACCGAGGATGAGGTGGATCCACCGGCGCCGGGCCCGCCGTCCGAAGAGCGTGGTCAGGGTCGCCGCGAAAGCTTTCACGCGGGGCGCCCCGCCGCCGTGGTGACCGCGCCCGACCGCTCCCTGAGGAAGCGTGCTCCGACGGCGGCCACGAGCGTCCCGACGATCATCTGCACAGAGTAGGTCAGGAGCATTCCCGCCGTGGGCCGCCTGGCGATGTCGTCCACGCCGACGACCGTGGCGAACAGCAGCCAGCCGCCCCAGCAGGCGATCGCGCCCGAGCCGATCCAGGCGAGGGCGAGCGGCACCTTGACGGGCAGGGCGGGGGCCCACCGGAACGCGATGAGCAGCGCGCCGGCCACGGCGGAGCCGAGGTAGACCAGGTCCAGGGCTTCGAGGACGTAGAAGTCGGTCGTACGCTCCTCGGTCCGCGCCTCGTTGAGGCCGAGGGTGGAGCCGGTGGCCCAGAGGATGTGCAGGGCGGCGGGGACGACGGCCAGGAGGGCGGCGGTGACGGCGGTGCCCCGCTGGAAGTGGCCGCGGTCCGCCGGGGCGAGGGCCCGGCCCCGCCAGACGTGACCCCAGCGGGCCCGTGCGTAGCGGACGAACAGGGCGCCGAGGGCCAGGCCCTGGAGGATGAACCCGCCGTAGACGACGCCGAAGACCCACGCGTCGAGGAAGGCGCCGTCGCTGCCCTTTGACGAAGGCTGGTCGACGCTGCCGCCCAGCGCCTTGACCAGGAGCTGGAGCGGGAACCCGGCCATGATCGGCGTGAGCAGCCCGGTGGCGGCCCACATGGGGAACGCGAGCAGCCAGGCGGGGGTCCGCAGGCCCCAGGGGCGGGTCAGGAGCAGCGCGAGGACGATGACGCTCGCGTCCATCAGCAGGGTGAGGCCGTTGGCGAAGATCATGGTGGTGCGGTGCTGGAGGAGGCTGCTGCCCTCGGGAATGCCGATGTGGCTGCCGGCGATCCAGGCGATCTTGAGGGCGAGGTAGGGGAGGGCGGCGAGGATCGCGACGGCGCGGAGGGCTTTCATGCCCTCTACGCTCCCGTCGCCGGGTGCGGCGCACGTCCTGCGCGACGATGATCCGGGTCCGCCGTGCGGGGGAGGGGCGCGGGGGACGGGTGCCGGGGGTGGGGGCCCTGCGGGGCTCTCCCTGATCCCGCGCCTTCCCGGAACCGTGGGGCTCCGCCGCCGGACGGACCCTACTCCAGCACCAGCACCGCCTCGTCGATCTCCTCGCCCCGCGCATGCGCGAAGCCCCGCTCGGCGGCGGTGACCCGGAACCCGCACTTCTCGAGGACCCGCAGCGACCCCGCGTTGTCCGCCGCCGCCCGTGCGTGGAGCGGACGCTCCGGCACCTCCGCGAGGAGCGCCCGCAACGCGGCCGTGGCCAGGCCCCGGCCCCAGTAGTAGCGGTCGATCCAGTACGTGACCTCCCGCTCGCCCGGCTCGCCGTACACCGCCACGCTGCCCACCACGTCGCCGTCCGCGAGGACCGTGCGTGCGTCGACGTCGGGCGACTCCCTCAGCCCTTTCCAGTGGGCCTCGAACAGCGTCCAGTCGGAAGTCTTCGGCGAGGTGAAGGCGGCGACGCGGGTCGCCTCGGGATCGTTCATCTGCCGGTAGAAGACCGGGAGATCACTGTCGTGCACCGGCCGCAGACCGACATCCATGCTCGTCATGCTCAGAGCCTACGAGTCGCCAGTGTCAGCCTGTCCCGCGCGTCGAACAACGCGTCCTTCACCATCTGTTCGTGCGCGGGCGTCAGCCGCGCCACCGGCACGGAGCAGCTGATCGCGTCCCGCGCGGGCGTGCGGTAGGGGATCGCGACGCCGAAGCAGCGCAGGCCCAGCGTGTTCTCCTCGCGGTCCACCGCGAAGCCCTGCTCACGGACCGTGCGCAGCTCCTCGATCAGCTTCTCGCGGTCGGTGATCGTGTGCTCGGTCAGGGCGGGCAGCGTCTCCGGGAGCATCTTGCGCACCTGCTCGTCGGTGTGGGTGGCGAGCAGGGCCTTGCCCAGGGACGTCGAGTGCGCGGGGAGGCGGCGGCCCACCCGGGTGAAGGGGCGCAGGTAGTGCTGCGACTGGCGCGTGGCGAGGTAGACGACGTTCGTGCCGTCCAGGCGCGCCAGGTGGATCGTCTCCGTGGTGTCGTCCGAGAGGCGGTCGAGCGTCGGCCGGGCCGCCGCCACCACTTCGTCGCCGTCGATGTACGAGGTGCCGACCAGCAGGGCCCGCACCCCGATGCCGTACCGCGTGCCCGTCGCGTCCGTCTCCACCCAGCCCAGCTCCACCAGCGTACGAAGGAGCATGTAGAGGCTGGACTTGGGGTATCCGACGGCTTCCTGGACGGCGGCCAAAGAGTGCATTCCGGGGCGTCCCGCGAAGTATTCGAGCAACTCCACCGTCCGCACCGCGGACTTGACCTGTGCCCCGCCAGTCTCGCCAGCCGACATCGCCCTTGACCCCTTAGTTCGACGAGAAATAGTCTCCGAAGTCTCCGCTATTCATCATCGGAGACAGCGTTCAGCATATCGAACAGCCCAGGTGGGTGGCAGCACATCTGTGGCATCACCTCTGGAGGAGCCCGCGGTGGCAGCAGCACCAGTCTGGAGTGTCGACCCCCGAACCGGGAAGCAGCGCGAGCAGGTTGCGGTCGAAGCCACGGCCCAAGAGGTGGACCAGGCGGTACGCGCCGCGCTGGCCGCCCAGGACGCCCTCGCCGACCGCACCGTACGCGCGGCGTTCCTGCGCTCCGCGGCCGAACTGCTCGACGGAGCGAAGGACCACCTGGTGGAGGCCGCGGACGCGGAGACCGCGCTCGGTCCCGTCCGGCTCACCGGTGAACTCGCCCGCACCTGCTTCCAGCTGCGGGCCTTCGCGGACGTGGTGGACGAGGGCGGCTTCCTCGGCGTCGTCATCGACCACCCCGACAGCAGCGCGACCCCGCCCATCCCGGACCTGCGGCGCTACAAGATCCCGCTGGGCGTCGTGGCCGTCTACTCCGCGTCCAACTTCCCCTTCGCCTTCTCCGTCCCCGGCGGCGACACCGCGAGCGCGCTCGCCGCGGGCTGCCCGGTGGTCGTCAAGGCGCACCCGGACCACCCGGCGACCTCCGAGCTGGTGGCGGCGACGCTGCGACGGGCCGCGGCCCTGCACGGCATCCCGGAGGGCGTCGTCGGCCTCGTGCACGGCTTCGAGGCGGGCGTCGAGCTGGTCAAGCACCCGCTCGTCTCCGGCGCCGGGTTCACGGGCTCGATCCGTGGCGGCCGCGCCCTCTTCGACGCGGCGGCGGCCCGTCCCGTGCCGATCCCCTTCCACGGCGAGCTCGGCTCCCTCAACCCGGTCGTCGTGACCGAGGCGGCGGCGGCCGAGCGCGCGGAGGAGATCGGAGCGGGCCTCGCGGGCTCGATGACGCTCGGCGTCGGCCAGTTCTGCGTCAAGCCGGGCCTGGTCTTCGCGCCGGCGGGCGCGGGCGGCGACCGTTTCGTCAAGTCCCTGACGGAGGCGGTCAGCGACACCGAGGCCGGGGTGCTCCTGGACCACCGGATGCGGGACAACTTCGTGGCGGGCGTGCGCGAGCGCGGCGAACTGCCGGACGTGGACGCGCCGGTGACGCCGGGCGCGGGCGGCGAGCACACGGTGAGCGCGGGCTTCCTGACGGTTCCCGCGGCGAAGCTCGCCACCGAGGGCGAGCACGACCTGCTCCTGGAGGAGTGCTTCGGTCCGGTGACGGTCGTCGCGCGCTACGAGAGCGAGACGGAGATCACCGACGTGCTCACCCGCCTCCCCGGCAACCTCACGGCCACGGTGCAGCTGTCCGCCGAGGAGGCCGCGGGCGAGGGCGGCGGCGCCGCGCTGATCGCCGAACTGACGCCGCTGGCCGGGCGCGTGCTGGTCAACGGATGGCCGACCGGGGTCGCGGTGGCGCCCGCGCAGCACCACGGCGGTCCGTACCCGGCGACGACGTCCACCTCGACCTCCGTGGGCGGTACGGCGATCGAGCGCTGGCTGCGTCCTGTGGCGTACCAGAACACGCCCGCCGCGCTGCTCCCGCCGGAGCTGCGTGACGAGAACCCGCTGGGGCTGCCGCGTCGCTACGACGGGCGCCTGGAACACTGACGCCCATGGACGTCAATATCCCCGAACTGCCCTTCTCCCTGCGCACGTACGGTCCCGACGGGAACTGGTCGTACGACGAGGGGGTGCTCACCGGCTGGGCGGGCGCCCGGCAGGACCGCTTCGTCCCCCCGACGGGCGAGGCCCTGGACCCGGCAGCGGACGCACCCCGCCTCTTGGGCGCCCCCGAGGGGGATTTCCAGCTGATCGCCCGGGTGACGGTCGGTTTCGCGGCGGCGTTCGACGCGGGGGTGCTGTACCTGCACGTGGGCGACCGGGAGTGGGCCAAGCTCTGCCTGGAGCGGTCGCCGGACGAGGCGACGGTCTGCACGGTCGTCACCCGGGGCCGCTCCGACGACGCGAACGCGTTCGTGGTGGACGGCAGCAGCGTCTGGCTCCGCATCAGCCGCACGGGCAACGCGTTCGCCTTCCACGCCTCCCAGGACGGCAAGCACTGGACGTTCGTCCGGATCTTCTCCCTGGGCGAGGAGAAGACGGCGGGCGCGGCCCTGGTGGGCTTCATGGCGCAGTCGCCGGTGGGGGAGGGGTGCGTGGTGACGTACGACGGACTCGAGTTCCGCCCGAACTGGCCCCAGGGCCTCAGGGACGGGTCCTAGTACCCCGCGGGGTGGGCGCCGTTCTCGGGGCTCCGCCCCGGACCCCGGACAAGATGTCCTCGAACGCCGGACGGGCTGGAATTTTCAGCCCGTCCGGCGTCGGGAAGGGGCGGGGTTGGGGAGAAATTCAGCGCCCGCGTTGGGGAGAAATTCAGCGCCCGCGCCGCAGCCCCAGCGTCGCCACCCCAGAAGCCGTCAGCAGCGCCGCAGCGATCAGCAGGCTCACCCGCATCCCGGGTACGAAGTCACCCGCCACCAGTCCCCCGAAGGCCGCGATCCCCAGGCCCCCGGCCACCTGCCGGGCCGAGTTGAGCACTCCCGCGGCAAGACCGGCCCGGTCAGCAGGCACCGCCTCCATCATGGCCGCGGTCAGCGGCGGGATCGTCAGGGCGCAGCCCAGGGCCAGCGGGACCATGAGGAACGCCAGGCCGAGCGCGGGCGTCTCCGCGTCGGCGAACAAGAGCGCCAGCAGGCCCAGTACGGCGACCGCCTGCCCCGCCAGCATCGGGGTCCGTGGGCCCACCCTCGCCGACAGTTTTCCCGCGAAGACGTTCGTCACCGCGATCAGGCCCGTCATCGGCAGGAACATCAGCCCGGCCCACAGCGCCGAACGCCCCTGCACCTCCTGGAAGAAGAGGCTGAAGACGAAGACGAGGCCGTAGAAGGCGACGCTGCACGCGGCACCCGCCGCCACCGTGATCGCGACCGTCCGGTCGCGGAAGAGCGTCAACGGCACCACCGGGTGCGGCTGGCGCGCCTCCGTCCGCCAGAAGGCCGCACCCGCCGCCACCGCGATCACCAGGGCGATCAGACCCGTCGTACCGCCCTCGATGACCGCGAAGGTCACGGCCGTGAGGGTCAGGACCGCGAGCAGCTGACCCGGCACGTCCAGGGGCGCGGGCCTGCGCTCCGAGCGCGGTGCCCGGAGCAGGAGCACCAAGGCCACCGCGCCCAGCGGGACGTTGATGAAGAAGATGCCGCTCCAGTTCCACGCCGTGGTCAGCGCGCCGCCCGCGACCGGGCCGAGCGCCACCGCCACCGAGCCGCCCGCCGCCCACATCGCCACCGCGCGGGCCCGCCTGGCCGGGTCCGCGTAGGCCTGGCGCACGAGGGAGAGCGAGGCGGGCAGGACCACCGCGGCCGCCACGCCCTGCACCACCCGCGCGCCGATCAGCACGGGCAGCGACGGCGCGAGCCCGCACGCCACCGAGGCGGCCGTGAACACCGTGATGCCGATCGCGTACGCCCGGGTCGCGCCGATCCGGTCGGAGAGCGCGCCGGTGGAGAGCATCAGGGCGGCGAAGGCGAGGGTGTAGGCGTCCACGACCCACTGGAGCCCGGACATGCCGCCGCCCAGGGAGTCGCCGATCGCGGGCAGTGCCACGTTCACCACGGAGGCGTCGAGCGTGATCAGGGCGAAGCCGAGCATGGCGGCGGTGAGCGTGAGGCCGGGGGACGGGGAGGAGGGACGGCCGCGCTTGCCGGGCGCCGTCGGCGGGGGAGCCGGGGTGCCGGGAGCCCCAGCGGGAGCCCGGCCGCCAGGTGGCCCGGCGGGAGCCGCGTCCGTCAAATGCCGCGTCGCGTGCGGGCCTTCGGTGAGGTCGTTCGTTGCCATGTCCATGAGTCTGCTGACGGCGGCGCGGTTACAGTAGTGGCCTGAATGCCATACCTCCGGAGGTTCTGGCCATGCCCCGCCCGAAGCCCGCCCGCCGGCCGCACCGCCCCCACCGCGTCGCCGTCATAGCGCCCTCACCCGTGTCGATGTTCAACCTCGCGGTCCCCGAGATGCTCTTCGACAAGGTCGAGGTGGCGGGCGGACCCGGCTACGAGGTGGTCGTCTGCACCCCGCAGCCCGGCACCATCGCCACCACCGGCGGGCTCAGCCTCCAGGTGGAGCACGGGCTCGACGCCGTGCGCGAGGCCGACACCCTCCTCGTCGCGGGCACCGGGCACCGCTACGCACCCGACCCGCGGACCGTCGCCGCCGTCCGCGAGGCCGCCGACGCGGGCCGCCGCATCGCCTCCATCTGCAGCGGCGCCTTCGTGCTCGCCGAGGCGGGACTCCTCGACGGGCGCAGCGCCACCACGTACTGGCAGCTCGCCGAAGAGCTGCGCGGCCGCTATCCGGCGCTCGACCTCAAGGGAGACGTCCTCTACGTGGAGGACGGACAGGTCATGACGTCCTCCGGGTACGCCGCCGGGATCGACCTGTGCCTGCACATCATCCGCACCGACTACGGAGCGGCCGTCGCCAACCAGGTGGCCAGAGCCGCCCTCGTCGCCCCCGTCCGGCCCGGCGGCCAGACCCAGTTCACCCAGACCCCGCTCCCGCCCGAGCGCGGCAACGCCTGCGCCGACACCCGGGGCTGGGCCATGCGCCACCTCGACGAGCCGCTCACGCTCACCGACCTCGCCCGGCAGGCGGGCGTCAGCGTGCGCACCCTCACCCGGCGCTTCCACGCCGAGAGCGGGGTCAGCCCGCTCCAGTGGCTCCTCCACCAGCGCATCGAGCGGGCCAAGGAGCTCCTGGAGACGACCTCGCTCCCCATGGACCAGGTGGCGCAGGCCTGCGGGCTCGGCACCGCCGACTCGCTCCGCGGCCATCTGGTGCGCCGCACCGGGCTCACGCCGAGCGCCTACCGCGCCCAGTTCAGCCGCCTCGGAACTCAAGACCCCCGGAACACGTCTATCGCAGCGTGATCCACTCAGCACCCCCCACGACGACGCGGACCGTGATGCCGACCGTCATACGCACCGCCCTCACCGCCGACGCCCCGGCCCTGGCGGCCCTGCACGCCCGCGCCCGCGCCACGTACTACCCCGAGGGGCTCCCGGACGAAGGCGTCGACGGGACGGCGATGTGGCGGGGAGCCGTCGAGCGCCGGAACGGGCACGTGCTGTGCGCGGTCCGCGACGGCCGCATCGTGGGCGTCGCGTCCTTCCGCACGCCCGACGGCGAGGCGGCGGACACCGTGGCGCTCTTCCAGTTCCACGTCGACCCCGACCACTGGCGCGCGGGGGTCGGGGCGGCCCTGCACGCCGCGTGCGTGGAGGAATGGCTGGCCGACGGCGTCCGGACGGCCACCCTGGACGTCCACCGCGAGAACCGGCGCGCCCAGGCCTTCTACGTACGCCACGGCTGGCAGCCGGCGGAGCAGGGCGAGGGCGCGGGCACCCACCTGCGGATGCGGCTGACCGTCACCGCCGGGGAATGAGCGGGTCGGTTCGTACGGGAAGCCGGTTCGTACGGGAATGAGCGGGCCAGGTCGTACGTTCTTCAACTGACCGGAGGGACCCTCCGTACTACCGTCCGACCTGAAGAGAGCTAGTCACATGCGCGTCGAGATCTGGTCCGATATCGCCTGTCCCTGGTGTTATGTCGGCAAGGCCCGCTTCGAAAAGGCACTCGCCGCCTTCCCGCACCGCGACGACGTCGAGGTGGTGCACCGCTCCTTCGAGCTCGACCCCTCGCGCGCCAAGGGCGACAGCGGGCTCGTGATCCCGATGCTCGCCAAGAAGTACGGCATGAGCGAGGAGCAGGCCCAGGAGGCCGAGCGGAACCTCGGTGTGAACGCCTCGTCCGAAGGCCTCGACTACCTCACCGAGGGCCGCGACCACGGCAGCACCTTCGACATGCACCGCCTCCTGCACCTCGCCAAGGAGCAGGGCAGGCAGGACGAGCTGATCGGACTCCTCTACCGGGCCAACTTCGCCGAGGAGCGCTCCGTCTTCGACGACGACGAGCGCCTCGTGGAGCTCGCGGTCGAGGCCGGTCTCGACGCGGACGAGGCCCGCGCGGTCCTCGCGGACCCCTCCCGGTACGCCGACGACGTACGCACCGACGAGCGCGAGGCCGCCGAGCTCGGCGCGAACGGCGTGCCGTTCTTCGTCCTGGACCGTAAGTTCGGCGTCTCCGGGGCCCAGCCCGCCGACGTCTTCGCGCAGGCCCTGGAGCAGGCGTGGGGCAGCCGCTCGCCGCTCACCACCCTCGCGGAGGGCGACGCGTGCGGTCCCGACGGCTGCGAGGTCCCGCAGCCGGGCGCCAAGGACGCGTAGGCGCCCGCTGACCGGCCGGTTCCGGACATCGGCGATGGACGTGGGCGGGAACGGGCGCGAGAGTTGATCCCATGGGGATCATCAACGGCGCCGAGTTCGCGCCCACGTCGACGTATCTGAACACCGCGAGCTGCGGCCTGCTGCCCGCCCGGGCCGTCGCGGCCGTCCAGGGCCTCGCGGCCGAGAACGGCGCGGGCAGACGCGGCGGGGCGGGTGACTTCGGGGTCGTGCAGGCCGCCCGCGAGTCCTTCGCGCGGATCGTCGGCGTGCCGCACGCGCGCGTGGCCACCGGCGGCTCGGTCGCCGTGCACGCGGGGCTGATCGCCGCGTCCCAGCGGCCCGGCTCCGAAGTCCTCTTCCCCGAGGGCGACTTCAGCTCGATCATCAACCCCTTCGTGGTGCGCGGCGACCTCAAGATCCGCTATGCGCCCCTGGAGGGCCTCGCCGAGGCGATCCGCCCCACCACGGCTCTCGTCGTGTACTCCGCCGTGCAGTCGGCCGACGGCCGTCTCGCCGACGACCCGGCGGTGCGCGAGGCCGCCGCCGCCCACGGCGCCCGCACCCTCAACGACGCCACGCAGGCCGCGGGCTGGCTGCCCTTCGACGCGAGTCTGTACGACTACACCGTCACCGGCGCCTTCAAGTGGCTGCTCTGCCCGCGCGGCACCTCCTTCCTGACGGTGAGCGAGGAGGCGCAGGAGTCCCTCGTGCCGCTGCACGGCGGCTGGCTCGCGTCGGCGGACTCCTGGAACTCCACGTACGGCCCGCTCTCGGAACTGGCCCCAGGCGCCCGCCGTTTCGACGAACCCCCCGCCTTCCTCGCCTACCACGGGGCGGCACAGGGCCTGGCGTACCTGGAGGAGGCCGGCATCGAGGCGGTGCACGCCCACGACACGGCGCTGGCGGCCCGCTACCGCTCGGGCCTGGCGGAGCTGGGCCACGAGCCGGTGCCCGGCGCGTCCCCCATCGTCTCGGTCCCCGGACTCGCCGACAGGGAGCCGGAGTTGAGCCGCGCCGGGATCATCGCGTCCGCACGGGCGGGACACCTGCGAGCCTCGTTCCATCTGTACAACACAGAGGCGGACGTGGACCGAATCCTCGACGTGCTCTCCGGCTGAACCCTGGCGCGCCGGGCGGCGGGGCGCTAGGAAGGCATGACGGGGTGGCCTCACGAGGCGGTGGTGTCAGTGGCTCAGCAGCCTTATCGGGAAGCCGACCTGCACCAGCGCCTGGTGTACGGCGACGAGACGGCTCTCGCCGAGGCCTACGACGAGTACGGCACCCTCGTCCACCGCATCGCGGGACGCGTCACCCGCAGCCCCGCCGCGGCGGAGGACGTCGCCCAGGAGGTCTTCGCCCATCTCTGGTCGAGGCCCTACGCGTTCGACGCGCGGCGGGGGAGCCTGCGCACCTGGCTGTGCATGCTCGCGCATCGGCGGGCGGTGGACTGGGTACGCGGCGAGGAGCGCCACCGCAAGGCGGCCCACGCCGACGACGCGACCCTGCACACGATCCCCACCCCGGACCCGCCCCCGGAAGACGTGGTCATGGCACGAGAACGCTCCCTGCTCCTGCATTCCGCACTGGCGAGACTGCCGCTCCCGCAGCGCCAGGTGGTGCACCTGGCGTACTTCGCGGGCTGCACGTACCGCCAGGCGGCGGTGGAGCTGGGCATTCCGGAGGGCACGGCGAAGACGCGCCTGCGCACGGCGCTGCGCAGACTGGCAGAAGCCCTGGCGGACCCACCCGATCCACCCGACCCATCCGACCCATCGGCACTTGCCGACGCACCAGGCGAAAGAGGCGCGTGATGACCACGGATCACGAAGCCGTACGTGAACTTCTCGGGGCCTGGGCCGTCGGCGCGCTCATGCCGGGCGACGAGCGGACGGTGGCTCCGCACATCGCCGACTGCGACCCGTGCGCGGCGGAGGCGACGCGGCTGCGGGCGGTGGTACGGGACCTGGACGGCCCGCCCCTCACCGCAGGGGCCGCCCCCGCCGACCGGGGCCTCGCCCTGGCCCTGCGCACCCGCCCCCCGGCTTCCCGTGCGGCTGCGCACGCGGCGCCGTACGCCGCTGCCGTGTCCGGACTCCAGGCGCTGCTGGGGGAGTTGGCGCAGGACGGGCCCTGGGGGACGCCTGTCGTGCACGACTGGGACGTCCACGACACGGTCGCGCACCTGCTGGCGGCGGACGAGCCGCTGGCCGTGTGCCTGGGCCTGCGGGCGCCTTCGGTGTGGGACGGCGTGGACGGGACGCCCTGGCGGGTCACGTGGGCGGCGCGTACGGAGGAGTCCCTGGCCCGGGAGCGGCTCCGTGCCCCGGTGGAGACGATCGCCTCCTGGCGGAGCCAGGCGACGGCCCTGCTCTCCAGCCCCGAGGCGCACGACGCGGAACTGGCGGGCCGGGCAACGACCCTGATGGGCGCCAGGCTGCCGCTGTCGGACCACTTCCTGGTGCGGGCCTTCGAGGCGTGGGTGCACACGGAGGACATCGGCCGGGCCCTGGACATGCCGGTCCCGCCGCCGTTGACGCCGCACCTCTGGCAACTGGTGCGCCTGGCGGTACGCATCCTGGACCGGGCCCTGGGCACGAAGGCACCGGCCGTCGCGCTGACCGTCGCGGGGGAGGGCGGCGAGGTGTCGTGGATCCTGGGCAGCGGGGCGGAGCCGGTGAGCGCGGAGCTGGTCCTGGACCCGGTGGACTTCTGCCTGCTCATGGGCGGCAGGGTGGACCCCGCGGAGGTCCCGAGGGGAATCTCGGGCAACGAGCCGGCCGCGCACCAGGTCCTGACCCGAGCGGCTTCCCTGGCCTGGCTCTAACCTCCCCCCGCCAACTACCCCGAACCGAACAAACCTCTCCCACCCACCCGCCCGATCACCCCGCAGCACCCCCTCACCGAACAGGCCTTTCCCGCCCACCCGCCCGATTGCCCCGCAGCGGCCAGCGACTACCCGCAGTCGGGAGCGCTCGGGAGGGGACGTGCCGGTATGTCCGCCCGGAGCACGGTTCGCGGCGCTCCGGGGCCGCAGCGGCCGGGCGGCCACCGGACGATGGCGAGGACGGACATACCGGCGCGGCCCCGCCCCCAGGGCGGACCGAGGCCCGCACCCCGCACCCCGTCCAGGCGGCCCCCGGACGATGGCGAGGACGGACATACCGGCGCGACACCGTACCCACACACGGAGGGCCCCGTACCCCGCACCCCGCCCCCCCCGGGGCCTACGCCCCCTCGCAGTCCGCCGTCTCTGTGCACAAGTTCAGCGCCACCCGCCCCAACAGCCGCGCCAGCTCCGCCCGGTCCTCCCCGCTCAGGCCCGCCAGCGTGTACTCCTCCAGTTCCCCCCACGCCAGCTCCACCTCCGCCAGCAGCCCGCAGCTCGAAGGCGTCGGCTCGACCAGGACCGCGCGGCGGTCCGCCGGGTCCGGGCGGCGCTGGACGTGGCCGGACTGCTCCAGGCGCTGCAGCATCTTGGTGACCGTCGACGGGTCGAGGTCGACCGCCTTGATCAGGTCCGACTGACGTACGGGCCCGGCCTCCCAGAGGTGCATCATCACGAACTCCTGGCCGGGATAGAGCCCGAGCCGCTTCAGCACCTTGCCCGCCGCGATCCGGTGCAGCCGGGCCACCCGGCTCACGGTGTGGCTGACGGGCCCCCGCCGCGCCGCGGCGGGGGGCTTGGTACAGGCGGGGTCGGCCGAACCCTTCATCGGGACTCCTCGGTCCTCGTCGGAAAGCGTGCTCCTCCAAATTAGCTTGGTCGGCCAAGGAATAAGTTGCAGTGGCGCCCGGTTGGGTTACTTGGCCGACCAATAAAGCAAGCCGCACCGTTCCTCTGGGAGTACGTGATGACCACCGCGTTCGACTCGCTCGACCTCTCCGGCGCCCTGCTCGGCAACCGCATCGCCATGGCCCCCATGACCCGCAACCGCGCGGGCGCCGGCGGCACCGCCACGGAGCTCACCGCCGAGTACTACGCCCAGCGCGCCTCCGCCGGCCTGATCATCACGGAGGGCATCCAGCCCTCCGCCATAGGCCAGGGCTATCCGGACACCCCGGGCCTGCACTCCGCCGAGCAGGTCGAGTCCTGGCGCAAGGTCACGACCGCCGTCCACGCCGCTGGCGGCAAGATCTTCGCCCAGATCATGCACACCGGCCGCATCGGCCACCCCGTACTGCTCCCCGACGGCCAGGTGAACGTGGCCCCATCGGCCGTCGCCGCCCAGGGGCAGGTCTACACCGCCGAGGGCCTGAAGGACTTCGTCACGCCCCGGGAGCTGACCGGCGACGAGGTCCGCGCCACCATCGGCGACTTCGTGACCGCGGCCCGCAACGCGATCGACGCGGGCTTCGACGGAGTCGAACTCCACGGCGCCAACGGCTACTTGATCCACCAGTTCCTGGCCCCCGGCTCCAACCGGCGCACCGACGAATGGGGCGGCACCCCCGAGAACCGCATCCGTTTCGCGGTCGAGACCGCGCGGGCCGTCGCCGCCGAGATCGGCGCCGCCCGCACCGGCCTGCGCCTCTCCCCGGGCAACCCCTTCAACGACATCTCCGAGCCGCAGGCCGAGCTGGAGGCGACGTACACCGCCCTGGTGAAGGAGCTGAGCGCCCTGGACCTGGCGTACCTGCACGTCATGGAGGTGGGCCCGATCCGCGACCTGGTGACCACCCTGCGCGCGAGCTTCAACGGGCCCTTCATCCTGAACCCGGATACCGAGGGTCCCACGGGCGCCGACGCGCTCGCCCTCGTCGAGGACGGCACCGCGGACATCGTGTCGTTCGGCGCGCTGTTCCTGGCCAACCCCGACCTGCCGGCCCGCCTCAAGGCCGAAGGCCCGTACAACACGCCTGACACGTCGACGTTCTACGGCGGCACGGAGAAGGGCTACACGGACTACCCGGCGCTGTAACCCCGCAGCGAGCACGCGGCACCGGCCCGAACCCAAGCGCGGCCCGACCTCAAGCATGGCCCGAACCCAAGCATGGCCCGGCACCCCCAGGTGCCGGGCCAACTCTCTTACAAGATTGCTTACTTCACCGGAGTGAAGTCCCGAGCCCCAATGTAATCCGGCCGCCGGACCGGCGCCGAGAACGGCTCCACCGCGGTGTTCTCCACACTGTTGAACACGATGAAGACGTTGCTGCGCGGGAACGGCGTGATGTTGTCCCCCGAACCGTGCATGGCATTGCAGTCGAACCAGGTCGCGGAGCCGGCCTCACCGGTGAAGAGCCGGATGCCGTGGTCCGAGGCGAGGCTGGTCAGCGTCTCGTTCGACGGAATGCCCGCGTCCTGCATCTGCAGGGACCGCTTGTAGTTGTCCTTCGGCGTCGCGCCTTCACAGCCGAGGAACGTCTTGTGCGACCCCGGCATGATCATGAGGCCGCCGTTGGTGTCGTGATTCTTGGTGAGCGCGATGGAGACGGAGACGGTCCGCATGTTCGCGAGCCCGTCCTCGGCGTGCCAGGTCTCGAAGTCCGAGTGCCAGTAGAACCCCGTGGCTCCGAAGCCCGGCTTGACGTTGATCCGGGACTGGTGGATGTAGACGTCGGAACCCAGGATCTGCCGGGCCCTGCCCACCACCCTCGGGTCGGCTGCGAGCTTGGCGAACAGCTCGCTGATCTTGTGCACCTCAAAGATCGTGCGGATTTCCTGGGAACGCGGCTCCACGATGGACCGGTCGTCCGCCCGCATCGTGGGGTCATCGATCAACCGCGCGAGCTCGGCGTGGTAGACGCTCACCTCGTCCGGGGTGATGAGCTGGTCGATCGCCAGGAAACCGTCCCGTTCGAACCCCGCCAGTTCATCGGCCTCGATCGGCCCCGGCGTACCCGGCTCGGACCACACGACGGGGTCCTTGCGCTCGATGAGGACCTCTTCGGTGCCTCGTGTCGGGTACAGATCGGCGGTGCGTTCGGGTGCGGTGGTCATGGTGTTGCCTGCCTCTCCTCTCGTACGGCCCTTTCCGGGATGTATACCCCCGCCGCCCAGAGGAAGAGGGCGGCGGGGGAGATTCAGGGGGCGTGCCTCAGCTCTGCGTGCGGAGCCGGAGCTCAAGCCCGACTTTCCGTACTCAGGCCGTTTCCGGCTCCGTGAGCAGCGGGTACACGCCGTTCTCGTCGTGGTCCTCACGACCCGTGACGGGCGGGTTGAAGACACAGATGCAGTGGAAGTCCTCCTTGATCCGCATCGTGTGCTTCTCGTGCCCGTCGAGCAGGTACATGGTCCCCGGAGTGATCGTGTACTTCTCGCCGGTCGTGTCGTCGGTCAGCTCGGCCTCACCCTTGGTGCACACGACGGCCTCGATGTGGTTGGCGTACCACATGGACGTCTCCGTACCCGCGTACAGGATGGTCTCGTGGACCGAGAAGCCCACCCGCTCCTTGGCGAGGACGATGCGCTTGCTCTCCCAGGTGCCCGAGGCGGACTTGACGTGCCGGTCGGTGCCTTCAATGTCCTTGAACGAACGGACGATCACGGTGACTTGGTTCCTTTTCTCTTACGGGGGTGAAGACGCGGCCCGAGAGCCGCCCGGGCGGTGCGCGCACGCACCGCCCGGGCAGCTACCCGCACCGATCAGGCGGTCTCGCGCACCGCACGGGCGAGCGTGCGCAGTCCCTCGTCCAGCTCGTCGGCGGTGATCGTCAGCGCCGGAAGGAGCTTGACGACCTCGCTCTCGGGGCCGGAGGTCTCGATGAGCAGGCCGAGTTCGAAGGCCCGCTTGGCGATGGCGCCGGCGCGCGACTTGTCCAGGAACTCCATGCCCCAGACCAGGCCGCGGCCGCGGTACTCCTTGATGGCGCCGGGGTTCTCGTCGACGATCGCCTTGAACGCCTCCTCGACCTGCTCGCCGCGGGCCCGGGTCTGCTTCTCCATGGCCGGGCCGTCGGACCAGTAGGTCTCCAGGGCGGCGGCGGCCGTGACGAACGCCGGGTTGTTGCCGCGGAAGGTGCCGTTGTGCTCGCCCGGCTCCCAGATGTCCAGCTCGGGCTTGAACAGGGTCAGCGCCATCGGCATGCCGTAGCCGCTGATGGACTTGGACACCGTCACGATGTCCGGCGTGATGCCCGCCTCCTCGAAGGAGAAGAACGCGCCGGTACGGCCGCAGCCCATCTGGATGTCGTCGACGATGAGGAGCATGTCCCAGCGCTCGCACACGTCGGCGAGCTTGCGCAGCCACTCGGCACGGGCGACGTTGATGCCGCCCTCGCCCTGGACCGTCTCGACGATCACGGCGGCGGGCTGGTTGAGGCCGGAACCCTGGTCCTCGAGCAGACGCTCGAACCAGACGAAGTCGGGGGTGGTGCCCTCGAGGTAGCGGTCGAAGGGCATCGGCGTGCCGTGCACCAGCGGGATGCCGGCGCCGGCGCGCTTGAACGCGTTGCCGGTCACCGCGAGCGAGCCGAGCGACATGCCGTGGAACGCGTTCGTGAACGACACGATCGACTCGCGGCCCTTGACCTTGCGGGCCAGCTTCAGCGCGGACTCGACGGCGTTGGTGCCCGTCGGGCCCGGGAACATGACCTTGTACGGCAGGTCGCGCGGGCGCAGGATGATGTTCTGGAACGACTCCAGGAACGCGCGCTTGGCGGTCGTCGACATGTCGAGGCCGTGGACGACGCTGTCGCGCTCCAGGTAGTCGATCAGGGCGCGTTTGAGGACCGGGTTGTTGTGGCCGTAGTTGAGCGAGCCGGCCCCGGCGAAGAAGTCGAGGTACGAGTGGCCGTCCTCGTCGAACATGCGGCTGCCCTGCGCACGGTCGAAGACAGTGGGCCAACCGCGGCAGTAGCTGCGCACCTCCGACTCCAGGGTCTCGAAGACGCTCAGGTCGGGCTGGGTGATGGTCACAGCAGATCTCCTGGGAGATGGAAAGACTTGGGAGGTGGGGGGTGACGGGTGGTGCGTGGGGGGAACGGCGGAACTCAGCCGACCGGCTCGACCGGTTCGATCTGCGCGACTTTCCCGGTCTGTGCGATCGGCTCGATCAGGAACAGGACCTCGGGCTCGTGCCCCTCCTCGGGGAAGAGTCCGGCGTCGAAGAGCACCGTGCGCTCGACAGACGCTCCGTGGCGCTGTGCGTATGAGGTGAAGAGCCGCTCGGACGGGGTGTTGTCCGGCGTGATGGTCGTCTCGACCGAGACCAGCTCCCGGTCGGCGGCGACCTTGGCGGTCAGACCGTCGAGCAGCGCACCGGCGAGGCCGCGGCCTCGGTGCGCCTGGTCGACGGCCACCTGCCAGACCACCAGGGTGCGCGGCCGCTCGGGCCGGATGTAGCCGGTGATGAACCCCGCGGGCTCACCCTTGGCGTCCCTGGCCACCACGGAGGTCGCCGCGAAGTCGCGGCACCACAGCAGGTAGCTGTACGAGGAGTTGAGGTCCAACACCTTCGAGTCGCGGGCGATCCGCCAGATCGCGGCGCCGTCGGCGACGTCGGGGGTGTCGAGGCGCAACCCCTCGGGCATTTCCAGGGAATTCGCTAGCAGGTCGGTCGGTAGATCGGCTTGTGCAGCGGTCATGCGGATTGAATTTACCGAGCAATTTCTTTAATTGCATCGCCGGGAGGGGTTACGTCGAAGCGGCTCTTGTGTTATCACGCGGGGGTGCGCGCCCGCAGGAATCCCCGGCGGTTTGGCCTGATTTGATGGGGTCATACGGCATATACCGGGCGTGATGTGGAGTACGTCACAGAACCGTAACTCCCACGAAGCCTGTCCGAATTGTGAGACTTGATGCTGTCGAAACCTTAGTGTTTAGGTCTCCGGAAAGCGGGCAGAAGAATACGGGAAGCTGTGCTGATAAAGTGGATAAAGAAGCGGTGAGAATGCGTCCGTGAATTTACGTAGCGTATTTACGGCCCCGTCACTCCGTCGATTCCCTCCCTGAGGAGATCGGCGTGACCGTTGTGCCGTGCGTACTCCTCGACGAGGTGGACCAGGATCCAGCGCAGGCTGACCTCGGTGCCGCCCGCCACGGCCGCCTCCCGCTCGCTCAGCCGCCCGACGTCGTCCAGCGACCGTCCCGCGCAGAGTTCCCTGCTCACCGCCACCTCGCGCCGCCACACGGCCAGGGCCTGGTCGCACGTCCGCTCCGGGTCCAGGGCGAAGCCTCCGGCAGCGTCTCCGTACACCGGCGGCACGTCCCGCCCGGCGAGTACCCGCTGGAACCAGTTCCGCTCCACCTCGGCCAGATGCTGCACGAGACCGAGCAGGGTGAGCGACGACGACGGGACCGAAGCGATACGGGTCTGTGCGTCGTCGAGCCCTTCGCACTTCACCGCGAGGGTCCCGCGATGGAAATCGAGCCAGCCCGCCAGCATCGCCGGCTCGCCGTCGGTGAGCCCGGGAACGGGGCGGCCGTCCGGAAGCGTGGTCATGGCGGTCACGCTGCCACGCCGGCCGCTTCGGACGGCCGCTGTTCGCTGTGAGCTTGGGGACGGGCCAGGGGTGGACCGCCCAGGGAGGGCAGGGTAGACGCGGACGGGCCAGGGACGGCCAGGGGCGGAGGGGCGCCTACTGCCAGGCGGCCGTCACCGCGCGCCGCGCCGCTTCGAGGTCGACCGCGAGCCCGGCCTCGCCCATCGCGGCGCCCAGGGCGGCCAGCGATGCGTGCACGACGCCACGGGTCGCGTCCGGACCGTAGTGGTTCACCCGGATCATCTCCTTGGCCAGCGCGCCACCACCGGCGACCAGCGGAAGCACCGGGTCCGCCGCGATCGCCTTGGCGACGAGCTGGGAGGCGTCCACCCCGGCCGGGGCCCGCAGCGTCGTGGCGACCGGAGCGGCGTCCCGCGCCTCATGGACGTACGGCACCAGGCCGCCGCCCAGGGCGATCGCGCCCGCACGGGTCGCGGCGGCGGCGGTGGCGTGCCGCGCCATCAGCGCGTCCAGGCCCTCCGCCTCGATGCGCTCCACGCACGCTTCCAGGGCGAGCATCTCCAGCTGGGCCGGGGCGTGCAGCAGGGCCTTGCGCCCGCCGTCGATCCAGCGCTCCTTCCAGTCCAGGAGGGAGAGGTAGGAGCGGCGCGGCGCCTGCGGGTTGGCGGCGAGGCGCGACCAGGCCCGCTCGCTCACGGAGACGGCCGAGACGCCCGCGGGGCCGCCCATCGCCTTCTGCGCGCCGATCACGCACAGGTCCACGCCCCACGCGTCCGGAAGCAGCGGCTCCGCAGCCACCGACGCGACGGCGTCCAGCATGAAGAGGGCGCCGTGCTCGCGTACGACCTCACCGATCTCGGCGACGGGATTGGTGTTGCCCGTCGCGGCCTCGGCATGGACGAGCGAGACGAAGTCGATCTCGGGGTGCGCGGCGAGCGCCTCGCGGACCTGCTCGGCCGTCACGGCGGTGTGGAAGGGGACGGCGAGATCGACGACCGTCGCACCGCAGTCCCGCAGCCAGTTCCCGAAGGTCTGCCCGTAAGGGCCCGTGATGACGTTCAGGGCGGTCGTGCCGGGCTGCGCCGCACCCCGGATACAGCCCTCCAGGGGAAGCAGCGCCTCGCCCTGCATGATCACGACGTCCTGGTCGGTGGAGAGCAGCCCGGCGACGCGCTCCTCGATGGAGGCGAAGTGCTGGGCACTCAGGGGTGCCAGGTCAAGGAAGGGGTGCGTCACGGTGCTGCTCACTTCGCTCACGAGTTCGTTCGGGCTGCCGGTCCGAGCGTACCGACAGGCTCCTAAGCTGCTGTACATGAGCGATCACACGGTGCTGCACGTGAAGGGGCGGGTGCTCGTCGGCCCGGACGAGGTCCGGGACGAATTGTGGGTGGTCGGGGGCCGGGTGACGTACGACCGCCCGTCGGCGGCGCCGGACGTCACGATCCAGGGCTGGACGCTCCCCGGCCTGGTCGACGCGCACTGCCACGTGGGCCTGGACACGCACGGACCGGTCGAGGCGGACGTCGCGGAGAAGCAGGCGCTGACCGACCGCGAGATCGGCACCCTCCTGATCCGCGACGCGGGCTCCCCGTCCGACACCCGCTGGATCGACGACCGCGAGGACCTCCCGAAGATCATCCGGGCGGGCCGCCACATCGCGCGCACGCGCCGCTACATCCGCAACTACGCCCATGAGATCGAGCCTTCCGACCTCGTCGCGTACGTCGCCCAGGAGGCCGGGCGCGGCGACGGCTGGGTCAAGCTGGTCGGCGACTGGATCGACCGCGAGGCGGGCGACCTGACGGCGTGCTGGCCCAGGCCCGAGGTGGAGGCGGCGATCGCCGAGGCGCACCGGCTGGGCGCGCGGGTGACGGCGCACTGCTTCGCCGAGGATTCCCTGCGGGACCTGGTGGAGGCGGGCATCGACTGCATCGAGCATGCCACGGGCCTCACCGAGGAGACCATTCCGCTCTTCGCCGAGCGGGGCGTCGCGATCGTGCCGACGCTGGTGAACATCGCGACGTTCCCCGCTCTCGCGGACGGCGGCGAGTCGAAGTTCCCGAAGTGGTCGCGGCACATGCGGCGGCTGTACGAGCGGCGCTACGACACGGTGCGGGCCGCGTACGACGCGGGCGTGCCGGTGTACGCGGGCACGGACGCGGGCGGTTCGCTGGCCCACGGCCTCGTCGCCGCCGAGGTGGCGGAGCTGCGGCTCGCCGGTATCCCGGCGGTGGACGCCCTGTCGGCGACGACGTGGGGGGCGAGGTCCTGGCTGGGGCGGCCGGGCCTGGTGGAGGGGGCGCCTGCGGACCTGGTGGTGTACGAGGCCGATCCCCGGGAGGACGTGGGGGTGTTGGCGGCGCCGCGGAGGGTCGTGCTGAACGGGAGGGTCGTGGGGTAGCTGGCGCGCCAGTTCCTACAGTGTGTGAGGGGCGGGGGGCTGATGGTGGAACCCCGTTTCAGGACGGGGCAGGGCTGGGGGAGTTGGGGAGCTGAGTCAGTTCGGGGAGCTGGGGAGCTGAGTCAGTTCGGGGAGTTGGGGGAGTTGGGGGTGTTCGGGGGGTTCGGGGAGTTGGGGGAGAAGAAGCCCTCGGCCGCCAAGACCGGCACCCTCTCCGAAGCTCCCGACTCCACGGCCACCGCGACATCCTCCGCGAAGCCGGAGGCCCGCAGCTCCCGCCCCGACGCGCAGTCGGCGACCGCCGACGCGACATCCGCACAGGACGCGTACGAGGCGGCCGCCACGGCGGCCTCCGGCGAGACCCGGGCTCCGTTCACGGCGAAGCCGGCGGCGGCGGTGGCGGCAGCGGCGGTGACCGCAGGGACGGCGGCAGCGGCGACCGCAGAGGCGACCGCGGAGATGATCGCCCCCGCCCCCAGCAGATCCTCCAGGGCGGGGCGCAGGCTCCCCTCGGCCCACCGCTCACCCGCGGCGACCACGGTAACCGGCCGCTCAGGCCCCCCGTACCCCTGACCCGCGAGCCAACTCCCCACCGCCGCGGCGTTCCTGAGGCACCCCGCGACCACCGTGCCGGACGTACCTGCCGCGGCGGCGATCGCCGACCCGTTGGGCGAGGGCAGCACCAGGCGGGGCGTGAAGGGTGCCAGGCGCAGGGCGGCGGGGGAGAGGGACCACGGCGATTCGGCGGTCACCGCCCGCCGCCCCACCGCCAGTTCGGCTTCCCGCTCGGCGGCGAAAGCGACGGCGCTCTCGTCCCTCCACGCGTACGGGAAGACCTTCGTCCCGGCGTCCACGGCGACGGACACCGCCGTCGTGAACGACAGCACGTCGACGACGACCAGGCACGCCACGTCACCGGCCGCCATGAGCCGCCGGGCCCCCTCGGGTCCCCACTCGAACCGCACCCCGTACTCGCCCTGCGCGGACCATTCCTCGCCGCTCGCCCGTTGCGTCTGCTGCATCTTCCCCATGTGCCTCATATTGACGGAGCGTTACGCGCGAGGCCCTTGGTTCGTTGCACATGATTCGGCCACGATCCAGCTGTCGATCGATATGTTCGAGCCAGGGAGTTGCTCAGGTGGCTGGAGGGAACGTCCGTGCCGAAAGATTCGAAAGCAGGGGCGGAAACCTCCCTTTGGAGTGAACTCACGCTTGGTCGCTGGCTATTCACTCTCAGTGCGTAAAGATTCCCCCTGTCGATGTTGCCGGTGTCGCGCTCAAGCGATGTCCCCATCCAGCGAAGCGCGAGGCTTCCGGCGACTCCGTAACTCTTGTGGGGGTTCCACCACCTTGAACAGCAATGCCTTCCGCCTGCCCGCACGCCGTCTTGGCGTGATCGCCACCGCCACGGCCCTCGTCGCGGGACCCATGGCGCTCGCCACCGCGGGCACCGCCTCGGCGACGGGCGGCGACAAGGGCCGGGCGAACGCCGTCGTGCTGCGCACCGGGCTCGACGTGTCCTTGCTCAACAAGACCCTGAACGTCCCGCTCAGGGTCTCGCTCAACGAAGTACAGGCGCCGGCCAGCGCCGAGAAGACCGCGCTCACCGCCGAGCTGGACGGGATCGACGGCGGTCGGCCGTTCAGCGTGCTGCGGGCGGACGTCGCCACCGCGAAGGCGACCGTCGAGAAGGGGAAGGCGGAGGGGTACAGCAACATCGCGCGGGCCAAGGTGCATGTGCCGGGTCTGCCGCTGCTGTCCCTGATCGAGGTCGAGCAGGTGACGTCCAAGGCGGTCTGCGCGGCGGGCAAGCGGCCCGTCGCCGAGGCGAACCTGCTGGGCGGCGTGACGGTGCTCGGCAAGAAGGTCACGCTGTCGGCGGGCGGCACGACCCAGGTGACGGTGCCGGGGGTCGGGGAGGTGCGGCTCGACCTGTCGAAGACGCACACGACTTCGCGTACGGCGGCGGCGACCGCGCTGGAGCTGAAGGTGTCCGTGAACCCCCTGAAGCTGAACGTCGCGGAGGTGGAGGGCACGGTGACGCTGGCGGGCGCGTCGTGCGAGACACCGGCGGCAGCCGCGAAGCCGGAGCCTTCGGCGCCGGTGAAGCCGCAGGGCGGAGCGGAGGAGAAGCCGGTCGTCGCGAAGCCGGAGAAGCCGGCCGAGGCGAACCTCGCCGAGACCGGCGGCAACTCGTCCACGCCGTACCTGGTGGGCGGCGGAGCGGCCCTGCTCGCCGCGGGCGGCGGAGCACTGGTATTGGCCCGCCGGACGCGGAAGGGCTGAGGCGGGGGCTCCCTGCGGGCATTCTGGGGCTCCGCCCCAGACCCCGCTGCTCAAACGCCGGACGGGATGGATGGTTCCAGCCCGTCCGGCGTTTGAGGACGAACTCGGCGGAGACGGTGATCGACGGCAACCAAGGCCCCTGCGCCGAGCGGGTTTTCGGGAAGGGGCGGGGTTGGGGAGAGGAAAGAGCCCTAGCTCCCCAACACCTCCCTCAAGACCCCAAGAAGCCGATCCGTGGTCCCCCGGTCCCGCACCGCCACCCGAAGCCACTCATCCCCGAGCCCCGGAAACGTATCGCCACGCCGCAAGGCGAACCCCCGCTCCCGCAGGCGTTCGCGGAGGGCGGGGGCCTCGGGGGCCCGCAGCAGGATGAAGGGCCCCTCGGCGTCCTCCAGGGCCCGCACCCCGCAGGGGGCGAACTCCCGGAGCCCGTCCAGGAGATAGGCCCGATCGGCGGCGATCTGCAGAGCCGCGGCAGAAGCCTCCCGAAGCGCCGCAGGCGCCACGCAGACCTCCGCCGCCACAAGCGCGGGAGAAGAAACCGGCCACAAGGGCTGCGCCGCAGCCAGCGTCGCGATCGTCTCCGGCTCCGCCAGGACGTAGCCGATCCGCAGCCCCGCAAGACCCCACGTCTTGGTGAGGCTCCGCAGCACCACCAGACCCGGTACGTCCGTACGGTCCGCCAGCGCCTCCCGCTCACCCGGCACCGCGTCCATGAACGCCTCGTCCACCACCAACACCCGTCCGGGCCGGGCAAGTTCGGCGATCGACTCGGCCGGGTGGAGCACCGACGTCGGGTTCGTCGGATTGCCGATCACGACCAGATCGGCGCCCTCCGGGACCACCGCCCCCGTGAGGCGGAACCCGTCCTCCTCACGCAGCAGAACCCGCCCCACCACATGCCCCGCGTCCCGCAGCGCCGCCTCGGGCTCGGTGAACTGCGGGTGCACCACCACCGGCTGACGCACCTTCAGGGCGCGCGCGAGCAGTACGAACGCCTCCGCCGCGCCCGAGGTGAGCAGCACCCGGTCCGGCGTCACGCCGTGCCGGGCGGCCACCGCCGCCCGCGCCGCCCGGCCGTCCGGGTAGGCGGCAAGACCGTCGAGCGAGGCGGCGAGGCGCTGCTTCAGCCAGGCGGGCGGGGTGTTCGCGCGGACGTTCACCGCGAGGTCGGTGAGGTCGCCGGCGCCCCGGACCTCGGCATCGCCGTGGTGCCGCAGGTCCGGTCCGGCCTCGTGTTCGGGTTCGGGTTCAGTGGGAGTGCGCATGAGATCCGTCTTGGTGAAGGTGTCCGTGGTCGTGTCCCTGGCCGTCGTGTCCCTGGCCGTCGTGCCCGCGGCTGAGGCTGTGCCCGCGGCTGAGGCCGTGCCCGCAGTCAAGGCCGTGCCCGAGGCCAAGTGGCCCATCATCGGCGCCCGCCGCCTCCCGATAGCGCTCCATGACGAGGTCGAGCAGCTCCTCCTCGGGGCCGATCACCTCCGCCGAGCGCACCTCGATCTCCGGATGCGCCGCCGCCCAGCCCTCCGTCTGCTGGAGGAGCCGCTCCGGCAGGGCGCCGGTGAACAGGAAGTAGGGCAGGACCACGATCCGCTTCGCGCCCAGGAGTACGCAGCGGTCGAGGCCCCACGGCACGTCCGGCGCCGCGAGCGACACGAACGCCGTCTCCACACCCGCGTATCCGCGCCCCTCCCACAGCAGCCGGGCCGCCCGGTGGACCTCGGCGTTGGCGTCCGGGTCGGTCGAACCGGGACCCACGAGCAGGACCGTGACGTCGGCGCGGTCCTGGGGCGTGCGGGCGGCGCCGCCGAGCGCCTCGTCCAGGCGGCGGCCGAGGACCTTCAGGAGCGAGGGGTGCGGGCCGAGCGGGCGGCCGCAGGTGTAGGAGATGCCGGGGTGGCGCTCCTGCTCGCGGGTGAGCGCCGCGGGGATCTCGCCCTCGGCGCGCGCGGTGGGCGCCAGCGTCAGCGGTACGGCCGCGAAACGTTTCACGCCCCGCTCGACGAGGCCGGTGACCGCGTCCCCCAGCGGTGGGGGCGATGGTTCGACGAAGCCCCCGGCGACCGGGAGTTCGGGGTTGCGGCGGGCGAGCTCCTGCACGAAGTCCCGGAAGGCGGCCGCCCCGGCCTCGTCCCTGGTGCCGTGGCCGGCGATGAGCAGTGCGGGCGGGGTGGTCACTCGGCGGACTCCTTGATTGCTTTGCTTGTTTCGTTCAGCTGCGACGCGGACGCGGACGCCGGATGCGGTGTGGACGCGTACGCCGCATGAGGCGCGGACACGAACGGCGCCTCGCATGCGACACGGATCTCGCGGGCCGCTGTGGCGCGCGCCGCAGTGTCCCGGGCCGCAGTAGCACCGACCGTCGTCACAACCGCCTCGGTCATCACCATCGCCTCGACCGTCCCGCCCACCTCACCCGCCCCGCCCACCATCATGCCGACCCGCCCCGGACCGAGCGTCGCACGACCGCGCAGGTCGCCATGGACGCACGTCCTTCCGGCGCCGACTTCCGCTTGGGCACGAGGAGTTCGCCGCCGCCGCACAGCGCGGCGGCCTCCGCCACGGAAGGCGTGCCCACGGCGGCGAGCGGCGCGGCGGAGGGGTTCGGCACGGCGACGCCGGCCAGCTCATCGGCCGAGTACGCCACGACCGGCACCCCGAGCCGCGCCGCCGCCCCGACGACACCGGGTTCCGCGGCCTTCGTGTCGACGGTCGCCAACGCGGTGACCGAGGCCGGGGAGAGCCCCGCGTCCCGGAGGGCGTCCCGGACGAGTCCGGCGACTTCCTCGGCGGGCACCCCCTTGCTCGCGCCGACGCCCACCACGAGGCCGCTCACCGAACGGCCCCCTCGGGCGCGGACGACGAGGGGCGCGTGCCCCACAGCAGGAAGACCGGATTGGCCGCCGCGAGCCGCGAGACCTCACCGGGCAGCGGCGCGAGCCGCGACGACTGGAGCATGACGCCGTCGCACTCGTACCCGGCACCGCTCAGCGCGGCCCGCACCACGGGCACCCGGTCGATCGCAGCCATGGCGACCACGACGGTCCGCCGCGCCCGCCGTGCGCACGCCGTCACTATGGCGGGCAGCTCACGGCCGCCGCCGCCGATGAACACCGCGTCCGGGTCCGAGAGGTCGGAGAGGACCGTGGGCGCCGCCCCGTGCACGGCACGGACGTCGACACCGTGCAGGGCCGCGTTGGCGCGGACGCGCTCCACGCCGTCGAGGGTCTTCTCCACGGCGACGACGGCCGCGCCGAACCGCGCGCACTCCACGGCGACCGAACCCGATCCCGCGCCGATGTCCCACACCAGGTCACCCGTGCGCGGCCCGAGCCGGGCCAGGGCGAGCGCCCGCACCTCGAACTTGGTGATCATCGAGTCGCGGTGGGTGAACTCGTCCTCGTGCAGGGCCCACCGGGTGGGGGAGAGGCGGGGCCCGGCGATGGCGTGCGCGGGCGCGATGGCCCGTTCCTCGTCCAGGCAGAGGACGACGTCCACTCCGGAGCCCCAGTCGCGGCCCGCGGCCTCGGCGGGCGTGACCCGCTCGACGCGCTCGCGCCCCGGGTCGCCGAGGGCGGAGGCGACGACGAGGGTCCGGGAGTCGGTGCGGCGCGTCAGCTCGGCGCCGAGTTCGGCGGGACCGCTGCCGGGGCCGGTCAGGACGGCCACCTTGGGGTGCGCGCGGCAGACGTTCACGGCGGTGCGCAGATCACGCCCGTGCGCGCTCACCACCACCGCGTCGTCCCACGGCAGCCCGATCCGCGCGAAGGCCCCGGCGACGGACGGGACGCCGGGCCGGATGTCGAGCTCGGCGGGCCCGAACCGTTCGGCGAGCGCCCGCACGATCCCGAAGAACCCAGGGTCCCCGGCGGCGAGCACGACGACACCGCCGCCCTCCGTCGCCCCGTCCGCCTTCGCCAGGTGCTCCTCGACGGCGTCGAGCGCCGGGTCCAGCGGCCCGAGCACCACCCGGGCCGTCCCCGGCGGCAGCCGGACGGCGTCGATGTGACGCCGGGCCCCCACGACGAGCCCCGCGGCGCGCACCGCCTCGTGGGCCGCATCGAGGGCCGACGCGTCGAGCGGCGCACCCGTCCCCGTACCGACGACAGTGATCATGAGGCGGCCTTGAACCCTTCGGCGGCGGCCCGCTCGTGGACGGTGTCGGCCATGGGTGGGGATTCCTCTCGTACGAGTGAAGAACGGGCGGTGTCTGCGTCACCGGTGGGCGTGGATGTGCGGGGCAGGGGGTGAATCGGCTAGCAAGGGCGCATGGCGGTGTTCGTGGCGCTCGGCGCCTTTGTGATGACCCTGGTGGGCGGCTGGACGGCCCAGCGGGTCACTGACCGGCGCCACCTCGTGCTGGGGCTCGCGGGCGGCCTGATGCTCGGCGTGGTCGGCCTCGACCTGCTGCCGGAGGCGCTGGAGGCCGCGGGCGGCCCGGTCTTCGGCGTCCCCGCGGCGCTGCTCCTGTTCGTCGCCGGCTTCCTCACCGCGCACCTGGTGGAACATCTCCTCGCGGGCCGCCACGCGGCCCACGGGGCGGACGAGCACGAGAACGGCCGGGTCCCCCAGGTGGGCCTCACGGCCGCCGCCGCGATGGTCGGCCACAGCGCCATGGACGGCGTCGCGATCGGCGCCGCGTTCCAGGTGGGCGGCGGCATGGGCGTGGCGGTGGCCGTCGCGGTGATCGCCCACGACTTCGCGGACGGCTTCAACACGTACACGCTCACCAGCCTGTACGGGAACGCACGGCGCAAGGCCCTCGCGATGCTCTTCGCGGACGCGGTGGCCCCGGTGGCGGGCGCCGCGTCGACGCTCCTGTTCACCATTCCGGAGCAGCTGCTCGGCGGCTATCTCGGCTTCTTCGGCGGCGCGCTGCTCTACCTGGCCGCCGCGGAGATCCTGCCGGAGGCGCACCACGAGCACCCGGCGCGCTCGACGCTGCTGTGCACGGTGGCGGGGGCGGGCTTCATCTGGCTGGTGGTGGGCATCGCGGAGTGAGGCCGCGGCGCGGACCGAGGTCACGGCGCCCCGCCCCGCACCCCGTCCCCCGCAGGCCGGCCGCTCATGCCCCGCACCTCTCCACGAACCGTCGGGCCACACCGGGTTCGGCGGCCCAGTGCGTGTGCAGATAACTCGCGTGCACACCCTGTTGTACGAAACCCTCGACGCGCCGTTCAGGGGAGTGCATGCCCCAGGCGGGAGCCGCCCCGGCGCCCGGCTCGACGACGGTGCGGTGGAACTCGTGCCCGCGCATCCGGGTCCCGACGGCCGCGAGCGGGCTGTCGGACACGGCGACGGCCTCGCGGTAGCCGAGCGTGAGCCGCTCGGACATCCGGGAGCGGGCGTCGAGCACGCCGCACATCGGCTTTCCGTCCAGCTCCCGGGTCAGGTAGAGCAGCCCGGCGCATTCGGCGGCGACGGGCGCCCCGCTCAGCGCGAGTTCGGCCACGGCTTTCCGCAGCGGCTCGTTGGCGGAGAGCTCGGGCGCGTACACCTCGGGGAACCCGCCGCCGATGATCAGCCCCGCGGTGCCGGGCGGCAGTTCCTCGTCGTGCAGCGGGTCGAAGGCCACGACGTCGGCGCCCGCGGCGGTGAGCAGCTCGGCGTGCTCGGTGTAGGAGAAGGAGAACGCGGCCCCGCCGGCGACGGCGACGACCGGCCGAAGGGCGGCGGCCCGCGGCCCGTCCTGCGCCGGTGGCGCCGCCGCACCCGGGTCCCACGTCTCGCCGGTCATCGCGGGCGCACTGCGCGCCAGCGCGACGATCGCCTCCAGGTCGCAGCCCTCGCGCACCCGGGAGGCCAGCGCGGCCACCGACCCGACGGCCTCGGCCTGCCGCTCGGCCACCGGGACGAGCCCCAGATGCCGCGAGGGCGTCCTGGCCTGCTGCACCCGTCCCAGGGCGCCGAGGACGGGCACCCCGGACTCGCCCAGGGCCTCCCGCAGCAGCGTCTCGTGCCGTGCGGAGCCCACCTTGTTGAGGATCACGCCCCCGATCCGCACCTCGGGGTCCCAGGACGCGAAGCCGTGCACCAGCGCGGCGACGGAACGGGACTGCGACGACGCGTCGACGACGAGCACCACGGGCGCCCGGAGCAGCTTCGACACGTGCGCGGTGGAGGCGAGTTCACCCTGCCCGGACGCCCCGTCGTACATCCCCATGACGCCCTCGACCACGGCGAGGTCGCTGCCGCGGGCCCCGTGGTTGAACAGCGGCGCCACCATCCCCGGACCGCACATGTAGGCGTCGAGGTTGCGCCCGGGGCGCCCCGTGGCCAGCGCGTGATACCCGGGATCGATGTAGTCGGGCCCCACCTTGTGCGGGGACACGGCGAGCCCGGCCTCCGTGAAGGCGGCCATCAGACCCGTGGCCACGGTCGTCTTGCCGCACCCGGAAGACGGCGCGGCAACGACAAGCCGAGCTACCACTCGATGCCCCTCTGGCCCTTCTGACCGGCGTCCATGGGGTGCTTGACCTTGGACATGTCGGTGACGAGGTCGGCGAACTCGACCAGGGCCTCCGGTGCGTAGCGCCCGGTGATGACGACGTGCTGATGCCCGGGACGGTCCCGGAGGACCTCGATCACCTCGTCCACGTCGATCCAGCCCCAGTGCAGGAGATAGGCGAACTCGTCGAGGACGTACAGCTGGTAGGTCTCGGCGGCGAGGTCGCGCTTGACCTGCTCCCACCCCTCGCGGGCCTTGTCCTCATGGCTGGGCTCGCCCTCGGCGGGCGCGCGCTGGATCCACGACCAGCCCTCGCCCATCTTGTGCCAGTCGACGGGGCCGCCCTCGTCGCTCGCGCCGAGGACCTTGAGGGCGTTCTCCTCGCCGACCTTCCACTTCGCCGACTTCACGAACTGGAAGACCCCGATGGGCCACCCCTGATTCCACGCCCGCAGCGCCATCCCGAAAGCGGCGGTGGACTTTCCCTTGCCGACCCCGGTGTGCACCATCACCAGCGGCCGGTTGCGCCGCTGACGCGTGGTCAGCCCGTCGTCCGGTACCACGTTCGGCTGTCCCTGAGGCATCAGGCCACGCTCCTCATCCGAGTTCCAGTTACGTCCTTGACGAGCCCGGCGATGGACTCCGCCCGCAGTTCGTCCAGCGTCACGACGGTGCCGCCGAGCTCGCCCGCCAGCTGCCCCGCGAGCCCGAGCCGCACGTGCCCCGACTCGCAGTCGACGACCACGGAGGCGATCCCCGCGTCCGCGAACAGCCGTGCGGCACGGCCAGCCCTGGCCACCGGCTCCACGCCTCCGGTGGCCCTGCCGTCCGTGACGACCACGACCAGGGGGCGCCGTGCCGGGTCCCGCAGCCGCTCCACGCGCAGCACGTCGTGCGCCTTGAGCAGCCCGGCGGCGACGGGGGTGCGCCCGCCCGTGGGCAGCGTCTCCAGGCGCGCGGCGGCCGCGTCGACGGAAGAGGTGGGCGGCAGCGCCACCTCGGCGTCAGAACCGCGGAAGGTGACGAGCCCGACCTTGTCCCGCCGCTGGTAGGCGTCCAGCAGCAGCGAGAGCACCGCGCCCTTCACGGCGCTCATCCGCTGCCGCGCCGCCATGGACCCGGAGGCGTCCACGACGAAGAGCACGAGGTTGCCCTCACGCCCCTCCCGCGTCGCCTGCCGCAGATCGTCACGGCGCACGACGAGCCCACGCCCCGAGCGACCGCGCGCCCGCTGATGCGGGGCCGCGGCCTGCACGGTGGCCGCCAAGTGCAGTTTGGTGAGCGCCCCTTGCGGGCGCCGGGCCCCGGTGGTCCGCCCGTGCTCGGTCCGCGCCCGGGAGCGCCGCCCCGCCGCGCCCTCGCCCAGGCCGGGCACGCTCAGCATCTTCGTACGGAACGGCTCGGAGGCGCGCACGGCCTGCTGCTCACCGCCACCGGTACCGGCAGCGGGTGCCTGCGCGGGGGAGGAGTCCTCGTCCTGCCCGCTCCCGGCGTCGTCGGCGGCCGGTGCGTCATGGGCGTCACGCTGGTCGGGCACGTCAGGGGTGTCGGGCCCGCCCTGCGGCGGCTGCCCGCCACCGCCGGGGCCGTCGCCGTCGGGGTCGTCGTCGCCGTCGTCCCCTCGGTCACTGCCGTCGTCGGCCTGCTCCAGCGTGTCGTCGAGCTTGTCCTCGTCGAGCCCGGGGGCGTCGAAGGGGTTGCGCCGACGCCGGTGCGGAAGCGCGAGGAGAGCGGCCTGCCGCACATCCTCGGCGAGCACGTCGTCGCGCCCCGCCCAGGCGGCAAGCGCCGTCGCGGTGCGCGCCATCACGATGTCGGCCCGCATCCCGTCGACCTCGAAGGCCGCGCAGGTGGCGGCGATCTGCCGCAACGCCTTGTCGCCGAGCCGCACGTGGGGAAGCAGCGCCCGCGCGGCGACGATCCGCTCCCGCAGCTCGGACTCGTCGTCGTGCCACCGCGCGGCGAAGCCTTCCGCGTCGTCGTCGTACGCGAGCCTGCGCCGCACGACCTCGACCCGCTGATCGGTCTCGCGCGACGCGGCGACCTCGACGGTGAGCCCGAACCGGTCGAGCAACTGCGGGCGCAGTTCGCCCTCTTCGGGGTTCATGGTGCCCACGAGCAGGAACCGTGCGGCATGCCGCACGGACACGCCCTCGCGCTCCACGTACGAGGCGCCCATGGCGGCGGCGTCCAGGAGCAGGTCGACCAAGTGGTCGTGCAGCAGGTTGACTTCGTCGACGTAGAGGATGCCGCGGTGGGCGTCGGCGAGCAGGCCGGGCTCGAAGGCCTTCACGCCCTCGGAGAGCGCCCGCTCGATGTCGAGCGCCCCGACCAGACGGTCCTCGGAGGCTCCGACGGGCAGCTCGACCATCCGTGCGTCCCGCACCGACGCGCCACCGGCGTCGTGCGGACCGTCGGGGCAGGCGGGGTCGGGGGCGGCCGGATCGCAGGAGAAGCGGCAGCCGGCGACGACGGGCACCTGCGGCAGCAGGGCCGAAAGGGCGCGCACGGCGGTGGACTTGGCGGTGCCCTTCTCGCCGCGTACGAGCACGCCGCCGACGGCGGGCGACACGGCGTTGAGCAGCAGGGCGAGCCGCAGGTCGTCCTGCCCGACGAGAGCGGTGAACGGATAGGGGGTACTCACAAGGCCTCCATGGCGTGGTTCGGGGCGGGGCAGGGGACAGCGGGTCTCACCGGTCCCCCTCCGCGGTCATGAGGGTGCCCCCGGTGCGATGAAGGGGAGGCCGGACGGGGGGCCGTTCTCGATCAGGCCGAGCAGCGCGTCGGTGTCCGCGTGCTCCTCGATCAGATCGCCGAGCAGATCGAGCTGCTCCTCGCGCAGGGCGCCGAAGCTGGTGTCGGGCGCGGGCACGAAGCGGCGTCCGGCGGCGCGGGCGACCTCGGTCAGGAAGCGGCGCCGGAACGCGTCGCTCTCCAGGGAGCCGTGCCAGTGCGTGCCCCACACCTCGCCGACGCGGCAGCCGTCCAGGAAGGGCTCTCCGCCCAGGACTTCGGCGACGCCGTGATGGATCTCGTACCCCTCGACGGGTTCGCCCAACGCCTCGCCGACCGGCCGCGCGAGGGTCTTCTCGCGCTCGAACCGCACGCGCACGGGCAGCAGCCCCAGCCCGTCCACGGCGCCCGCCCGCGACTCGACGTCGTCCTCGATGTGCTCGCCGAGCACCTGGAAGCCGCCGCAGATCCCGAGCACGGGCCGCCCCTCGGCGGCGCGCCGCGCGATGGCGTCCGCGAGACCGCGCTCGCGCAGCCACTCCAGGGCGCGCACGGTGCCGCGCGTGCCCGGCACGACCACGAGATCGGCGTCGACGAGCTCGTCGGCCCGGTCCACGAACCGCACCACGACGCCGGGTTCGGCGGCCAGGGCGTCCACGTCCGTGAAGTTCGACATCAGCGGCACGGCACAGACGGCGACCCGCAGCACGTCCTCACCGACCGGCGGGGTGACGGCGGACTCGCGCACGGCGCCCCGCAGGGACACCCGCAGGCCGTCCTCCTCGTCGATGCCGAGGCCGTGCTGGAAGGGCAGCACACCGAACGTGCGCCGCCCGGTGAGCCCGAGCAGCATGTCGAGCCCGGGTTCCAGCAGCGAGACGTCGCCCCGGAACTTGTTGACGAGATACCCGGCGACCAGTTCCTGGTCCTGTGCGCTGAGCAGCGCCGTCGTCCCGAAGAAGGAGGCGAAGACGCCACCGCGGTCGATGTCGCCGACGACGAGGACGGGGAAGCGGGCGGCCCGCGCGATCCCCATGTTCACGATGTCCGTGCGCCGCAGGTTGATCTCGGCGGGGCTGCCCGCGCCTTCGCAGATCACGGCGTCATAGCTGCCCCGAAGTTCCTCCAGGCATCCCACGACGGTGGAGAGCAGCGCTTCCTGCCGTCCACCGTGGTAGCCGCGTGCGCTCATCTCGCCCACGGCCTTGCCCATCAGGACGACCTGGCTGCTGCGGTCGCTGCCGGGCTTGAGCAGCACGGGGTTCATCAGCGCGCTCGGCTCGACCCGGGCGGCCTGCGCCTGCATGGCCTGGGCCCGTCCGATCTCGGCGCCTTCGCGCGTGACGAAGGAGTTGAGGGACATGTTCTGCGCCTTGAAGGGCGCGACGGAGACTCCCTTGCGGGCCAGCCACCGGCAGATGCCCGCGGTGACGACGCTCTTCCCCGCGTCCGATGTGGTCCCGGCCACGAGCAGTCCACCACTCACGAGGCGCCGCCTTTCCGCATAGTGCTCACCACTGCCGCGACCCCCAGGGCCAGCAGTCCGACCCGCCGCGACAACCGCACGGCCCGCTCGATGTCCGTCACGTCGACGGCCCGCCCGCCCGTGTTCAGGACGGGCCGGTGCTCGACCCGGCCTCCGTACGAGAGGCTCCCCCCGAGCCGTACCCCCAACGCCCCGGCGAAGGCGGACTCCACGGGCCCCGCGTTGGGGCTCGGATGCTTGGCCGCGTCCGCGCGCCAGGCGCGCAGGGCTCCCTTCGGAGCGTCCCCGGCGACGGCGGCCAGCACCGCGGTGAGCCGGGCGCCCGGCCAGCCCAGAACGTCGTCGAGCCGCGCGGAGGCCCACCCGTAGCGCCGGTACCTCACGGACTTGTGCCCGACCATGGCGTCGAGCGTGTTGACGGCACGGAAGGCGACCAGCCCCGGCACCCCGCCGACGGCGCCCCACACGAGCGCACCGACCACCGCGTCGGAGGTGTTCTCGGCGACGGACTCGACCACGGCCCGCGCGATGCCGTCGGCGTCCAGAGCCTGCGGATCGCGCCCGCACAGATGCGGCAGCCGCTCCCGCGCCACCTCGACGTCCCCGGCGGCGAGCGCCCCGCCGATGGCCCGCGCCTCACGCCCCAGCGAGGTCCCGCCGACCACGGCCCAGGTCGTGGCGGCGGTCAGCGCGACGGACGCGGCGCGTGAGTCACGTACGAGAGAAGAGGCCAGGGCGGCGGCACCGGCCGCGCCCCCGGCGCACACCACGGCGTGCAGGGCGCCCCACCCGCGGTGGTCACGCCACAGCACACGCTCGACGGCGCCCGCGGCCCGGCCGAACGCGGCGACCGGGTGCCCGCGGCGAGGATCGCCGAGCAGCAGGTCACCGAGGAGGCCGGCGGCGGCGCCGTACGCGAAGTCGCGGTCGGCACGCACGGGTTCAGCCGACCGGAAGGAGGAGAGGAGCGAGGGGCCTGGCCTGGAAGGGCAGGGGCACAGAGACCGGCAACGGGCGGCCGCGCATGGCGATATGTCCTCACTCAGGGTGTCCGCGCCCTGGTTCGACGTGACCGGCGGCGAGAGTTCCTGGCTTCCGAGGAGGGGGCTCCCCGATGACAGTGGCGGGACCGCGCCGGATTCGCACCGGCTTCCTCTCCTGCCGCCGTAATGGCTCCGGCAGTCCACCACGCCCGCGAACGCCCGTCAACTTGCCGTTGACCTGGTACGGGAGAGTGTGCCGAGGCCCACATGGGGCCGGTTTCCCGGCGTCGGCGTGCGTCGGCGCGGGCCGGGCACGGCGGACACGCGAAAGCCGGGTGGGACGCACTCGTCGAGGCGTGTCCCACCCGGCTCCCGTGAGGCCGAAGTGCCGTCAGGCGACGATCAGATAGATCCCGTACGCGACGGCCGCCAGGCAGAGCGCGAAGCACGCGTACGCGCCCGTGCGTGCCGCCACGGGGACGGTGCCGGCGGTGGTGCCGGCGGTGGTGGAAGAGGAGCCGGAGGTGGCCGCCTCGCGCTTGGAGAGGCCGACGATGCCGAGGGTGAACAGGCCCACCAGGGCCACCGTCACCCCGAGGCTGACTCCGAACACGGAGCCGAGAGCTGCCCAGTCGATGTTCATGCTGAGTTGTCCTTACACCGTGGCGGGCCGGGCGGGATCCGCCACGGTGCCGGTCGGGGCCGGGATGGTGGCCTTGACGAAGTCGACGTCGGCGCTCGCCACGGCCGACCCGGTGGGCGGCGGCGAGACGGCGGCCATCGCGGTGGTCACGACACCGGCGGGCTCGGCGCCGGAGGGGCCGCCGATCTCGTCGTCGGCGACGTTCGTGTGGTCGACGGCGTTGCGCCGGGAGAGCACCCAGATCACGGCCGAGCCACCGATGAGCAGCGCGGCGGTCGCCGCGACGCCCCAGGGGCCCTGCTTGGTGAGGAACTCCGCGCCCGCGCCGACCAGACCGGCGGCCGGGAGCGTGAGGCCCCAGGCGACGAACATGCGGGTCGCCGTGGACCAGCGGACCACACCGCCCTTGCGGCCGAGGCCCGCGCCCATCACGGCGCCCGAGCAGACCTGGGTGGTGGAGAGCGAGAAGCCGATGTGCGAGGAGGCGAGGATCGCGGTCGCGGCGCTGGTCTGGGCGGCGAAGCCCTGCTGCGGCGCGAGGTCCGTCAGGCCCTTGCCCATGGTGCGGATGATGCGCCAGCCGCCGAGGTAGGTGCCCAGCGCGATGGCGACACCGGCCGAGACGATGACCCACATCGGGGGGTTGGCACCCGGGTTCAGGACGCCGCCGGTGATCAGGGCGAGCGTGATGATGCCCATCGTCTTCTGCGCGTCGTTCGTGCCGTGCGCCAGCGAGACGAGGCCCGCGGAGGCGATCTGGCCGGTGCGGTAGCCCTTGGCGGTCGCCTTGGTGTCGGTGTTGCGCCCGATGCGGTACGTCAGGCGCGTGGCCAGCGTCGCGGCGATGCCGGCGACGAGGGGCGCGGCGATCGCGGGGATCAGGATCTTCGTGACGACGGTGCCGCCGTCGATCGACGACCAGCCCATCGACATGACCGCGGCACCGATGAGGCCGCCGAAGAGTGCGTGGGAGGAGCTGGAGGGCAGGCCCACCAGCCAGGTCAACAGATTCCAGAGGATCGCGCCCACCAGGGCCGCGAAGATCACCTCTGTCTTCAGTCCGTCCTCGTTGACGATCCCGCCGGAGATCGTCTTGGCGACCTCCACCGACAGGAAGGCGCCGACGAGATTCAGCACGGCGGACATGGCCACCGCCGTCTTGGGCTTGAGGGCGCCGGTCGAGATGGTGGTGGCCATCGCGTTGGCTGTGTCGTGGAAACCGTTCGTGAAGTCGAACACGAGAGCGGTAACGATCACGATCCCGAGGAGAAGCGTGATGTGTTCCATTTACCCAGGCTTCTGTTGGACGTCAGTGGCAAGTGGAACGTAGGCAACCTGGGTGAACGGAAAGTGAACTGGGCCGGGCCGTGCGGTGACCCAATTCGGGGCACCGTCACTCCGGTTCCGCCGGGGTCCTGCCGGGGATCGGCCGGAGTGGCGGTGCGAGGCCCGGAATCCGGGCTTCCGAGGGTGTCTGGGCTACCCCCGGGCGAACCTCTTCAACTGGTTCGGCGAGCCGTTGAAGAGATTCTGGTCACCCGGCAGTCTGCCGCCGTTGTCGTACTGCCGGATGGTCAGGTGCGACCAGCCCTTGGGCAGCGCTCCCGACGTCGACGACCAGCGTGCCAGCCACAGCGGGTGATGCGCGCCGTAGGCCCGGCTGCCGCCCGTGCAGGTGTTCCACCACTTGGTGGTCGTGTAGATCACGGGGCGCCGCCCCGTCCGCCGCTTCACCTCGTCGCTGAAGGACTTGATCCAGTTGACCATGCCGGTCCTGCTCATGCCGTAGCACTTCCGGCGGCTGTACGGATTGTGCTCGATGTCCAGGGCCGGCGGCAGTGTCATGCCGTCCGCCCGCCACCGTCCACCGTGCCTCATGAAGTACGCGGCCTGCTTCTTGCCCGACTTCTTGCCCGACGACTTGCTCGGCACGGCGAAGTGACGAAGCGTGCGCCCTTGCTCTTCGCCTTCCGCCAGTCGACGTTCTTCTGGTGCGACGAGACGTCGTGCCCTCTCGCCTTGCCCGCCGCCGAAACCGGAATCTCGGCGAGGGTGGTCCCCCCGAGGGCCAGAGTCGCCACCGAGGCCGCGATGACGCGGGCGCGGTGGCGGGACGGTTTGTGGTCACGAGCCATATTTCCCCCCGGATGACGACGTATGGGACAAAACCCCCAGATGGTACTGGAAGATCATTCAATGTCGGTCGACCACCGGCCAAGCCAATCAGTGGCAAAGGGTGTTTTGTGCCGATGCGTGCTCTTACGGACTTCTGGGCTCCGCACTACGGTGGCGCGGCCCGGCGGCTGGCAGGATCACGGCATGACGGAGCAGCAGGGCGACGACCGGCAGGACGCGATGGAGCGGGCGTGGGACGAGCTGGTGGCGGCGGCCCGCAGAACGGTGGCGGACGGCCTGGTGGTCGGCACGTCGGGCAACGTCTCGGTGCGCGTCGGCGGCACGATCCTGGTCACCCCCAGCGGCGTGCCGTACGACCGGCTGGGGCCGCGGGACGCGGTCGGTGTCGACGTGGACGGCAACCAGCTCTTCGGCGATCTCGCCCCCACCAGCGAACTGCCCATGCACCTGGCGGTCTACCGCACCACGTACGCCAAAGCCGTGGTCCACACCCACGCGGTGCACGCCACCGCCGTCTCCACCCTCGTCCCCGAGCTCCCGCCCATCCACTACATGGCGGCCGCCCTCGGCGGCCCGGCCCGGGTCGCCCGGTACGCGCCCTACGGCTCCGAGGAGTTGGCCGAGAACATGCTCCGGGCGCTCAGGGACCGCACGGGCTGCCTGCTCCAGAACCACGGAACCATCACCTACGGAGACACCCTGGACCAGGCGTACGACCGCACGGCGCAGCTGGAGTGGATGTCCCGCCTGTGGCTGACGGCCAGCGCGATCCCGGGTCACGCCCCGACGCTCCTGTCCGCGGGCCAGCTGAGGGAAGCGGAGGACAGACTGCGGGGCTACGGGCAGCGCTGAGGGCGCGCGCGTCCGGCGGCCGACATCACTTCGCATCACTCCGGGAGCCCCGCCCACTGGCCCTGGCACCCCCCGGGCCGGACACTGGGCAGGTGCGCCCAGCCAAAGCGACGGCAACGGCCGTCACCGCCGTCACCACCGCCCTCCTGGGCGGCGCAGCCGCCGTCGCCGCGGGCCGGTTCGCCAGCAACGCCGCCCTGAAGGCACCCGCGGGCCGCCCGCTGCCCACCGAGCCGCGCCTCACGGTCCACTCCACGGCCGCCGGCCAGATCACCCTGACCCGCGCCCTCGCCAGCCTGCGCCCCGGCACGTACGGCCTCAGCGGCAACGGCAGCCACGCGGTGATCGGCCCCGTCCTCGACACCGCCCCGCACGCGGCGGACACCGTCGTACGCCGCCTGGAGCGCGTCACGCACGGCTCCCTGGACCCCGGCGACAAGGTCTGGCTCACCCCGCAGGTCCACATCGGCGACCCGCACGCCGCACTGGGCATCGACCACGCGGACATCGACGTCCCCGGCGAACCCGGCGGCCTGCCCGCCTGGTTCGTACCGGGCGTCCGCGACACCTGGGTGATCACCGTGCACGGCCTCGGCACGACCCGCGAGCACCCCATGGTCGTCATGGACTTCCTGCACCGCCAGCAGTTCCCGGTCCTCGACCTCGCCTACCGCGGCGACGTCGGCGCGCCCCGCTCCCCGGACGGCCTGGGCCACCTCGGCGAGACCGAGTGGCGCGACCTGGACGCCGCCATCCGCTACGCCGTGCGCTACGGCGCCGAGAACGTGATCCTGCACGGCTGGTCCACCGGCGCCGCCATGGCCCTGCACGCCGCCGCGTACTCGGCCCTGCGCGACCGGATCAGCGGACTCGTCCTCGATTCCCCGGTGCTCAACTGGGAGACCACCCTGCGCGCGCTCGCCGCGGCCCGGCGCACGCCGGGCCCGCTCCTGCCGCTCGCGGTGCGCGCCGCCCAGGGCCGCACGGGCCTGCGCGGCGACCGCATCCTGGAGGCCGCCCACCCCGAGGTGCTCAAGGTCCCCACGCTCCTCTTCCACGGCCCCGACGACGTGATCGCGCCCTGGGCGCTCTCCCGTCAACTGGCCGCGCGGCGCCCGGAACTGGTCACTCTGCACACCGTTCCGGATGCGCCCCACGGAGCCATGTGGAACGCCGACCCGACGGGCTACGAAGAGGCCCTGCGGCGCTTCCTCACGCCTCTGATGTAGCGAGCGCAACCCCCTCGACCGAGCGTTGCAGAGCGTCACCAAGGCATTCCGTTTGGGTTTTCGGACCGTCAACAGGAAGACTGCTCCCGTGACGTCCCGTATCCCGCGCGACTCAAGGCTCCGACTCGTCCGCGCTCAGTCCCCCAGGGCCGAGAGGCGAGCGGGGGCGGAGCGCGGCACAGCGCGACCCCTGACCGCCCCCGGCGCAGTGACACAAGCGCGCTCACGCCGCCCCGCGCCCCGGCCCCCCGAGGGCACACCCGCCCCCGGCGAACTCGCCCGAATGGCGCGCAAAGGCCTGGCCGACGCCGTACGAGTGGCCCGCTGGGCCGACACCACCCTGCGCCCCGGGCGCGGCCGCAAGGGAGCGCCCGACGGCCCGGCGGCCAAAGGGGCGGCCGACGCAGCCGGCGGCACCCAGGGCACCCTCTCCGCCGCCACCGCCGAACGGGCCGCCGCGGAACTCGGACTGACCCCGGATCAGGTCCGCGCCGACTGGGACACCGCACGCCTGGCCGGCCTCATCGAGGTGCACGGCGACATCGCGCGCCCCGGCTGGCGGCTGCGCGCCTGGGACCGTGACGACGCCGCCGTCCTGCGCGGCTGGGTCGCGCTCTTCGACGCCTGGTCGCTCACGCACGCGGCATCGCGCGAACTGGCCCCCGCCACCGTGGCCGAGACCGTCGAGGCCATGCCGCAGCTCCTCACCCTGCTGCAGCTCTCCGCGGGCCCCGTCCCCGTGCCCCAGCTCCTGGACCTCCTCGACCAGCGCGTCACCGAACTGCGCACGGAACGCTGCGAGATCCCCTACGGCCCGCAGCCCGAACCGGTCGACCCCGCCGACACCCCGGCCCTGCCCACCCTCCTCGACTGGGCGCTGCGCGGCCTCGCCGCCGTCGGCGCGCTGACGTACGCGGACGGACAGGCCACCCTCACGCCGCTCGGCTCCTGGGCGGTCTGGGTCAAGCTCGAGCAGATCTGCGTCGCCGCGCAGAGCCCGGCGGGCAACATCGAGCAGTCCGCCGAGGACATGCTCCGCGGCTGCGCGCGCCTGCGCCCGAACGCCGCCCGCTCCGAGTACCGCGCCTGGCTCGCCGCCCGCCCCGTCGGCAGCGCCGTCACCGAGCTCCTGGACGCCGCCCGCGGCGAGGACGCCCTCCTGCGCGGCCTCGCCTTCGAGGCCCTGCGGGTGGTCGGCTCCCCGGCCGAGGCCGAGGTGCGGTCCGTCGTGGACGAGACCTCGCTGCGGCCCTACGCCCTCATCTGGCTGGCCGAGCAGGAGGGCGCGGACCCCGAGGACGTCCACCTGGTCCTGACGCGGGACGAGTCGACGTGGCTGTGGGTCGACACCGCCGCGGCCGTCGCCGACCACGGGGAGATCCACCTCCTCGTACGGCACCTGGAGTCCGCGGTGCAGCCCACGGTGCCCGCGCTCCTGGACGAGATCCGCCGCATCGGCCACCCCCGCACCGTCCAGGTCCTGGTCGCCCTCGCGGCGGCCCACCCGGACCCGGCGCTGGCCAAGGCCGTGCGGCGGGCGGCCTTCCAGGTGCACACCGGCGGCGTCTGAGTCACCCGGGCGTGCGGCTCACCGGAAGGTGTTGCACTGCCCCATGTCACCGGTGCGGTAGCCCTGGTAGAACCACTGCTGGCGCTGCTCGGCCGAGCCGTGCGTCCAGGACTCGGGGGTGACCCGGCCCTGGAACTTCTCCTGGATGCGGTCGTCGCCCACCGCGGCCGCCGCGTCCAGGCCCTCGCGGATGTCCGCGTCGTTCAGGCTGGTGATCAGCGGCTTGCCCGTCTTGTCGTCGGGGGTGCGGGTCGCGTGCCGCGCCCACACGCCCGCGTAGCAGTCGGCCTGCAGTTCGACCTTCACGGCGTTGCTGTTCTGCCCCGTACGCCCGTCCTGGGAGCGCTCCAGCGTCCCCATCAGGTTCTGCACGTGGTGCCCGTACTCGTGCGCCACCACGTACGCCTGCGCGAAGGGGCCGCCGCTGGAGCCGAACTTCGTCCGCAGCTCCTCGAAGAAGCCCAGGTCCAGATAGACCTTCCGGTCACCGGGGCAGTAGAACGGGCCGACCGCCGACGTCGCGGCGCCGCACGCCGTGCCCACCCGGCTGGTGAACAGGACCGTCGACGCGGGGGAGTAGCTCGCCTGCCTGCGCCGGAACTCCGCGCGCCAGTAGTCCTGCACGCTGTTGACCACCGCCACGATGCGGCAGTCCTCCTTGGTGTTCGCGTCCTGCCCCGTACGGCAGGTCTGCTGCACCTGCGCCAGGGACGAGGAGGTGGCGGCGGGCTCCTCGTCGCCCGACGAGAGGCCGAGCTGGTCCGGGCCGACCCCGAAGAACAGCCCCAGGAGCAGCGCGATCAGCCCCGCGACGCCGCCGCCGATCGTCGCCTTGCCGCCGGGAACCCGGCTGCCCCGCACATCCTGTACCTCGGACGTGTCCAGATCGGCGTCGTCGTCGAACTGCATGGGCGCACCACCCTCTGCCTCGCGTCCGGGGCGGCGTCGCACCGCCCTGTGCCGAGATGTCGGCGCCTTCATCCTGGTATGCCCCATCCCGCGCGGCGCCGGACGGGGGTCCGAACGGGGGACCCCGCCGAACGGCGCCTCGTGTCGCGGCCGCCGCCCGGGGCCGCGGGCCGACGCCGCCGCTACGCTCTGCGCCTGTTCCGTGGGCAGAGGTACCGGCAGAGATGCCGCAGAGGGGGCGTCGTGTCCGTAGTGCCGTTCGAGGTGACCGCAGCCGGGCCCGTGAGACGGGCGCCCGCCCGCCGCCGCTCCCGGCTCGCGCTCCCGGTGGTCATCGGCCTCCTCGCCCTGCCGCTCGTCACCGCCGCCCACCACTCGCGACCGGCCCCCTACGGAGACCACGTCACCGTCCACGCGCGCGTGGCCGACGGCGCGGTGGCCCCCGAGCTGCGGACCACGGGCCGCGCGGTCGAGGCGTACGACCCGGCGACAGGCCGCCCGCGCTGGACCTACAGCCGCGAGGGAGCCCGTCCGCTCGCCGTGCTGCCCGCCCCCGGGCACGCCGTCGCGCTCTGGAGCGACGGTCTGGTCACCGACACCGCACGCGCGGACGGCAGCGCCGTCCGCTGGCACCGCGCCATCCCCGGCGGCGCCCCCTGGCTGCGCTCTCCCGCCGCCCGCGGCGCCGCCGGAGTCCTCCAGCCGCTCGACCCCCGCGGCCGCATGCTCGCCGTCGTCACGCCGCACCGCGTGGCCGCCTACCGCACCGCCGACGGCGACCTGCGCTGGGTGCTGCCGGCCCGCCCCGGCTGCGCCTTCGAGCCCGCCCGTTCCGTGCGCCGGGGCACCGCCCTGATGATCGCCCAGCCCTGCCGCGACGCCGCGACGTCCTGGACCGCGCAGCTGATCGCGGTGGACGACCTCGGCCGGATCGTGCCCGGGCGAACACCCCTGGGCAACGAGCTGCCGGGCGGCGCCGCCGACGGCGTACCACCCCGGGCAGAAAATGAGGTTGCACGGCCCCGTTAGAATTGGCCGCATGGCCATTCTCCTCGTGCATTAGACGGCGTGATCGCCCGCCCGCCAGCCCGCCACCGCCCTTGCAACGGCGCGCTGCGCGCGGCACCACCTTGTTGTCCTTCCGCCGTCCATACCCACCCTTGCCCAGGAGTCTGTCCGTGATCACCGCTTCCGGCATCGAGCTGCGCGCCGGCGCCCGCATCCTCATCGAGAACGCTTCCTTCCGTATCGCCAAGGGCGACCGCATCGGCCTGGTGGGCCGCAACGGAGCGGGCAAGACCACGCTCACCAAGTGCCTCGCCGGTGAGGGCATCCCGGCCGGCGGCACCATCAGCCGCTCCGGGGAGGTCGGCTACCTCCCGCAGGACCCGCGCACCGGCGACCTGGACGTGCTCGCCCGCGACCGCATCCTCTCCGCCCGCGGGCTCGACACCCTGATCCGCAAGATGCGCGAGAACGAACAGCGCATCGCCAACGGCTCGGGCGGCACCCGCGACAAGGCGATGAAGCAGTACGAGCGCCAGGAGACGGAGTTCCTCACCAAGGGCGGGTACGCCGCCGAGGCCGAGGCCTCCACCATCGCCGCCGCGCTCAGCCTCCCCGACCGCGTGCTCGGCCAGCCCCTGCACACGCTCTCCGGTGGCCAGCGCCGCCGCGTCGAGCTGGCCCGCATCCTCTTCTCGGACGCCGACACCCTGCTCCTCGACGAGCCGACCAACCACCTCGACGCCGACTCCATCGTCTGGCTCAGGGACTACCTCAAGTCCTACCGCGGCGGCTTCATCGTGATCTCCCACGACGTCGAACTGGTCGAGACGGTCGTCAACAAGGTCTTCTACCTGGACGCCAACCGCGCCCAGATCGACGTCTACAACATGGGCTGGCGGCTCTACCAGCAGCAGCGCGAGTCCGACGAGAAGCGCCGCAAGCGCGAGCGCCAGAACGCCGAGAAGAAGGCCAGCCAGCTCCACTCGCAGGCCGACAAGATGCGCGCCAAGGCCACCAAGACGGTCGCCGCGCAGAACATGGCCAAGCGGGCCGACAAGCTCCTCGCGGGCCTCGACGAGGTACGCCAGAGCGACAAGGTCGCCAAGCTGAGCTTCCCGGACCCCTCGCCCTGCGGCAAGACCCCGCTGATGGCCGAGGGACTCTCGAAGTCGTACGGCTCCCTCGAGATCTTCACGGACGTCGACCTCGCCATCGACAAGGGCTCACGCGTGGTCATCCTGGGCCTCAACGGCGCGGGCAAGACCACGCTCCTGCGGCTCCTCGGCGGCGCCGAGAAGCCCGACACCGGGCAGGTCATCGAGGGCCACGGCCTCAAGCTCGGCTACTACGCCCAGGAGCACGAGACCCTCGACCCGGAGCGCACGGTCCTGGAGAACATGCGCTCGGCCGCCCCCGACCTCGACCTGGTGGCGGTGCGCAAGACGCTCGGTTCGTTCCTCTTCTCCGGAGACGACGTCGACAAGCCGGCGGGCGTCCTGTCCGGCGGCGAGAAGACCCGTCTGGCCCTGGCCACCCTGGTGGTCTCCTCCGCCAACGTGCTGCTCCTCGACGAGCCCACGAACAACCTCGACCCGGCGAGCCGCGAGGAGATCCTCGGCGCCCTTCGCACCTACAAGGGCGCGGTCGTCCTCGTCACGCACGACGAGGGCGCGGTGGAGGCGCTCCAGCCGGAGCGGATCATCCTGCTGCCCGACGGCGTCGAGGACCTGTGGGGCCAGGACTACGCGGATCTGGTCGCGCTCGCCTGATCCGGGTTTCCGGGGTGTCCACCTTGGTTGATCGAATAACTGATCCACTGCGTATGGATCATTCGGCCGATCCGTGATCCTTCATCTGTGTGAGGTCTCCTCGTACCGAAGTGTGGGATACACGGATTTCCCAGGTCGCAGGGGTGTCCTCCGGGGCTCTCCCCCTGCACCGCGCTGACCTGGCACTTCGGCCCACAACCCATTCGGCCGTACGGAATTCGATGCGCGGAATCGTTAATTCCGCTCGTGGTTCCGCCGTCCCCGACGGGAAAGCTCGTCGTACCGACCTTGCCGAATGGGTGGCCAGGAAGCCCGGGAGGGGTGATCATGAGAAGTCCAGAGCGCACTTCCCATGAGGAGGCACGGGTGGCCGAGACTCTGAAGAAGGGCAGCCGGGTAACCGGCGCCGCGCGCGACAAGCTCGCGGCAGACCTGAAGAAGAAGTACGACGGCGGTGCGAGCATCCGGGCGTTGGCCGAGGAGACCGGCCGTTCGTACGGCTTTGTGCACCGGATGCTCAGTGAGTCCGGAGTCACGCTGCGGGGACGCGGCGGGGCGACGCGAGGCAAGAAGGCCGCAGCCGGCTGACGGCTGCGGGCGGTTCACCGGCTCCGACGGTGGCCACCCGGTCGATCGACTGATCGACCGGGTGGTTACTGTGCAGTCACTTACGGACGCGAACGTGCGTCCGGACCGACCGCACACCACCATCGGAGGCCCCCATGGTTTCGCCCGGCAGTGAACTCGGCGGATCCGCACCGGTACTCGACAAGGACGGCGTACGCCTGACTGTCGACGAGGCCGTCGCCACGGTGACGCTGGCCAACCCGGCCAAGCGCAACGCCCAATCTCCCGCGCTGTGGAGGGCGTTGGCCGAGGCAGGCCAGATGTTGCCGGGCAGTGTCCGTGTCGTCGTGCTCCGCGGTGAGGGCAAGTCCTTCTCCGCGGGCCTCGACCGCCAGGCGTTCACGCCCGAGGGCTTCGACGGTGAGCCGTCATTCATCGATCTGGCGCGCGGTGACGACGGCGTCCTCGACGCGACGATCGCCGAGTACCAGGAGGCTTTCACCTGGTGGCGGCGCAGCGACATCGTGTCCGTCGCCGCCGTGCAGGGGCATGCCATCGGTGCGGGCTTCCAGCTCGCGCTCGCCTGTGACCTGCGGATCGTCGCCGACGACGTGCAGTTCGCCATGCGCGAGACCAGCCTGGGCCTGGTGCCCGACCTCACCGGCACGCACCCCCTCGTGGGACTTGTCGGCTACGCCCGCGCGCTGGAGATCTGCGCCACCGGGCGGTTCGTCCACGCGCCCGAGGCCGAGCGGGTGGGCCTGGCCAACCTCGTCGTGCCCGCGGACCAGCTCGACGCGTCCGTGAACGACCTGACCGCCGCGCTCCTGGCCGCGCCGCGCGACGCGGTCATCGAGACCAAGGCACTGCTCCAGGGCGTCGTCGGCCGTACGTACGAGGAGCAGCGCACCGCCGAGCGCGCCGCGCAGGGACGACGCCTGCGGGACCTGGCGGGGCTCGGCGACTGACGCCGTCACTCCACCCCGGTGACCAGGACGGCAACCGTTGGGTGGTCCGCCAGAGCGTCACCGACCGCCGTGCGGACCGCGAGCGCCACGTCGAGAGCGCGGTGCTCGCGGTCCGTCGCCAGCTCCACGCGCGCGTGGCGCCGCGGCAGGGCGGTGCCCGTCGCCGGCGGCTCGTCGAGGTGAACGGCCCGGCCGAAGCCGCCAAGGGCGCCCGTCAGCCGCCGTACGCCGGGCACCTCCAGGGCGGCGCTCGCCGCGCGGGCCTCGTCCCCGCTGCCCGGCGCCGCCTGCGCCCCGTCCTGCAGCGCCTCCTTGTCCACCGGGTCCACGGGCACCTCGCCGGGAGGCTGCCCCGCGTCCAGCAGCGTCGTCACGCTGAGATCCACCTCCTCGACCACCAGGCCGAGCCGCTCGCCGGCCGCCGCGAACAGCGCCGCCCGGAGCCGGGCCGCCGCCGCGGGAAGCGGCTCGGTGGGCTCGGCGGCGAACTCCGCCGTGATCCGCAGCGGGCCCGGCGGCAGCGCGCTCGGCGGTGACGGCACGGAGGACGCGTACGCCTTCGACGGATCGGCCAGCGCCACCCGCAGGCCGCCGAGCCGTACGCCGCTCACCCGTTCCGCCGCATGGCGCAGTACTTCGTTCGCACACGCCTCCGTCAGCCAGGAGCCGTCACCCGGGCCTCCCAGGGGGAGAACCCGGCCCAGGCCGAGCTGTCGCCGTACCGCCTCAGTCCATCCGTCACCGGTCATTGCCCCAGCCTGCCGCATCCCTGGCGCGCGCGGACGGAACCGCACTTAGTGTGGGCGAAGGAGTAGATCCCCTTTCGAAAGGGACACACGGCGATGACCGACACCGGACAGCGGAACCGGCCTCAGGAGACCCTCGCGAAGGAGTCCCCGGACGAGGCGCTGGGGAAGAGCAGTACGACCAAGAGGGGCGGCGGCGACCCCGCCACCCGGGGGCGCACCACCATCGCGGACGGCGTGGTCGAGAAGATCGCGGGGCTCGCGGCCCGCGACGTCGACGGCGTGCACGCGATGGGCGGCGGGCTCGCCAGGACCTTCGGGGCCGTACGCGACCGGGTGCCGGGCGGATCCGGCTCCAAGTCCGTGTCGCGCGGCGTGAAGGCCGAGGTCGGCGAGGTGCAGACGGCACTCGACCTGGAGATCGTCGTCGAGTACGGCGTCTCGATCGCCGACGTCACGCGCGACGTGCGCGAGAACGTCATCGGTGCGGTCGAGCGCATGACCGGGCTCGAAGTCGTCGAGGTCAACATCGCGGTCAGCGATGTGAAGCTCCCGGACGAGGAAGACGATGAGCCGCAAGGCCGCCTGCAGTAACCCTGTCGCTGGGAGCGCGAACTCAAGGAGCGCACGATGAGCATGGCCGTGATCGGCATGGTGGCCGGAATGGCACTCGGCTTCGCCGGGTACTTCGGCGGGTTCGGAGCGTTTCTGCTGGTGGCAGCCCTCGGCGCCATAGGGTTTGTCGCGGGCCGGTTCCTCGAGGGGGACCTGGAGCTCGGCGACTTCTTCCGTACCCGTGGCGACGACCGGCGGCGGTGAGCCGTGGCGGCAGAGGTCGCACCCGGGGAGCGCGGTGCGACCCGGATCGCCGATCGGGTCGTCGCGAAGATCGCGGCCCAGGCGGCACGTGAGGCGCTGACGGCGGTGCCCGCGGACGGCTCGCCGCCGCACGCGACCGTCACCGTGCGCCACGACGTCGCCCGCGTGCGGATCAGCGTCGAGCTGGACTACCCCTCGGACATCGGCGCGCAGTGCGGTGCGGTGCGTCGCCAAGTCGCCCAGCGGGTAAAGGCGTTGGCGGGGATGGAAGTGCCCGAGGTCGCCGTCCAGGTGGAGCGGCTGCACTCGGCACACAGGCACGCCGCGGCGCAGGGGAGGACGCGATGAGCGAGGCTCAAGGGCCCCCGGGCGCGGGAGGCGGTGGCGGCACCCAGCCGCTGCCCGTCGTCGAACGCACCGGGAGCGAACTCGACCAGTCGGCCTCCGCGGCGGCCTACGACCCGCCGCCCACGCTGGCCGACGAGACCAAAGCGACCCGCTTCTGGTCGGCGCGGCGCGTGCCCGCCGCCGTCCTCTCGCTGCTGCTCCTCGGCGGCGCGGGGCTTCTTCTGTACGACATCGCCGCCGTGCGGGCCGGGCACTCGGCCATGGGCTGGCGGCGCGACCTCGCCCGCGAACTCGCCGAGCGGCCCCTGGACGACACGGCGGTCCTCGTCGGCGCCGGGGTGGCGGCGGCCGCCGGGATCTGGCTGCTCGTGCTCGCCGTGACGCCCGGCCTCCGGGCGATCCTCGCGATGCGCCGCGGGGACGCGGACGTACGGGCGGGGCTGCACCGGGGCGCCGCCGCGATGGTGCTGCGGGACCGGGCGATGGACGTGTCCGGCGTGCAGTCGGTGCGGGTCCGCATGACGCGCTCCAAGGTGGACGTCCACGCGGTCTCGCACTTCCGTGAACTCGACGACGTACGAAGCGACTTGGACGCCACGCTGGCCGACGGCATCAGGGACCTGGGCCTGGCCCGCGGCCCCGGGCTCTCCGTCCGGGTGGCACGGCCTGGCAGGAAGGGCTGAGCGGCGATGCTGAAGACGGTCAACCGTGTGGTGCTCGGCCTCATCGGCCTGGTGCTGGTGCTCGGGGGCGGCTCGGTCCTCGCGGTCGGGCTCGGGGCGTCGCCGCCGTCGTGGTGGGTCCACGACGGGAAGCGTGACGTCCTGCTGAGCGACGCGGACCGCTCGCGCTGGCGCGACGAGGGCTGGTTCTGGCCCACCGTGATCGCCGTGCTCGCGGTCTGTCTGCTGCTCGCCCTGTGGTGGCTGGTGGCGCAGCTGCGGCGGCGGAGGCTGGCCGAGGTGCTCGTGGAGACCGGGGACGGCGAGGGCGCGCTGCTGCGCGGACGGGCCCTGGAGAGCGTGCTCGTGGGGGAGGCGGAGTCGCTGGAGGGCGTACAGCGGGCCGCGGTCGCCCTGACGGGCCGCCGCAACGCTCCGGACGCGCGGGTGTCCCTGCTCCTGGAGCCCCACGCGATGCCCGACGAGGCGCTGCACCGGCTCTCCGCGGAGGCGCTGGCGCACGCGCGGGACTCGGCGGGGCTCGCCCGGCTGCCCGCCGTGGTGCAGCTGCGGGCCGTGAAGCATCGGGCCGAGCGGGTCAGTTGAGGGCTCCGGTACGGGGCCGCGTAAGGCCCCGTACCGGTCGGAGACCCCGCGGCTAGAACCCGTGCCGCGCCCCGCCGTCCACCGGCAGCATGATCCCCGTCAGGTACGAAGCCGCGGGCGAGAGCAGGAAGGCCGCCGTCCGCCCGAACTCCTCCGGGGTCCCGTACCGCCGCAGCGGAATCCGCGACTCGTGGCCCGCCCGGGTCGCCTCGGGGTCCGCGGAGAGCCCGTCCAGCTGCCGCACGCGGTCGGTGTCGATACGGGACGGAAGCAGCCCCACCACACGGATGCCCCGGGGGCCGAGCTCGTCGGAGAGCGACTTCGCGAAGCCCGCGAGGCCGGGCCGCAGCCCGTTGGAGATGGTCAGGCCCGGAATCGGCTCGTGCACGGAGGCGGACAGCACGAAGCCGATGACACCCGCCTCGCCGAGCTCCGCCGCCGCGGTGCGCGCGAGCCGCACCGCACCGAGGAAGACGGACTCGAAGGCCGACTCCCACTGCTCGTCCGTGTTGTCGGCGACGAAACCGGGCGCCGGGCCACCGACGCTGATCAGCACGCCGTCGAAGCGGCCGAAGTGCTCACGCGCGGCGGCGATCAGCCGGCCCGCGACGGCCGGATCGGCGTTGTCCGCCGCGAGGCCACGGGCGTTGTCGCCGAGCTCGGCCGCCGCCTCGGCGACCGTCTTCTCGTCCCGGCCGGTGATCAGTACCTTCGCGCCGTCCGCGACCAGCGAGCGCGCGGCGGCGTTGCCCAGGCCACGGGTGGCGCCGGTGATGACGTAGACGCGGTCCTTCAGTCCAAGATCCATGGCCCTATTTTGCCGCCTCGCGCCGACGGTGTCTTAGGCGAGGGGGGGGACCGCTACACACCGGCGGGAGTGGCCTCCGGCGCCGGAGCCTGCGCGGCGGCCCTGCGGTCCCGCACCTCCCGGCGCACCAGGACCACCCAGCCGATGGGGACGCCCGTGCAGAACAGCCACCACTGGACCGCGTACGCCATGTGCGGGCCGATGTCGCCGTGCTCGGGCTCGCCGATCAGCTGGGGGGAGCCCCCGTCCCCGGAGGGCTCGGGCGAGGTCAGCTCGACGTAGCCGCCGAGCACCTCCTTGCCGAGGCTGTGGGCCTGCTGCCCGCTGCTGATCAGCATGATCTGACGGTCCGGCAGCCCCTGGACGTCCTTGATGCCGCTCTGCGCGGACGTCTCGTCGGCCATCAGGCGGCCGGTGACGGTGATCTCGCCCTTGGGCGCCGCGGGGATCTTCGGGAAGGCGGTCTGCGGTCCGTTCGCCGGGATCCAGCCCCGGTTGACCAGCAGGACCTTGCCGTCGTCGAGGACGAACGGGGTCAGGACGTGGAAGCCGATCTCCTCGTCGGAGTTCGTGCGGCGCCGCACGACGACCTCGTGCTCGGTGTCGAACGTCCCGTGCGCGCTCACCCGGCGGTAGCGCTCGGAGGGCTTCACGGAGTGGCCGGGCGAGGTCAGCCGCTCGGCCGGCACCGGATCGGCGTCCAGCGCCTCGGCGATCTCCGCGTTCTGCGCGACGCGGTGCTCGTGGCGGTGCAATTGCCAGAAGCCCAGCTCGATCATCGTGGGGATGAGGACGAGGCCGATGAGGGTGAGGATCACCCACTGCCGGGACAACAGGAAGCGGTACACGCCTTCGACGTTACCCGGCGCATATCGGCCCCCGGCGGGAGGGGTCCCGTCGGGGGCCGGCCCCCGGTGCGGCGGGGAGCACACAGCCGACTTGTACCGCCGGGGGGTGTACCGCGGATCACCCCCGCACGGGCGGGGAAAACGGACGGCCGCGGTGCCCCGCACAACGATCGCCTGAATGCCCGGTCACGTGTCGGGTCACACCCTGTCGACGATGCCCACCTGCCCCTCCGCCCGGGAGCAGTGCGCACCGCAGTACCACTTGCCCTCGGCCTCCACGCCCTGGCCGATGATCCGGCAGCGGCAGTGCTCACAGATGGGCGCCATGCGGTGAATGGCGCAGGAGAAGCAGTCGAAGACGTGCACCGCGCCTTGCGCGTGCACCTCGAACGACATGCCGTAGTCGTTTCCGCAGACCTCGCAACGTGCCATGCGCCACAGGGTGGGACGCGCGGCGCCCGCATGCGAGCAAGCAGGCGGGCGCCGGTCCGACAATCACCCGTCTGCCGTCCGCCGGGCGGCTCAGCCCTCCGCCGCCGGAGCGACGTCCTGGAGGAGCTGGCCGAAGGCCGCCTCGTCGATGACGGGCGTGCCGAAGGAGCGCGCCTTGACGGTCTTGGAGGTGCCCGAGTCCGGATCGTTCGTGACGAGCAGGCTGGTCAGGCGCGACACGCTCGTCGCGATGTGCAGCCCCGCCTCGACCGCGCGGTCCTCGAGCAGCTCGCGCTCGATGGAGGTGTCTCCGGAGAACGCGACGCGCATGCCCTGCTGGAGCGGTTTGCCCGTTTCGTACCGCCCCGGGTTGGGGTACGGGCAGGCGGGCCGCTTGCGTGAGGGGCGCCAACTCCCCGGTCCGTACGACGAGTACGAGGAGGCGGCGGAGCCCGGTCCCGTGGGCTGGCGGACGATGCGGGCCGCGCCGTCGGACCACTCGGTGAGCGGGCGGCACTCCAGGAGCGGCAGGCGCACCCCGCCGCTCGCGGCGGCCTTGAGGCTGGGCCGGAAGGCCTCGGCGAGCACGCGTGCGTCGTCGAGGGCGTTGTGCGCCTGGCGCTGCTCGACCCCGAAGTGCGCGGCGAGCGACTCCAGCTTGTGGTTGGGCAGCGGGAGCTGAAGCTCCTTGGAGAGGGCGATGGTGCACAGGCGCTGGCGCACGGGGGCGGTGAGTTCCGCGCGTGCGTACTCCCTGGCGATCATCGACCAGTCGAAGACGGCGTTGTGCGCGACCAGGACGCGGTCGGCGAGGCGCGCGGCGAACTCGTCGGCGATGTCCTTGAAGAGCGGGGCGTCGGCGAGGAGGTCGCTGGTGAGGCCGTGGATCCAGACGGGTCCGGGGTCGCGCTGGGGGTTGACCAGCGTGTACCAGTGGTCCTCCACCTCGCCCTGGGCGTCCACCCGGTAGACGGCAGCCGACACTATGCGGTCGTCGCGGGCGAGACCCGTGGTCTCGACGTCGACGACCGCGTACCCCGTTGGGTACGCGGCCGGCCAGGTGGCTGCGGACGCTGCGGTCGTCTGGTCTTCGAGCATGGTCCATGAGGATACGGGCCGCGACTGACAGTCAGGTCCCCGGTCCGGATCCCGTGTGCAGGAGTCCGGACACCAACGCCCTCACCGACAGGGTGAACAGGGCTTCCGGGTCGACCGGGCGGGCGAGCGCACGGGCGAGTGCCGGGTCCTCCTCCGCCGTCTGCGCGCCCCACAGCTCCTCCTCGCCGGGCCGTTGCACCGGCGCGCGCTCGCGGTTGCGTTCGACGAGGACGTGACCCACGACATGGACCTGGACGGCGCGTACGGCGTCGGCGGCGCGGGCGCCGCGCAGGCCCGCCGCGTGCACTTCGTGGACGAGGACCTGCTGGGCGGGCAGGAACATCCGCTCGGTGAGGCCGCGTTCGTGCACCATCGCGACGAGGTGCGGGTGGTCGCGCAGCTGCCGGCGCAGGGCGCGGGCCACGGAGACGATGCGCCGGGCGGGGGTCGTTCCGGAGGGGCGGATCTCGCGGAGGTCGGCGACGGTGCGTTCGACGAGCGCGTCCAGGAGCGACTCGCGGTTGCCCACGTGCCAGTAGATCGAGGTGACGGCGGTGCCGAGCTCGGCGGCCAGCTTGCGCATCGTCAGGCCCTGCGGGCCGTGCTGCTTCACGAGCCCGGCGGCGGCGACGAGCACCTGCTCCCGGTTCAGATGCGTACGCGTCTCTTCACTCTTCACGCCTCCTGTTGTAACTGTGTTACAGAACCGCCCGCAAGACCTCTTGTAGTCCTGACGAAGGGTGGTACGACATGGCACGCGTACGTTACGGAGCGCGCACCGAGGCGGAGATCGCCGCGGCGCGCACCGCGAGTTCGAAGCTGCCCGACATCTGGTCCACCGGTGTGGTGGCCGTCTGGGAGAGCGATCCGGACGCGGTGGCGGCCGTCCTGCCGCCCCCGCTCAAGCCCACGGACCGGCCCCTGGTGCGAGCCAACATCAGCAAGGTCGACCTGCCCGGCTATCCGCTCGGCGCGGGCTCGGTGGCCGTCGCCGCCGAGCACGCCGGGGTGCGGGGGTGGTATCCGCTGGTCATGCCGATGACCCATGAGCGGGCGCTGATCGGCGGGCGTGAGGTCTTCGGCGAGCCGAAGAAGCTGGGCGAGGTCGAGGTGGAGCGCGACGGCCTGGTGATCCGCGCGTGGCTGGCCCGGCACGGCATCGCGTTCGTGGAGGTGCGCGGCGCGGTCAGTGGCGCGCTGCCGCTTCCGGAGCCGGTCCAGAAGACGGACTTCTACTTCAAGTTCCTTCCCGCGGTGGACGGTTCGGGCTTCGAAGCCGATCCGGTGCTCGTGCACTGCGTGCGCAACGAGAAGGCCCGCAAGCTGGAGGGCATCACCGGGGACGTCGTCCTGCGCGAGTCGATGTACGACCCGGTCGCGGACCTCCCCGTACGCGCGGTGGTCGAGATCACCATCGGCGAGAAGACCACCGACCAGAAGGGCCGGGTGGCCGAGCGGGTCAGCGCGCAGGCGCTGCTGCCCTACATCCACCAGCGCTACGACGACCCGCAGCAGATCCTCGACGGCCCGCCCGAGGGGAGCGCCTGAGATGGAGCTGCGGGAGGGGCAGGTCGCCGTCGTCACGGGCGCGGCGAGCGGCATCGGCCTCGCCATGGCGCGGCGGTTCGCGGCGGGCGGCCTGAAGGTGGTGCTGGCGGACGTCGAGGAGGGCGCCCTGGAGAAGGCGGCGGCCGGGCTGCGCGAGGACGGGGCGAGCGTGCACGCGCGCGTGGTCGACGTCGGCTCGCGCGAGCAGGTCTTCGCGCTCGCCGAAGCGGCGTACGAGAAGTTCGGCGCCGTCCATGTGCTGTGCAACAACGCGGGGGTCGGCTCGGGCGCCGAGGGGCGCATGTGGGAGCACGAGCCGAACGACTGGAAGTGGGCCTTCGAGGTCAATGTGTGGGGTGTCTTCCACGGCATCCAGGCCTTCGTGCCCCGGATGATCGCGGGCGGCGAGCCGGGCCATGTCGTCAACACGTCCTCCGGTGACGGCGGCATCGCACCGCTGCCGACGGCGTCCGTGTACGCGGTCACGAAGGCGGCCGTCGTGACGATGACGGAGTCGCTGTACGCGCATCTCAAGGCGGAGCACGCGCGCGTGGGCGCTTCCGTGCTCTTTCCGGGTCCGCACATGCTGCGTACGGGGCTGTGGGAGTCGCACCGCAACCGGCCCGACCGGTATGCCAAGGCCCGGCCCCGCAAGACGCCTTACCGCAGCCTCGACCAGTGGGAGTCGGCGATGAAGGACGCCGGTCACGCGGTGGAGTTCACGCCGGTCGAGCAGGTCGCGGACTTCGTGGCGGAGGGGATCGCGGCCGACCGGTTCTGGCTGCTTCCGGAGAGCGAGCACAGCGACCGGCAGATCAAGGCCAGGTCGCGGTCGATGCTCGACCGCGCCAACCCGGCGTACTTGGAGAGCTTCATTCTGGACTGAAGGGCACGTGATGACCGACCAGGATCCCTACCTGATCATTTCCTCCGACTGCCATGCCGGGCTGCCCACCGAGGAGTACCGGCCCTATCTCGACAGCCGCTTCCACCGGGACTTCGACCAGTTCCTGGGGGAGCGCGACGCCCGCCGCGCGGAGGCGACCCGGCTCGGCATCCGCAACGACGCGTTCGCCGCCAAGTGGTTCCAGGACAACGAGGAGGGGCTGCGCGGCGGTTGGGAGACCTCGCAGCGCCTCAAGGAGCTGGACGGCGACGGGGTGGCCGCCGAGGTCGTCTTTCCCGACGCGGACGCCGTGGACAGCCAGACGGCCGCGCCCTTCGGGGTGGGCCTCGGTCTCTCCGGGGACCAGGACCCGGACCTCGGCATGGCGGGCGCGCAGGCGCACAACCGCTGGCTCGCCGAGTTCGTGTCCGAGCATCCCGAACGGCACTGCGGTGTGGCCCTGCTGCCCATCACCGGGGAGGTCGACCGTGTCGTGGCCGAGGTGCACCGGGCCAAGGAGTCCGGGCTCGGCGCGCTGATGATCCCCTCCATGTGGGTCGACAAGGCGCCCTACCACGACCGGCGTTACGACCCCGTGTGGGCGGCGGCGGCCGAGTGCGCGATGCCCGTGGTGACCCACTCCGGGGCGGCGCCCCGCCACGAGTACGGCGACCACTTGGGGATCTATGTCTCCGAGGTGACCTGGTGGCCCGCGCGCCCGCTGTGGTTCATGCTCTGGTCGGGCGTCTTCGAGCGCCATCCGGGGCTGAAGTTCGGTGTCGCGGAGTCCGGCTGCTGGTGGCTGCCGAACCTCCTGTGGTTCATGGACCGCCTCTACCTGGGTGCGCACGGCGGCAAGAAGCTCTCCCCGTTCGCGGAGCTCAAGCGGGCGCCGCACGAGTACCTGGACCGGCAGATCTTCATCTGCGCCACCAACACCAAGCGCCGTGAACTGGCCCAGCGCTACGAGATCGGCGTCGACAACATCCTGTGGGGCAGCGATTTCCCGCACCCCGAAGGCACCTGGCCAGACACGCGCGCGTGGCTGAAGAAGACTTTCCACGACATCCCAGTGGGGGAGTCCCGCCGGATGCTGGGCCTTGCGGCGGCGGAGGTGTTCGGCTTCGACACCGAGAAGCTGGCGCCGCTGGCCCGCCGGATCGGCCCGACACCGGCCGAACTCGGCCAGGAATCCGACCAGTCGGCCGTCGAGGCGTCCTGGGCGCGCTCGCGCGACGTGGGCCGCCACTGGCTGACGGACCACGACTTCCCGGTACTGGGGGCGGACGCATGAGTGCACGACGCATGACCGAAGAGCGCTACACCGTCATCTCGGCGGACTGCCACGCGGGCGCCGATCTCCTGGACTACAAGCCCTACTTGGAGTCGCGCCACCACGACGCGTTCGACGCCTGGGCGGCCACCTACGTCAATCCGTACGAGGACCTGCTCGCCGACACCGCCGACCGCAACTGGAACTCGGACCGCCGCCTCGCCGAGCTCGAACAGGACGGCATCGTCGCCGAGGTCGTCTTCCCGAACACCATCCCGCCCTTCTTCCCGACCGCCTCCCTGATGGCGCCCGCGCCCACACGGGAGGAGTTCGAGCAGCGCTGGGCCGGTCTGCGCGCCCACAACCGCTGGCTCGCCGACTTCTGCGCCGCGGCCGACGGCCGCAGGGCGGGCGTCTTCCAGATCCTCCTGAACGACGTGGACGAGGCCGTCAAGGAGATCCACTGGGCGGCCGACGCGGGCCTCAAGGGCGGCCTGCTGCTGCCCGGCACACCGCCGGGCAGTGGGCTGGCGGAGCTCTACTCGGCGACGTACGACCCGATCTGGGCGGCCTGCGCCGAGCGCGGGGTGCCGGTCAACCACCATGCGGGGTCGGCGTCGCCGCCCCTTGGCGAGGAACCGGCCGCGCGGGCCGTGTTCATGGTGGAGACGACGTGGTTCTCGCACCGGGCGCTGTGGCACCTGGTGTTCGGCGGTGCCTTCCGCCGCCACCCGGAGCTGCGGCTCGTGCTCACCGAGCAGGGGTCGGGCTGGATCCCGGGCGTGCTCGACATGCTGGACTACTACCACGGGCGCCTGGTCGCCGCGGCATCGAGGGCGGACACCGCCGAGTCGAAGTTCGGGGCGGGGCTCGCCGATTCGATGGGCAAGGGACCGTCCGAGGTGTGGCGCGAGAACTGCTTCGTCGGCGCGAGCTTCATGCGCCCGCACGAGGCGCGGATGCGGGACCGGATCGGCCTCGACAAGATCATGTGGGGGAGCGACTACCCGCACGACGAAGGCACGCACCCGTACTCGCGCGAAGGCCTGCGCATCGCCTACGCGGGACTGCCGAAGGACGAGATAGCGGCCATGGTCGGCGGCAACGCGGCCCGTGTCTACGGCTTCGACCTGGAGCGGCTCGACGCGGTCGCCGCGCGCGTGGGACCGACGGTCCAGGAACTGGACGAACCCCTCAAGGAGACGCCGGTCGGCGCGACGAGCCCGGTGTTCGCTCCGGGAGGGTCGGTACGCGTCTGGTGAGAGCGTGCCCCTGCCGACGGTGACGGCGTGCCCCTGCCGGAGTCGCTCACCCGGGGGTGAGACCCTCCCCGGGTGAGCGATCAGGCAAGCGATCAGGTGGCCGAACACGACGAGGCGCACGGCGGCGCGCTCGCCTCCCGTCTCAACTGGCTGCGGGCGGCCGTGCTGGGGGCCAACGACGGCATCGTCTCCACGGCGGGTCTCGTGGTCGGCGTGGCGGGCGCCACGGGCGACCGCAGCACGCTGCTCACGGCCGGTTTTGCTGGACTGCTCGCCGGGTCGATGTCGATGGCGGCGGGCGAGTACGTCTCCGTGTCCACCCAGCGCGACTCCGAGAAGGCGGCACTCGCCATGGAGAAGCGCGAGCTGCGGGAGCAGCCCGAGGCCGAGCTGGCCGAGCTGACGGACCTCCTCCAGGACCGCGGGCTGAGCCGCGAAGTGGCCCGGGAGGCGGCCGAGCAGCTCACCGAGCGGGACGCGCTGCGGGCGCACGCCCGCGTGGAGCTCGGTATCGACCCCGACGAGCTCACCAACCCGTGGCACGCCGCCTGGGCCAGCTTCGTGGCCTTCACGGTGGGCGCGCTGCTTCCGCTCCTCGCGATCGTCCTGCCGCCCTCTGACTGGCGCCTGGCGGTCACGGTCGTCTCGGTCCTGGGCGCGCTCGCCCTCACGGGCTGGAGCAGCGCGCGGCTGGGCTCCGCGGCCGTGCGGCCCGCCGTGCTGCGCAACATGGCGGGAGGGGCGCTCGCGATGGCGGTGACGTACGGGGCGGGGGTGCTGCTCGGGGCGGTGGGGGTCTGAGGGGCTGCGGTTGGCCGAACGGCCTCAGCTGTCCGCGGGTCGGCAGCTGTCCGGGCGCCGGTGGTTGTCCGAGCGCCGGCAGTTGTCCGAGCGCCGCTAGTTGTTTGAGCGTCCGCTTTTGGCGGAGATCACCAACATCTGCCTTCTTACCGCTGGTAATACTTGTCGGTAACTACGTCTAGCGGGGGCCGACCAGGGGCCTTTACGGTGCACGCATGCCGCCGAACCTGCCCGATGTCGTGCTGTGGTCCATCCCCGCCTTCGTGCTGCTCACCGTCGTGGAGATCGTGAGCCACCGGATCCATCCCGACGAGGACGAAGCCGGGTACGAGACGAAGGACGCCGCCACCTCCATCAGCATGGGGCTCGGCAGTCTCGTCTTCGACCTCCTGTGGAAGATCCCGATCGTCGCGATCTACACGGCGATCTACGCGCTGACGCCGCTGCACATCCCGGTCCTGTGGTGGACGATCCCCCTGATGCTGCTCGCGCAGGACTTCTTCTACTACTGGTCGCACCGCGGGCACCACGTCATCCGCATCCTGTGGGCCTGCCACGTGGTGCACCACTCCAGCCGCAAGTTCAACCTCACGACGGCGCTGCGCCAGCCCTGGACGAGCCTGACGGTCTGGCCGTTCTACGTCCCGCTGATCGCCCTCGGCGTGCATCCGGCGGCCCTCGCGTTCTGCTCGTCGGCGAACCTCGTCTACCAGTTCTGGATCCACACCGAACGCATCGGGAAGCTCCCGCGCCCCTTCGAGTTCGTGTTCAACACGCCCTCCCACCACCGCGTCCACCACGCGTCGCAGGGCGGCTACCTGGACCGCAACTTCGGCGGCATCCTGATCATCTGGGACCGCCTGTTCGGTTCCTGGGTCGCGGAGACGGACCGCCCGGTCTACGGCCTCACGAAGAACATCACCACGTACAACCCGCTGCGGGTGGCCACGCACGAGTACGCGGCGATAGCCAAGGACCTCAGGAAGGCGACCAGCTGGCGCGAGCGGGGCGGACGGCTGTTCCGGGGCCCGGGCTGGCAGCCACAGCCACCGGCGGCACCACAGAAGGCGCCAGAGCCGGTGACGGAGAGCGCGGCGTGAGTCCTCCAGCTCCTGTCGCGGGCGGGCGGCTTCCGCTGCCGCGCACCGAAGAAGCGGCGTCCCTCAGGGCGAAGGCGCTCCTGGCCGCGTTCGCCCTGGCGGCAGCAGGCGACCTCGTGGCCCTGCTGGCGGGATCGGACGCGGCCCACACCGTCTTCAAGCCCCTCCTCATGCCGCTCCTGGCGGCGTACGTGCTCACGGTCAGAGGCCCGCGCCTCCTGACCGTCGCGCTCCTCTTCGGCTGGGGAGGCGACACCCTGCTCCTCTTCGACGCCGACCCCGCGTTCCTCGCGGGCATGGGCTCCTTCGCCGCGGGGCACGTCTGCTACCTCGCCCTCTTCAGGCGCTACGGCAGGGCACGCGCGCGTGGCGCCTGGCTGGTGGCCGCGTACGCCGTCGCCCTCGTCGCCACGGTCGCCCTCCTCTGGCCGGACCTCCCCGCGGACATGCGCGGCCCGGTGGCGGGCTACAGCCTCCTGCTCACCGCGATGGCGTTCGCCGCCACGAGGCTGGGCCTCACCGCGGCGGTCGGCGGCGCGCTCTTCCTCCTGTCGGACACCCTCATCGCGACCGGCGTCGCCGAGTGGCCGCAGGCCCCGCGCCCCGACTTCTGGATCATGCTGACCTACATCGCCGCGCAGTTCCTGCTGGTCAGCGGCGTACTGGCGACGCAGCCCCCGAGGCGGCACCAGCCCGCGCCGCTCACCAACGAATAGGCAGCGGCAACGCGGTCAGCAGCGCCGACACCGCCACGACGACCCCGAGCACGACGACCTCCGCCCGCGCGGGGGAGTACGCGGAGACCCGGTCCGCGGCCCTGCGCAGCCGGCGCCGTGCCAGCAGCGCGAGGACGGCCACGGCCACCACCAGGAGCACCTTGGCCAGCAGTGTGCGCCCGTACGCCGTCTCCGTCAGCTGCTCGGCGACCGTGCTCGCCGGCATCCGGCGCAGCGTGCTGCACACGCCCGTCACCGTGATCGCGGCGAACAGGACGGCAGCCACGCGCGCGTAGAGCCCCAGTACCGCCGCGCCCGCCTCCGGAGCCGACGTCCGCCACAGCCGCAGCATGCGCAGGACCTGGAGCAGGCCGCCCGCCCACAGCACCCCGCAGGTCAGATGCACCAGTGTCAGACCGGTGCCGATGAGCGGGGTGTCCTCCACCGGAGGGTGCGCGCGCAGCGCCTCGGCCACGATCACCGCGGCCAGCGGCAGCGCGGCACCGGACGGGCGGCGCGAGCGCGCGCACAGCAGCGCCACGATGAAGGCGTTGACCTCCAGGAGGGCGAGCCTGCCGTCCCGCGACTGGTAGAGGCCGCCGATGTCCATGTCGGAGAGCTGCCGGGGCACGAGGTTGCCGGTGGCTACCACCGAAGCCAGGCCGAGCGCGGCGACGATGCCCGCGCCCGCCGCGTACGCCGCCCAGCTGCGCGGCGCACGGTCGAGGGGCGCGCCCGGCACCCGGCGGGCCAGACGCGTCGCGTACACCTCGCCCAACTGCACGCAGAGCGCGGCGAACATGACCGTCCGCAGGAACGTGATCCCGGCCGTGCCCGGCGCCTCGGCCTCCCCGGTGCCGCTCAGCGCCGCCGACGGGCCGAGCAGCGGGACGAGCGCGGCGACGGCCACCAGCACGAGCACGGCGACGGCATGACCCGTCGAGGGGCGGCGGCGCGGTGCGCGATGCGCGGCGAGGGGCGCGGCGTGGGGCGTGGCGGCGCCCGCGTCCGCCGTGGCCTCGCCGCCGGGGTCGGCGGACGGTTGTATGGAACTCACCACAAGATCTTCACCAGGTGCCCCCTTGACGGGCAAGTCCTGGCGAACAACTGGCGGAATCCCCTTCCGCCCGGCGGGTCCCTCTCAGCGCCATTCGGGCGTATCGGCGCCCCAACGGCCGGGCGGACGCGCCCAGTTCACCGGCCCGTCCGCGAAGCTCACCGCCGGCAGCGCGTACCGCAGCGGCCCCTGCGGGCTGTCCATCCCGGTCAGCCAGGCGGCGGGACCGTCGTACGAGGCGTCGACGGCGACCGCGCTGACCGGCCCTTCCCCACAGTCCCCTTCCGCACCATCCACCTCCGCACCATCCACCTCCGCACCGCCCATCTCCGCACCGTCCATCTCCGCACAGTCCCCTTTCGGCAGCCGCCCCTCCAGCAGCCACCCCGCCGTCCGCGCCAGAGCGAGCCGCACGCACCGGGCCCCGCCGTCGCCCGCCGCCTGCTCGGCGAGCGAGCGCAGGACGGCCGCCGCCAGCAGGTAGCCCGTGCCGTGGTCCAGGGCCTGGGCGGGCAGCGCGCCGGGCCGCTCCCGTGACCCCTCGACGGCCGCGATCCCGGTGGCGACCTGCACCAGGCTGTCGAACCCGCGCCGCCCCGCCCACGGCCCGTACCCGCCCCACGCCGACAGCTGCGCCACCACGACCCCGGGCCTGCGCTCGGCCAGTGACTCCGGTGCGAGCCCGAAGCGGTCGAGGGCGCCGGGCCGGTAGCCGGTGACGACCACGTCGGCCCGTGCGAGCAGCTCGTCGAACGTACGCCGGTCGGCGCGTGCCGCCAGGTCGAGCGTCGCGGACCGCTTCCCGAAGCCCGTGTCGGTGTGCTGGTCGGGGAGTTCGGGCGGCCGGGGCGGGTCGACGCGCAGCACGTCCGCGCCGAGCAGCGCGAGCGTGCGGGTCGCGACGGGGCCCGCGATGACCCGGGTGAGGTCCAGGACACGGAGTCCCGCGGCGGGCAGTGCGGGGGAGCCCGTGAGCCCGGGGAGGGCCCGTGCGGGCGCGTCACCGATCCGCTCGCGGCTCAGCAGCGGCCGCCGCGCCACCGCGGCGCCCTGCGGGTGCGCGGCCCACTCCTGGGGCGTACGCAGCGCCACGGCGAGGCCCCCGACGGCGTACACGGCGTCTTCGACGTCCAGGGCGGAGCGCTCCGCGAGCCGTGCGGCCACCGTCTCCACGGAGGGCGCCGCGAGGCCAAGGGCGGCCAGCAGCGCTTCTTGGTGGTGGGGGTAATTGGCGTGGGTCCGCACCCAGCCGTCCGCGGTGCGCCAGAAGCGGGACAGCGGCGCGAAGGTGACGGGCGCACGCCCGGCCACGAGGAGGTGGCGCTCACTGGTGAACGCCGTGGCCACCGCCCCGTCGTCGACCCGCACCCCCGGCACCGCCTGCCCGGTACGGGCCGCGGTCAGCTCGGCGGCGGCCAGCGCGCAGGCCCCGACGCAGCCGCGGGCCAGTTCGCGCACGGGGAGCTTCGCGGGGAGCGCGCCGTCCCGGACGACGGGCGTGACGCGGGGGAGGAGAGCGGGGTCGCCGCCGAGCGCGGCCCACGCCGTCCGCGTACCGGCCATGGGTGTGTCCGTCATGTATGTACTGTGCAGCCTCCGCTACTGCGGCGTGCCCCTGCCCGCCTCGGTACCCGACGCCGCCGACCACCACAGCCTGACCGACTTCTCCGGCTCCGAAGGCCGCGGCTCCCACCCCTGGGCGGTCGCGGTCCTGACGACGTAACCGCCGCCCACACCGCGGTAGTTGCGCCACGGGATCTCGCACTCGACGGGCGGGTTCGGCTTCTTGGGCTCCCGGGGCGCGGACGCCTGGGCCGTCCAGCGGCCGACGATCTTGTCCACCCGGGCGCGGTAGTAGTCCGCGTCTCCTTCATGGCGCAGCTCCGGCCAGGTCACGCACCAGTCGGGCAGCCGCAGGCGCTCCAGCATGCGGTCCGACAGACCGTCCAGCTTCTTCTCGGTCGAGGAACTGATCACCTCGACGATCTCCGCCACGAACAGGACGACCAGGACCCCGGCCACGACCACCACGGCGAACACGCACCACAGCGGCAGGTAGGCGAGCAGGGCGAGGAAACCGAGCACCACCTGCCACCGGGGACGGACGGGCCAGGCCACCCAGTCGTCCGTGCCGGCGGGGACGAACGCGGCGTCGCGATACTCATACATGGAACGAGATCCTCTCGCGAAGGGCCGGGCGGCACGCGGCCGCCCGGCCCCACTCGCTTCACGAACCTGCCGGCTCGCCCTGTGACCTGCTACTTCCGCACGGCGTCGAGCGCGTCGATCATGCCCACGCCGTAGAAGCCGTTCTTGTTCTTGCCGCCCGCGCAGACCGCGTCGACCTTGCCGTCACCGTCGATGTCGTACGGATCGGTGCACTTCATGGCGTCGGCCTCGCCGTAGAGCAGCGCCTTCACCTTCGCCGACGACGCGTGCGGGTGGGCCGACTTGATGAGCGCGGCCACGCCCGCGGCGTGCGGTGACGCCATCGACGTACCCGCCTTGTAGCCGAACTTGCCGCCCGGCAGGGTCGACAGGATGCGGCCGTCCGTGGCCGGTGCGTCCGGCTTCTGGAACCGGGTGGAGTCGCCGCCCGGCGCCGCGATGTCGATGACGCCCTTGCCGTAGTTCGAGTACGAGGACTTGATGCCCTTCGCGCCCGTGGCGGAGACGGTCACGACACCCGGAAGCTGCGACGGAAGGTCGAGGCAGTCCGCGGTCTTGATGACCCGCTCCGTGGGCGTCGTGTCGTCCGGGCTCGAGTCGTCGACGATCTCGTCCTGCGCGAGGTCCGTCTCGGCGTTGCCGGCCGCCGCGACGTTCACCGCGCCCTTGCGCTCCGCGTACCGGGTGGCCCGCCCGACGGCGTCGACCAAGGCCTTCTGGTCGGCGTCCGTCTTGCAGTTGAACAGCCACGGGTCGGTGTAGTAGCTGGAGTTGGTGACGTCGACGCCGTGATCGGCCGCCCACATGAAGCCGCAGACCACGGCCTCCGTGTAGTACATGCCGGTCGCCGGCTCGGCCACCTTCAGGCTCGCCACCTTCACGCCCGGAGCGACACCGGTGACGCCGGTGCCGTTCTTCGCGGCGGCGATCGTGCCCGCCACGTGCATCCCGTGGTCGCTCTCCCCGGACACCGGACGCCACGCGCCGTCCTTCTGCACGGGCACGCCGCCCAGACAGCTCGCGGACGCCTTCGCGTCGAAGTTCGGCGCGATGTCCGGGTGCGTGTCGTCCACGCCGGAGTCCAGGACGCCGACGGTGACCCTGGAGCTGCCGAGCGACTCCTTGTGGGCCCTGTCCGCCTTGATGGCGGGCAGGTCCCACTGGAGCGGCTCGAGCTCGTCCTGGCCCGCGCCCGCCTGCCCGGCCGCCTGCTGCGCCTCTGCGGCGGTCAGCGGCCGGTCGGCCTCAAGGGCGTCGTCGGACTGCGCGGACAGCGGCGCCGTGCGGGTCGCCCCCGCGGAAGCCACTCCGCGCGCCTTGCGGATCTCCTTGGCGAAGTCCGCGTTCGACGAGTGGACGACGATCACGCCGATCCTGTCGTACGCGATGACGACCTTGCCGCCCGCCCTGGCGATGGCCTTCTTCACGTACGCCGACGTCTTGGCGGACGGTGAACCGGCGTGCCCGGAGCGGACGTTGACGACGTAGCTCATCGACGTGCCGTCCGAGAGCGACGCGCCGAGAGCCGACACGGCCGACGACACCGGGGTGCCGGGACGTGCCGCGGCGTCGGGCTGGGCCGACGCCGTGCCCGGCAGGAAGGCGACGGCCGAGGCCACCGCCATGCCGAGCGGGAGTGCGAGCACGCGGCGGGAGCGCGTGAAGGGTGCGGTCATGGTGTGCGAGCCCCTCACTTCTTCACGGCGTCGAGCGCGTCGACGATCCCGCTGCCGTAGAAGCCGTTCTTGTTCTTGCCGCCCTCGCAGACGGCGTCGACCTTGCCGTCACCGTCCGGGTCGTAGGGAGTCGTCGGGCAGCCCGGGTTGTCGGCCTGCTTCTTGAGCAGCCGCTGGAGCTCGGCGGGGCTCGCCTTGGGGTGCGTCGACTTCAGGAGCGCGGCCACGCCCGAGGCGTGCGGCGACGCCATCGAGGTGCCCTGGAGCCAGCCGTACTCGTTGCCCGGCATCGTGGAGAGGATGCGGCCGTTCTTCGACGGGGTGTCGGCCGGGATCTGGTACTTGTCGCCGCCGGGGGCCGCGATGTCGATCACGCCGTTGCCGTACGTGGAGTAGTACGACTTGAGGTTCTGCACGCCCGTCGCGCTGACCGTGACCACGCCCGGCAGCTGCGTCGGCAGGTCGAAGCACTCGGACGGGTCGATGGTGCGCGGCACCGGCGTCGAGTCGTCCGGGCTGGAGTCGTCCAGGATCTCGTCGGCGGCGAGGTCGTGGTTGGAGTTGCCCGCGGACGCCAGGTTCAGGGTGCCCTTCTTCTGGGCGTACAGCTGGGCGCGGTTGACCGCGTCGACGATGGCCCGCTGGTCCGGGTCGTCCATGCAGTTGTAGAGCCACGGGTCCACGTAGTAGCTGTTGTTCGTGATCTCGATGCCCTTGTCGGCGGCGAACACGAACGCACAGACGACGCTCTCCGGGTAGAACAGCTCGCTGACCGGGTCGGCGACCTTGATGCCCGCGACCTTCACGCCGGGTGCGACGCCCGCGACGCCCACGCCGTTGCGGGCGGCGGCTATCTCGCCGGCCACGTGCGTGCCGTGGTAGTGGTCGGGCTTCTCCGGGCGCCAGGCGCCGGCGGAGGTGTCCGCCTTGCCGCCGACACAGCTCGCCGACTGCGAGGCCGAGAAGTTGGGCGCGAGGTCCGGGTGCGTGTCGTCGACTCCGGTGTCGATGACGCCGACGGTGACCTTCTTGCTGCCCGGATTGATCTTGGCCGCCTTGTCGGCGCCTATCGCGCGCAGATCCCACTGGTCGGCCTCGAGCGGCTCGGCGGCCGAACCCGCCTGCGCCTTGGCCGCCTTGGCGTCGGCCTTCGACAGGAGGGTCGGTGCGCCCTCCTCCGTGGTGCCCGCCGCCGTCAGGGGCGAGGTGCGGGTCGCGCCCGCGGAGTGGACCCCCTTGACCTTGCGCAGCTGCTTGCCGAAGTCGGGGTTGGCCGAGTGCGCGACGATCACGCCGATCTTCGGGTAGGCGACGACGACGGTGCCGTCAGCCTTGGCGATCGCCCTCTTGACGTACGCGATCGTCTTGGAGTCCGTGCGGGTGTTGACGACGTACGCGAGCTTCGGTGACTCGGCCTTCGCCGACGCGGTGGCGGGGGCGTCGGGGGCCGCTGTCGCGACGCCCGGTGCGAAGCCGACCGACGCCGCGAGCGCGATGCCGAGCGGCACGGTGAGCGCGATGCGACGTCTGGAACGCAGATGAGCCATGGGATCTCCACATCATCCGGATACGTGAACTGCCCGAACACAACTTGTGATCGGGCAGGTACATGACGGGTCGTTCAGGGTGAAGCTATCCCCCGAACTCCCAGGCCAGCAATGGATTCCGGAAGAAAGCACCGCGTCGCACCGCGCCGGACGTGCCGCCATGACGTTGAACAGGTAACGGAACCAACATCGACCCCTGTCGGATCACGTCCCGTGGCCTTAGCATCGCCATCCGTGGCTCACGTGATCCGCATCACTGCCGGACCAGAGAGAGCCAATGGATCAGCTGTCCGTCCCCACCGCACCCGCACCACGAGGAGAAGACTCCGTGGCCCCCGATGCCTCCCCACCGTCCAAGGACGGAGTAGCCCCCGCTCCCCATGCGCCGACCACGGAAGAATTCCTCCAGGAGCAAGCGAGCCCGGAGTTCGGTGAACTCCGCAAGGCGCACCGCTCGTTCGCCTTCCCGCTGACCGTCGCCTTCATCGTCTGGTACCTCGCGTACGTCCTGCTCTCGAACTACGCGGGCGACTTCATGGGCACCAAGTTGTTCGGCAACATCAATGTCGCCCTGATCCTCGGCCTCGCCCAGTTCCTGACCACGTTCCTCATCGCCTGGTTCTACTCGCGCCACGCCAACACGAAGCTCGACCCCAAGGCCGAGGCGATCAAGTCCCGTATGGAGGGCGGCGCATGAGCCCCGCGCTGAGCACCACAGTCCTGGCAGCGACATCCGACGCCTCCGAGCACCGGGCGCTGATCATCAGCCTCTTCGCGGCCTTCGTCGTCGCGACCCTCTTCATCACCGTCTGGGCGGGGCGCCAGACCAAGAGCGCCGCCGACTTCTACGCGGGCGGCCGCCAGTTCACCGGCTTCCAGAACGGTCTGGCGATCTCCGGCGACTACATGTCCGCCGCGTCCTTCCTCGGCATCGCGGGCGCCATCGCGCTCTTCGGGTACGACGGCTTCCTCTACTCCATCGGCTTCCTGGTCGCCTGGCTGGTGGCGCTCCTCCTGGTCGCCGAACCGCTGCGCAACTCCGGCCGCTACACGATGGGCGACGTGCTGGCCTATCGCATGCGCCAGCGTCCGGTGCGCACCGCCGCGGGCACCTCCACGATCGTCGTCTCGATCTTCTACCTGCTCGCGCAGATGGCGGGCGCGGGCGTCCTGGTCTCGCTGCTGCTCGGCATCACCAGCGACGCGGGCAAGATCCTGATCGTCGCCCTCGTCGGCGTCCTGATGATCGTCTACGTCACCATCGGCGGCATGAAGGGCACCACCTGGGTGCAGATGGTCAAGGCGGTGCTGCTCATCGCGGGCACCGTGCTGATCACCTTCCTGATCCTGCTGAAGTTCAACTTCAACGTCTCCGATCTGCTCGGCACCGCCGCCTCCAACAGCGGCAAGGGCTCGGCCTTCCTGGAGCCCGGTCTCAAGTACGGCGCGAGCGGCACCTCGAAGCTGGACTTCCTCTCGCTCGGCATCGCCCTGGTGCTCGGCACCGCGGGACTGCCGCACATCCTGATCCGCTTCTACACGGTGCCGACCTCCAAGGCCGCGCGTAAGTCCGTGAACTGGGCCATCGGCATCATCGGCGCCTTCTACCTGATGACGATCGTCCTCGGCTTCGGCGCCGCCGCCCTGCTCAAGCCGGGCGACATCATCGCCTCGAACAAGGCGGGCAACACCGCGGCGCCGCTCGCCGCCCTGGAGATCGGCGGCGGTGGCGACTCCACCGGCGGCGCGCTCCTGCTCGCCGTGATCTCTGCGGTCGCCTTCGCCACGATCCTCGCGGTCGTCGCCGGTCTGACCCTCGCCTCGTCCTCGTCGTTCGCGCACGACATCTACGCCAACGTCATCAAGAAGGGCAAGGCAACCGAGAAGGAGGAGATGAAGGCCGCTCGCTGGTCGACCGTCTTCATCGGCCTCGTCTCCATCGCCCTGGGCGCCCTGGCCCGCGATCTCAACGTGGCGGGCCTGGTCGCCCTGGCCTTCGCCGTCGCGGCCTCCGCGAACCTGCCGACGATCCTCTACAGCCTCTTCTGGAAGCGGTTCACCACGCAGGGCGCGCTCTGGTCCATCTACGGCGGACTGGTGGCCGCGGTCGGCCTGGTGCTGTTCTCGCCGGTCGTCTCCGGCAAGCCCACCTCGATGTTCCCCAGCGCGAACTTCGACTTCTTCCCGCTGGAGAACCCGGGTCTGATCTCCATCCCGCTGGGCTTCCTGCTCGGCTGGCTCGGCACGATGCTCTCGAAGGAGGAGCCGGACAAGGGCAAGTACGCGGAGCTGGAGGTACGGTCCCTCACGGGCACCGGCGCTCACTGAGCGGCTGAAAGCGCACGTCAGCGGCCGCGTCGTAGATCATTGGTAGATCTCTACGACGCGGCCGCACCGCTCCTCGTGGGATCGGGCCCCGCTCGATGTCACTCCCGTCACGTAGGCTCGTGGTATCTGAACCGGACCGGCTGAATCAGGATCAGGGAGGGGGCCCACGTGCTCATCGACACTTACGGCCGAGTGGCCACCGATCTGCGGGTTTCGCTGACGGACAAGTGCAATCTGCGGTGCACGTACTGCATGCCCGAAGAAGGCCTTCAGTGGCTGTCCAAGTCGGAGCTGCTCAGCGACGACGAGATCGTCCGCCTCATCCGGATCGCCGTGACCCGGCTGGGCATCACCGAGGTCCGCTTCACCGGCGGCGAGCCGCTGCTGCGCCCCGGCCTCGTCGGCATCGTCGAGCGCTGCGCCCAGCTGGAGCCGCGCCCCAGGATGTCCCTGACGACGAACGGCATCGGCCTCAAGCGCACCGCCGCCGCCCTCAAGGCCGCGGGCCTCGACCGGGTCAACGTCTCCCTGGACACGCTGCGCCCCGACGTCTTCAAGACCCTCACCCGCCGCGACCGCCACAAGGACGTCCTGGAGGGCCTTGAAGCGGCCCGTGAGGCGGGCCTGACCCCGGTCAAGGTGAACACGGTCCTGATGCCGGGCCTGAACGACGACGAGGCCCCCGACCTGCTCGCCTGGGCCGTCGAGAACGACTACGAACTGCGGTTCATCGAGCAGATGCCGCTGGACGCCCAGCACGGCTGGAAGCGCGACGGCATGATCACCGCCGGTGACATCCTGCAGTCGCTGCGTACGCGCTTCGAGCTCACCGAAGAGGGCTCCGGCGAGCGCGGCTCCGCGCCGGCCGAGCGCTGGGTCGTGGACGGCGGACCGCATCGTGTCGGCGTCATCGCCTCCGTCACCCGCCCGTTCTGCTCGGCCTGCGACCGCACCCGCCTGACGGCCGACGGCCAGGTCCGCACCTGCCTGTTCGCCACCGAGGAGACCGACCTCAGGGCGGCCCTGCGGGCGAACGGCGAAGACAGCGAGGGCGGCTCGGACGAGGCCATCGCGCGCATCTGGAAGCTCGCGATGTGGGGCAAGAAGGCGGGCTCGGGCCTCGACGACCCGGCGTTCCTCCAGCCCGACCGCCCGATGTCGGCGATCGGCGGCTAGTCGCCGCGCGCCTCCCAGTCGGCCAGCGGCACGACGTCCTTCAACATGGCGCGCACGCCCAGGAATTGAGAGAGGTGCTCGCGGTGTTCATCACAGGCGAGCCACGTCTTGCGGCGCTCCGGAGTGTGGATCTTCGGGTTGTTCCACGCGAGCACCCACACGGCGGCGGCGCGGCAGCCCTTGGCGGAACAGATCGGTGTCTCGTCGCTCACAGGTAACGTCCAAGTGCGTTCAAAACAAGGCGACGCCGAGCAGCCACGGGGGGAGCTGCCCGGCGTCGGTCTGTCGCTCCGACGGGGGATGCGGAGCGCGTACGAAGTATGTCATGGGGGACCCGCTGCCTGGCACCGGAACTACATGATTGATCTGAGCTTTTCTTGAGCTTGGCGCAACGTCGACGGTCAGTTCTGGCGGCCGGAGGGGGCGCTGGGCTCGTCCGGCGCGGGCCCCGTACCGGCTTCCGGGAAGGGTTCCGCGGACTCGCCGTGCGCCGTCGGTGGCGCGATCATTGGCCGGGATGGTGCGGGTACGAAGGTCGACGGCAGCGAAGGGACGCTCTCCCGGCCCGCGTTGGCGATCACCACGGAGATGTACGGCAGGAGGATGCCGAGCACCAGAGCGACGAGGGCGACATGCCGCTCGACGTTCCACAGCACCGCCGCGGCAATGACCGAAAGAGTACGGATCGACATCGAGATCACGTACCGGCGCTGCCTGCCGCGCACGTCGTCCGCGAGGCCCTGCCGGGCCCCTGTGATCCGGAAGACCTGGGCGCCGCTCTGCTTCCGCATCACATTCCACCGCCTGCTCACAAGAAGCCGGGCACTCCCCGGCCCGGACCCGCTCCACGTTACGCCGCGGCTGCGCAGCCTTCGAGACCGGGGCCGCCCCCTTCCCGGTGTCCTGACTGCGTCATGCCACGTATGGGGGCGCCCGACATGCGCCGTATGGAGGATCGGTCGAGACTGACCGTAATGCTCATGTTGAGCCGGATGAGGAGGCAGCTATGAGCTGGTTGTGGGCCATCGTCGTGGGATTCGTGCTGGGGCTGATCGCCAAGGCGATCCTGCCCGGAAAGCAGCACAGTCCGCTCTGGCTGACCACGATCTTCGGCATCATCGGCGCGATCATCGGCAACTCGCTTGCCTCTGGGTTCGGCATCGATGACACCAAGGGCATCGACTGGGGTCGACACGCGCTTCAGCTGGTGGCGGCCCTCGTCGTCGTGGGCGTCGGAGACATGGCGTACAAGATGATCAGGGGCAACAAACAGCGGGCCTGACCTGCGCGTAAGCGGCATGCGAGAGGGGCCGGTCCTGGTGGGCCGGCCCCTCTCGCGCGCGTACGGGAAGCGGGTCAGCCCGCGGTGACCTCGACCGCCGCCAGGTTCTTCTTGCCCCGGCGCAGCACGAGCCAGCGCCCGTGCAGCAGCTCGTCGCGGGACGGTACGGCGTCCTCGGACGCGACCTTCGCGTTGTTCACGTAGGCCCCGCCCTCCTTGACCGTGCGCCGGGCCGCGGACTTGCTCGCCACCAGGCCGACCTCCGCGAGGAGGTCCACCACCGGGCCGAGCTCGGTGACCTGGACGCGCGGCAGCTCGGAGAGGGCCGCGCTCAGCGTCGCCTCGTCGAGGTCGCCGAGCTCGCCCTGGCCGAACAGCGCCTTGGACGCGGCGATGACCGCGGCGCACTGGTCGGCGCCGTGCACCAGCGTCGTCAGCTCCTCGGCGAGCGCGCGCTGGGCCGCACGGGCCTGCGGGCGCTCCTCGGTGAGCTTCTCGATCTCCTCGAGCTCCTCGCGGGACTTGAAGCTGAGGATGCGCATGTACGTCGAGACGTCCCGGTCGTCCACGTTCAGCCAGAACTGGTAGAACGCGTACGGCGTGGTCATCTCCGGGTCGAGCCAGACGGCGCCGCTCTCGGACTTGCCGAACTTGGTGCCGTCCGCCTTGACCATCAGCGGCGTGCCGACGGCGTGCACCGCGGCGTCCGGCTCCAGGCGGTGGATCAGGTCGATGCCCGCCGTGAGGTTGCCCCACTGGTCGGATCCGCCGGACTGCAGCGTGCAGCCGTAGCGCCGGTAGAGCTCCAGGAAGTCCATGCCCTGCAGCAGCTGGTAGCTGAACTCCGTGTAGGAGATGCCCTCCTGCGACTCCAGGCGCCGGGCCACGGAGTCCTTGGTCAGCATCTTGTTCACGCGGAAGTGCTTGCCGATGTCCCGCAGGAACTCGATCGCGGACATTCCCGCGGTCCAGTCCAGGTTGTTGACCATCACCGCGGCGTTCTCGCCCTCGAAGGACAGGAACGGCTCGATCTGCGAGCGCAGCCGGGCCACCCAGTTCGCGACCGTCTCGGGGTCGTTCAGGGTGCGCTCGGCGGTCGGCCGCGGGTCACCGATCTGGCCCGTGGCGCCGCCCACCAGGGCGAGCGGCCGGTGCCCGGCCTGCTGGAGCCGGCGCACCGTGAGGACCTGCACCAGGTGGCCGACGTGCAGGCTGGCCGCGGTGGGGTCGAAGCCGCAATAGAACGTGACGGGGCCGTCCGCGAGCGCCTTGCGCAGTGCATCTTCGTCCGTGGACAGGGCGAAAAGCCCGCGCCACTTCAGCTCGTCGACGATGTCCGTCACGGTCTTGTGTCTCCTTGAAAGGCTGCTGGGAAAAGCTCTGGCCGGTACCAACCGGTACCGGCCAGTCTATGGGCGTCACACGCCTTGGCTGACCGAGCTCATGTTGAAGTCGGGGATGCGCAGGGCGGGCATCGCGGCCCTGGTGAACCAGTCGCCCCACTCCCGGGGCAGCGTCTTCTCCGTGCGCCCGGCCTCGGCGGCCCGCGAGAGCACGTCGACCGGCGACTCGTTGAAACGGAAGTTGTTCACCTCGCCCACCACCTCGCCGTTCTCCACGAGGTAGACGCCGTCCCGGGTGAGCCCGGTGAGCAGCAGCGTGGCCGGGTCCACCTCGCGGATGTACCAGAGGCAGGTCAACAGCAGCCCGCGCTCCGTGCTCGCGACCATCTCCTCCAGGGAGCGGTCGGTGCCGCCGTCCAGGATGAGGTTGTCGATGGCCGGGGCCACCGGCAGGCCGGTCAGGGCCGCGCTGTGCCGGGTGCTGGTCAGATGCGCGAGCTCGCCGGCCCGCACCCAGTCGGTGGGGGCGAGCGGAAGTCCGTTGTCGAAGACGGACGAGTCACCGCCCGAGGCGTGCGCGAGCACGAACGGCGCGGACTCCAGGCCCGGCTCGTTCGGGTCGCTGCGTAGCGTCAGGGGCAGCTCGGCGAGCCGGTCGCCGACGCGGGTGCCGCCGCCCGGCTTGGAGAACACCGTCCGGCCCTCGGCCGCGTCCCGGGCCGACGCCGACCACAGCTGGTAGATCAGCAGGTCCGCGACGGCGGTCGGCGGCAGGATCGTCTCGTACCGCCCGGCCGGCAGGTCGACGCGCCGCCGCGCCCAGCCCAGACGCTTGGCCAGCTCAGCGTCGAGCGCCGCCGGGTCGACGTCCCCGAAGTCCCGGGTCGCGCGCCCCGCCCACGCCGACTTCGTACGGTCCGGGGACTTGGCATTCAGCTCCAGGGTGCCGTTGGGCTGGTCGTGCCGCAGGCGCAGCCCCGTCGACGTACCGAGATAGCTCGACACCAGCTCGTGGTTGGCGAAGCCGTACAGCTCACGCCCGCCCGCGCGGGCCGTGGCGAACGCCTCGCCGAGCGCGGGGGCGAAGTCCGCGAAGACGGCGGAGGACGTCTCGGCGGGCGCCTCCCTGAAGTCCGCGGACTCCTTGCCCCCGGCGACCAGCGGCTGCGCGTCCTCGGCGGGTCCCGCCCCGCGCGCGGCGTGCTCGGCGGCGCGGACCAGGGGCTCCAGCTCGTCCTTGGTGACGGCCGAGCGCGAGACGACGCCGGAAGCGGTGCCCTCCTTGCCGTCGACGGTCGCGACGACGGTGAGGGTGCGGCCGCGGGTGACGCCGTTCGTGGTCAGGGCGTTGCCCGCCCAGCGCAGGTTCGCGGTCGAGTGCTCGTCGGCGATGACGACGCAGCCGTCGGCGGTGGACAGCTCCAGGGCGCGCTCGACGATCTCGTGCGGCTTGTTGGTGCGGTTCGAACCGTTCGTACGAGAGCTCATCGACCCGCCTCCTGCGTCGTGTTGAGGATGTTGACGCCTCGGAACAGGGCCGAGGGGCAGCCGTGCGAGACCGCCGCGACCTGGCCCGGCTGGGCCTTGCCGCAGTTGAAGGCGCCGCCGAGCACGTACGTCTGCGGGCCGCCGACCGCGGCCATCGACCCCCAGAAGTCGGTGGTCGTCGCCTGGTAGGCGACATCGCGCAGCTGGCCGGTGATGCGGCCGTTCTCGATGCGGTAGAAGCGCTGTCCGGTGAACTGGAAATTGTACCGCTGCATGTCGATCGACCAGGACCGGTCGCCCACCACGTAGATGCCGCGGTCGACGCCCCCGATCAGATCCTCCGTGGCGAGCCCGCCGGGGTCCGGCGCGAGCGACACGTTCGCCATGCGCTGCACCGGCACATGGCCGGGGGAGTCCGCGTACGCGCAGCCGTTGGAGCGCTCGAAACCGGTGAGCCTCGCGATGCGCCGGTCCAGCTGATAGCCGACCAGGGTGCCGTCCTTCACCAGGTCCCAGGACTGCGCGGCCACGCCCTCGTCGTCGTACCCGATGGTGGAGAGCCCGTGCTCGGCGGTCCTGTCGCCCGTCACATTCATGATCGACGAGCCGTACGCGAGCTTGCCGAGCTGGTCGAAGGTGGCGAACGACGTCCCCGCGTACGCCGCCTCGTAGCCGAGCGCGCGGTCGAGCTCGGTGGCGTGGCCGATGGACTCGTGGATGGTCAGCCAGAGGTTCGAGGGGTCCACGACCAGGTCGTACGTGCCTGCCTCCACGCTCGGCGCCCGCATCTTCTCGGCGAGGTGCTCGGGGATGCGGTCCAGCTCGGCGTCCCAGTCCCAGCCGGTCCCGGTGAGGTACTCCCAGCCGCGCCCGACCGGCGGCGCGATGGTCCGCATCGAGTCGAACTCGCCGCTCGTCTCGTCCACCGCGACCGCGGTGAGCTGCGGGTGCAGGCGGACCCGCTGCTGCGTGGTCACCGTCCCCGCCGTGTCCGCGTAGAACTTGTTCTCGTGCACGGTGAGCAGCGAGGCGTCGACGTGCGAGACGCCGTCGGCGGCGAGGAGCCGGGAGCTCCACTCGGCGAGCAGCCCGCTCTTGTCCTCGTCCGGCACGGAGAACGGGTCGATCTCGTACGAGGAGATCCAGGTCTTCTCCGCGTGCACCGGCTCGGCGGCCAGCTCCACGCGCTCGTCCGAACCCGCAGCCTTGATGACCTTCGCCGAGAGCTTGGCCATCGCCACGGCCTGGGACGCGACCTTCGCCGCCGCTCCCATCGTCAGATCCACGCCCGAGGCGAACCCCCAGGTCCCGCCGTGCACGACACGGACCGCGTAGCCGAGGTCCGTGGTGTCCGACGTGCCGGACGGCTTGGCGTCCCGCAGCCGCCAGGAGGCGCTGCGCACCCGCTCGAGGCGGAAGTCCGCGTGGTCCGCGCCCAGCGCACGCGCGCGGGCGAGCGCGGCGTCGGCGAGAGCCCTGAGCGGCAGTGCCGTGAAGGCTTCATCGATGGAATGAGGCACGGATGTCTCCCTGCTGTCGGCACGGGTCGGTATCAGATCATGTCGCGCGTGGAGGCCCGGCGGCCAGAGTTTTCTGTAGGGACCCGACAGTGAGTCCGGTACGCCACTGTCGGTCGTCGATTCTCCGTATGGAGCACCGTACCGATAGGTTTTCGAGGTACCAGACCGCTATCGAAAGGGTGATCCGTTGAGCCGCTCGGTTCTCGTCACCGGAGGAAACCGGGGCATCGGCCTCGCCATCGCCCGCGTCTTCGCCGACGCCGGCGACAAGGTCGCGATCACCTACCGCTCGGGTGAACCGCCCCAGGCCCTCACCGAGCTCGGAGTCCTCGCCGTCAAGTGCGACATCACGGACACCGAGCAGGTGGAGCAGGCCTACAAGGAGATCGAGGAGAAGCACGGTCCGGTGGAAGTCCTGGTGGCCAACGCCGGGATCACCAAGGACCAGCTCCTCATGCGGATGTCCGAGGAGGACTTCACGTCCGTCCTCGACACCAACCTCACCGGCACCTTCCGTGTCGTGAAGCGCGCCAACCGCGGCATGCTGCGTGCCAAGAAGGGCCGCGTCGTGCTGATCTCCTCCGTCGTCGGCCTGATGGGCGGCCCGGGGCAGGCGAACTACGCCGCGTCCAAGGCGGGCCTGGTCGGCTTCGCGCGCTCGCTCGCCCGTGAGCTCGGGTCGCGCAACCTCACCTTCAACGTCGTGGCGCCCGGTTTCGTCGACACCGACATGACCAAGGCGCTCACCGACGACCAGCGGTCGAACATCATGGCGCAGGTGCCGCTCGGCCGTTACGCGCAGCCCGAGGAGATCGCCGCGGCGGTGAAGTTCCTCGCCTCGGACGACGCTTCGTACATCACTGGAGCCGTCATCCCGGTTGACGGCGGATTGGGCATGGGTCACTGATCACCATGAGCGGAATTCTCGACGGCAAGAAGATCTTGATCACGGGCGTGCTGATGGAGTCCTCCATCGCGTTCCACGCGGCCAAGGTCGCGCAGGAGCAGGGCGCCGAGGTCATCCTCACCGCCTTCCCGCGCCCCACGCTCACCGAGCGCATCGCCAAGAAGCTGCCCAAGCCCGCCAAGGTCATCGAGCTCGACGTGACCAACCAGGAGCACCTGGACCGCCTCGAGGGCCTCGTCCGCGAGGAGCTCGGCGGTCTGGACGGCGTCGTCCACTCCATCGGCTTCGCCCCGCAGGACGCGCTCGGCGGCAACTTCCTCAACACGCCCTTCGAGTCGGTCGCCACGGCCATGCACGTCTCGGCGTTCTCCCTGAAGTCGCTCGCCATGGCCTGCCGGCCGCTGATGAGCGACGGCGCCGCGATCGTCGGCCTCACCTTCGACGCGCAGTTCGCCTGGCCGCAGTACGACTGGATGGGTCCGGCCAAGGCCGCCCTGGAGGCCACCTCGCGCTACCTCGGGCGTGACCTGGGCAAGGACAACATCCGCTGCAACCTCATCTCGGCGGGCCCGATCGGCTCGATGGCCGCGAAGTCCATCCCGGGCTTCACGGAGCTGGCCGACGTGTGGAACACCCGTTCCCCGCTGGCGTGGAACATGGCCGACCCGGAGCCCGCGGGCCGCGGCGTCGTCGCGCTGCTCTCGGACTTCTTCCCCAAGACGACGGGCGAGATCGTCCACGTCGACGGCGGCGTGCACATGATGGGTGCCTGACCAGGTATTTCGTACGTTCCCGACGCCCCGTCCCCGCCCTGCGCGGGAGGCGGGGCGTCGCCCGTTCGGCCCACTGGCCGGGCGCGGTCGGGGCACGAGCGCGCACCCTGAGGTGTGCGCCCGTCACCTCCTGCGGTGCTCGCCGCTCTCACCCTGCTGATCGCCCTGCCCGGCGCCGCGTCGCACGCCGTCGGAGAGGCGAGGCCGCCACGCGCACGCGTGGAGGCGGTCGAACCGCGGCCGTTCGGCGCGGAGTGCCGCGTCAGCGTCGAGGGTTCGGACGCGGTCGCGCACTGCCACAACCCGTACCCCGAGACCGACCGGGTCCGGCTGCACGTGGAGTGCGAGCAGTGGTGGGACATCGACAGCGACGGAGTCTCCGTGGAGGCCGGGCCCGCCCAGACGGTGCGGCTCACCGGGCGGTGCTGGAAAGAGATCCGGTCCGTCTGGGTCAGCCACCAGAAGTGAGTGAGCCGAAGGCAGCGAGTCACCCGTCAGACGTGAACCGCTCGGGGCGGCACATGAACGGGTAGGCGGCGGCCTCCTTGGCGGCCGCCTCCGCGTCCTTCTCCCGGATCGCGTCGACGAGCCGGGCGTGGTCCATGTGGCTCTCGGGGGTCAGCTTCTCGCCGACGTCCTCGCGCAGCCAGTCCCGCAGGACCTCGCCGAGGTCCGCGTACATCGCCGTCATCACGTCGTTGTGGGACGCGGCCACGACCGCCAGGTGGAAGGTCGCGTCGGCCGCCACGAAGGCCTCCGCGTCGCCGGACTCCCATGCCTCCTCACGGCGCTCCAGAAGGGCGTCGAGCTGCTTGAGGTCGCGCTCCGTGCGCCGCTGCGCGGCCAGCGTCGCCGCGCTCGACTCCAGGGTGCTGCGCAGCTCCGCGATGTGCCGGGGCTCCGCGTCGGCGAACCTGCGCTGCATCACGCCGGCCAGCTCGCTCGTCGCGACCACGTAGGTGCCCGAGCCCTGGCGGATGTCGAGGAGGCCGTTGTGCGCGAGGGCGCGCACCGCCTCCCGGACGGTGTTGCGCGCCACGCCCAGCTGCTCGACCAGCTCGGGCTCGGTGGGGATGCGGGAGCCGACCGGCCACTCGCCCGACGAGATCTGGTTACGCAGCTCGGCGATGACCTGCTCGGAGAGCGCTGAGCGGTGAGGGGTGGTCAGCGGCATGACGTTCCTTCGTGCGCGATGTGACGGAGACAGGGACAACAGGATGTGACGGGGACGGAGGCAACAGAGTGACGGAAACAGCGACAACGGATTGGACAGCCAATCATCCCATGATTCTATGATGGCCCCATGGCTAGTGAGGAAACCGGGACGATGACACCGACACAGACGACGACACCGATACGTACCGACGCGGCGAGCGGGGCAGCGGAGAAACAGCCCCCCACGCGCGCGTGGGCGACGCGTCTGGTCATCGTCGGCATCGTCCTGGCCGCCCTCAACCTCCGCCCGGCCATCACCAGCCTCGGCTCCCTCCTCGAAGAGGTGCGTGTCGGGCTCGGCATGAGCGGCACGCTCGCCGGACTGCTCACCTCCGTCCCGCCGCTCTGTTTCGCGGTCTTCGGAGTGATGGCGCCGCGGCTCGCCCGCCGGTTCGGCCCCAGCGCGGTCGTCTGCGCGGGCATGGCCGCGATCGCCACGGGCCTGGCCATCCGCCCCTTCCTGGGCGGCACCGTCGGCTTCCTCGCCGCCAGCGCGCTCGCCCTCATGGGCATCGCGGTCAGCAACGTCCTGATGCCGGTGATCGTCAAGCGCTGGTTCCCGGACCGGGTCGGCTCGATGACCGGGCTCTACTCGATGGCGCTCGCGCTCGGCACGTCGATGGCGGCCGCCGTCACGGTGCCCATGACCGATGCGCTGGGCGGCAGTTGGCAGTCCGGGCTCGCGGTGTGGGCGGTGCTCGCCGTAGTCGCCGTCGTGCCGTGGGTGCCGCTCGTGCGCGACCGCACCGCCGCGTCCGCCGCCCCGGAGCACGTCAGCCCCACGGTGCGCCAGGAGGACGCGGGCCTGCGCATCACCCGCAGCCGTACGGCGTGGGCGCTGGCCTGCTTCTTCGGGCTGCAGGCCACCGCCGCGTACATCACGATGGGCTGGATGCCGCAGATCTTCCGTGACGCCGGGGTCCCCGCGGGGGAGGCCGGTGTGCTGCTCGCCGTCACCATGGCGATGGGCGTGCCGCTGGCCTTCGTCATCCCGCGCGTCGCCACGCGGCTGCCGAACCAGGGCCCCGTGGTGGTCGTCCTCGGCGCCTGCGGCCTGGCCGGGTACGCGGGTCTCTACCTCGCCCCCGAGAGCGGCGCCTGGGCGTGGGCCCTGCTGCTCGGCGTCTCCAACTGCGCCTTCCCGCTGGCCCTCACCATGGTCGGCATGCGGGCCAAGAGCAGCGTGGGCGTCGCCAAGCTCTCGGCCTTCGCGCAGAGCACGGGCTACCTGATCTCGATCCCGGGGCCGCTCCTGGTGGGCGTGCTCTACCAGCACAGCGGCGGCTGGGGGCTGCCGATCGCGCTCATGGCGGGCCTGATGGTGCCGCAGATCGTGGTGGGCATCCTCGCGGGCCGCAACCGCACGGTCGAGGACGAGGTCGCGGCGGCTGCCTGACCCCTGGGCCTCCGTCGGTCGGCGGAGGCCTCCGTCGGCCGCCCCGGTGCCTCCGTCGGCCGACCCCGGCGGAGGCCCCTCGGACAAAGGGTGCGAGACTCTCCCCATGCCAGTGCTCGATCCGAACCCCCAGAACGGCCAGAAGAAGCTGCTCATCGTGCTCGGCGCGATGCTGGCCATCACCGTGGTCATCGGCATCATCGCCTCCATCGCGTCGCCGTGAACTGACCCCGGCAGGGCGGATGGTGGGGTTAGCACCACCATCCCCTAGGGGGCCAGTGTCAGGGTCAAGTGGGTGGATCACCGGATGTGCTGAGGGTCGCCTGATCCGTACCTTCGAGATGTGGCCGCGAAGACGCGGCACGGAGGACTCGAAGACCACGGAGGCGGCATGTCGGCCCGTTCGCACATTCGGCGCGACCCGGGAGCCCGCCAGGACTCTGCGAGCGTCGAGATCCAGCTTCCGTGGTGGGCGATCGCCCTTCCCGCCATCGCCTTCGCGGCCCTGCTCCTGCTGATCCTGAACCCGGCCGACGCACACGCGGCGAGCGGCGAGCCGGTGGTGACAAACGTGCTCGAGCGCATCCAGGAGACGGTCTTCCGTACGACCCCGTGACCTGCCCCGGGTGGACGCCGTCACCCGTGCCGGGGGAGCACGCCAACTCCTTGCGCCCGCTGGCGCCTTTCATGCGAAGCTGGGACGCATGAGCGTCGCAGAACCCCGCAGGATTGTCCTTTTCCGGCATGCGAAGGCCGACTGGCCGCAGGTGTCCGACCACGAGCGCCCGCTCGCGGAGCGCGGCCGCAAGGATGCCCCCGTCGCCGGGCGCAAGCTGGCCGACAGCGGCATCCCCTTCGACCTGGCCCTCTGCTCGACCGCCGCCAGGACCCGCGAGACATGGAAGCTCGCCGTCCATGAGCTGCCGCACAGGCCCAAGACCGTCTACGAGGACCGGCTGTACGAGGCCTCTCCGGGCGAGCTGATCGCCGTGCTCAACGAAACCCCGGACGACGTGCAGAACGTCGTACTGATCGGCCACAACCCCGGGGTGCAGGGGCTCGCCGACATCCTCGCGGGTGACGCCGAGGGCGACGCCCGTACTCGGATGGACCGCCGCGGCTTCCCGACTTCCGCCTTCGCCGTCCTGACGTACTCCGGCTCGTGGAAGGCCCTGGAGCCCGGGGTCGGCACGCTGGCCGACTACTGGGCGCCGTCCGAGTAGGTCCCCGACAACAGGTCCTGACGCACGTACGCCGATGGGCCCCGATACCGCGGCGGTATCGGGGCCCATCGGCGTACGTGCGTGACGACGAAGGAGTCGGCCCGGCTCAGTCGGTGTGCGTGTCCGCCGCTTCGACCTCTTCGCGGGTGACGCCGAGGAGGTAGAGGACGGTGTCGAGGAAGGGGACGTTCACCGCCGTGTGCGCGGCCTCGCGGACGACGGGCTTGGCGTTGAAGGCGACACCGAGACCGGCCGCGTTCAGCATGTCGAGGTCGTTGGCGCCGTCGCCGATCGCGACGGTCTGCTCCAGCGGGACCCCGGCCTCGTCGGCGAAGCGGCGCAGCAGCCGGGCCTTGCCCGCGCGGTCCACGATCTCGCCGGTCACCTTGCCGGTGAGCTTGCCGTCGACGATCTCCAGGGTGTTGGCCTGGGCGAAGTCGAGGCCGAGACGTTCCTTCAGATCATCGGTGACCTGGGTGAACCCGCCTGATACGACGCCCACTTGGTAGCCGAGGCGCTTGAGCGTGCGGATGAGGGTGCGGGCACCCGGGGTGAGGCGGACCTCGGAGCGGACCTTGTCGACGACCGAGGCGTCGAGCCCGGCGAGCAGCTCCACGCGGGCGTGCAGCGACTGCTCGAAGTCCAGCTCTCCGGCCATCGCGGCGGCGGTCACCTCGGCGACCTTGTCCTCGCAGCCGGCGTGCGCCGCGAAGAGCTCGATCACCTCGTCCTGGATGAGGGTCGAGTCGACGTCCATCACGATGAGCCGCTGGGCGCGGCGGTGCAGACCCGCCGCGACGACGGCGACGTCCACGCCGAGCTTCGCCGCCTCCAGGGCGAGGGCGGTGCGCAGCGGCTCGGTCTCCGTGCCGGAGACGGCGAACTCCACCGCGGTGACCGGGTACTTGGCGAGCCGGAAGATGCGGTCGATGTTGCCGCCGGTCCCGGTGATGCGTGCTGCGATGGCGGCGGTCGACTCGGCGGTGAGGGGGTGACCGAGCACCGTGACGTGGGAACGGCCGAGGCCACGGGGACGGTTGTCACCGATGCCCGAGATGATCTCGGCCTGCATCCGCAGGGAATCGGCCCAGCTGTGCACGGTGGAGCGCAGGTCGCCCTCCAGGCCGGCCGGCGGCGCGGTGACGAGCGCGCACAGCACTATGCGGCCACGCGTGACGACCTGCTCGATGTCGACGACGTCGACGGAGTAGGCGGCGAGGGTGTCGAAGAGGCCTGCGGTGATTCCGGGACGGTCCTTGCCGAAGATCTTGACGAGGAGCGTGGGGACATCGGCGGGGTGCGGGTGATGAGGAGCGCTCATGGTGGTCCCACCGTATCCGGCGGTGCGGGTCACCCGGTGGGGCGGTCCGCTTGCCGGACACCTCCCGGTGGGGGTGGGGGAGGCCGGTTGTTCGTCTGCCGGTCGTCGGGGTGCTTCTGTCCCGCCCGCTGCGCGGCGGGTCTCTCTCCCCCCACCGCCCGACTGCCCGGCGTCTACCGCCCCCGGTCGTCCGGTGGAGGTGGCGGAGGCGGCGGTGGTGGTGGCGGGGGCCAGTCGCCGCCACCCGAGGAGCGGGGGCGCGACTGCCCCCGCGGTGGGGGAGGAGTGACCGGGCCGATCACCGTCGGCGCACCGGAGACATCACGCGGCGGCCGGAGGTAGGGGTTCGTGTCGGGGTTCGCCGGCCGGAAGGGGGCACTGGGGTTGTACGGCCCCGCGGCGTCGCCCGCCGTCCCACCCGGCGCTCCCGCACCCGGCGCCCCCGCACCGGCGGCCACCTCGGCCGGCGGCGTCATCGCAGGAACCGCCGCGGCGACGGCGAACGGCGAGACCCTGCCGCCCGCGGCCCCGCTCGCCACCGCGAGCAACGCCCCCACCGCGCCCGCACCGACGCCCCACGCCGCGCCGAGCAGGAACGCCATCCCCAGCTGACCGTGCAGCTCGATCCCCGCCCCGAACGCGTCGAAGCCGAGCACCGACAGCGAGGCATCCGCGGAGACCCCCGTCAGCCACACCATCAACGGCAGCGCGAGCGCCGTCACCACGCCGAGCCGCACCGCACACTGCCCCGCGAACCTCAGGGCGCCCGTTTCGCCACGTGAGTAAGGAGTACGGACGGCGGTGAGCACCCCCGCGAAAAGGATCATCAGCGCCGCCGCGACGCCCAGCAGCCAGACCCGGCTGTCGAGCTCCGCGAGCCGCCCCAGTGTCACGGCCTCGTCCCCCGAGGCGCCCGACCCGGAGAGGAGGTCGTCCAGCGGGTCCGGCAGCAGCTTCACCAGCTGGCCCGTCGCCTCGCCGTCCCACGGCACGAGGAGCCCGATCGGCACCCCGAGCCACACCCCGTTCGGCGCCCCGAGCAGCGCGGCGCCCGCGATCCGCTTGGGATTCGCGTCGCCGATCATCGCGTACAGCGCCGCCGCGAGCCCGGCGAGCACCGCCACGAGCACCACCGCGACCAGCGCGGAGGCGGCAGGCCGCACCACGCGGTGCACGGCGTCCCACCCGCGCGGCAGCGGCGTACGACGTGAGGCGAGCAGCGCGATCAGCAGGACGCCGATCACCCAGATCGCGCCCCCGAGCAGCGTCGGACCCGTGTCCACCGTGAAGCCGACCGCCGCCTTCGCCTGCGCGAGATCGCCGAGCCGGTCGGGCAGCAGGCCGCCGATGTCACCGAGCCCGTCGGGAAGTTTGTCCGTGATGTCGTCCGGGAGCTGGTCGATCCCCTCGTCGATGCCCTTGTCGATCCCCAGCTGGTCACCGTCGATCGTGATGATGTCGTGACCCGCCCAGGCGAGCCCCCCGAGCATCGCCAGAAAGAGGGCGATCACGGCGCCCGCGCGCGCGGCCAGTTCGGCGGGCGTGATCACAACTCCCGCCCCGCGCAGGGAGCGTAGGAAAAAATACGCAAGGAGAAGCGCGCCCGCGAGCCCGACGCCGAGCGGCGCGATGTCGATGGCGGTGGTCGCCTCTGCGCCATCGAGTCCGAAGGCGGAGACGTCACCGGAGGGGGTGACCGAGCCTCCCGCGCCGAGCGCCACCACGGCAGCGGTCATCGGCCCCAGTGACCCCACCGTGTCCGCGCCGAGCAGATGCAGGCCGAGCGCCGCGGTGCCGGCCATGCCGACAAGAGCCCAGCTCACGGCGGCAATAGCGGACAGCAGGACATCGCCCCACCGCACACCCCGGCCTTCGACCTGTTTCCCGCCGGTCTCCATCAGGACCCCCCGACTCGCAGCGCCTCGCCCTGTTCCGTACGAGATGTGCGCAATGCGCATGATCCGTACGCACTCATGGGCGGTTACTACTCTCCGGGGCGGTTTCTGCCCCGTCAACGGGGCGGTCGCCCAGGCCCGTACGCAGTCTTCACAAGGCCCGACTTTCGGTCAGAGGCCTCCGCCTGAAATAGTTCCTCCCGATGTTCGACATCCCTAGACTCCCCATGACGGGGGCTAGCTCGGGGGACAACTCAGTGGGGCTGGAGTGCCGGAACTCGTACTGGAATTGAATGGAAGGACCTGGACGCTCGATCCGTCCAGGTCGTACACCCTCGGACGTGATCCGCAGGGGGATCTCGCGCTTGACGACGCCAGGGTGTCCTGGCGTCACGCCACGATCAGCTGGAGCGGCCGCAGTTGGGTCATCGAGGACCACGGCAGCACCAACGGCACCTTTGTGCAGGGCCAGCGGATCCACCAGATGGAAATCGGCCCCGGCTCGGCAGTGAACCTCGGCAACGCGACCGACGGTCCGCGGCTGAACGTTTCCGGCAGCGCGTCCGGCGCCGCCGCCGTGTCCGCACCGCAGCAGGCCGCACCGCACCAGGCCGCTCAGCAGGCACCGGCCCATCAGGCGCCGCAACACCAGGCACCGCAGCACCACGGGCAGCAGGGCGGACCCGGCTGGGCCGCCCAGGCGTCCCAGCAGCAGGCGCCGCAGTACCAGGCGCAGCAGCAGATGCCCCAGCAGCAGGGCTGGCCGCAGCCCCAGCAGCAGGCTCAGCATCAGAAGCCTCAGCAGCCTCAGCAGCCGCAGGTCCCGCAGCAGCAGGGCCCCGGTTCCGGCGGTGTCGCGGGGGCCCCGCCGGTCTACGGTGATCGCAGCCCGACGACGTTCCACCAGCTCGCGCTCGGCCGCAAGATGCGCATCGGCCGCGCCCTGGAGAACGAACTGGTCGTCTCCGACCTCCAGGTCTCGCGCCACCACGCCGAGTTCACGGCCACTCCGGACGGCCGCTTCGAGATCCACGACCTCGGCTCGCACAACGGCACGTACATCAACGGTCAGCCGGTCGCGAAGTCGGGCACGGCCCTCATCGGCCCGAACGACATCGTCAGCGTCGGCCACTCGACGTTCCGGCTCGTCGGCGACCGGCTCGAGGAGTTCGTCGACACCGGTGAGATCTCCTTCTCCGCCCGCCACCTGACGGTGACGGTCGACGGCGGCAAGGACATCCTCAAGGATGTCTCCTTCGGCGTCCCGGAGAAGTCGCTCATCGCGGTCATCGGCCCCTCGGGCTCCGGAAAGTCCACCCTGCTCAAGGCGCTCACCGGCTACCGGCCCGCCAACAAGGGTGACGTCCTCTACGACAACCGGAACCTCTACAAGCAGTTCGCCGAGCTGCGCCAGCGCATCGGTCTTGTCCCGCAGGACGACATCCTGCACAAGGAACTGACCGTCAAGAAGGCCCTCAAGTACGCCGCCAAGCTGCGCTTCCCCTCGGACACCAGCGAGCAGGAGCGCGAGCAGCGGATCGACGAGGTCCTGCGCGAGCTCAAGCTGGACATCCACAAGGAGAAGAAGGTCACCTCCCTCTCCGGTGGCCAGCGCAAGCGTGTGTCGGTGGCCCTGGAGCTGCTCACCAAGCCGTCGCTGATCTTCCTGGACGAGCCGACCTCGGGTCTCGACCCGGGCATGGACCGCGACGTCATGCAGCTCCTGCGCGGCCTCGCCGACGACGGCCGCACGGTCCTGGTCGTCACGCACTCGGTCGCCGAGCTGGCGATCTGCGACAAGCTCCTGGTGATGGCGCCGGGCGGCTCGGTCGCCTACTTCGGTCCGCCGGAGGAAGCGCTCAACTTCTTCGGCTACTCGACGTGGGCGGACGTCTTCTCGGCGTTCGAGAACTACCGCGACTACGACTGGGCGGGCCGCTGGAAGGGCTCTCAGCACTACCAGATGTACGCCGCCGACATCGACGCCGTGGCCGCGCAGTCGGTCCACATGCCGCCGCCGCAGGCGATCAGGCCGCCCAAGCCGCAGGGCTGGGGCTCGCAGCTGTGGACCCTGATTCGCCGCTACACCTCGGTGATCGCCTCCGACAAGGGCTTCCTGGGCCTGATGGTGATCCTGCCCGCGGTCCTCGGCATCGTCAGCGTCGTGATCCCGGCCGAGTTCGGGCTCGGCCCGCCCAAGCCGCCGGTCAAGTTCAACGGCGACGCGGGCACGATCATGCTGATCCTGGCGGTCGGCATGTGCTTCTCGGGCGCCGCCAACTCCGTACGAGAACTGATCAAGGAACGGGTCATCTACGAACGGGAGCGGGCCACCGGCCTGTCCCGCTCGGCGTACCTGATGTCCAAGGTCATCGTCCTCGGCGTGATCACTGCCCTGCAGGGCGTCATCATCTGCGGCATCGGCTTCGCGACGCGCGATCTCCCGGAAGAGGGCCTGATCTTCCCTCCGGCCGTGGAGATCTGCCTGGTCATCATCGCCCTGGGCTTCACCTCGATGATGTTCGGCCTGGTCATCTCCTCGCTGGTGAAGACCGCCGAGAAGACCATGCCGCTCCTGGTGATGTTCGCGATCGTCCAGGTCGTCTTCACCGGCGTGCTCTTCCAGGTCTACGGCTCGCCGGGCCTGGAGCAGTTCGCCTGGCTGATGCCGTCGCGCTGGGCCATCGCCGGCGCGGGCGCCACGCTGGACCTCGCGCACCTCATGCCGCCGTGGGACCCGAAGAAGCCGGGCGACCTCGACCCGCTGTGGGAGCACTCGGCGGGCCAGTGGGGTCTGAACATCACGATCCTGCTCCTGATCGGCGTCGCCTGCGGCTTCGCGGTGGCGCGCCTGCTGCGCCGCCACGAGCCCGAGGTCATGCGCAAGTAAGCACGCCGTGTGCCATGTGCTTCATGGCGGACGAGAAGGGCGGCACCCCCAGGGGGTGCCGCCCTTCGGCGTCTGACGAGCCTCGGCGAAGAGGTCCGTTGATCAGGAGATCAGGCTCAGTAGGCGCCGTTGACGTTGTCCATCGAGCCGTAGCGGTCGGCCGCGTAGTTGGCCGCGGCGGTGATGTTGGCGACCGGGTCGTAGATGTTCGTGGACGTGCCCTCGACGTGGTACGCGTTGAACGTGGGCTGGATGACCTGGAGCAGGCCGACCGACGGGGTGCCGTTGATGGCGTTGATGTCCCAGCCGTTCTTGGCGTTCGGGTCGCCCGCGGACTCACGGATGATGTTGCGGTGCAGGCCCTCGTAGGAACCGGGGATGCCCTTGGCCTTCATGATGTCCAGGGACTGGCGGATCCAGCCGTCGAGGTTGTTGGCGTAGACCGGCTTGCGCGCGGCGGCACGGCTCGCGGCTTCCTTGGCCTTGCGCTCGTCCTCGGCCTTCTTCTTGGCCGCGGCCTCCTCGTCGGCCCGCTTCTTCGCGGCGGCGTCGGCCTCGGCCTTCGCCTTGGCGGCAGCGGCGTCCTTGGCCTGCTTGTCGGCGGTGTTCCGCTGCTTGATGACGCCGGCGTGGACCGCCTGCTGGGCGTCCACGTTCTGCTTGAAGGCCACCGGGGCGGCTTCGAGGCTCTGCGTCTGCGTTCCGGCGTCGGCGCTGCCCGGCACGAGGGAGAACGCGAGGGCGGCGGCGCCGAGCGTGGCGACACCGGCGATCGAGAACTTCTGGGTCTTGGTCAGCGCGGGGCGACTATGACCAGGGGTGCTGTGCTGGGACATGGGAGACGGACCTCTTCGAATCGCGGAGGTCGCTCTGGCCGGCGGGGGACATTTGCTTCTCCGGCACAAACGCCGCGGTGCGGGACCGCGGCGCCGAGCGACGGGAGCAATTCTTAGCGGGCGCAAAATTCTGTGGCAAAGCAGTGACGTACGATGCCGGATAGTGGATCAGGGGGCGCGCCGTAGGCCCTGATGGCAGCGCACCCCGTGCCCACAAAGGGCCTGCTCATCCACTAGGGACCTTCGTACGTGACGTGCGTCCTATGCGCGGGCTCACATCGGACACGTAACAACCTCACCAACAGTTGCCCTCGCAATTCTCTGCGTGAGCAAACTCCTCCGGAAGGAGGAGATGCACGTCGCCGAACTCGTGCCAGAGGTAGAGACGGCGTACGGCCTCCGTATAACCCCGGTCGACGGCGGCCCGGCCCGCGACCGCCTCCAGCATCAGCAGATGCGAGGCCTGCGGCTCGTGCAGCCCCGTGAGCAGCCCGTCCACCACGCGCACGCCCCGCTCGGGGGTCACCACGAGCTCCGTACGGCCCGCCGCCGCCCGGACCACCCCGTCGGGCCCCGCGGCGGACTCGACGGCGCGCACGGCCGTCGTACCGACCGCGATGACCCGTCCGCCGCCCGCCCTCGCGGCATTGACGAGACGCGCCGACGCCCCGGGCACCTCGAAGAGCTCGGGGTACGGCGGCTCGTGCGCCTCGGGCGATGCCACCCCCGTGTGCAGGGTGACCGGCGCGAACTGCACACCCCGGCTGACCAGGCGCGCCACCAGCTCCGCGGTGAACGGCCGCGCCGCGCTCGGCATCTCCGCACTGCCCGCCCCGTCGGGCGACGGCAGCGCGAACACGGTCTGGTGGGCGGCGAGCGGCTGGTCCCTCTCTGTATAGGAGTAGCGGATGGGGCGCCCGTGCCGCCGCAGCAGCGCGGGCACGTCGGCCGGCACCCGGGCCCACCACAACCGCCCGCTCCCCAGGGCCAGCGGCTCCTCGAAGACCAGGCGTACGTCCCCGGGGAGCCGCACGACTGAATGCGCGGGCCCGCCCGCACGCGCACGCGTGGTGCCCCGGCCGTCGGGATCCCGCAACTCGACGGCCCACCGTCCGTCGTCGCCCCGGGTCGAGAAATGCACCACCACGCGCGCGTGCCCCGCGGTCCCGTCGACCGCCGCGGGCAGCGTCCGCGAGGTGTTCACGATCAGCAGGTCCCCGGCCCGCAGCAGCGCGGGAAGGTCGGCGAAGGCGTGGTGCGAGACCTCCGTCCCGCGCGACACGAGCAGCCGCACCGCGTCCCTGCCGAGCCCCTGGCCCCGCTGCTCGGCGGGGACGCGGGCCGCCAGCTCATCGGGCACCCGCACGGCCAGCGTCATCGCGCGTCCAGGGAGGAAGGAGCGCTCAGCAAGGCCGGTGCGGCGTACCGCCCGCTCGCCGGTCGCTCGTCGAGCAGCCGCAGGAAGGCGGGCACCACCGTCTCCGGCGAAGGCCGCCCCGAGGTGTCGTCCTCCGGGACAGCCGCCTCGTAGAGATCGGTCCGCATGTCACCGGGGTCGACCGCCCACACCCTGATCCCCGGCTCCTCCACGGCGAGGACCGCCGACAGATGATCGAGCGCCGCCTTGGACGCCCCGTACCCGCCCCACGTCTCGTACGCCTCGACGGCCGCGTCGGAGCTGACGTCGACCACCGCCCCCGCACCCGAGGCCCGCAACAAGGGCAGCGCCTCCTGGACCAGCCCCAGAGCCGCCACCACATTGGTCTCCAGAGCCTGCCGCAGCCCGTCGAGCGTGAGCTCTTCGAGGCGTACGAGAGGCTCCGCGCCCAGCGCGCTCGCGTTGTTCACCAGCAGGTCGAGACCGCCCAGCTCGTGCGCCGCGGCCACCAGATCCGCCCGGTGCCCGGCGTCCGTGACATCCCCGGCGACGGCCTCCACGCGCGCGCCGCGCCCCGCCATCTCGCGTGCGGACCGAGCGAGCACGGCGGCCGTTCTCGCGTCGAGCACCAGATCCCAGCCCCGCTCGGCGAGCGCCGCCCCCAGCGCACGCCCCAGCCCCTTCGAAGCCCCCGTGATGATCGCTACCGGCATGACATCCGTCCCCTCGGGTCGCCCGGCCAGCCGCTTCTCCAGCGGATCACCCCCACGGTAGGAACGGACCCGCTCCCGGCGCCTCGTGCGCGGGCCGCAACGCCGCAGGGCCCTTGGGCCTACGCCCACGGCCCTAGGCGGTGGCCACCACAGGTCCGATACGCACTGTCACACCCCGCCGGTACGGTGAGGCCATGAGTCAAGGTCACCGGTCCGGCCTGAACGCGGTGAGCTCCGCGCTTCTCGCCATGAGCAGGCAGCTCGAGGTGCGCGACGTCCTCAAGACGATCGTCGCCTCCGCCCGCGAGCTGCTCGACGCGGAGTACGCGGCGCTCGGCGTTCCGGACGACCACGGCGGATTCGCCCAGTTCGTCGTCGACGGCGTCAGCGAGGAGCAGTGGCGTGCCATCGGCCCGCTGCCCCGCCAGCACGGCATCCTCGCCGCGATGCTGCACAAGGCCGAGCCCGAGCGCCTCGCCGACGTGCGCAAGGACCCGCGCTTCGAGGGCTGGCCACCCGCCCACCCGGACATGTCCGACTTCCTCGGCCTGCCGATCCGGTACGGGGACGAGACACTCGGCGCGCTCTTCCTCGCCAACAAGAACTGCCCCAAGCCGGACGGCGGTTGCGGCTTCACCGCCGAGGACGAGGAGCTCCTTTCGATCCTCGCCCAGCACGCCGCGATCGCCCTCACGAACGCCCGTCTCTACGAACGCAGCCGCGAGCTGACCATCGCCGAGGAGCGCTCGCGCCTCGCCCACGAACTGCACGACGCCGTCAGCCAGAAGCTGTTCTCGCTGCGCCTGACGGCCCAGGCCGCGGCCACCCTGGTGGACCGCGACCCCTCGCGCGCCAAGGGCGAACTCCAGCAGGTGGCCACCCTCGCGGCCGAGGCGGCGGACGAACTGCGCGCCGCCGTCGTGGAGTTGCGCCCCGCCGCCCTGGACGAGGACGGCCTGGTGGCCACCTTGCGCACGCACACGCAGGTCCTTGACCGCGCGCACTCCGCCGAAGTCACCTTCGAGAGCTGCGCCGTTCGCGCTTTGCCCGCGGCCCAGGAGGAGGCGATGCTGCGCGTCGCCCAGGAGGCACTGCACAATGCCTTGCGCCACTCCGGAGCCGAGCGCGTCTCCGTGGCCCTGGTGCGGCGCGGCGCGGGAGCCGTGCTGCGGGTCACGGACGACGGCAGCGGTTTCGACCCGCGCGCGATCCGGCGCGCGGGGCGGCACTTGGGTCTGGTCTCCATGCGGGACCGGGCCGGCGGGGTCGGCGGACAGCTGACCGTGGAATCGGAGCCCGGAAAGGGCACGACGATCGAGATGGAGGTTCCCGGTGGCTGACGCTGTGTTCCATCCGAAGACAGGGATCCGGGTGCTGCTGGTCGACGACCACCAGGTGGTCCGCCGCGGTCTGCGTACGTTCCTCGAGGTGCAGGACGACATCGAGGTGGTGGGCGAGGCCTCGGACGGCGCCGAAGGCGTCGAGCAGGCCGAGCAGTTGAAACCGGACGTCGTCCTCATGGACGTGAAGATGCCGGGCATGGACGGCGTCGAGGCGCTGCGCAAGCTGCGCGAACTGGCCAACCCCGCGCGCGTGCTGATCGTCACCAGCTTCACCGAGCAGCGCACGGTCGTCCCGGCCCTGCGCGCGGGCGCCGCCGGGTATGTCTACAAGGACGTCGACCCGGACGCCCTGGCGGGCGCCATCCGCTCCGTGCACGCGGGGCACGTGCTGCTTCAGCCCGAGGTGGCGGGGGCGCTGCTGTCCCAGGAGGAGGCCAACACGGGGCAGGGGAGGGGCGGTTCGCTCACCGAGCGGGAGCGTGAGGTCCTGGGGCTCATCGCCGACGGGCGCTCGAACCGCGAGATCGCGCGTGCGCTGGTGCTCTCCGAGAAGACCGTCAAGACCCACGTCTCGAACATCCTGATGAAGCTGGACCTCGCCGACCGCACCCAGGCCGCCCTGTGGGCCGTACGACATGGTGTGACCGGCTGATCGGCGTCTGCGCGCACCTGGTCGACCGGCGGACCGGAGCGTCGTGTTCCGGTCTGAGATTCATACCGTCGTGTCAATGTCCCCCACTTGGCGCAACCTCCGCGCCGCCGGGCCGTTCTCCAGTGCGTGCTGCGGCGGCTGGTCGCAGCGATCGCTAGGAGGGTCCAGAAGTGAAGAACCTGAAGAAGGCCGCTGCTGTCACGATGGTGGCGGGTGGCCTCGTCGTCGCCGGTGCCTCTCTCGCCTCCGCCACGGACGGTGCGCAGGCCCACGGCAAGGCCGTGAAGTCGCCGGGCGTCGGCTCGGGCAACCTGGTCCAGGCGCCGGTGCACATCCCCGTGAACGCCGTGGGCAACACCGTGTCGGTCATCGGCGCCCTCAACCCGGCCTTCGGCAACCTCGGCGTCAACCACTGACGCACCCCGAAGCCACGGCCCCGCGGGCATCGCCCGCGGGGCCGTATCGATGTGCGGCTGCCCGCGCCCCGAGGGGCACGGGGCCGTGTCGGTCTGCGGCTCCGCCACGTGAGCGCGACAAGTCACGATGCACCCGCAGTCGTAGGGGCGCGGGGAACTGCGCGGCAAGCCACGATGCACCCGCAGCCAAGAGACACCCCCGCCGCGAAGCGGCAGTCACCGGGCCACCCCGAGGACTGCCAGGGCGCCCACCCCCGGCTACCGCTCCCGCTCCTCCACATAAGCGTTGTACGCGGCCACCTGCGCCCGCCGAGCCGTCCGCTCCACCGGACGGAGCGCCTCGCCGCGCGCGGCCATCTCCGAGGCGCTCACGGCCCCACCGTGGCCGTTCTCGAACGCCACCGAGATCAGCAGGCCGACCCGCTGGGCCAGCTCCAACACCCGCACCGCACGCGGCGGGTATCCGGGCGCCAGCGCCTCGCGCCCCCGCTCGGCCCGCGCCCGGTACGCGTCCACCGCCGCCTCGGCGACCGGCCCCGAGCCCGCGACGTCGAGCCGCGAGAGCACCTCCGTCGCGTCCCGCAGCGCCTCGGCGAGCTCGCGCTCCGCCTCGCCCAGCGAGGGCACATCGGCCGGCGGCGCCTCCCGTACGGACATGCAGCGCCAGAGGACCTCCACGTGCACATCACCGGCGGGCCCCGCCTCCGAGACCTCGGGCACCAGGCCGTACGGCGCCCCGTAGGCGACGACCGCCTCCTGCGCCTCCAGGGCCCGCGCGTTGAAGTCGGGCGGCCCGCTCAGGCCGAGCGGATGGCCCGGCGCGGGCAGCGCGACCCGCAGCCCGGTCACCCCGAGCGTGCGCAATCGCCCCAGGGCCAGGGTGAGGCCGACCGGCCCCGACTCGCCGGGAAGACCTTCGACCCGGTGCACGGCGTCGTCACCGACTATCGCGAGCACCGCGTCGTCCGGCGAGACAAGTCCGGCAAGTAGGGCATTTCCCCATGCTGCCAAGCGTCCTGAGCGTGGTTCCGAGAGCATGCGTACAGCCTAAGGACCGGGCTAGGGGCTGGAGCGCTCGACCGGTGGCGTAGGTTTTCTCCCAGGGGACTGCGTCCACAGACGCAAGCGACAGCCGAGACTGCAATGGGAGACAACGCGCTCATGAGCGATGTACTGGAGCTGGAGGACGTATCCGTGGTCCGCGAGGGCCGGGCTCTGGTGGACCAGGTCTCCTGGTCGGTCAAGGAGGGTGAGCGCTGGGTCATCCTCGGACCGAACGGCGCGGGCAAGACCACCCTCCTGAACGTCGCGTCCAGCTACCTCTACCCGAGCACCGGCACCGCCACCATCCTCGGCGAGACCCTCGGCAGGCCCGGCACGGACGTCTTCGAGCTGCGCCCGCGCATCGGCGTCGCCGGCATCGCGATGGCCGAGAAGCTGCCCAAGGGCCAGACCGTCCTCCAGACGGTGCTCACGGCCGCGTACGGCATGACCGCAGGCTGGCACGAGAACTACGAGGAGGTCGACGAGCAGCGCGCCCGCGCCTTCCTCGACCGCCTCGGCATGACCGACTACCTGGACCGCAAGTTCGGCACCCTCTCCGAGGGAGAGCGCAAGCGCACCCTGATCGCGCGCGCCCTGATGACCGACCCCGAGCTGCTCCTCCTGGACGAGCCCGCCGCCGGCCTCGACCTCGGTGGCCGCGAAGACCTCGTACGCCGCCTCGGCCGCCTGGCCCGCGACCCGATCGCCCCCTCGATGATCATGGTCACGCACCACGTCGAGGAGATCGCCCCCGGCTTCACCCACGTCCTCATGATCCGCCAGGGCAAGATCATGGCCGCCGGTCCGCTGGAGCTCGAACTGACCTCCCGCAACCTCTCCCTGTGCTTCGGACTGCCCCTGGTGGTCGAGGAGCGGGGCGAGCGCTGGAGCGCACAGGGCCTCCCGCTCGGCTGACACCGGCGCGAACGGCCGGGCCCACTCCGGCCGATAGATCACGTGCCCTGTGCGGAAAGGTCCCGCGGTCCTACGATGACCACGTGGACATCGACGCATGGGTGTGGTGGCTGATCGGCGCCGCCGCGCTCGGAATCCCGCTCGTACTGACCGCGATGCCGGAGTTCGGCATGCTCTCCGTGGGCGCTGTCGCGGGCGCCGTGACCGCCGGCCTCGGCGGCGGCACCGTACTCCAAGTCGTCGTCTTCGCCGCGGTATCGGTCGCGCTCATCGCGGTCGTACGCCCGGTGGCGGCGCGACACCGCTCCCAACGGCCCGAACTGGCCACCGGAGTAGAGGCGTTGAAGGGCAGGACGGCCGTCGTCCTGGAACGGGTCGACGCCTCCGGCGGCCGGATCAAGCTCGCCGGCGAGATCTGGTCGGCCCGCTCGCTCGACACCGCCCAGAGCTACGAGGCGGGACGCGAGGTGGATGTCGTCGAGATCGACGGAGCGACGGCCATCGTCATGTGAATCCACCACGGGGTGTGCGGCGGTCTGACAGACTCGACCAGCAAGATCTTCGCAGGCCCGCGTTCCGGCTCTGCGGATCTTCCGGGAACACCGAGCAAGAGGGGTACGGGGAACAACGATGCAACCAATCATCATCGTCCTGATCATTCTGGTGGTGCTGGTCTTCATCGCCCTGATCAAGACGATCCAAGTCATCCCGCAGGCCAGTGCGGCGATCGTCGAGCGCTTCGGCCGCTACACCCGGACGCTGAACGCCGGTCTGAACATCGTCGTCCCGTTCATCGACTCGATCCGCAACCGCATCGACCTGCGTGAACAGGTCGTCCCGTTCCCGCCCCAGCCGGTGATCACCCAGGACAACCTCGTGGTGAACATCGACACCGTCATCTACTACCAGGTGACCGACGCCCGCGCCGCGACGTACGAAGTCGCCAGCTACATCCAGGCGATCGAGCAGCTCACCGTCACCACGCTGCGCAACATCATCGGTGGCATGGACCTGGAGCGGACCCTGACCTCCCGCGAGGAGATCAACGCCGCGCTGCGCGGTGTCCTGGACGAGGCCACCGGCAAGTGGGGCATCCGCGTCAACCGCGTCGAGCTCAAGGCCATCGAGCCGCCGACCTCCATCCAGGACTCGATGGAGAAGCAGATGCGCGCCGACCGCGACAAGCGCGCCGCGATCCTCCAGGCCGAAGGTGTACGGCAGTCGGAGATCCTGCGCGCCGAAGGTGAGAAGCAGTCCGCGATCCTGCGCGCCGAGGGTGAGGCCAAGGCCGCGGCCCTGCGCGCCGAGGGCGAGGCCCAGGCGATCCGCACGGTCTTCGAGTCCATCCACGCGGGTGACGCCGACCAGAAGCTCCTCGCCTACCAGTACCTCCAGATGCTCCCGAAGATCGCCGAGGGCGACGCGAACAAGCTCTGGATCGTGCCCAGCGAGATCGGCGACGCCCTCAAGGGCCTGAGCGGCGCCATGGGCAACTTCGGCCCGATGGCCGGCGGCCCGAGCGCCCCGCCCACCGAGCGCCGCGAACAGCCGCCGATCGACTGACAAGCGGCGTACGACGTAGGAGAAGGGCCCGTCTCCACCGGTGCGGTGGAGACGGGCCCTTCTCCTACGTCTCTTACGCTTCGTCAGTTCACGCGGCCGACTGCGCGAGCCACTTCGGCAGCGAGGCGATGCCGTCCCGGCCGAGGGCGAGCAGCATCGCGTCGGCGGGCGTGGGCTCGAACGGCTGTCGCAGCAGCGGCATTCCGGCTTCCTCTGGCGTACGGTCCGCTTTGCGGTGATTGTCCATCGCGCACGAAGCGACCGTGTTCAGCCACGAGTCCGTACCGCCCTGCGCCCGCGGCACCACGTGGTCCACGGTCGTCGCCCGCTTCCCGCAGTACGCGCACCTGTGCTGGTCCCGTACGAGAACACCGCGCCGAGACCACGGAGCCCGTCTTCGGAACGGCACCCGTACATACCTGCAGAGCCTGATCACCCGGGGGACCGGTATCTCGACCGCCGCCGCGCGCACACGGAGTCCGGGGTGGGCCTGCTCGACAACGGCCTTGTCGGTAAGGACCAGCACGATGGCACGGTTCAGCGTCACCGTCGACAGCGGCTCGAAGCTCGCGTTCAGCACCAGCGTGTCCCGCATTTCGCCCACCTCCCGTATGCACACCGACCCACCCCCTGGCGGGCTGGGATCAACTCTGGCCGGGCACGCCGAGATGGACAACGCAATAAAAAATGCCCGTCCCTGATCACTTCCATGACCAGGGACGGGCAAACGTTCAGTGAACGCTCAGCTACCGGCGGGAGCCGCGTACTCGGCGAGCACCTGCGCGCGCCCGAGCGTGTGGAACCGGAGGTTGAATCCGACGACGGCAGGCGAGGCGTCCGAGTCGGGCCCGAGCTTCTCCTGATCCACCGCGTACACGGTGAACACATAGCGGTGCGCCGGGTCACCGGGCGGCGGCGCGGCGCCCCCGAATTCCTTCGTCCCGTAGTCGTTGCGCACCTGCACCGCGCCCTCGGGCAGTCCCTCGAACTTCCCGCTGCCCGCACCGGTGGGCAGTTCGGTCACCGAGACCGGGATGTCGAAGACGGACCAGTGCCAGAACCCGCTGCCCGTGGGCGCGTCCGGGTCGAAGCACGTCACGGCGAAGCTCTTGGTCTCCGGCGGGAAGCCTTCCCACCGCAGGTGCGGCGAGGTGTTCCCGGCCGCTTGGACCTGAGCGTCCTTAAGGACCGCCCCCGGCTCGAAGTCCTCGCTCACGACCGTGAACGACGCCACGGGCGGGTGGAAGTCATGGGGAAGCGGCGGCCTCTTGAGCTCGGTCACGTCGGCACCTCCTGGTTGGTTCCTGATCGGCGGTAGCTTTACAGCTCTTCCGTTCCGAGCCTAGAACCAGTTGCGCTTGCTGCCGACCTGGGACAGCCACTCGTTGAGGTACGCCGCCCAGTCCGTGCCCTGGAAGTCGTTCAGACCGACCTTGAACGACCGGAACGAGTCGCTGCCCTCACTGAAGAGACCCGGCTTCTTGTCCATCTCCAGGATGACGTCCATCTCGCGGTCGTCGGCCACGAAGCTCAACTCGACCTGGTTCAGACCGCGGTACTGCTGCGGCGGGAAGAACTCGATCTCCTGGTAGAACGGCAGCTTCTGGCGCGTGCCACGGATGTGACCGCGCTCCATGTCCGCACTCTTGAAGCGGAAGCCCAGCTGGATGAAGGCATCCAGGATGGCCTGCTGCGCTGGCAGCGGGTGCACGTTGACCGGGTCCAGGTCACTGGAGTCCACGGCCCGCGCGATCTCGAGCTCGGTGGTCACACCGATGTTCATCCCGCGCAGCTGCTGCCCGTCGATGGAGGTGATCGGCGTCTCCCAGGGGATCTCCAGCCCGAACGGCACCGTGTGCATCTGGCCCGCCTGGAGCGTGAAGGCCCCACCGAGCCGCAGCTTCGTGAACTCGATGTCCTGCTTCGTCTCCTGGTCGGCACCCTCGACCTCGACCCGGGCCTGCAGACCGACGGACAGACCCTCGATCTCCTGGTCCACGGACCCGCCCTGGATCTGCACCTCACCCTGGACGACTCCACCGGGTACGACGTTGACCTCGGTCAGCACCGTCTCCACCGAAGCACCACCGGCACCCAGGCTCGCAAGCAGCTTCTTGAACCCCATGACTCTCCTCCCCAGGCCCCGCCTGTGGTTCGACTCGACTTGAATCCTTGATCCATACAAACGCGGTGGACCCACGTCCGGTTCCGCGTCCTCACCCTGGCAATCCGCCCGGCCGGTGACCACCCGCCTGTACAGACCGTGTCCAGTAGGCTCGGACGCCATGATCGAGGCCCCTGACCGTACGCCCCTCACACGTGACTTCTTCGAGCGCCCTGTCCTCGATGTGGCCCCGGATCTGCTGGGTCGCGTTCTCGTACGCAGCTCACCGGACGGCCCGATCGAGCTGCGCCTGACAGAGGTGGAGGCGTACGCCGGCGATGCCGACCCCGGATCACACGCCTATCGCGGCCCCACCGCCCGCAACAGCGTGATGTTCGGTCCGCCCGGACACGCGTACGTCTACTTCACCTACGGCATGTGGCACTGCCTCAACGTGGTGTGCGGCCCGGAGGGCAAGGCGAGCGGAGTCCTGCTCAGGGCAGGGGAGATCACCACCGGCGCCGAGATCGCCCGCAAGCGTCGGCTCTCGGCCCGCAACGACAGGGAACTGGCCAAAGGCCCGGCCCGCCTGGCCACGGCCCTTGACGTGGACCGAAGCCTGAACGGCGCCGACCTCTGCGCGGCACAGGACGCCCCTCTCACTCTCCTTGCGGGCACGCCCCACCACCCCGACCAGGTCAGCAACGGTCCGCGTACGGGAGTCGGCGGTGACGGAGCCGTCCACCCCTGGCGCTTCTGGATCCCCAACGACCCGACGGTGAGCCCTTATCGGGCCCATACGCCCCGACGCCGCCGAACTTGACGCGGCCCCTGGGGGACCGTAATGTGGCCCGAGCCGCTTGACCCGGGTACGGCGTTCTGCCAGCAGCCGGAAGCGGCCAACCACTACCTACGACTTCCCCTCAGCGGGGGCGAATTTGGCGTGCTCGCATGCCTGAATTCGAACTCGCGGAACTCGATTATGAGTTGCAGAGGGAATCCGCTAACGTAGTGAACACGCCGAAAGGCAAAGGCCCTCCAACGGCCACTGGAAATGAATCCGAACCGGGAACGGAACGGAAAACGGATCTGGTAAGGTTGGAAACACGAAATACCGAAGGGAAGCGCCCGGAGGAAAGCCCGAGAGGGTGAGTACAAAGGAAGCGTCCGTTCCTTGAGAACTCAACAGCGTGCCAAAAGTCAACGCC